>NZ_LT897836.1 GCF_900161835.1 Sodalis endosymbiont of Henestaris halophilus | reverse complement strand
AACAGATTATTGAGGTGGTCGTTCTTTTATGTTGAGTGGCTAAATGTTTTATTTAAGTAATTATGAAAGTTTAGGTGTAAATAGCTATGAAACGTACTTTTCAACCTTCTGTATTGAAACGCAATCGTACCCACGGTTTCCGTGCTCGGATGGCAACGAAGAACGGTCGTCAGGTATTGGCTCGTCGCCGTTCAAAAGGTCGTACACGTTTGACCGTATCTTTCCAATAAGAAAGATTATTAATCAGGTGGTTAAGTTCATATTTCCCCGTGAGTTACGGTTGTTAACTTCCAAGCATTTTAATTTTGTATTCCAGCATCCTCAACGAGCCGGCACGTTTCATGTCGCCATTCTTGGCCGACTCAACATGTTAGAGCACCCCCGAGTTGGTCTCACAGTCCCCAAAAAATATGTAAAAAGGGCTCATGAACGAAATAGAATTAAGCGCTTAACGCGCGAAAGCTTTCGTTTACGTCAGTATACCTTACCCGCTATGGATTTTGTGGTCATCGCTAAAAAAGGAGTTACCGATCTGGATAACCATGCTTTAACAGAAACGTTAGAAAAATTATGGCATCGCCATTGTCGCCAGTTTCAAGGTTTATAATTTGGTTGATACGTGGTTATCAACTTTTGATCAGCCCATTACTAGGGCCTCATTGCCGGTTTCGGCCTACTTGTTCGCAATATGGAATTATGACGATACATAGATTTGGTTTATTAAAAGGCAGTTGGTTGATATTAAAACGTATATTAAAATGTCACTCTTTGAACTCAGAGTGGGAAAATTACGTGCAGCCCAAAAATGTTAACAACCGAGAAGAATAATAATGGATGCGCAACGCAATCTTTTTATCATCGCTCTATTGTTTATATCTTTCATGATATGGCAGTCTTGGCAGACGGACCAAACTTCCAGGTCTATCTCCCAGACCACAACACAGCAGAATGCTCACACCTCAGATGTGGACTTATACAGATGGGGAGTACCGTTTAGTGGACAAGATGACCATCTCATTACGGTAAAAACCGACGTGTTGTCGCTGACAATTAATACCCGCGGTGGTGATATCGAGCAAGCTTGCTTGTTATCATATCTCAATACACTAAATTTGCGGCAGCCTTTTCATCTACTAAAAACTTCTCCAGAATTTGTTTATCAAGCGCAAAGCGGCCTGATCGGCAAAGATGGCCCAGATAATCCTGCTAATGGTAAACGTCCACTATATACTACAAACCAAAACATTTATGTTATGGCGGATAATCAGAGCGAATTGCACGTGCCGCTAACCTATACTGCTCCCGATGGTGTTTTGTACACCAAGACATTCATATTAAAGCGCGGCGATTTTGCGTTGAATGTGAATTACGATATTAATAACGCCAGCGCACAACCGCTTGAGTTAATGTTATTCGGTCAACTGAAACAATCCATGGATTTGCCTAAAACGCGCGATACCAACAATATCAACTTCGCGTTACACACATACCGTGGGGCCGCTTATTCTACTACCGATAATAAATATCAAAAGTATAGCTTCAAAGATATGAAAGGCAAAAACCTGCTTATTAGCACTAATGGTGGCTGGGTTGCTATGCTTCAGCAATATTTTGTTACAGCTTGGATGCCTTTTACTTATGGGAAAAATACTTTTTATACTAATTATTTAAGTAATGATCAGGTAATAATAGGCTTTAAGTCTGCCCCTGTAGCCGTAGCAGCTGGCGACCAATGCAAATTGAAAGCCACCTTGTGGCTCGGTCCTAAAATTCAGGATAAAATGGCGGTGATCGCTCCGCATTTTGATCTGACAGTTGATTATGGTTGGTTATGGTTCATCTCTCAACCACTGTTTAAGCTGCTAAAATTTATCCATAGCTATATTAGCAATTGGGGTTTTTCTATCATCATAATCACTTTTATCGTGCGCGGGATCATGTATCCGCTGACTAAGGCACAATATGTATCAATGGCTAAGATGCGTATGTTGCAACCAAAAATTGCGGCGATACACGAGCGGCTAGGTGATGATAAACAACGTCAAAGCCAGGAAATAATGGCACTGTACAAGGCAGAAAAGGTTAATCCACTGGGAGGATGTTTTCCAATAGTGATCCAGATGCCTATCTTTCTGGCGCTTTATTACATGTTGTCAGCTTCCATCGAATTGCGCCATGCGCCGTTTGCTCTATGGATTCATGATTTATCTGCTCAGGATCCATACTATATCCTACCGGTACTTATGGGTATTACCATGTTCTTTATTCAGAAGATATCGCCGACTACCGTTACTGATCCTATGCAACAGAAGATCATGGTTTTTATGCCAGTAATCTTCACTATGTTCTTCCTGTGGTTCCCGGCTGGTCTGGTGTTATACTATACTGTCAGTAATCTGGTAACTATTATCCAGCAACAGCTTATCTATCGCAGCTTAGAAAAGCGTGGTTTGCACAGTAAGGATAAAAAAAATAATTAAGACGGGGCTATTACTATAATATGACAACTTCAATTTTTTCAACTGTGCCTCTGTGGCATCAAGCAAGCGTTTTAATAAGCTAAATGGATACCATCACTGCCATTGCTACCCCTCCAGGACGAGGGAGTATCGGTATTCTACGCGTTTCTGGTCTCCTAGCAACCACGGTGGCTCAAGCTATGCTACACAAGTTGCCGCAGCCGCGGCAGGCGGAATACCTATCATTTCGCGATAAGGACGGCGCTACGCTTGATCAAGGAATCGCTTTATTCTTCCCTGGCCCCCATTCCTTTACTGGCGAAGATGTCTTAGAGCTCCAAGCGCATGGTGGTCCTGTCATTTTGGATCTGTTGCTACAACGTATCATTTCTTTGCCAGGTGTGCGCATTGCTCGTCCCGGTGAATTTTCGGAGCGTGCTTTTCTTAACAATAAACTAGACCTTACCCAGGCAGAGGCTATTGCTGATCTTATTGATGCCAGCTCGGTGCAAGCCGCTCGCGCTGCGGTTAATTCGCTGCAAGGTACATTTTCCCAATGTATTTATAAATTAGTAGAAGAGCTAACTAACTTGCGTATTTATGTCGAAGCAACTATCGATTTTCCTGATGAAAATATTGATTTCTTCTCCGACTGTAAAATTGAGGCTAGCCTAAATGACGTAATCGCCAGCCTTGATGAGGTACGCATCGAAGCGCGACAGGGCAGTCTTTTGCGTGAAGGTATGAGGGTAGTGATTGCTGGTAAGCCTAACGCCGGCAAATCTAGTTTGCTGAATGCGCTCGTGGGGCGTGATGCTGCCATTGTTACTTCCATAGCGGGAACGACACGCGATGTCTTGTGTGAATATATTCACCTAGACGGGATGCCGTTGCATATTATAGACACTGCTGGCTTGCGTGTTGCCAGTAATGAAGTAGAGCAGATCGGCATTGAGCGTGCCTGGCGTGAAATTGAACGGGCGGATCATGTGTTGTTGATAGTGGATGGCACTGTAACTTCTTTGAGCGATCTGAATATGCTTTGGCCAGAGTTTATCGCTCGTTTTCCGCTCGGTATGCCGCCAGTTACGATAGTGCGCAATAAATCTGACCTCACAGGAGAAAGTGTTGCTATTATCAAAAAAAGTGATTGCTCACTTATTACTATGTCTTCTCAGACTGGTATCGGTGTAGACCTGCTGCGTATTCATTTAAAAGAAAGCATAGGGTTTATTAGCAACATCTCTGGGGTGGGGGGGGGGCGCCGCCGTCATATGTACGCGCTGGAAGCTGCCGCTACGCATTTAATTAAAGGAAAAGAACAGTTCGTGAGTGCTTACGCAGTTGAACTTTTGGCGGAAGAACTTCGGCGAGCGCAACAAGCGCTAAGTGAAATTACCGGCGAATTCAGTTGCGATGACTTGCTTAATAGCATTTTTTCAAGCTTCTGTATTGGCAAGTAAATTCTGATCTTAATAAATGTTCAATTCTTTTCCTTTCTACATTAGCACTAAGGGTAAGGTTTTACAGTTCAACTTCGTTAATGTGTTTTAACTATCACATTGATAGGCACGATTATCAGCCGTGATCCTTAGTAGCTGATGTAATTGAAGACAGTTGATCATATTGATCGCAAGTGCTGATAATAAGTTTAAAATTATTTTTTTCGTCATCGTAGCGATAAATTTAAAAATAATTGTGGCCATGAGAGTTGCTGTAATGTATTTACAGATCTGTATTAATTATACAGGTTTAGCCGCGTGCCTCAATGATGCAAAACGATTAAGTATTTAAAGTAGTTTTAGCTAGTGTTTCTACGCTAACTTTTGCGAAATTAGTGTTATAGCAAACAAAAATAACTTTTAATTTATTCAATGCGAATAACCTCGTATTTACAAGATACGCGATCGTTACTTGCAATTAAGAGAGCTTACTATAGCTAAAAAAGCGATAGGGTTACTTTATAGCAAGACTGAGATTATTTTATTTATGTTAGTTACTGCGTTGTCAGCTTTTATCTCAATCTACTGTGCAACTATGACTTTTTTATTACGGTAAGAATCTTGCTTAATTTTTGTCTTTGAAAGCTGAATTAAAGTCTTTGTTCTCAGCCGCCTGAAGAAGGTGCATTTTAGGACTTATTTGATTCCCTAGAAATTTTTAATTCTTAGTAAAATTATGTTTGATGGCAGATTGCTAATCTTGACCTATTAGCGACTGCAGCACGAAGAAAAGCTATTTCTTCTTTTACGATAATAAGTTAGCGAAAATAAAGTTGTCTCCCTTATAGTTTATAACTCATTAAGCATAAATTATGCAGATTAAGCCTGTATTCGAGGTGATTATTGAGCATATTGTTTAGTTATGTGAAAAAACCTTGACCGATGCGAATTAGAAAAAAATAACCTATTAAGTTAAGTAGAAAAGAAGATGCTTTTTTTGATAAGTTTCATTGTTTGATTACTTAAAAGCAAATAAATAATGCCTATTTATAGATTAAAGTTACTTTATAATTTTGGTGCTATAGACAATCTAATCATATTAGTGCACGTTTTTTGTACTACCTAAATTGATAACATCCGCTTTAGTTTAATATACTTATTTTAAGTATAATAGTTATATGCTTTGGACACGATGAGTTATTTTATGATCTACTGCTTCCGAAAAAACAGTGTTGTACGTAAAATAAATTAACGTATTATGCGCTTTTAATTTTACGCAAAAGCAAAAGTAATTGTATTTGTTTTGTTGGTAATTTATCGGTGCAAGATAATAGTAAAAGAATTATTATTAATTATATATTATTCTCAGAAAAGATATCCTGTAGAGATTGTACATCTACCACATTAGTAGCAACACAAACCTTGTTAAAATAATTATTGATTTTATAATTATTTTCTTTCTTTAACATATAAACGCAGTGATGGCATATATTGTAGATCGATAGTTTTGCTGGGAAATTAAGTTGATAAGCTTTGCTACAGCAAAGCTTATCAGAGACTTTAATATTCTTAATTAAATTTATACTGACAGACGTTTTTTAGTTAGGTCAAACAGAATTTGCTTATTTAAATTATTATCATAGCTTATGGGCTGACGACGCATTTAGCATCGAGGGATCAGCATATCATGGCTAGATAGATTTTATCTAAAAGTATGTTATATACTACTCAAGTCAATTAACTTTCCAGGAAAATTATAGGTAATTTCATAAACTGAATTAATGATCTTACAGGCTAAGTGATGGTTATCATATAAATGTAAAATCAATTTTAGATATTTGCTGAAAAAATTTTCAGTTATGGTTATTTGTTAATAACAAATATTTTAATATTACAATTGAATTAGATTTTACATAACAATTATACATGATATTGATATCAAATATTGTTGAGGTGAAGTTTTTGAAACATGAAAGCATGCTACCAATGAGTATTATTCATAACGATGAAATGTTTGATGTTGTGGCAATAAAGATAATAACTTAAAGATTATAGTTAACAAAAATAAAAAACACGACGTATTGCAATCAGATTGATTACTTCTATAATAAACCGCATGCTAATTATATTATTATTGTGTCTAATAAGAAGATAATTAGTAGGCAGTAAACGATAATAATTTCGTAAAATTACTTTTACATTATTATGTTTACTCATAATTTAAATAAATATTTATCAGACATAATATTTGTTTACTTTTAATAGAAGTCTAAGTATTATATTTAAGTAAATTATTAAATAATAATGCCTAACTTATTATTTATATATAAGAATATCATTCACTCTTAACACTTCCAATAGTGAATTATATATTATAGTATGTAGTATTGAATTTCATATTTATTAAGTGTCTTCTGTATAAGATTTATTGCCACTATAAACATGCTTCAAACTGATTGATAATCATAAAACAACTCTAGCTTTGCTAGCAATTACCTATAGCAAAAAAACTTAATGCTTAATTAAGCAGCAAAGATTTTATTTACATAGATAATTGATAAAATATCTTTTATTTATACTAAATGCTTTAGTAAATTTATGTTTACTATAAAAAGAGGCAGTTAGTATTTTCTTTTAAATAATTTTAAAAATGATAACACAAAGTGATTATTTTAATAAAGTTTATAATTATTAAAATATAATTTAATAGTCGTTTTTAAATTTATACGAATTTTAGTAAAAGAGGTTTATGGTTATGTGATAGTTTAAAACTATATATTTTATTTCCCTGACGTTTAGTATAATAGCTATAGTTTATAACTAATTAAATATCAAAGCAAAATTTAGATAAGATATTACATGTAATAATAGATTGTTAACACATAATTAGATGTGCGGCGATATTAAAGCTAATAAACATACCTAACTAGGTGTATTTATGTTGACTAAATGCAAAGTGCATAACAGTCAACTTATCATACCTATGGTTAACGATAATGTTAATACATCACATAAATCAACACAAGCTGTTTATATTAAACATAATTTAATTTATAAATTAAATAAAATTATGTTCGATACCATAATAGTTACAGTGAATAAATACCTGAA
The DNA here is from genome assembly GCF_900161835.1 of Sodalis endosymbiont of Henestaris halophilus. GTDB lineage: Bacteria > Pseudomonadota > Gammaproteobacteria > Enterobacterales > Enterobacteriaceae. Next base: position 1,615,383 of record NZ_LT897836.1, on the reverse strand, counting down.
TAACATTATTGATAAGTATTTACGTAATGATTTGTCAAGTAGTATTTATTTATAATTTAAAATAATAATTTATTTATGCTCTTGTTAAGAAATTTAGTAAAAGATTAACGCGCTATATTGCTTTAATTTATTTAATAAGTTGGTCATTAACGATAATAAATATTGTATTAAATGCAAGTTAGATTACGTGATTTATTAGTGATATTAACTGGTAAGTTGTGGTAAATGTTTTACTAGTCAATATAAATTATATGCAATTAATTTCAGGAAACTATTATAGCCTTGTAAGGCACTTTAGATAAAGTAAAGTAACGTTTAATTAAAGTCACTGTATATTAGTAAGTATTTAGTAAATATAGATTTATACAGTTTTACTATAAATCAGTAAAATTAATATTAATTATTTTAATATTTATACTAGTCATCAAGATATTATACTAGACAATACTAATAATTGGTTAATAGGTAATGTTATGTAAACCATGATCATTAGTTCGGGGTTTATATCTTGTATACTAACTTCTAGTATACAAACTTAATTTTTACTATTAGTAAGTACTTTACTATACTTTGTTACTATAGCTTTTGATTTAAATATCTATTTTCTTACCCTAATACTGACTATTTTCAGGAAAAGTATTTGTATATAACGAATAGCCGATAAGTATTTTAATACAATAATTAAAATAAAGTAATTTAGTGCTTTATTGTTTAATTTAACTGGTGAGTTAATGTATTACTTTACAAGTATCTTGTCTAAGAAATTTTTACGGTATAGTGACATTAATGCATTTATAATGCAATATATCAAAACAGCTAATTAATAAATGCACGGCTGCAAATAGCCTAGATTTCTAGGTGGTTTTCCCATGATTGTTTTTATTAATAAATAGTATCTGTGACACTAGTCATAAGGTATTACTGATGTAATTTATTAGTACCTTAATCTTTGATTTAATTGTTTCACTCTAAATATCATATTACTCATTTCTTGATACTAAAATAAGCGCAATCGCGTTACTTGTATGGCTAAACAAAATAAGAGATTATATAAATTTGTACTGTTGAATGATAGTGAAATTTATTTATATAATTAATTATATGTGTTAATATTTTCTTATCTTGATATATTCTTTTATTATCTTTAAAAGTTTAATGCTCACCATGAAGCGTCACTTAGTATTTTACTATGCCAAATTTATGTTTAATTAGTTAATTAACAGTATTATAACGATAAATTGGCAATATTTTAAATATAACATTAATAATGATAATTATTAATGTTTAGCCAATAAAATTCATGACTAATATAAGTTATTATAGATCAGCTAACTATAAACAATCATTTTAAATCTAATAGTAATGTTAATTACTAATATTATTGTCAGTTGTTTTATGTTCAGTAAGTTATCATTAATCATGTAAAATATTTGGTTATAGTTTAGTTTTAAATAGCAAATACTACTTAGTTGTTTACGATATGATATCTAATATTTTATATATTTCTGCTGACTGTATATGATATTACAAATATTTTATAAAATACAGTCAAAGATTTTGTTATCAACACAATATTGATTGATGTTGTTGCAACCATTGAAATGTTGCTTCAATATTGTAAGGGAATAAATATCATTTAATTTATATATTTTAATGTATGCAGTATCAGAAGTAAATTCCTCGTTAACTTTTCTTAACAATATCGATAAATATAGTTATGTTAAATAATGTTTTATAATACACAAGTTATCTAACATAAAGGTGATCATGGCTAGATTACCATAATATGGAGATAGTAAGTGATTTTCTAATTGATGATAATTTACTAAAAACATTACATGTTGTTTATTTAAACAACTGCAGCTAGTATTATCACGACGTACGTATCAGATAAATAGCTTTTGATATATTATGTATTTTAAAAGATTACGTACTAAGATATAAACACTATAACTTAATTAATAATGAAGTAATGCTGCTACTTAATATAATATATGTTTTAGAAAATCTTAGTTAAGAAAAATTTTATTTTATGATTTTTATTTATAATTAGTAGTTTAAGTGAATTCTTATTTAAAGTCATTACCTATAGTCGTAAGAAAAGTAATTTTATATTTACTAAATAATAGTTTTATTTTCAAGGAAAGAAAAATTAAATAAATGAATAAAATGTAGTTACGCATAGTAACAACTACAGCATAAGTATAAGTAATATTTCACGTTATCAACGGAGAATATTTATTCTCGCCATGCATGTGAGTGATGATTATAACTTATTATATCAAATAATAGGCAAAGTATTTGCTCAATTGGAGCTGCTTTAATATCAGCAGGTTTCGAGATTGTAGCCGCTTCCTAGCGTTACTAGGAAGCTTTTGACATTGTTGTGCTGTTATATGATGTTAAAATGACTTAACTAAGTTTGTGCGTTCCTTAACTTTGACGTAAACCAGCTATAAAACCTATTAGATTGATTAATATCGGTAGTGGAAACAATTTAAATACGGTCATTTTCCGGGGTGTGTTTACGTCGTAATAACGTGTCGTTCATACCGTTAAAAACTGCGGTTGCAATATGCTCAGATATCTTGCGCGTAATATTAGTACATCTTGTAAGAACGACTAAATTGGCTACTTAAGTTTTAGAGTTTTATTTTACTTAAACTTCATTATATGCTTGATAGGTGATCTAATGAGTAAAGTATTGACTGCTCGGTTTAAAACTTTAAATCGGTCAAGCTTATTTTTTATTTTTTGAGGACAATGTGCAAGTAATAAACATCAGCTTGTTAGCTATTAGTCATTGAGTCAAAACTTGTGTTTTGAATGGCAAGGAAAGTATTAATAATAGTATTATTACGCTCTAACAGATTAACTTCTTAATCTTTAAGAAAAGACAGAACTCCTTTACATAAAGGAATTGCATTTGCAAAATATTCATACGTTATCAATATCTGATGTATGCATCTTTTCTTGATAATAGACAAACCAAACACACAACTAATTGTACTATTGCATCATATTTTAATATTTATCTCAGTATTCATTTGTTTATAACATTGCTATACTACTATATATATTTTTAGCGAGTCCTTGACAATCAAATCTAGTGTCAAAATCCTGTGTGTTAGCGGTAACCATGTTAATGCGAAAAGCATCGCTCTTTTTATCATAACATTATACCCACAGGGTGTGATAGGCTTTTGGCCGGTTAGATATGGAAGAACTGTATATAACCAAGAAGTTACTAGGGTTCAAACTAAAAAGTAAATATAAAAAACGTACACGGTAAGATATCACATCTTATAGATTAAGATGTTCTCAATGAGAAATGTCCCCATAATCTTATGCAGCTAACGTCAATTACATCTCTCGATGTGGCTAGAGCAGCTCTTTAGTGGTGGTGCTAGATATGTTTGTCCGGCCATACACCGCGATGCGCTGGGCAATATTAAACTCTTGCTGGATTTAATGCTAACTATTACATCTTTTTAAGATAGCCTAGGAACCAGCGATCGGTCTGTTATACTAGATCAAGAAATATTTATTATAGATTCTTGCATTCCAGTAAGCTCCGCAGAGCTATCAAATAACGTAAAACATGATTCGTAGAGATAATTTTGATAAGAATTACATGCATTTTTTTAGAAGTATGAAAACATATAGATGTTAAAGACAATTGTACTAAAACGTTAGTAAGGCAAAATTTATTATAAATTACTAAATCAAGGAGTTAGTATAGCACCATTAGGCAGCAGTAGTATGATGAAATTATAACGTCAACCTAATCAAGGTTGTTATTTATAAAAATCATGAGATAAGGTAACTAGCGTGAATTAATCACTGAGGTTGCTGCTAACATCGCATATTTATCATTGTATACGTAGGTAATTTTGCATGATTTGTTCTATTTCAACTAAAGATAATGTAGATTTAAAGATCTTTTACTAAAATATCTATTATCTATTAAAAACAGATTAAATCAATAACTTGATTAGCAATTTTATCTAGATAAGATTATATGCCCACAGCTAGTTAGAAGATTATTAATTATTAAGTAAATAGTTGTTTGTTGCTTGCTTTTCGTTTCTGGTTACGGTAGGATTTTCGTTAGAACGCCAACGGTATACTATTTTGCGTCTATATCAGACTCGCTACAAACTAGTTAATATTTATAGCAGACAGCTAATAACACATATTAAGACTCATTCAAGAATGAGTATATTTTCAGCGCTGGCTAAGGTTTAATTCGTCAATCATTTGACTTTCATCTAAAACTTTATTGTATTTAATCGCTAAGTTCTACATAGAATTAGCTTCTAACTTAGCATATCTTAGTGCTTATTATCTACTGTGTTTCTGGATAAAATAACTATCAACTATAGCTCGTATCAAGCAGTACTTTTATACATTTTCTCCTTTTAGTTAAATACACCTTAAATTCTTCTATTATTCACAATTTGCAGTTTTCTACTAGAATTTTATTCTAGCGCGATTTTACATGTAATTAATTGAATTTATTTTACGGTCGTTTTTTTGGAGTAGGTTATTTACTATTGTGTACTACTCATATCTGCTCAGAGATAGAGATCTTACGGCGATAATATTAAATGATAAAATATTGTAGCAACAAATTACTACCTTACTCAACAAGAAGAGTAAATGTGCTTTATGCGATTATTTTCTAGCTCTTTACTGCCAGCTTTTACATTTTAGTTAGTATGCAAGGTGTACATCATTTTTATTTGCAGCTTCTCGAAAAAGCTATTTAAATAACTTACTAATTATGCGATGGCATCATGATATCTATCATGACTAATTTTTAGTATAGGGTAAGTAAGTATTTATTTCTTATCTTTTTATGTTTCTGAGATTTTTTGTAATTATAGGCGATAGTTACCCTAACATAGAGGGATTTTATGAACACATTTTCACGCAGTTTGCATGATACATATCTCTCCCTCTCGGCTCTTTAAAGAAAGCATCGTGGTGTTCATTTAGATGGTGTCGTTACTAACGCACTGCACAGTATAGTTGAATTTTGTAGTTGAAAGGGTAACGTTATTAGATATCTGTCAGCTTTAGAACATCAAAAATAAAATTTGTCAACTAATGAAGTTATGAGCACTTTTGCACAGATTTTTATATACCTATGGTATTTATACCTTAATCAAGGTTACTACCATGACGTGGTAACTAGGCAATCCCGGCTGGAGTAATGGCGTTAGAGTGAGATTTTTTGACTTTGCGGGGCGACAGATATTTTATATGATCTTGATATGGTTGTGGAACTAAACTCTTATATCTCATTATATGATAGAATATCAGTTCTAATAAAATTAAAAGATAATCTTGTTATACAAATTGACTTAATTTAAGCACTACGACGATTTTAATTTGTGGATACACAATCTTAATATATTGCCTGATTGTACACAGAAGGCATGTGTTTATAACATTATAATTACATGTTCATAATTTGACGCAGGGAACGCATAAGTTAATTAATAAATTTCATCTGATATCTTTTGTGCTTAACTTTTGAGGTAATAAACAAAATAAAATAAAGAACTATACCGTTCGTTAGTAGCATATGTTATGCAATATATAAATTACTACTTAATTATTAAACTTAAATAAGTTGATTCTCTGCTAACGCGCTGTTACCGTACCAGCGGTTGTTACTCGTGGTGTTTGCAAGCAGGATCTTTCTTGAAGGAAAGATGCATATTGCTAAATTTATTATTGATATTGTGCTTTATTCTATTAACGCTATATAAAATTTTCAACCGATATTTAGGATACGGAATTAACCTAGAATAGTTTTTATTCTGCGGATACTGAAATAAATCGTTATTTTCTGTAGATCTTGTATGGGCCGCGGTTGTGGCCGGAAAGCGGGAAAATTAGTATACACGAGGGTGTTAGTTGTGAGCAGAATATGTTGCCAGTAAACATAATATAGTTAGGGATAGATATTATTTGCCTACAAAAGTTGTACTATATTTACATGATAGTCAGCGACTATACGCGTAGTAAACATTTTAACTATCAAGTCATGAGCGTGGTGTGTTTACTCATTAGTGGACATCCCCATATAAGACCGGAATTGTCGTAAAGGAGATTTATCACAGTTGAGTGAGTATTTTATTGAGTTGCTATGCCTGCTGCAACTTGGGCAGGCAAGTCGGCAGGCAGCCCAGAGTTTGTGTAACTTAGCTTTCAGTGTTGTTAATGATCAAGCAATTGCCAATTTTAATGTCTCCAGCTTGACCTGCAAACTGGAGACAGGTTGATATGCTCTCCTGCAAGAAATTATTTTTTTTTACCGATCTTGATCGGTTACAATTGTAATTATTGTATGTGGTCTAATGCAAGTGAGCGGGTGCAGGCAATGTGCAACAGTGTTGCATGTGATGTTGCGCCTTACAGCTTGTTGGTGCTGGGATTCAGTGGCGGTTTGGATTCTACGGTATTGCTAGATATACTCACCACATTGCGCGATGGTGCAAACGAGCTGCATGGTATAAGTAAATTAATTTTCAGGGCGGTTTATATCCATCATGGATTAAGCCGTAACGCTGATCATTGGGCTGCTCATTGCGCGCACGAATGCTTTAAGCGTAACGTTTCTTTTGTCACGGCACGTGTGGTTTTTGACGCTAGGTTGGATGGTATTGAAGCTGCGGCGCGAGCCGCGCGTTATCAGGCGTTCGCATCAATGTTAGTAGAAAAAGAAGTGTTACTTACCGCACAACATCAGGACGATCAGGTAGAAACGCTGTTGCTAGCGCTTAAACGTGGCAGTGGCCCAGCCGGGCTGGCTGGGATGGCGGCGGATGTACCATTTCGCGGTCACCGCTTGTTGCGACCTCTATTAAATTATAACCGAGCAGAGCTAGAGGCGTACGGCCATGTACGTAAGCTCCGATGGCTGGAGGACGATAGTAATACCAACTTGCGGTTCGATCGCAATTTTTTGCGTCATAAGATTCTGCCCCCCATGTGCCAGCGCTGGCCACAATTTACTGCTGCCGCCGCGCGCAGCGCACAGCTCTGCGCAGATCAGGAGTTGCTTTTGGATGAATTGCTATCGCCAACGCTAAATGCGTTTATTCAGTTGGACGGATCACTGCGTTTAACGGAGCTAATAAACATGAGCAATATTAAACGAGCTGCCTTGTTACGTCGTTGGTTGAGTAAATGCGGCGTGAGGATGCCTTCATTCCTGCAATTGACACGACTGTGGCAAGACGTAGCTCTCAGTCAGCGCGATGCGGTTGCGCAAATACAGATCGATAATCGGAAGGTAAGACGCTTTCGTGATCGTCTTTATGTGTTGCCACTTTTGACGACTATTTTTGATTGCATAACGATATTGCTCTGGCCACCGGATAACGATCGACTAAAGTTGCCTGCGGAGCTTGGCACTCTTATTCGATATCTAGTAAACGTCGACAACAACTCTAATAGCCAAGCTTTTTTAATCGGCCTACCGAAGTGGAACGTGGGTATAACGGGGGTTGATAGGTTGCACGATGCCGCAATGGTCACTGTTTCAGGCTTCCATACATCCCCTAATGCCACCAAGATTATAACAGACAATAAAGTTGACATAGAGGCTATTACTTCCATTGCTGTTGGTACCCTTAATGACGCGTTGCCCGCCGCTATCGTTCGTATACCACGACTTGACGAACAGGTATCAGTGCGCTTTGGTCCAGTGAGCGGTTTGTTATATATAATTGGACGGCATCGTGGTAGAAAGTTGAAAAAAATTTGGCAGGAACGTAATGTTCCTCCTTGGCGGCGCAATAGCATACCGTTGCTGTTTTATAATGATCAGCTCATCGCAGCGATAGGGATATTTATTACCCGAGAAGGAGCACCACAGAAGTTTGATAAGCAATTATATCTGTTTCGATTATCATCGAATAGTAATTCAAGTACTAGTTAGCTTGAGAATAGTAATAGGTAAGTTATATTGTTAGAGGATTATGGTCGTGTAAATAATTAATGGTAAGTATAACACCCATCACGGATCGAGTAAAATAGAAGAACTTAAATTATTATGCACTATTGTCATTTTACCTAATTCGTGATAAACTGGATCGTGAGTGGTATTAATCTTAGTCAGGGGTATGATTAATTTGCTGATGTGTCCTTAAGGAGTAGAATATGATTCATTAGTTATTCTTTATTAGTAACTATATTTAGTTCCTAAACCATTATAGCATGGAACTTATCTTCCTAGAAGATAAAATGGTTAATTAACATGGTGCTACACTCACAAATGACACTACTAGATAACGACAAGTTAAGTAACTTACACTAAACATTATAAGATAAAGGCAAATCACGATAATCTGAAAATATTATCGAAAAGCCCTGGGTAATATTACCGTTATGGACTGTCATAATAATTTTAAAGTAAATTTAATATTAATGCAAATTACCTCAAAATATTAAACACCTTATGCAAGTGTATTGTAAATATGGTTCTCTTTTGGAGAGAACTTTCTTTAATTAATTCGTACTCTTAACGTAGAAAATAAGATATTGTTGTCATTTTTGATATAACCATAGTAAATAGAAAACCATGCATTTCTCTAGCATAAAAAACTTCACATAGTTTCCACGTCTTACGAATTTATTTTGTAACCTATTTTAACAATAGAGAGATTATAAGACATAAAAGCGTCAGGTATTAGCGAATACTAGATATTCTCGGCAATCACTTTCCATAAATTTATCTGTTGTCTTCTGGGAACAGAAGACTTAATGATATACACAATTAAGTTTAGCGCTCTATACAGAGCGTGTACTGTCACAACACACTGAGCTCTCTCTTGATAGCAAACAGCATTTGAAACTGTTCATCCGTGTTGGGTAGTTATGCTAATCTCAACTGTTTTCTTTACCTGTGAATTAATACGAAAAGTATTTACGGCCAAACTTAGAATTAAATTAGTCTAGTTAGTTCTCGATAAACTTATACTTATTAAATAAATAACGCAAACTATTAATATCAGTTGTTCGGCCATTCATTTATAATATGAGAAAAGAGCGTTTTGTTAGTAAGGCAAAATGTTATTAAACGTACCATTAACCCTAAAATAAATTAACTTTATGATTTTGAATTAAGAGAAGACAACGTCTAAGAGTAAAATCCTAAAATATTAAAGCGCTCTCGATACTTGATTTATATGAATTTTTCGATAAGTGATACGCTTAGAACGCGATATCTAAGCGCATAACTACTTTATATTTTGATGTTTATTGCAATAACATCCGTTTATGTCTTAGTAGTACTGCTGCTACTTGATCATTCATGCATTTTTCAAAATACAGTCGCAATTTAGTAGAAATAAACAAAGAATGCTAGCGTTGGTGGCTACCGGTGCCATAAGCATCGTTTTCATCGTAATTTTATACCCAAGAAATGATAAGTAGGATCTTTAGCCGGCTAAAAGTTGAAAAACCGGGATAGTTAGTCGCTAGATCTGACTTACACATAAAAACGCTTAATAGTAAAATAACATGGCAATATGATACATCTTTTTAACGAAGATTTCGCAGTTAAACTAGCCTAGCTAGGTATGATACGGGAGTGACGTTACTGATATATAATTTATGGAAAAGTGCTTCGTTTATTTAAGGGTAGTACTAAATGTGCGCGAATGTAAATTAATGGTCTGGTTATGTCAACATCACCTTTTAGAACTTAATGTTAATTTATTGAATATCTTTAGATTACCTGGAAAGCATTATTTTTCACTAGTAGCGATATTAATAACAGCGTTATTATCTGTCGTAAATATAGTCCTGATTTGTGGTTCTATCGAATAACTACAGAAGTTGCCGTTCTTTAAAATCCTGAAGGCAAAATAGATGCCTGAGGCAGGCATCTTAATAGAGTCTTGCTAACAATATTTACAACCATCTTAGATTAAAGTGTACTATTATACCACATCAAATAATGGTATCAGATTGCAATATTATAATAGAATTTTAGCGCCAAATAAATAAAAGTGCCTGTTTTTAGAAAGACTTAAATAAGTAGCTAGTATGAATTAACAGTATGTCTATTATTCCGCAACTTTTGCCAAAATAATCTTGATACGCTTGCGTTAGGAAATTCAGCTAGTACTACCTTGCAGTATTTAAGTAATATATCTGTTTTTAAATCTTTGGTATACTCCTAGATTGGGCGTTAAACTGATACCACAGATAGATTTTATCTATTAAGTAATTTTATTAAATAACTAGATGATTTATTTGTGAACATTAAAATGGATAGCTATATCAAATATAATTTAAGTATTTTAATTCGTTTCATGATTTATATAAAAATGTGATGTGTGTTTATTTCAATCTAGGATAACCGCTTTCCGGATGATCTATGCTTTTGATTTTCTTTACGTGATTTCAATACATTTGAGCACCCCATAGATACCATCGGTAATGTTTGGTTTGATATCAGTGCCATTGATAACTAGTGTTTTCTGAAGAAAATTAATCTGTAATTTTTATGAAAATCATAATCATCTAACTAGTAATTACTAGTAGATAAAGAGTTTAATTTTCAATAGCTTCTTACTTACTGATATCGTGATTTAATAATCGTACTGCTAGATTGTTTTATCTCTGGGAAAATACCAGAGGTAAATGAGTTAAACTTTTCCTAATTACCGTTATCGGTTCGGACCATATGCGACCTAAATTTTTTATAATAAGTCCGTTACCTATCACAAGTGTCTTATTAAATTGCTATTAAAGCAATAAATATGTGGTTATAACTATCTTGAATTAGGCGGGAAATACCTTCCATCGCAATTTGATGGTAAAGTATTAATTAAAATATCAAGGACTGCTTGGCATCAGCTATAATATCGAGGTTACGCGAGTTTTAATAGGTTCAATATTTAACTTATTAAGCATGGGGTTTTCCATAGTCATAAATCTATTGATATAACATTGAAAACTATTTTATCTCTGCTGTATCTAACCATCGCATTAGAGAACAAAATAGCCATAGTTTCCCATAAAACGCCCCACCTTTAATTAGGGTGGGCGCACAACATTGTTAACTATAAAAAGCTTTCTATCATTCTATTTAGGATTTTGTAAATTAAGTTATCAAGGTTAAATTCAAAAGAGTGGCCTATATTTTGTGCATGCTGCGCGCAGCGCAGCTTACGATCCGATCGTAAGGCAATTATCTACGCATTACTTTCCTTCTGGAAAGTGGCTCTAAACTATAGCATCAGCGTGTTTTTGTGGTTTATCGCGACTAATGCTTCATACTGAATTATAGCATTACATTGCATATTTTAATACTTTATTAATATATACGCTCCATGTAACTGAAGTGTAAGAGATCTTGCAAAATTTTTTGACCACCAGCCTAACTGTAAGAAATATTTAATTTGTAATAGCGGATATTTGTTTAATATCAGTATAAGTTCTTAGTAGATTTACTTACTCGATTTGTAAAGCTGCTCAACTCTATTATAAAACCAACCGTATTGCTAATGTGTTTATCTGGCAAACCAATCCATATGTAAAATAAACGGCGGGTTATTCTGATTCAGGAGGTAAATTTTCATCATAAGAATTATCTAATATACTAAAGGCTAGCGTTGAACAATTTATTCCTATAGCCTGTTACCAGGCTTGCGTAAATTAATTTATAGCATCTATAGATCAAATAATGATTCTTGTTATCGGGATCTAAGTTTGTGTAGAAATCCATATTGACACCTTCTTGTACCTTCAGCAGTTGAAATACATGCTTTAATTTTTATTTTTATAAATGCATTTTTTATTTGATGCGAAAAAAAAATTAAAATAAGATACACCACATTTAATAGTTATTAGTCTTTAGTAATTGTCAAACTTTTGTTGATCTCTTTGCTTTAGGTAATAAATCCTATTTGGGGGCTTGCTATTCTTGCGCGATCTTAGTTGTTTATGCTTTATAGTCAATGCTAGGTTAGCCTGAGGATTTCTTATGTGAACAATCCTTAGAGCGCGCGGCTAAAATCTACAAGCACATAGGGATCAATAAGATGTGCGTATCTTAAAACCGTGTGTTCAAACATCTCCTTATTCTAGGATGCCGTAATGGCGAAGCATAGCATTTAGCTGCGGTTCGCGACCTCGGAAACGGGCAAAGAGCACTATTGGCTCCTCGGAACCGCCGGAAGACAGTATTGTGTCAAGGAATAATTTACCGGTGTTCTGGTTAAAAATTCCTTCTTCTTCGAAACGTTCCCAGGCATCTGCTGCTAGGACGTCGGACCAAAGATAGCTGTAATACCCCGCTGCGTAGCCGCCGGTGAAGATGTGGCTAAATGAATGGGAGAAACGGCCCCACGGCACGGTTGGTATTACCGCCACTTGTTTTTTTACTTTCGCTAAAGTCTCTAGCACGCGCGCTCCCTGATCCGGTTGATATTGGTGATGCATGAGGAAATCAAATAAGCCTAATTCCAACTGGTGTAAGATAAATAACGCCGATTGATAATTTTTGGCCTTAAGCAGCTTATTCAAGAATTCGTCAGGCAGTGGTGCGCCGGTTTCGTAATGGCCAGATATAAATGCCAGAGCTTCAGGTTGCCAGCAATAGTTTTCCATAAACTGGCTCGGTAGCTCCACCGCATCCCATGGTACGCCATTGATGCCAGACACCCCTGGGGTATCGATACGGGTCAACATATGGTGCAACCCATGACCGAATTCATGGAATAGTGTAATAACCTCACTGTGGGTAAATAGCGCTTGTTTACCGCTTATTGGGCAGTTAAAATTACAAGTAATATACGCTACCGGCTTTTGCAATTCCCCGTTAGCTTTACGCATCATGTTTACACAATCGTCCATCCAGGCGCCGCTTCTTTTTTTATCGCGTACGTATAAATCGAGATAAAAACTGCCACTTATTTCGCCATGTTCATCAAATAGCTCAAAAAAACGGACATCCGGATGCCATGTTTCAACATCCTTACACTCTTTAGTAGTGATGCCGTAAATGCGATAGATCACTTCAAACAAACCGCTTATAACCCGCTCCTCCGGAAAATAGGGACGTAACTGCTCTTCATTAATGGAAAACAAATAATGTTTCTGTTTTTCGCTATAATAGGCAATATCCCACGGTTCTAGCGTATCGCGTCCGAAGTGACTTTGCGCAAAAGCGCTCAGTTGCGCGAATTCTTTTTCGCCCTGAGGACGCGCACGTTTGACCAGATCGATGAGAAAATCTAGTACTTGTTGGGGATTTTTCGCCATTTTCGTCGCCAAAGATTTGTCTGCATAGCTTTCGAAGCCAATCAATTGAGCTAGTTCATGACGCAGTGCTAAAATTTCCTCCATAAGGGGCCCATTGTCCCATTTACCAGCATTTGGTCCCTGATCAGAAGCGCGGGTGTTATAGGCTCGATAGAGTTCTTGACGCAGCGCGGAGTTATCGCAATAGGTAAGAATCGGTAAATAGCTTGGGATGTCTAGCGTCAGGAGCCAACCTTTCTGATCGCGGGCTTTTGCCTGGGCCTGGGAGAAAGCAAGAGCGCTTTCTGGCATTCCAATTAACTCTTGTGCATTAATTATCAATTTGCTCCAACCCATGGTTGCGTCAAGCACATTATTGTTGTAAGCTGAACCTAGCGCTGAGAGCCTGGTAACAATTTGTCTATAGCGCTTCTGTTTTTCTGCTGGTAGATCGATACCGCACAGTTCAAAATCGCGCAACGTGTTATCCACCGCTTTTTTCTGCGCCACGCTCAACTTTACATAATGCTGGCTGTTGCGCAGATTATGATAGGTTTGATACAAACCATAATGTTGCCCTACATAGGTGTAATACTCAGATAATAACGGTAAGCTTTGCTCATAGGATTCGCGTAGTGTCTGGCTGTTTTTTACGGCATTTAAATGACTTACTGTCGACCAAATTCGGCTCAAATGGTCATCAGCATCGGCTAACCGCTGGCAAAAGTTTTCCCAAGTAATAGGTTGGGATTGTGTTACTACTTCTTCAACGGTGTGGCGGCAGTGATTAATCGCGGCTTTAATGGCTGGCACGATGTGCTCGGGACAAATAGCAGTAAAGGGGGGCAATAAAAACGAGGTTAATAATGGATTAGTCATATTTTAGTCCTGATTATAGTAAATGTTTATTAAATTAACTTTAAGACTAGACTATAGCAAAAATTAATAGCAAGAAAAGTTTAATATCCACCGAACAGCTTGACTAGTTATTTTATGTCTATTGAGATTCTAACCTCAGTATGATTAAATGACAGTTTTATAATTTTTAAGTATGAGTAACTCATTGTTTGAGTTGATCGCAGATGAAGTTATGTAATTAGTAGTTAAATAATTATTAGTTATATATAACTATGCATTATTTGTTATTTGAAAACATACCCAGCGAACTACCTTTAATCAAAAGTTAAATAATGCAGATCTGTAAGAGTTGCTGCTGGTTATCTTTGGTGCCAGATGCTATCTGAAGACATACACAAGTTCTTTCTCAATAAGGAAAGTTCCTATTTCCGTGATATATAAATATTAGTCCACATACATGATTTGAGGTGTATGTTATCGTCTCCCATAAAATTTTGGGGAGGTAATCATTGTGCTTTTAATCTTTTGTTTTTTGATATTTTAAGGTATCTATTAGCCGCTCTGATTTTCTCATTAACTGCAATGTTTATTTGGTTGATTACCGAGCTCGGAATAATAAAAATTCATCCTAATGCATGGTACCTACCATAGGTGAGCAAATATCTTAGCTGAGATTTTATCTAGCTGACTATAGTTTTATTAAGTAGCGGTTGTTATAGCGTGGGACGTGTTTGTGTTAGAGCAGTATGACGCATTAGTGCTTTACAATATAGGTGCTATTTTGATTAAATCACATATAATATAATCTTGTTGTTATAAAATTATACACATAAATTAAGTTAGGTCTTCAATGTCAGAATAGTAATAAACTTGGTATCAAAATACCAGCACCTGTTTTTTTAGAACTTATTGTTTGATTCATAAATGCTTTCATAACTTTTTATACATAGGTCATTTAAGTAAAGTGTTTCACTTTGCGTTAATTAAGTGGTGCCTTATACTACGTGTGGGTATAATTCATCATAGTTGCCAAGAAGTCTAGTTAATAACCCATTAATTTGCGATTTTGTTGTCAACATATTGCTGTACAACAATTCATAAATACATAGCACTTGATGGCTATATATTCACTATAATTATAGTAACACAATTTAATTATTGATTTTAGGCAAAGTGAATCTTAAAACCGCTAATGCTTATCTGTATAATGTACTATGGTAAAAAATATTACTAATAGTTACAGACGATTATTGTAATGAGTCTTGTTTTAAGTCTGTGTTTAGCAATACTGTTGCACACATGGCTTAGAAGTTTATCCTTAACATCGAAATTTATCAGCTATTAAGTATTATAATAAATATGTGCAAACATAAAATTACCGTTATAATGTCAAGTTATTTTAGTATTGATAGGTAGATTTTTATGAATCATTACCTATATGATGCTGAAAATGGCATACAAAATAAATCAGCATAGTTTAGTTCTATACTAGAAATATATTTTTTAATACAAATGTGAGGTGCGTCATAGGACGGTTTTATAACCGATGGCTGATATTGCCCTCAGGTCTTTAATACTATGTAACTGGGATCGTTTGCGTAGAGCGGATAAAATTTATATTACCTAGATGCTGTTCGAGTAATCTAGTAAGCGCAAAATACTCTTCAGGTAAAAACCTCTCTAGCTTTAGCTATAATTTTGCTTTAAGTTCAATTAATTAAGATAATAAATATTGAGATTAGTTGTCATAAGGAGCGATACAGCGGAGACTCCGCTTGTATCGTTTAATTAAGTTAATTCAACATTGACTGTTAGTTATTTATAAAATAAGCACTAACCATGAAATGTACCCTTTTAGATATTCAATCAAGCGAGTAATGCTACAAAATATTAACTGGGTAAGCATAGGAGAGAAGTTTTCTTTGCGTCACCGCTTTCTGTAACTAGATAAAGAATCTTGCTGCTTCTTAAACTATAGCTGTTGTTCTGGGTTCAGTAGGTAAAATGCCTATCAACATATCCTGTCATTGTTAACGTAGTTATCATAAAATTAACTGTTCTATAATACGTTGGTATATGCTACTAAGCAGTTGAAGATCCGCAGCGCGTACGCACTCGTTTATTTTATGAATAGTCGCGTTTACCGGACCTAATTCCACAATCTCTGCACCCAAACCAGCAATAAACCTCCCATCTGAGGTGCCTCCGGTAGTTTCCAGACGGGGCGTTAACTTTTGATACTGTTCTATTGCTCGCACTGCCGCATTCAATAGTTTGCCGCTTGCAGTCAGGAAAGGCTGGCCAGAAAGCGACCAGTCTAGTTGGTAGCGCAACTTATGTCGCTGCATTATTGATTCCACCCTTTGGCGAATGATAACGTCTGATAGCTTGTTGCTAAAACGAAAATTGAATTGCACCTGCAGCTCGCCAGGAATAACATTATTACTGCCGATCCCGGCATTAATATTGACTATTTGCATCGTTGTAGGTGGAAAAAAATCATTGCCATCATCCCATTGAGTTTCTACTAGTTCTTTTAGCGCATTCATTGCGTTATGCACGGGATTATCCGCTAGTTGCGGATAGGCGACATGACCCTGTACTCCCTGTACTACTAACTTAGCTGTTAGTGAACCACGCCGGCCATTTTTGATGACATCTCCAACCTGACGGCTGCTAGATGGTTCACCTACCAGGCAATAGTCTATCCGTTCCTTGCGTTCCCGTAATTTTTCGACTACTTTAACCGTGCCGTTCTGTGCGGCAGCTTCCTCATCAGAGGTAATAAGAAATGCCAATCTACCCGGATGATCCGGATATTGAACAACAAAGCGTTCGGCAGCGATCACCATAGCAGCTAGCGATCCTTTCATATCCGCCGCTCCGCGGCCGTAAAGCATGCCGTCGCGTAACGTTGGTTCGAATGGTGGATTATCCCAGTATTGAGTTTCGCCGACCGGAACCACATCCGTATGGCCAGCAAAAGCCAATGTACAACTTTGGCCATGCCATGCCCAGACATTAAGGGTGTCGCCGAACGGCATTGGTTCAATGACAAAACCTAGCGCCTTTAGGCGGGCCGATATGATTACCTGACATCCTGCATCTTCGGGGCTAATTGAGGGACATTTAATTAATTGTTGAGCAAGTTCCAGTACGGGACAAAACATTTTTTCAATTCTCACTATTGTTCGTCTATTAATAATTTTTGGGGAAAAATGTCATTACAGTATATAACCATCTGTTGTTTGCATTAACGGCGTTTAATGATGTCTAGTTTATTTAGAGTATTGCACCACCCATAGCTCTGCACTCGACGATTTCTATCGACCTTAATTTACCATTAATCGCTGAGTTTTCTCTAGGTAATGCTGCGGGTGTTAAATAATCTTTACCAACCCAAAAGTTTGATAAAGTGCTATATAAGATCGATGTGAAAACCATTACGGTTAGTTATACTAATGCTTATGAAAGTGGTAAGCCACCACTTACTGTTCATCAAGCAACCGGGGTATTTATAATCATATCGCAGTTTTTGATGCCATGGATCTTCAGGGGTATTGTAAGTCGTTAGAAAAATATCAAAAACTACCTTAAGCGGAAAAGGAGTGGATAGGATCCTGATTAGCTGGCTAGGTGAATATAAGATTGCAGTATGAAGGCAAAGGACCGTTAGATCTAGTGTTGTGGTAAGCTTTTACAAATTAAATAAATTTTAATTTATTAAAGGTAAGTCACGTTTTGTTTTGATGCTTCTTGAATTTATTATTTATACTTTGCAGTAAACATTGTTTACTGCAAAGGGTGAAATATAGCATCCTCTCAACCTTTGTTAGTTTTTAAACAAACTAGAGCAGTCTTAAATACTATTTAAGTTTTTTTATTAAATTACTATTTTGTGCGGTTACTTCATAACTTGATTATTGCAAAATAAGATTTTAATTAAATTTATCGTTCTTATTATTAAACTTAGATTGTTATTACAGTAACATATGGAAAATTAAAATTATTCTCGATATTTTCTAGTTACTTTATCACTGCAAAACACTTAGTTGAAACTTAGCTAATACAATATCAATTTAATTATTATTTAATTAATGACATTATGTAGCGACATTGGAACTCTCTGCTGACCATATCTCTTCTAGATCGTCCTTAACTTGGAGTTGTACCTTTTTTTTGAGAATTAAATTAGCATATTAGTTGTTTTTTTGTACTAAACATTATTGATTATGTTTATCGGAGAATGTCTTTGTTATTGTATGCTTAATGACATGGTTATGCGCCTAACTGTAGCAAGCTGGGGGTAAGAAAGTTTAGACTACGTACACAGAGATACTTGAGAGGTTTTCTTTAGTTTTCTTTTAACTCTAAATAGCTATACTTAACCGCAACTAATTACTTACTTTCATGTTGAATAATATGAATAACGAACAATAATCAAAGGCAAGTATCTTGTCTAACCAGATTATATAGATTATATCATACTTATAATAGACGTTTGTAGCAATCAACTAAACGAACCCACCTATAAATTTATTGAACAGACGTTATTAGTCGTTTGGCGTTAACCATTTATTAGACTATTTCGGTCTTATAGCTCTATGTATGACCCTCTATGAATAATAAACTGGTTATAACAAAATTTACTTTGATAAGGCATTAACAACTTGCTTGGGTATCTGTTTTCTTTTCAAAATTTCTGAAAAGCGACTGAATCGAGTTACGGCTTTAATTATTACTTAGATAGCTTATGTTGTATTTTATCTGAGGCTCCGTAATTCTTTAAGGAATGTGCACTTATTAATAAGAGAGGAGGCTTTGATTCTAGGTGTTGTCACTAGTATTTTATTCCGCGCTCACAGTAGGCTTATATGAAGATACTTTTAAAAGGTGGTTAGTATCAAATTAGGCGAGGTAAGTATTGCTTTGTCTATTAGTTTACTTGTAGTGCATATCTAACACCACCGTCAGATAAACCCAGCAATTATTCGTTTATATTTGAATAACAGTAATGATGCCTCATCAAACTTGACTGTTTGTGCCCTGATAAATAGGCAGTTAAGAAGATGCTTTATTTCAACTTGTTGTTTCTGCGGTTTTATGAGTTAGTTATTATTTAGCGACTGGGTATTGCCATCTTTTTATTTGCTAGAGGCAACCAATTTAGCAGACTATGTTCATTCCTTAAATATTAACAACTTCTATAATAAAACGATGCGTTTGCTCCCTCGACAAAACCATGTTTGTAGTGTTCGTTTTACAGTCATTTTACTAGACCGTGTGTAAAATCATGCACAGAGTATTAGCATGCATAGGTTCAACAATAATATTGCAGTTGCTATTTTAATAAACCTCAAAATTTAGCGTAGCGATACGGCTAAGTATTGTATCCTGAATGTATCTATTATTTGCAGATCGTGAAGTGATTTCAACGTCGGCGCTTTTTAGGATTTTAATTTTTTTTGCAATTAGTTGCGTTCTCTAGTATCCTCAGATATGGTTTGCTTATGGATTAATACTAATTTTGGTAACGTTATGTTCTTTTACTTGCAAGGCTAAAATTTCTTACTATCGACTTATAGTCGATAGACTGACTTTCATAATTTTAGCCTTATTTTATGCGGTTAATTTTGATGGGGATGAGTATAGCTTTTGAAGCTAAATTTAGTTAAAATTTACTCTTTATATCACCATAAATTTTAAGTCTAGTTCTATATTGATTGCTTAATTTAAGTGGGTGTTATATTGATTTTAACTCTTCAAACTATTACTGTTTAGATTGGTTAATAACATTTAGCAGGCACTATTGGTTTTTCGCATAGAATCGCGTCTATGACTTCATTAAAATCACCTATCAATATACTTGATAGGTAGTAAAGTCATGATAAAATTCTTAATGCTTTGGCTTGCGTTAGATAACGCAGCAGCAATTAGTAGATTAAATATATTTTCTTATTGTGGCTGTTGACTTTACATGCATTATTATCAACATATCTAATATTTATTTACATAGTGTCTTAATTGGAAATTACCTTTCCGGTAAAGATATAATACTTTCCTCGTTCAGAGGAGGGGTATACATGTTATTGCAGATATAGCTTCGAGCTCAGCTCAATTAGTGGCAGCCATCAGTCGTATGGCATTATTGTAAATACGTTTATGCAAAAGATTACCTTGTTGCATGTCTGGTCACACTAGTTTCTGCATGAAAAACATTTCATGTTGTGTCATTCTTTCTTATTGAAAGTTTTACAAAATTAGTCAGTTGGATAAGTAATTTTATCCGGATCTCCTTATATCAACAATCAATATAATTACTTAGAGGGCAATAATGATTGCAATACACTCAGCACCTGAGTGGGTTGGATAGCGATTAGACTAGGATGGTATCCTTTTTTATCACTCTCGTTACGTATTTTACAGTCATTGCTTATTAAGCTAATCACCCGGGCCTTATGGGAAAGCGGCGGAGTAAAATTTGGACTACTGGGTCCGTAAAGCGCTACTAACGGACGAACTAGAGCGCTTGCTATATGCATTAAACCGGAATCGTTGCTGACGATTCCCTGACAGGCAGCGATGAGTGTTACTACTTGCTCCAGAGAAGTTTTACCGGTCAAGTTACAGCAATATGAACGAGAGTTTGTAGGCAGCAGGGCTTCGATGGCGTCTCCTACTAACTTGTCTTTTGTGGAACCAAACAGCGCTATTTGATAGCCTCGACATATGAGTGTCTCAGCCAGCGCAGCATAATGATAATGCGGCCATCGTTTAGTCAGGCTAAATTCGGCACCTGGACAAAAGCCGATAAGCGGGCGTTCATCATCCAGCATAAAAGTGCACAACATTTTATCTATGTCCGTTGAGCTTACCATGAGGCGCGGCCAGGGCAACAGTGTAGATAAATCAGTAGCACTGTGCATCTTCTGACGATCAAAGGCAAGTGCGGCATAGCGCTGCACCATCAGCGGGAAGTCCTGCTTATTTAGCGTACGGATGTCGTTGAGTAAAACATAGCGCATCTCCCCACTCCAGCCGGTTCGATGCGGGATACCAGTAAAAAACGGTACTAGTGCTGATTTGAACGAGTTAGGTAAGACTATCGCTTGCTGATACCTGTTTTGCCGCAGTACGTGCCCCAGACGTCGGCGCTTCAATAACGACAAGGTACCGTGCCCGAATGGCATAGTCAATACTTGTCTGACCTCCGGCATGAGGTTCAACAAAGGGCTGGACCAGGCGGGAGCTATCACATCAATCTCCACATTAGAATAACGCTTAGCTAAGAGGAGATACAGGCTTTGAGACAGCATCATATCGCCGACCCAAGATGGTCCGATTATCAGTATTTTTATGACTATGCTCTTTTGTTTTAAACAAAATTAATGGTTATTAATTCAACCAGCCTAAATATTCTATTACCCCATCGTATACGGTTTTAAACTTATTGTTGTATCCGGCTTTGCGCATTTGGGTCAAGTCTGCCTGTGTGTATGTTTGATATTTCTTTTGAAGCTTTTTAGGAAACGGAATGTATTCTAGCTGGCCTTTTTTATGGTAAGACACCACTGTGTTTGCAACAGAGCAAAAAGATTCTGCCTGTCCCGTGCCACAATTAAAAATCCCCGAGACACTATTTTGCCAGAACCAAAGATTGACTGCAACTACATCGCTAACATATATAAAATCGCGTTTAAAATCTTTGCTGCCGACGAAAAGTTTTGGGTTTTCCCCGGTGTTGATTTGATTGTTTAAATGGAAAACCACGCTTGCCATGTCTCCTTTATGTCCTTCACGCGGGCCATAAACGTTAAAATAACGAAAGCCACAAATTTGTGATTTGGCCTGCGGTAATAGCGTTCGGACATGCTGATCGAAGAGGAATTTTGAATAGCCGTAAACATTTAATGGTTGCTCATACTGCCGGTTTTCAATAAAGTGTTGCGTTTGCCTGCCATAAATTGCTGCAGAAGAAGCGTATAAAAAAGGGATAGAACGTTCTATGCAATAATGTAAGAGCGTTTTAGAGTACTCATAGTTATTATTCATCATGTACTTGCCGTCCCACTCTATGGTAGAAGAACAAGCGCCTTTATGAAATACTGCATCAATACCCCCAAAATCATCGCCGGCGATAATACTAGCAATAAAATCTTCTTTATCCATATAATCGGTTATGTTCAGGTCGACTAGATTGGCATATTTGGTGCCGTCTTTCAGATTATCCACCACCAAAATATTGCTAGAAACAATTTGATTTAATGCCTTAATGATATTACTACCTATAAAACCGGCGCCACCTGTGACCACTATCATTAGCTATCCTTAAATAAATGATGGAGCAGGCACAATATCAGCTCTTGATAATACTCTTGTATTATAGCATGCCCCTAAGCTTTATATGTTCTAGTTTAACTAGAAATGCGTTATGGATAAAGTGCTAGTTATTCTCTAATTGCTCATCTAACCTACTTTATAGGTGTAGATTTGTGGTTTGTGAACAGCAATATTATTTCTTATGATGATCGCAAACATTTACTATTCTAACAAAAGGAAGCTTCTGTGGATGACACCACTTTTAAAGGAATGATCGAATGGCATTGTGCACAACTAATGCGTTTGGGAACCCAGCTAGTGAATTCATGTGCTAAAATTGGCTATACTTATATTTAGCGTTATTTAGCATGTATCTCCAGACGCAACTAATTAGTCAACGGTTTGTGAGTAAAGTAAGGCATCGCGAAAATCGTGTCATATTTAGTGAGAACATGCGTCGCCATATTTAACAGGTCGCAGTGAGAAAAATCCTGTTGACATTGTGCATAAATTTTGATCACGCTGCGCTAAAATATAAAACATGCGTCAATGTCGCTGGCACGAGGATTTTAGTTTATCGTGTTGCGGTGATAAGAGGGATAAGATATAATTATAGTTCAACTAACTTGCGCATTGATGGCAAGTTTAGAAAGGAATCGATTATCAAAACACTATTAAGTGCAGGCTTGCAGTGGCTCATGTGTTTTAAAAAGAGGAGAAAGTTAGTAAATCTGCTTATCGAGATCAATTGCCATAACAACTTTTACTAACTGGCGTGGCGGATTAAGTTTTTTTGTAATCAAAGGATTAAGGAAGAATATTTTTGTGCGCTTTGATTCTTACATAGTCAATAATGAATACCACGTGTGATATTTCAATTCTAAACAAGAAACTATTTTGTTTCTGTCTATGTAATAGCATTACATTTTAATTTTAATTATAAATATTGTAGATTAGTGTAGCGCTACAATAATATATAAATATTGATTAGAGAAATTTTATACGGCAATGCTTACTACTTTGAACATAACTATAACAAAGAAGTTTTAATCATTTATTTGTTGCAATAAGATAGCAAGCAAGTATATATCACATATACGTTTTTATTTGCTTAAAACTTATTTTCGCAAACATTTACTTATTGCTTTATTTAAAGCAATATGCCATAAATAATTATTTATTTATGAATAAAGTGTTGACTAAATCAATTTGGTCGTAAAATACTTTATCTGTAGTTTATAATTAATGATAAAGTAATATACTAATTAATGTTATCTCATAATTTTTATTTATTAATTTTGTATTAAGATGTTATTTGATTCTATCAAGTCTAACGCATATTTAAATTTATTTTATCAAATTTACTTATATTTATTATAAATACACAAGCTTATCACAATTTTAATAAATTAAATTACACTTCTATAAGTAGTTATTTAACAATATTTAATATTTGTGATTATAAAGATACGAAATATTTTGTTATTTATTTTGATACGTTATATTAACGTATAATCTTAAATACTTAAGAGCGTTTAATAAAATTAATTTAGCAATAAGCAGTAAACTATATGAATTTATTGTTAATTAAAACTTAATGACTTGTTGCTTATAATTAAGTTTAAGCTTAAAAAATTATTTAGATATAAATATAGTAGGTATAACCCATAACTTATTGTGTGATTAACTGGTATAATATAACAACCAATTTAAGCCGCAAAATATTAACAGTAGTACAAGCAAATTATTGTTTTTAGGCTTGATTTACAAGAAAGATTTTTAGTTTAATTTTACTACGCTAATAAATGATCAAGATTACTTAAGTAGTTTTGTGCGCTAAAAGCACTAAATGGTTTTAAAAGTTTGCTATTTATCGCTGATTTATAAACAATAAATAATATAATAAAATATAACCTAGATTATATCTATCTATTTAATTATATAAAGAATTATATTCCATGTTTAGAGGATTTTTTAGTAAAACACTGGTAATCAATAGAAATGTAGTTAAATGTTTTATTTATGGCATTAATCTAAATATTAATTTATATATTTTGGCATTGATAAATTCGCATGTTATACGAATTTGTTTTTTTACTTGAAATGTCCATTTATTTATTTTGCTATCTTTTGTCTTATAAGTTACATCAAGCATTAAAAAACTTAGGTTATTGCTGAAGATGTTCTTTATCTTGTTTAGTAGATCTAAATCTAACAGTATATTTTCAACAACTGTATTTATCTTGTCATGTTGATCAAGTTTATGTTTCGTTGCGGTAATCTTACCTTGTCTTTATAATTGCATTGTTCAGCCGCACAAATTATTGAGCTGCCAGTGTTGCGTCCAGGTAATTTTGTAAATTATCATGCATTTTAAATATTACCTACGTATCTTACAGCTGCGGTTTTATTCAATTAAAACTATTGTTGTTGTGAGCCCTTGCGCTAACAGTTGGTGTTTATTATTAATCAACTAATACTGACCACTATAAAAAACCTTAGCTAGTTATGAAGCAGCAACTCTGCGTTGTGTGGCGTTAAGTTGTGTTATATTAGGGGTCATCTCCCCATGTGGTGAAAGTAGCAATATTGTATTACTACAATATTGTAGTTGACTTCTTTTGTAATTATTTAGTGAAGTTAGTTAGCTTAACTTTGGCACTTATTTTATTTGCAAGCTATTGCGAAGATTTTTTCTATCTATTATCCTCACCCTAATGACTAGTCGTCTTATACTTTGCGTTATATTTTCTACAGTACTTGCAGATATTTAAAACTATTAAAGTCGCTGCCTTAGTATTAATAAATTATCAAGCTAAATTAAGGTGATTATACAGTTCAAAGCTCATCTTAAATGCTTGAATGATTAAAGACAAGTCTAAACATGGTTAGTGCTTACAACCTCTCACCAGTTTATTGGCCAACAAATTCATAATTAGCCTCAGAAAAACTATACTTCTCTATCAAAATATTATTTATATAACCTAACTCAGCTTAGCTAAGCAAGTATCACAGCTAACTAGCGATCGCTAGCGCATAGTATTTTACTTTGTTCTTTGTTTTTTGTTTATGTATTTGTGAGCTTATTAATGGTAATCAACAACCATTTCTCATCTAGTCGATTAATTAACATTTTAGTTTATCCCATATTTATGAGTTATTATGGAAGCAAGACTTCTGGTATTTAAGGAATAATCGTTAGCATTTCAGGTTTCTTTATTTGTATAGGTTACGCAACTAGTCTTATTTTTTGATCAGAATTTAATTAAACATTCGGTGATGTAGTGACTTAATGTATGAACTAAATGCTGTAAAAAGTGATGTTAATTTGTGGTATAATATGCTAATCATTAAGAATTTTGCGTAACAAAACTAACACATTACTACGACCGCAGCTATTTGCTGATTAATAATGATAATAACGATAACAAAATTTACTGGCAAATTTTTCTTAGCAGGAGCGTCGGAATTTGAATTAATGGTTATTGCATAAAAGCTTTTTCTAGCTGATTAACTTGCATAACTGCTTCGTTAGACAGAGAGACTATCGCTCTTTTTGATTACACATTAAATAAAATTAATTAGGTAATGCCGTAGTAGCTATTAGCTACACTCAAGAGTGTAAAACTGAAACAAACACAGGTACTAGCCTAGTATTCGGCGGCTTGGTAGTTAACAGAGTGATACAAGGGGCTTGTAACTTTCAGGATTCGTTAAACCGATTGGTAAACAAATTTTAAGCAATTTCTTATCAATTTCGACACTACTCTCTTGTAGTTGAATTTTCTAGATTGGTAGAGTAAATATAAAACAGTGTTATGTACGATGCCTTATGCCGCCTTTTCTTGCATATATGAGGTGTGTATACCTTATTTATTAACTTCATTAGCATGACGACGATCATTAGATCTTTTAGCTAATGTTTAATATTGTTATATTTATAAAAATAGGAATGGTGCTTATTTAGCTACAATTCACCAAAATGAGCCTTACTTTTGTAGTATAGTTGTAGCCTACATCAATAGCCCATGCAAAAATAAAATCGATATTTTGCGTGCATTGGCTTTTGTCTATGCAGACTGATTGCAGAGTGCCACTGTGTGTAAACGATCGTCGCTATCAAAGTCTACTAACATATACGCTATTTTAATGAGTGATATATTTATTGATTTTTTATTTAGGTAGATGTTGTATCATTGTGTAAATACAATGATTGATGCCTGATATTATCACAATAGATGGGGGTTAAAAATGAATAACATGTTTCATAAATAAACGATAAGCCACGACTTATCTTGGTAATTTGCACTTCTCTATTTCAGCAAAGTTTACCTGATACTATCAAAAGTATAAATATTTGCTGCTGGAAGTGAAAAGACCTGATATTTTTCCTGTATTTTTCCAACCTGGTTTACCTCATGGCCAACCAGGACATTGTGGGGCAATCTTATCGCGGGCATTATTGGCAATTTAGGATAATACCGTTAGCTATAACGTTGCTTTAGTTAACTTAATTAGTGAATTATTTTCCAGGTTATTTATTTTCTGACTGCACTAAAATCATTGAAATAAGCGTGTCTTGGTAGATATTGTTACGCGTCATATTGTGTGTTTGTTATTGTGTGTCGAGTATGTATTATGTAGTATTTTATTTATTTTAGAAGGAAATAACGTTCATCGAGGTATAAGATTGTGATCTGCTGTATCGCTACTATATCTATCAATGTCATTTAGAATTTTCGGTTAATTTAAACATCAGCTCGATCACCACTTAGCAGAATACAACACTAACTTAGGTAATATTATTCAATATTGACCAGATTATCAGTGATAAGAAAAGATTTTACTTTTCTATGTTTCCTCTGTATTGGTGCCAATGCCAGAAATGGCAACTTATTTTCGTTGCAGGGGGGGGGGAGGATGGAAGAGACATTTCAATTACAACGGCGACTATGATTAAGGTAAGTTTATTAGTAGATTTTTCGCTACGTTATAGTTATCTATGTCTATAGATAAGCTAATATTTTAGATGATAGTTAAAAATAAAAGCATGTACTATGCTATAATATACGATTTACCCTTCTTGGTAGCGTCCAAGGTAAACGATAGCATGGTGCGGTTCAGTATAGCTTAATTTGGACATCTATTTATATGATAACACCGCTGCCGCGCTTATTAATACGATACTGTTAAAATCCGCACTAACCGATACAGTGACATTGCGCGTCGGATATTTCCTCTGTTTTAATTGCTTTAATATCAACTTCATGCTGCAAGGGTTTCTTGTACTTTGAGCATTGTTTTAATGCACTAACTATCTTTGCTGCCGCTTGCGTGCTTATATTTTTCTAGTAAACCTGTGCTTCTATAACATTAGCTATACCCTCTTAATTAAGATTGACTCGTCAATCTTAATTTTTACGGGGCAAGTAGGCGTTTGTTTCCTTGCGAAGATGTTACTTATAAAAATTTAGTGAAGTGCACAAGGTCAACTACCATATCGTTAGTCTTTGCGGTATAAAATATGTTAGTGCCAACCTAGATTTGGCACTAACATGAATTTATTCAATGTTAGACTCTATAAACCATAAGAATTTATCTAAGTCTCGGGAAGTAGAAATAAGGATATCAGCAGTAACCTCATCTCCGACTTCGGTAATTGCTTTACGGATATCGTTGGCTACGATACCGTAACGATCGGCCAGCTCTTTTAGATGATCTTGTACTGTATGAATAGTGGTAGGGTAACTTTTTAGTGTACTTTTATCGTTAGTAACCTGTACTGTTCCTAATGCTACACCACCTAGCTGTGCCATACGTTCAGCAATTATATCCTGATGGTTAAGAATTGCAGTATGAAAATTATCTAACATTCTATGTACGCCAATAAAGTTATTTCCACGCATATTCCAATGTGCCTGTTTAGTGATAAGCGCTAGATCCACCAGTTCAATAACAAGACGGTTAAGTATGGAAATGATTGAGATTTTTACCTTTTCGTTCATATCATTGCGCGTAAAAATAAGTTCAGAAGATTTTCTTTTAATCAATTTAACAGTCCTCATAATTACTAATTATCTTAATAGCTTGTAAAAGCTTGTCTGTAGTTCCATATGACATGATATGTATATTACTTTGTAACCATTGTGCTTCCTGTCAAGTTGTCATTATTTTGTTGTTGAATTGAAATCTTATTTTGGCGGGAGCTATGGCCTTTGTCATAGTAATGACATTATACTGTTAATTATTCTAATAGGAAAGTAGCTCTAGAAAATTGCTTATATACTCATGAACGATAAGTAAACGAGGGCTGTTGCCTTTAAGTCCGTCGCCAAGGCGACGAAGGGTCGTCGTTATCAAAAAAATAATCGCTGCATAACGTTATACGAATATATCTGATGTCTATAACGACATCATTTTGCCTCTTGCGGCCTCATCATGATGGTAAGTCATTAGGCTTGTCATCACTAGTTTGGTACTAATTGTAAAATACTTTCTTTTTTAGTTTACCCGGATTTACCTCGGTAAAGTGCTCTATATCTTTCCTTCGTTGCATGAAATGGATAAGTTGATAACTTACGACAACGTTTTTGCTAGTCATGGTGAGAATAATAAATATTCGCGTTAGGCATCTAGAATATCTCTAGGGTATCACCGCGTATTTAAGGGCTTTGCAATCATGATCTAAAGGTATTGTGACAAGGTCGCGCTATATCTCTTTACAACCTAATAACATCAGCTGACTATGGATTAATTTAAATTTAAAATACGCAGAGATAAAGTATATAGGTGTAAGGGTTTGAAATAGGTTCTCGGGTGCGATTGGTACTCTATTGATGTATTTCTTTAGTCATATTTAGGTCTGCCAAATCTAGTACCTAGTTGTGATTGGCAGGATGGTAGTTTATGAAATAATATCTCTAGGTTGCGCAAATAAACGTTGTTTTTACCGCGCGGATTACTTATTAATACCGGGATTACATTAAGAGAATGATATAAATCATTACGCATAAGATTTACTATCTGTAGTCGGAGGAAACACGAACGTGGCGAAAAATAGCCTATAATGAGAGGGACAATAATAACAAATAGATTTTCATAGCATAGATTAATTAATCATTTTGTATGATGTCTTGTCATCGTCTACAACTATACATTCACAAGAAAATCATAGACTTAATTAAATTAGTTTTACGGAAAACAGACCTTACACACCTAGTGCGGGCTGTACACGCTAGCAAGGTCTGCACCAAAACCGTGCTGGACCACATTTTGTATTTGTGTCATGTTGGATAAACCTTATAAATTGATCTTAGTCAGGTAAGATAATAACTTATTTATTTCAATATTTATCTGACTTATTATTC
The DNA here is from genome assembly GCF_900161835.1 of Sodalis endosymbiont of Henestaris halophilus. Classification (GTDB taxonomy): domain Bacteria; phylum Pseudomonadota; class Gammaproteobacteria; order Enterobacterales; family Enterobacteriaceae. The sequence continues at coordinate 1,585,567 of NZ_LT897836.1, read as the reverse complement.
CGTAATTGATGATTTTTTATACGCGTGGACAAATGAAACCTGACAACAGCACGTCAGATATGGCTTTTAGTTATCAATTTATCGCATTATTAAACTTTGCGCAACTTGTACTATAAAATAAAAGTGTTATAATTAACATTGTTAGTTTAAGTGTGGCCAGGTGCGTGATTGGCGATAATAGTAACTTGAACAGGTGCATTAATCTTACATTATTCTTTTTTAGATCTTTAATTCAATTTTAAAACTAAAAATTTGCCGAACTTTCGGCGATCGGTAACCGTCTACTTTAATTATTAAATAGTGCGTGAAATATCTTTATTATTAATATAGTTAAACTAATTCATCATTTCTACATATCGAAAAAAAACTTTTATGTGATGAAGATAATTAAACGGTTTAGGCAAGTAATTAACTGTATCTGCTATGTGTTTACACTTTTAAAATACTAATAAAAATTACGCGATGGTGAAAGAATTTATTGATAACATTATTTAGTATTAGCTTACAAAGCGCTTTAAGCCACGTTTTAGATAGTTGTCGGCACACTCAGACAAAATGCTACCGACACTAGCTACTATGTTTTAATGAAATTTGTTATTAATGGTTTGCAAATTTTTTATAATGCTTAATAAGTAAAGTAACTGATGTTTATCATGCATAATTAAAGAAAGGTTATTTGCTTCATTTATAATGTAAGAATCGCGGAAATAAAAGTCGTTTACGTCAACTATCACCCCCATGGGAAGAAGCGTATGTTTCTTTATACGGTTAAAAAATCTAAAAATGCAATTTGATAATATGATATTTCACTTGAGGATGTGAATATTTAATCAAACATTGGACTTAATTTAAATATGAATTTCTCCCCAGCATATAAAAACAGTATAAATTTATAACCATAGAACATCTGCTTTGTTTGCGTTGCTTAGCAATCATTAGGTTGCGTGAAGCACTTCAGGCTTACAAACAGCCCTGTAGATCTGGTAGATTTTCGCTAGAGAATCTAGAATCTCTGCGTAAACAAGCTACAAAGGATTTATCTTTAAATGATGAAGAGCAATAAATGCATCCCATGCTTAATTTTTTTATCGTATGCTGCTGGTTTGACTTTTTATGTTCAGTTGTCATGAATTAAACAAAGGGTCGGGTTACGATATTCTAGTAGAGATTTTCAGTGGCAGGAAATTCAGGCGACTGCTTTGTTAAAACAATTATGACAGTAGTTAATTGCATGAGATAAATTGAATCTCCGATAGTAAACTGAAATATAAGACGCAAATACATGTTTCTTTAAATATTAAACAATTAATATCAATCAAGTTTGTGAGGCGTACATACAAAGTGTTACTACTAATTTTAATCAATTAACTCTCAGTATGGCATTAATGCTCGTGGTTGGCTCACGAGCGTGAACTGGAAAGTGTGCCATTCAAATTCTGTATCGCTGTCGGAAAAATAACATGTTGCTATCAGGCGACTTCTTTGTGTGGGGGCGGAATTACTTATAAGTTAGTTAGACAAACTGTGTACGTAGAAGTAAAAAATTTTATTTAGCCTATTACACATTTTTTTGTTCCCTAGACATTAATTCTTTGCTGTTTTGTATCCAAGTACCGTAGTTGTTTCAAAAAACATCTCAAATTAATAAGCAATAAGTTTACACAAATTAAAAATATTTTATTTATAGAAGAAAGTTGCACTATTATATGTTCCTACACGCCTCCCGAGCGGGCCATTATACTTCGCTTACCTGATTAAGCCGTTGATCTTCAGTAGCAATATAATGGTAAAGTTATGTTATGGGTTCAATTATCTATTAAAATTCAGCAAAATTTTTAATAAATGGATTCTTATTACTGTATTTTTAAAAATACACGTTAACTAACAGATAATAAACGGAAAGGCTACAGATCCTAATTATTTTTAAGATCACATATGCATTTTACCACGGATGTGTGTTATATCGCTGAAGCGGTAAGATTTGGCGGGCACTGATGGTCAAATATATTAACGACTTCTATTTTCCAGACAAGGCTATAGAAATTCTAACTGAGGCAATCGAAATGAATTTTCTGGTAAGCATAGGAATATAACCAGATGAAATCTTTGTCTGTTTGTTAAATTTCTATGGGTTGGATAGTGAGAGCTGTGCAACTTGCCAAAGTGTTAGATAGAAAGCTACTGCTGTTCGGTATATCTAAATATATAAATAGATGCAGCTGTCAGGTGCGAAAATGTTTGCAATTTATTGCAACATTTGATTTATAATGACAGAGATTAATCAACGTTAATGATAACAAAGCTAATATTTGTAATGTACTACTAGTTAATGATTAGTAATTTTAGTCTATAAAAATCAAATATTAGTATATAAAGATAATTCAATGAGATAACAGCAATAATGCAATTTAAGATATCCAAAATATATTTACGTGGGAATTATGTAACTATCTTTATAACTTAATTTGTTTTAATCATTTCGTAACCAACGTTATTTAAAGCAAGTAGTCGACAAATTTATCTTTAAACTAGCAATAATACGATTTGAAGTTAATAACGTTACACTGTAACGTGTATACGGCTTACTAAATGATAAAGGTGACTACAAAAATTATAGATATGTGTTTTATAATTTATGTCACGTAAGAAAAATGCAAAACCCGTTAATAAACTTTATTTTATTTATTTCGTTTATATATAATAAATTAGTGCATATTAAATTAGACGAAACAGTAACACTATTAAACACAAGCTCTGAAGTGCATATAAAAACAAGAGCTAAAGAGGATGATGAACTAATCTCTAGTAGTTTTTTTTGACCATGAAGAGTTTTCGTGTAGGGGGCGTTCTTTTTTTATAATTGCGCTAGAGGTTTCTTCAATTTCTTTTATCATTAGTTTTCTTGTTTACCTTTTTATTCTCGCGAATTCGTATCATAATTTTACTAAGCTTCATAGCTTACCGCTTAGCGATGTGATTCTAGGGAGAGTTATGTTGGATATGAATTGCTTAGTAATACATGAAGAAATGCAAACTTATTTAGGAAAATAAAGCTAATAAAATACAGACAAATTTAGACACTGACAGCAATGAACAGTGTTTTAAAAACGCACTTCACGAGGTTAAAGCGGAGCAACACCATTTGTGTGGGATAACCAATTTTGTTGTCATTGCTTTCTTCATACGTTATTACGGGTAGAAGTATTTATTAGTCGCGCGAAAAGGGTAAGTGATCGCATGAATTATACAGAGGATCGCTCTTCATTGGAAGATACCTCTGTAATGCGTTTAGGTAATCTTAGCGGCTACGAAAAACAATGCGGCCTTTGCTCAGATCATAAGGGGTGAGTTCAACGGTGACTTTGTCACCAGTTAAAATGCGGATGTAATTTTTGCGCATTTTACCGGAGATATGTGCGGTAACCACATGTTTATTTTCTAATTCCACACGGAACATAGTATTAGCTAGCGTGTTTAGTACTACGCCTTGCATTTCAATATTGTCTTCTTTGGTCATTGAATTCTCTTGATGTGAATATTATAATTTTGAATCAGTAAAATTATGCTGAAAAATTTTCAGTGTAAAGAAATGATAAGAAAAATGTGTAAAATAACAGGAAAATATCTAAGCGTCAATTTTAATGCATTCGGCTAACGGATAAATAACACCGCGTCAAAAAGTAACTCTTATTCAAAATACGTCTCTAAGAACATACAAAATATAATCTATAAGGCGATAGTACTTGTAATTTGTAGAAGAAGCTATTGCCGGTCTATTGCCTCTGAAAGCTAGCCATAGAGTTTTTCCTTATCGTTAAGTTTGCTTAACTCTGTTTATGCGGTTATAGAAATGCAGAAATTAGAGTAGAAGCTAGTAAAACAGCATAGTTAGATTTTATTTGACTTAGTTATATCACTGGCCTATAATAGTGATAGTAGCGTCCGCGTAGGGCTACTAGGTCCTGATGGCTACCTTGTTCAATAATGGTACCGCGATCCATAATACAGATACGATCGAAATGTTCCAATCCTTGCAGCTGGTGGGTGATTATTATTAGGGTATTCCCTTGGCTTCGCGTGGTTAATAAATGTAGTATTTGTTTTGCAGTAACCGCATCCAGTCCCTCTGTAGGTTCATCGAGCAGCCATAACGGAGAAGCGTGCAGCAACGCCCGGGCGATACCTATACGACGTTGTTCGCCGTTGGAAAGCGTACGGCCACCTTCCCCGAGCCAAGAATTTAATCCATCTCCCATCAATAGCTTCTCTAAGCCCACCTGCCGCACCACTGCGCACAGTTGTTCATCATTGGCTTCTTGTGCTGCTATTTTTAGATTATCTCGTAATGTCACGTTGAAAATATGCACACGCTGCGGCACTACGGTGGTCATAGCGCGTAACGTATTTTCGCTCCATTCCTTTATTGGAACATCGTTGATTGTTATATGCCCCTCTTGTGGATCGCAGGCGCGAGTCAATAACTGCATCAGGGTAGATTTTCCGCTACCGGTATGTCCGAGGAGGGCGATATGCTCTCCGGCGGCAACCGTCAGCGATAGGTTGTCGATGACAGGCGCTATCTGTCTTGAATAATAAAAACGCACCCGGAATGCGCTAAGAGCAATACTTGCGGCCGGGTCTGGACCGGCGGTGGGAAACACTACTTCTGGCGACTGGCGGATAATGAAGTTGAGTCGCGTGGCGGATGCTATCACTTGTCCCAAATGTTGAAACGCTCCTGCTATAGGTTTAAGAGCTTCAAAGGCCGCGAGTGTTGCGAACGTGAACAGCGCAATTAGCGCTCCGTAAGATTCATCGCGGCTTTCGCTACCGGTGGAGAGCCACATAATTAGCGCTAATGTTATGCCGTTTAGTAGTAATAGCAGACTTTTTGCTCCAGAGTCTAGGCCGTTTTGGTAACGTTGATGCATTTGCCATTGGTGTTCTATAGCATTTAACTGATCTCGGTAACGTTCCGCGGCGCCGTACAGCATGAGTTCGGCATTGCCGGAAAGCCAGGCATTCAGCTGCTGTCGATAATCGGCGCGTAAATCAGTTAATGTTTGTCCCACTGGTTTTCCGGCAAAATAAAATATTGGAGGAAATAGCATTAAAATAACCAACATTATCGCGCCGAGTGTCAAACCTAATAGTGGATTAAGCAGATATATGCCGGCTGTTACCGCAAGAATCGTCACCAGCGCCCCAGCCATCGGTGAGATCACGTGCAGATAAAGATGATCAAGTGTATTCACATCTGCTACCAGATGATTAAGTAGTTCCGCTTTGCGGAAGATGGCAAGTGCACCGGGAGAAAGAGGAAGAATACGGCTAAAAACGTAAAGACGCAGATGCTGCAGCATGCGGAATGTAGCATCGTGACTGACAACCCGTTCCGCCCAGCGGCCTACCGTGCGTGTAATCGCTGCTGCTCGTACGCCGGCGGCGGTCAGCATGTAGTTAAAGTTGTACAAGCCGGTAGCACCAGCTATCGCTGTGCTAGCAAGGAACCAGCCAGATAGGCTTAGTAAGCCTATGTTGGCCAAAAATGTATTAATAATTAGTAAAACGCCAAAAGCAAGTTGTCCGCTATGAAGACGGTAAAGCTTCAAATATGGCAACAAGTTGCGCATGGTTATAGTTCCTGTATTTGAGAGGCAAAATCTGCTAGCGGCCCACCACTAGCGGCCAAGTCGGTATATCGGCCCTGTTGTGCTATGATGCCGCCGGACATCACCCATACGACGTTAAAATTTGTGATAATCTGCAAATGATGTGTTACTAGCAGCGTGGTTTGGCGTCGTGTAGCGCTTTCCAGCGCGTGCATGACTAACCGTTCGCTGTGTACGTCAAGATTAGCAGTGGGTTCGTCCAACAACAACAGTTTCGGATCACAGATCAGCGCTCGTGCCAGAGCGACGCGTTGCGTCTGGCCCATAGATAGACGGCTTGCGTCTTCTCCCACAGCACTGTCTAGACCACCCTGTATAGTGTTAAGGAATTCAGTTACATAAGTATTATTCAGTACTTGTGTCAGTTTAAAATCATCCGCTGTTGGTGCGCCTAGCAGGATATTCTCGCGCAGGGTAACTGCCGGAAGCGTCGGATTCTGACTGACCCAACTTAATTGTTTACGCCACAAGCTAGGCGATAGCGTTCGCAGCTCTTGGCCATTGACTTGTAGTGAGCCGCGATATGGTAAGAATCCCATGAGTACTCCGAGCAATGAACTCTTGCCCGCGCCGCTAGCACCAATGATAGCTACCCGCTGCCCCTCGGCGACGAAAAAATTTAGCGGTCCGGCGAGTTTGCTTCCGTCTGGAGCCAGGATCCATAGATCACGAGCTAGCAAATTTACTGGTCCTTCGACAGGAATTTCATGGCCATTGCCCTGGTCTTCATCGCTATATTCCAAAAAAGAGAACAAAGATTCAGCTGCTCCTACAGCCTGAGCCTTAGCGTGATAAAACGTGCCTAAATCTCGCAATGGCTGAAAAAATTCAGGAGCAAGGATCAGTACCATAAATCCTGAAAATAGCGTAACACCAGTGCCGTAACTGCCAAAATTTAGTTCTCCCATATAAGAGAATCCGAAATAAACCGCTGCTATAGCGATAGATATTGAGGCGAAGAACTCTAATACGCCTGAAGATAGAAGTGCTAACTGTAAGACTTCCATAGTGCACTGACGAAAGGCTTCGGTAGCGTCTCGAATATTTTCCTTTTCCGCTTGAGCGCAAAAGAATAGCCGGAGGGTTTCCAGACCGCGAAGTCTGTCGAAGAAATAACCAGAAAGGCGCGCTAACGCTAGAAAATTGCGCTGGTTGGCGTCAGCGGCCCCCATGCCGACCAGCGCCATGAACAGTGGAATTAGTGGTGCTGTTAAAAATAGAATCAGCCCTGCTGCCCAATTGATAGGAAATATTACTATAAGGATCATCAACGGCACGAGTACTGATAACCACATTTGAGGTAAATAGTGGGCATAAAAATCATGCATATTCTCGATCTGCTCAAGCAACATGCTACTCCAGCTACCGGCAGGTTTGCCGTGAATCCAGGCCGGACCCAATCGTTCTAAACGGTCCAGCACCTGAGCGCGAATTTTTCGGCGTAGCATACTGCCTGCGATAAAGCCTACTTGTTCACGACTGTAATTGACTGTGGCGCGTAGTGCAAATAATGCTGCCAAAGCGATAAAGTAGTTTTTTAAGCTTTCGCGCGGTGTATGATCCATGATAAATGCTTGCAATAAGGCTGTCAATATTGAGGCTTTGGCAACAATAATCAAAGCACTCACTAGGCCGAGTAGCATGGAAAGACGCAGCCATTGGTTTACTTGCCTACTTTGTGATTTGAGCCAGCATACTAAGATTTGTTGTTTATTTTTATTCATTTAATAATTGGTTTCAAGTCGGAACGAAATGTTGTAGATAGAAAAATTCTATGTATATGATGACCTTTATTTTGCTAGAGCAATTAATATTTACCCTGTTATGCACGAGATAAAAATTACTGTCGGTTAATTATCGCACATTTAGGCAGTCTAGTTGAAACGATAATAGCGGCGCGTTTATCACACTAAGATGAGATATGGCAATCTGTCGCGTGATCAATACGTAGGGGTAATAACGGCGCGCTCTAGTGTTTCGAGATAACGTTCGGCGTCTAGCGCCGCCATACAACCGGTACCGGCGGAGGTAATAGCTTGGCGGTAGTTATAGTCCATTACGTCGCCGGCCGCGAACACGCCTGGAATCGAGGTGGCGGTCGCGGTTCCATTAATTCCGGACTGCACGAGTAGGTAACCGTTTTTCATTGCTAATTGCGATCCGAAAATTGCGGTATTGGGGCTATGACCTATAGCGATAAACACTCCGGCAACTGCCAAATCTTCATAGACATCGGCCCCTACTTTTTTTAGCCGCACACCGTTAACGCCCATATCATCACCCAGGATTTCTTCCAGGGTCCGATTGGTATGCAGAACGATATTACCGTTCTTGACTTTATCTAATAGTTGGTCGATAAGGATTTTTTCCGAACGAAAGGTGTGGCGGCGGTGGATTAAGTGGACTTCCTCTGCAATATTAGCCAAATAAAGGGCTTCTTCTACAGCGGTATTGCCGCCGCCGATTACCGCAACTTTCTGGTTTCGATAAAAAAAACCGTCGCAGGTTGCACAGGTAGACACTCCTTTTCCTTTATAGATATTCTCAGATGGTAGCTGCAAATATCGCGCAGATGCACCAGTAGCAATAATAAGCGCATCGCAAGTGTATTGATGGTTGTTACCGACCAGGTAGAACGGACGGTTTTGTAAATCAACTTGTGTAATGTGGTCGAATATGATTTTTGTATTAAATTTTTTAGCATGGGTGTTCATACGCTCCATCAGGAGCGGCCCTGTTAACCCATCAGGATCGCCAGGCCAATTTTCCACCTTTGTCGTAGTCGTCAGTTGTCCTCCTTGTTCCATACCTGTGATCAAGACCGGTTTTAAATTAGCACGTGCGGCATATATAGCAGCAGTATAGCCAGCTGGTCCTGAACCCAATATGAGTAATGTACTGTGGTTAACGATAGACATGTTTTCCTCATTGTTATTGCTTTATTATCTATTAAGATTATAAAAATAATTATGGCGAAAAGAATGCAAAATATTTAATGAAATTAATTAATCGCTGATATTGATGTCGCCAGCATGACAGATTCGGAATAAACTACACTAAACTAGCCATGTGTTAGAGTTTGCCTGTAACAGTGATTATGCTATTATATAATTGAACTTTTCATTTTGGCAATTGGTTGTGTTTTTATTGAAAATATCTATGGAAGACAATAAACAATCTGGAATTATTACTGCTGGTAGAGGTTTAAGTTTTGCATCGTTGATGCGATCTTTTTGCAGTGCGTTTCAACTCTCCCTGATTTTAGTTTAGTGCGTGTACAGATAGATGATAACTATTTATAACATTTTGAAAAAGATCTAATCTTATATTTTTCTAAAATAATGAAAAGCATTTGTAGCAGATTTTTGATCAGATTGATCACAAGATTTTTCTCTGGATGCCCTACAAAAAGAATAGGGGTTGGTTTTAATGTCGTCTTACTCAATGAAGGTAAGGATATTTTTACTCACTTTTCTAACATAGGTGCGTTTCCCTGAAATTTTTTAATTTTGTAAAAGACCATACATCACTACTAAACGACATACTATCTAGATATTGTTTTATATATTGTTTGTTGAGATTACCCTCAAATTATTTGAGCCATAAATGTTTTAGTAATTCAACTTTGCTGTGCAGAAACTGGAAAATTTAGGTTCATTATTTGTTTTAGGTTATGGTTATTACTTGCTAAAATGCTTGTATTAGATATGTACTACCCAATCCGTAATAGATTACTGTTATTGATGTTTATGTAGAGTAAAACATAGTTCCAATTCTATCATAAATGTGTATGATAAGAACTTTCATGTGAAAGTATGCTTTCGTCTGTGAATTTTTAATGCGGATATATACTATAATTAAATGATAGTTCGTAGCTATTGTTTAAGGTGACCTTAGATAGGTTTTCTTGTGCCAAAAAATAAACAAGATAGTTCCCTAAAAACTTTCAGTAACGTCCGCTGGCTCTTGGACATTGTGCTAGTTTTTTTGGGTATTTTTGCGTTTTTTTTAATGGTGGCGCTAGTTAGTTTTAGCCCCTTCGATCCTAGTTGGTTACATGCTGCCTGTCATGGTCCCATACACAATCTAGGTGGCGTGGCAGGTGCATGGTTTGCCGATACCCTATTTTTTGCCCTCGGCGTGCTGGCGTATGTACTACCGCCCATTGTTTTCTTTTTTTGTTGGGATGTATTATTTACCCAGAGTTATAAACGTGTCTATATAAATTTATTTAGTTTATCTCTGCAGTTTATCGGTGGCTTGATGTTGCTACTTAGTTCTTGTTGCCTAGCCGCGCTAAATGTTGATGATAAATACTATTTCACTGCCGGTGGTGTTATTGGCAGCTTGCTAAGCAGTGCGATTTTTCCGTGGTTTAACAACGTAATCGGTGCCTCCATCGCGATGCTGTGTATATGGGCTTCAGGGCTTACTCTATTCACCAGATGGTCGTGGGTTACCATCTCTGAAAAAATTGGAGCGGTGGTGCTTGACTGCTTTACCGTTATATCAAATGGTCTCTTTCGCAATGAATGTGATCAAGAAGATAAAAATGATCCAAAAAAAGAAGATGCAGCTCGCAGAAACGAGGCAGTGCTTAATGGTCATAACATAGGTGGAACTCAGACCATTCGGTTGTCTAATCTTCGTGCTTTAGCCACTGAAGACGACGAGCCGTATATGTGCAGGTGTCAACGAGATTTGGAGGTGCCATACTGCTCTTATCACTGCACAGTCTTGCAGTATAATAACGATATGTTCTTGACGTCAGATGACGTTGGACAAAAAAATAGTAACACACCTCTGACTTTTATGCCGGCTCCTTCTGTTACCAGGAATTGCGATAATTTGAAGTTGAAACAGGGTATTAAATCGAACCCGATGCTTATTTCGACACGACTGAAATTCTTCTCGTGGGAAAATAATATCCCTTCTCAACCACAATTGGCTAAAGCAATGAAGGATATCTGCCACAAAACAGATTGTGCGGCGGAAAAGAAGGTGTTGTGTACGCCGTTTTTATACGCCGAGCGCTAGCAGGTCATTGTTGATTCGACTGATTATTATAGCTGTCTGGTTATCCATGCCTTTGGTATAACGATGATGGGCGGTAACGTCCCCGATAATCTCTTTAACCAGTCCACGCCGTAGACATTCATCAAGCGCAGCTTGATTTATCTGCTTTTGATGCATCAGAAATTGTTAATACAAAAACTGGCTATCGCTGCTGCTGAATACGGAGCTCCTAATTCCTCTGCTGCGTAAAAGTTGACATATTCGCATTTGATTAAAGGTGTACTTGTTAAAGTACAGCTTGCTGATCATCGTATCAAGTTGGCAAGTACTTGGTCTTTCTTGAGGCAATTACCAGTTTATAGTTAGTTCTTACGTTAGGGGGTAAGGCAGTTTATCTTTCTAAATTTATTTAGTGATCTATTTCGGGGAATGTCTATTTAAGTCTTGGCAGCGATTCTAGATTAACCCTACGTTTCTAACCCTGGCATGATTTAACAAACATTGTCAAACGGTCCTATTTACACGAGATTTTAGTTTGTTCAATTACAGCAGTTAGTCTCAAAATAGGTGATTGCGTACAATGATGCCTAACAATAGGGATTTTAGCAAATATTCTTATAGTATCTCGCTAGTGTTTTGTTAAAATTAACAGCATTGTTGCGTTTATCGATGCTGTGCTTAGTGGTGCGTTTATTTTCACTTTTAAGAAATGTTTATAATGAAAAAATGGTTTATGGTCGCTTATATTTTTCTCCATATGCTGGAGGTTATGGCTTTTGCTGACGATGCCGATATACTGAACGGCCGTCTAAATAAGATTAATAGTTTTTACGCTCGATTTACCCAGATAGTAACCAGCGCAGAAGGAGATGTGGTTCAGGAAGGTGCAGGCGAGCTGTGGATGAAACGGCCGAATCTTTTCAAGTGGCATATGACCTCTCCGGATGAGAGCATTTTGGTATCCGATGGCACAACCCTGTGGTTTTATAATCCTTTCGTTGAACAAGTTACCGCCAACTGGCTTAGTAACGTTACGGACAATACGCCGTTAATGCTAATAATCCGCAATAGTGCTACTGACTGGCATCAGTATAATGTGCAGCAGCAAGGTGATAGCTTTTTGCTGGTGCCGAAATATGATAATAGCAATTTGAAACAATTTACTATTAAAGTGACTATTAAGGGTAATATTGAAGGTTTCACCGTTGCGGAGCAAGATGGTCAGCACAGCGTTTATAAATTAAATAACCAAAAGAACGGCTTGTTAGGGAATGATAAATTTTATTTTTCTCTCCCGCAAGGTGTAATGCTAGACGACCAGCGTTAATTAGCTAGCTTATTAATAAGCTATTCCTTTTTTCTTCTCAAACATACATTTCAATCGCTTGCATTGCGTATGCGATTGTCGAGATACTTTAGAAGTTTATATTTAGCGCCATTTGCTAAGTGTTGATAAACCTGCGGTTACCTCTGGTAATTGAAAACAGTTAATTTAGTGATTAAGTTATGAGGCCAACAGTCGATTGTCAAAACCATCCTAGATCTAATTAATAGCTTATTATTGTAATGCTGATGTGGCGTGGTCAATGTGCAGTGACTCCCTGTATCAAGGAAATATTTGCAAAATGATAGCTATAAAGCGTCGCAGTTTAGACGTAGGGGGCGCGCACTCATTCTATTTATCGAATGATGGTACTATCACTTTAATATTTTCACTACCGAAAGCCCTCCTGTTAGTTCAATTCGATGCTGGTTTATAGTCGTCCCAGGTTAATTTACTGATAAGGTTGACAACCGACGGTATTAAATTGGTGCTTGATCAGGTATGTAAAACAGTGATCGTGGTTGCGTCGTCTAAAATATCGTGCTTTAACCGTATAAAACCGCGGGCTACTTGCATAGATGATAAATCATGCAACTCGTTGTGCGCCCAATAATTTAGAAATGTTTTTTGAATATAAGTATGACAGTCTCCGACATCTAGGGTCAACAGTTACTAACGCAAGTGCGCTCTTAAACTAAATATCCGAAGAATACAATGCGCTCTTTGATAATAAAAGAGATCATTACTATCTCTTGATTAAGACGCTGTACACATCGGTGTGCGGAATCTGGCCTTTATCTAGTAAAGTAATTGTGGTACACGTAGTTTATTGCTATAAAATAGCGGTTCTGCTGTATGTTACACAGTTTTACGCTGGCTATATTCATCTGAATATTTGGGTAAAAACATTACTTATCCTCCCTACAGGAGGGTAGGTTGTCATCGATGTTTGGGATTTAGCGCTTGATAAGAACAGCGCAGAAAAGGCCCCAGGACAATATTTTGGTCAAATTTTTATTTGACTTATGTGTCTAAAAGTAATGCGATCTATTATACTACACCGCCTAGAGCATGATGAACTAAACAGGTCTTCGCACGTCAGTGAGGACTACTCATATATTGATATATTACCCGTACGAGATAGCGTAAAATAGTTACTCTCAGCGAAGATCACGCGTGGATTAGAGGAAAAGTGCTAACAAGCACCTTTGGTAAGAAGCGTTCTATTAAAAAATAGCCTGACAAAATACTATTAATTAACCTACTGTGTTGTGAGAGATAAGGTTACGGGTACTAAGTTAATAACTTAGCTGCAGATCAGAATGCAGTGCGATTATAAATGTATATCGCAAACGTACATAAGATAATAATGGGAAATACAAGACTAAGATGCTCGATCCCAAGTTACTACGTAACGAGCTTGACGCAGTAGCGGAAAAATTAGCTCGTAGAAAATTCAAACTGGATGTGGTTACCTTACGTAAGCAAGAAAAGCGTCGCAAAGTTCTCCAGGTAAAAAGCGAGGCTTTGAAAGCTGAACGCAATTTCCACTCCAAAGCAATTGGAGTCGCGAGATCGCGAGGGGAAGATATCGAGCTATTGATCCGGGAAGTAAATAGGCTGGGTAAGCATTTTAATGCCGCCAAAATGGAACTAACTGCCCTGCAGAGTGCGATTCACGACTACGCTTTATCACTGCCCAATATCCCAGCGGCTGAAGTGCCTGACGGATGTGATGAAAATCACAATATGGAAGTTTCTCGTTGGGGTAAACTGCGTCAGTACGATTTTCCTATCCGTGACCACGTGGAGTTGGGTGAAATCGTGGGCGGTCTAGATTTTGCCGCGGCAGTGAAATTAACCGGCACACGTTTTGTAGTGATGCGTGGCCAAATTGCTCGTCTTCATCGTGCATTGACCCAGTTCATGTTAGATTTACATACCGAACAGCATGGTTATCTGGAGAATTATCTACCCTATCTAGTGAATCACGATTCTCTGTACGGGACAGGGCAACTTCCGAAGTTTCATAAGGATCTGTTTCATACCCAGTCACTCAGAGAAGAAGCAGAAACTAGATCTTATGCTTTAATCCCTACCGCAGAAGTGCCGTTAACCAACCTGATACGTAAAGAAATCATCGAGGAAGATGATCTACCTCTGAAAATGACCGCCCATACGCCATGCTTTCGCGCCGAGGCTGGCTCTTATGGGCGCGATACTCGTGGACTTATTCGCATGCATCAGTTTGATAAAGTAGAAATGGTGCAGGTGGTTAAACCTACAGATTCAATGCAAGCTCTGGAAGAGATGACTAGTCACGCAGAAAAAGTGTTGCAGTTGTTACAACTGCCGTATCGAAAAGTGTTGCTGTGTACTGGTAATATGGGTTTTGCATCTTGTAAAACTTACGATCTGGAGGTTTGGCTGCCTGCGCAAAATGATTATCGCGAAATCTCTTCTTGCTCTAACGTTGGGGACTTTCAGGCGCGCCGGATGCAAGCTCGTTACCGCAGCCGGGCAAAAAAGAAAATTGATTTAGTTCATACATTAAATGGATCAGGCTTAGCTGTAGGACGCACGCTGGTAGCGGTTTTAGAAACCTACCAGTTAGCCAAAGGATGCATTGAAATACCTGCAGTATTGCGTCGTTATATGAACGGTTTGACTCATATTGGTTAAAAATTTGACTATTACAACTAACTTGTTATTAAATTACGTTTTGGTGTGATATCAAGCACTATTCTGATTATAGCTTAAAAATTAGGTGATACAAATTGCTAATTTATCTTTTTTAGGCATAATGACATAATGTTTGTAATCTAATTTTAAGAATATATCTTTCATATTAAACCATGTTTGTCAAACCTTGCCTGGTAGTTAATACTGATGTTGTATGTGTGGGCTGTTATTACAAATAATTTTTATTGCCTGCCTTAACATAATGATACTGTGATGATCAGACATGTCTTTTCGCGATTTACTAAGTAGATCGGACTTATCAGTTAGTTTTATTTTATATCGATAATCTACTAAGTAGATTACTTGCCGAGGTACAAGTAGGCGAATGCAACAATTAGGCTTATTATAATTATATTTGGCTTGTTTGGTGCTCTTGCTGGCCAAGATGCTGTTTGGGGTTTTGCGTATGCGTTCCTAAAAGCTGTGTTGAAGTTTTTTCATATCTGACGTTGTCTGCGCGTTAGTATCAGTGATAGTGAAAGCACGCTTATGTGCGGCTGCACACTATATATAATTTGCGAACAAGTTATCGGTGGTCTTCTATAGCGAGTGTTTTGCATTATTTTGAGTATCGTGGTCAGATAATGTCTTTTAAGTTAAGACGCTTCTCGGCTTCGAAGCGCCTTTGTTGAAAACTAAGGCTGGGAATGGACAAAGATCAGTCTAGGCAAATTATTTGCCATTAACAACTAGTATGTTATGCCGCACAATGATGCGCTCTACAATTTGTGCAACCTGTTAATAAATGTCATGTTACTACAGTCTGATTCAGACCATCTGTTGTTTGTTATGACAATAACACCGCCATTAGTATATCTTGAGGTGCTAATTCGCACATTAGATCGTAATTATAAGCTAGTGCATACTACTACCAAATCGAGAAACTAGCTTGCCCTTGTCTTTCGGCTTCTACGTCAAAAATGGCACACTGTTTACAGTATAGTCTATTTTCTGCCAGTTCCTTTATACTAATGATGTCTTAACCTCTCGTTGTGTGGTTCAGGGGCTCGTTAACTACTCCTTGGCCATAGGTATTTTCGTTAATATTTACGCAGTATTTTTTCTGCTGCATTTGCGTTTAATTCTCATCATCTTGCCACTTAAGATTCAGCGATGAGTATATTATTAGTGGTTATTATAATAACGCGTGATGCTATTCATATATACCATGCTAACAAGAATAATTTCCTGGAATGTTATTATTCAGTAAATATTACAAATTTGCTTGTTTTTGATATCCATCGTGCTGTTTGTTTCATTGAAAAACAAAATCTCTGGATTTTCATTAAATTAAAGAGGTAGGCGACTAAGATAAGAGCAGTAACTGTAATTCGACCTTTTAATTCAGTTATGGCTGGAGTGTGTTGAAAGTGATACCGTAGTAGCGCCTCATGCATTTTGTGATTTTGGTAAATTAATCTAGCATATCGCTTGATGGTATATCACACTTTTAAGTGTGATGTTGGGCAAATATAACTACACTGCAATAACAACAATACTGAAGACTTATTGTGTAGTCAAAGCCGCTGTTATCGCAAGTGAAAAACCGGCTATGACTAGCATTAGTATGGACTTACTTCAGTTATGTTCGTCTTGGTTATCAAGACCTACTCGTCAGGTGTAATGAACACTATGATCTGTAATGTCCGCAAGGACAGAAATTAGCGCGGACTTTGTGCTCGCTAAATGTAGAAGCATATTAATTTTGTGGTAGTCAACAACTTAGTTGTTAAAACCCACCCACGGTTTTTTGGTGTTCAAGAAACAGATCTGTTTTGTCATCACAGCGCGGTAATAAATGTACATACTACGAGGAATTAGATCGCTCAAATCTGGTTGATAGAAATTAGTAGTGCGTCGTATTTTGTGTTGAGTAGAAAGCTAAAAATATATATTTTATGACTGCGTTTTTTATGGGATCTCATCACGGCCAGATAACTAAAATAGATTCACGTACGACTATCCTGTTTGGTTGTAGTCGGTCAAAAGATATCTTTTCACAAGTATTTTGCTGTCATTTCTTAATCTCACTTAGTCTTAATGTACTAATCAGCTATTTCTGATTACGGGAAGATAGTTTACTAAATATTTTCTTGGGTTGCCAATTTGTTTTTTAGCAACTGCAAATGGTAGAGCGAGGTAGATTTATTTGTTACCAGATAACTGATAACGTTCAGTGGTAGCACAATGGTAATTATCATTGATTAAGCTGCATTTGTTGTTGGTGTTTGTTATTTTAAGCACGACCAGTATATCAGCTATGCAGCGAGTATCTAATAAAAGTTATACATATAAAAATGCTTTGATATTTATGCTACTAACGGAATGATGTCGTGCTTAAGCAGCTCTTCAGTCTGCAAGAAATGATATTTCCTAGCTTTTTAGGATTACGGCGACATCGGTATTAAAATCGACCGGCATTTGAATTCACTGCTTGATTTTAATCTTTCGTATCATTACTGCTTGCAGAGCAATCCATGTGGTCACTGTGAATCGAAAGCTTCTTCACTTGTATAGTAGATTTAGTTTGTTATAGAATGTCACGCATGATTGATTTTTTTTGTTATTAAACTACAGAAACAATTTTCTAAATCATGATTGAATCACGATTCAGATCAGTTCATGCTATATTTATCTTCTGATATAAAATTTGATAATCCAACTGCAGATCATCGACTCGATAACGGTAACTATCACGCAAATAAATTATTTATTACCTTAATTCCTACTATTAAATCGTTACCGATAATGCTATTTATCCTAATCCTAATTATATTATTGATGATCAAGCTGGCAACCATCAGATTAGAAATCTGCTCAGGAACGATGCTGATAACCAACGCAAGAATTTTGCGATAAAATTGATAAATTTTTATTTACATCATAAAGATTTTAGTGATTCTAAGAGAAAACTTGTTGAGGTTTAAGATTGCGATCTGTAAACAATTATAAATATTTTATCAAACAATTTTAGTCCAGCACAGCCGAACTAGTTAGCTCGGTGCATAATTAAAATTGCCTGCATTCTGGGACATATAGTTTTGTTAACGATAACATGCATTTTATAATCATTAGGTTGTAAAATTTCTAAGTCTTAATCCACGTTGGATATTATATGTTGACTAGCAAGTCAGATGTTGTCCTTAAATGGTAGTTATAGTTTAATAGTGAATAGAGTGTCTCTCAAGTGATTTATATGAATATTAAATAAAGTTGCAGCCAACTGATGTCGCCAATTGCTAGGGTAATAATAAGAGCATTGTGGGAATGAATACATTGATGCAGTAAACAATGATTAATAAAAGAAAAACAGATGCTTCTGATAAATTTAGCAAAGTAATATAGCACGATTACGGTGCTAGTAATGTACCGTCCAATGTGCGATGGAGATAAAAATTCCATTGATTTCATCTCCATTAGGAGATGAAATGGCCTACTACGTGGTATTTTGCTCTTTATAGCCATTAAGCTTATTTAAGCTAATATTTTGCTAAATATAAGCAAAAGCACGTTAACTAGTTGATTAATCTTATAATCACTATTGCGTCAAAGTGATTTACTGTGATAAATTTCGCGTGGTAAATACGAAAGATTAGCTAGATATTTTGTTGTAACTATTTG
Source organism: Sodalis endosymbiont of Henestaris halophilus (assembly GCF_900161835.1). GTDB lineage: Bacteria > Pseudomonadota > Gammaproteobacteria > Enterobacterales > Enterobacteriaceae. The sequence continues at coordinate 1,567,192 of NZ_LT897836.1, read as the reverse complement.
TTTATACAAATTTTAAGTTAAATGAATGAAAATTAAATTCTTGCATTTATGATGCATAAATTTCGAGCTAAATATGTTGTTTTAATATTGAACTTTGTTAAATATAATTAACTTAACTTCATTACCCATATATAATTATGGATTGCTTAAGTTCATTCTCTACTTATAGTTTTGGCGAAATATTGCTGCGATTCTCCTCTAATTATTGGCGTTTACTCTCGTAAACTATGCTAGTTTGTAGCATATTAAAACGTTTTTCTGTTATAGTTTTCATAAAATTATTAGCACAGTCTGGTGCGGCAATAGTGCATGCATATCTTTATGTAATCTTGTAGGCTCTAACAATATAGATGTGGTCTCCACACAAGCTCCCCATATGCGTGGGGGAAGTCGTGATAATGTTAAGCCGTCTTTCGCGGGCTTAGTTTTAAACCACAGAAAATTATTCAAACTGTAGTAATTATTACTCTTATTTGGGATGAAAAGGATGATTTAAAATCAAGTGTTTATTCGGGGACACAGCAGCATTTACTCATGATTACCATCGAGCAATTTAGTGTTTGCATGGTTTTTAATTATCTCTTTTGTAAGTTAAATCAGTCAGTTCACTTGATAGTGGCAATAAATCAAGAACTAATTCATGCATTAAAAATTATTCAGATATAATGCATTAATATCAGTGCCAGATAATGTTTTTTTAAACTCAGAACTGCAATAAGCTGACAAAGCATTGCTGACAGATCGCGGTAATAACAACTTTGTTGGTTAGCTACAAAGTTTTACGCTATATACATGGGTGATATTCTGGTTAAGATACTATGGGTGTAACCCATTATATATTAGTATAATTGATGATACAAACCTCCATTTTACTATCTTATAACATAACTATTAGCGTGACAAAACCTTCTATGGTGATATTTCTAATCTCCTAAATTTAGGAGACATAATTTACGCTATGTTTAAAGATGTTTTAGAAAATTATACTGGTAGAGTCGATAAAATCAGTTTCCAGATTAGGTTGTTTGATAGATTTTTAATTGTCTGATGTCAGTAGCATGAGAAGTAGATATTTTTCTTGCTGTTATTTCTGTAGTCGCTAGGTCTTTATTTGTTTAGTGCTTAGCTGAAATCCAGATGTTAGTCAAATGAATCAAAACAGGTGCCATTTTCAGAGTTGAATAACACGAGAAGGATAATGAAAAATTAATCTCTTAGAAATAACTTAAAGATAATAATGAAATATTCTTCTTTAAATATAGAGATTAATTCCTGTACGCTGGATATAGCACATTAACAAATGGGATAAGAAATAATTTATAAATTGATAATTTTTACGATGATTTAGGTTTTGACGTAGCGCTAAACATTTTAGCATTTTAGCTAGCACTTGAACCTTAACTTTATTTTGCGATATTGCTCTTATTGACATCCTGTTAGTAACATATAGGTTATCGACAATCTTCATCTAATTGTAGACCGTAGCACAAAAATGAAAGTTAACAAAATAATTGATAGAACGGCATTTAAAACATTTTGTTACGCGTTGATATAAAAAGTTTTGGGTCACGCTTTTGCTATCGGTAACACTATAGTGCATTCGCTATCTTAAATTAAGCACTTATAAGATATGTGCATGGAATAAAACCATTCTGGTTCTTCGATCGTAAGTCCCATTGCTACGAGATTTGTCTGTAAGTTAGTAAAGAAGCTTAGACCACCGTATCTTTACCGGGACTGACATACAGTATTGTGTCATTAGTGTGACTAATTATAAACTTATCAACGATAAAACGGAATGAAACAGTTTTTTCTATGTTGGATCTATATATGTGCTCTTACACATCAGGAAGTTGCGTCTTATCGTAGTCAGAGTTAAAACCATAGTAGCTTATCTAGTGGTATTACTGGCAAATTGTGGTGAGGTAAATGAATAAGGTATTTAATTTTAGCTCCGGTCCGGCGATGCTGCCAGTAGCAGTTTTGCGTAAGGCTGAGCAAGAATTGTGTAATTGGCATGGTTTGGGAACATCAGTCATGGAAATTAGCCATCGTAGTAAAGAATTTCTTGAAGTGGCTCAATCTTCCGAGCAAGATCTGCGGGAACTGTTGGCGATTCCCGAAAATTATAAAGTTCTATTTTGCCAGGGTGGTGCGCGCGCACAATTTGCGGCTGTTCCGATGAATTTGCTGGGGGATGACGATAGCGCTGATTATATTGATGGAGGTTATTGGGCGCGCAGCGCGATAAAAGAAGCACAAAAATATTGTGATCCACAGGTAATCGATATCACCACTAAAATAGACGGCTATCGCGGTATTAAACCGATGCAGGATTGGACTTTATCCGCCGATAGCTCTTATGTACATTATTGTCCGAATGAAACTATTGACGGTTTGGCGATTGATGAACTACCTGATTTCAGCGATCGGGTAGTGGTAGCTGATTTTTCCTCCTCGATTTTATCGCGCCCGCTAGATGTCAGACCCTTTGGAGTAATTTACGCCGGAGCGCAGAAAAATATTGGGCCGTCGGGGTTAACATTGGTCATTGTGCGTGAAAATTTGCTAGGTAAAGCGCGCAAAGCGCTGCCATCTATTCTTGACTACAGTGTGTTGGCTAAAAATCATTCAATGTTTAATACACCGCCGACATTTGCTTGGTATATGTCGGGGCTAGTGTTTAAGTGGTTAAAAGAGCAAGGAGGGCTTGCTGAAATGCATAAACGCAATCAGGAGAAAGCTTCGTTACTATACCGTACTATCGACGAGAGTGCTTTTTACCACAACAACATCGCACCAGCTTACCGTTCGCGCATGAACGTGCCATTTCAATTAGATAACTGCAAACTTGATGCGCTGTTTTTGCAAGAGGCTCAGACCGTCGGTTTGCATGCCTTACAGGGACACAGTGCGGTAGGCGGCATGCGTGCATCGTTGTATAATGCCATGCCTCTAGCAGGTGTGCAGGCGTTAGTAGATTTTATGTTAGGTTTTATTCGTCGCCACGGTTAACTTTTATAACCACGTTGTTGTCCGTTTCTGGTACGCGTTGCCCCTAGCTTACTTGCTAAGCTAGGATGCTTATTTTCATTGCTAATACGACACAACAGGTTCCTAAAGTGTTTCACTTACAACGTATTTTCTTTATAATACAGATTATATCTCCTGGCTGTTTGCTATTAAATAAGTTTTATGATCTTGCACCTAAGCTGTTGGCAGAATGCATGTGTTTTTTTGTTGGAGAACGTATTATATAATGCAAGAGTTATTAACTATAAATCCCATCGCGCACGTTGATGGCACTCTTAATCTACCGGGTTCCAAAAGCGTATCTAATCGAGCCCTATTGCTAGCAGCACAGGCTGCCGGTACTACACGTTTGATCAACCTCCTCGATAGCGAGGATGTTCACCATATGCTGACTGCTTTGGGTCAGCTAGGAGTTAATTACTGCTTATCGGCGGATCGCCGCTGCTGCGAAATCTATGGCCTCGGTGGCCCACTGCGTGCGGATAATGCACTGACAATATTTCTTGGTAATGCCGGCACCGCCATGCGGCCCCTGGCAGCTGCGCTTTGCTTACAGACACAGGATGTGACGCTAACCGGAGAACCGCGCATGAAAGAGCGGCCTATTGGACTTTTAGTGGACGCGCTACGACAAGGAGGAGCGAGCATTGAATATCTTGAAAATGAGCACTATCCGCCGCTGCGTTTGCGCGGCGGATATCAAGGCGGTGATATCACTGTTGACGGTAGCGTCTCTAGTCAGTTTCTTACCGCGCTGTTGATGATGGCGCCTATGGCGCCACAGGATAGTCGAATCCGCATTAAAGGCAAGCTGGTATCTCTGCCATATATCGATATAACCTTGGGGTTAATGAAAAGTTTTGGTATTGAAGTCTGGCATGACAATTATCAAGTGTTTTACCTCACTGGTAACTGCATATACCGTTCTCCGGGGGATTATCTTGTAGAAGGAGATGCTTCCAGCGCCTCTTATTTCTTGGCTGCGGCAGCAATTCGTGGCGGTACTGTACGGGTAACCGGTATCGGCCGCCAAAGTTTACAAGGAGACATCCGTTTTGCCGATGTGCTTGAGAATATGGGTGCTATTATTCGTTGGGGTGACAATTACATCGAATGTAGTCGTTCTGCATTGCACGCTATCGATATGGATATGAATCATATTCCCGATGCGGCAATGACTATCGCGACTACTTCGTTGTTTACTGATGGTGGTACCACAACATTGCGCAATATTGCCAACTGGCGCGTAAAAGAGACTGACCGATTAACGGCGATGGCTACAGAACTACGCAAAGTGGGCGCGATCGTTACCGAGGGAAAAGATTATCTGTCAATCACGCCGCCCACTAGACTCATTGCGACCCGCATTAGTACGTATAACGATCATCGGATGGCGATGTGCTTTGCGCTTGTTGCGCTGTCTGATACCCCAGTTATCATTCTAGAACCAAGATGTACTAATAAAACTTTCCCAGATTTTTTTGCTCAGTTTGCATCGTTAAGTATTCCGGCTACATTAGCATAGTGATGCTATGACCATGTATAAGCATTACGGTGACGCTTAGCGTTTTAAAGGAAAATATAATGACGGTAATAGTTCCAGTAATAACTATCGATGGACCGAGCGGTGTAGGGAAGGGGACGCTCTGCAAGGCGTTGTCAGAAGCTTTACAATGGCATTTACTGGATTCTGGTGCTATCTATCGGGTATTAGCTCTGGCGGCCTTGTATCACCGAGTAACTATTGCCAGCGAGGAATCTTTAGTGCCGCTTGCTGCCAATTTAGATGTTAACTTCGAGATTGAATATGGTTCGCTTAAAGTAGTGCTGCAAGGGGAAGATGTCAGTCAGGCCATACGCAATGAAACAATTGGCAATATCGCGTCGCAAACAGCCGCGTTTCCGCGCGTGCGTGCAGCGCTATTGCAGCGTCAACGCGCGTTTCGCGCCGCGCCTGGTCTTATTGCCGATGGTCGAGATATGGGGACTTTAGTTTTTCCAGATGCACGGGTAAAGATCTTTCTTAATGCGTCATCGGAAGAAAGGGCATATCGCCGCATGCGACAGTTGCAAAAAAATGGTTTTCATGTTACTTTTAAGGATCTTTTATCTGATATAAAAAAACGTGACGATCGTGATTGCAATCGCGCAGTAGCTCCATTGATGCCGGCAGTTGCTGATGTGTTGGTGCTAGACTCCACTTATCTAACCATCGATGAAGTAATATCTAAATCTTTAGCGTACGCTAAGAAGATACTAGCAATATTATAACGAAGCAGTTATTAATTTACTTTGCAGCAAGAAAAGGTCGCATGACGTATATTATTATTCCATGAAGCAGGAGTAATGATATAGTAATTAATTACAAATGAAGATTATCAAATATGAAAGAATCTTTTGCTCAACTTTTTGAAGAATCTATGAAGGAAATTGAAACCCGTCCTGGTTCCATCGTTCGCGGGGCTGTTGTATCTATAGCGAAAGACGTGGTTCTGGTTGACGCCGGCTTGAAATCTGAATCTGTGATTCCTGTCGAGCAGTTTCGCAATGCCTATGGCGAGCTCGAAATTAAAGTAGGTGATCTGGTTGACGTCGCTTTGGATGCCGTCGAAGACGGGTTCGGCGAAACACTTCTGTCCCGTGACAAAGCTAAGCGTCACGAAGCCTGGCTAATGCTAGAAAAAGCTTATGAAGAAGTAACTACTGTGATCGGTGTTATCAACGGGAAAGTTAAAGGCGGTTTTACCGTGGAGTTAAACGGTATTCGTGCGTTTCTTCCAGGTTCTTTAGTTGATGTACGTCCTGTTCGTGACACTTTACATTTAGAAGGTAAATCACTTGAGTTTAAAGTGATTAAACTGGATCAAAAACGTAACAACGTTGTTGTTTCCCGTCGTGCCGTTATCGAATCCGAAAACAGCGCTGAACGCGATTATTTGCTAGAAAACCTTCAGGAAGGCATGGAAGTTAAGGGCATAGTGAAGAATCTGACTGACTATGGTGCATTCGTTGATATGGGTGGTGTTGACGGCCTATTGCATATTACTGATATGTCTTGGAAGCGCGTAAAACATCCGAGCGAAGCCGTGAATGTTGGTGATGAAATTATTGTTAAAATACTTAAATTTGATCGTGAGCGATCCCGCGTTTCTTTAGGCTTAAAACAGCTTGGCGAAGATCCATGGGCTGCTATCGCGCAACGTTATCCAGAAGGCACTCGCCTGACCGGTCGTGTGACTAATTTGACCGATTACGGTTGTTTTGTTGAAATCGAAGAAGGCGTTGAAGGCCTAGTGCACGTTTCTGAAATGGACTGGACCAACAAAAATATCCATCCATCTAAAGTGGTTAATGTGGGCAGTGTGGCTGAAGTCATGGTTCTGGACATCAACGAAGAACGTCGTCGTATCTCCCTGGGTTTAAAGCAGTGCAAATCCAATCCTTGGCAGCATTTCTCTGAAACTCATAATAAGGGCGATCGTGTTGAAGGAACAATCAAATCGATTACCGACTTTGGTATTTTTATAGGCTTAGAAGGGGGTATAGACGGTTTAGTGCATTTATCCGATGTTTCCTGGAACCTTGTCGGCGAAGAAGCAGTTGGTGCATACAAAAAAGGTGATGAAATCGAGGCTGTAGTTTTGCAAGTTGACGCAGAACGCGAGCGTATTTCCTTGGGTCTAAAGCAGCTGACTGAAGAACCATTTAATAACTACCTGTTTTTGAACAAAACAGGGGATATTGTTAGTGGTAAAGTTATAGCAGTTGACGCAAAAGGTGCGAGAGTAAAATTAGCAGGAGGCGTAGAAGGTTATGTGCGCGCTTCCGAAGCTTCGCGTAACCGTGTAAAAGATGCTACACTAGTCCTGAGTGTCGGCGACGATGTGGAGGCAAAACTCACTGGCATCGATCGCAAAAATTGCATTGTTAACTTATCTGTGCGTGCCAGGGATGAGGATAATGAAAAAAAAGCTAACAATATCATGAAAAATAAGCAAGAAGATGGGAGCGTTTACAACGCTATGACTGAAGCCTTTAAAGCAGCAACCAAAGGAGAGTAATAATAACTGGTTTGCGGAAACGACTTTACTTCTATCCTATAATTAATTTATTATACTGCTCTTAAAAGAGCAGTATGAATTTAGAGAAATCATGACCAAATCTGAACTTATCGAAAAACTAGTTGACCAGCATGTTCATATCCGGGCAAAAGTAGTTGAAAATGCAGTAAAAGAGATACTCGAGCATATGGCGACGACACTCGCCGCTGGCGAACGCATCGAAATACGCGGTTTCGGTAGTTTTTCCCTTCATTACCGCGCCTCGCGCATCGGTCGCAATCCTAAAACTGGTGATAAGGTAGAGTTGGATGGCAAATGTGTTCCACATTTTAAACCAGGTAAAGAGTTACGCGATCGTGTCAATAGCTACGTTTAGCTGTTTCGTTACGGCGACCGATATAAAACAACGAGCGGAATTAATATTTTGTGGAGTCGCTGACAACCAGCATTAGTTTAACCAATATTTCAAACTGTGGTGGATTAGACGCGCGTTGTTTGTAGTATATTGTATAAATTATGACGCGGATAGTTAACAATTATCTATCAAGACGATAAAAGTAAATTATGTCAAGCAACATTCATTATTAACCTCTTATCGAAATTACATGCTCATTTTTTTATTACCATTAAAAGATCCTACTTAGAGTGTATAATGTTGAGTAAGCACCAATGTCAGTAACGTGCAGAGAAAGCAATGCTAATCAAGAAGATTGCTCAATTTGAGCAATGGTATTTTTTTGATTAATTCAGCAAAGGAAAATTAAAAATCATTCGAGGTCTGCTTTACTTGATCACTTAATAAAATTCGAGCCTGAGATCGTCAGTTTATTCTGCACATCACGACCTATAGTGTACGATGAAGGTTAATGCATCGCTTTTGTATCAGTTTGGGTAATTTGTTAAAAAAGCAAAAGAATAAATACTAGCTTACTCCTTTTTGTGGCAAGTATTATTAATGCAGTCCATTTTACTTCATGCTAAAAGTTAATGAGATTAACGAATATGAAGATAATGTGTTAAGCGTAACTTCGGTAATGAGTTGCTTAATCTGCAGTACCATTATGTTGATAGGCATAAATGATGCTGTAGCTTTTATTGGTCTAGCAATAGTCACTAGTTAAGCAAGTTGCTATAAAGTTAGTTTTAATATCGCCGATACTTTTATTAATTGCGTCGTTGCAGCTGATCTCTAAAGCATAAGAAAAATAAACGTTATAGAAAGACCACTTCACCTTTTGTTTGCACTTGCGGTACGGTCATTACCGTATTATCTACGTCCTGATTACTCCCATAATGCCTAATGATATGTAATGATTGTTTCTTACTTTTTTATCGAATCCTCCTAACAGGAGGGATTGTCAATGTTATTATTAATGATTTTGCAAGTACTGGCCATAATAATAAATAAGGCGTGCCATTGTTGTTTTGTAGAGCGGATGACCGAGGCGTCAGTACATCGCGTTTATTTTACTCCCTAACTGCTTTAAGATTATTGTTTTTACCGACAGTTGTATTGACTAAGTTTGCTCTGTTATCCCGGGCAATCATCACGCTTTATTATGTTTATTGGTGCGAAATAAACAATATTGAGCCAGAAATAATTAAATGCTAGTAACCCCGCCTAGTCATACTGAATATCTTGGTTGATAAAATTATCAAATATTCATCGAGCATTTCCATGTATACGGGTTTAATGTTCTGGGCGAAATAGCGTGGTAGCGACCAAACAAAAGCTGGTGTGTTGGGGTGTATGAATCAAGAGCAATTCGATAGCTAGTTAATACATAGTGTATTTGAAAGCTACATATCAGTCTCGAGTTATGGTTTAATTAACCATAATGCGTGAGCAGCACAATTTGCATTACTGTTCATCTTTATCGTCTTGAGGTTCCCACTACTGTTTTAATGGTTATGATCCTCGCGCGGGGTGGGATATGTAATGGCAGCCCAAATACGAGTTTCTCCGCTTAGCACAGTTCTTTGACGCTGATGTTTTTGATCGTCATTTGCCGGCAAAATTTCCACGCTGAGTTTGTCTCATATTTTGCTGTAATACTAATTGCTAATCAGCATAAGAGCTGGTATGGCTATAATAAATAATAGTTAATATTTTCTTTTACCACAGAGGAGACGCTGATTTTATTCTTTTGAGGGGTATTTGCTGCCTACTCTAGGCAATCAATGAGCTTGTTGTATTTTCAGTGTGATATTATTTTGCTGCTTATATAGTTTTTTTATTTTCTACAATATAAACCTTGTGCTGGTACTATCGGTCAAATTGGTAGTAAGCGTCGATGGCGTCTTTTATCAAAATATTAGTCATTCTAGAAGCTATCATTAATAATGCAGTTAAAAAGGAGATGTAAGCTTTCAGTTATAGCAATTTTACAGAATCTCTGATTGATTGGTACAATGATGACGCCTCTAGTACCGTTTGAGCAGCAGAGATGTTTGATATTCTTTGGGGGGGGGATAAAACTAAAGCCTGAATCAGTATAGTTGACTGGTATGGCGCCATTATTTAATGATATCTAACTAATAGCATGGAACCCCCACATTAGGGCGCGTTTATCATTGTTGATACTCCATACTTTTAAGTCGTCAAATACGGGAACATCGTGTGGATAAGAATTAAATTCTTAAGATATTTAAGAGAGCACCAGCTCCGGGGAAATAACGACTTCTGTGTATGCTGTGGATAAGATAATAGACGCTTGCAATTTATTTGTATAAGCTATATCGAATCCCAGGCAAAATAAGCGCTGTGACGCCTAAAAATCAACCCGCGGTGCGTGGAAGATCCTTCAGGTTTATCTTCTCTCTGCTTACATCATCATAGTAAAAACTCCCTAGCCTCTTTTTCTGGAGGTCGGGTTGTGATCTTTGTAAGTGATAATTTAACTTAAATAGCATGCTACACAATAAACCACCATGTAGGCTTTCTTCTTTTGGCGCTCGGGTTTTTATGTGGTTCTTCACAGGAGTCTGTATTCGTGTGTCTGAGCATTTACTCTGAGTGCGGTATAGAGTTAAACAGCTGAGCCTGCATTTTTATTGTCAATAATAGGTATAATTAGATTATAGGAGTTTCAATATTTTACCTATACTATGTATGATCAGTTGTTTTGCGCGCCTCGCTAAATAGGTAAAATAAGCGGCTATTTAGATCCTGGCACTGGTAAATAAATGCTAAAAGAGAAAAATCTTTTCACCTGGCAGACCTTTCGTCGCCTTTGGCCTATGATCTCACCTTTTAAAATAGGTGTAATCGTCGCAGCAATTGCCCTGATACTTAACGCTGCTAGCGATACCTTTATGCTATCGCTGCTCAAACCCCTGTTAGATGATGGATTTGGCAAAACTAACAGCAATATTTTGGTCTGGATGCCGCTGGCAGTTATAGGTTTGATAGTGTTGCGTGGTGTCAGTGGTTTTATCTCAAGCTATTGTGTAGCCTGGGTTTCTGGCAAAGTAGTAATGAATATGCGACGTCGCCTGTTTAACCATATGATGGACATGCCAGTATCTTTTTTTGACCAGCAATCTACTGGAACCTTGCTTTCGAGAATTACTTACGATGCTGAACAAGTAGCTTCATCATCCTCTGGCGCACTTATTACCGTAATTCGTGAAGGAGCTTTAATTATCGGCCTATTCACGATGATGTCTTATTATAGTTGGCAGTTATCACTAATTTTATTGGTGATTGCGCCGGTAGTATCTTTTGCCATCCGTCAAGTGTCAAAACGATTCCGTCAAATTAGCAAAAGAATGCAAAATACTATGGGTCAGGTTACCACCAGCGCAGAACAAATGCTTAAAGGTCATAAGGAAGTGTTGATTTTTGGTGGTCAGAAAGTAGAAAACGAGCGTTTTAACAGCGTTAGCAACTGCATGCGCCAACAGGGCATGAAAATGGTTGCTACTTCCTCAGTTTCCGACCCTTTAATCCAATTTATCGCATCGCTAGCACTAGCTTTTGTTCTGTATGCTGCAAGTTTTCCATCAGTAATGGAAACCTTGACTGCAGGTACCATTACTGTCGTTTTTTCGTCAATGATTGCTTTGATGCGCCCATTAAAATCTTTAACTAATGTGAATGCTCAGTTTCAGCGCGGTATGGCAGCTTGCCAGATTCTTTTTTCTATCCTTGACATGGCAACCGAAAAAGATGATGGCACGGTAGAAGTTAAACGCGTGAAAGGTAATATTACCTTTAAACATGTCACATTTTCTTATCCGGGTAAAGATACTCCTTCGCTGCACGACATCAGTTTGACCATCCCGGCGGGACATACAGTGGCTTTGGTGGGTCGTTCTGGTTCCGGTAAATCGACTATCGCTAATTTGCTAACGCGTTTTTACGATATTCAACAAGGACAAATTCTGCTAGACGGCACAGATTTACGTGCCTATAAGCTTGCTCCACTACGTAACCAGGTAGCACTGGTTTCCCAAAATGTGCATTTATTTAACGATACAATTGCTAATAATATCGCTTATGCTTGCAAAGCCACTTATTCCCGTAAGCAGATCGAAAGTGCGGCTTGCATGGCTTACGCTATGAATTTCATCGAAAAAATGGAAATGGGTCTGGATACAGTGATAGGCGAAAATGGTGTCTTACTTTCTGGCGGGCAGCGTCAGCGCATCGCTATTGCCCGCGCACTGTTGCGTGATTGCCCAATACTTATTCTTGACGAAGCCACCTCAGCGCTTGATACGGAGTCTGAACGGGCAATTCAAAAAGCGTTGGAGACGTTGCAGAAGAATAGGACCTCCTTGGTTATCGCTCATCGCCTATCTACTATTGAAAAAGTTGATGAAATTTTAGTGGTAGAGGAAGGACGGATTGTCGAACGTGGTAATCATAAGGATTTGATATCTATTCAGGGGGTTTATGCCCAACTTCACCAGTTACAGGTTGGTCAATGATTGCTCGCATCTGGTCCGGATCCTCGCTACTGTATTTATTACTCCTGCCAATTTCCTGGTTGTATGGTTTTATAACAGTTCTTATTCGTTACAGCTATCGCCGTGGCTGGCAAGAAGTGCATCGTTTTCCACTGCCAATCGTAGTTATAGGTAATCTGACTGTTGGCGGAAATGGCAAAACCCCAGTCGTATTATGGCTGGTCACGCAACTACAAGAGCGAGGTTGGCGAGTTGGGGTGGTGTCTCGTGGCTACGGTGGTCGTTCTGTGCATTATCCGCTGCTGCTAGACGTTAATACCACAAGCGATCAATGTGGTGATGAACCGTTGTTAATCTGGCAGCGAACCAGGGTGCCAGTAGCGGTAGCACCGCGGCGTGCTACCGCGGTGGCACTACTTCTACGCTCACATTCCTTAGATGTGATTGTAGCCGATGATGGTTTACAGCATTACGCGCTAGGACGTGATATCGAGTGGGTTGTTGTTGACGGCGAACGTCGATTTGGCAATGGCTGGTGGCTTCCTGCCGGTCCTATGCGTGAACGGACAAGCCGATTGAAGCAGGTACATGCAGTTATTGTCAACGGCGGCAAAACTCACCATGGTGAGGTATCTATGTGGTTTAAATCCGGCACCGCTGTTAATTTACTGAGTGGCGAATTTCGTGCGCTTAGCAAATTAATTCCGGTCGTGGCTATGGCCGGCATTGGTCATCCGGCTCGTTTTTTTGCTATGATACGCGCTAGTGGCGTGATTCCAATGCGGGAGATAGTATTTAACGATCATCAGGTTTACCGACAGCAAGTACTCAGCGCACTAGTCACACCCGATCAACATTTGCTCATGACCGAGAAGGACGCGGTTAAATGTCGCTCCTTCGCCTACGCTAATTGGTGGTATCTACCAGTAGATGCCCAGGTGCCTGCCACCGCGGCACAAGATTTGCTAATACCAATCGAGCAGGCCATCCGGCGCTATATGCCAAGTTGCGGATAAGTAATACAAAAAAGTAACTCTTGTCTACATAGGAGTAGAACGAGGTAAATTTATTGCTCAGCGGTATGATAATGAAAGATAATAATATTTGACTTGCTTTTACTAGGTTTGATAAGCAGAAACTGCTAAATAACTTGTGTTATCTGATTTTTCTAAATTATGATATGCTTTGCTTTGCTTTGCTTTGCTTTGCTTTGCTTTGCTTTGCTTTGCTTTGCTTTGCTTTGCTTTGCTTTGCTTGGCTTGGCTGATAGCTTTCACAAAAAAGCAATGAAATAATTATATTTAACATTTTAATTGTAGGTTTGTTTTATTAATTTAATTTTAAATTATGTGTAGTTACACATAATACCAATCCTTCTTTGGTTAATTATATGTAAGTAATTTAAAAAAATGACTATAGTAGCAAACACTTGCGATAGGCTATAACAATTACCGTCTATAAAGACGTGCTTTTATGTACACAGCCTACACTACTGTTCAGTGTAGTAAGCAGATAATGCTTTGTGCATGCATTGCTTCATTGGAGAAATAACATGGATAATCGTCTATTAGAAATAGTTGTTTGTCCGGTCTGTAACGGTAAACTTTCTTACAACGAAGAAAGACAGGAACTAATTTGCAAGTTGAATGGGCTAGCTTATCCTGTCCGGGACGGAATTCCTGTTCTTCTGGAAAGAGAAGCACGTGCTATCTCATTAAATGAGAACAATTAATGAGTTTTATTGCCATTATCCCCGCACGCTTCGTTTCTAAGCGTTTGCCAGGTAAACCACTAGTCGATATTAATGGAAAACCGATGGTTGTGCGCGTTATGGAGCGTGCACAAGCTTCCGGTGCTGATAGGGTAATTACCGCTACTGATCATGTTGGTGTGGTTGAAGCAATTAAGAGTGCCGGAGGCGAAGTATGTTTAACTAGCCCAGATCATCAGTCCGGCACCGAGCGGCTACAAGAAGTCATTGATTATTACGACTTCCCTGACAATCAAATAATTGTTAATGTGCAAGGGGACGAGCCGCTTATTCCGCCACAAATTATCAAGCAAGTGGCGGATAATCTGGCATTCACTGATGCTGGTATAGCTACGTTAGCGGTACCTATTATTACTTCAGAAGAGGCATTTAACCCTAATGTGGTTAAAGTGGTGGTTGACGCTAGCAGTTATGCGCTGTATTTCTCGCGCGCTACTATTCCATGGGATCGTGAAGGGTTTGCCCGTAGCCGCGATCATCTTTACCATAATCTTCTGCGTCATATTGGTATTTATGCTTACCGCGCCAGCTTTATTCGACGCTATGTTAGCTGGTCGATTAGTCCGCTAGAACAGATAGAGGTTCTCGAACAGTTGCGCATATTGTGGCATGGGGAAAAAATACATGTTGCTATAGCAAGTGCTACGCCCAGCATGGGCGTGGATACACCAGAAGAACTGTTGCAAGTTCGTTTGTTGCAACAGAAAATTAATTAATTATTTAGTGCTATTTGGTTACGATGGTCTATCAAAAATATTTTGTTAATTGCTTACCTTGTCTTAATTTAAGATAATTCTTTTATGATGTTTAGTGTTACGCACTAAACGCGCACGTTGGTTTTGTTTTGTAGAGAACAATAAGATACAATTTAGCAAATTCATGAAATAATAACGCACTGAGTTAAGCTCAGTTTTAGAGTAACAGTTAAATGGTTAACATACATCAGCAAGCAATCCTTATATTCATTTGTATAATATCATGACAGGGAAGTTCATGTATTTACGTTATTAACGTAAAGTTATTTATATCTGAATATATCGTCCAGAAGAAATCTTACAAGCTATCGATGTTATCCTGGGAATACTAGATACGATGACTTGCGCCGGTATATAACTTATAGTTATTTCACTACTCTTTAGATAAAGAGTTTTTTCGGGTACAAATGGTTTATGGCCCATGCTGTTTAAGGATCTATGCTTTGCATTAATGAATACTAGCATATAAGTACTAGGAAAATAGTCGTTGGTAAATTATCGACTGGAAACTTAGGTGATGGCTACGAATCTATTAAGGTTTGTTAAAAACAGCACACACTAAAATACTAGCCTTGATAGCATTATAGTAGATAGACATTAAGATTGATAGAGATTTTAACCTAAGGCTCAGTGCTATTACTGGTGCATAATGGGGCAAACTGCTATGCAGTTAATTATCAATATTGTCCTAGCTGTATTTGCAGTGTTAATGATTGCTATATGTGTAGCAAAAAACAGCAGCTTGTTCTACTGTTCACCAGTATGCTGAAGGATTCAAACAGCTTACTTGGCTTATGGTGATGTATAAATAAGGTGCGCTGCTCTTGGTTCAGCTGAAAATATTCAGCCAAATAACTAAGAAAAAGTAAAGTGCAGCTGTTTAGTTATTCAACTACTTACTTGTAGTTGGTATATGCGTTTATTTATTAATGCTAGCTTTAAAATTTTATGATAGGTGATAGTGTGCTATATTCATATGAGTTAGCTTATGCATAATCCATTTATGTGCAAGAGAAATTATAACTCCTCCTGTATTTAATATTAATTCATAAACTAGCAACTTCATGTAATTTAGTATTAAAAGCGTAATATCACTGGTCACTTTAGCTAGTTAAGAAAGGATATATTTAAATAATAAAACCAATATGTTAGTAAAAGATGTTGATGCCACATGTTCTGACATTTATGCGTGTGTGTATCCCCTGTAGGGTGATCGTGAACCAGCATTTAGTCATCGTTTCTAAAAATTGCTGTGCAGCATCGATATGCTTAACTGCTATTGCCATACTCGGGTTGAGGGTTTCTTATTAGATTTGCCAATTGTGTATCACAGCCACGGAAACTAGGTTATATTTTGCGATTCTCAAGGGGCTTACCTAGACGCGAGTTGATTCGCAGATGAGTATGTCGCAGTTTAAGCTTTGTCTTAGTAAAATTCTGTATTTTAAAGCAGAGTATTAACTAATTTGACTTTTGCATTATCATCTTTTATTCTTCAAACCTAGAAACGCTTTGTCTTATTCCTGATGCGTTTTCTCAGGCTAGTCAGCATTATGATAATTTTCTATGCGGTAACATCTAAAACTCATACCTTTCCCCGCATTAAGTAGTTGTTAGATACTTCTGATAAAACAGTAAGATACTGCGGTGCAGATAAATATTATTATTGCTTTCGCTTGTAAGGGACTTATTAGCAAATTCTTTCATTAAAGCATAGTAAATTACTATGAATTAAATTGGTACTGAGTTGCCGTTGGGAATCTCAATCATATTCGCAGCTTAAATTTAACACCACAATCTACTTTACGGTTTTGCCGTGGATATGTATGGTGGCATAATGAATTTCCGTATTACCAAAAGCGGTATATGTAGACTTAGCAATAGTATTAATGACGATTACGATAAACTTTGCATGGATTTTAGAGTTAAATAAATGAAGGTATCACTTTGATTAGGTAGAATATAATCGATTAGTCACAATGAGAAATAAAATAATTTATTTGTACATTATATAAAATGTAATGATTTACATTAATCACTGATTTTGTGATCAAATTTATAGTCGATTTCTTTAATTTTTCCTTGGCCACATGGCTTTCCATTCTGTATATTAAGCGCTGTGTTGTGGTAGTTTACTTATAAAAGATTAAGAAATACTTTGTAGTTAATTTATGTTTAAAAAACTAAGGTTTTTCTAAAAGTTAGAAATAGTGAAATCACTAGGTAGAAGTATCAATTATTTATAATAACGCTAGTTTGCGTATCAAAGTATCAACCGTAGGTAATATTAACTAAATTATTTCTATAATAATAGAAGAGCAAGACACTATATTATTAGTAACTAAGCATGGTATTAGCTTCTAGCTGATAAGCGTAACAAGTATTGCTCATAGTTATTTAAAATAATTACTATCTGGTAGAGAGTAATTAACTAAGCATAACTCACTGAAGTCTATTATAATGAAAGGTATTATTTGTTTACGCATTGTGTATGTGAGTTTTATTGTATCGTAATCACTCTATTGTCTGCAATATTTGTTTAGAGTAAAATACAGTTATTGGAGCTCGAAGAGACCACTTCAAACATGTGATTTAGCACTTAAATTTTGTTGTATACGTATATTTAGCAATAATATTGATCGTTAGTTGGTTGTAATAAATTACAGGTAAATAAAGTACAGTTAATTATTTATTAACGACTAAGAATAGTAGCTTTTAAATAAAGCATAGAAGTAATATTTATTGTATGTATACATGCTTAATAATATTATTATATTTAATCGTAAAGTATTAATAAAATTTATTTAGTTATAGTTAACTTAAAATTAAACCATAAATACAAGGTATTAAAATACAAAAATAATAATAAACAATTAATTTATGAATATATGTATTTATAAAATAGTTGCTCTTGCAATTTAACATCAGTTTTAAAAAGTATAAAATTACTTTATGAGTATATTGTATGTAAATATATTAGTCATAGCAAAAATTTTCTCATGATCTGCATTGTAGTTTAACAACTAAAGTTAATGATAATCCTCAGTGAAACACTATTAATGTTTACTAATATTAGTATTAAGATTAAGAGTAATGTAATAAATTCAGGTGTTTTAATCATGACTACTAACTCTACTTGCTCGAATAAATAGTCAAGTAATCATTATACTTTTATTTGCAATGTTTAATAATTTATTAAATAATGTATTTATTTGTTACTCGATAACCACGTTTATTAATATGGTATTATATAATATATGATATTATATAATAATATTGTTACAAACACTTATACCATAAGATAATTATCTTGAGATCTAACAATAATTGTTATTAAAGAAAATATTAATCAATCTTAAAATAAGTATATGGCATTGTTGTAAACAAAAGAATAATTTAAGAAAGTAAAGTTAATTACTGAATGTTATTTCAGTTTTATAACGATAAATATTTTGCATTATAATACATTATATTTTGATATAAATCATTTATTTAAAGTTTAAATTAAAATAATTATTAAATTATAAGTGCATTACTAAAATTAGTGTTTTCGCAGTCAGATACTTTATCTTCATGAAATATAATGTGCTTGATAAAATATTTATTCATATAAGGTTTTATGTGGGTATTCAGACGAGTAATATAACTTAATAAAAGTAATGTACATATCACCTTATTAAGGTGAGTATTTATGCGTGCGCTCTTTGCTTTTCTTTGAAAATTAAAATAAACATCCACAAAGCAAATGCCTTCTTTGTTAGTCAAGAATATCAATAGAGTGTAAATTATATGCAAGATAAATATCATTTTATCAATAAGTAATAATAACCTTTTGCTGATTGTAATAGTTTTACACCACGATATAGTTGATATTAAATAATACATAATATTAATATATTTAAACAATTTAATTGTAAGCATGATAGCGATGCGTATTAAGGATAATTATTATAACGCAGATTTTTTTTGAGGTTGTATCCCTTACAAATAAGTAATTACGCTATATTAATTTGTCATCTTACATACAGTAGTTTTCATCTTTAATAAAGATATTAGATTTATTAAAGTTTTTTTTAATCTTCCTCTCAAAAAATGCTACGGTAAAATTACCTAATGGAGTTTTAAGTATTCATAATGTCTAGCGGTGTTAGTATGGAGTGTAAGGCATATAAATATCGTTGATATAAAACCTAAAGTATGAGTCTCCTTAACAGGAGTTACAAGACGTTTGTAGTTTTTGCACGATACAAACAAATACAAAATGATGATAATAATATTAATAAATTAAATAATTTACGGATCTTATAATATAAATTAATTTAAATATAAGCAGACATTTAAATTAAATTTAGTGAATACTAATCACCACTATAAATATTTATTAAAGCAGTATCAATTGTTAGATTTTAATTAATTGTTAATTATAAATCCTTTGTACGTAAGACAAAGGGTGTCGTTATGTTTTTTTATTTTTTATGGCAACAATAATAAATTATTTGAGATTTACTCTAAGTAAATAGTTTTCTTAAATAATTATTAGTGCTATCTATTTTAGTTGGGTCTAAGTCCGTCTTAGTTTAGCTGCTAAAAGATCTTGTCTGTTTGTGGTAAGTATGAATAACAAGTACATAATAAATTAGAAAATAATTTTATTCCATAGATATTATCTATAGTTCTATTATCTGTTTATAACATGAAGCGATCAAATATATCATATAGATAGTATCGCAATAAAGTACTATTTTATTTTAAATAACGCTAATGAATCTTTAAACAATTTTATAAAGCACAAGTAGATTGTATTAAATAATATAATAAATTATAATGTTGTTAATAACAATTAAAGTGCAATCACGATTCACGTTATTAGCTTTGGAGAGAATAAAAAGCAAGGAATTAACCGGGCATGTTAATGCCTTGCTGTCTGTTACAGGTTCAGGTATTTTCTTATATTAAATAGTTTATTGCGTAATTAGCAACATGATAGTTACCCCTAATGTAGGGCTGCTTAAATTTGTTAAATTAACATAGATACTATTTTATCTATAGATAAAATCTATATTAATTTTGGTTTTAAACTATTTGCATGGTTTATTATTAATGTCAGATAAAACTGTTCTTCATCATAATAATACACAATTATATATTAGAAATAGTGGTATCGCTTTGTGCCTTGCTCATGTAATATCGTACAATGCGTTAGTATACACGCAAGTAAATCTAAATGAAGTAGCTGGCTTTTATTATAAATATAATCTATTATTATCAATAACAATACTACTATATAATAATGTATCATAAAATTTTAGTATGTTAATAACATGCATTTACTATATATTGTGTGTTTAATAGTAAGTTAATTTATTTTGTATATAGTAAATATTAATTAAGTTGTGAAGGGTGTTTAATATTCTTACTTTTAATATTAGTGTATATAGATAATAATATATTATAAATTTTCTTAGTAAAGCAAGAGAGAAGTAATTGCAAAAATAAAAATTAGCAAGCAGGGGCATATGCGTTTAAATATTAATGCTAACGGTATTTGTGACATGCACACAATAAGTTTATCATAATTTGCGCAGTATTAATATAATTACAGCTTGTAAATTCATGAAATTATTAAATGATTATGCCAAATCGTATATATAAATATTTTGAATATCAATAAGATACATATATAACCCTTTTATAACTATGACTGGGGCACCAGGATTCGAACCTGGGATACCGGAGTCAGAATCCGGTGCCTTAACCGCTTGGCTATGCCCCAATACCTTGGAGGTCTACGAAGGGAGTTGTGTCTGTGACTCTAGCATTACATTATGTGCAGGTGTGCGTTAATAATCTAAGCGTCACCCCAGAAATTTGTAAATCTTACTAGCTGTAAATTACAGGGCTTTAAACTAGTAGGCGTAGATGGGTTTTAACCCTACCCATCTCTTAGCTTTTAAAATATGATGTACTTTAAGTGGTAGTAGCACGGCTGTTTGTCTTTAAAATTTAAGCGATTTGGCTGGGGTACCAGGATTCGAACCTGGGCATGGCGGGATCAAAACCCGCTGCCTTACCACTTGGCTATACCCCATTTGCTGCTGACTGAAATAGATTGTGCGGGAGGCGAGACTTGAACTCGCATACCTCGAGGTGCCAGAACCTAAATCTGGTGCGTCTACCAATTTCGCCACTCCCGCAAACTGTGGTAGCTACGACGGGATTCGAACCCGTGACTCCAGCATTATGAGTGCTGTGCTCTGACCAACTGAGCTACGTAGCCAATTTTATTCTATTTTCATTACCGTTTTCATTACCGTTTTCATTACCGTTTTCATTACCGTATTATGAGGATTTAACGAACTTCAGTCAATTCCTTTTTCGTCTTACTAGTATTTATTGCGCGCGCTTTTTGTATAACTCATGAATAATCTAAAATACAAGAAGATGACTCAATAAGTTGCACGCTTTCATGGCGGAAAATGCATAAACAGACAGAATTTTAATTGGGTAGTAAGGATTATATATTTGAATAAAAACTTTCGTTTTTAGCATGAAAACCAAACTAAAATCTAGCACTGCATTAATATAAATGTCAACTTAAAAAAACTATTCTGTCGTTTGAGAATAAATACCTGATTTTGTATTTCCGTTACCAACCGAGATACTGTACTGCTTCCGCCGATCATGACCTGATAATGACAGAGCGGTGTTATAACTAGATCCTGTTAATAGGATGTGCTGTGATATGTGTATGTCAATCTCGCAAAGGTATGAATATAGCGATAGATTTAGACTATAAATGTACTAATTGAGACACATTCTATAAAAGCTTTTGACAGAGATCATTATTCTTCAAAAATCTTTTGGTAAAAAACTTTTTGGGGATAAATTTTTGTACAGGGAACAAAATGTGCATTGACTAGTTATTGATCACTGATTGCTTTGTATTTATAGACTTAAGTCTATTGATTAAACTTATAGCATATTTTGTTAAGGAATCGCTCTTTTCCCTTTAAGCGCCGCTCTTGCATTGGTAATTTATAAGATACTTGACACAAAGCGTGTGGTCAGATTTTTGTTGTGGTACATATTATCGCTTCATTTGATTCATATATTTATTCTTACAAATTACTTAATAGCATTTAAAAATGCGTATCTCAACGCCAGGTGAATATAGTTTTATTAGTACAGGATGTAATTAATACATATTGAATATGTGTATTACGCATAAGCTCCGGACAAGATTCTTTAATCTTAAATACTTTATAAAAACAAAATAGAGGTAGGCAAATAAATATTTTTAGACGTTTCTCCAGACGTAACTATTTGAATGTCTGTAGCTTTAATTTTATTTTACTTTAAACGCATTATTGTTGAGTTACAATAAATTGTAATATTACTATATATAATTTAAATTATATCGCGAATTATGCCTAGTTTTGCTTGCATCATAAAATGCATTTTATGATGCACTATGCTGAATGCTTGCCCCTTTACTGGTAGTGTGCTCAGATGAGATTAGTTATTCATGCTCACAAAAATAAATGTGGTAGTGTTACTACACAGCTATCATGCTAAATTATCACCTAGTTTTTGGCACCTACTGGTGGAGTATTTTTCAGGGGTGTGATTAAACAAAAAATTAAGTTCGTTTGATATAAGCACACCATAAGACACGATCGACATCAAATAATTTTACTGATTAATAAACTCTACTCTATAGATGAAGTAATTTTTGCTTAATCTAAATGGAATTAATTGTATTAGTAATACTATTGCACTTTGTTTTTATTTTCATATTTACTTTTCCGTTAATAATATCTGTAGCGCGCGACAAATATAAAACATCGATTTATTATTAATTTAACTTATAATTTATCATGTTCGTCATAACTTAATATACAAAATATTGTCATGTAAGCGTATAATTACTTAATGGTCTTTTTTCGGTTTTGTATTAAATAAATCAAATATATTGCGCGGTTTATTTAAAAAATTACTGGTAATTTTTTAAATTATTCTGCATCACCTCATAACTAAACTAGTTTAAAACAGTAGTGATCTATCAAATAGTTGCGGATAAAACTGATGTTTATAGATGTTACTATTTATTGTTATTACATGCGTGCGTGAGTTGCGTTATAAATTGTTTAGTGGAGGCGCAGTATGGACGTGTATTAACAATGATAAATGTTCGTACATGGTAGATATGCAGTATTACTGCGTCGTCTCTGCATAGACGCCAAAAAATCAATCTGGGCAATAACTCTTTAGATAAAAGCATTACAATTATATTTTATAAATTTATACAGTTAGATCGTTACGTCTACAGATGTAACATCTTCATAAATTGTATTTGATAATATTGTCCTAGATTACTAATCTTTGTTTATTTGATTTTTTGTTACTAGGATAGTCGTTACAATTAATTTAAATACATATTAATTTCCAGGTAGGTAAACCAACGTTGATCAGATTATTTTGTTTCAATTATCGGGAAATATTTGACTGTTTTTTACCTGTAAGTCTTACTTAGACGTTTTATTGCACTGCACAAGATTTACATACAAACTGTAAATATATTTATTATTCTCAATATAATTGAGGTTACCCATTACCTCTGCTTACTGCATTTTAGGCTTTATTATGCATAGGATTTACTATCATTACTTTCTTCTGCGATCAACAGCATCTTGATTCCCGCTGTTAGAAAATTAGGGGTATTGCTTTATTTTTGTTAAATAAGCGAAATTGGCAGGGATGTTTCCGGGTTATGAATGTGATTTGGTTGTGAACCGCGAAGTAAGAATCAGGTGTGTAATAACTGATTAGTCTATCATAACTAATACTTATTAATAAGTATCTTATTTTATAACATTTTATTTTCTTCATAGTAATCTATGATTTCAATATGCTAACTGTACTGTAAATAATATTGATGCTTACTGTATAATCATGGGCAAATATAATTAGTGAGATGTTAGGCAGATAGATCTATATATTAGTCCATGTTAAACATACAGATACACTCGAAGCTAAACCGGCTCACTTTATGCATTTCTACTATTATTCTTAATTAGAACACCAAAGGTATACTTGCGGTAATAGGCCTAAAATAGTATGCGCTGCGATTAAGATCGATGATAAGGTATACGCTATAAAGCGTAAATAATTAATACTTCTGGGGACAGTCTGTAAGGTAATTTAATTTATGTTAAACCTCGTCAAATATTGATACCATGTTTCCAGATAGAAATATAATTACTGATTACCGCTTTAAGTAATTTAATCTATTGCTTCTTTATTCTTATAAAGCTACAATTTTATTGTTTGTAGTTAAATAACTTGCTTGTAGTAAAGCAAGTCATACAATAAATAGATTAGTATGTTACGAATAGAAAACCCTTACCCTGCTTTTGTTTGGCTAATATTCAAAATAATTATTATCCCAATGATCCTGGTTTAGTATGTGTGAGCTATTTGTAGTCAATCACAGTGGTCACTGAGTTGTTTTACTAGTGATGCAGTTGCACAATCTATTATTTTAATTGGAGTAATATGCTTAACTAATTTTATTAGTTAAGCATATAAATGCTTTGGCGGTCTTTTATTAAATCCAGATCAACGTTAATTAAAATTAATCGTATCGCAAATAATTATTTAAGCAAAATACGCATTTGCTGTATCAAGTAAATAATCAAAACAATTTAATATTTGATTAGATTGTAAGTATGTCAATATTTTAACCATTGAAGGCGGCTATGGCATATCGAAGATAAAGATAACGCTTTGGTTACTCAATTGAGATTATTTTATTGACTTATTATTAGTCCCCATCCTGGGGATGCCGTCCTTGATAAGTATAAGAGCAATATCCTCTTAGATCAAGTTGTTATAGTTTTAAGTACAATTAAGAAACAGCGGATTAACATCAATTTATGTGGTTTTCTTCATCATATTTTAAAATAGCTTCAATTATGTCAAGTTTGCCAAATTATTGTTGTTTTCAATGTCCGTTTTCTTTTACCTATTTAGGTATAGTTAGTAACTATTGCAAGATTTATCTTGATGTGTATTTGCCGGATAATTTGCAATGCGCTAATGGTGTTCGACTCACATATTCAACTAGTGAGCTAGGCAGGAAGAAATACCTATCTTTATTTGATTACTTGCTGCTTTTGGGAGATTTGCATTATGATCTTAATCCCGTATTTTACTCAAATTTACCAGTTCTAACGATATTTCTAAATTTCTTAGCCTTAGCAAGTTATCGAAATTGGTGCGATAATTATCGGCATTTAGCGGCTGCCTATTTAGGCAGCTTTTACCTAGTTGTAATGTTTGATGACCTGCCTAATGTGTAGAAGGCCATTTACCGCATCCTACCGGCGTAAAAGTTACGATGAAGTCGCGGAGATAATGCTTGGCCACTGCTTTGCTAGTTTTTTCTCTTTGACCTACTTTTTATTGAAATAACTAAACTGTTAATTTTTTATATTGGTTGCGTTAATGCCGTGGTTTTAATACATATTTATGATTGTATTATCGATATTTATTGTTGTTAGCATGGCATTATATTTTTATATTTGGCTTTGGTATCACGGTTTTGTAGATATAATTTTAGAAGCTGCAACTCGTTTGCATTGCAATAAGTGATATAGGTTATATAGCTTAACAGCTAATGTACTTCATTTTGTGTTATTTAGCACTATTTTAGTATTAAATAATTCAATTTATCACACCAAGTTTGCAAATTGCAAAATAGTTACTGCTAGAATTCTGATGGCTATCATGTAAATTCTGATGGCTATTATGTAAATATTGATATGTAATTAAGAGTTAAGGTAACGTTACGCACACGCTAATAGATCAAATAGTTTTACCGATGTTCATGCTTAAATTAGTTGATTTGTGTCTAATTGTGAAAGTAGTTCATTGTTAGATGAACTTGGTTAATAAAATTTTTGATACTAAGATGTGATCTGATGGCATTGCAATGCCTAAAATAATTGTTAGCACTTGGTATTAATACGAAGATCATCTCTATTGTGATTTATCCCGCTCTTGTAAACATCCTGGTCACTCGTTTCGCTTTTGCTTCTGTTTGAAACTAGCTTCTACCGCGTTAAAGCTAATAGTGGTTTTAGTTTCACTGATATTAACGATAACTGCTCTGATGGCCGGTCGATTAATGTGAGATAATACCTACCATAATAAATGGTGAATTAAGCGTTCGTTATTCGTGCGTGCCGGAGTATTTCGTATCTCCTGATAAATTGGTGCTATCATTGTCGAATATCATGTAAAGTATTTAATACTTACACATTTTTGCTTATAAAAAATAGTTCCTCTGAAGATGTGATGCATATTGTTGTAGTATCGATACTTTGGCTGTTAATAGATAGAATTGTACCTGCTTTGTAAATAAGGTTGTAAGATAACTGGGGGATAGGTCTCTCATTACAAGGCTTAGTTTACTTGGAGGTTAACGTGTATTCAATGCTAAACCCCTATAGTTGTTAGAAACATAGTTGCATTTGACGCTCTTATTGCTATTGATCATACCACTATGGCTGCAGATAAAAGCTGGCTTGAAGATTTTGTCGGTACATAATCGAGCTTCGTGCGCTAGGATTAACGCCAGTTTCTTTTTTTTCGTTATCGACAACTATCTGCTTAAATGTTTGTGCTGCTCGTCGATGGTGATAGACTTAGTTATATGTTTCCTGCGCTTCACCGCTAAAAATATGTTCTATTATTGATTGCGTGTAATTTACAACATTAAAGACTTTTATTGTCTTTAATGTCTCTTTTATAGCAAAATATTATAAGCGTTTTAGTTTCTTTCAATGCGATAATGTTCTGTTTTTAATGCTCGGTAATAGAGCATTGTTTTAACAAAAACAGTGTTCTGGTATGGTAGGTTAGAATATAAAGAATATAAATGTCGTATTATTTTGTAGAGGAATATCAATATGAGTGAAGCTAAAGCCTGCTCAACTAATTTTATTCGTCAAATTATTGATAAAGATCTAGCTTCAGGTAAGCATACATCAGTGCATACTCGTTTTTCTCCGGAGCCTAATGGCTATTTGCATATCGGCCATGCAAAATCTATTTGTCTGAATTTTGGCATTGCTCAGGATTATCAGGGAAAGTGCAATTTGCGTTTCGACGATACTAATCCTCTTAAAGAGGATATGGAATATGTAGACTCCATAAAACACGACGTACAATGGTTGGGTTTTAATTGGAGCGGTAGCATTCACTATTCCTCCGATTATTTCGATAAGCTGCATGACTATGCTCTCGAGCTTATAGACAAGGGTTTGGCCTATGTCGACCAACTGTCGCCGGATGAAATCCGCGAACATCGAGGTACGCTGACGTGTCCTGGTAAAAACAGCCCCTATCGTGATAGAAGCGTGATAGAAAACCGCGCGTTATTTACTAGAATGCGCAACGGTAAATTTGCCGAGGGCCAAGCCTGTTTACGGGCAAAAACTGATATGGCCTCGCCATTTATGGTGATGCGTGACCCGGTATTGTACCGAATTAAATTCGTTCATCATCATCGGACTGGCAACAAATGGTGCATTTATCCGATGTATGATTTTACCCATTGTATTTCTGATGCAATAGAAGGCATTACTCATTCGTTATGTACCTTAGAGTTTCAGGATAATCGCCGGCTGTATGATTGGGTGCTAGATAATATCACTATTAATGTGCATCCCCAGCAGTATGAGTTTTCCCGATTAAATCTTAAATATGCTATCATGTCAAAACGTAAATTAAAGCTGTTGGTGACAGAAAAAATTGTTGAAGGTTGGGATGACCCACGTATGCCGACAATTTCCGGCTTGCGCCGCCGAGGTTATACCGCGGCATCGATTCGCGAATTCTGCCTCCGCATCGGCGTGACAAAACAGGAAAATTATGTAGATATAGCTTCCCTAGAAGCTTGTATTCGCAAAGATCTGAACGAGCACGCACCGCGTGCCATGGCTGTTATCAATCCTGTGCTAGTGGTTATAGAAAGCCTACCGTTGGGGCATGAACAAGATCTAGTTATGCTAAACCATCCCAAGAAGCCTGAGATGGGAACCCGTCAAGTTGCATTTAGCCGAGAAATTTTTATTGATTGTTCTGATTTTCGTGAAAAAGCGAATAAGCAATACAAACGTCTGGTGTTGGGTAAAGAAGTACGCCTGCGTAATGCTTATATAATTAAGGCTGAACGTGTAGAAAAAGATGCCCAGGGGAAAATCATTAAGATCTTTTGCTGCCATGATCCCGACACTCTTAGTAAAGATCCTGCAGACGGTCGTAAGGTGAAAGGAGTGATTCATTGGGTATCAGCCACCCGCAGTATTGCGGCAGAGTTTCGTCTGTATGATCGTTTATTTCTTGAAGCTAATCTGGCTTCCAAGAAAGATTTTCTTTCTAAACTGAATCCAGACTCGTTAGTCATCCGCCAAGGCTTTGTAGAATCAGGTATACCAGCAAACCATGTAAGTCAACGCTTCCAGTTTGAGCGCGAAGGTTATTTTTGCGTCGATAGCCGCCGCTATTGTAGTACGTTCTATCCGGTGTTTAACCGCATCGTGGGACTTCGCAGCACCTGTGCCGTGAAAGCCGAAATGTGATCTTCCTTCCTACCCCCCAATCTAAAGTGAGATTTTAATCTCATGATTTTAATTCTATTCTAGCGAAATTAGGTTAGGTTGCACAACCCGTAAATAGCTTTCGTGCCGAATATCTGTTGTTTACCTTTTTTTCTACTGAACAGTTACCATTAGGTATAAATAGAGTTTTTATATTCATTGTCTATGGTTTGGGAAAAGCGTATGTTATTTTTCATAATCTGCTACGTTTTGATTATGTATTCGCTTATAAGGTGATGAACTTAGGGTTACTCAGTAGTATATTGGTCTTTTGCCGTATCTTTAATGTCTCAGGTGAGTTTTCGATATTATTTAATTTAATCGTATGTGCATTGTTCCAGAGACGTAGCGTAACATTGTCGGGCACATCAGTAGATGATGTGATATTAATCTAACTTATTAGCATGTTAAATTGTTTTATATGGAATAAATTTATCTGCCATCAGTTGTTTGACTATGCTGTTTATTCCTAATAAAGTTTCATACTTTTTAGACATTGAAATTAATCCGAAAATGTACCCTTGCTTTTAGTTTCTTGTAGTAATCAGTAATTGTGGTGTCGGGTTTTGCAGAGCCGCATAAAACGGTTGTATCGTAAGGAATGAGTTATGATACCAGTTGTTCTAAATATAATCAGGGCTGCATTATGTATCTCTGTGCGTAACTGAAAGAAATATCGTCATTATAGCGTTCCTAGGCAACGGCAGTTTATGCGGTTTTGTAGCGGGGTAACTATTTATTTTGTATTTTGCTTCGTCAAGTTTAGATGTAAGCAGTTCTTTCTTAGCTAAAAGTTTGTTTAGTTATTTTAAGACATAGTTTATCGAAAAGTTGTTTCATGATTTATAAGATAATTTTAATTATAGGTTTACCTGTGTATACATTTAAGTAAGTTAGCAAATAAAAGTGCCTCTACCAGGTAGAGGGTTTTGTTACGCAGTCATCGCTGCGCATGGTTTTCTTATCTGGTTTTGTAGGCACAACATTTTGAGTGAGCGGCATAAATAATTTGTCGCATGTAAGACTAATACCAAATTACTTTTTTCCTAATGATGAACATTCTGGTTATCTGCGTGTGCAAAGTTAATGCAGCATTCAAAACTGCACAGTGTAATAGCGAAGCGCTAATGTTAAAAACAAGTGAATTTAAAAAATAAAGCAATAAAATAGTAACGCTTTAAAATTGCAAGATAACGAAAATAAAGTTAATAACATGGTAGAATAAAGTGATGCAATTGGTGGTATCGTGAATATAGTAAAAAAGCACAATATCTAAACGATCGAAGCATATATCGATAGCAAAGAGGAGCGGTGGAAGAGTAATACACTAAAATAGTGAAATAATATTCCGGAGTCGGTGGGTATTGTTCGCTACAATAGCTAAAGCACAATAAAAAACTACTGATAATAGTTTATCTTTGTGTTGTAGAGATGTTGCAGTATTCGTTTGCCGATGATAACTTAGATGTTAGTATGTTACTATGTGTGAATGATCTATATCATGCAAGGTTTTATTTTCACGGCAGTTGCCTTCAGTGAAATAGTTATAACGATATAAAATTGTGGTTAATTAGTTTAATATTTGCTTGTTAGTGATGTTGTGCTTTCGCATTTTGATATACTCATTGCGAAATTCGACGACATTTATTGCAATCTAGGCAATATCAGTTAGTCATAATTTAACTCTAAAACTTATTTGCTATTTTTAAAAGTGGCGTCAGGCTACAGTGCCGTATTATCTAATTAATTGAGTATGTGGTAAAATTTGGCTAGTCTGATTTCCTTATTCATATTAATTAATTTCTTATACACATCTTTTGTACTGACTTGTAAACATTTATGGTTTTGGAAGTCTTTTAGGATCTTAATCCTAGGGCAAGTTATTTTTATTCCGGCTTTATTTAAAGCGATATTATTCTCGGTTATTCTAATTTTCTTCTATTGTTTGATAAGTAAGTTATAAATTAACATATCACATTAATAATCGCTGAACTCACAATGTATTATTTCCTTTACATAAAATATTTAGTCAGTAATTAAAAAGATTCATTTGTCATTAATCTCACGCAGTGAGTAAATCCATGTACTGCTTATAGGTCTATAAGTTATAATAGTAAGAAATTATTTGTCAAGCGTACAAAATATAGTATCTTGCTGTTTGGTAAAAACAGACGGTTGTAAGTTGTTAATCTAAATGCATCTCTGTACGAATTTGTTTCACCCAGCTGTTGATACGTTCTGCGGTAAACTCGGGCTGCCGGTCTTCATCAATGGCTAGACCAATGAAGTGATCGTTGTTGGCTAATCCTTTAGACGTCTCGAAATAATAATTAGTGGTTGGCCAATGGCCAACTAATGTAGCCCCTAGAGGTTGAATAATATCCCGAAGAGTGCCCATTGCATCGCAGAAATACTCCCCGTAATCTTCCTGATCGCCGCAGCCAAATAGCGCAATGATTTTACCGTTGAAATTGATATCTACTAACACGGGGAAAAAATCATCCCAGTCGCACTGCGCTTCGCCGTAATACCAGGTCGGGATACCTAGGAGAAGCCTGTCGTAACGTTTCAGATCTTCTTTGCTGCTTTTTGCGATATCAAAAACATCAGCAACATTGGTACCCAGTTGCTTTTGTAGCATATTGGCAATATTTTCTGTATTGCCAGTATCACTACCAAAAAAAATGCCAATATTTGCCATGAATATTAAGACCTCAAAATATAAAGATATGCAACATCATAAACTTCATGCTGATAAAATCAATCATAGCAAAAACTTTCTTTTTAAGCGTTATTTATCCGTGGTTGGGCTTACGTTAAATTTATCAGCGAAATAAGCTTCGGTAAGCTCACTACGGGTAATATTTTGTTAATCAGTTCATTGAGTTGCATGTTTGTTTATGAATTACTATTCGATTATACTGGCTTTTAACTAACGAACTTTATTACGCAATCGGCCGGTTACGTGTATGAATTTTGAGCTGTGCTTTCCTATAAAGGGAACAAGTTTTCAGCTATTTTAGATCGGTGTTTATTTATAATTTAATTTAGATACGATCAGCTATTAACTGCCAGTGCAGTCTGTAATGGCCTACTACTTAAGATAAAACATGTGTTGGCGCGCAACCTCTGTCTCTGACTATTGACATGAACCTTGCAATTTGTCAACAAGAAAGGACTATACGTAAGAGTATTAGTGAAGAAATCGTTGACAAGCAAATACACTGTAGCTGTTATCCAGATAGGGTAAATATTATCGACGCGGATAAATATTATTAACTTATCTTGAGGTGTTAATTTCGATACCAGTATTATTAGCGTAATTGCCTTTGATGTTGTTAAATGTATAGATTTATTGTTACTAATAAACAATTGCAGCAAGCACTTGATTTATTAGAGTTATTTGATATATTGTGCTATTAATTATATGACTATGATTTTATCAGTTATGACGATTATATTATTTAGGTTATTAACTAAAGTTGATAACCTTATCTAACTATTTATGGGCAGCCACTTTAATTTCTTTATATATTTAAACATTGGCGCCTTGGTATCTGAAATTGTCCCTGGTATTTATTTTGTCACGACGATTGCTAAATAACTGCATCTTCGAGTTTTGTTATGTTATCAGCAGTCTATACTAATGGCTTAGGCTTTTAGTTATCTGATAGCGGCAAATAAGTTTGCTGATATTTACGGGGTATATAGATTAGTTTCTTGGTTTGTTACCAGTAAATTCTATCACGCGCTTTCATGGGTTCTCTCAAGCGTTGTAATAGGTTGCATTAGACCCTTTCTTGACAAATAGGTAAATATTAATAGCTTATGAAGTGATAGTAGCATAAATTCAGCACTACTGCTAAATAAGTTAAGTATTTCCTCCCATCTAGATATCAGTGACGTTGCTTCATTAGACCTAGCGAGGTTTTTCACTACAAACTGCCAGTAGACAGATGCGGTATTTACTGTGTTTGGTGCCTCTTGTTGTATGTGTAAATCGACACCTAGAAATTAGCTATCGCTAGTTTGTTTAACCATTGTTCGGCAACTATCTTATTTTTAACCGCATATTCATGTGTGAAGATATAAAAATGCTTCTGGCACCGTTAGAAGTTGCCGCTTTCGTTTTATACTTTTTTCTTGCTAGAACGTATTTTCAAGTGCGCGTTAAGTATCAAAAAGTTAGCGACCAGAAATCCCATAAAAGTGATGATTACCATGATAAATATCAAAAATCTTGAACATTAGTGCGACTGGATATTTTTTCTTAATTTATCTATTACTGAAAACAGTTTTGTGGCTTTAACGTTGATAACGAGTTAAAATTTTAGAATTTTACTTTTTATTTAAAGGAATCTGTATCTTCTTCCATGACTATGGGTTTAGTCTGTTTAGGGATGAATGAAAATTGTACGATATTTTCCTTTTATTCGAAATAGAGGTTTCTTACCCAGTTACTTATTGTCAAACCGTTACCTTGTAATGGTTCGTTAGCCATTTTTATAAATGTAATATTGATGGAAAACCAACTTGGTTGTTTCAAGTCTATATTAAATAGTAATAACTATTATTTAATAGTAATCTACTATATAATACGAAGTTAGTGTAACACCACATTTTTGGTATTAAGTTGTAGTGTCTTACTATATATTAATCAACTATTAGTTGCGACATTTGTTACGTTATCAGTGCGCACAGTATTCTTACTATTTGCCACTGATGGAGATACAACGTTTATTTTAATAAGCAACATGTCTATCAAAACATAACACATTCAGCGCCATTGCTTTATAGCTCTGGTGGTCGTTGCATAGGATAGCAGTTTTAATTAGAAAATCAATTTACAGCACATGGTAATTTTACTCAGATCACGGGTTAATATATCCCAATGATTCAGATTGTCAAAAAACTATAGATCATTATGATCAATAATGCTCTATTTTGGCGAACGCGTTACTTTTCGTTGATAGTTTAATTGCATTGATTTTCTACTGCGGATATAGATATCAATCTATCCTAATTTGAGTGATGCAAACTTAACATTAAAGAAACATTGAGATACTTAAATTGACTTATCTACCAAGTAGATTTCGACTTTTAACGATGATTGATTATATTCATTTATTCTAAATGAACTTATATAATTATGGAGATAACTTAATCTAGAAGTTGATAACTTACAATTAAACTCATGAAACAAATAAACATGTTTATACTCAAAACATTTATATAAACATCCCCTTATATTTTAAGTCGTTATGTCAAAATCATCCTTGTTGTTGACGAGGCATTTATCCAGTATACGTGATTAAATTTTAAGAAAATTGTAAGCTGTTTGTCGTATTTTGCCAAAGAAGTGCGCGTAATGCATAAATTATTTGCTCTCAGATAAGTTGCTATGCAACCTAGCTACAGCTAGTGCATCTTTAATACTGGTGGGGGTGTCGCTTGGTATTTTGGGTAGAGATGCAAGCTTTCACCGTATCTATCAAAACATGACATGGCTACACCTTCACGTATTTGCCGACAATAATATTGTTGAAACATGGCTACCAGCCTAAATAGTAATAGATACTTAGTTCATCTTGTTAGGTTATTACCTGTAATTATGGTACTAATAGCGATCGTAAACGGAGCATGACTGCATGTATTTTATTAGAGCTGTAGTTTTTAACGGAACTGAATAATCGTTCATTTTACTTAAACTGAATGGATTAGCAATGGAGAAGTATTGATGGCTAATCATCCCAGAGCAGGGCAACCTGCTTGCCAGATTGATTTAATTGATGTGTCACAATTAATATTACAATATTACGTATTGCAACCTGAGCCGGGTAATATCGCCCAAGCAGTAAAGTTTGGTACCTCTGGGCATCGAGGTAGCGCAGGACGCTATAGCTTTAATGAAGCCCAAATTCTAGCTATCAGTCAGGCTATCGTAGATGAACGTACGAAACAGGGTATCAAGGGGCCTTGCTATTTGGGTAAAGACACTCATGCGCTCTCTGAGCCTGCGTTTATTTCGGTGCTGGGAGTGCTGACTGCCAACGGCGTGGAAGTAATTGTGCAATCTGATAATGGTTATACACCTACTCCAGCGATATCTAATGCCATATTGACTTACAATCGCGGTGGCGGCGCGTCGGCTGACGGCATTATTATCACGCCGTCTCATAATCCTCCAGAGGACGGTGGTATTAAGTATAATCTTCCCAACGGCGGGCCGGCCGACATTAACATCACTCGAGTTATTGAAAAGCGTGCTAACGCTTTGTTAGCAGATAACTTGCGTGGTCTCAAATGCCTGACGCTTGAAAAAGCCCGGCAAAGTGCTCATATTCATGCAAAGGATCTTGTGCAACCGTATGTTGAAGGATTGGCTAGCGTGGTGGATATGGCTGCTATTCAACACGCAGGGCTGAAATTGGGCGTTGATCCGCTAGGCGGATCTGGTATGGTTTTTTGGCATCGCATTGCTGAGTATTACCAACTAGATTTGACGCTGGTAAATGAAGAGGTCGATCAGACGTTTCGTTTTATGCATCTTGATCATGACGGCATAATTCGTATGGACTGTTCATCGGAATCGGCCATGGCTGGACTATTGGCTTTACGTGATAAATTTGATTTAGCGTTTGCTAACGATCCGGATCATGATCGACACGGAATTGTTACACCGGCGGGCTTAATGAATCCGAATCATTATTTAGTGGCAGCGGTTAACTATTTGTTTCAGCACCGCTCCCAATGGGGAAATAATGTAGGGGTTGGTAAGACTATGGTGTCTAGTGCCATGATTGAACTAGTCGTTAATAGCCTCGGACGGCGACTAATAGAAATGCCAGTAGGTTTCAAGTGGTTTGTGGATGGCTTGTTTAATGGTAGTTTAGGTTTTGTCGGCGAAGAGAGCGCCGGAGCGTCTTTTCTATGTTTTGACAGGACACCCTGGTCTACCGACAAAGATGGGATTATCATGTGTTTACTGGCGGCGGAAATTACAGCTGTTACTGGCAAAAATCCCCAGTATCATTATGATGAACTCGCGCAGCGTTTTGGCGCTCCAAGCTACAATCGAATTCAAGTGCCAGCTACCCAAGCACAGCAAGCTAGTTTAGCCAAACTATCCCCGGAGCAAGTCAGCGCAAACACACTAGCAGGTGATACAATTACGACTCGATTGACGGCAGCGCCAAGCAATGATGTGTCTATTGGTGGATTCAAGATGATGACAAAAAATGGCTGGTTCGCGGCTAGGCCTTCAGGAACGGAAGAAGCCTACAAGATCTACTGTGAAAGCTTTCTTGGTGCAGAGCATCGTCAGCAGCTCGAGAAAGAGGCGTTAGATATCGTAAGTGATGTACTATAGCAGATGGCAAAATAAGCAGCACTTTTGTAGAATGACACTATCCTGTGCTGATGCAATGTATAGCAAATCAAGCACTATTCTTTAGTGACCAGATCATATATGGTCGTAAGGTGACTACCAAGCAATTGTTGCCATCAAAATGGCATGTGTGGTGCGAGCTATTCGGCTATCAGGCTCCGGCTGGTTGGTTTTGTTTGCCGTAAACTTCGTTCTCAGTAGGGGAACTGTAATATTTTATTTAGCAATTTTACAAACAGCATAATTCTCTTAATACGCATTGCCTATTTGCAATGCCGGGAGTAGAATGCAAAATGCGCAACTAATTGTATTGCGGTTAGCATTAGTAACATTTCCTAATTATTTCTAATCATTAAGAAATGGATCTATTTAAATGTAGACATAAACAGCTTGTATTTGCAATGTACGTCCTG
The DNA here is from genome assembly GCF_900161835.1 of Sodalis endosymbiont of Henestaris halophilus. Taxonomy (GTDB): domain Bacteria; phylum Pseudomonadota; class Gammaproteobacteria; order Enterobacterales; family Enterobacteriaceae. Next base: position 1,531,194 of record NZ_LT897836.1, on the reverse strand, counting down.
GTGCTGTTTATTGTCTTTAACCACAATTTCCCTAGATAATTTATCAAACTGAAGACGTCGTCACGTATAGTGTTTAGAGTAATAAAATAGCAACTATTACATACTGTTGTTAGCTAACACAAAACGATTAGTTTGATGAAACTATTAACATAGCAGTATTCGTGCACTATCTGGTGCATTAACTAGTCGCGCTTTGCAGAGATATTTTTTATCTTCACTAAATATCCAAGTGTTAGTATGACTTTGGTTTATACATAAATTAATAAGACGTTATAAAAATAGTCCGGGTATGTTGACCCGTATTTTACTATTAAGGGAGTCTTGTTTGCTTGTTATCTTCTTGTATATCAAGTAGAATAGTTAATTAGTAAATAATATAACTTCGAGAGAAAGTTTTCAACACTAATATTTATCTTTTGGATAATTAAGCTAGCAGCGGCGTCAGTAGTTAACCTATTGCGATCATATTTAGTGTGCTGTAATGCATACTAAGGAATATTTCGACGGATACCTCACTCGTTTCTCAGTACAACAAACTCACTTGCTTGATTAATGGTGATTACCAAAGAATTCATCCTCTAGCATTCCGCTCATTTATACTACTTTGAAACATTAGTAGGACGAATACGTCATGTCTAGCTTTTTGTGCGGTAGTGCAATTTTAAAGCTTGTTCCGAAGCGATGTAGTCTTGTTACAAAAAATTACCCTACGGATTTTTTATGAAAACTAATCTAGTTTGGCTGCGCAACGACTTGCGTTTACGCGATAATGCCGCTTTACACTTCGCCTGTAAGGATCCTTACGCTCAGGTGCTAGTGGTGTTTATCGCTACACCACAGCAGTGGCAGAAGCACGACATGAGCCCGCGTCAGGCAGAATTTATTCGTCAACATCTGTGCTATCTGGCCGCCGAATTTGCTAAGCTAGGCATTACAATGCATTACCACCAATGCGAAGATTTTACCGACCAGCTGGACTGGCTAGCTGCATTTTGTCAGTTCGAACAGGTAGATCATATATTTTATAATTATCAATATGAATTTAACGAACGGGAACGTGACCGGCAACTAGCGCGACGTCTGGGTAATAAAACACTATGTCAGGGATTTGATGATGGCGTGCTGATGCCGCTGTACAGTATCAACAATAGCAATCAACAAATGTACAAGGTTTATACGCCGTTTCGTAACGCCTTTTTGCGTCGGCTAGAAGAGCAGGATCTAGCTTGCCTACCTCCTCCGGCGCCTCGAGCTAGGGCAGCCGTCGATAAGATATGTACAATTACGCCGTTTGATTATCCCACGATTGTTCCTGGACAAGATTACCCTGTTGGTGAAGAGGCGGCACTCTCCCGTTTGCGCACTTTTTGTCATGAACAACATTTGCTAAATTATCATTATGGCTGTGATATTCCAGCTTTAGAAGTTACTAGCAGACTTTCCGCCTGGCTAGCGATCGGTGTTCTTTCGCCACGCCAGTGTTATCAGCAGTTGTATCAGCAGTTCCTCCACGTGCTCACGTTTAGGCAAAGCTTTGTTTTCACCTGGTTTAATAAATTAATATGGCGTGATTTTTACCGCCATATAATGGCGGCTTGGCCAGCACTTTGCCGTAATCAGCCGTTTCTTTCCTGGGCTCGCTATGTTGATTGGCAGCAAAATGATAATTTATTTGACGCCTGGTGTTCGGGTCTCACCGGCTATCCTATTGTCGATGCTGCAATGCGGCAACTGGTGAATACCGGCTGGATTCATAATCGGCTGCGAATGATCAGCGCTAGTTTTTTGGTCAAAGATCTGCTTATCGACTGGCGTCGAGGTGAGCGCTATTTTATGTTGCAACTTATCGATAGCGATTTGGCTGCCAATAATGGCGGCTGGCAGTGGGTAGCTTCCACTGGCACCGATGCCGCTCCTTATTTTCGTGTTTTCAATCCTACCACGCAGGGAAAGCGTTTCGACCCCGGCGGCGCTTTTATTCGTCGCTGGCTGCCAGAGCTCAGGCGGGTGCCTGATATTTATCTGCATCAGCCAAATCTATGGCCTGGTGCCCAACATACCGGACTTGATTATCCACAGCCGATCGTCGATCATAATAAAGCACGTGCACGCGTACTGGATGTTTATGCAGCAGCTAAAGCTCGATGCATGGCATCGAGATAAAATATGATTATAGGAATAATTGATGCTAAATATCGAGTTAGAAAATTTAATTAATCATAAGCTTAACAGTAGTGAATTGCAGGATTATGCACCTAACGGTCTACAAGTAGAAGGTCGTAAGGACGTGAAACGTATTGTTACTGGAGTCACTGCCTGTCAGGCACTTTTGGATATCGCCTTGACTCATGACGTCGACGCGGTCATAGTACACCATGGTTATTTCTGGAAAAATGAGGCGCCGGTTATTATCGGTATGAAGCGTCGGCGGCTAAAGACACTTTTAGCTAACGATATTAATTTATACTCTTGGCATTTTCCGCTAGACGTTCACCCTGAATTGGGTAATAACGCGCAGCTTGCGGTTGCGCTAGACATTAGGGTGACCGGTAGTTTGGATCCTATGGTGTTACAGGGAGAGTTAGCGGCCCCCCTGAGCAGTGAGGGGTTGCGTAAGCGCCTCAAACAGATCCTAGGACGTAGCGTATTTCACTTTGGCGAAAGCGGTCCGGCACAGATTAAGAGGTTAGCCTGGTGTAGCGGCGGCGGCCAGGATTTTATCGAGCTAGCGGCGCGTGCAGATGTGGACGCGTTTATTACTGGTGAAGTATCTGAGCAAACTATTCATATTGCTCGTGAGCAGGGGCTGCATTTTTATGCAGCAGGCCATCACGCCACTGAACGTGGCGGGATCCGCGCGCTTGGAGAATGGCTTGTTCAACAATATGGTTTTTCTGTTACTTTTATCGATATACCCAATCCTGCGTAAGCTCCTTTTAGCTTTCTTTTATATGACATTCTTCGGAAATGTTAATGAATGTGATTATAAATCTGGCACCATCAGAGTGGTTTCAAGAAATGCGGGTAGGTAGATACAGTAAGTGCGATATTATTTTAGGGATGACGGTCAAGTTAGTACTTGTAGCTAGAGCTCTCATTAATCTGACACGTCAGCTTTGCATCTCTAGCGCGATTAATGCGGCACATCGCATACGTACTAGCATGTCTGCAACGTCATTATAGGTATGAAAAATTTGACGGTTGTGCTAACTGAATCTGTACCCATAACAATGAATACGATATAGTTTCCTTGTGGCAGCAATTTGTTAAAAAAAGATAATTAGTGTTGCTCGTATCGCCACAAATATATTTCCTGATTATCTTTTATGTTAGCTCATAACTCGGCGTCGATGGAGTAACATACCGGAATGACATCGCGCTAGGTAGTTGAATATCAAGCTGACGTGAACTATGTTGTTTATTTTATTCGGCGTTTACCGGACTTTGCTGGATCTTTCGGCATAAACGGCTGCAACAGCTGGTTCAGCTTTGGTTGTTAGCTAGGATTTGTGTGCTGAATACGATGATGGCTAATATACTGATCGGAAATGCGCTGAATTCGATAGTGTTGTTAATGGATGCTAGAGTAATTTTACACTAAATCACTCTAGGATTAGTTGTCGCTGTTCAGCGACCATTATAACGTCAGGTTGAATAATAAACCTCCATGGATTAGATGCTAATGCAATGCATAGGAATTAATTATTTTCTGAAATCTAATGCTTTAGCGAGGCCGGAGTACCAGAATTTTAGTGCCAAAAAGTTAGCAAAACTTTTTCTAGCACTGATGTTTGGCGGTAAAGGTCTTAAAATAACTGTATGTGCTACCATATTCTAGTGCGATTTCTCTTTATCGAGAGAAGGGGCTATTTTTTGTACTGCTTCTTGTTCTGCATAGAGCAGATGCTTACGGTTGATAACCCATAATTCTTATGGTTAAAGCACATAATTAACTAACGTGTGCATATGATATCTAAATTGACTTTATGACTTAACTACAATCACTTAGGAGAAGTGATCTACATTTTGATTTATACTTGTTTAATATTAGCTAAATGAAGCAGATTTAGCCTGTCAATATGTATAGTCGTTACAGGCTAGCTATAAAGCTGAAGCAAATTGATTTGGCGACTGTGTGTACAATTGTGTAAGTTAAATAAAAATTAGGTGATGCGTGGGGGAAGGAAACCCACGATGGGGTTCATTGGTTTTTTATTTAGGGAATCTCGCGTAGCGCAGATGGTCTAAGATTAGCTCTAGTTGGGCGGTCTTTAAACTATAATCTTGCATTTATTGCCAGTGGGTTATTTAACAGATGATATGCGTTCTCGCGAGAATTATGATGATAGTTAGTGTTACCTACATAGCATTCAAAATAATGCTGGAGAAAAATTAACTTTGATATCTACGGCTCTATAAATCACAGAGCCGTGTAGCGTGATATAATCTTGTTGGATGCTTTAATCTAACAAGAAAACAGGATGTTGTGTGCTTGTTACACTTCTTCTGTCGTGTAAGAATTGTGTGTTTCCAACAGCATACATATAAACAATAAAATCGTTCTGGTATGTGTGACGCATCTATCACAGCTTTTAGTGTGACGATAAAATCGTCATACGTTGGCGATCTAGTCTGTGTAATTCTCTATTTCGTGTGACATGTTTTTATGCGCTGCATGAGCATAATCTATTCACTTTTGCTTAACTATGTCCAAAGTTGATTGGTGCTAGAACCACTTCAATTGCCGGAACAGAGTGCCAAGCTAGATGCACTTGTATGAGCGCATTTTCTGCGATACTACTTAAGGTTTAACGTACTGTGCTTATCCTTATGGTGAGGATTTGACCATAATTTATTAAATTAGGAAAGCTTATACTTTTTTAGTTTCCTACCCCATAAGGGTTACACCCATCATTTGTTATGGTAGTTGATCTGAATGACAATTTCAGCTTGTTTTATTACAGCATTCATTCTTTAAGTATATGCCTGAAGGAACTAATACCTTACTTAAGGCTAATTGGCTTCTAGAGCGTCTGTCTTGATATTTTGCATTGCTAAGTCAGGTCACAACAGAAAGTCTTTGAAATCTGTTTTTTAGGGCCTGCTGTTAGCAGCTTTTAAAAGCTATTTCGTAATAAGTAGACCTAGCAAGAGTGGGGTGTTAGTTAACCAGCCTATATGTAATCTAATTAAGATTCAACAATAGCAAAATAACATTTAACAAAACTAAGAGATCATAATGCAGAATAGTGCAATAAAGTCCTGGTTAGATTCATCTTATCTAGCGGTTGCAAATCAGTCTTACATAGAGCAGCTTTATAAAGATTTTTTAACGGATCCTAACTCTGTAGATGCAAGTTGGCGTGCAATTTTTAAGCAGCTACCGCCCGTGAATATTAATCCCAATTCACTCTATTATAACATGTGGGAAAAACTCCACTTTTTATTCAAGGAGGAAATAGGCTGTACCGCCTCGGTCAACGACCTTTATATAGATTCGAAGCAGGTACAAATTCTACAGCTTATAAACGCTTTTCGCTTCTACGGGCATCATTACGCCAATCTAGATCCTTTAAAATTATTGAAACAAAAAACAGTTTTTGATTTGAATCTTGCTTTTTATAACCTCACCGAGGCTGATTTTCAGAAAATGTTTAACGTGGGTTCTTTCTCCGTCGGCCACGAGACTATGAAACTTGCAGATTTGTATGAGGCGTTAAAAAAGACTTATTGCGGTACCATAGGAGCTGAATATATGCACCTTACTAACATTGAAGAAAAACGCTGGATTCAGCAGCAGATTGAATCAGTGATGGGACAGCCAAAATTCAGCTGTGAAGAGAAAAAGAATTTTCTTGCAGAGCTAACTGCTTCGGAAGGACTTGAATATTATTTGGGGGCAAAGTTCCCTGGCACCAAGCGTTTTTCGCTAGAAGGCGGTGACGTGCTAATTCCCATGTTGAAAGAAATGATACGCTACGCCGGCAGCAACGGTATTCGGGAAGTAGTATTGGGTATGGCACATCGCGGCCGCTTGAACGTATTGGTTAATGTATTGGGCAAAAAGCCACAGGATTTGTTTGATGAGTTCACTGGAAAGCATAAAGATCATTTCGGAACTGGCGATGTAAAGTACCACCAAGGCTTTTCCTCTGATGTTGAAATCGAGGGTGGTCTCGTACATCTTGTACTGGAGTTCAACCCCTCGCATTTGGAAATCGTCAGCCCGGTAGTAATGGGATCAGTACGGGCACGTATCGATAGACTTACTGAAAAAAATAGCAATTTGGTTTTGCCGATTACGCTGCACGGTGATGCTGCTATCAGCGGTCAGGGTGTGGTGCAAGAAACCCTAAATATGTCTAAGGTTCGCGGATACGACGTGGGTGGGACGGTTCGTGTTGTTATTAATAATCAGATCGGTTTCACTACTTCTAACCCCCACGATGCCCGTTCCACTAAATATTGCACTGATGTAGCTAAAATGGTGCAGGCGCCAATTTTACATGTTAACGCCGATGACCTTGAGGCAGTAGTTTTCGTTACTCGTTTGGCGTTAAGTTTCCGCAATACTTTCAAGCGAGACATCATAATCGATTTAGTGTGTTATCGACGACACGGTCATAACGAGGTAGATGAACCGAGTGCTACTCAGCCATTGATGTACCAGAAAATTAAGAAACACCCCACGTTGCGTAAAATCTACGCCGACTATCTGGAAAACACCGGAATTATTACCCCTGCCGACTCCACCGAAATGGTAAATATGTTCCGCGCCGCGTTGGATAAAGGCGAGTGTGTGGTGAAAGAGTGGCGCCGAAGGCGTATGAATTCTTTCGCCTATCAGGGTTATCTTAATCATTATTGGGATGAAGATTATCCGAGCCAGTTAGAGATTAAACATTTACAGGCATTAGCCTATCGTATTAGCAAGGTACCATCTGATGTCTTAATGCAGGCGCAGGTTGCCAAGATTTATAATGCTCGCGCTGCTATGGCCTGCGGTGAAAAGCCTTTCGATTGGGGTGGCGCCGAAACTCTGGCCTATGCTACTTTAATAGATAAGGGGATCTCCATTCGTTTATCGGGGGAGGATACTGCACGTGGTACGTTTTTTCATCGCCATGCAGTAGTATATAACCAAAAAACTGGCTTAAGTTATACTCCGTTGTCTCATATCCATAATGCTCAAGGCAGCTTCTACGTTTTGGACTCTGTGCTTTCGGAGGAGGCAGTTCTGGCATTTGAATATGGTTATGCCACCGCCGAACCGCGCACTTTGGTGATTTGGGAAGCGCAATTCGGAGATTTTGCCAACGGCGCACAAGTAGTTATCGATCAATTTATAAGTTCTGGTGAACAGAAGTGGGGACGGATGTGTGGTTTGGTGATGTTGCTGCCCCACGGTTATGAAGGTCAGGGGCCAGAGCATTCTTCCGCCCGCTTGGAACGCTATCTACAACTTTGTGCGGAACAAAATATACAGGTATGCGTTCCGTCGACGCCAGCACAGATTTATCATGTATTGCGGCGTCAGGCTCTACGTAATATGCGTCGCCCACTTATTGTTATGTCTCCCAAGTCCTTGCTGCGACATCCTTTGGCAATCTCTTCCCTACATGAACTGGCCAATGGTACATTTAAACCTGTTATTAGTGAAGTTGATGCTCTTAACCCGCAGGGCATAAAACGTGTCGTGATGTGTTCCGGCAAAGTCTATTATGATTTATTAGATCAACGGCGCAATAATGGGCAGCAAGACGTGGCCATCATTCGCATTGAACAGCTTTATCCGTTTCCGATACATGCTGTTCGGGAGGTATTGTCTCCTTATGCGCACGTTCGGGATTTAGTTTGGTGCCAGGAAGAGCCGCAAAATCAGGGCTCCTGGTATTACCAGCAATATTGCTTCAGCGAAATAATATTCAAAGGGGCTGTATTGAATTATGTCGGTCGTCCTTCTTCTGCCTCACCAGCAGTGGGGTGTTTGTCTGTGCACCAGACCCAGCAAAAAACTCTGGTTAACGATGCGTTGAGCTTTTATTAACAATAAAGGATAAATAATGAGTAGTGTAGATATTCTGGTACCTCACCTGCCTGAATCGGTTGCAGATGCCACCGTTACTACATGGCGTAAAAGGCCTGGTGACATAGTTAAGCGTGATGAAGTGCTGGTCGAGATTGAAACTGACAAAGTAGTACTGGAAGTACTAGCTCCAGAAGAAGGTTTGTTGGAAGCATTGTTGGAAGACGAAGGCGCTACGGTTACCGCCTGTCAAGTGTTAGGTCGTCTGCGGTTATGCAAAAAAACTGGCCTGGCTCAGGCTAACACATCGCAAGTCCAGGAAGCTATGCCACTCTATAATTCTACAGTAGATTTGAAAGATAAGAGCAACGCCGAGCTTAGTCCGGCCATGCGTCGACTCATATCTGAGCACGATCTCAATCCGAAGGATATTATAGGCAGCGGAGTAAGCGGTCGTATGACCCGTGAAGATGTCGAATCATATATCGCCAGGAGCCAAAGCGCAACATCGTCATTTAGACACCGCAGTGAAAAACGCGTACCGATGACCCGTTTGCGTAAGCGTATGGCCGAACGTTTGCTAGAAGCAAAAAATAATATTGCTATGTTGACCACTTTTAATGAGGTGAACATGCAAGCGATTATAGATCTGCGTAAACAGTACGGCAAAGCGTTTGAAAAACGCCACGGTATCCGTTTAGGATTCATGTCTTTTTATATTAACGCGGTATTAATGGCATTAAAACGCTTTCCTGAAGTCAATGCCTCTCTTGACGGTGACGACGTGGTTTACTACAACTATTTTGACGTCAGCATCGCGGTGTCTACCGCTCGCGGTTTAGTGACGCCTGTATTAAAGGATATCGACGGACTCAGTATGGCGGATATAGAGAATAAAATAAAAGAATTATCTATCAAGGGCAACGATGGTAAACTAAAAGTCGAGGAATTGACTGGCGGTAACTTTACTGTTACCAACGGCGGTGTGTTCGGGTCGCTTATGTCGACGCCTATTATTAACCCGCCGCAAAGCGCGATCTTGGGTATTCATGCCATCAAGTATCGGCCGATGGCGGTACATGGTCAAGTAGTTATTCTGCCGATGGTGTATCTGGCTCTTTCTTATGACCATAGACTTATCGACGGGAAAGAATCCGTAAGTTTCCTGATCACGGTAAAAGAAATGCTGGAAGAACCTAATCGCTTTTTATTGGACGTTTAGCGCATAACGAGTGTGGCTGTCCAAAGTTGCTGTTTGAGATTCATAGAATTTTAGTACAAATTACGTAGCTGCGCTTCAATGTTATTTACACTTTTCATAAAAATATAAAAATGAATTTACATGAATATCAGGCAAAACAGCTCTTCGCGCGATATGGTCTTCCTGTTCCTACGGGGTATGTTTGCAATACCCCGCGCGAAGCGGAAGAGTCTGCTTCAAAAATTGGCGATGGTCCTTGGGTAGTAAAATGCCAAGTACATGCAGGCGGCCGTGGTAAAGTTGGTGGTGTCAAAGTAGTAAAATCGAAAAAAGAGGTCAGCGTTTTTGCGGCACAGTGGCTTGGTAATCGTCTTGTGACCTATCAAACGGATGCATTGGGTAAGCCAGTTAATCAAATTCTAGTAGAAGCGACTACTGATATTTTTAAAGAGCTATATCTGGGTGCTGTCGTCGACCGTTGCATGCGCCGTGTGGTATTTATGGCATCTGCTGAAGGGGGGGTAGACATTGAAAAGATAGTAGAAGTAACGCCGCATCTAATTCATAAAGTTATCTTAGATCCGTTAATTGGTCCGCAGCCTTATCAGGGACGAGAGCTTGCTTTTAATCTCAGTCTTATCGGCAAGCAGGTTATCCAGTTCAGTGAAATATTTATGAGGTTGGCGACGCTGTTTTTAAAGTACGATCTGGCACTTGTAGAGATTAACCCACTTGTGATTACCAGTTCAGGCGATTTGCTATGCCTTGACGGTAAACTTACCGTCGACGGCAATGCACTATTCCGTCAACCGGAGCTGCGTGAAATGTGGGATCGCAGACAGGAAGATGAACGTGAAGCATACGCCACTCAGTTGGGTTTGAACTATGTTGCTTTAGACGGCAATATTGGCTGTATGGTTAATGGGGCTGGACTGGCTATGGGGACGATGGATATAGTTAAACTGCACGGTGGTGAACCGGCCAACTTTCTTGATGTTGGTGGAAGTGCTACCAAGGAGCGCGTGACTCAAGCATTTAAAATAATTTTATCGGATAAAAAGGTGAAAGCTATATTGGTTAATATTTTTGGTGGAATCGTCCGCTGCGATTTAATTGCCGACGGCATCATCGATGCAGTATCTGAAGTCGGCGTCAGTGTTCCAGTAGTGGTTCGTTTGGAAGGAAATAATGCCGAACTAGGCGCCAATAAATTGGCAGATAGCTGGCTGAATATTATATCCACTACAAGTCTGATCAACGCAGTAAAAAAGGTTATCGACGTGGTTGCGGATACGTAATGTCTATTTTAATTAATAAAGAAACTAAAGTTATTTGTCAGGGCTTTACCGGCACCCAGGGTACCTTTCACTCTGAGCAGGCGTTGGCCTATGGTACGAAAATAGTCAGTGGCGTTACGCCTGGAAAAGGTGGCACTGAGCATCTTGGTTTGCCGGTATTTAATACCGTCCGTGAAGCAGTTGATAAAACCGGCGCCACGGTATCGGTGATCTACGTTCCTGCGCCGTTCAGCAAAGACTCTATACTGGAGTCGGTAGATGCCGGTATAGAGTTAATTATATGCATTACGGAAGGTATCCCAACTTTGGATATGTTGATGGTAAAAGCCAAGCTAGATCAAAGCAAAACACGCATGATTGGGCCAAACTGCCCGGGTATAATTACTCCAGGGGAATGTAAAATTGGCATTATGCCAGGTCATATTCATCAACTTGGCCGGGTTGGTATAGTTTCCCGTTCGGGTACCTTGACTTATGAAGCAGTAAAACAAACCACTGATATTGGCCTTGGGCAGTCTAGCTGCGTGAGCATTGGTGGCGACCCTATTCCCGGCTCGAGCTTTATTGATATTTTGATGCTATTTGAAAAGGATCCGCAGACGGAAGCTATCGTGATAATAGGGGAGATCGGTGGCAGCGCTGAAGAAGAGGCCGCGGCTTATGTCAAAGATCATATCACTAAACCTGTAGTTGGCTATATCGCTGGCGTGACGGCGCCTCAAGGGAAGCGTATGGGCCATGCTGGCGCGATTATCGCCGGCGGTAAAGGTACAGCGGATGAGAAATTTGTCGCACTAGCAGCAGCAGGCGTTAAAATCGTGCGCAGCTTAGTCGATATCGGTGAAACATTAAGACGCATTTTACCGAGCTGATACGGAACTTCTGGCAGTCAGCAAATAAACAAATGATGCACGTTGTCAATCAGTCGGATATAAGAATGTGTCAAGAATTGCCACGTTAGTATTTTTTTAACCTTAGATGCATATCTACAGACTTTGTTCTTACCATGGCTAAATGCCTATCTTGTTGATCGGCATAATTATAGATGTATCGCTATTTTATAAGTGAGTTTTTTTATTAAAATATCTGTCATTCAGTTTGAATGAAACTTATTATTACTTCTATTTTGTTTAAATGTCTTATTTTATTAATTGGATTTTAGCAATTAATTACGGGTTAATAACGTTTATATAATTTATTTTATTTTAAAAATGATTGTTTTATCATCAATTTTAACAAAAAATAAACTTGTGCATGAAATGCATATGTCATGCTCGCCATATACTTCAATGGTAACATTTTTGCTCTAACACAATTTTAATTAAACTGCTGAGCAGTAGCGATTTTATCGCTATGTGATTTTATATCTTTGTTACTAAAAATATGTTTATGCAAAGAAAAGTTAAGGGTACTATTCATGTACGTGAGTAGTTATTTCGGTTGGAGTATATTAGGATTTTTTATCCATTTATCCTGCCTAGGACCTTCTGAGGTAGGGGGGGAGAAGGTGCTAAGCAGCAGCATGTAATTAATCATATCTATAAAGATTTTATTTAAACTACGCCTTTTCTAATCTTCTGCTAGAAGATATGGTCAGAACGACATATTTAGGATTTTTCATGCGAGGAGTAAGGAGTCATCATGTTTGATGTTGTTGAACTATCGCGATTACAGTTTGCTTTAACAGCCATGTACCATTTTCTATTTGTGCCTCTAACACTAGGTATGACATTTTTGCTGGCCATAATGGAAACAGTGTATGTACTATCCGGCAAACAGATATATAAAGATATGACCAAGTTTTGGGGCAAGTTGTTTGCTATCAACTTTGCTCTTGGTGTTGCCACTGGTCTCACCATGGAGTTCCAGTTTGGTACTAACTGGTCATACTTCTCTCACTATGTTGGAGACATCTTCGGTGCACCACTAGCGATTGAAGGGTTGATGGCCTTTTTTCTGGAATCTACCTTCGTCGGTTTGTTCTTTTTCGGTTGGGATCGCCTCAGTAAGGTGCAACACATGGCCGTAACTTGGATAGTGGCCATTGGATCCAATTTGTCTGCACTATGGATTTTGGTAGCCAACGGCTGGATGCAAAATCCTATCGCGTCGGATTTTAATTACGAAACTATGCGTATGGAAATGGCTAGCTTTGCCGACCTAGTACTAAATCCAGTGGCGCAGGTTAAATTCGTTCATACCGTAGCTGCAGGTTACTGTACCGGCGCGATGTTTATCCTCGGTATCAGTTCTTACTTTTTGTTGAAAGAACGAGATATTGCATTCGCAAAACGCTCTTTCGCTATTGCCTCTTCTTTTGGCATGGCTGCTGTGCTGTCAGTCATTGTGCTTGGTGATGAATCTGGCTATATAATGGGCGACGTGCAAAAAACTAAGTTAGCGGCTATCGAGGCTGAATGGAATACCGAATCGGCACCCGCCTCTTTGACACTGTTCGGCTTGCCTAACCAGGAAGACCAAACTAATTATTTCTCGGTGCGTATTCCTTACGTTTTAGGCATTATCGCTACACGGTCTACAGACCGTCAGGTTACTGGTTTAAAAGATTTGATGATGTATCATGAATTACGTATTCGTAATGGTATTAAGGCCTACAGCCTGTTGCAGCAGCTACGCGAAGGTAACATGGATCCCTCAGTGCGTGAAGCTTTTAATAGCACTAAACAAGATCTAGGTTACGGGCTATTGCTTAAACGCTACACCGATGATATCACACAGGCTAGTGAGCAGCATATTCACCAGGCTACAAATGATTCTATTCCTCGTGTAGCACCGCTATATTTTTCTTTCCGAATCATGGTAGGCTGTGGTTTGCTGATGCTATTGCTGATCGCTATTTGTTTCTCGACCGTGCTACGTAACCAGATTGGTAATCACCGATGGTTGCACCGCGCCATGCTTTATGGGATACCTTTACCGTGGATTGCTATAGAATCCGGCTGGTTTGTTGCTGAGTATGGACGACAACCCTGGGCTATCGGAGAAATTCTACCGACCGCTGTCGCTAATTCAACTCTTGCCGTAGGTGACATACTATTTTCTATGGGGCTAATTTGCGGGTTATACACGTTATTTTTCGTAGCTGGAATGTATTTGATATTCAAATTCGCACGTTTGGGGCCGAGCAGTTTGAAAACTGGAAACTACCACTTTGAATAATCATTTGTTTGGTCGGTAAATGCAAAATAGGACCGGAGAAAATGACTATGTTTGATTATGAAGTATTGCGTATTATTTGGTGGGTGCTGATTGGTGTATTGTTCATCGGTTTTGCTGTCACTAATGGGTTTGATATGGGCGTCGGTATTTTAATGCGCTTGTTTGGTCGAAACGACATTGAGCGTCGGGTTATGATTAATACTATTGCGCCACACTGGGATGGTAACCAGGTATGGCTCATCACCGCTGGTGGCGCCCTGTTCGCCGCCTGGCCAATTGTGTATGCTGCTGCGTTTTCCGGTTTTTATATCGCTATAATTTTAGTGCTAGCTTCGCTACTCTTCCGCCCTGTAGGTTTTGATTACCGATCAAAAATCGATGACGCAAGTTGGCGAAATTTGTGGGATTGGGGAATTTTCGTAGGTAGCGTTATTACACCGTTCGTGATAGGAGTAACATTCGGCAACTTGCTGCAAGGTGTACCGTTTTACTTAGACGATTATCTGCGCGTGTATTACACGGGCACTTTTTTTCAGTTACTTAATCCGTTCGGCTTGTTAGCGGGTATTCTGAGCCTGGCGATGTTTTTGACTCAAGGTGGAACCTATCTGCAAATGCGTACCGCTGCTGATTTGCAGATCAGGATGCGTGGCATAACACAGTTTGCCGCACTTATTACTTTACTGGCCTTTCTGCTGGCCGGGATTTGGATCGTTAACAGCATCGATGGTTTTATAGTAACGTCAGTGATCGATCGAGCTGCGCAGTCTAACCCGCTGCATAAAAAAGTAGTGCATCAGGCAGGCGCGTGGATGGTCAATTACCACGTCTATCCGGGATTATGGATAGCTCCAGTGCTTAGTATGCTATTTCCGCTACTGACTATAGTATTTAGCCGCGTAGGTCGCAGCGCCTGTGCTTTTATTTTCTCTTCATTAACCGTAGTTTGCATAATCTTGACTGTGGGGATCACGCTTTTTCCGTTTATCATGCCATCAAGCACGATGCCCAATGCCAGTTTAACTTTATGGGATGCTACTTCTAGTTTTGGGACATTGAAAGTCATGACGGTAGTTGCCATTATTTTTGTGCCGCTCGTTTTACTCTACACGATTTGGTGTTATTATAAAATGTTTGGTAAGATTACTAAAGAATATGTTGAGCAAAACATACATTCTTTGTATTGAGTTAAGGAGCATAACAATGTGGTATTTCTTCTGGATTTTAGGAACTTTGTTGACATGTGCTGTCAGCATAATAACCGCGTTAGCGTTTGAGCATCTGGAAAATATCCGCTGTGAGGATGTTTTGAAATGATCATTATAAATTATTGCAGAGGATATATGTCCTAATAAATTAAATGTCATTTGCGGTATTTCTATAACGTTAACTTTTCTGATATTTGGTACTTCTGCTACTACAGTGGTAATGACTAGAATCTCTAGTTATAAATTTTGTCAATAAATTTATATGTTATTTTAGTGTTGAGTAATTGTTTTATTTTTAAATTATCTGGTTCTCTATTACGAGAAGACCAACGCGATTACGCAGGTTGTTATAGTCGTTACATCGACTACTGTGTAACATGCGTACACCAAGGTGCTATCTCTGCAGTATAATTATGGCATGTGAGTATGATTTTATAATCATTAATTATGTGCTCATGCACGTGTATTTCTAGTTCATTGTGTAGCGTATAGCGGTAGAGCATTTATCTATTGTGCGATTAGACAATTTTAATTATAAAATAACATCGTGTTACCTAAGTAGAACTTTTCTGACTATTTTTAACGCATTCTGAATGCTAATTCAGAATTTAATCAGCTAGGTCAGATGCATTTATCGCATGTATTTAATCTACATGCAATTGAAGCTGATTGTGCTTCCTACGTTTTTCGTGGAGTTAAAGCAGTGACTAACATGAACATCTGTGATTTATTCCTGAAAGCAGGCTTTATGATAAAAATGATCATGTTAATTTTGATATGTTTTTCTATTGCCTCCTGGGCAATCATAATTCAACGATCCCGTATTTTAGCCTCCGCTGCGCGCGCAGCGGAGGCTTTTGAGGATAAATTTTGGTCTGGTATCGAATTATCTAGAATATATCAGGAAAGCACGTCGCGACGCGACAGTCTAAGCGGTCCCGAGCAGATTTTCTACGCTGGCTTTAAAGAGTTTACACGCTTGCATCGTGTCAATAGCTACGCTCCTGATGCGGTGGTGGATGGTGTCTCACGTGCTATGCGTATTGCGATGAATCGCGAGTTAGAAAATTTGGAAACTTATATCTCGTTTCTTTGCACTATCGGTTCTATTAGTCCATATGTAGGTTTGTTCGGCACTGTATGGGGTATTATGCATGCTTTTATAGGGTTGGGAGCGGTACAACAAGCGACTCTCCAGATGGTCGCACCGGGGATAGCTGAAGCACTGATCGCTACTTCCATGGGTCTATTTGCTGCTATTCCTGCGGTAATGGCGTTTAACTGGTTAACCCTGCATGTCAACAAGCTTGAACAGAATTATGGTAATTTTACTGAAGAGTTTATCGCTATTTTGCACCGTGAGGCTTTCGCCAATAGTACTCTTAAATGAGTGAGAGTAAAATTATGTTTAGAAACAGCATGCGCAGAGAAATTAAGTCTGAAATTAATATTATTCCCTTTCTCGATGTATTGCTGGTACTGGTTTTAATCTTGATAGCTACTGCGCCGATGGTTACTCAAAGTGTGGAGGTAGATTTACCTGATTCGATCGACTTCAAAATCGTTGGCAACAATAGTAATTCTCTTGTTATCGTAGAAGTGTCAGGAATTGGCCAATATAGTATGATGATTGATCATTTGCGTCAAGAGCAGTTGCCACCAGAACGGGTTGTTTCAGAAGCAAATGCCTGTATTACAGTTAATCCTAAGACGGTATTTTTGATAGGCGGCACAAAAAACGTGCCTTATGATGAGATCATCAAAGTGCTAAATTTACTGCATCGGGCTGGCGTGAAGTCGGTTAGTCTGATGACCCGGCCCATTAACAGTTAGATGATGAAAGCACGTGATTTCCTGACAACCCCTTGAGGGGGAATAGATTGTGTTGAAGGATACCAAACATAACGGCATACTTAAACGTGCTATTATTCTATCGATTACGATGCATTGTATCTTGCTTGCTGTATTTATTTGGAATTCTATACATCAGTCGCAAGAGACTAACCTTAATGGTGTCAAGTCGCCCATTCATGCCGTAATGGTCGATCCACGCTCCATAACGCAGAAATATAACCTTCGGCAGCCACAGCAAATCGAAATAGATGAGCAGCAAGCCCAGCATCAGGTAGCGTCGAAGCTGCAGCATTTAAAAAAATTGGAAAAACAGCGTTTAGCTGTTCAGGAAGCGGCTAACGCAAAACAGCGTCAATATTCTGCTGCTCAGAAAAAAACTGCCGCTAAAGCTTATCAGGCGTCGAAAGATAAAGTCGTCACCGCGAAGAAAACTACCGTTAAACATTTCAGTGATGT
Source organism: Sodalis endosymbiont of Henestaris halophilus (assembly GCF_900161835.1). Lineage (GTDB taxonomy): Bacteria > Pseudomonadota > Gammaproteobacteria > Enterobacterales > Enterobacteriaceae. The sequence goes on along the minus strand of NZ_LT897836.1, from coordinate 1,513,971 downwards.
AGATGCTTTGCTGGGTGACTTAACTGATTCTAAACCTGTGCCCAAAACTGGATTTTTACTGTCAGGGGACAGTAAAGCTAAACAAAGTGGGGTTAGTGGGTCAGAAATTGATGCCTATAAGGCAGAAATCAATAGAGCTATAAGCAATAAATTCTATGATGCTTCTAGTTATATAGGAAAGACATGCGATTTATATATCAAATTGGCGCCTGACGGATTGCTGCTTTCGGTAACTGCTGTAGGCGGTGATCTGTCACTGTGTAAAGCAGCTACATCTGCAGCTAAGCTAGCGACTATACCCCGACCGCCTACTCCCCAGGTTTACGAGACTTTTAAAAATGTAACGCTCAGATTTTCTCCTCAGTAAATCCATATGGCAAAATACTATTTTTATTAAAATAGTTTTGATAAAGTTTAATGAGTTTATAACGTAACAATTACCACATACCCTTGGTGTTAACATCAATTTAGGGAATGAAATGAAAAAAGCATTTCTAGTAGCGTTAGTTTTATTAATCTTATGGTCTTCCGTGTTGCATGCCGAAGTACGTATAGAAATCACCCAAGGTGTAGATTCTGCCCGCCCCATTGGGGTGGTGCCGTTTAAATGGGCTGGATCTGGTATGATGCCCGAAGATATCGGCGGTATTGTTGCTGCCGATTTGCGCAATAGCGGTAAATTTAATCCGCTAGATATATCCCTACTGCCACAGATGCCGGTCACTGCCTCGCAAGTTATTTCGGCTGTATGGGCAAAATTAGGTATTGATGCTGTAGTGGTAGGAGAGGTGCAACCTAGTGCAGGCGACAACTACATGGTTTATTATCAATTAGTAGATACCTCGGGTAATCCAGGAGCGATTTTAGCACAAAACCAATTCAAAGCGCCTCGTAAATGGCTGCGTTGGGCAGCGCATTCTGTTAGCGATGAAAGTTTTGAAAAGTTAACGGGTATTAAAGGCGTGTTTCGCACGCGCATTGCTTACGTTGTACAGATTAATGGTGTTCAGTTTCCATACGAATTGCAAATATCAGATTATGATGGTTATAACAATATATCGGTGCACCGTTCGATGCAGCCACTAATGTCTCCAGCTTGGTCTCCTGACGGTACCAGTATTGCCTATGTCACTTTTGAAAGCGGTCGTTCGGCGTTAGTGATCCAAATATTATATAACGGCGCTATACAGCAAGTTGCGAGTTTCCCACAACACAATGGTGCTCCTTCTTTCTCTCCTGATGGTAGTAAGTTAGCTTTTGCATTGTCTAAAACTGGTAGCTTGCATTTGTATGTAATGGATTTAGGATCAGGTCATATTCGTCAGATAACCAATGGTCGCAGCAATAATACAGAGCCGACTTGGTTTCTGGATAACCAGACTTTGGCGTATACCTCAGATCAGAGTGGCCGTCCGCAGGTTTATAAAATTAATATAAATGGGGGTACACCTAAGCGTCTGTCCTGGGCAGGTTTCCAAAATCAGGATGCGAACGTTAGCTCGGACGGTAAGTTTTTGGTTATGGTAAGCAGTAATAATAACATGCAGCATATAGCTAAACTCGATCTGGCAACTGGAGCCGTACAAGTATTGACGGACACGTTCTTAGATAATACGCCTAGCATCGCCCCCAATGGGACCATGGTGATTTATAGTTCTTTGCAAGGTATGAATTCTGTTTTGCGTCTGGTCTCAATTGATGGGCGTTTCAAAGCGCATCTTCCGACAATCAATGGGCAGGTGAAATTTCCTGCTTGGTCGCCGTATCTATGATGCGTGTGTATAGCAAACTACAATAAGGAATAATATAAAATGCAATTAAATAAGGTGCTGAAAAGATCGTTCTTAGCAGTTTTCGTTATGGTGATTGGTGCATGTAGTTCTCACAAAAGCACTAGTAATGGCGACGATTCTTCCACGAGTGCCGGTGAAGGCACTCGCATAGACATGAACGGCAATAACTCATCGTATGTAGAGCGTACTAGCCTGCAAATGCAGGAACTTCAACGGAACAATACCATTTACTTTGATTTAGACAAGTACGATATCCGCTCTGAATTTGCTCCAATGATTGATGCTCACGCCAATTTTTTGCGCAGCAACCCATCTTATAAAGTTATCGTTGAAGGCCACGCGGACGAACGCGGTACGCCAGAATACAATATAGCTTTAGGTGAGCGCCGCGCTAAAGCCGTGATGATGTATTTGCAAAGTAAAGGTGTTTCTGCTGATCAGCACGATATGGTATCTTATGGTAAAGAAAAACCTGCTGTACTAGGTCACGACGAAACAGCTTACGCAAAAAATCGTCGTGCCGTACTTGTCTACTAAGATAATGGTTTTTTTATGAGCAATAACTTCAGACCTTATATATTAATAAGTCTGTCGTTATTGGTAGGCACAGTGCCATCTTGGGTTACTGCTGACCAAGCGCCAATTAGTCATATAGGCTCTGGCTTAGTAGAAAGCCGAGTTACTCAACTTGAGCGTATTACGAGTGCGCATAGTAAATTACTAATCACACTTCAGCAACAACTTGCTGATAATTATCGTGATGTTGACTCGTTGCGCGGTGAGATTCAAGAAAACCAATATAAGTTGTCACAGGTCATCGAACGACAAAACCAGGTTTACCAACAGATGAAAAGTCTCTCAAGCCATGCACTGACTGTTCCTAAAGACAGTAAACTTCAGGCGTCTATGTCTTCTTCTACGGTCGTCGTAAAAAGCGCTGAGTTGGCTGCCCATGCCGCCAGCACCGATTATAATGAGGCTGTAGCGTTAGTACTAGAGAAAAAAAGGTACGGCCAGGCTATTAGAGCATTTAAAAAATTTATTAAGAATTACCCTGATTCTATCTATCAACCCAATGCCAATTACTGGTTAGGACAGCTAAATTATAATCAAGGTAAAAAAGACGATGCGCTTTATTACTTCGCCCTTGTAGCAAAAACATACCCCAAATCCTCTAAAGCCCCCGACGCATTGTTGAAAGTGGGAATGATCATGCAAGTAAAAGGTCAGAACGATAAAGCCCGAGCAGTTTATCAGCAGGTTGGGAAATTATATCCCAGTGCTGAGGCGGCTAAGCAGGCTCAGAAACGGCTCACGGGACTGTAAGTCATTATAAGTGTTAATAGTAGTTAGTATAGCATAAAACTGATCAGATTAATTGAAGTAGATGAAGCTAGAGATGTTTTAACTAATTAACAGTTGCATTAAAAATTTTTAATCAGTAAAATGTTGTCTTTTTACTAAGACAAAAATTGTTTGATCTGTTAATAAATGTAAACGGAGGAATTTGGGTCGTTAGCTCAGTTGGTAGAGCAGTTGACTTTTAATCAATTGGTCGTAGGTTCGAATCCTGCACGACCCATCAAACTTTGTTTAGCTAACTTATCTGGTAATATCTGTGAGTTAGTCACAGTCTTGCTCTCAGAACGTCAAACGACGAACTATATAAATACTATCCTATATTACTTATTTAATGTTTTAGGAAAAACACACAAATTAGGCGCGACAAAGTGCTATAAATTTCGTGCGTTATATTATGGTCATCTTTTTAAAAATTGATAATAAAAATTCAGACTTTTGCTCACCGGTAGCTGTTGAGCTGACATTTCCCCGGTGTTGAGGTAGCATAGTGTCAGAGAACAGTAATGCGTGAATTAATCGATAATTTTGCTACCACTTATCCTTTTCCGCTCAAACCAGTAGTTTTGCAAGAAGAGGAGAAAACTAGTTTACGAAACAAGATTGCACGCCTATTGAAGGCGCGTAATGCGGTTATTGTAGCTCATTATTATACTGATCCGGAGATCCAATCGTTGGCAGAAGAAACTGGCGGCTGTGTGGCGGATTCTTTAGAAATGGCGCATTTTGGCAGTAACCATCCAGCTACTACGTTGCTTATAGCCGGTGTGCGTTTTATGGGCGAAACCGCCAAAATTTTAAGCTCGGATAAAACAGTGCTTATGCCGACATTATACGCGGAGTGTTCTCTCGATTTAGGCTGTCCTGAAGCAGAGTTTAGCGCGTTTTGCGATGCTCATCCCGAGCGAACTGTTGTTGTTTACGCTAATACATCTGCCGCGGTCAAAGCGCGTGCCGACTGGGTAGTGACTTCAAGCATAGCTGTTGCTCTTATAGAGCATCTTGATAGTCAAGGCGAGAAAATTATCTGGGCCCCAGATCGTCATCTTGGCCGTTATCTACAAAAAAAAACCGATGCGGATATGCTATGTTGGCAAGGCGTTTGTGTTGTTCATGATGAATTTAAGACCCAGGCACTGCGGCGAATGAAATTGCTCTATCCAGACGCAGCTGTGTTGGTGCACCCTGAATCACCGCAGGCAGTAGTCGCTTTGGCCGATGTCGTTGGCTCTACGAGCCAACTGATTCAGGCAGCTAAAACATTACCGCATCAGCAGATGATTGTAGCCACTGATCGCGGTATTTTCTTTAAAATGCAGCAGGTATGCCCGGAAAAGACTTTGTTGAACGCACCGACAGCCGGGGATGGTGCAACCTGTCGTAGCTGCGCACATTGCCCATGGATGGCTATGAATGGGCTCAAGGCTATAGCAGCAGGCCTTGAGCGAGGCGGAGTAGAACATGAAATACAGGTTGAGGAATCAGTGCGTCAACAAGCGCTATTGCCGCTGAATCGTATGTTGGCTTTCGCAGCCAATCTTAAGCGCCGCTAAGAGAGTCTGAGTGAGTTTTGGATATTTAAGCTGTAGTGTTTAGTGACATAAGTCGTTTTACTAAAAGGTTGCAAACTAACGTAAAAAACTTTGCTCCTTCTGCGATTATAAGCGCCAAGCGTTGGTTATCGCTTAAATCTCAGAAATTGAGGTGTAGCCTATAACGATAATCTATTCATGCTAGATATCATCCGATGAACTGATAGGTCATAGTTGATATCGAGAGTTATTGGGATCAATAACCACTCGACTATCAATCTTTAATAATTCTACTTTTATTTTATCCCTAGATAAAATCAATAACTGAGCGGTGATACTCACTTAGTTAAACGTGCATTAGTAAATCTGCTGTAAGTAAAAGTTATGTAATTTTAAGGGTTGTGTATTTTTATTGTAATTTAATAAATTAGGTTTTATCTATCTTGATTCTTCCGGTAGAGTTCACCTATCTTATTCAGGTGAATATAAATTACCTGTCTTGGCTGCAGAATACGCTTATAGACACCCCTGTGGGTCGTCTAATTAAATATTTACTGTCATTAACACGCGTATTATAAGCGCAATCTATGCGCCCATAGTTCGCATATATGAGCTAAATCAGCGGCAGCATGAGCGATAGCTGAGCGGACTTGTCCGCTAGCCAATTTTTGCTAGCGCTAGCGTGGTTATGCACATTGTCCCGCAGCAAACATTTTTGGCTGGTATATCGAGCCACCACCTTTCTCTCGCAAATTAATTTGTCTAACTAACTGCACGTATGATCTATCATTTGAAAAATAACTATATTACTAGCTAATATAGTTGTGGAATGTTGTCCATTTTTAATAGCTCTAAAAAGATTAATCCTAAGTCTGCTAACTAGCAGTTATTTTCTAAATATAGGTAATGGCATGATAAAAGTAACGCATCAAACTAAGTTACGGCTTATGATTTAGCAACGTTAATATGATAAATAAAAATTCAATTATACTTCAGCTTTGAGAATGACGCAATTAACTTTTCTTTACATAGAAGAAATCCATTTGGATCGTAGCTTGTCAGGTTATTAAACGTTTTGAACATATAATTCGTAATGAGATACAGTGACGATACTAGTTATAGTTTGTGCGACATGATCATTTATCTATGTATCGTCATTAATAATGACCGCTCGTTGACTTGCGAGCGGATCAACATGAATATTGCGTATTTTGGGAATATTGAGTGTGATGCTCGCTTAAGTTTCTCAATAGCAAAAATTTCTTAGGGGTACCATCTAGCAACTCCGTGCAGGTTTTCACACATTAGTTTTCGGCTAAGGAGTCGCATAGAGCGCTAGATAAGAAACCAAAATTAACAGAAGCATTTGAATAGAAAATTAGCACATGTATCTAGTATCGCTTACATCATCGATGATAACGTCTATTAATTCTTAAAAGTTCCTAAAAACAGGCAGACCGTCGTCGCTTATAGATTATATATTTTGCTACCTACACCTTTCTGTAGTCTAAACAAATAAAATATTCATTATTAATTGGGGGATGGAGTGCAAGTAACAAATATCACGGTTTAACTGTGAGGTAGTAATGTGATTTTCAAAGCGACACTCAACGTCCCTAGACGATCATGATCTTTATCAATAACATCGTTAAAGTATGAAAATAGACTGACAGAGTAATAAATGACAGAAAATAAAATCTGTATCGACTATTAGGCGGAGAGTCAGTAATAGTACACATGCTGATTACATCAGCTGTAATTCTGTTGCATCTGTCAGCATATACCGAACATTACCTATTAATGCAAGCTAGCTTATTAATAGCTAGTCTTAGCTCACTTCTTTGAGATAAGTTTAGACTGAGTGTGAGATGCGGGTAAAAGACGTTAGCAGACATTTATGCGCGCTGACATAAAAGTCAAGCTATGAGGGTGATCAAAAAAAAACATATCGCCCGTGTTTAGTGGGGCGGCTGCTGACATGATGTGTCTGCGTGTATGGTTACAAGTATGGTGTAATACATATGCTTTATCAATATGAATTTGTTTATTTTATATAGAAACGGCTGCTGGCTATTCTTATGTATCGATTTTAGCTTAATTAGTAGAGTATATAGTTTTAAATTTCTATATCAGTGTATGTGCAGTCAACGTGTTTTAGCTTGTGAATAATCTCTAGATATTTTCGTTTTCATGGAAAACTCTTTCTGCGCGATTATCCCGTACTAGTGAGCATGTACCTATTTAATGCTAGTTTAGAGATGTAAGTTATGTCTCTAAAATTTTTGTTAACCTGATGATGCGCGCGAGAGCTGCGTTTCTGTAAGATAGTGCTATGGAGTCCTTGACTAACATTATAAAGATTAGTTATATATATTACAAGTCTTGTCGTAGTTGACTACATCGTGACACTGGTTTTGTGCTCCTGGACAATCTAAGGCAGATAATTTTGGCATTTGAATTTTGATGTTTGAGCAATAGTCGTCTTTTCACATATGGTGTTTTATGTTGGCTTAGTTTGATTTAGATCTGAAGCAGGGGTTATTATATTAGTTATTGTATTGGTTACATTGATGTGATTAATATTATTAATATTTTTAATTATAAATACTATTTGATGATTTATTTTGTAATAGAGGTATGCAGCAGTCATCTCTATCTTCAGTATTATAACCTTCTCCTAGGGTAAACTTTTTATTACGCGTACTATTGCTTAACCTCATTTTCATAGTAAAAATGCACTACCTCTCCGTGTAATGTTAGTAGTAGTGTTCTTCTTCGCTCGTACTGGTAAGACTCAGTAGGAAAACTCTTTCTAGAGAGCGGATGTCGAGACGCAGAACATTAGGTTGCGAAAAAATAAAAATTAACTTTGACTAGATAATAATATTTATCATTTCAAGATAACATCTTGTGAATTTACCGGTTGTATTTTAAGAATTAAATTAATTAAGCATTTTGAATGTTGTTATTAGCTTGGGGTTAAATATATTTAATATAGTTTTACTAAACTTATGATTAATCCATTATCAAGATTAACTATTTGTTGTACTTATACCAAATGTTTAGATATTTACAATATCCTAATAAATAATGATAATCGTTTGGTTGTAATGATTGATATCTGTTAGATTTATGATCTTGTGGCATATATTATAATATGCAGGGTTCATGCTAAATTTAATTATCAACTAAGTTTTGCGCTAGTTGTTTATTGATGGAGTTATGTTTTGAGAAACTAAGCACCCCATTATAGTTTGAATTAACTTATAAAAGATTTCCACATGGGCAGCAGTTTTCAAGTTAATGATAGACTAATTATTGTCTAATTATAGCGTGTTGTTTATTTATGTAGATAAATTACAGAGGTCTGTGTTTGGTGAGATAGTGCCTTGATATAATCACTTTAGAATATCTAACAAATTTGAGTTACTACGGCCTCATTAGATTCAATACTACTGAATTTAAGTACACAACATTAGTGATATTGATTCTAGTAATGAGGGTTGTAGTTACATTAATAGCAGTAATCGCTTAAAAGTCAATGATGACAATAAAAGTTTTCTTGTCTTCCATCAGTTGGCAGTGAGTAAAATATATATCATCAGGGTGATGATATGAAATCATTTTATAAAAAGTAATATGGCATCTAGTATAGTTTTTATGGTGTTAGCGTTATATACTTCTATTTCGGTTAGAAAGATATCCAAAGCTATTTAGCTGAGTTTGCGTAAGCCGTGCAAGTGTTAGCAGTATAAAAATGCGCCGGATATCTTTATCAAGAGTAATTCCAGCGCGGCAGAGTTATTTCGCGCTGTCTTCATTGGTAATGATGTTGAATTTAGTAGTGATCTTGTCAACCTTATCAAGGTAGTAGTTCGTAATTGGTTTCATATTGCCGTCGAATTCGTACACCAACGGTATGCCAGTTGGAATATTTAATTCCAAAATTTCTTCCTCACTCAGATTATCCAGAAATTTTCTCATAGCGCGAATGGAGTTACCATGAGCAGCGATAATGATCCTTTGACTACTTTTCATTCTAGGAAGAATTTTTTCTTTCCAGAAAGGAAAGATTCGATCTATTGTTGACGCCAGGCTTTCAGTGGTTGGCAATTCTTCAGCAGTTAAGTGAGCATAGCGCATATCATGTCCTGGAAAACGTTTGTCATCGCGAGTTAATGCCGGTGGGGTGATTGCAAAACTGCGCCGCCACTGTTTTACCTGTTTATCACCATATTTTTCTGCGGTTTCGTCTTTATTGAATCCCTGTAGCGCGCCGTAATGACGCTCGTTCAGATGCCAGGATTTTTCTACCGGAAGCCATGCCTGATCTAGTTCATCGAGAATATTCCATAGGGTATGAATTGCGCGTTTTAGTACAGAAGTGTAAGCAAAATCAAATATATATCCTTCTGTTTTTAGTACTTGTCCTGCTTGTTTGGCTTCGGTATGGCCTTTGTCAGACAAGTCAATATCGGTCCAACCAGTAAAACGGTTTTCTTTGTTCCATTGACTTTCGCCATGACGTATTAAGACTAGTTTAGTTACATCCATGAATATATTCCTCAAAGTTGTAAACTCTTTGTAATAACTTAATGCATTATATGTCTCGCTTATATAAGGCGGCAACCCTAAAGGATGACAATATGAATAAATTTCTTACGTAAACTAATTTATAAAGCTAGAAACAAAGAATAAATTATTACGAATTACAGACTTCCGTATTGGTAAGTTAGTATGCAGGCCGTGGCTATTTTAAATAGTGCGGAAAGTAAGATGAAATGTGCAGTTCGCATAAGAACCGATGGAGCGCTTCTTGGTAGGTATCTTACCGTAAATAAATACTTCGAAGTAATAATATATAAACCTGCCTAACGTCAAGTGTACTAGACTGCTAATTTAATAAAACTTAACGAGATGATTATATCTCGCTCTAGTTTATCAGAATGACAGTAAATCTCTGGTAATTTTTCTTAGGTTAGCTAACCAAAATGGCTTATTGTCAGCCGTGCAGTTTTATTTGATTTTTTTAGCATACCCCTAATTTGTCAATTACGTGACAAGCATAAAATGCTACTTACAAATTTTTTGTAGCTGATATTTTTCACAGATTGCTCATAATCCTTTCACTTGTTTGCATACTTTCCTTTTAAGAATTATGATGTAATGTAAACATCACGGTTATTTAAAATAGATGGTCATCTCGGTGTATCATTTTGTCATTAAGCTGGTTCATCAGCATAAAATAATCCCCGACCCTCCTTCCCCGAGTTAAGCGCATCAGCCGTGACTAGTACGCGTTTCCTTTAAACACGTAGCGCATCTTGTTTATATACTAATTTAATTCAGCTCATAGCACGTTGCCTTAAATTATTTCAGCGCCAATTTGCACAAATTTTCATTATAAAAGAATAATTCTTTAATTTTACATTGCATGCATAGATTTTTATTTTATTTATTATCATTTGCTATTTGTTGTTAAGCCTAGTTTAATCTTATACTATGGCAAATAGTTATAGGCTATTGACCGATATCGTCAACACACCGGTGTCTTGATCTTAGCAATCAAGAAAGCATTATTTTGTTGCTTTATACTGAAATTAACTGATATATAATGTTATATATTACAAATGATACATTACTTTTTGCTTATTAAGCGTTGAATTTCATCGGCACATTGCTTATCACCAGAGTAATAAAGTTATCGCAAATTTTTCTACAGATACCTCTAACTTCCATAATGATGATATAATCTGGTTAGTCTGTCTTATGGGGAATCTTTTTCACTAATAATCAAGTAGTAACCGCTATAACTCGCTTCTTACTATTGTGAAAAGTTTATTATCTAGTAAACATAAAAGCAGAAAATTGCTAATTAGCATGGTACAAAATCATTCATACAGAAAAACATTGTTTTGCAATGATAGTCTAACAGCAATAACCTGATTGTGCAATTGTTACGGCAGGCATCCCATATCATTGTTGTATAATTTATTGCTCTTGCTCTTGCTCTTGCTCTTGCTCTGAAGAGCAAGAAGTCATTCTTATACTCTTCTCGGGATATGTGCACTAACGCTTTTACCATTAAAATGGTATTTATAACTCATGGAGTATAGATAAACATTTAGGCATGCTTTACAAATCGCCCTGCTAAATACATACATTGCTAAAATTAATTCTCATTGCCCCTGAAAAGGCTTGTAGTAGTTTTTCCCGATCAGATTGCGCCTGGGAGATTGCTGGAGGCATTTTATGCCACAGTAAACTTACACACTGTTTCGTAGCTTATAAGTGGTATATAAAATGTGCATGTGATTGTTAATCTGTGTAGTCGCTATAAAGTAAAGGTCACATCGAGCTAGGTTGACGTCATAAAGTAAATAGAAATAACATTTTCTAAGTTACTGTAGCAAGATGTTAAGCTTTTGTAGTACGCGACGGTGCTTAAATTTACCAGCTAAATCGGGCAGAGGACCTAATAAGCATAAACGTTTGGGAATAACAACAGAGCGCTTTAAATCGCCTTATCGTGCCACAGTAACTCCACTATCGCTTTTATAACATATTACAGACGAGGAATGTACGTGCTCGTAATATCACTCGTAGTCTCATCCTAGTTTAAAAACATAAATTCATACTTCTGTAGTTTATACTTAAGTTGTAAATATTTTAACGTTTGACTTGTTTAGTCAAGTAAACTGTTAGCCAATATTTGCTGGTGTCGTGTAGATATGGATTAAAATACCCCATGTCTACCTCTTTGTGGTTTATAACAACTTATATTCAGAAATACTTTTTTAGCTTTTCTTTCATTCGTAGGTAATAAAAGTTAGCTTGGTATTAGTGCGTGATTTTCTATTGTTTAGTTCCGCGTCTTATTTGTATTAGGTCTCTATCATTGGTATCAAGTGCTATCATAGCTAGTTAATGCATCAGGTATATATTTAGCATAAACGCGGGAAAATTATTAATAAGAATTGGAATAATAAGGCAACTAAGATTTACATATTTTGTAATACGTAGATTGTCCTTAAAATATAGTAGTCCGGATTTTGATCTACTCTAGTAGAGTTTTCGGAGATGGTATGTCCTATATTCCCTGCCAGAAGCACTGTGCAATAAGCGGTAAAACCAGAATTCATTCTTTGGTCAAGTGATTGTAACGCATATAACGATGATCGATGGGAAAAAACTTTTCATAAGGCCTCCTTAGTTGGGAGGGTGCAATTCGTGTAGAGAGTTTTGCCAACGCCAGGTGTTCGCAGACCATAATATCTTCGAGGTGTACAGGTGACGACTTACTACTAGTTCAATTCACACGTGTCTTATTAAATTAACATTGAGTAAGAGGTCAGATCGCCATAATATCCCGGGAGATTAAAGGAGGAGGGGAGCTAAATGTTATGGTATTTGCTTGCCTAAAGTTTGACTGAAATTTTTATTATATTTAGCAAGATATGTCTCCTGTACCTGATCGCAGGTTATCATTCGAAAATAGAGACTTTATCTCGTACTCGAAATGAAGTTAGCACCACAAGGTGGCTGTCGGCTAAATATACAAAATAAACATAGTCATAAAACCAGGTTGTTTTTGGCATCGAAAATCATTATAGAGGATAGCTGGAGGGAGACAATTTTACACCGTAATTCTAGGCAACAACTTGAGCAATACAAGAATTAGCGGTAGAACAGATTAAAATAATGCAGAAAATTTCTTTCCAACGCAGGGTAAGGAATTTATAGGTCCAAAAAATTCTTTGTGACTAGCAATATGCTACGCTAGTAACGAATTGAAAGTATATTATATGGATAAAATTTTGTTATAAAGTTATATTGAGTTGATCGCCGGAAACGTTGGTCAAAGATTTAAATATTAATTTCATGACGCCAACTTCTCGTATAGTTCTGTACCAGAAGGTACAGGTATTATAGATTTTATTGTCATAAAAATTAATAGATTTATTGATCGATTTTTTATTAACTGCAGATCGGCGCAGTTGATCTGTAGTCATCAGTATCTTGATCGGAGAAAATTTTCGTTAAAAGCTATTATCCTCGTATATTGCTTGAGGTATATGTTCTTAACACAAGGCTAAGAAATGACTGCTCAGTTATTAAGAAGAATTTTTTCTTACAGACGTTATTTATCGTCATGAACGACATGCTGTCAGTTATAAATGGTAATGCGAATAAGTATAATTACTGATGTAACTACTTCAGTCTTTAAATAGAACTCACATAGTTTATTTCCCTTTGTTTGTGTTAATACGGTATACCGACACTTTTATGTATTAGCACACCCCTTCTACCTTAAAATATAACTATGCTGTAATTTATTACATAAATATATTTACACTAGCGCAAAGAGGACCGTTCACATAAGTATCTTTATGTTTTCTTGTGCTGAGTAATCGGCAAAAGCTGTTTTGGTAGTGTTAAGTGTAGTTATGCTTAATTACTAAAATTCAGTAAGATTTACACACTAGGAGCAAGCTGCTTAGAAACGGTAAGGCGTCCAGTGCAAGTCACATTGCTGGGATGATATTTTGCCGGGCAGAAGTATAGTTTATATTGCAAAATATTGGTGGTACATGAGGCTAATATATTGCCTGAGATGTAAGAATACAAATTGTAATAGATATTACATATTATTTAACTACTTACTTTAACTATGCATGAATAAAGGATGTTAACCTTATTTGTAGTCTAGGAAAAGTAACTAGCTATAAATATAGCTAAAATTTTAATAAAAGACTGCATTAATAGCTAAGTATGGCCGTTCCTTTTGTCGATTAAGAGGGGTAATAGGTCAAGAGTAATATTTAAAAATTTTCCTTGGTAGATATAACTATTTTCCCTCTGCTGTATTTGCACCCAGAACATGTTAGGGTGTGAGTTTATTTATTTAATACTAATATAATTATAAGTTAGTAACACAAGATGATTAATAGATAATACATTCTAACGTATCCTTAGCGTGAAATAATACTAAGAATTAGTACATGATATCCTTGTGAATCAACAAAGTTAACCCAGAAGTGCACAATCTGACTATTAAGTTAGTTGAAATCTTTGCAGCGTCTTTGTCGAGCATGAGCTGTACTGGATTTTAATCAGTTCGCACAATTAAGGTTTAGATGCGGCTGACTTTCAAAAGATTATGTCATTCTGCGGTAGCTTGAATTTGCAGCTATAGTTAAATCACATCCACTGCCTCTTTAACTGTTACAGCCACGATGGGGCTTTATAAACGTGGATAGAATCACAAAGTGGGATAAGATAATATGATGCTGTACGAATTATCGCTGAAGCGATAATTAATAGTGTAAATGCAGACTAATATTGATATAAACAATATCAAAGTTTAGTATATTAATTATTTTGCTAAAGCCATGTTACTAGCTACAATTAGTAGAGTATAACTACTATAATATTGTTTATGGTTCTAGTGATTATATTAATAATTATGGACTTACCATTGGTTATTTTAGCCGATGGTCTAATAGTGCTTATCAAACAATGTCACATAATATCAGTTTACATAAAGTCAAATCAATCTATTCTGGCAAAATTATACCATCATGCAAGGAAATTAGTAGTTTACTTGTCAAGATATTGTTCTGTTGCTGCACAAGTTTAACTGTCAAGGAGAGCTATTAGATTTTGCAAGCATGCCAGATGATTTAACCGCTACAACATTTTTCCTTTGCAATATTTAACAAGAATTAGTGCAAAATTAAGCGTAAAATTTACCACTACCCTAAATAATCGATATAGTCCATAATATCATTTAATTTTTAAAGATTAATACTAGTTTACATATGCTATCAACAAAGACTAGCTTACCCGTTCGCTTTACTACTTCTTGTGAAGAAACATACAGGCCATAGAGCGGCTCATATCGCATCAATAAATCCGGTGATGTGCCATAAACAGCTACTTGTACAGCCATAGTTTATATAAGATTAGTCGGTATAAAATATTTGAATAACCGCATTAGTAAATAATGAATTATTAATTAATATAATAAGAGTTGTTAACTTATATTATTTATTAATATGTTATTAAACAATTTTATCTCATTACTGCTGGTATTATCTTAACCGAGAATCATCAGGTATGTATTAATCTGCTGCTACTTTGCCCCCAGCCGCTAGCCTTATCTTAAAGATAAGGCATCAATTCTCCTCATAATTATTGCATTTTTTTGCTAGATTTAGCGTATTTTTTTCGCTATCGTTGACTGCAGAGACAGCCCCTTTTAACCGGTATAAATACATATTTCCCCAAAGGACAATAAGTAAATATTTTAAAGCAAAATACAAAATTTTCAACTCACGATATTAATCGTGTCTTTAAACACAATTATTATGGTAGATCTTAAAAAATTGTTGCGAGGATGTAGATTATATCAATAAGTTTTTAGCAAAGCATGGTACGGATTACTTTGTTACATAAAATGTATTGTGGTAGGTTGAGTTAACGATAACTTCAAATTATAGATTACCGGACGCATAGCATCGTAGTACAGCTGTTTTCTTATGAGGATGGAATATTATGTGGATAAACCTTTGCTAACCTTTCATGGTTTAAATCCTAAGCGTTTTATAGTAGCGTTCTATAGTTTAGTGCCTTCCGTAAGTGCGAAAAGAAACAATGTTAGTATTGTTTTAGTGGAAAGTAACGTATTGTTGCTCCGATCAGGCGCAATACAGTCGATAATTAATAAAATTTTTATCAGGTAAGTATTTTAATCATATTGTGATATTGTACCCTGGTACAGTAGTGAAAACCGGGGTGATTACGGCTGCCAATTTGTAATAACGGTGACATTAATCAAATGGATACAGTCAAGATGATTAATGTAATAAAGGCTATATATCACAGATGCACAATAAGGATAATAAGTGAAACAAATTGTCTACGTAGCCAGTCCGGACAGTCAGCAAATACACGTTTGGCAAATGGATGGTCAGGGAATGCTAACATTATTGCAAGTAGTCAATACGTTAGGGAAAGGGCAACCGATGGCAATCCATCCAAAGAAAACACACCTTTATATCGGTATCCGACCGGTTTTTAGCGTGATTAGTTACTGCATTGATGAAGAAGGGTTGCTGACGGAAGACAGCATAGCTCCGTTGTTGGGTAGTCCGACTCAAATTACCACCGATTTGCAGGGTACAACCCTATACAGTGTTTCTTATAGTAGCAGCTACCTGAGCGTTAGCCCCATAGATGAGCGAGGTGTTGTCGGAGCACCGCAGCAAACCCTTAAAGGTTTGACCAATTGCCATTCTGCTAACGTCGATACGACTAATCAGGTGCTTTGGGTGCCTTGCTTGCAAGAAGATCGCATTCGACTTTATAAGATTGGCCAATCCGGATGTTTAATGCCCTTCAGTCCCGCGGCACTAGAATGTGTGGCAGGCTCAGGGCCTCGCCATATGGCTTTCCATCACGGTGGAAATTATGCTTATGTTATTAATGAACTTAGCGGTACAGTCGATGTAATTGATATTCACTCTGCGGGTTTTGGTCCGCGTATTATACAAACATTAGACATCATGCCAGCTACTTTCAGCAATATTCGCTGGGCGGCGGATATTCACATTACCATCGATGACCGCTGGCTTTACTGCTGTGATCGTAAAGCCAGTATCATTAGTCGGTTTTCGGTGTCGGAAGATGGCTCTGTATTGAGTTTGTTGGGTTATCAGGCAACAGAAACCCAGATTCGTGGTTTTAATATCGATCCTCAGGGACGGTTCTTGGTAGCGGCGGGGCAGAAATCAGATCATATTGCTGTATACGCCATCGATGCGCAATCGGGCGTTCTATCATTAATAGAACGTTATGCGGTGGGGCGAGGACCAATGTGGGTGTCTATCTTGGTGATGTAAGTCTCCACGTACATCTATAGTGATCTCTCAGTTTTTATTTTTTTCACTCGTATGCGTAAAATAAGTCTCCGTGTTAGCAACGCTCCTAGTCATCGGTGTACGGTAGTTTATTGAAAACAACCTGTGTTATACATCAGGTGAAAATACATGTTACAGTCAATCATTGCCCTGCTGGTGTTTCATTAATATTTTTAGATAACTAACTTAGTTAGCATATGTCCTGTAAAATGATAGCGATGAGCTGTTCTTGAGTTGATGGCTTTGTCATAGTCAGTGCTGCTGACATATTCATGATATTTTTAGCCTGACCTGTATTTATTAGCCAATGGCCTCTAATTGAAGCCCGCATCTTGGGAGTAGCATGCCGTGTGTATACCGCTAGAATATTGATTAGCCGTTAGAGCTGGCCATGCCATGTACCATAATCAAAAGTGGTCTTCGTAAAACTTTTACGATACTCATAAATATATTATCTCAAGCTAGATGCTTAAAAATATTATTACTTCTGTATATAATATATATGATTATGATACTTATTTTATATCATTAAAGATGTGATACGTTGGTAACGTCGGTTTAGAATGCAGTTTACTTTACTCATATAAGGTAAGTATTTGATTACTTACTCATTAGATCTTATTGATTAAATTTTTAATAAATTATGTGTGATATTATCGTTAATGTGAAGTTTTTACTAGTGAATTTATATTACTATTTATAGCTTAGTATGGCTACCAACTTTTGGTATGTTCAGGTTATCCTCCCTTTTGCAGTAGAATTTATTATATACTTAAAAACGACATTATCTTGGTCAATTCAACCCCTTGTTATTCGTTATTGGTAAAACTGTTTACACGCTTACTTTGGCTGCTAGCAGTGTGCCACGTTAGTTTTTTCATGGCTCCAATATGCATGCTATGCATATAGCAGACGGTTACAATCGGTTTGACATCATCTAACGTTTGCTTATAGTAAACGTAATAAAATGATGGGATTTATTCGCTACGTACCGCCAGTAGCAATGGCCACGAGAGAATAAAATAACGCATTAAAACTTTTTACCCGCCGCGTATTTATCTTGATGGGTCTGCTAACGCCCCTATTACTAGGAGCATTAGGTGAGTAAAAGTTTTGTGCCAGGTTATCTGCGCGTCCAGCTTTCACTCCTTTAGACTAGTAGTTGTTAGCTATATAGCTAATAATATTCCCCAAAATTATTAATTCTCAAGATCATAGCAATTTTTTATCTCTCGATTAAGACGAGAGAAATAATGACGTTTAATGAATTACGCGAATTACTGGTTCCTTGAATTTATGTTTAACGATCATGTGACTAGTTACACGCATCAGCATGGTAAATCGCCGTAGATTAACTAGTAATATAAGAACAAACTAAAGCTGGTTTTTCCTCTAGGGAAAAACAATGCTAGTTAATGCCTGTTGTTTGTATCCAATGGAATATCGGCAATTCTGATACTGAGTATTATGCATGTGAATTTATCTTAATCATTCATTTCTCATAGCGCTTGTAATGCCTCATGCGGGGCTTAGTATGAAGAACATAAACCTAATCCCTTTTCATGATGCTGCAAAAAGGCTGTCGACTTACTTTTGTGAGAAATAATAAATTAAATTATTGGATTTAACACCGTAGAACATGTGTTGTCGACAGAGTATTTTAGTCTGGTTTTGTCTCCTTACTGTTTAAACTAGATTTTCTGACGCAAAAGTATGGCGATGCCATTTATGTCTTTGTCATCAGCATGTTATCTCTAATAAGACATTTTGTTACAGTAGATAGATTCAACATCAGATAAGGATCTAATTGTGTATTAAGGTCAAAAATTCTAGATAGAGTGTTAAAACAACGTTCTATCCTTTTTGTCCAGTGAGCCGCCATGGGTTTATATTGCGTTCGCCATAAATCAGACAAAGCAATGATAAAATCAAAACTAAATTTCGTGCTGCATGATTCAAAGAATATAGTATAGTTCTTGATATATTATCAATAATAAGTCGCTATTGTTATAGTCGAGAATTAACAGCTTTAATTTTCATCATGGGTGCTATTATGTAGCAATGTAATGTAGTGAACATAGCGTTCAGATCATTTCTTACAATTTATTCTTGGTAGATTCATTATAGCCGTCTAGCAATGACGCCTTATATATTATTATTTTATACTTAATTAAGGACAATGTGTCACCATTGAGATTGTAACATAACCGATGCTGAGCAATGCACGCATTGCGGCGTGATACATAAACAAGTTTTGTCCCCTATTCTGGTTGCCAAATGACGTTGTCTACCCACATACGTCCTGGTAGGCAATTGATTAAGGTAATTGTGATAATTCCGTGTCGCCTTAAAAGTTAACTATATTTACCGTACGACAACTTTAAATGAATCTATTACATAGAATTTTCTTGATCGGCTGTGGAGTTAATTTACCGTGTTCATGGTAGTGGTATCATGTTATAATGGATAACTTACTTTGTAAAAAGCCATCTTAAGATATCTGTATATCGCTGCAAGCAACTTCGCGGTTATGCCGACTATAGGTTTTAGCAACTATTAAGCAATCAGATCCAACCGCTAGCGTGATTGATAGTTGTGCCGAATAGGTTATAGGACGTCTAAAACATATAAATTCTTTATAAGAACGGTTTTTCTAATATAGAAAAGTAATTTGTTTTGTCTTTTTTGAGCGCATATTTTGTGATTTAAATGTGCTTTAAAGTATTTGTAATGTGCGCCAGCGTTGTTTACTTAACTATAGCGGAGACATTTTGCCACTTATATTGACTTTGTCAATATAATATTTGATTATATCAAAACTGATAATAGTTAACCTCGTTCATTTTTTAAGTTATGTCGTTTTATATAAAAGATATAATTTAAATAGTACACGTTATTTGTTATTCCCATCGATAACCTTTAAATTAATTAATTTTAGGAAAACGTGTAGATGCGATAGCTAGTTATGCGTTACTTTTTTTTGCTTTTTTTGTTTATGTATTTATAACAAGTGCAGCATGATGAACAGTAGTTGCACTTCTCTCTAAGGGATGTATTTATAATTTTGTTTAAGCATTTACTCGGAAAGTTAATACTTTCCCTTTATTGAAAATAAAATATACAATATAGATTGTAGATAATTACTGGTGTTGTATCTAGGTGTTATTCATTAAAAAATAATATTTTATTTTATGCTCATAGATTATTCTATGCCCACTGTTCCTAACAGTGGTAATCGTAACTAACGAGTAAAATTTAAACTGGTTTCATTGTTTAAACCGTCCGAAGATCAATCGAATGCTATTCGTCGTTTAGAAAATAGTTAAAAATAATTTAGCTCGTCAGCGCCCATTAGGCGTGACCGACTCAGCTATAACTTTTGCCATAGCAAAAGTTATAGCTGATTATCAATCGGCTACCATTGTATTGGCACCAAATAAAACGCTGGCGGCACAGTTGTATAACAAAATAAATGCTTTGCCCCCGAAAAAGCGGTAGAATATTTCGTTTCCTATTACAGCTATTATCATCTGGAAGCTTATTTGCCTAACTCTGATACTTTTATCGAGAAAAACGTGTTAGTTAACGAGAGTATATTGAGCAAATGAGATTATCCGCTACGAAAGTCTGCTAGGGAGGCGTGATGTCATCGTAGTAGCGTTAGTTTTCTATATTTGTGGCTTATAAGTTCCAAGTAATTGTTTGAAAACCATTCTTCATCTAATGCGCGGTATAATAATCCCTCATAGTAGTATAATGAATCAGCTCTTGAAACTGCATTATACCCGCAACGATCAAGTTTGTCAGCGCGGTCGTTTCCTGGTACGAGGTGAAGTCATCAATATTTTCTCTGCTGAGACCGACGGAATTGCGTTGCGTATTGAACTGCTTAACGATGAATTAGAGCATCTATTGTTGTTCGATTTACTAACAGGATGGATTGTTCAGACAACATTTAATTATACTATCTACCCGAAAATACATTATTTAGTTTCATGGGCGAGTTTGTTGCAAGCAATGGAAGAAATTAAAAGCAAGCTATCTGAAAGACGCTAGATGTTGCTAGCCAATGGCAAGCTTCTAGAGAACGACTATATCAACGTACAGCCTTTGATCTAGAAATGATAAACAAGCTAGGATATTGTCGGTTATCGAAAACTATTCTAGTTACCTGTCAGTCCGTAGGCCGGACGAGACGCCGCCGACTCTTTCTGAAATCCGCTCATATAATAGAATTTATGCAGCTAAATAAAAGCAGTTGCGCAATAAATAATTGAGCAGGGTAATCATGATGAATTTATTAGTTACATGGTAAAACTGCTCGCTAGACTCATCGAGCAGTTTTATTTTACCTAAACTATCAAAGCCTACCAGGCAGTAATAGTGATGCATGTTATTTATCTCAAATAGGAGATGCCTAACTGTGATCATATGACTACTTTAGTTAAAGTATGATTTCTATATTCCCACCACAGCGCGTTAACGTTCGGCATGTTCAGTCTATTAAGTCGGACATCTGTTAGCGCGCCAATGCCGTTAAAACAGCCCCAAATGAAAACCATGAAAGCACATACTTTGCCGGACATTACTACCAAGAATTATAATACTAGGATAATCAATCAAATAAGATTTGATCGCAGAACTAGCTATGTAGTCGCATACATCAACACTTGCATCTATGTACTTATCATAAAAAAGTCACATAAGATTATTTTAACATGGTTATCAAAATAGATATCAAACTTGCCTAATAATGCTAAATAATACAACATTCTCTTATTTTGCAGAATTAACAGAACGCGTTTAATAGTAATAAACTAATACTAAGAGGTCATGTATTTAGGTATCCTAAAAATCTAACGAAAATGTCTATTTCTAAACAGTGATTCCACTGAAGGTGAAATATATTAGACTGTAGATTATTTAGAGCACACTAGCTCCTAATAAGTTATAATCATGAATGATCTTATAGCAGCGCCCTAATTGTTTAGCTATTTAGTCGAGCTAAACTTCGCCACCAACTCATTGGCCTAAATAAATTTAGGTTTGCAATATGTTTTAGTGAAGTAATAATTTACAAGATTTTCATTTTTTGTGCTAATACTTTGCTTTAAAGAACTGTTGCTTTACCTCCGCTCTTCTGCACTGGTACGCAAGTGATCGTGGTTCTATGAATAAGCTCTAGTCAAAACTAAACTTGAAGCTCAAAAAGCAGGTTAAAACTAAAAGGAGCTAGACATAAACCTCTTCGATGTCAGTTTTGAATAATGCTGATTCTAGCTACTGTGTATATCTGTCTGGTAACAAATAAATGTCGTCTAACTCATAGTAAACGCAGTTATTCGACCAGTTCCGTAACTTTACAAACTGGGGCTGGACCGCGCATATGTACCCATCTGGATCAGTCCTGTGATATCGTCGGTAGGCTGCTATTTACACTCAATCCCTAAATTAAATTAAGAGTTATTGCTAAATATTACGCAATATTCTTGCAATAAGAATGATTCTTGATACCGTACATGTTAATACTGACGCG
This sequence comes from Sodalis endosymbiont of Henestaris halophilus, assembly GCF_900161835.1. Taxonomy (GTDB): domain Bacteria; phylum Pseudomonadota; class Gammaproteobacteria; order Enterobacterales; family Enterobacteriaceae. The sequence continues at coordinate 1,491,830 of NZ_LT897836.1, read as the reverse complement.
CGATTATGTTCAAGTAGTTTCTTCATTAAGTAAGCGGTACCACCTTTCGGTTAGCATTTATTTAACAACTAGCTTTGGGAGTGGAAGGTTGCAGAGCAACAGCTCTTTCGTATTTTTAAAAATCTATTAATTTAACCGTGCAGCTAACATTTTTAAGCGTAAGAAATTTAGTCGTTAAGTAAATTTTGGGTGAGAATGTTATTCTATAATTGTTTATTAAAAATGACGTCCATAAATTATAGACCATTCATCTTTGCCAAAAATTTTGCGTTAATAATTTTAACAATCAGCTGTTGCTGATTGTGCTTGTGAAGATTAGGTGTATATGGCGGCATAGCAGAATAAATGCACTTTATCGACTATTTTTGAAAGAGGGCAGATTTTTCTGGTTCATAAGATCTATTTTTTGCCATAAACCTCTTGCATTATCATTTTATTTACTCACTACTCATTGATAATAGAGCGAGCTAACGCAAGCCGCGAGATCTCTGTATGCAAAAATATCTTTAATGATTACTTCCCAGAAAATAATCTTCAACGATATTAAAATTTATATTGTTTAGGAGTTTATCGATTTGTATCGTTTGTGCTGTATATTTTCTGGTCGGCTATCTTGCTAAAAATTATGAAAGATATGCAAACATGTTACACCATGCTATATATAATGATATATATAGTATATACATCAAAGATAATAAATAGGCTAAGTAAGTAAAACTAAAAGCCGGGTTGTAGTAAATACTTTTAGCTAAACTTCGATTATATCAATTCGGGTTTGAAACAGCATAGCGCTAGCGAACTATTCAAACAGGATCGTATTAATCAACTTAGCAGTTAGTTAAAAATAGTGAGAGTTAGAGAAGCATATTGCTTTCCCATCTTAGTTTGCAGTGTTTATCAGGAGAGCTGTTATCCCTGATGAACACAATGATATTACTGACAACTAATCAATACTATTTACCGAGTACTATACTGCCATTCTCAGAAAACCATATCTTTTCGGTAGATCTTCGGTTCTTTAATGAGCATAAATGAGAACCAATGAAAAATTGGAGGTGCATTTGCTCAACTACTATCAAGCGTTAATGACCGATCATTTATTGTGTTTATATTTTTGTTTAGTAGTTTAGTTTCTACTATGATTAAGAAATTATCATTTACGATGTCGGCTAGTCCCTGTTATGTATAATCGATAATTCTTTATTTGCGTTCACCAGCCTCATACTTTAAATATTTTGCTTGCCGGATGCAATGATCAGTTTTCCTCAATTTTGTCTAATCGTGCCGTCAATGTATTTTCCATCGCATTGTACAATTTAGTGAGATTATGAGCATCGATCTGTTATTTTCTGGTCTCTTATACTTATAAGGTGAATTTATTAACTACCTGATCTAGCTTAACATCAGCTTTTTCGACGATTATTGCGCTACTATCGGGTATGGATTTATAAAATTAATATTTAGGTTTCATTTAGAGCTCTGCACGCCCATTACATTGTCGTGCAGAGCTCTTTAAAAGATACTGATGTCTTGCCAAAGTTAGAGGAGAGCAGGCATCGTCGCTGCGGAAATATGTCAGTTAGCAAAATGTTACTATTTTTTAATCGTTATTTACATAGATTATGTAACTACTTTATAGAGATACATCACCGTTCGGCCACTATATAAACCAGATGCCGCTGATGTTGCCCATATGGCCTCGCACTAAGCCAAAGTTTCTGATTGTCAGATTATGGATTTTGCCAAGTTGGCACTATTATTTTCATGCACTTTTTGGCGACTAAGTAGCTAGAGCTGACTCGTATGTTTTACAACCTTGTATTGCAATAATTTCCGGATACGACTTTGCTTTTCTACTCTGATTAACATATTAATTATGTAATTAATTAAGTAAGGTATAAACATGGTGAAATAATGGTACCTTGGCAATAACCATGAGGATATTTGCTTATGTAATAAGCATTTTGTTGCTGCATCGGCGATTTAAGGCTCTACCAAGCGCTAATGCCAGCTGCAATATAACTGATAGAGGAACAGTGATGTTGTTATGCTGAATAAGCATGTATTGTATTAATTATACACAATGAAATTAATCTTTAGTTTATTGACAGCATGCGCAGGATACATATCAACGCCCTTAAGTAGTTTGTATTTGAAATTGTTTTGATTTGTGCTATTTAGATCCTGAATATTCCTTGATGAATATCAACCTGGGTACTATTTTAGTATCCCTTTGCGGTAAAGGGATTTTTTGTTCACCACACATTATGACATATAAAATTACTTTTAATAAAGTATCTACTTTAGATACCAGTCAATTTCTTTTTTAACTGAAAAAAATTCGGTTAATTTCATCGAATATTTTCTCAACTCTATTAAAATAGAAGTTTCTTCAAGAAGAATCTTTCTATTTTTTTTGATTAATTGCTGATGTTAGCAAAAATCATCCTAAAAAGGGCACAGCTATAATTCGTCTTATTTTGAATTAAACCTAGGATAATCTATAAAAGATTTTACAATAGAATGCGGTTGCGAAATAAATTTTGTTGCGCTGGAAGGAAAAGTGACTCGATTACACCGTTTATATTTTAACGATAAAATAACTAAGCAAACATTGTGTTTAATTTTAACAACAACCTATTGTAGATGATTGCCGATACCTACTTATATGTCTCTGGTATGAGGGTAAATGCTAAATAGTTTATGTTATACGGCAACTGGTATGATGCAGTTTTCATCTTATGACTATGGTTATATTGCGTTTATCTATGACTAGACAAAAACTGAAAACTTCACCTATAATTTACATAAATTAGTGGGTGCTCCTGCATTATTAATTATTTTAAGAATATATGCGTATGAGTATTTGTAATTATAAAAACTTATCTGATGACGCTTCGTTAATTTGTGGGTTAAATTATATGTGAAACTATTCTTTCTCTTAAATGCTAGAGAAAAGCTTATGATTTATTATTGCAATCGCAAGCAGATATAGTACTTAACTTTATTAGGCGCATAGTATCTCATGTTCTAAAAGAGAGACAAATTCAGTACGTTTCAGTACCTCTCTTCAGAGAATGCTACTACCGATAGATAAAATTGATTAAGAGACTTGCAGCCAGCAAGTCGCCGGCACTCATATATTAACTTTATGTTTATGCAATTAAACTTCACGCCGATATTTACGCAGTTTATTTTCACTGCTGATTATATGTATAACGATGCTGAATACTCCCGCAGCTATCTTGTTTAAAAATACCATTGCCGCGAATCTTGATTGTTATCTCTTACCATCTTTATTCTTACTATTAATGATGGAAATCTGCGAGCCTGCTTTTAAAATTGGTTATGGCCAAACAGCACAGCTGGTGGCATCAAGAGGAATTGTTACATAATTTAGCCCATGAGGCTTGCAAATTCTTTGTGGAAGTCATGTGCTTTTTTTTACACATATTCTTTTCCATTTTGCTATCATCTTGATATTTTGCGGCATGTAATGCGCTTTACTTTCCTACTCGAGTTTTTTCTATTGGCGATATTCTCAACTGCACGTTGTTGCTGCATTTTGCGGTATAAGAAGCTCATGTTAAAATATTAGTGAGTATCTTTTGCATTATACGTGTAGGTTTGCTGACCCAAGAGGGTTAGCTCAGTTGTGCTAGGAGCAGGAATATGATTTCTTCTCCTAAAGTCTAAACAGGATATTGTTAATCGCATGTTTTAACCTGCGACTGAGTAATTCAATTATTGTTGTAAGTGCTGACTATTATTTTAATAGAGTAATAGCAAGTTTACGGCTTAGTGTTGGAATGGCTAATGTGTGTTTTTGTCTGCGCTAAATCTTGCTACGGACATCAAATTTTGAAATTATTCAATGATGTTTTAGTATCTGCCGCCTAATTCTTTTGGTTATATAGCAAAATTTGAATGCTACTAGGTAGCGGATGACGGACGTCTCTACCTAGTTGCCTTCGGCTACGATATCAAAAATCGATCGACAAGTGCGGACGTGCAAAGCAAGCTTAGCCTGTTGATTACTTTTATTCTATAAAATATATACGAATAGTAGCTCGATATCAGGCTGAGCCTGGTTGAATTTGTATTAAACGGTTTACGGTTCGTTAAGCATCATAAAATGTGACATATCAGTGCTCTTATACAGAGACATCAACGGATGGTGTACTAGCATTTCTGTAAAAAGTTGCTGCTAAAGCATCCACGTATGTTTAACAAGACTAGATGCTGAAAATTAAGTTTGACGAGCAGCACTAAGCTCTACAGTAGTTCAATCAGCCTAAGTATAGCACTCCTGATAGGAGTGCGCGCAGCCGATTTATAGTTAGTTCAGGCTGTCTATGATTTTTGATAAGTACAATTTACAGATTAAGCGTTTAGTATGCAAACCTCCAGCTGTACGAGGAGATAAGTTAATCTGATAAACCGATTGTTTCGGTATCTTAATCATGCTGTGGAGATCAAAATGTTCTATTTTAATCAAAATTTGGATTTTTATCCAAAACAATAGCGTTTGAGTGAGTTTTTACAGCGCGGTTAATATACAAGAAAAACATTAATTTTTAGTAACTAACTGATAATGTTAGCACTCAGGGAGCTAAAACGTTATTTTAGCGCTATAGATAAGCGCATCGTTATTGCAATCATGATCGTTTCGCAGCAGCAATCTAAACAAAAATAAATTCAGAAATAGTATAATTGAGTATTAAAATATTTACGACTTTTGGGGCATAAAATACTTTGCGAATTGTCGGTGTAAAATTGCGTCACGTTACATAATCAATCGTATACATATTTTGGTAAATCATTCCATTGTACTAGTTAACTAGACAATAACTACATCAATGCTTATACTTTACTCTATGTTAATTTGGTCAAAAGTTTATGTCTATTTCCTCTTGGTATTTATAGTTATTTTAACGAAATAACCTGACGTTATGTCAGTACCTCTTATTTGCTGAAGAATTATATTCTGATTTTTACTTTGCGGAATACGCGCCAGTAGATAGCGCCAGCAACTTTTGCTTACAAAACGGTTAAATACGCAAAAAAGGGGCAGTTTACCCCTATATGGGGTATGTTTTTGTTACGCTGGGCTTTCAGCGACGCATTTAAAAGCTTTAGGTCGAGTTATCTGTATTAATTGCTTCATGCGAATAAATAGTGCTCAGATAAAATTCTAGTTGCTGCATATAGTCTTGCAGAGATCAAAGTATAAAACCATCGCACAGTATTCCTCGCGTCAAACAACGACAATTCGTATTGTTCAATCTCTTTTTTTAAATAAAGTATGTAACCATGTTTGGTTAAGTAAAAACATTATTACATCGGAAGTAGCTAGTTCTTTGAGGATAATGTGTAAACTGCACAAAGAAGAAAATTACGATAGCCATATGCGTTATGTAACATGAGAGCAACGATACGGAAGCTAAGATCGCCAGTTGTTGACAAAACGTAAAGCAGTGTATGTGACAGTAAAACATGGTATTTGTATAATTAATTCGGTAAAAATATGCACTGAGTTCAACAAAATAAGTATAGCCAAATCTGGAGCATAGATCTGCTGACCACATCAATTAAAGAGACCACTACCTTTTGAGATTTACTGGTGAATTCTAATAGAAGGTAAACACGGTTGCATGTGTTCAATAGGCGCACGCTGATGATGGATAATGTTGCTTTACTGTAGTTTAAAGCGACAGTCTTGTTGTCAACATTGTATGATGAATAGTGTGAACCTTGTTCTATTAATAAGGTTAAATACAATAAAACGCTGACAATGACTTGCGATGACGCATCGCGCCGGTTATCAGAACGGTTTTATTGCATTGATAACATTCAACAGTAAAACTATGTGCGTTATCTTCTGGTCTGATTAAAATAAGGATATGAGTCCAGGACAAAAAATTTATTTACTCCTACTAGGAGTGCACCATTATATAAAATAACCGTCTTAATTAGCGATATCTAGTTACTTTTATTGCCTAGTTGTAGTACCCCAAAATTCTGAAGGAGAATCTTATTCTCTCCTTACCATATAACAATAATTTGTAAAATTGATTTTAAGTCTGAACTTAATCTTACCTACTTAGCTATTACTAGCAACTAGTTTATAACTAGTAGCAAACTATGATGTGTGTATTTGCAATAAAGCTTACAAAATAGATAGCAACGCAAGTTGCGTTAAGCTTATTTAGAACAGTAAGGGAGTATATTGAAACAAAATTAATAAATATACTTTTAATAAAGTTAACAAAACTCGCTTTAATGATGTGACTGCTACAATCTTCCTTTAGTCAAAATTAATCAATGAAGTTTGAGAATAACTACCGATAAAACTGCTGTATTATCAATGTTTCCTGATCACGTAAGTCAAATAAATAGTCAATATTCTTTGTTGTAGTTTATGATAAATAAGAATTGTATGCTATTACGTAAGTTCAGCACTTAAATTAGATAAATTTTCAAACTCACGATATTTTAAGGGCAGGTTAGATAAAATCGATATTGCAAAATAGAAAATTGCTGTTAAAATAGAGATCTTGACAAGAAATATCTATGTGTTTTTGTTAAAACACCGTAGGTGGAATAATAAAAATGAGTTAAAAGCTACTATAACCCAGTGATATATAAGGTGACTATTTACTCTAGATAATGGCAGCATAATTAAGAGTGTAAAACTAGTTGTTTGCGACGATATAACAATTTTCTCTGATCGAAGCAAAATGGTTTTATTACCTAGTACATAACTTGCAGCATATATATGCGTTTAAAGTATCGATGCTTGTATCGCTAAATTAATAATATATTTCTTTGTGATTTTAGATTAAAAGACTGCATTTTTATGCAGTGCTGATTAAATTATAAAAGTTAAATTTACCTTAGTTATTGCATTTTAGTAATACTATAGTTGGTAATTATACCCATAAGCAAAAATGCTATAACTATCAATATTAGCTGTAAATTATCATGATCATGTCATGGAGCTGAAAGATCGCTTCTTCTACTAAGAAGATTACCCATTAATTAATTTAATGTTACTATTGAGCAATATTTAATACAATACTTATTGTAAGTAATAATATATTTGTCAGTAAATTAGCAGGGATCTAAGTGACTATAGCACTGTTTAAGGGCTCGTCATTTATCAGCCTTGCTGTTAAGTTAATTTAAGCAATTTAGGTTATTGGTTTAGCTATTTGCGCTGAGAAGTATACCGACATAAATGCTAACAAAAGCATTTTATTAATTACTTGAGAGTATTACCTAGATATCATCAAATTTATAGTTATCAATACATTTACGATACTTAAAATTACAATTAAGTTATTTATGTATTTTATTGTTTTCTTTCTCCTCTGATTTATGCAGGTTTTGATTGACTTTAGTATGCTAAACTGATTAAATTTTTAGCGCAGCTTAATTATTAATAAAATTAAAATTAGTAATTTATAATATTAAATGTTTTATTTTTTGCAAAAGATCGCATGCAAAATTTTGTTTAAAAACGTAATATCGATACATTTTGTTAAAAGTATTTTAATTTAGAAATAACTTTTATTTAATTTATTCTAAGTTTATTAATTAATTTATCATTTTAAATTTTAATCATGAATTAATTTAATTGTTTTAATAAAGCAATTAATGATATCACTTAACAAGTGTGTAAATTCTTTGTTTAATTGAATTTTTTAAATAAAAGACCTGTTTGTATGTTAAATAGTTGTAATTTATCAATTTTGGTATTTAATTATATTAAATAATTTGTTTTGTATGTAAAATATATAGTAGGGTTTAGCATATCCCGTGTAGTTATGTTTATGACAGCATTATTTATATAAATATTTATTGATATTTATATAAATAATATTGTATGATCACATCATAATATATAATGATGTAATTAATAAAACAAATAACCTAACAGTAAGTAATGCATCACTTACTTATGACTAAGTGTAGTTTACATAAATAGTAAATTATTGTAATTAAGTATGTTGGTTAAATTTAAATTTAACCATGAATATGATTATAATAACTGCATATTATCAGAGATAATTTATGACTGAAATCAGTCATAGATAAATTATTAGCATAATAGATTATTTACTTCTGGCAAGATAGTCAACAGACAGCTTTATAACTAAGCAATAAAACTTATTTTTAAAGAAACTTACACACAAGTTCTCTGATCATTTTCAGGAAATATTTTGTTGTATATGTTTTGTAATCGTTATGCGTTCCATTGATAATGTTGTTCCTCGATACTATGTAAGGATAGATTTGATGTCTAAAGTGGCGTTTGCTTTACTGTAAGGATAATTAATAGTACTTCAAGATATAAAACTTTGATCTTGGTATCTTTAACAAATTTAGCAACCGCCTAAACTCTATAGTTAGTACTGCATATATTGCAGCTATAAATATGTGGTTTTAATAACTACAGCAAAAACATATGTCGATTGATTAGTCTAGTGTAAAATAAGTTATGTAATCAAATGATTACGTAATATACAAATCCGGAATATTATTACTTTTAATAAAGTATTGTCTTGCGCAAAATGCTGTTACAGCACGGTGCTAACATAATGCATCAAGCGAGACACGATCAGCTTTTTTAGTAGTCTTTACATTAAATAAAAATAAACTTAGATAGTATCTCATACTATGGTTTTTTTTGAATAGATATATCTAAATACTATTTCTTGATGGTGTTTTAGATAACACTGCTAAATGTTATTACTATAGTATTTAAATTGAAGAATTGCTACAAATAAAGAAGGCAAATAGATTTATAAATATTTTAGTTGCATCGTTTTCTCTAATAAACATGGTTTAATAATAAATTATGTTGTAAAAGTAAGTATTTATTATCGTCTACGTATGACTATGATTATATTTCTGCATGTTATCAAAATTATTAAGTCATCAATAAACTGCAGTGGTTATTAATATCGTGACTCATATTGGTTGATTTTGGATTATGATCCTAGTTGGCTAAAGTATTTTACAACTAATGTTTTATTTTGAGTGGTGTCTTTTGTTTTAATTCCTTATTTCATATTCATTGTAAAATATTTGATATGAATGATCACTTGAGAATTGAGCATAAATATGATAAATTTTATTCAATTATATGTTTGATCAGCGTTAAAGATAAAACGGTTAATTTTATCTACCTGATAGAGATGATATCAGCTTATTTATAGCAATAAAATTACATTTATAAGATATGCATCTTAAGATTATTAAATAGGTTTATTTAATTAAACATTATTTGATAAGTAAAAGACAAAACTAAAATAGAGCAAGACCTATATATAAGTACACAACTTATGATAATTTAATGTTAATTATCAAGCCTAGTAATTATTTGTCTTATGCAACTCTAAGTATTTTATACCATAAGTTTTATATGTTTCTTTATGCATTGATATTTAAGAAGTGTATTTGATATTAATAATAAGTGATATTTAAAAAGATAGTATATATACTATCTTTCATTTTTAAAATCGTTTAGTATAAGATAATATCTTTATACCTAATATCTGTATTTACTTTTGATAGAAATTTAGTAGTATAGCATATCACTAATGTTTTTACGTTGTGATTTCCTCTTATTATTACTTTAATAAGGTTAGAAGATAAAATACGCTTAATAAATTATGGATACTCCTAAGGTTGGTCTTGGATTTATTCGTTGACCGCTATATTAATATAGCCTTAAGACATTAGTTATGTTTGCTTGATAAGCTTTATTAATCTCTAGAAATTAGTTGTTTTTAAAGTAAAAATTTATGATAGCGCACAGATGATTTTAAATATACTTCCGTTCGCAGTAAGGCAATTATCTACTAAGTTTGATGTTTATCAAACTATTTTTTTGAATTGCGAAAACTTTATAATGTAACGTTAGATTAGTAATCAGTTGCCTATAATTTATCTTATAACAGTTTTGCGAGCTTAGATAAAGCTATCAATGACGTTTAATTTTGAAAGTGAAATAGTTAATAAGCGCATCCTAATCTTGGTTAATAAACTGTTAGTGGTAGATATTTAATGCATAAATTAGTTAAAGGAGTCGTTTTCATGGATATTATATTTATCGTTGATAAATTAGTGATTTTTTAAATCGATCGTTAGCAGTTTAAAAACCAGAATAAATATTCTATAACATTTATGTTAATATATATAAATTTTAAACACGACTAATATTACGCATTTTGTTTTATAAAACAAAGTTACCTAAGCATGCTTAGCACATATATTTTATATACTACAGAAATATTTTGTTAAATTAAAATAATTAAGCATGACTTATTGTCAATTGTAGAGAAAAAATTCTGCAGAGAAAATTAAACACAAAAATATTTTGCACATCATAATCAACTGACATGCTTTTACTATTATTTATGAATATAAAAGAGTTTTAATATTAATGTATTGTCAATTAACAAAGCTACTATTGCATTTCAAGATAATGCCGATGTATTAAAATGTGATAATTGTTAGCTCACTATTTTGTTTCAAACGCAGACGTGCTGCTAGTAATACATGCATATAATAAATTAAGTATCTATGATATTTTGTTTATTTAATTATCACAACGATGCAGATTTTTTTATACGCTATGCATAGATATATTTAAATAAATTTTAGTAAATTTATATTTTATTTATGTAAATCGATATGATACTTAGTACGTTGTTTATACCTTGTGTTTTGACGTGATGCAATTGCAAATTTAAAGATAATTAAAATAATTGCTTTTAAGCACGTATATTATTAACGAGTTATTAACAGCATTAGTGTTGTTATTTGCACACTACACGTTAATTATGTTGATGGCTATAGTTATTAAATTCCAGAATGGAAAGTTGAGATTTATATCTTATCACACCTTGACTGGTTATCGGTGATCTTTCTAACGCTGACTGTTATGGTTCGTAATTTACGCTTTGCAGCAAGAAAAAATATAATTATCAGTTTGGTTATACTTAACTCCGCACTATCACAGATAGTCTTGGTATGTAAGCTACACGCCTAGGACATCGGAGCCTGTGCTGCTTAACAATTAATAGGACGCAATATTTTTCGGGCGATATCTGGCTTAAAGTGGTTTTATGCTGACCGATGCGTTCAAGTTACAATATAATCGCCGCCGCGGCAGATACAGATAGCTTGTTATTTATTTAAACTAAGCATGAGTAAGTAGACCACGCGCTAGACAGAATAATATAGCAAATACTACAGAAGTAAAAGCAGTAATCTATGCGCCATGTATAATCATTTGGCTGAATAGAGATATAATAGGTGTTTATGCCCCGTTATGGTAGTCATCGTGTTGATTAGTGCTGACCTTGGATTGTGTATCTAAAGCACAACGCTTTTGCCTATAACACTGGTTGGTATTAAAACATTTATAATTTTTTCTCTTTCCGCAGAAATCTTCGCTACATACTTATCCTAGCTATTTCCATGTTTTTATTGCTGCCGAGTGGATGTATCAGAATTCTGGAGTACCGATGTGTGATGCTGATGAGCTTTAGCAATATACTAACATTAATATCTAGTGCTAGATAAGACCGTATGATCATTGGATTATGGTACATAAATGGTGGCTATCAAGATTCTTTTAAAGTTTAATGTAGCTATTATGTTATGGAGTTAACCATGATTATAAAAAAGTACTCTGATCATTTATTTTGCATCTGCTATTTGCACGTGCACAAGGACAGGCTTTGCCGTCGTAAATTCAGCCGTAACGCACTTCTTCTGCCCCACCGCTAGCCAGTCTTGACGTTATCACCCGGTTGCGAATCATTTCTTTTTACTTTCAGTTACAAATTTATAACTACTTGATAAGTAATTAATCATTACTAAAAATTTTGTTACAACAAATGCCGTTGGGTACCTATGTAGTGGCTGGTTAGCATCTTTTACTTTAATCTTATTTATTTATTTTACGTAAATAACGTGTCTTCTTATGCAAGACACCGTAAACTTAATACGAAATATTTTAAATTAACTGATAACAGAAAAGTTTTGATGCATCAGGAGACGCCTCTTATTAATATCATTGTATGAAGGATTATCCTTGCATTTTTCTGGAAAATAATTAGATTAATTGCGTATCTATCTTCTAGTCGTATATATTTACTACCAGTGTGTGTTAGTCGTCCCCCACGGATTAGTTGCCCCCTAGTTAACTATTAAGCTAACAGAGCTGGGGGATTTTATAATGTTTGACTTCAGTCTACATTTCTCCTTAAAGATTTCATTGCGATTAAACACATCGCCATTCTGGGTGCCGTCGCTCAAATTGCGGTAGTGATGTTTATTAGGATGGCTTGTTTCCTGCGTTATGAGCTAAACATTGCTCAATGTCCTGGTATTTTGGTTTACGTCTATCTATCACAAACACTTTAGTGCTACTACGCTCTTTGTAAGAACAATAAGTTTTATTGATAGATAGCTGCGTTCCAATTGCCATTGGCTAGCTTATCGTCAAAAATTTGATTATAGTGCTAAAGCTGGTATTATTATCAGCTGTCTGCTATAACATCTCGTACCCAGAATGCTAGCATCGCTAAACGTTGTCTCTAGCTGTAATATTCAATATCGTTAAAGTAGGTTACTTGTATCACGATGATGATCGTATTAAGTTACCATTCTGTTGTCGTTGGTATTAGCAAATAGTGTGTTAGTGCCGAATACTGTGATTTGTTCATCACTGCTGTACTTGCATTAGTACTGAGTATTGATTTCGGTGCGGTCGAGCTCTTCGAGATCTTTTTACTTTCTGCGCTTTTGCTAGCGCAGGTGTTAAATAAATTTGAATTCAGCCATTAAATCGCATACTAGACAATGTCGTTACGTGACGCATTACCATGCTATTGTTTGTCTTCGTAGGTATGCTGTTTGACTCCACTATTTTGCTGTGTGATCCGCTGGTAATGATGGTAACTATGGCTATTATTTTACTGGGAAATAAGTTGCAGCTCTCGTGGTAGTCAAGTTGTTCGGCGGGACACAACGAACTACCTTGATTATTGCCGTAATAAGAATGGTTTAAATTGGATAATTCGTGTTTATTTTAGCCGGTCTAGGAATCATGCTTAGTATACTTTACGAACAAAGACATCATTTAGTACTGATTGGCACGATTCTATCAATAATGATTAATCCTTTGATATTCGCTCTGTTAAAGGGTTAACTAACGAGTTATGCTAATAAAAGAGATGTTATCGAACCCAAAAAGGAGCACAAGGCTCCTTTACCTTTTTGATAAGTGATCCATACGTCTTGTTCGTAGTTTATGGCCTTGTCGGAATTATGATCGGAGTAAATCTGCTGTGCAGGTGGGTATGCCCGATGGTAGTGGAGAGCATACCCGCTCTCGTGTGAATGTTCTACGTGATTAGGGTACAATGCGGTATTAGGAAATGCTGTGCGCGCTGAGATTATAAAACTAACGCGACTAGATACAGCCCGCTAATTTTTAGTGACTTATTCTCAATAGTTTTTTAGGCTAGGGTTGTGGCGCTCTGGCTCGCTAACATTAATACGATTTAAAGATTATAGTGCGTGAGCACTATGATAAGGGTGATTACATCACCAGCGTGGAGCAACGTAGGTAGTTGATCAAAGGCGAGAAATTGCCAAAGTATGATTGCTCTGCTCATACAGGAACTAAAGTAAATAGTTTTGCATTCTACCGCTTTGTTTAGTGTGCGCTACAAATATGCACTGGCGCTTATATTAGAGAAAAGTGTCAGCAAGTATGCGGCAATGATTGTTATTAACCCGCCGTAATAAGTTAAAGTAGCATCTTTAAATAATTTATATTGCCTTTCAGCGACGTAATATATAGCATATTTATGCTTTCCAGCATAAATTTAACTATTCTATAGTTTTATCTCGATATGTTTAATTATTTAGGTAATTGCATCGAAATTAGATTAATTAAACACTCTATATTACCCTTATCTTCGGTAAGGATTTATCGTGTTATGCTTGTATGGAAAGTGACTAAGAATTTTTGGTCAAATCTTATTGATACAGTACGGCGTTAGCCTTTTTAAGTTGTATACATGCTACCGCGTCCCAAATTGAGCCTCTGTTCTAGCAGTAACATTATAATATTACGTATATGGCAATAGAATTATAAATTGGCAATTTATTGATTACAATAAGTAGCGCTTGCACGCTATTCTACAAGTTTATCGGTTCATGCATTCTTAATGTTTTGATACATTTTAGCCATATTTAATAGACATGATAACATACATAGCATCGTACAGCATTTATAGTAAAATGCACGCTATGCACTACCATTGTTTATCGTTGAAAATTTGGCTAAATAGCGCTCCATATGGAATAAAAATTTTAGTGTAGTAAGATCTATCATTAGTATTCCGTATTTCTGAACTCATTACCGGTTTCTTATGGATTCTCGTCGCTAGTTACAATAGTATAAATTTATAAAAGTTAATACATGCTGTCGAAGGCGGTATTGTAGTAATAATTTATTATTAATTGCATTTGTGTTATTTAAAGAAATGCAACTAGCAGTGTCAACTGCCCACAGGGGAGAGAATACAAAAGTATAATCGATTTTTAGAAAAATCTTCTAAAGACGCGATGTCAACAAAAAACTAAGAGAGCTAAGGTTTACTCATGAATGTTTCTGGATGTAATGTCCACTTTTTCTCTCACCCATTGGCCGATAAATAGTGACTTGTAGTAAGTAAGGTCTATTAATTTTGTCTTAATTTTATGTTAATTAGTCGATTAGTTATACAAAAATAATATAGAATAATATAGTAGATGAATTAGCCGAGTATAGTTGTCAGTTTGGCTCTAATCTCGTTAACTTGGCGAGTGCCGTCAATAGTAAAATAACGAGTATGACCGGCATTTGCTTCTTTACGGTAATAATCTATTAAAGGTATAGTTTGTTTATGGTACTCTACCAAACGTTTGCGTATGGTTTTCTCCTGATCATCCTGGCGGGTAGTCAATAGTTCGCCGGTTAAGTCATCTACACCCTCATTAATGGGTGGATTAAACTTCATGTGATAAATTCGTCCTGAAGACGCGTGCACTAGACGACCGACGATACGGTCAATGATAAGTTCATCCGGCACCGCAAACTCCAGCACATAATCCACTAGGATACCCGCTTCTTTCATAGCATGTGCTTGGGGCATGGTACGAGGGAACCCATCTAGTAAAAAACCATTACGACAATCATCTTGTTTGATGCGTTTTTTGACTAAAGCTATAACCATTTCATCGGTTATTAGCTGACCATCATCCATAAGTGCTTTGGCTTGCTTGCCAGATTCGGATTGTGTTTTAACCTCAGCACGTAGCATATCTCCGGTGGATATCTGCAGGATACTATATTTCTCTGTAATAAATCGTGCTTGAGTGCCCTTACCAGCTCCAGGAGCACCAAGTAGAATAATCTGCATTGCGTTAATCCCCTTTGCTAATTCAATAATATTATAAAATATAAAAAACACAACAATCCACGTAACTACTAGTACGTATTTTCATGTATTTTTTAAGCTATTATTTTCAATATAAGATATTTTCTTAACTTTTGGGTTTCCTTAAAAAACCACATGAAATAAGTGTATTTAATTACAAAGCAAAATCGTTCTAGCGATGCCAAAATACCCTATTATAGGGAAAAAGGTTTATTGCCAGATGACGAAAAAATTTCCCGTTGATGAATGTAGGAGGCTTGATTAAAGTGCGCTCTACGTGCAAAATTCTAAGAGAACGCAGTCACAAACCGAGCATGGCACTACACAATAGGAAGACCTTGCATAGATAAGTGTTTATATGGTCGATTAACTGATGAAGTTCCTTATATATATCTTGTTTAAGTAACTGCTAATTTAGCAACAACTCTACTTATCTGTCGATGCAAGGTCATTAGCTATATAGGCAGTACCTTTTATTAGCGGGTATTACAAAGTAAGTGTTAAATATATTTAATTTTCGGCGCTACAATGATTCTAGAGTAAATGGTTTGCCTATTTGCACATTTGTGGAATTTAAGTTAGTGGTGACAAACGCTAGTGGATTAGTTACGTGCAGTGTTTAAATACGCTTGTTAGTAGCTAATTCATATCCTTCCCTTAAGGTTAACTGCTTAATAAAATATTGTTTTATATGCTTGTAGCGTATCACATCTATTTTATTTCTAATTTTCTGAAGAGAGACGTTATTTAACTGTGAATGCGGCAGTGATGTCGTAGATTAATATTTTGCATTATTCTTGGCCTCACACAGTGCCTATCAATTTTTACGGCTAGTATAAAGGAGTTATTAGTGTGTGGCTATTGTGGAAGTTTAAATGAGAAGTTTAACCACGCGTTCCCTAACCATCTAAAAGCTTTAACGGTTAGGGTTCAGTCAGGTTAGAACGACATCATTCAGTTTACTAAGTTTACGGACAAGCAAATTCAACATCACCTTAAGATAATTCCAGAACTTACTCGTCCAGATGTCAGTAATGTGGTTCCAGATCAAAAGAGGCTATGTCTATAAGAATCGACAGTCGAGAATATCTGGCTTTCCAACGTTTGCTTTGCCTGCGAGTTTGTGTCTTTGAGTTAACAACCAAACATCTGCTAATAATGGCATTAGGTTGCTAACTCTTAATATTTTATTATTAATAATACGGCATTGTTGTAAACATCAAAATTTTGGTGTAACGATGGTCTTAGGTATTGCGCTTTAAGCGCATCTATTAACGCGAACTGTTGAGTAAATTTTATATCAAGAACAACCTATTTTTAACATATTGTTTTACACTTTAAAAGTATTTTGCTTGATAACTATATCTTCAACCTGTTTAGGAAATGAATAGCAAATTTTGCGGAGATTTTTCCTCGGTTGAAGCGAGCGATTAGACATGTATACGGATAACCAAACGGCTGACGTTTTATATATTTAGAGCTGACTTTTGTAAACATGTAAAGTTGTTCGAGTTCTTGTTTGGTTGTTTTGAGTCTTAATGTAGCAATAAATGCTTTTCTTAATTAAATTACTTATAAATATAAAATATTTCAAATATTAATTGCTTAACCCTAACTTATGAGCTAGTGGCCGCGTGTGACCATTTTTTGTTAGTATACTTATATAAGGTAAGCTTGTCACACGCTAAGTAAAAGTATTTAAGTGCTTTTTGAACTCATAATTCTTTTCTTTTTACTGTTTGCTAGTTTATACATCGCTGGCTTATTAACTTGACTGTCAAGTCATATCAGATAGTTAATTATTTATTTGTCAATAATACGAGATGAGAGTAGGTACATGTTGATGCTTTCTTAGGTATCAACTACAGATGGAGCGACATAGCTTTTGGGGGAGGATAATATAGTGCATTCTTCATGTACTCAATTTACTCTTCTGTTAAGAAGATTTGTGTCTGGTTATTTCTGTGTTTCTATGTAAAATGCAATGGGTTAGCTTATCCTTTTCATTGAAAAACTCTTTGTTCGTAACTTTTTTAGCACAAAAACTTGCCAAAATGATTGATAAATTAAGTTATCAGTTTTTACTGATTTTCCAAGATCTACATATCAAATTTGATTACAGTTGTTTTTAGATTGTACATAGTATGAGCTAATTGAGCTGCACGATTTTGCGCGATAATTTCAGTAACAGATCATTGTAATCAATTAATTACTTCACAAAGTGAATATATTTTAATATCTCTCATTCTATAACATTAATGATGAATATGTTCAGTACGTAGATATTTAACTCGTATTTTTGATTTCGGTTCTGAATATATATACTAAATTACTTGCATTTAGTAGTACAATGTATTTAGTTGTATATGTATATTTTACTATAGTTTTCCTTGTGTCATATTATCTATTAAAGTAGATAAGATACATGTATATATATTTTATATTCTTTGTTACAGCCGATAGGCATCGCCGCTCGCGGTAGTGCTAATATTTATTAGGTTTTATCAAACCAAGATTTATTTGGAACTATTATTTTATTTTTTTGGTATGCGTCTCAATTTACGTCGTCACTTATTCAGTAAAGTTGCATAGTAATTCGTGTAGTGTTCGGTTGTGGTATTGTGCGGGTTCAGCATTTGCTATAGCGCATTTTATCACTACAATTGCGTAGCAGTAAATAGAGCAAACTATGCGCTGATCCGATCAAGTTTTCAGCAAATTAGAACTGGCTTCTACACGATAGCAATTATATGTATCATTGACCTTAACTTTAATTTTGACCAGACTAAAGTTTGATTTACTATTTATTACCTCTAGTTGTACGAACTATTCTTGCATCCGCTGCATTTTTCCTATATTTATGGGTCTTGCTGCATTAAAATTTATCATTCTATTTTTACTAAACATCTTCTTCTCCCGCATCTTTTATTGGCATTTAGTTGCCACTGGCAATATCTTGTCGCATTATGGTGAATTATACTGATCGGATACTATCTTCATCCCACTCAGCGTCAAAAAAAATTCTGCAGCATTTGAATCTTCGAATCGGTTATAAGCACTTCCCGTGTGTCCGCATTAACTTCTCTTTATAAATGGTTTGATGCCATTCCATGGGTGTTTTATCGCTAAATTATCATCTTCCGTTACAGTTAATTCAACTGACGTCCCTAAATCTATACGCAAAGCTCTGCGCAGAGTGCTTTGTGCCGTAATTGAATTTAGATGATGTTTGGAGCCACGCAGGTGTAAACAGATCTTTCTTGGTACTAAATCTTCTTTCCAGTAGTTTAGCGCAAGCTGCTGTACTAGTTGTAGGCACTTTCAGCCGATTCACTTGTTTCTGCCCAGGCATCGTATTCCAACGCATATTCCTCTATGTACAATTTAATATTCGATGTTTCTTCATGAGTAAATGTTGTGCGCAGAGCTTGCGAGATATTTACAGGCATGAGATCAGCTTCATGTTGCTGGCTGTTATCACGCCAGCGGTAAGCTTTCGTTTCCAAGGGGTATTGTTCACCAGTTTTTTCTGTCCACCGTCTGGTGGACGCGCTCCTTTGCCTGTTTTCCCAAGGCTGCCAGTCTAGCCAGCGCACTTATAACTGTTTTCTGGCGTCTTTGCGCGGATTGATTTTTTTTAGTTTGTTGGTTTTTCTTCTGTAGAAGTAAGGCGGTGCGATCCTGCAAGAGCTGTACGGTCATGTCAGGCAATAAGTTATCGCCTGGCAGAAAAGATGTATGTCCCTGCGTCAACGATTGTGACGCCGAAAAATCACAGGGGACTAGTTGATGTGCTGGTGTGTCTAGTTTAATATCATTACGAGTACTTGCATTTTGTGTTAAGATTTCAAACGGATAATAATTATTCCCAGTGATATGATTAGTATAAGCAGCTTGTTCAGACACGGATTTCGTCTGTTTAGGGATAGGAGGCGTAGCTGACGATTCTTTGGTAACATGGTCACCCCCTCTATAGGGATTATGTACTATTTCAGATCTTGTTAAAAAGGAGTCTTCGGTTACTACCCCAGGTCGGTCCTTAATGAGAGGTGAGAAATCAGTGTTGTTATGCGATGTTTTGCATCCTCCTGTAGCGCTACCACCTGATATAATATATTCGTCATTTAAAAAGATACAGTCACTGGCAATATCGTTAAATTCAGCCGTTTTTTTTTCCTTGTTAGCTGGAATAACTTTTGCTTCCTCTGCGAGGGGATGAAATGCTAACGCACGCAGCAAGGTCATTTCAACCCCCATTCGGGGGGTTGGTGCAAAAGAGAGCTCCTTGCGCCCTATAAGCAATATTTGGTAATACAGCTGCAAATTATCCGGGGTCAGGATACGAGTTAATTCTCGCAAACGCAGCACTATAATAGGATCTTCTTCATTGTTTAATTGGTCAGGTAATAATTGCCCCATCGCGAGATGGTGAAGTAAAGAGAGCATTTCAAGAAGTAGACTTTCCCAATCCATACCGCTCGCGGCGTATTGCGCAAGTTGCGCCATCATCGCGCGGCCGTCGGCGGTGGCTAACGCTTCTATAAGCGACAGCGGCTGCTCGGTATTTAGCGTGCCTAACATCATGCTTACTACTTCAGCGCTGACCTCCCCATGTCCCATAGCGATTGCTTGATCTGTTAGACTAAGGGCGTCGCGCATGCTGCCGTCTGCGGCGCGAGCAAGCAGTTGCAGCCCGCGTGGTTCGGTGGCAATACGCTCTTGCTGCAATATCAGCGATAGCTGGCCGTAAATTTGTTCAATGTTAAGCGCTTTTAGATGAAATTGTAAGCAGCGTGAAAGGATTGTTACCGGTAGTTTCTGTGGATCAGTAGTGGCTAGCAAAAATTTTACATGCTCTGGCGGTTCTTCTAGTGTTTTTAGCAGCGCGTTGAAGCTGTGGCGAGACAGCATGTGTACTTCATCAATTAGATACACTTTAAATCGTCCGCGAGACGGTGCGTACTGTATGTTATTTAGTAGTTCGCGGGTGTCTTCAACTTTAGTACGTGATGCAGCATCGATTTCAATTAAATCAACGAAGCGGCCTTGCTCTATTTCGCGACAATTATCGCATTCGCCGCATGGTTTAGCGGTTATGCCGGTATCACAGTCTAGCGCTTTTGCTAGAAGACGGGCGATAGTTGTTTTACCCACACCTCTAGTGCCTGATAATAAATATGCATGATGAATCCTACCTAATGATAAACCGTTTGCCAGCGCCTTTAGAATATGCTCCTGACCTACTACATCGGCAAATGTTTGCGGACGCCACTTACGGGCTAAAACTTCATAGCTCATGATCAAAAACTGATTTTAGAGTAATTGAAGCCGTCATGTTAACATATCCGTATTCTGCTACGCGAGGTGTTTGTGATTTAGTAACCATGAAATAGTACTAGACTGTAACTTTCTACGCCGATACTGTTAAGAAAAGTTTCACCGCCATGGTCTGCCAGACTAATAACAAACGCTGCATTTTGCACATCTCCGCCGAGCCGCCTGATCAGTTTTACCGTGGCACCGATTGTACCCCCGGTAGCAAGTAGATCGTCCACCACGAGTACTTTATCGCCGGGAATGATGGCATCTTTGTGAATTTCTAAACTATCGGTACCGTATTCAAGCACGTATTTTTCGCTGATGGTTGTTCTTGGCAGTTTACCAGATTTACGCACTGGAACAAAACCGAGTCCCAGCGCCAAAGCGACCGGTGCGCCGAACAAAAAACCTCGTGCTTCTGCACCGACGATTTTAGTAAGGTCGTCATCACGATGACGGCTGGTTAGTAATGCGATGCTGGCGGCATAGGCATGTGGATTTGCGAGTAAGCTAGTAACATCGCGAAACAGAATACCAGGTTT
The DNA here is from genome assembly GCF_900161835.1 of Sodalis endosymbiont of Henestaris halophilus. GTDB lineage: Bacteria > Pseudomonadota > Gammaproteobacteria > Enterobacterales > Enterobacteriaceae. The sequence continues at coordinate 1,470,457 of NZ_LT897836.1, read as the reverse complement.
TGGATAGTCCTTAACTAACTTAATGCTTTGTTTGATTAATACTAATTGTTGTTCTGTAGCAGTCATAGGGAGTGTGCCTGAAAAGCCTTAATTCATTATTAACGTGGTTCCTGTTATATCTAAATAAGATTAACCGCGCATGAACGCGTTTAACTCTATGCAAAGTTGCGTAAAAACGCAATTTCTAGTAATGCAACCGCGCTAGTAATTTTGCAATAATTGACATTATGTACCATGCGTTGTTGCCCCCTCGCATTAATACGATGGTATAGTAAAAACATGATATGTTTTATATAAGTTGATTTTGATATTTTGCATTATAGTTAAATAGCTTACACAAATCTCAATTAATTACCTCTCTTGGCCATCGCCTTAAAGATTAAGCTTCATGCATTGAAGCCTAGGTAGACCCTGTAGTGCATCAATCCCGCTTCTATCATCTTCTGTTTAGAACTAATTGCAATCAGCTTATAAATTACCTCTCTGAGAGCCGCATAACGCTTGTGCATTTGACCCAAGTAGTGAAAAAGCAGGGGAACCTTATCAAGCTCGTGGCATGGCTTGCCCAGAGATTAACCGATCAAATGTTGGCTTCTTTATCCTCTGTGAACTAGCTACTCACAATTTACGTCAAACTCTTCCTGCTACAGTTATGGAGAATATTTACGCTCGTCTGGCTGAGTATTATGGCTATAAACGTCGGTTGCTGGCAATGATCCGTGATCGTTATAGTTTACACGATGCTGTGGACGATCTTGTCTACATCAAGCAGTTGCAAAAGGAAATAGCTGCGCTGACAAGTCGTCTGCAACGTTGTCGGCAGGCGCTGGTTCGTCTTGAATACAAAATAAAGTTACGCAAGGATATTGAACAAGAAAAATATGCGCTTTAATAAGATTTATTTATGTAATTCTGCTTATTAAATACGTTTAATATAACTTAATGTTATTTATACTTGTTGGGTATATAATTTGAGTTGTTCAAGAAAATATGTAATACGAAAATTTGCCGCTAAAATTAAGATGACGGTCTCTTTCTATTAAGAAAGATAAAAACTAACATCGGAGTTGGTGCTGTTTACTCTGTAGATTGTCCGGATGATTATTTGCTCACAGTGAATGAAGTGGGGTAAACGTTTAAAGTTATTGTTTATAAACAACTTTATACAATTTTAGAAGCACGTTATTTTGACCTCAAGGCAACTTATGCATATGGTGATTACCATACAGAAGATGTGCAATTCCTTTAGCTAATCAAAGATATGCTAAAGCATAAACAATCAATTTATAAGGCTATATAGAGCAATGCGCAGTACTATTTACGGCACCACAATAGCGCATACTATTGTCAGTTTTTTCTGTTCCATATGTGTATAAATGGGGTTACACGCCGTATTAAATGTTTATTAAAATTGCAATCGTAATCACTAGTATAATTACATTTTACCCACGAATTTACATTAAGGCAAATTATAATTCTATTTAATTATACCAAAGGTAAGTGAAGCTGTTAGTGTCAAGAAATAGATTATTTAAATATTGTATCTTATGAGATATTTATCATCATTGATCTTATTATCACTATATAAAGTGTTTCGTGAAATAACCAATTTTATTTATTAAAAATTAATAAATTTTACTATATTTACCCTGATCAAGTACGTGACGCCATTGAATTACAGGATTTAATTACAGTATCCTATGTATATTAAAATATTTATTAAATATGTAATTGAGTTCTTATTCATATAATGCTATTTTGAATGATTTTTTAGATGTATACATGTAAAGAACACATACAATATAGAATTACAAACAATATAATACGTTACTGCTCTTAGTATTTATAATTGCTTTATTATTAAAACAGTAATTTAACGTTGTATTTATAAGTAATAAATAAGACTCTTATATCTAACGTTTGTTCAGATGACCTCCTGTAATTTACTTATAGTAGACTATGATAATAAATAAAATCATAAATAGGTAATTAGTGCAGGCTCCCAAGTGATGTTTTGTTAATAAATTATCTCTTTCTGTTACCATCTATATATAAACTTGCACCCTTCAATTTTCTGGTAAAGTAAGTCTGTATATATAAACTATAGGATTATCCTAGTACTCACTTTAGTTGAGTGCAGCGATAGTTACTGCAGATGTGGTTTCTAATAGATTAATCTAGTTATCTATCAGTTCGTCTCAAACAGCTTCAAAAGCAATTGAACGCAAAACGATTAGTTTGTGTAAACAATGCTGAAAACCGTCAGTACCAATTTTGGTATACATTCGTTTTTATCTTTACGATAACCGCTTAGTAGTTATACTTAATGTATGTTGATGTTACTGATTGAAGCAATGTCTTTATGCTGTTTCGTCAATAAAGCTGGAAAAGTATATTGAAATTACACGCCAGTAAAGTAACGGCAGCATTTCTGATAGAAATCACTGCTAATCCACGCCAATAAATATTTTAGCGTTTGCCTATGTGAACGATATAATGTAATTATCGGTTTCATTATACCGCGCGATATTGTCTCTCAGACTAATATGCAGTTGTCAAATATGCTTATTGCCGCTAAAATAAATAAAAATTTGATACAATGCATTATCGTTGCCTCAACAAAGTATTAGAGTAGTATTTAAATAAATAGTAACGACGTGCATGATACCGGTGGTAGTTAACAGATAAATAAAAGTGCAATCCGTCAGATCACAGTGTTACAAGCTATCTGCGATAAGAAGATTTAATCATTCTCGAATGAGATAACCGAACAAGAATAAAATTAGCCGTGCATTTCTCAAAAGTCTTAACAGGAAATGGGTAACCCGTATTATTTAAATACGTTACCGATAGCTTTGTATTTTCCTTAGTGGATGTTAATATAATTATATTTGTGGTACATTTGAGATAATCAAACTACTTATAAGACAAAGATCCGGCTATAATCTCGTCTGTTGTTGGATCTGTATTAACGTAACCACCTCGGTATATATACAACAAGGTTGTCAAGATAGTGTGACTCAGAGATAAATGTATCAGAGGAATATGAACAGCATAGGCCATCTAATGTATAATAATGTTTGTATATAACTTTTGAAAATGCTTTATTAAGCATGGCCACTAAATTAATCAAACTGTTCAATCTGGTTTTAAACTATATATTTTGCTCAATTGCATGTGTAAAAAATTGCAATTCGCTATGTTCTTTGTTACTCCAATAATTTTAGTAATAAGATGTACAAGTGCAGTAATCTAGCGTTCTTATCCTTAAATGAAAATCATCTATTTGATTAGATGATCATAACAATATGCTTTAATAAGCTGTTATTGTCTATGTTGTTTTCTATAATCAAGAAAACCATAAGCTACAGTAATGATATAAAGTTCAATTGGTTAGTAACGAATACGCGACACGTACCTAGTTAGGTTCCAATAAGTGCAATAATTTTAGCTAATATTAATTTATGTCATCAGAGTTCTATAAGTCTAAAATAACTATATTACTAGCGGTTAGACGAGTAGCTAGTTAGCTATGAATGGGTAAGAAAAATTAATGCCTTAATCATCATGCATAATTTACTAAAACTCCGTCTAGAGGTACGGAAAATTAGTTGAAAATCAATCCTTATGGATTTTTAGTGTAGTTTAAGGATGTGGTTATTATTGAGATCAGAGATTAAAGTTACGATTTTATCGTCTACATCAATGGTCAATCAGCTATCATAATCTGGGTGTTTAAACTCTTTCTTGGTACCAATGCGAGCTGAATATCACAAACTCGGTAAACACTAAGTTGTCGCGATTTAGACTAATATCACTGCGGGACTAGAAACAAGTTCTACCTTACGAGACCACGCCGCTCATAAATAGTTCTCTTCACCCAGGTGGTACATTTTAACTGGATATTATTATTTTAGTGTTTTTAGTAATGTGTTTATTATTGCGGAATTTACGAGCAAGATGTTTATCTTGACAATAAGCGTGGCAAATATTCCTGCTAGGAGGAATATTTGCCATTATTGAGGCATTAATTAAGCTATATAGTCAATGACTATCATCATGTTTATGTACTCGTGTGCCATCATTCTTTTGGGTATATGTAGTGATCTTTATGGTAAAAAAACTGATCGAGTGATTGCCCAATTAAGAACTAAATTTAATTGAAGTAACTTAGAAATAAATGGGCTATGCCGATAGTACCTTAGTAGATGTTTGCGCTGTTGGTATGTCTTATCTTTCGTGTTTGTACGACGGCCTTTCTACGACTCCTCAATCAGTACCTGTTACCATTATTGCTTTAATTACCCGACGTGTTGCAAAATTCTATCAATGATTATGGCCTAATTTTGATCTCATCACTGTACGTAATTTTGTCTACGATATCAAAAAGCGATAACTATAATATATTATTGGCTTTTAGCCAATCCTAAAAGTTTAAGCAAAACTGCTCAATATAGACCACATATTAAACAAATATAGATTCTATTTATTAATATATCTGTTTATTATTAATAAATATAGTGTCATTTTTATTTATCTTTTACATTATTTTGTCAGATAAAAAACAGAGATTCTTTCCTAGTAATTGATTTTCTGCCTTCGGTGTTACTCAGGAATACATTCATGAGATAATATATGAAGTGACTTAGTATTATTTAAGCAACGAAACATATAATTTTAGGTTAATATTCATTGTCAACAACTTTTGTTTCGTCGGACGTTAATAAAACTTAGGTACCTTTGCTGGTTTATAACTTGCGAGTGATTTTTATACAGTAGTTATTATACGGTCTCGGTTTTGCACTGACGCATGAAGTTTAGATCAGGCATAACTGATTGTGGCGAGAAATTAGTTCTTGGACATAGCAGCGTAACATCTTGATATGTGGGGGTGTGTTTGGACTGATTGTCTATATAAGACACCTAAGTATAAACTAGATTTCGATTAAATAGAAAGTCTTTGTGAAAAGTATAGAAAGAGAAGGGATCTTTGTTAAAGATTAACAGCTCTTCGTGTGGCTTTGCGTTAGTCATTTCAATAACTTCATTAAGCATAGTAGGTTACTACTCACTCATCTATATTATAACTAATTATCTTTAGATACTGTAATACAGTGAAAAACTGTGTATGACTAATTTAGTAATCAAATTATTTTCGTATATGATAGCACTATTTCGCGCAAGTAATACTATTCATTTTGTTGAGCTCATTGATAACAACTTGCCGTCAAGGTAAATCCAGAGGAAAGCTGATTCTGATAACCGTTTCAGTAGAACAATGATATTGATGATGTATAAATTATCAAAAACTGGAATCCTTTATCAAGGACAGTTTATCAGCAACTAGACTCCATTTTTGTATGCGATATTAAGTATTATCTGTGTTCTACGTACTTATGCTTGTTTGAAAAGGGGTATTTCGTTGTTCTAGGCTATTTTGGTAAGTTTCTCTGAAAGGGGAACTTTGCTCTTCGCTACTTTGCGTATATAAAATAATCTTAGCGATTAATTTTCTTTTCTATAGATGTTCTGTGCTCACGATCATAGAAATACTAACCCAAAATAGAATACTAAAATGTTGTATTAATACTGAAGTAGATTAATAATCTTATGCAAGAAAATGTAAATGTACGATAGAATAAACCTTATTAAAAGCGGTACGTTTTTACCTCTAATTCTAATGAATTTACTAATTTTTCTCCTCCCAGAATGCTACTCATATTGATCAGTAGTAGTACTGACTTAAGCTTGCAAAATACAAGGAGGTATCGTTGTTATCTTCGGGATAGTTATTTCCATACTGTTGACTATTTTCTTTTTTATCGTTATTATTTTGCTGATCTTCCACGACTTCGGTAAAATACCTATAAGATAGATCTTGAGAAAAGTACTGTTTTAGGCAAAGGTTATCATCAATGTAATGGCCGTTTTTTATAGTGGCTCTCCTTTAACTCAGGCAGATTTTCCAGCCATAAATTATATGCTTTGCGTTTTTTGTAAGGTTTATTGTACGAGTAATACATAATATATTCTTATGTTAAGCTACAATAGCATAACATAGCAAATAAAAATTATGATGATATTCTCTATTTAACCATCTTTATCACTAAGTAGTTTTTACGGTACCACGACCAAAAACGTTTGGTTTAAGATCAAATCAACTATCGCTTATGAAGCGCGCTCGTTAAGATGCAAGTCATAGACTTATCTATAATTTAATATCTTTAAATGTATAGAGAACATCGCATACGTATTATACAGCAATACCTTTAGCTATTGATAAAAGCCGCACGGTAACTTTAGATATATCAATCCAATCAACTTTAATCTTTTCCTCGTACTATAGTATAGTTATCGGACTAATCTAATAGATCCTAAATCAGGATAGTTGTCGCCTTTAAATAAAAATTAAAAAACTAGATAGCAAATATAATGCTAATAAGAACTAATTACTTAAAGGTAAAACAGTTATGATCGTTAAAGTTACATTACTTTATAACGAGTCAATTGTTTTAATTACTCGTTTCAGGGGGGGGTGAATCAACAAGTTTTACGTCTGATGTTCTCATACTAAAGTGTTTTACCAAGATACAAATGCGAGTGATAAACCTAAAAATTATTATAAATATGATTTTTATCGTTCTCTTTTCCTTGCAATAAACATTTATTTTCATAACATTACCTAATATTATTGCTGTCAGCGCCTTGATTCCTGAAAGGTACAGCGGTAGATAAAGCAACTTATGTAGCTCTTATCACGCGGAAAACGGTGATCCCAAAAGAGTAAAAGAAAATGCAAGATCTTAACCGTGAAACTACCTCTTAAAAAATAAGATTTCTTGTAAAAAAACTGCTGTGTTATTTACACTAAATAAATTTTAGTGTGTTATTTACATGAAAATGATAAAGAATGACACTTACTAATTACAAGCATCAATCGATGATGATGCTACAGCAATTCCTAGATGCTGTCTGCATGATGTCAAAAGCACTTATCTGTAATGGATTTGATAAAAAGCATGACGATATTAAAAAATGCCTGATTAATGAGCAGTTAAAATGACCTAGTAAATGAAAAATAAACTTAGTGCTTCTAAAGAAGCACGTTAGGTTATGAAATATCTTATATGGTTGCGTTTCACTATCCCTCCAATAGGATTGTTACATTGTAACATTCTTAAATAAATTAGATTAGCTATATAGCTCGCGAATCTATTTTCTATCGCGTGTAGTTGACATTTGGCAAATAGGCCCAGTCTTTATTTGCCGGGACGAAAGCGGTGGAGAAAGCCTTTATGTACCTGGAAAAAGAATACTCTATACCAACTATAGACGTAAAATATTTCCCTAAATAAAGTCTTTAAAATCTGATCGTTAGTTCTACTAACTATCTGATAGATATGTTCAACAGAAAAAATGTTGGTTATGACGTGTACTCTGAGTAGATAAATGAGTCAAAGTTGCTGACGCATGGGGATGCTTAGTGAGCTGTTGCTGACAACAGTTACTAGTGCTGCATGTGGATCATGGTGCACGGATAGAATTTCAAGTTCTGCAAGTAAATATTGCGGAACCGAGGATGTTTTATCCTATATTAACTAACTAGTTAGCTACTACAATGCTTATATTGAATTATTTCAGAACGCGAAAATACGTACTAGCTTGTTTAGCTGGAGAAAAGTTTCGCTAAGCTGTGTAGTAAGCTAACGCTTAGTTTTAGTAGTACTACTAAAATTTGTCAAATAAGCCAACGTCGATGATACATGCTTTATTTACATACTAAGCCCGTTGGGCGCGGATAATATTATCGCAAGCGCATGCATACATAGTGTTCGTCAAGCGCACTTATAAAATATAAGTTCAGAACAAGATTTTTGTCTGACAGTAACTTAGTATGCCGTGTAACTCTGATAAGCAAGCAAGGGGTTCCGCTTCCGTACTTACTAGGCGAGAAGCTATAACGCTCCCCGGTCAACAACTAATGGCTGTTCAACTAATAACATGGCATGTATTGCTTTTTATCGTCTTTCACAGAGATCTGCATCGGTGCTTATAAAATATCTAGTTTCTATCTAGTTCGTGGTAACAAATTACATGCAAGAAAAGTGTCATGCTTTTGCATTTAGGTATAGAGCTAAACACTCTAGCGATGGTTATTTGATCTAATGTAACATGTTATTAGAAGCAATGGGATACATATCGTGCATTTAGCCGGTACCAACGATAAAAGATGCTTACATAATCTTAATACTCTTGGACAACGCGACGATAGTGGATGTCCCTGCCGATAAGGGTTTAAAGAGTTACACTAAACGCTTGATACCCAAAAACTACATTAGTTAAGCGATTGTAGCTTAGATATAAGCATCCATGAATTGCGCCGCAATTACTGATAACTGCGATGTTTAGATTTAACCGCTAGTAAAATTTATAGGAGCGCCTATCAGTTTATTTCTTTCACTAAAATCGGTATAACAAGGTTTTTTATAAGTAAATAATTACCTGGTGCACACTATAACTGAGATAAATTTTGCCAAACACTACTTTAGGCGTCAATCCCAGATTTGTGGGAATTACTAGTGCCTGAATAGTGTTATCGTAGATACGTCTATAACTATGCTACTGTCGTTAAAAATACTTTATAATTTCATGCTAACTAACATTGCTTAGTTACTGCTCGTCAGTAAAATAATTATACGAATATTGTTAACTGTTTCATTAAACTCTATCTGGGTATCATCTCTCTGAATTTGTGGAATAATTTTACAGAAATGACCGTATATTAAATGCACTACTGCCTGTTTATGGTTTTATCATCGATACGGAAAAGTCATGCGTTAATGTAGATGTGCAACGCTGTTATCAGCGTATTACCAGCCTGTAAGTTTGCTACCACCCGTCGGCGTTATCATATTTTCCTGCATATGTCCTTAGACATGTTAGTAAACGCAGGTAGCCATAGTATTTATAGAGGAAAACATTTGTTCGTCGCTCTGAACCACTAGTTCGTTGATGTCTATGGCCACTAAATCGTGCCGAAAGTATCGTAACTTCTTAAATTTATAGCTAGACGTAATTTTGGCTTGGCACTGTTGCTGCTTGAAACAAAAATTAGTTTACTATATTTTCGCCCGTATAATAACCAGTGCACCAAAATAACCTGACTGCCGATAATTTTTGGGTGTTTGTTTTGTTTAACAGCGCCTTTTATTCAGTCCACCCATTCATGTCAACATAGATATCTAAACTTGTGTTTTTGTAAACGAAATAGTTTTTGTTGGTTATTGCAGAATATACATGGAGTACAACCCTTTACTTAAAGTAAATTACTGTCAATTTTAACAACTTAGATAATTGGTTGCTAGAGCTATTGCATTCGCGTCGAAGTTTTTGTTGACTGCAATAAATTACATATAAGCTTTGATCCTAAACAGTTAAATATTCATGATGCCGCGAGAAAGTAGTTAACAACATGCGTTTTTTGACTATTAAGCACCCTAAGAGCAGGAGAGAGACAACATGAAGATCGTTGAAGTTAAACATCCTCTAGTAAAACACAAGTTAGGGTTAATGCGCGCCCATGATATCAGTACAAAACGCTTTCGCGAATTGGCATCGGAGGTAGGAAGTCTGTTGACCTATGTAGCTATTGCCGATATGGAAATAGAAACTGTAACCATTAGAGGTTGGTGTGGAACGGTTGAAATTGATCAAATTAAAGGGAAAAAAATCACCGTTGTACCTATTCTCCGCGCCGGCCTAGGAATGATGGATGGAGTACTTGAAAATCTACCTAGCGCGCGTATTAGCGTGGTTGGCGTCTACCGTGAGAAAACAACACTAGCACCAGTGTCTTATTTTCATAAGTTAGTATCGAGTATCGAAGAACGTATGGCACTAGTAGTAGATCCGATGTTAGCGACCGGAGGATCAATGATAGCAACTATCGATCTCTTGAAAAAAGCCGGCTGCCGCTGTATCAAGGTATTAGTTCTCGTGGCGGCGCCCGAGGGTATAGCTGCGCTTAAAAAAACGCATCCAGATATAGAACTTTACACTGCGGCTATAGATAACGGACTGAACGAAAAAGGTTATATTATTCCTGGCCTAGGTGATGCAGGTGATAAAATATTTGGTACCAAATAATCTTAAATTGGCAAATAAGTAGGTTTTTAACTGTGCAGTTTGAGGAAAATCTATATCAATTACCGCACCATCAAGGTATCAAACCTTATCCACTGTTTAAAACTATCCTGTTAATAATGCAACATCTGTTACTCATATGTAACGTCAGGAGTTGGGTGTTTATTTGATTCTAAATCAAACAAGGTCAACCTTTTGTTTTAACGGTATTAAAAGTTTGCTGTAACTTTTTTTGTTTTTTTACGAAAAGTAGGATACCCGTTTATTTTGGTTTTGGCTTTAAATTTTATTACCACGATGATACTTTTAGTATCGCTCTGCTATGAGCGGTATTAGGATAGGTATAGATTGCGTTGCATGATTCTTCTTATTTACCTTATCGCAAGGGGTAAAAAGAAACTAGATCGATATAAATTCCTATTCCTTTTTTATAATCCAGATAACTTCTTCGTTTTCTTAGTACTACTTTTAGTACTTCTATCCTATCCATTAAGTTTCTACATATTTTGGTGTAATTGTACACTTGTATGGTACAACATGGTGTCAACCTTTTGAGATAAAATAAAGTTAATTAATGTTTGTTGTCACTAAAAGTCAGTAATAACTGATTGATTACAATCCTTATTTAGTAAATTAAATTACGGTACTATATCACCATTTTCGATTAGCATAATTGTAATATTCTATCTTTTTTCTGATGTTGTGTATATATTGATAATTATCATATTGCCTTGTGCTTACAAGTTTCGTATAGTTGATGACATTATTTCAATAACCAAGGCTTAAATTTCTACTAATCCGTACACACGCATCTCTAAACGATAACCTTACCAATGTTGTCTAGCTGCTACAACAACATAATTGTTATAGCGTTCGATTAATATAAAAGGATGTTTTACTCTCCCACCGTTAAATTACACCCTGGTCGAGTATGTGTGTTGCAGGTTTTTTTTAAGCTCTAATGAACTTCATGATAATCAAAAATTGTATTTCTGACTATTTTAGCAGCAAAGTAGTATGTAATCTGTGCAATAGCGTCTCACCTATTAGTGAGTATAATAAATAGAGATACACTACTTCCTCCAGTCTGTCAAAGTAGTTATTTTAATAAGATCACATGGTTATACGCAAGAGTTGACGTGACAAATAATAATGTCGACAAAGCTGTACTAGCTTATGTCCAGTTTGATGATAACTAAATAATATTTGCTGTCATTGTGGAAAATGCTGCTTTCTGTTTTTTAGAGTATGACTTACATGCAACTCTAAACAATATGTATTAAGGACTACCTGGCTTTATATTAGTTTGCTTTTAAGTTAATAAAAAAGTATTATATACAAGCAGTGTTATAAATAAGACTGCTTGTGGAGAAATGTTTATGTTTACTGGAAGTATAGTAGCACTAGTTACTCCGATGGACGAAATAGGCGCTATCGATCGTATTAGTTTAAAAAAATTAATTAATTATCATTCTGATAGCGGTACTTCAGCAATTTTAATTATGGGAACAACCGGCGAAACGTCTACCTTAACCCACGAAGAGTATGGTGATATGGTAAAGTGGACCCTTGAGTTCAGCAACGGGCGCGTTCCCGTCATCGTTGGCACTGGTACGAATTCTACTGCAGAGGCCGTTTCGTTAACTCGACGCTTCAACGATAGTGGCGTTGTGGGATGTCTTAGCGTCACGCCATACTATAATCGTCCTAGCCAGGAAGGTTTGTACCAACACTTTAAGGCCATAGCTGCAAGCAGCGATTTGCCGCAGATCCTTTACAATGTCCCGACGCGGACCGGATGCGATATTTTGCCGTCGACCGTAGCTCGTTTGGCAGAGATCAAAAATATTATCGGAATTAAAGAAGCTACGGGTAACTTAAGCCGTGTCAGCCAAATCCAAGAGTTAGTTAATGCTGACTTCCTACTTCTAAGTGGCGATGATGCCAGTGCATTAGACTTCATGCAACTCGGCGGCAAAGGAGTGATTTCCGTAACTGCTAACGTAGCTGCGAAGGAAATGGCACAACTTTGCGTTCTGGCAGCAGCTGGCAATTATGTTGATGCGCGACGTTTTAATAAGCGCTTGATGCCTCTGCATAAAACATTATTTATTGAATCTAACCCTATACCAGTTAAATGGGCTTGTAAGGCATTGGGATTAATAATGACCGATACTTTGCGACTGCCTATGACGTCCCTGACCGAGGCAGGAATTTGCGTAGTGAGACAGGCTTTAACGGATGCATGTTTGTTGTAACCCTTAATGAAATTTTATGGCTTATCTAATGCAACAGTTACTGATATTCAAAGTGGTAGGCATCTCGCTTATTTTATTGTTAGAGGCTTGTGCTAACTATTCGCACAATAAACGTCAGCCACATGAAAATGAAGAGAAATACCTGACTGCGCCATCTCTTCACGCACTTACTATTCCCACTGGGATTATTCTTCCATTGCACAATAGTGACTATGACATTTCTTCTTTTCCGTGCAACAAAGCTGTGAATAATGGTATGGACATCTTTCCTCCCACTAAAACTCTAGAGTTGCAAAATGATGCTTACCCGCAATGTTCTAACAATAGAGCCTTTATTCAATTGAAATAAAGATGTGCAAAGTCGCGATCTTTAGTTGCAAGTATGATAGTAGTGCTTAAAATAAAGTCTGTCGTCATATCCTCAACAGGACTAGTTAAATCTTTTTAATATGTGTTGATAACAATTAACAACACAGCGGCCGTTATTAGATAATACTTGTTAGCTTAAAGCTAACAGACTTCGTCCTTGATCTGCAGTAGCGGGATAAGTTAATCATTAACTCTATTTGAGTACAGCTTTATATCTTCGAGATGCTGAACGGCGTCGTGAATAGAACTATATCAGCTTAATTAATAATCATGCCAGCTTGTTGTATTTGCTTAGGACAAGAATACTAAGATGATCTTGCAACTTCCCGCCGAAAGCGGGTTATTTGTTTCTGTTTGTATTTCACTATATAATAATATTTAATATTAAGTAGATACATCTAACGTTGTCGTTTGCATTTATCCGACATGAAGGTAAAATATAACATTCGACCCCGCATAAACTTATGCCTTTTACCTGTGGCGATATGCTGTGATAAAGTAGCACTTGAGATTACATTCTAGTTGCTAACAATTTGGATTTATACAGTATAATTAAAAGGTCGAGCAATTTCCATAACTGGCGTACTTTGTAGTTCACCAACCTGCAAAGAATATATTCTTTAAAATAGTTGCAATGCTGCATAGCTATCCTTGGCATGCTATGCAGCATTCATCGATATATTAATAAGTTAATGAATAAGGAATCCAATCCTTTTTTACCTATCTTGCAGCATAAATACGTAAATATGCAAAATTTAGCTAATTTGTATTGCAACAAAACTGAAATGGTATACGATCAAATCTACGGTTTACGTATCGAATAATTCGTGCGAAAAGCATACTACATTAGCCATCACTATTATTTAATCTATATTTAAAAATAACTTCTCACTAGCTGAGAATTAATGATACTTATATCAAACGACCTTTGGTTAGTTTAATAGATTTAATATAGCATATAAAGCTATTAATTTATAAAGGTAATTATTTAGTTGGTAAAATTTATACAATGACAAGCTATATTCTGGTAGCTTTTATCTAAATATGTAGACCGTTTAACGGCATGATTGTGTTTGTAGCATGAATATACCTTTGATGGTAGTCATTTGTAATGACAAACACGCTATTTTAAATTAAAGAATGCTTCCAGTTTAGCGCCAAGGATTGCGTTATAAAAGTTCATGATAAGATCTCTAATCTTAGAGATTCTAAGTGAGAATAATCGTTAATTTTACCTGGGTTCATAAGGTTTACAGCTTATCTGAGATTGTAATGATGCATTCATTAATAAAAAAGATTTCAAGTTAAGATAACAATATGTTAGTAAAGTAATTATGAAAATAATTATATGGAAGAATAGATGCATGCAAGTTATCTGGTCTTGGCAGTATCACAGTTCATACTGTTGATTTGCAATAAAAGCAATATTTTTCTGATGATTTTGATTGGTGGTGAATTATAATGGTATCTATCCTCATGCCTTTTCTTACCGGCGGTTCATTTAGGTGTGGTTAATCTCAAAAACGTACGTTTGGCTATCATGATAAGAAAACTGCAAAAGTTTATCACCTTTATGTCCTTAACTACAATCAAAATCACTGACGGTATACTTTTTAAGTAAATGGATAAGACCTATAAGTTATTGACCTTAGTTATTTATAGTGCAACGTATATAGGGTACTTTATCTGCTAATTAATTATATACAAGTTTATTACTAGGTATAGATAGTGTATGTTGATTTATTGTTTTAAGATGATATAAAACACAGGCTCCGTGATCAAATCACTTTATTTCGCAGCATACCTCCTCGTCGATCTTTTCTTTTATCATGAATTGGGTCTCGACGCTTTTATGCGTACGATAGACAAAGCCTTTCTAAGAGAACCTTAAAGGCGGTTAGTAGCTCTATCTCAGGTAGGTAGGAAAAAACACCCCGGTATCGTTTAGTCGTTGGAAATTTAACTCTGCAAGACTAAAATATTATAGTCTTAATATGCTATTCGTAGCATGACGCCGCATACATAGTAACACTATTGCATTAAATATTTTTTATTATCGTTTGCTGATCTGCGTACAACAGTGCTGTGCTCAACTGGGATAAATATCCATTAGTATCTTTATGCGAATGAGTTATATCTAGACTTATGCTGGCAACTTATAATAAATAAGCATAAAAGTCATTATTCTAATTGGTTTTGTAAACACAAAAATCGATTTTATACGTCATTATGTTGACATAGTCAATTGTATCTACTAATTGTGAGATAGTTATCTGCAATGGTAAAATACAGGTTTTTAGGTAATATGTAAGAGAGTTAAATAATCATGCAAACTACAAATCGTAGTATTTTGATCGCGCATTTTAAAAAAATAAGTGTTGATGCCCGGACTCGGAATTGAACCAAGGACACGAGGATCTTCAATCCCCTGCTCTACCAACTGAGCTATCCGGGCAACAAACAATATTAAATCTTATTAGTTTAATATAGTCAACGAGTTTATTCGTGAATTACTTAAGTGGTTATTACATTGATAAGTTTTAATTAAATGTGGCACATTTTGCTTAGACATGTCATTTTACGACACAAGGTTAAGTGCAGAATATTTTGCGAAATAATGCGCTGCTGCCACATACTAATCTTTGTGTTTGACTAGGAATTTGTTCAAGTATTCTTATACTATTAATTTTTTGACTGATAACAATAGGCAGAGTGTTAGTTTGTTATATTAAGTAGCCAATAGGTTTATAATGTAGTAGTAGGGTCGTTTATTTTTTTGATCTGCCGAGACTTTGGAATAATAATTCCAAATTGTAGGGTATACAAGAGCTGCAAACGATGATAAATAACAATTAAAATGACGCTGTTGCTTAATCTACTTTGTTAAGATCACATGATCTTGCTATCAATTATTATGCATAATTGCATGATTTTTGCTTATCTCATCCTTCATGTTTTTAAATAACCATAAAGCCACGTTTTTCGATCCCGCCACAGTAAAGGATGTGATTAGCTGAGTTAGCTACCACATCATTTCAATAGTAATCATCACAGTCATCGTTATTTATGCGAAACTCTATTGTTTAAGCATGTGTTTTGTTGCAGACTTTTGCTTAAAAGTGATGTGTAATTTTTGTGACTGTATATTTTATAAGTTTATTAAAAGAGTTAATAATATAGATACTGATATTTAGTCTAAGATTATTTGTATGTATTTCTGTATTGTACTAACTTTAGTAAAGTTAGGATCATTATGTAACTATTAGATTAATAAGAAGATGCTAGAAAGCTAACAAATCTTAAATAAATATAAAAATAATAAATATATTAAAGATACTTAAAGCGTGCTATAGAGCACGTACGATCAAAGCAAGGATAGTATTGAATATGATCATTGTAAGGTAATAACCTTAATAAAAATAAAGGTTATTTAGTAAAGTTATTGCCCTTGTAATTATTATAATGTTAATAAAACATTAATAATATATTGTTAGATATGTAACTATATTTATAGTGATTGTTTTGAATTAAAAATTAACTATACTTATATTAATAAGTATAGTTACGAGAAGATAAAACATTGCATTTGCTGCAATATTTTAATAACTTAAAACAATTTGTTAGTATTGATAACTTATTTATTTGTATAAATATTTAAACCTTAAGTTGTATATCGATATTTCGTTAGCTATTTATGATTTATTTGCATTTAATATTATTTAAAGAAATTAAAGTTTTTGACAAAGATTTATAGATATTAAGTATAAATATTTATAAAATAAGTAAAAAATTATATTTTATCATGTATTTTGCTGAGGATGTTAATGATATTTAACAGCAGAAATATTGAATATCTGTTTATCGTAATAAGATAGATAATAGTTAAATAACAACAAATCTTCATTGCATATAGCAATACATGCTCTTTAATCATAAAGTAAATGCCAGAAAATATAATAATATGTTAAAGTTAACATCTCTTATTTTTAATACATAATATATTGTAAAATAATACGAATTGCAGTTGTCGCATTAAGATATTGAATATTTAATAAGTATGGCACAATAATAGCTAAAAACTTTACAACTAATCTAGACTTGTAGTCATACGCTACCAATAGCCACTCAAATTAAAATTTAATGCTACCTTTCAATTATTTTGTAGGTTACTTAATGAGTTATAATTTACTGCAAATATATATTTGAAAAGCTAAAATAATAAGCTGCTATCCATTAGCCATGAATGTTTATTTTTAATTTTCCTTAAAATAGAAAATAAACTCCTACAAAACCATAAAGAACCGCATTGGTAGTAACTTATAGCAAGGTTACTATGAACTGTTAGTTAAACAGTTGATGCGAGAGTAATAGACACGAGTCTATAAGTTTTCACTACAAATACAAACGCTCAGGTATTAAATATCTTTAAAGATAATAGATTTTTTATCAGACTATTTAACATACGAGCACCATGGGTGTGTTGACTATTTCTTAATTGCTAACGCAATGATCGCTTCCTAATTAATGCCTTACTTTGGTAGTTTTTATTTTTTAATTAATTATATACATTATAACTGGTTATGAGTTTTGTTTCACTGCCACTTTAGCATAAGATAGAGAAAATTAGGGGGGTATTTATACAACTTTAACACTTTTTTCTGTCAAAGAATATAATCTCTTTGCTAAGGGTTGTAACCGTTAGGGAAGGTACTTATAGCATAACTGCGTTGTTTATAAGTAAGCTTATAAGCTTATGCGTTAAGTTGAGATGCGCAAATATTCATATAATTCTTGTAATAATAAGTATCCTCGCCATGTTATCAAATTGAAATGTAATCTCAAGTACACGCAAGAAAGTAAGTTAATATTAATCAAATTAAATTGATTAAGTGTTGAGCAAGAGATGTTAATTTACTTTTAGTAATGCCGAAGGCCGGATTCGAACCGGCACACCCGAAGGCGGTTGATTTTGAATCAACTGCGTCTACCGATTTCGCCACTTCGGCACTGAAATAATTATATACAGTAATACCAAAACGTATAATACCATTAATAGATTATGACGCAATATGATTTCTTCCGTCTTTTTCAGTTGTTTAATTGCTATAAAATAGTTTTATAGTGCGTTATAGTACCTGTTGTCTAACATTAGCATAAATTCCCCCCGATCTCTGGGGGGATACTTTTCGAGTTTACTTCTTACATTCAGCAGTCAAGACACATATATCTTCCTATGTTTACAGGCTCGTAAGGGCAAGGCAGATACCAATAAAAAACGACTGGAAAGTAATTTTTAATTTCGTAGTCGCGGTATCAACGTACTTTCCAGTGCGGTGAAACGCGCAAAAAACATATCTCCCTAGTAATCTTTAGTGTTTTGCCCAGAGGGGTTTAAGGTAAAAGCAAAATGTCAAGTACAGTGTGAAACACTTAAGTCATTTTCTGTCCCTACTTGATAACTTGCGGTTCACGCTGAGCTGTCATAGCCAAGTTTATCGTAGAGTTGTCACTTGCAATAATTTCCTAGTCTAGCAATTAAGAATTAATCCCGTATTAATACGGCAAGTGAGATAATAAGAAAATCGTTTTGATATTAAGTCGTATTTGTAGAGTGTTTAACTATCAGTTTCTGAAAAGCGTTTGCGTTAACTTCATCTGCGCTTTATATATTAGCACTATAGGTGCTATCAACTTTGATTATTTGCATAAACCGAACAATTGTTTTTATACTATTAGAGTACCAGTTTATTAGGAAAATATGTCAAGGGCGTTTTACCCTGTAACCTAGATCTTATCAAGAGTTTTCCTGGTTAGCTGTTTCTTTTATCATTTTAAATGATGAAGCCTTAAAGTAAGTTAGAATAATTGGTAAATATGATACCGATAACATTAATTTATTGAGTAATCTAATATATTGCCGGTGTTGGGTATTTCTCTTTTTTGAATTATGGTACATGTTAATATCAGGATCTGTTAAAAACTTCTCACCAAAGATCAGGTGCATAAACCTTTACCATTTTATCAGTTACTTTTATCTGACGTCAAAGTATCCAAGAGATCTTTACGGGTGCTACCACACAATCTATCTTTTTAGGTAGAAAATTTCTTGGGGATTTTAACTATTGTCCCTATACGCATATCTCGGGTAAAATGACAAGTGTGTCTTGCACTACTCGCCTAACTTCGGTTAGGCAATGACTTGTGTAACAGTTTTAAATAGATCATGCCCATGGGATCCGTCGCTTATTACCGCTAATATTTAAATTATAATAATTAAAATAAATAACCTGCGCGTTGTGATAGTATTCCTAAAGAAAATGTGCCAAAAAAAACTAAAAGTTTTTACTATCGACAATACATAGCTTGTCTGACAGTTAGTTAGCCGAGGACACTTAATAAGGATGACAGTTAATGGTAGCGATATAGCTGATTAATCTCGGCATTGCGATCATATCTAATATCAATCTAAGTGAGTTGATAATATTTGTCATTAAGATAAAATCTTAATTTTTTTATTTTCTGTGAATGGGTTTTCTCATCTCTGGAGATATGGTCAACAAATGCATGTTAATTAAAAGAGTATCAATATGTTAAACTACTCGATTATTATCGATGTCGATTACTACGAAAAGATAATTATTTTCATAATTAGAGTTAAAATGCCTATTTTTTATGGTATGGCTATAGTATAGGGGGATTGTATAGAGCTAATGTCGATCAAATCTATCAGTGAGTCCTTGCTTATCAACGGAATCAGCCTATAAGTGTTACCGCGTGTTGTCACATTTATGCTATTGTTTTGAGTAATATTTACTCATGCATTTTTATAAATAAGATTTTATCCGGCACTCTATCTTATAGACCAAAATAAATTCCGATAGTTGCTTTAGTTAACAATACAATTAGCCACTTAAGCAACTTTGCTAGCGTTTAAATTGCCGCGATCATTTAAACATAAAAATTAATTGTGTAGTTGATAGCAACATTGTCTAGAGTACTTATTACCTGCAATAATATCTATATTTATATCGGTTATTAGAGAGAAAGCAGTATTATCAGCAAAATATGATAAAATACTCGTATTAATAACGATCGTGAGATATCAAGAAAAACTGAGAGCAATATTATACCGTATTTCTAAGTTTTTACTAAGTATTAACTAATTTATAGATTAATAATAGTATCTTTTACGGAATGATCATTTAATTAGTAATTACATACTCAAAGACTTATTTCATGTTGTTATTATTACAATTAAAATAAATAACCAATTGCCAAAATCAGTTTATTGATGTTCATAGTATAATTTTGTTCCCCAAAAAATTTATAAGTAGATTATTACTGAGATTATTTATTATTAATTTTCCGATAAATCTCATAAGATAATTTTTAGCGTGTGGTGTTTGTAGAATTTATTTTAATTTATTATTAGTTCTTAACTTCTTGTTAAAATTTTATATTAATTATCTAGTTGTCAGAAAGTAAAATATTATTGTGTTAGCTATAAATATTTAATAAAATCACGAGTATTATTTTATGAAGTTATATTTTAGTGTTCGTTGGTAACCACATGATTTTTACATCCTAACTCATTATATTCGAAGATGATGATACATAGTATATTACTTATGTTGATATATATTAATATTGATCTTATTTATCTTAAACGTATTTATATTTTGTAAAGTTACGCACCGCGCGTTGAATGTGTTTAAAAAATGATGTTTAACTAATACCAGGATAGATGTTTTTTCCTTTTTAATAAAATTAATATCTATCTCAGTGAGATATAGAGTTTAAATCATCATATAACTATTTATACTATACGCTAGACAAAGTATTATTTATTTGTCATTATCGACACTTTAGTTTGGTAAAATAAAAACATAAATAATTTATCGAAACCAATAAAAAATATTTTATTAGGATATAATAAACGGACATAAATATTTTTATCCGTCGCTTTATGTAATCAAAGATTGTATCACCGTTACAGGATAACAGGGAATAATATTCCTCATTCAAATTTATTGGCAATTATTTTAATGCTTTCGGCATTACAATAAAAAAGTAAAAAATTTAGTAAAGTTTTTAACTCTGATTTATATTTTAGTAATTACAGTATTATATAAGAATAATATTTAAAATGTCATAATTCACTATGTAATAAATAGTTTAGAAAAACTATCATAATATATTTATTGATAGAATAGGTTATTCTACTAAAATCATAACTTAGCATTCACTATTATAAAATAGTGTTTTATCAGAAAAGATTGACTGCGTCACCGACACCGTAATAGTAGTACGATACTTATAATAAGAAATACCATGCTAGGCAACAATGCCCCGATCACGGGCGGTGTGTTATACACCACACTCAACGGACCAAGGATCTTATTCAATATGTAAAATAAGAAACCAATGCTTATGCCTGTGACCACTCTTACTCCCACAGTCACACTGCGTAACGGTCCAAAAATAAATGACAGCGCCATAAACATCATCACGGCTACTGAGAACGGTAAAAAAATCTTGCTCCACATATTCAGCTGGTAACGGTTGCACTCCTGCCCGTTTTGTTTTAGGTAGTTAACATAATGATACATTCCTGAGATAGACAACGAATTTGGCTTCAGTGAAATGACCCATAACTTATCCGGCGTTAGATTAGTTTTCCATTCACCGGTTAGGGTTTGCCGGCTAATAATTTGTTTGCAGTCAGTCAAATCTACTTCATTTATTTTCGATAATTTCCATTGATTGTTGCTGAAAATAGCGTTGGCAGCATATCGTAAAGATTGTAGCCGGTTCGCCTTATCGAAGTGATGAATATTAACGCCGGCTAGCTTATCACTGCTTACCACCTGTTCAATAAAAATAAAGTCATTACCATCCTTAATCCACATCCCGTTAGAGGTTGATATTATTGAACCATGGTACATCGCCTTTGTGCGGTAATTATAAGCTATTTTTTCGCTAGCTGGCGCAATCCATTCGCCGATGATAATGGTTAAAAACACCAAAAAAATAGCAGTTTGCATAACGAAACTAGCTATCTTAAGCCGACTGAAGCCGGATGATTGCATTACTACTAATTCACTGCGCGTTGCCAGTGAACCTAGGCCTAGGAGTGCCCCCAGTAATGCTGCCATCGGAAAAAAGATCTCGATATCCTTGAAAATACCAAGTAAAGTAAAAATACCAGCACCGAGTGCTGAGTAATCACCTTGGCCTACTTTACGCAATTGCTCGACGAATTTGATAATACTTGATAACGATACCAGCATGAATAAAGTTATCATTATGTTATTAAAAATGATGCTACTAACATATCGGTTTAATACGCTAAACATTAAACTGTTCCTATCGTATGTAGCCAGCTACGCATCTTTCTTGCCGGTATGCTGTCCCACAAATATAGTACCAGAGCTAGTGCTAGATATGCTACATTAGTTAGCCACATCCACAACATCGGATCAATTCTTCCTTTAGCGCCGTTGGTACGCAGAGAAGTTTGCAGTAGAAAAAAAAATAGATACAATAACATGGTGGGCACCATGCCTAATACTAGGCCATATCGCGGTTTAACGACCGATAGCGGCATCACTATCATAGCCATGATGAGTACTGATACCACTAGAGTAAACCGCCAGTGCAACTCCGCGCGTTCCTCTGGCTCTGTCGCGTGCCAGAGTTGACACAACGTCATTTTCGCGGCGTTGGTACTTTCTGCAGGTACCGATTTGTAGTCAATAATTGCTTGATATCGAATGAAATCTGTAATGCGGAAATCTCGTAGCATCGCTGTTCCTTCATAACGTGCTCCCTTGTCTAATATGACTAATAACGATCCGTCCTTTCGTTGGATCATATGTCCTCGGTCTGCAATAACAACAGAAGGGCGCGCATTGCCTTTTGGTTTAATTTGTGCCAGGAATAAATTTTCAAACCCTGTGTCTTTAAAGTTGCCTATAAACAGAACCGCATTGCTATTTTTTGCTGGTTTAAATTTTCCCTCAAGCATCGCTAACATGCTCATGTTGACCTTGGCTTCTAACATAATCAAATCATGATAGCGCGATGACCAGGGAGAAAGCCATATTACATTGACCGTCGCAAATATCGCAGTAATCAAGCTGAGCAATAGCATTGCACGGATTAATATGTTTTTACCTAGGCCACAGGAGTGCATAACCGTAATTTCGTTTTCGGCGTACATGCGGTTCAGTGTCATCAATAGCGCCAGAAAAAGACACATTGGAAGAATTAATTGTGCCATTTCGGGTATGCCTAAGCCGAGTAACGGTAAAACTATATTTTTTGGAATGTAACCATTTATTGCCGTTTCTAAAATTCGCACTAGCTTTTGACAGGAAAAAATAAAAAGCAGGATAAAAAAAATAGTGAGCTGGCTTTTAAATGTCTCTCGCACTAAATATTTAGTGATTATCACGCTTATTTCGCCTGTAAAACTTGATGTTATGCAAAAATCGATAAATTTATCGTTAATTTATTATTAATAGATCTAAAAGATCTATCTTTATTGGTAAATAATTGTATAAAGTATAAAAGTATAATAGCATTATACCGCTTGGTTAAGCTAAGAGAACGGATGTATGTTTTTAACATAAAAGCTCATTCTTATTCATCATGTTAATAAATACGCCAATTAACACATGTGGTTTAATGCAGAGGCGAGATATTACTGAAAAATATTTTCCCTGCGCCAAACTTTTTTCTTTAAGATGCAGGAGAGTGTATGGAGTTCAGTATAAAAAGCGGTAGCCCAGAAAAACAACGCAGTGCCTGTATTATCGTCGGAGTTTTTGAACCGCGTCGTTTATCCCCGATCGCTGAACAGCTGGATAAGATTAGTTTGGGCTATATAAGTGCCTTGTTGCGTCGTGGTGAATTGGAAGGAAAGGTGGGTCAGATGCTGCTGCTGCATCACGTCCCTAATATATCCTCCGAACGTATATTACTTATTGGTTGCGGTAAAGAGAGAGAGCTAAATGAACATCAGTATAAGCAAATTTTTAATAAAACCATTAATACTCTAAACGACACCGGCTCCATGGAGGCTGTTTGTTTTTTAACCGAGTTGCACGTTAAAGGGCGTAATACCTACTGGAAAGTTCGCCAGGCGGTAGAAACGGCAAAAGAGACGCTATATACTTTCAATCACATGAAAAGTAATAAAACTGAGCAGCGTCGGTCACTGCGAAAAATGGTACTAAATGTCCCGACGCGACGCGAATTAGTCATTGGTGATCGCGCTATCACCCACGGGTTAGCTATCGCTTCTGGCATTAAAGCCGCTAAAGATTTAGGAAATATGCCTCCTAATATTTGCAATCCTGCTTATTTAGCTGACCACGCGCGGCAGCTGGCCGATGGTTACGGCAAAACAACCACGACCACGGTTATAGGCGAACAACAAATGAAAGAATTAGGTATGCAAGCTTATCTAGCGGTGAGCGATGGTTCTGCCAATGAATCGATGATGTCAGTTATTGAGTATAAAGGCAACCCCAACGCTGATGCTCGGCCGATTGTGCTGGTGGGTAAAGGGCTAACCTTTGATGCTGGTGGCATTTGCATCAAGCCCGCTGACAATATGGATGAAATGAAATACGACATGTGCGGCGCTGCTACGGTTTATAGTGTAATGTACATAGCTATGGAACTTAATCTGCCATTGAATGTTGTTGGTGTGTTAGCTGGCTGCGAAAATATGGTGGACAGCCGCGCGTTTCGGCCCGGTGATGTGTTGACCACTTTATCTGGACAAACAGTAGAAATTATGAATACCGACGCTGAGGGTCGGCTTGTATTGTGCGATGCCCTTACTTATGTCGAACGTTTTGATCCGGATGTAGTAATAGATGTTGCTACGCTAACCGGCGCCTGCGTTATTGCACTGGGACATCATTTAACGGGGCTGATGTCAAATCATAATCCGCTAGCCCATGAACTTATGGACGCCGCCGAGCAAGCTGGCGACCGCGCCTGGAGTTTGCCATTGTCAGATGAGTTCCAAGAGCAGTTGGAGTCTAATTTTGCTGATATGGCAAACATCGGTGGCCGGCCAGGTGGCGCTATCACTGCTGGATGTTTTCTATCGCGTTTCGCGCGGAAATATAATTGGGCGCATTTAGACATAGCCGGCACCGCTTGGCGATCTGGTAAATCCAAAAGCGCCACGGGTCGGCCGGTGGCTATGCTTTCTCAATTCCTTCTTAACCGCGCTGGACTTGGAGGTGACGAGTAATCTCAAAATACATGCTAATACGGGTAGATCTTATGTTTGTTGTTTGTTCGTTATCTTCTATAGTTAATAAAACGGCAAATGAAAACCGCAATCTTCTATTTGCTAGACGAATACTCCATCAAAGATGGTTTGACTTCTGTGGAGAGAACTGCTTGCGATTTAGCGGCCGATAAATGGCGAGAAGGGAAACGGGTAGTTATTGCCTGTGATGACGATTCCCAAGCGTTTCGAATGGACGAGGCTCTTTGGACGCGTGATCCTGATGCTTTTGTCCCGCATAACCTGGTAGGCGAAGGTTCGCGCTATGGTTCGCCGGTGGAAATTTGCTGGCCACAACGCCGCAGTAATTCTCCGAAGGGTCTGCTGATCAACCTTCAGCAGACCAGCGTTGCTTTTGTCTCCGCTTTTAATGAAGTTATAGACTTCGTTCCAAATCAAACGGTTTTAAAACAGCTCGCTCGCGATCGTTATAGAGTATATCGCAGCATCGGCTTTCAATTGACTACGGCCCCATCGCCAATGTAGTGATTAATAATGCATTATGGATAAAATATATAATCCTCAAAATATCGAGCAGACTTTGTACGAGCACTGGGAGCAGCAGGGCTATTTTAAACCAAATAATGATACCCGGCAGGATAGCTATTGTATCATGATTCCGCCGCCAAATGTCACCGGCGTCTTACATATGGGTCATGCCTTTCAGCAGACTATTATGGATATCTTGATTCGCTATCAACGTATGCAGGGTAAAAATACATTGTGGCAAACTGGAATAGATCACGCCGGAATTGCGACGCAGATCGTAGTGGAGCGCAAAATCGCTGAGGAAGAGGGTAAAACCCGTCACGATTACGGCCGGGACGCCTTTATTGACAAGATTTGGCAATGGAAAGCGGAATTTTGCAAAATTATCACCTATCAGATGCATCGTCTAGGTGCATCTGTAGATTGGGAGCGCGAGCGATTTACTATGGATGAAGGATTATCTATCGCGGTAAAAGAAGTTTTCGTGCGTTTGTATCAAGAAGATTTGATTTACCGGGGTAAACGCTTGGTGAACTGGAACCCTAGATTACGCACCGCAATTTCTGACCTAGAAGTAGAAAAACGCGAGTCAAAAGGATTAATGTGGTACCTGCGTTATCCGTTAGCTGACGGTGTGTGCACCGTTGATGGTCTTGATTATCTAGTGGTCGCTACCACACGACCGGAAACAATACTCGGCGATACCGGCGTGGCTGTAAACCCGTTAGATTCCCGCTATAGTAATTTGATTGGTCAATCTATCATACTACCGCTTATCGGCCGCCGTCTTCCTATCGTTGGTGACGAGTACGCGGATATGTTCAAAGGCACCGGCTGCGTTAAAATCACTCCAGCGCACGATTTTAATGATTATGAGGTAGGTAAGCGCCATGCGCTGCCGATGGTTAATATCCTGACATTTGACGGCTATATTCGTCAGGAAGCTGAGGTGTTTGACACCCACGGCGAGGTCAGCTCAGCACTTTCTGGCGAAATTCCGGCAGTTTTTCGTGGTCTAGAACGTTTCGAGGCTCGTAAGGCAATCGTGGCGGCAATTGAACATTTAGGCCTGCTGATCGAAATAAAGGCTCATGACCTTACGATCCCGTATTGCGATCGAGGCAGTGTAGTTATCGAGCCTATGTTAACTGATCAATGGTACGTACGCACCTTGCCTCTAGCAAAAGTGGCGGTAGAGGCGGTAAAACAGGGTGAGATTCAGTTTGTGCCCAAGCAGTACGAAAATATGTATTTCAGCTGGATGCGGGATATTAAAGACTGGTGTATTTCTCGTCAGCTTTGGTGGGGCCATCGCATTCCAGCCTGGTACGATGCGGATGGTCAGGTCTACGTAGGACTTAGCATCACAGCAATCCGTCAGCAATATCAGTTGGCAGCCGATATACCTCTTCGCCAGGACGAAGACGTTTTAGATACTTGGTTTTCCTCTGGATTATGGACATTTGCCACCTTAGGATGGCCAAAAGACACTAAAGCGTTGCGCACCTTTCATCCGACTAGCGCGGTGGTGAGTGGCTTTGACATTATTTTTTTCTGGATAGCGCGCATGATTATGCTGACCATGCATTTTATAAAGAATGACAATGGCAAGCCACAGGTACCGTTTAAAACTATCTATATAACTGGTCTTATACGTGATGAAAAAGGGCAGAAAATGTCCAAGTCGAAAGGTAATGTTATTGATCCTATAGACGTAGTGGATGGCATTTCGCTAGCTGATTTAGTCCAAAAGCACACTAGCAATATGCTGTTTCCACAATTGGCGAATAAGATCCGTATGTGCATTAAAAAACAATTTCCGAATGGCATCAAGCCGCACGGTGCTGATGCCCTGCGCTTCACGCTAGCAGCTATCTCCTCTACAGGCCGAGATATTAACTGGGATATGAAGCGACTAGAAGGATATCGTAATTTTTGCAATAAGTTGTGGAATGCTAGCCGTTTTGTTTTGATGAATACCGAAGATCATATATGTGGTTTTGACGGCTGCAATAAAGTATTTTCACTAGCTGATCGTTGGATCCTTGCAGAATTTAATGAAACAGTAAAATTTTTTCGCGAAGCACTGGATAATTATCGTTTCGATTTAGCGGCTAGCATTTTATATGCATTCACATGGAACCAGTTTTGTGATTGGTATCTGGAGCTATCCAAACCGGTGATGCGCAGCGGCACCGCCGCTGAACTACTAGGCACGCGGCATACTTTGATCAAAGTGCTAGAAGCATTACTGCGTTTGGCTCATCCTATTATTCCGTTTATTACTGAAACCATTTGGCAGAGGGTGAAAATTCTTATCGGCGAACAGGGCGCTACTATTATGTTGCAACCTTTTCCTACCTATGATATAGCGTTAGCGGACGTCGATGCTATCACCGATTTAGAATGGATCAAGCAAATTACTGTTGCGGTACGCACGATGCGTACCGCTATGAATATTTCACCAGGTAAGCCTTTGGCAGTTTTATTACGCCATGCTTCACCGGTAGTAGTGCGCCGGGTAAACGAAAACTTGAAATGTATACTCACTATAGCGCGTCTTAACAGTCTTATTCTACTGCCAAAGAATGATAAAGGACCAGTTTCCTTCACCCAATTTATCGATGGTGCTGAACTGCTGATCCCGACGGAGGGCCTGATCGATAAAGCTGCCGAATTAAAACGTTTGGCGAAGGAAGCTTTACGCATTGAAGGCGAGATCGGTCTTATTACCGCCAAGCTTAATAGTGTGGGCTTTATTAGTCGTGCACCGGATACAGTGGTGGCAAAAGAGCGCCAGAAGTTGGAAAGCTATCAGCAATCCAGGGAAAAATTATTAGAACAACAAGAGATTATCTCGAGTTTATAACTATGTTTCTTCGGTTTATATATGCACTACCATCGTAGATGAGTAAGTACTTTTATCGACTTTGAGTAATTATCCCTGGTTGCCACGTTCTTCAGGCAACGATAGCCTATGCTGTTATTTGCCTAGTTATCAATGAGTCGTAGTGTTATAGTTTTTAACTTATCGTGCTTTAAGTAAAGTCTATCCGGATTATTACCATGCTTGTTTACAATCGCAAACTGAATTTAGCATTCCTGGCAAAAGGGATGCATATCGTTTAGCGCTTTGGAGATTTTCAATCCTATACTTATTTAGACAAGTATTTATGTGTCGTGATTATTTTGCGATGCATGTCTATGAGCGTACCTTTGAAACCTAACATTTTTGCGGCCAAAGAATTATTTTGAGATAGGATATTTGGGTTTCTCAGCTTCATGACGATTATTATTTTGAAATATAAGGCAATATAAGTAGGAAAACCGGATGCATTTAGGTAAAGCTACCAGGGTTGTAATAAGGAAAGATTCTTAATCTTCTATTGAATTCCTTGATATTGAGTAATTCGGAGCTATGATAGATGCGGAGTAACTTCCATGTAGTATCAATATTAAGAGTTTGGTTTTCTACCATATTAAATATGGCTAGGTCGATCTATTTTAAATAAATATTAATGCTCATGAATACTTAGGTGGCGCGAAAATTTCGTTATAAACCTGATAGTAAATCAACGTGGTTGTTAGCCCATTATTTATTAAGATTTATATATTATACACTATTTTAGTGCGGCCGTAAAGGAATATTTTTTATCCGAACGATTACGATTAGCAATTCATGCGTATTCACAAGGCTGTATGTCTTTGCCAGCATTTAAGGCTCAATGCAAGGATCTGACATAAATTTCATTATCATTTATTAGTAGATCATTTAGAATCTTGTATCCGCCATTGTGATTTGATTTACCCCAGAAAATATATAACTCGTTATCATAAATCATTCTATGCTCAAAGGTCATGCAGCTAACTAATAAACATTAAAAAATGGTATAATCCTTAAGTTGAACATGGTTTTCATATTGTTAAAATCATGATGTAGCTAAAAGCAAGGAATGTAACGTTTATCCTTAAGTTATAAGGATATACTTAAACTAGTTACTAAAATAGGGCGGTATTATGTTCATAAAAAATTTAATAATAATTATTTTATTAGTAAATTAATTATTATTAAATTTAGCTTTTAAAATATTAAAAGAAATCATGATAATATCATTTTAATAAAATAGGGATAAGTCTATGGATGTTAATCCACAAGTTATATTTTTCTTTAAAAATTCTTTTAAATAGCAAAGAAAACTTTTAAAAACTTGTTATTCGCTGTTTAATAAATTAAAACAATAATAGGTGGTATCACACAAAGGTTACAGGTGCTATTGATTGCATATTCATTCAATTTTTGTTATAATCGGCACACTCAAAGCATTATATGTTATAGTATAATTGTATTTGTATTTTTATATTTATTACAGCAAATGATTTCTAATATCAATGCTGTACTAATAATCTTTATTATTCAGTAGATTACTATTAGTAAATAAGCTTAATAAAGATAGCAACAATCTTTTATTTGTTTACCTATCAACGGATAGTCTTTAGTTGAAGGTTGTTTGTGTATTTATGTTGTTTGTTGATTAACCGTTAACCGCGCAAGCGCTTCAGGTAGCTTGGAATCTGCGTGGTTAATATTTTAGTGCGTAATGTTAGTTTCAAAATGTCTTTCATGAATACATTATTATAAATAATGTAGCGCTCTTGAATAATGTAAAGGATGAGTTCTTCTTTATGAGATAACTGCTGATAATGACAGTTTTATCGAACAGCTTTGCATCATTCAATAGGTAAAATAGTTACCTAGATATGTAACTAAATCAGCCCTGACTAAGGCAAAACGTTCAATGGCTTAATAGATGATGTTTCATAAACATTTAGGTAAAATGCTAGTATTAATTGCTTACTATCTTGTGTGTTTTGTATCAGTATGATAAGGAGCATTTAGATCTTAATATCTTGCGGTGATATTTTGACTTTATAATTATACTGATGTGAGCTATAGACATCCGTGCTATATGCATTGAGAGGGCCGATAAAGCTCGTGCGCAATAGAGCTCATTGCTAAGTTTTATCTTTGTAAGATAAGCGAGTAACGCTGTTAGCGTAAATAACAAAAATTAAGTTGCGTTATGGTTTAACACGATGATGTAATAACCTTTATCAGGTGTAGCCGCTAAAATCACACACCAATGTGTTAAGCTTGTGATTAATTTAACGTGAACTAGATAAGTAAGTCAAGCAGTAGGTGTACTTACTATATTTTCAGTATCTTAGGGTCTAGATTTTTGCGATATGGACAGGTTGCCTTAACTCATGAAGGTTGTGAAGCAGGCTCCTTATTTTCTCAAGTAATAGTACCTCCCGGTACCTTGAAGATTTTACGCTAGATCAGTATTACTTAAAATCTTTTAGTAGTTTAGGACGTTACAAATTATAAAGCTCTACTTCTCTACCTTTAGATAATACGACTAATTAAACGATCAATACGGATACGACGTAACCGTCTAATAAAATTGCGTATTTTAATTGGATAGTCGTCGATAGTTTGCAGTTCAGTGAATTGCTGTATTGTCTGGGTATGAGTGCGGATAAGGGTGAGTTCACATTCCCGCTGCTTGCGCAACTCTTGTACGGGATCGTGAATTAACAGTGCGTTTTCCAGATCGAGCCGCCAGGATCGTGGGTTAAGGTTGTTACCAGTCAGTAATTGCCATTCTTGGTCTACCCACACACCTTTCAAATGAAAACTGTTATCTTTATCTTTCCACAGACGCGCAATTAGTTGACCTTTGTCAATATAACGTTGCAGGCGGCTAAGGAAGCGTCGTAGGTTTATTTCGTAGAGATATGGCAGGGCGCCGATTATTTTGAACGGTTGATTCTCCGGGATATAGAAATCGTTGGCGGTTTTATCGCCTACAATAATTTCCACCCTTCTTCCCAGGCGCAACAATCTTATTAAGTCACGGGCTAAAACTGCTGGTAAATTAAAATAAGGAGTACATAACGTTAAGTGATCGCGAACTGAGCACAATAAATAGTGGATAGTTTTGTTTAGCAGACTTTTTTTGCCTAAACCAACCAGCGGGGTTATTGCGAGTTCATGGAGATTTGCCTTACCTTCATAACAATAGTTAGCTTCCCGTAGAGTCTGGCGAAGCAGGCGGGTATCATGTTTTATTTCTATGATTTTCAGCCTGTTAATGTTATCCAACCGGCTGACCGCCGGAGCTGTAAGCAAATATCGTTTAATATAGTTTAGCAGCGTTTCGGCCAATACCTTATTACGAATAGTTTGATATCGATCATAGCGATATTTATTCTGCTGCTGTAGATAGGCATCGTTTAGACTAGCGCCGCTATAAATTACCTTATCGTCGAAAACGAAACCCTTTAAATGCAAAACACCCAAAGCTTCGCGCGTGTTAACTGGAACGCCATATACTGGTACATCCACACCGGGATGGGCTTGCGCCATCCGGTAGTACCAGTCGGCGTTTGTGTCTACGCAATTGCTATTACTACCAATACGTCCACGTTGCGCTCGGTGCCAGTCAACCAAAATAACTATTTCAAGTGTGGGGGTAGTTCGTTTGGCTTGATATAGGGCCTCAAGAATTTGTTGACCGCCCTGGTCTTTTTCTAGATACAGTGCGACCAAATAAATCTTCTGTCTAGCATCAAAGATAGCTTGTATCAGCGCTTTATAAAAGTCTTTCGGGTTGTAAAGAGTTTTAATATTTTCAATTGTTTGAGGGATTTTGGGCAGTTGTGCAAGATGTTGTTGGTATTTGCTGCTTTTAAAAGTTAACAAGATCACATTGCCTTTTTTTTATATTATCGAGGTAAAATTACTATATGCAAAAAGTATATGCGTTTAATTGTCCATAGTACCACTACTTATGTAAATTAGGTGGCTTCTTTAAATTTGCTTGTTTAATATTTGATAGCTACTTCTGGCATTTGCATCTATATACGATTAGAGCATCTGCACCTGCATGCAGATGACATCTTACAATTAAATATTTACCATGAATCTTAATTTTTATGTTCTTATTCTCATTCCACGGTTATGAGTCATAAGAATGACTGTTAGCTACAGTAATTATGAACTGTGAGCTCTAGTTTAATCAATCATCTTCTTTAATAGCATGTATCTGAGCTTTAGTTTTTAAAATTGTGATGCATTATCACTGCAGGTTATCTATTGAAATTATTAAAATTAATAACGGACGCAAGTGATTTTGATGATAATCTTATGTTTTGTTATTGCTTACAGTCTATTATCCTCTATCGATCGTATTTTATTTACATAATATGAACTCAATATTCATCTCTAACTTAGAGAAATTGGTCGAACTAAGTCATTACCCTAGTAACTAATATAGGGATTCATGAGTCATCTATCTTATAAAATTTTATAAATTACAGAATAAATAGCATTGTTTATTATTGAGTGGTCTAGGACCGATGCAGGTATTGCAGCTGAAGAAGGTGGTAGGAGGTATTTTCTCTTAACCTCCCGCGCCGTCGAGATACACACTTAATTATAAGTCGATATTTAGTGTCATCATATCTCTAATACAGGATAGCCATGGGGATATTAGTAGTGTTCAAAATGCGTGAATTTTTTAGTAATTCACTAAAATCAAAAGTTAAACGCTTACACCAGTAGTTAGCTAAACGTTTTTTTAATTACTACAATCCTATATGTTTAGTCAGTGCTATATTGAGCTGGCGGTAAACCTGTACTATCATCACTTGAATGCAAGTCGTTTTCATTTTCTTTTAATCCCATAAATAAGCTAGGGGGAGATTACATTCTTGTTCTATTTCATGCTCTAGATCGGCATAACTTGATTTAAATAATGTATGTTTGTTTAGGTGTTGTTGTGTCTGTTACAGTATCGCGGCGCTTATTTTTGCTATTTTACTTTGTTGCGCATGTGCGATATCGGCAAAAAGTATCTTTATATCACCAGGATGATCTAGTCTGTTCCTGAGCCTCATAACTCTTTGCTGTCAATAAAGAGTTATATAAATAAGATTTTAATGCTTTTTTATTTAAAGAATGGCCTAATATAGTAGAGTTTTAATCGAGTCATACATTTTCAGCACTTAGTCGGTCATTTTTGATGAATATGTGCCACATTAACGGGTTAGGCAACCAATCAATATAGCTAGCTTCTCCATAAACTAATGCTGATTTCTGTTCATGCGTACAGCCGTTAAGAATATAGAGAAAGTATGAATAGGTTATTAGACTCTTTCTGTAAAAACATAAATTGTCTGTGATGCAGTATATGAATTGCTGTTTCAGTGAGTCAAGATAAAGCAATCGGCGAAGAGCTTAGTTTTTAGCATACTATGTTACTGCTATGCTCTGACTGATGAGTACAGTAGTGATTTATAATATGGATTATAAATATTGCGTCGTAAGTCTTAATGCTATAATATTGCCAATAATGTAAAGCGATAGAAGTCTTAAACACATCAATTGCGAAATTGAGTTAATAAGTTGTTAATGCTAACGGTTATGGATATGGTAAGTCGAGTATTGTGTGTGCAGTGTTTTTACTGAGAATTATTATGCGCTTGCAACCTAAGATTTGCATGTAATTTAAGATTTTTCATAGCCGAAAAACATAGTTAATTGTTGTTGCGTTCTGACCATTAAATGGCTAAGTAGCTACTAAGTAAGTACGCAATCATTGCATTTGGATAGTGCGTTTGCTTTTAATGTCTAAAATTATAGTTGATTACGTGCAGCACTGAAGGCGTCGAAAAGAGATGTTTTAGATACAGCGCTTATTACGCTAGTTTCGCCTTTTACACTAGAAATTTAGCATGTCGTTGACATTAATATCGATTCTCTAAATGGAGTCAAGAAAATAAGAGATTAGATGTGGCGTTGCTGCTCTTAGTGAAGCACGGTATTATAAACCGCTACTAATTAAGATATAAACTTAGTTTGCTGCGTTTGGGTATAATCAGTTGAAAATTAATAATTATTGCTAAGTAATTAGCAGTCCTAAACTGTTCAGCGCTAGTATACTAAGATTAAAAATCTTAGTGTAGATACCGTAGCTTATCAAAGTATTTTGTCTAAGGCGATCGTTAAGAAACTACCTGTCGGGTAGTGAGCATGTTATTGTGTGTAAAAACATTGTGTTAATTATTGCAAACAGGATTTACGCATGGCCAAAGAAACAGTTTAAGTCATGAGGTGATCCGCGTTAAAAAACAGTATGAGTAAACCTAAGAACGGTGGGGTATTATGGATAATGCATTTTGCTTCATGTCCGCATTATCGTTTTACAGCCATAACTCGTGGCATGTATTTTAATAAATCGGCTCTACTTTCAGTGCAGATACAGAAAACGAAAAGGTCGTTAGACGGTAGTTTAAATTATTCTATTGCCCATTTTGGGATGAAATTTTCCTTAATAGGGGGGATTAAGTAAATCTTGCTTTAGACCAAGCCGGTCTGCTTCTCATATGGCTATTTTTTAATTGCGCTATTGCAAGCGGTGCTATGTTATAGATGAATGTAGAATTAACTATTAATAATCACTGATCAATCACTCAGCTTGAATGTATCTGGCAGCCACAGGATTTGGTTGCTGGGATAATCAAAGCAAAAAAACACGGCTTACCAGTGATTTTGCTGTAGTAAGCAGTACAATACGCTTTGTAGCACATATTTTACAAGATAAGAGTATCCTGCATATTTAAAAACTTATGGTTTAAGCGATTTCTAATCGCTGTGTTCGCATTTCATGCGACATCGTTTTATAAAGTAGGTAATTATGCTATATGGCAAAAAATATCTAGAAACATTTGATGAGCTAAACAACGGCAGTCATTGCTGCTCTCTATTACGTTCAATGCGCTGCATTTTTAAACTCATTCGTAATGCGAATGACATCATAAAGTTTGGGGTAGTTCAGCGTTGAGTTTATTGTTGTCTACCGAACACTATATGGGCTGGCCTTATATTCCAGCATTACCAATGCCATAAACAAGATTTTAATTACTTAGTCTTTCAGTACACAACTGGGTATTTATTTACTTCACATATAAATAAACAAAACTTACTGAAAAATAAATGAATGTTTTATTGATTTATGCCGTTAATATAGATTTTATCTAATTAAACTAGTTTTTCATCTTAATCACCTTATTAGTGACATGATGCATAATAAACAATATATTTATTTGTATAGACACATAGTTTAATGTAAGTTTTATTGATTTACAAGAATGTCAAATTCATGGTGTTTTATTGCCTTGTAAAGGCAATGTATTGATTTTTTTTAGTACGTTTAATTACAACATAAGTAAGCGTGAATATACCACACACTATATATCAGCGTACCGACCAAAGCTGCAGTTAGCAAAAATTTACAAATAGCACTTGTTGCATCCCAACTATAGTTGGCGTTAAGCCAAACATCAATAAAACTATTATTAAAACATAAGATTAATTAACGTGCAGATACCTAAAACTATATTAAGGTTTAAAGCTCAATGATTATTATCTAATTTTTCCCGTTTAATACAATTATTTTTGCTAATGAGATTAGCATAGTGACGAATTTGTCTGTCAGATAGATACTTTCCCAGGTTCTTTTAATCAGGTAGGGTACTTATCCTTGTTAGTTATGTGTTTGGCGTAAAGTGCTTTAATGAATATAGAAATCACACACTTTTATGTGTCGTGACCGTTCGTGCGGCTATTCACAACACAACGCCTCTACTTAAAATGTTGTAGTAGTTACAAACTGACTCTTATCGACCTATAATATATGACCTTTAACGGTCATAAAACTGAGTTTTACTGCGTTCAAGTCAAAGGATTAACGCCTAAACCAACGCATAACCAATGATAATAGGAAGGTTTATCTTGTATTCAATAATTTACTGTAATTATCGCTTCTTTTTCAATATGTTAAATATATGTAGGTACGATAAAAAAATCGCTTTTTTCCTTTGAAAACCGACTTCGTTCTAGATCTTGCTTTTAAGCCGTTATGGCGGACTCCAGTGCCCCAAGTCTCTATCCGTAAAATAGTTAGTTATGTGACAAAATTTCAGGATATTAAATGCTTCCCCCATGTAGATAAAATTAGCATTTTGTCAATGATATAAAACTCCTCTACATCTCTAGAACGAGCATATTCATGCCGAATGTCAACGACAGCTAATTATATTATTGATGCTAAAAATAAATAGCATCTAGGAGAATAACGGCAAACTCCTCATAAAGATCTTGCCACCTTTGGAGCGCTTTCAGGGATCGTTTAGCAGTACTATAATCCGCGCTCTAGAAAATAAAAGTCGGTCAAAAACGGTTCTTGATAGCATGATCAGCAATTAAAGACCGCTACTAGACATTAATTAACACGCCTAAGGAGGATATCACGAATAAATTGTCAAGTTTGGCCGGTTAGTAGTATCGATCTAACCGGGATTGTAGGCAACATAATTGTTGGCAACGGCCAGATCTGTGATAATATTAATGACAAGCATTAATGCTTGATCGAAGATTTAAGCTTGAATAATGTGTAGAAAGTTTTTTAAAACAATCTGTTAACTAAAGAGTAAACTAAGGTTTTTATGCCTGTGCCTATTTACATTCTACATTAACTACCTAAAACCCCATTTTGCATTTCTCCTTGTTCTATACACGCGTTTTGTGCAATTAATATCAGCAATTAGTCGATCTATGATCAGTTTGACTGATATTAGCTTAACCGCGGCTTATTTTTGTTATCGACTATAAGCATGCTTCTATGATTATGCTATAATTTGACCTTGTTATAACCTTAGTTTTAGTGTTTGCTAGTTGCAATTTTTAATGTCTTAACGTGTTAGTTTATGATATTGTAGTAGATCTTAGTAAAGATACTAATCTAGTCTTATCAAAGAGATTAGCTAATAACGAGATTGCGTAATTAATTTAACGTGAGAATGTTTTATTTGCTACTATCTTTGTATCGATCAAATAACCTTTGGTTTTTTTGACGATTTAATGATCCATACGGCAAAATTTATCATTACGCCTTGGTATGGACATACTTTTTATCATTTACTTTTTTAGTTTATAGTTTGATAAGTGATAACGCAGTTGGCGCACACGTTATATGTGAACTTGTGATTTATTGACTTAGTTCATTAGAAGTATTAGCCTAATTTTAGGATTAATTGTATCGTCTGGGATTTTATCAAGAAAAATGATAGCACAGATATTCTGTATGAATAGCGATGTTATCTCTAGTGCACAGGTAATTGTGTAGTAAAGTTACAATAATGTCTGCCATGTTTAGGCAGAACAACAATTGCATTTTGCCATACTACTATTTGTTAATGATAGTATGTTTATTTGCCAATATTTATTAGTTATAAATAATCACTAAAATATTGGTGAATAGTCAATGCTCGTTTAAATTAAGGTGATTTTCTGGTCGTATATAGCTAAACAGTTTTAGTTAATATATAAACATACTGTTTATATCTATATCTGCACCGTAACTTTTAGTGCTTTTGCATCAGTTTTGCTACAGTAACAGACGTATTTTGTATTATGTTGAATAGGTTTTATTAAGTGTATTAAAATTCAGTATCAGCGCAAAATACCGAATTAATATAATAACTTTACGTCTCATATCGCTTATATTTTGCTTAAATTTTGTCACTGATTTTCTTACTTGTAAGGAAATATTCTTCCCGAGTAGCTGTGAGCAGTATAGTAAATTAAATTTAATATTTTAAATCTATTTTATATCGTATATTAAACACAATTTGGTACTAAAGTGCCAGCTATAGCGCTAATGATGGTCTAATGACGAGTATATAGTTTTGTGGTTTAATCATCGTAGATAGTTAAATAAAATAATATGGAAGCATTAGTTTTAATGCTCACACATCTTAAGAGAGATGTGTATATTGATGGTAAATTCTTCAATTTGCTGGTGAAGAAGGTGCTACATTCTACGAATTATTCGGAAATCATATTAATGCGGTAATTACCGCATTATTAATCCAGTATTTATACTGATAGATAAATACTATAATTATGCCTAAGAGTTAGGCCTTTGTGTTTATGAGTGAACTATACTATGGACTTAGGTACTTGCTAATAATTAATAGTTCTTACATGATTAAGTATTTGATTGCTGTCTATAGCAGTTATAAAATTTATTATCCATGTTTTTGATATTTAATGTTCACGTTATGGTTTTTGGTGTGAAATACAAGTTTGTTTCAGTATAAATAGTAATAATTTTAATTCGTCTTTATTTTTGATGATGTTATATGTTACATAAGTTCTGACACTACATTTGGGCATTTATATCTAAAATACATTAGATGTAAATGTGATCTACACTAAAATTTAAATTATTTATTAATGTTATAGGAAAACTACATTTTCATGAAAAATAAAGATAAATCTTCTCTAGCTATTTAGCTGATTTATTCCAGGTTATCTTTAGTTAACGGTAATAAATTTTATATTAACGTAAGCGATGATGCTTTTAGATTAGTTACTAACTATGCGAACATCTCTTATGATTACCCCAATGCAGAAGTAATGTATAAATTTATTAGAATTTTTCTACAACAAAGTTTTCATGTATCAATCCGTGGCATATGGCCTGCTATAATTAGCACTATCATGCGTGTATTGGTGTTATCTGATGTTATTATTTATTTAGTTACGCGATAATCGTACAACTTAGCTTTGATTTTCTCTTTTAGTTTACTTAGTTCTTCCCAGGTTATTTTATAGGTTGTTTGCAATAGCAGTTTTATGGTACTTTTAGTAAAGTTACATGTTTTTGTAATAGACTTCTTATTTTGTTCCCTATTTAGGAGGTCATTTGAGACTAAATAGAAAAATTCTGCTTTAGGAATTATTCTTAAAAGGCAATAATATGGTTTGTATTTATCCCATACATGGAGCAATTATATCACTTATGCTTGTAATTTTGTGAGGCATGTAGTCAGTTGGCAAATAAGGGTTTACAAGATAGCGGTATGTATAGTCAACTCACGACCTACTTTGAGTTAACTTGCGCAAGTGTATGTATTAGTCGGTCTAACTTACACTTTTATTACCCCTTTAAGGAATCAATCGCGCTTCAGTGATCGCTCCTCTTAGAAAAATAAACCTAGGTCGACTATCATGATCACGTTCTTATTCCGTGATAAATATTTCTTAGGACGAGTCAACTATTTCATGATGAGTTTAAGCAGTTTTAAGGTGTTGCAAGCACGTCAAATAACTTACGAGATCATATGTTTTTCTTAATTTCAATTACTTGTAATAGTGATATGTATATTCATTGCTACATGTACTGTTTAAAATGTAGTAAACATTGGCATTCATAGACAACGTGAATTCGGTGAATTCAATAAACCTGATAGGTTTATATTGCCTTACTTTCATTATGACACTACAAGTAAGTATGGAATTAGATCTTGTTCCGTAAACAAGCTACGAAGCTTATTGTTTAGAATCTTAATGTAAATATTAGGTTACGGTAATTTTTTGCACAGTTTAATAAGAGATCGACAAATGAATTTGGCAGGAAGAGATCATTTGTTGCACGCTAAAACCAAGCATTAATAATTATTTGGTATTTTACGTACAGTTTTTTAGAACGGCGCCAAGATTTTTTCTTGACTAAGGTGAAATTCATTACTATCGACTTTAGTAAATGAAGAGGAAAGTATCAAAAGAGATATGTTCTGACAAGTTGTTATTGCTAAATTTATTGCATATTGGCTGCGTAAGCTAGCCTTCCTTATCCAGCAGCTACAGCTAAGATATACTAATTACAGCACAAATTAGACCAAATAATACAAGGCCACCAGCATGAACGGTATCACATTGCCGTCAAACATTGCTTCGCTGAAATAGCTTTTATAATTTTAATAAGATCTTCAATCTTGACATAGATTGACATATAGCCCGTTCCTGACCGATATACGAAAATATTGATGCTTTTATTATAGTTATACTCAAATTGGTCTTGAGTTGTTGATCATGAGTGACAATATGAAATGCTATTCATCACCTATTCATTGATGTATTTATTTGGTATACTAAAAGATAGTGCAATTCATCTCTGTTTAGTTATCTTGCTTATTTATAATTTAATTGGCTTTCATCAGATTCTTTAGGAAAAGTGATCGCACTTAGTTTTCCTGATGAATGATGAGAATAGAATAAGAGTTCGTTGCAATGTATAACATGATATATTATGTAATATGCCTTGACTTTCTAATAAGTATAATGTAAACATATATGAATAGACGTGATAGATTAAATCTTGTAATAATTATATTTAATTATTGTTAAAATAAATTAATTATTTTATAAAGTAATTTCCGTTACGTGATACAATAAGCTAACTCTATAAGAGTTTTATTCCAGATGAATACTTCTATTTCAGTACTTATGTATTTATAAAATAATGTGATGAAGTATAATGTGATTATATTATACTGTAAAGTAGTTTTATTTTCTTTACCACCTTTGACAGTATTGTAGCCAGAAGCATTGTTCTAGCTAACTAAAAGAGTGAGTTAGGTTGCATTTATTTAGTAAATGCACGGGAAGATATTGCTAAGTCTATATAATTTTAATGTTACGGTTATGGCTTGGCCTTACCTTAGGATTATTACCCACAACGGGTAATAATGGTTATCTACGAGTGAAAAGCAAGATAAGTAGTCTATGATTTTTCTATTATTTCTTTTGCATCAAATGTCGTTATGTTCTTCACAAATCGGTTGGAAAATGATCGTAAATTCCGTGTTTTTCTACAAGGAAATTCTGTCCTGTTTTTAATAGATAATTTATTTTATAATAATACATTACATAAAAACAAAAATTAGAAACATCTTGATACCTCTTGTAGAGATTTTGTTTAGTCAGATAGGAATATAGCGTGATTTCTCTTCTATGAGTGTTTATATTAATAACTTAATAATATTAAGTTATTTGCTCTACAGGGAAACTATATTTTGTTAAAATTTTGACTTTTTGTAAAAGATGAATATTTATTTTTTGTAGTTACTTTATATAAAGTGAATGTAGTGACCGAAGTATTTTACCATAAACGTATATCTTCTCTGTATGAGCAAAAGCACGCTAATATTAAGCAACATTTTATGAATTGCATAATCAAAAGGTATAAGTTTATTGTAGCGATCATGTCGGCTGTGGTAGCAGCTAAATGCTAATATTTATTTAAAGTATGAGGTTATGTACTTAAATGGTGATTTTATTTTTATAAGGTATGATGTGCAAAAGTAATTTGATATTAATAATAGTTACGATTATAATATTTAAGACAAAAGATCTGTGGTGTGTAAAAAGAAAGTAGCGTATCTTATCGAAATAAGAGTGATTAATTTTAGTAAATTCATTAAAATAATAATTGTTTATTATTACATGTACGGTATGGGACATATATTGTTTCTGGCTAAATTAATTAATAAATAAAATAAGCAATCGTGTTATAACTAACATATTTATTTTAAATTTATACAACATATTAATGTTATCACCTTACTGTATTAAGAGTTAAATTACTTACATTAACATCACATTAATTTGTAGTATTTACTTACTCAATACATTATAGTATGACGATCTAAGATATATGAGTCTGACCAATTTTAATTAAGTATCAGTTATTACTAACAAGTATATTGGCGTATGCAGAGATATTATGATCGCCTTTAGAATATTTATCCCTTGTTTATAATTATTTGCACTCTTCTTGATCAGAATTATATATTTTTACTTCAATATTCAGTGAAGTTTTATTAGTTAATTAAATTGCGACTGTAAGTTATTTAGCGTTTTCATTCAAGTACTTTCACGCGGTAGTCTTGATATTCGTGCTGGAATAAGCACATTCTCAGCGTATTGTGGTATTGGCCGTTAATGAAAAATTCTTTTAGTAAAATCCCTTCCTGCTTAAAACCTAATTTAGTATAAATGTGTATAGCTTTGGTGTTATTTTCATCAACGATTAAGTATAGCTTATGCAGATTAAGCACCATAAAGCCAAAATTTATCGCTAAATGAGTTGCTATACTAGCATAGCCTTTGCCTTGATGCTCTGGTACTATTAGAATAGAAAATTCGGAGCGACGGTGAATATAATCGATGTCTACTAATTCTACCAGACCAATGCTGATGCCCTGTTTGTCAACAATAAACCGCCTTTCGCTGATATTGTGAATATTTTTTTTATAAAGATCTTTTAATTCCATATAAGCTTCGTATGGTTCTTCAAACCAATAGCGCATCATTATTTCATTATTATTAAGCTGATGAATAAAGTGTAGATCTTCACGTTCTAATGGTCGTAGCTTAATATGATGATCTGCTGAAATTTGGTTATTTTTTTTCATTAACGTACTCTCCACTTTTTGTGTGAAACATAATGAGACAGGTTAATGATAGGCAGTTTTGGAGAATATATTCATGATTAAAACGCCTCCAATAATCATGATTATACCACATATTGCCACTACATCTAATTTTTGCCCATATAAGAGATAGCCTACGATGGCAACAAAAACAATGCCTAGACCAGACCAGCTCGCATAAGCGATACCAACAGGTATAGTTTTAAGCACCAGCGATAACAGCATAAACGAAATGGTATAGCCTATTATTACTACGATAGAAGGCACTAGTTTACTAAAACCAGCTGAAGCTTTGATAGATGAAGTAGCAATAACTTCTGCAATGATAGCAAAAAATAAATAGAGATAAGCCATATTATGATTATAAATAAAATAAATAATTATTAATGTTAACACTTTTTTTGCTTGAAAAAATACTTGAGCAGTGACCTATTTCGCAAGCTAAATAATAGTTGATATTGATCTAAAGAAAACTTATCATAGCTAAAGTATTAGGAAGCAAACCATTTTTTAATGTATTGACCTGAGAAGTTAATATAGTAATATTTGTTAATGCTAGGCAAAAAATAATACTTTAATATTATTTATTAACAAATAATTGTCACCCAAGTAATAGTCAGTTACCTATATTTTTACTTATGATTATCATCACTACCATTTATTGTTTTCTGTATTGCTAAATCTCTATAAAACATGTTAGAACCGTAGAGTCTTTTATTAGTACTTAGTTTTATCGCCCAAGGTTGCCACCCTAGTTAATCTATTAGCAATGTTTATTGTAAAATGCAACCATAGAGATGGTGGGGTTTATACAACACCTATCCTTACATTAATAGGATAGCCTATTGTAAAACGGTGGATCATCAATATCGCTATGTAGGGATAGCTTACCCTCTAGATTCGTCACTTATGGTTATAAGCATATACGGATCCGCTAGTCAATAAATCTGGTAAAATTTTGGTCAATGGTAACTAACGTTTTCCTGAATATAATTATGTAAAAAGTTATTAAATGGTTTATAACACGTTTCTCAAACACTTTTAGGGAGCGCGTTTTTAGACTCACCGCCTTTACGGTGGTGAAAATATATAACTTGATTAGAAATCACTAACACATCGATGGCGCTAGTTAAAATTTATTGGCAACATTAAAACACGCTTCATAAATCGCCTCATTTATGAAGCGAGGCAAGGCGTATCGCGCTTCAAAAAACGTAAGCTGAGTTTTGTGTTTTTGTTATTCTAGATATCTCTGCTAGTTTCCCTCTACTGAAGATGTAGTTCCTAATTCGCGGGGTCCTCAGAACAAGCCTATTTTATTGCTGTGCTTAAAATGATAATTTTGAGCAAAAAAGAAATCATAAATTATTATGGGTAATGAGTATTATGCATTTTTTAGATAATTATGGTCAGGATAAAAAAGAAACATACAACCCTCTTCATTAAAGATTACCGATTATGAATATGACAACGCAGAATATTACGTTAGCACACAAAAGCGATTCAGTGCAACAACTTATCTCTGCCATGTTTTGCTAATAACTGTGATTAACAATCAATTTTATGTAGCGCTAAACTAGGCAAACATTTTTTGTCCGGCAATAAGTTTTATTGCACTACTTTTACATTGACTTTACTATTGTTTCTATTGTTTTAACGTGAAATAGGCTTGTTTGTCTTACGATCATAGATCTGCCTTTGAAGCTGATCTATTTTAGGATGTTTATCTTGTAAATTTATAACGTGCCATCATACGGCGTT
The DNA here is from genome assembly GCF_900161835.1 of Sodalis endosymbiont of Henestaris halophilus. Taxonomy (GTDB): domain Bacteria; phylum Pseudomonadota; class Gammaproteobacteria; order Enterobacterales; family Enterobacteriaceae. The sequence goes on along the minus strand of NZ_LT897836.1, from coordinate 1,425,718 downwards.
CGAAATGCAGTTTATCCATCAGCTTATCCGAAATTTTTTAGCGTCCAGAGTAATAGTGATTGAGTTTCATCTATTTGGCCATAAGATTGATGTTATGATTCTTTGTTATTGTTGCTGACGGTTTTTTATTTATTGTGTCGTAGAAATGGCTATTTTGGGTGTGGTTGTGGGAAAATAGTTTAGCTAATTTTGTGCTATTCATTTTGTGTTTACTGTATTATTTTGCCTGTTTTGAGACAAAACAAGCGGGATATCATTATTTTTCTGTCATTGTTCGCCAAGCTGTTTGCTTAATAAAAAGTGCATGGTACTCGTATTAATTTATCGGCTATATTGCCGACAGACTTTTAATAACGATTAGTTTTTTCTGGCATCGCATTGAGCTATGATTCGACATGTAAGGTCTTTTTGCTTAGAAATATATCATCGTATGATGACCCCACTGTTTGTCTCCAGTGGTATAATATTATTCATTATAATATGCGTTATTGCAACATAGGCGGCGAGAAATCTTCAGGATTATACTGGGCATTAGAGTCTAATGCGTATCTATCTTTATAATGATAAATTAAAGATCTTTTCTTCAATAATTAATGAGTGAATAATGTCGTAAATCCATCTTAATAGATGAATCATAATAATTTTATGACTGTGTGAAATCATAATAATTAAATGGTCTATTTTGGCTTTTTAGACTAAAATATAAATATTAATAGAATTTTGCGGCGGATGATATCGTGATTTTCATCTCTAGAGATGAAGTTTCGTTGATGTACATTTGCTACTAGCTGATTTGCAACTTTGCTGGTGCATATGTTAATTTGACTAGTTAATTGTGCTAAATGCTTGAACTAAATATCGCTGCTATCGACGACCGGTTAAGAAGTTTTATTTTCTGAGGAAATGTTATTGGCTGCAGATAAGACGTGTGGCTATAAGTGCGATGAAATGTTGGTCTAATAAATACTGCAGCGAATTTTTGGCTTCAAGTACGATTTAAAACTCACTAGCCAAAGCTTTTTACCTAATCTAACAGATGGACGGTAGCGGTCAATTTATTTATGTAAGCAATAGGCGCTATAAGCTTCTGTGTATTGTTAGTAGGTTACTATAACCAGAGAAGTACAGTGGCAAGACAAGTTTCATAGTTTAATAAATGCAGCGCTATCAACATTACCTGCTGTCATATTTTCAAGCTTCCGATTTGTGTTGTTACCGGCTACGTCAGGTTACGACGTAGATTTAGTTTATAATCCTTGTATAAGGTCGCTAAGCTGCAGCTGTGCGACAGCAGACATCTCTTGTGTCATAATATAAAAAGAAAAGCTTTCTAGCGGCTATTGTATGCACCAGGGACTAAATAAAGTGCTTAGATAGACGATTTATCGCCGTTGTTAGATGCTTTGTGGTAGGTGTAATTACTAAGCTTCTGACAGTTATAGAGCTGGTTTCATCAATTTGGGTATGAGGTGTTATGTTTTTTCTCGTTGCTAGATACATAATCAGGATTTACCAATACCCTTTTGTATTTAGTACGCGTGCCTGTAATTAGTTGCGTATTTAATTAAATTTCTGGATTGTAGATGCGAATGAGGTTTATCAATTTAATAAGATTTTTGATATTCTGCTGGTTTGAGGCTAATTATTTCAACTCTCATGCGTTTTACCTGTCTTTATGTTCCCTTATCGACTTGCAATTGGTTGCTATCTGCGAATACTGCGTCTTTTGTAGCTTATTTTAATTCGAAATTTATGCTAAATGGTTGTTCTAATAGATAATTCGATAACTTTAAATTAGATTTACGTTATTGTTAATTATCTGCGCTATTGCTGCAATAAGAAGAAATTGGCTTTTAGTTTGACTCTAATGACGTCTATCTGTCAGCGGATTGGATCGACGTAGTGTTTGTGATTACCTATGCTGATGGTAAAGTAATGTTGTTACTTCTTTATTTTATTAGCTTTAGTATTTTATGCACAAATGGTTAAAGATTTTCTTATTGGTTTTAGCGCCGCTAAAACTTCTATAGATTTACTACACAGGTTATTAAAAAGTTACAGTAAAGTGTATCTGCAATCGCTTCTAGAGCATTAGTTCATTTAAGATTATGAGACACACGAGTATTGTTGTTTTGTGCGAAGATATCAGTGTAGTTCCATCATGTCATAGCCGTTATTTATAATAGGTCTACACGTTATTTTATAATTGTTGTCATAAAAGATTTGGCGTTGCAATGCATACCCCAGCGCCTATGCAACAGCATTTCTATCTACTTTATATGAAATCTAGTAAGATAAAAATCAACTGTTCACAACATATATCTATCTCTGTTTGCGGTCTGTCTCTACCATATTCACCGATAGCTACGAATAAGGTTAATGTAAAATCCGTATCTATTTCAACGCATTTATCAATCTTATAAAATGTTCCAGGATTTTCTGGTCGTAACAAGCGACAGTATCTTGCTAAATATTATGGAAAATATAGAGGATCGTGGTTTTGACCTGCTCTACCTTATATTAAGGAATAGCATATTATTTGTTGTAGACGATAGAAAGCAGTGATTGCTGAGCTGAGTAATAATTAAAATAAAGTTTATATAAATCTGATAAGTGAGCTAAATCAATATATTTTAGAGATTAATATGTACGGAAGTCTTTACATAAACCAGATGTGCCAAACTACCAGTTAAGTTGCTACCGGTTATTATGACACGACGGTAGATGTATACGTTATGTTATGTTTTGAGTAGTAGCAAACTTATTTTGCTAACGTTAAAGTGAAAATTAGTGCGACGTAGGCGGACTGAGCGTATAAGCACAGCTATCTTTTCCAGTACGTAAATATTACATTATACAACTATATAATAGTTGGCATTTTTCCAATATAAAGCAGTATCATATCGCATGGTCATTGTTAAAAGCATAAAAATAAGTAAAGAAAGTCGATCGGTACGAAAAGATAAAGAATTCATTCGGCAACTAATTATTTATGCATAAATAATAATTTATTTTGTTATTACAAAAATAAACAGAGCTTTTAGCGCATGGAAGTATTAAATAACATCATAAGAATATTTTTGTGTAAACAGCAAAATTGCTGCATCTAGAATATTTATTCTTTGTCATGAAAAATTATTTTATGCTTTATTCCATAAGTTGCTTACTCCTTACAAAAGGATGAATTGTTCTTCGAACGAAGGTGGTAGCAAAAAAAAGAAAACAAGTAATAACTGAAAAGTTAACAAGCTGAGCTTTTTACAAATAGAATTAACGCAATCAAAATTACTTCAAGGAATTTGCAAAATTATGTGTCAATAAAAGTAATCATTTCTTCATAACGAAATGTAATTTATGAGTTAAATATTGCTTAATAAGCGAATGATTTAAGTATCACTTAAATTTAGTAATTTGTAAATCAAACAGCATATTGGTAGTATACATGATATGTAGCATTTAATAAAATTTATCATAGAACACTATTAAATTGACTGACTGCAGTCAGGTAATGTGATTGTTTTTTTAAATAAAGAAAGGAATAAGATTAGACTGACTTCTATATTTTTTAAAATAAAATGGCATTTTATATTTATTTCTATCTAGTTATTTATCTTTGATAATCGACGGGTATACTTTAAATGAATAAATTTTAGTTAAACTTTAGCATAAAATGATGCACTCCAGTTTTTATTATTTTTTTTGGAAATTATAAATAGTGCATAATGCGTTTAAAACTCATTTCATACAAAATAAATATAGTTTTTTATTGTTACACTAGGTTTGTGTCAAGATAGTTAACCTCTTTTGTCAATTATATTTCATGTGTCTAAAGCTTCATGCTCTAGATGTTACAATGCTTTTCTTTACTAATTACAGTACAGCCTTGTAGGCTAACTAAGCCAGGCGGATCTTGCATTTTTGTTTTTGCTGCTTCATGTGCTGATTTATGTCGTGCGAGTATCAGCAGTTTTTGTTTTTGTATCTCTGATCTGGTATTTTATCCTTCATGCCAACCATGTTGGTGCTATTTTGTTGTCTTAAGCGACATAATTTCCCCGAAAAATCGCATTTTTTCCAGCGTAACTAAGACTTTTACTCGCCCGCCAGTGACGTTTATTATTGAAGAGTCCTTAGAAATGATTCAACAGAAGCGTTTTGATTGCTCAACTGATGAGAATGTACGATGGCACATTATATTTTCAGTGCAGTACGCTTTACCTGCAGTACCAAATCCTAGATCGGCTATTTATTACCCTCATGTCAGTATTAATAGTTTCTTCAGGAATTACTTGTGTAGCACTATACGAGTCAGAAATTTTACTACATTTGCATTTTAAGAGAATAAACTGTATGATGAATTATGTTAGTAACAAGTTAACCTTATTAAGGAAAATTAATTGCCTGATACCATCAGCAAGTCTAGCTAGGGAATACCATACGTTCATCATAGTTAATTAGTGCTAGCGCTTTCCAGATTATCGATAGTTTTAGGTTTCCGTTATTCACACTAGCAAATCTTGACTCTTAGCCGATGGCTATACGCTACTGCCGCTTCAAGACGGATTGTATTTCGGTACTGACCGGATGTTTTAGTTTATGAATTATCAGGTTCGTATGGGGCAACATTGCCTCGTTTTGATCGCTTACTTATTTCTCTTCCTAGGCTTATTTTGTACATCCTAACTCCGATGGTTACTATGGCTTATAGCAACATATTGATCGATCGGTAATCTGTTAAGCAGTACCTGTCATTCGTTTCGCTTATTTAGTAAAATAAACTTTATTTTTATCAATAGCGGAGTGTCTTATGTCAACGCTGCATTATTTCTAGTTTTTATAAATATAAAACTATTGAATTTATAGTTGATATTTTATCACAGCTTTCTAGCAGGCTGTGCTGCATAATTTTTTCTACTGCTATACTTACCTCAAAATAGAAGTAGATTCTGACGGTGACAGTATGATTAGCGAAGATCATGACTAGAAGTACTACTTTCTTAGCAAGAACGTTAAAGTATGCTGGTTTCAACTATATTTTTTGCGGTAGTTTATCACTTGATTTCTAATCCTAATGTTGGCTACAAAGTGTAGTGTGAGAACACCGAGTTTAAAACATATTGTTCAGATCCTTGTAAATGAGCTATTTGAAAAACTGACTGTTAATTTCAGGGATATCATTCTGTTAATTACTGACGTTTAGCGTTTTGGATGAATTGGTTTTCATTCATATCGTTCCTGTGCTCGATTGATTTTATTTAAAAGTGACTAGGCTATCTTACAGAAAGATAGGCGATTGTTTCTTGTATAAACACTAGGCGTTACCAGGTTTGTTTTATCTATCAAAACAAAATCATGTAGCCTATTTAATAAACAACTTTCAGTCAATTACATGCACATTCAAGTTTTTATTAACTTAATTATCAAGATGTATATGTTTGTAACAGTGTTTGTCTTTTGTTTTGTGCAACTTAACAAAAACAGATAGTTCATTAATGGAAAATTATATTTTTTAAAAAAGACTTATTTCTCCTAATGTGTTGTGATATGTTACATAGAGTTGTCGTTTTGTGGTGTGACTTAATAAGTCTATTTACGCTATTTAGCAAAATATAGTGTATGTCTTGAATTTATTATGCGAATAACGTTTAGCTTGATGAACTTGCGTGATTAGTTGAATTTCACGCTAATCCCCTTGTAGAAGGAATTAAAGAATATTTTCTAAAAATGATAACTGAACGTTGCTGCATATCGATATACTGGTTGAGGCATTGCAATTTTGTTTAGAGAGCTTCAAAAATTATGATGCTTGTATGCAACTAGAATAGCAAGAGTACCTTAGTGCAATTGATCGTATGAAGAATTATTTAATGGTCTGTTATCATGCAAAACAGAAAGTAGGAAATTATTGATATCAAAAAACTGGTTACAAACCTCAGTACCACGATTAATCTTGATACTGAGGTTTGTAACCAGTTGACTATAAATATAAAATGATTGATGTTTTTAGAGTAAAAACAGAGTAGGGTGCAATTGTACGACGGTGAGTAGCGCAGGCTGGTAGCGCAATACGTTCGGGACGTATAGGTCAGAGGTTCAAATCCTCTCTCACCGACCAAACGGCTGCCATAGAATAAGGCGATTAATGACACATAATCGTGTAAAAGTTAATTAACATAACATGGAAACCACAACCTACCCGATTATTTACAATCGGTTGCACTGATTTGTGGGGGCACTACCTCATCTTCGCTATGGGGTTAATAACTATGGTTGTAATACCTACCCTATAGTATTATAATTAGCAGATATTATTTAATACGTCTTCGTTAGCCTGCTCGTTTTAAAGATTCTTCAACTTTAGCCTTATGACCACATAACTAGGGCTTAGAATTATTCTTCTAGAAGTTACCTTGATTGATGATACTTGGCATGATTCTTATAGCGTTATAGTGACTGCCGATATTTACTGCGGTTTAAATAATAACTCCCAGGCCCACCTACAGCTTTATTGGCTAGTCTTAACCTACTTAACGATTATTACCAAATATATTTAGTACCGTTTCAGATAATACCAAAATTTCCCTCATTCATATATTAGTGATGGCGCTACCCTACATATTAACTTTAGCTATATCACTGATAATTGACGATTAAGAAAATTCAACATGCTAATCTGTATTCTTTGCGTCTTCTTTATATTTATGAGTAGTTAATTTATTAGAGCAACCTATTATTAGTTATTAGCTAATCAGTTAGCCCAGTGGTTATAGTGACGATGAAAGTTATGCTGTTTAGCAGCATCGTAGCCCTCTCTAGAGTTTTCAAACTTCTTTTACTAAACTGTGCGTCATTATACGTAGTATAGTAAACGTATCGGCGTAGGTTGTTAATTATCAATAGCCGTTTAGTGAGCCCTACATTAATCATGCCTTTAGTTTTTGAGTTTGTATCTTGCATTTTATGGTTTGGTATTTCCTCATTTATAATTTTTGTATTCAATATATCTATTAATTAATAGCAATTCTGCTAACGTTTTTTCTGCTTATTGCCATCTGAATAGCAGGTGGTTTCAACTGGATGGTTAGTAGCCGTAAAGTTAGATTTTATATCTTTAATTACATATTCATTAGGATAATTGTCATTGACAGTTAGCGCGGCTATTCCAAGCCTAAATACAACAAAAACTGTTTCGCGCATTTACTACGGTAAAAGTTTCTTTATGTCACTACAAAGTTGACAAGATAAGCTAATATAGCTTATTGATCAAGAGTCGCGATGAATATAATGCAGATTTTTATATTTTGTAAGTTTTCGCCAAGTATCATACATAGATGAAAAAAATTGAAAAAATATCGAAAAGAAATTTAACATATTACAATTTTCTATCATCACACGGGGAGTGAATGAGAACGATAATCTTATTTAATTATCTTTTACGAAAATATAGTGCTAAGAAGTTGACGTGTGAATTCCTGTAGTTAGAGATAATAACTATATGAATAATATTCAGCTCATTAAGCTTACTTAGATACCTGGTATTTACTAAGATGATTTAACTTGCTAGTTTTGGTGACAAAGCAATATTTCATTTAGAAATGGTAAATAAAATTCACGAAGCATCAGAACGTAACTTAGCATAACTTCCATACAATATATTTACTCACGATGCTATTGTTCTAATCATTGCTCATCAATTATAAATCAGCGTGTTGAGCATTAAAATTAGACGCAATGCAGCCATAAAATAAGCAGGTTTGTTTGATACCATCTTGTTATGCTTCGCTTCTTTTGTCTTATTTTAGTATATGATTCATATCATAAGCATATCGTTAAAAGATATGTGAGTATTAGGGCGTTATTTAACTAATTGTTAGTCTCGATGTGTCTTGTACTACGTTTTTGCTAAGCATCGCCAACGATATTATTATAATGCTGATCGCAACCTGGATTAACAATGTTAATATTAAATTTGTTAATGGGAAAACTATGATATGGTATTATTATAATTTTGCTAATTTTATTCTTAGGTTTTTTACTGCATATTGTACGAATAGTTAAAGAAGCTTATTTTTTGACTGATATTTTTACTTTATTTGTACTAATAATGATCTGGTTCTAGTTATCAAACAGTAGTGGGAACAAGAAGATAAACTACATAAGTTTACTGTCAACTTATGTATAGTGTTTACATTGTTCTTGCTGTGAGTCTTAATGCTGCGATTAAGAAAACCGAAATTAACTTTTCATTTTTATCCTATAATAATCACAGCCGGTTGGTTATTAGTAAATTCCATTATTTTGATTTTTCTTTTATTATAAATTCAATTCTTTTGCAACCGGTCTTTAATATAACTGCTGACAAAATATATTGTCAAAATTAATCTTATAGATATCAATATTTGCAGTTTTAGGCGTGACAATTTTGTCATGAATCATCTTATGTAAGACTCGCTACTCACTCAGGTACTGCTATTTCTATGGGAAATTTGCATGCATATCGCTGCAATAAAATAAACAGAGAATTCTCTACTTTAGTAGACTAGTATCGTTGCTGATGAGGGGTTATGCAGCATTTTACTGAATGGGAGATATGTGATATCTAACGTCACTATTTTAAAGGTGACCGATATGTCAAAACAATAGTATTTATCACTGTTATTGACGAAGCGGTACTTTCTGTCTATTTGCTATTCGCAATAATTATGTGATCGATAATTTCTTTATAGCTAAAGGTCGTTAAATGTAGAGCACATTTTTCAATATAAAATAGATAAGAATTTTATAGATGCTAAATATTTCTAAAATCTTTTATTAGGATTTCTATAAATATTAATTTATAGAAATTAATTTCTTTTTAGATCAATTTAAAATTACTTAGGCTCTTTTTGTGTGTTTTATAACAGCGGAAATTAAAATACCAGAAGTTTTCTTGAGGTAATAAAATTGTTAATGAAAATTAAGGTGCTAAATATGATTAAATCTTTTAGGTATATACTATTATTAACCCCAATCAGAATATCCATAACCATATTAAATTTTATCACCTTATTTATAGTAACCATCCCGGTCAATTAATTATTAATGGCGTTAAACGCATGAGTAAAACCCTTTTGCTTTCTCAGTGTTAAAAAGATTTTACCTAGTGACAAAAAGCGCTAGGTCTATGGTTTGTGTTGTAATACCTAAGTGAAACTGAGTGCACCAAGCATATTAGCGAATAAAATAGTTTGATGATCATCTAATTAGTATTAGCGCGCTGTGCGCTATCAGTAAACCATTTGGCGTTGATGATAGCGTCCCGGCGGGCATGCTCTGGCATGCTTGATATTGATAAAATATAGTCGACGTAATTTTGTTTCCCGCTGCCGTCAGCGTCTTTTATACGGAAATCATTTTACGACGTGATCTTCAACGTTCACCTTCATGCGCAGAGGCTAATCTAGTCTATAAAACTTAAACGATCACCCTCAAAGATTACTGTAATATAATCCTAACCCATCATGGTTTATCTACCATAAAAACTACAATGAGATAAAAATTATTTTTAACGATATTGAGATTTTGTAATATTGTATTACTGAATTTAAGGTTGCCACAATTTAGTAAAATTTTAAAACTATCTTTACTATTTTGTATCTTCGCTTTTTGCAGTAATATAAAAGGTAACTATAGTAAAATATATGTTTATAGCGATTGCTGTTATTTGTTTTGATTAATTTAATTGTTATGTGCATGAACATGACTCTAAGCCGGAAATTTATCAGTTATTTTGCGCGGCGTGAAACGTATAAGAGCCTTAGTAATTATTTTCAATAATTATTCGATCATATTTGGTTATGCAATCGCATACGGATTGTTCATGAGAGACATTTTAGTAGGATGTTTGCAACGATGCAAACAGAAAAAATATTATGTAGTTTGTCGCCTACATTTATTAAACTTATTCTTTTAATTAAGAATTTTTAATTAAAACCACTGTTACGTTAACGTATTGTAGGGTTCTAAAAAATTAACTCTCTTTATTTTACTAATAGAAAATAGGATTTATCAAGATTATTATGATCATTGTATAATATTGATTAGTTTTATTTCACCTTATTTCTTTAGTAATAATTCATGTAAATGTACATTACTCTATTTTCCTTCGAGTAGATAGTAAAATTTTGACGGCGTTAATTGTGTTTATGTAGATTTTTTACCTCTCTTATTCACAATTCACAGCGAAACGGCGGCTTGTTTTGTTGTCACTATAGCTATGTGACGGTATAATAACATGGTTATTGCTATAATAATAATGTGAATCACCTTCCAGATCTTTATTGCTCTCTCCATCATATACAGCATTTTTAAAAAGTAAACAAAATATTTTGCAAAATATTTTGTTTTAGCAAGTAAGGGATCTTATTAATTAGCAGATATATCAGTAATTGGCATGGATAGTCTTAATAAGATGCTCTTTCTCCGTGATGGGATAATAAAACCGTTAATAGGCAGTGTACTGCGTATTATACGTCTATCTCATATATCGTTATTCGGCATTTAAGATATGTAACTTTAGGATGAATATGACAGAACGGTCATTATCTATTAACTTACTAACTAAGCTGTATGGTAAAGTAGGATTATGTGCATAAACTGATCATAATGTGTTATTACTTAACTGTAAGTTTTAAGAAAACATAATTAACCATTAACTAATTAATTAACTTAAGCATCATATTATCTGTCACTTCTTTGTAGAAGATACTGGCATCTCAAATTATTGCATTATGCAATGCGATGTTGTTAATTATTATACTTATTTATCAAGTTTATTCTTTAACTTAATAAGTAATTATTTTGCTGGTTAAGTAAAAATATTTTGCAATATTAGTTTGATTAACGTAGATAATGCTAATTTATTTATTGACGTATATGCTACTAGCGTATATATAGTAACTAACTGTGGTTATTTCTTTTCGTTATATAGTTGTTTAAAGATAAGATCTATTTTATTTTAACGTGTAAATTTTGCTATTCGCTTTGTTCACGATTCTGTATGTTATAATTATCTACTATCGTTAACATAACCAGCTTTGCATCGTAGTTGTCAAACTGATGCACTTATGATAGAAATCAGTGCAGATAATATATGTGTTTTAATTATTTAACTAATATTTATTAGTAATATAAATGCTAGGGATAGTGAACGGCATCTGTAATGTTAACGCGTAATGATATAAGAAACACCACATTGTGTGTCTTTCTTATATCATTACGCGTTAGCACGGTTACTTTGTTTATTTATGTTTATATGAAACTATGAAGCTCCATTTGGGTCATCATCGCTAAGTTTAGCATCATTAATAATATACATGTTCCTGGAGGCTTGTTGATTAATGTAGCTCTCTGACAGAGAGCTACATTCTTTCTTTGTTTAAACTTTATTGTTGGTGTGACTGTAATTGTTATCTTGCTGTTGAGTACATTAGCATGGGAAGTTGTTGATAGGAACATGTAAGTGTGAAGATATATGTGTGAATATATCGTGGTTTTTGTGATACACTCTTTTAGTTTAAAACTATATGGAATTGCTGGTGTCAAAGTGTGCAGTGTAATCTACATTACTTAATTTATACCTAGAATTTGCACCTGAGATAAATAACGTAGGTATTTTACGGAAAAGATAACATCTTTGTAAGATAATATATATGCTCTGGTGTTATAGCAGTATAATAATGTGAAGTGCTATTTATTTAAAAAAAAGTAATATCTGTTAAATAGCGATCGCGACTTGTATTTGCAATATTAATTACCATTACTGAGTTATATTTGTAATAAGTTATTAGAATAACTAATATATTGGTTGCTATTTTTGATAGATGATAAATAATTATTTAAGGTAAGTATAACAATTTAATGTTCTAAATAAAGACGTAACATGTTGGTGTTTATGGTAATGTAGTTTATTTTAGTCTTAAAATATCTTTATTGCTGTTTTGTTTTATAAAACATATGTGAGACACGTTAATATTACTAATGACACTACGAAAGAATATTAGTAAATAAACCTTACTAATAAATGATCGTTCATGAAGTAAATCAGTAACTTGTTTCCCTTATAATATATTATAAAATTTATTTAAAGTGGTTTATTAGTATTTTAGAAAATGCAATGAAGTGCAAGCAATAAGGTGTTAGTTATATATTTTGTAAAAGTACTTATTTAAGTTTGCAATCGTAATACAGCACTTTAAATAATAACTTATTAACAAAAGAAATATTCTAGCAAATTAAATTTTTTAAGGAATGTTACAACTTACTAAAGTAGACATCTTCTGTTGAGAAGCATAATTACGTAAAATTAAACTAAATAAGTTGTAAGAATTAAATCACGAATACCTTTAATTAAATATTAAAAGCATCAAGTTTATTATATATTAACAATAAGTAAAAGACAATCTTAATAAAATTAACTTAATATTATATACGTTATTTTCAAGGGCACTTGTGGTTAGTTATAGCAAGGAAATAAACAGTTTTTATTTAGTTAGAATGCTATATAATATATGATAACTTATACATGCCCAAAGTGCATGAGAGACGTATTTATCTTGATGAGGCGTTTTACTAAATGGTTCAGCTGTAAATTAAAGAAAAGTTATTAATTTAAAAATTTTTATAAAATGCTATTGTTGCTACAAGTGATAATAAATTTATTTATAATTATATGTTATTTTAATATGATGGTTAAGAAGAAATTATTAGTAAATACGCTACTATATAACTATGCTATTATTTAAATTGAAGACATTATCTTTATCTATAAGATAATGTAACTTTGTTAAAGCAAATTTATAATATCACTAATAGATATTTATTAGCAGAGAAAGTCGGTTAAATTTTACTTTATTTAAGAGATACTTTATTCTAAAGTAGTAACTTACTAGACTGATCTAGTAAGATATTAGTTTTGTTTATGTCAATTTTGTTGTTAGCAGATATACTTCTTGCATTTTCATTGAGTTATTGCTGGCGGCAGCAAATCTGTAATTTGCATAGCTGCATGAGACATAATTAAAAAATTCATTGCCTAATTTAGGTCAATTTGGGACAGACGACGTGAAGTGGCACTTAATCGCCTTTCGAGAAGAAGTTAGCATATGTTAAGCCGTTAAGGAGGTTGTTGTTCACGCTAGCTAGAACAAATAGTTAAAAGTAAATACCAAGCCATGCGCTTTACCCTAATACAACCTCATCTAAGTCATTAATGTGTGATATGAAGTAATAAATCATCTGTTATTATGCGTTGATCTATTATCAACTATTAGTAATAGACTCGTTGTTTGTCAGTTTTTATTAATTATCAGTTTTTAAGTAACGTTAAAAATTATAGATGTGTCTAGACACGCTAGCATAAAGCCAATAAACACGAGTGTTTTGTTTGGTGTCTTGAATAAATTCCTTTATTGTTTTATGGTGCTACACCACTGCTTAACATAGTGGTGTAGAGAAATTTTACAATCTTTTAAAAATTTTCAAAGGATAGATGGTGAATAAGCCCTTTTACCTATTGATATTCAAAACTTTTTATAACCTAGTGTAGCGCCATTTAAAGATGGCTGTGCGTTCAGAAATTATTTAAATTAATATTTATAGTTTATCAATATCTTAATATAGACCTAATATTTGCTATGAGCAGTTAGTGATGCTAAAATACAGATTTTATCATATCAAATAACTTAATAAATTAATAATGTTTCAGACCAGAATTTTGCGGTGCAATTATCTCCTTTGGCCCCTAGAGACTGATACGGCAATAAAAATTACTAAACTTCAAATTAACACATTAAAATAGATAATAACCCGTTGGGTTTCAGGATATCACAGGTTAGCACAAATTTAGTTTACCCTTTTGTAATATTTAGATTTAGTCACAAGTAAACAACTGAGCAAAAATATGAGTACTTGTGGTCTTTGCTAGAAAAACTCAGTTAGCACCATAGCAGCTACTGAATACATTATTATGATATGCGATTTCTAAAAACTTAGAATTTCTGTATTTGCCTTCATACAGCTTTGCTGCGTCTAAGTGTTTATAGATATTTTAGTGTGATTACAATCAGGCATGTGTCATATAATATTAAAATATTCACTTTTGTGAACGTGTATATGACATTTTTATCTTACAAATAAAATATATATAAAATTCTAAGAGAGATAGGAAATAACTCTTATGGTTTAAACACCAAGCTGCATTAAAAATGCAGTTACTCCTCAAGAGTTAAAAAAACTGCAAGCAAGGTATTTGTTTGGAAATATCGACTAGCAACCATTACTTAAAATAGCCTCTTACTGTAAGCGCTTTATTATTAAAAGAAAAATACGCTGCAGTAGACTTTCTACTTTTGTGTTATGTTTTTTTTGCAAAACTAAACCCTTATTTTTCCAATCTGGTATCAGAAGATAACGTCCCGTCACGCGACCTAAGTGTCTTAAATATCAGCAACATCAGAAACTATATTTTATATTGATCGTCGTCTATGCAGATGTACAAATTAATTTAATACTAATTAAAACTATTATAATTCCCATGTTTGTCTTATTCACAGCATTTATATTTAGTCTAGGCACAGTTGCTAGAATAGTTATCTCTAGATCATTGCGTCAAGTTAGTGTTTTTGCTTGGGTTGGTTTGTCACCTAATGTTAAGATAGCGTTGCCAGTCGTAATATGTAGAGTGCAATAGGCCTAACACACTGATCTATCAAGCCTGAATAAGGGCAAGTAAAGTTATTGTTGATGAACGTTTTCATAACATACGGTGGTATGTTAAATATTGTTTTGGCACTATCGATGCCAGGGATGCATATTTATTTGATATGTTGGCTTGGGGGAGGCACCTTAGTTGAATTGCTATGTAGTTTTTGCCGCAAAGTGTGTGTTATCTGCTATGATGTAATCAACAAGTTTAATGTCTAGTACGGCTATTTTCATGACTGGTTTGAACAATCAGAACTGTTGGAAAGTTTATGCAAATTTTGCATATAATATTTCTATATGCTGTTTGATAGTTCGATTAAAATGTGCATTTAAGGTACGGTTAGATGAACAAGTAAAAAATTCATTGGCTTTATGCGACAAAATTTGTCAAGATTGGTTTGTGCAGGACGCTCCCTTTGATTAGTTTACTGTACAATAAGCCAAAGGCTCCTTCTTTCAGATAATGGCAATCGTCAATTTATCTCACTATTTCAAGCGAGATCATTTGGCTAGGTGGCCGCTAGCATTCCTAATTTATAGAGCATATTAAGCATTTGATTTTAAAGTACGAGCTAATATCTTTCATATTTGTAGTTTACGGCAACACTGTAACGCAATAAATAATGGGGTATTTTAGGTAGGGACATCTGGATAAATTCGTTGTTTTTAGAGCTGGTTATCCAAAACTATATGTTTTGCAAAGTTTGAAGATACTCATTATTATGAGTTATTATATTAGCTATCCTAATACGATAGCTGTCTAAAGAAGAGTTTGGTATGCCTCATTGTTTACCAGCAAGTTCGTGAAATATGCTAACTAGCTCGATAACTATGTTTTTGATTTTTCCTACGAAAATAATTTAGGATATTATGGCGTAGTGGATTTAAAATAGCCATCATAAAAATGATTCATTATCGCAAAGTCGGCGATGTGCGATAGTCATATGCTAACGCCTTAAATTTAAGGCGACTATTCAATGTTAGAAGTGGAAATCTTTTCCCGCTGAATATGTCAGAGAATTCGGGCAACACCTATTACTATTTGTAATTTATAACAATTGCATGATATTATAAACTGAGGCACTACGCTTAATAAGTAATTTCTATTAACATATAAACATTACGAGTATACATAGTGTGTCTGAAAATTTTAACACATCAGATTATCTCAAAACAATCAGACGTGTCATATATGACGAGGTCACTTTCTAAATGTACTAAAGTTGGTAAGTTAGGTCGTCTCGTTGCTGCGTAAAACTGCCCAGAGCGTGTTCTGGCGAAGACTCTATAAATAAATTTTAATTACGAATTTACCACTCTGCCGAAAATGATCATTGCTAGTTAACATGGTAATTGTTAGGTAAACCACCCGTGGTGAAAAAAACAGCATTAAATACAAGCACTGTATAGCAACCAGTACTTAGATTAAAAAAGAATTGTATTCTTCTGGTCCTTGCTCAAGAGCTTTTTTGTTGGTCATATCATGTGTTGTACGGAAATATCATTCATGGGTTAAAAGAGGATACGCATAGTGATTCGCAGTTACGTTGTTAAGCTTTAACCTCAAATACCCTCATATCTCGCAATATCGTTAGCGATAACCACCTTTGTGCGGTCTATTATTTTGCTGAGATTAGGTATACTATATTAGTAATATTTAGCGGTTAACTTATACTACGAGTTTGTATTTAGCAATGAGCAATTTCTTGGATTTGCATCTCAATAGTTTAAGGTAAAATACAATTTTTTGTCATGCGCTCTGCTATATAAATATACGTAGAATGTGCGTAAGTAAGAGCTGCAGTAACCACATCCCCAGAGTTTTGGGACCAGTCAAAGTTTTTTGACAAAAGATTTGTCATATGAGGTAACGGCTTTTAATCCTAGATTATGAGCTACATAAAATCAATTAATACTAGCTTCCCATCAAAACTATGGTTTATCGCTACCCAGCGGTTTTGAATTTTCCTAATTCCTTAAATATCATATCAACATCATAATATTTCGTTGGATCTTTTTTGACGGGAGTAAAGATAGAAGTGTTAACTCAATAACTTTATTTAATCAGATGGCGCTAAAGGTCTTTGATCTGTTTATAGAAGTATAAATCCTGCGTGCTAATCAACGGGCGATTTATCCAAATATTTATGGTACCTACTTTGATTTAAAATGGTGTTAAAGTCAAAAATCAAATTTTGACTATCGGTAATGATTTTTATAGATAATATCCTGCTTTTGACACGCACAATAAAACGGTCAGTTCGTGTTGTGGTAAGAAGATGATTAAAGACATTGATAATTGGTAGTAATCTTTTATCATCATTTTAAAAGCAACTACACCTATCAACTTAGGCAACTACCATGAAGTCTATTAATATTGCTACGGAGTAGATCTGTGTGCGCTCTTCTTGTGCTGCTATTTTTTAGTTGTGTTCTCTTTGCTGTGAGAACTATAAATGTTTGTATTAAAATTGTATCGTGGCAATTATGGATAATGAATAATATTGTTAAAGTATAATTTATGTTTTTAAGAGTTATATGTCATGGCGCGTTTTGACGTTTTTCATCTTGGTTTGACACTTTTTGATTTTGCAGGTGCATCCCTTGCCATTTTACCGGGAGACCCACAGCGGGTAGAAAAAATAGCTGGTCTTATGACGAATCCGGTGCATTTGGCAACTCATCGTGAGTTTACTGTTTGGCGTGCTGAGTTGGCAGGTAAGGCGGTGATCGTATGCTCCACTGGCATTGGTGGTCCTTCTACTTCTATCGCGGTAGAAGAATTATCTCAGCTTGGCATTCGTATCTTTTTACGGGTGGGCACCACCGGTGCCATACAAAATACCATAAATGTGAGTGATGTTTTGGTAACCACAGCTGCTGTGCGCTTGGATGGCGCTAGCCAGCATTTTGCACCGCTAGCATTTCCAGCAGTGGCGGATTTTGTCTGCACCACCGCGCTAGTGCAGGCGGCTAAGAAGAGTGGCGCTCGATTGCATGTAGGTGTAACGGCTTCATCTGATACCTTTTATCCAGGCCAAGAGCGTTATGACACTTATTCTGGCCGGATATTAAGGCAATTTAAAGGATCTATGCAAGAATTGCAGGGTATGGGAGTGATGAATTACGAAATGGAATCTGCTACTTTATTTACTATGTGCGCAACTCAGGGTCTGAGCGCAGGTATGGTTACAGGGGTTATTGTTAATCGTTTGCAACAAGAATTCCCTAACGATTTATTTTTGTTGCAGCAAATAGAAAGCAACACCGTGGTTATCGTCCTGGACGCTGCCAAGACACTGTTGACTAAACCTGACAGTGAGGATCAATCTAAGAACTTCGGTCGGCCTTGTACATAATTTTCATTTTTTCTATAAGTTAATGCGCTATGCTGCATTATGTGGTTAGAAATATTAGTTAGAAATAATTTTAAGTAAAAATGAAATTTCCCTATGTTATTCATTTTATGCATATAATTTGTCTGCTAAAACTAAGTGCAGTTGTTGGCTTTTATTTTTATAAGCGACGATTATTCTGCTCTGGGGGTAAGAGGCTAGGTTATGCATTTATTTTAAGTCGGTTTTTTATTGTTGCCGCTGTCGCTAATTTTTTTCGGCGCTGGTGTTCTCCTCATTGGTTAGGTAACCACTATCATTAATGGGTCGATGACCTTTTTTGTATGTTTATTAGCTATACAGCAATGCTGTAGATCAGTTACACATTGTTAAAAACCTTAATTAATGAACATAATTTTTCTCGTTAGGGTTACACCCGTTAACTGTTGTTGTAAATTTGCATGGCATGCTGAAGCTAGGGTTTCGTTAGTTAATCTTTTATCCGGGGCGGCGCTATGAGCGTTCGACTTGCTAACCTATCCGTTGCATTGCTTTAATTAATAAAAGATATGTACTTCTATACAGTTCCCCCTTTAACGTGATTATCAAAATAAATGTTTTGTGGCGAAGGTAATATGATTTATAACTCTTTGTGCGGTATAGGTGGTGCACTTATTGGTTTTTTGCTAGGTTGGCTTATTGCTATCGTCCGACAGCATAAACGGTATGTATCTAAGGAAGCAGAACGAGTAAGTCTTGAGCAGGGACTGCAAATAACTCGTCAGGAACTGTCAGATGAACAATATGCTCGCCGGTTGGCCGAACTAGCGTTGCGTGATTGCGAACGAGAGCAGTGCGAACAGTACAGCCGTCTAGCTATAACCGAAGAGCGGTTGAACTCTTTTGTGCATTTTCGTCAAGAGTGCGAACAACTCAATCAAGAGCTGCGGTCCCAGCGAGAAATCAACAGCCACCAGAAAGCAGAATTACTGGAAGCAGCTATTCGTTTGAAGGAAGCTCAACTAGCAGTAGAAGAAAAGCAATGCTTGTTAAGTAACAGTGAGCAGCAGTTGTCGACGCAGTTTGAGAATTTGGCCAATCGCATCTTTGAGTATAGCAGCCGTAAGGTCGATGAGCAAAACCGCCAAAGTCTTGATCGGCTGCTGATACCGCTGCGTGAACAACTGGACGGTTTTCGACGCCAAGTACAAGACAGCTTTTGTCAAGAGGCGCGTGAGCGTCATACATTGGCGTATGAAATCCGAAATTTGCAGCAGCTAAATGTGCAGATGGCTAAAGAAGCCGTCAATTTGACTCGGGCTCTCAAGGGCGATAACAAGGCGCAGGGGAATTGGGGTGAAATGATACTCAGTAAGTTACTAGAAGCATCTGGGCTACGCGAAGGTCATGAGTTTGAAACTCAGTTCAATATTCAGCAACTAAATGGCCAGCGGCTGCAGCCTGATGTGATAGTTCATCTACCTCAGGGGAAGCATGTGATCATTGACGCAAAAATTTCGCTGGTAGCCTATGAACGTTATTTTAATAGCGATAATGATGCTGACCGCCAACTTGCGCTAACTGAGCATGTCAACTCGCTTCGATCCCATATCAAATTATTGGGTCGTAAAGATTACGAACAATTATTAGGGTTATGTTCGCTAGATTACGTTTTGATGTTTGTCCCTATTGAGCCTGCTTTTATGGCGGCGATTTGTCAACAGCCGGAATTGATCAGCGAAGCTCTGGGACAGAATATCATGTTGGTCAGTCCTACCACGTTGCTCGTTGCGTTACGCACGATAAACAATTTATGGCGCCATGAAAATCAAAATCGCAACGCTCAGCATATCGCTGAGCGCGCATCGCGCCTCTATGACAAACTACGGCTATTTATAGATGACATGAATGCTATCGGCCAAAGCCTCGATAAAGCTCAAGCTAGCTATCGACTAGCAAAAAATAAATTATCTGATGGGCGTGGTAATATTATTCGCCGGGCAGAAGAATTCCGTGCCTTGGGCGTGGAAATTAAGAGACCTATCGCTTCGTCTTCCATCAACGATGTTCCTTTACCCAATTTCCCCAAGCAAGATGCTTTAGCGTCATCGGTACCCCACCACCCTGTTGTCACTGATGCTCCCTGCTTGGGAAAAGGGAGTTGAGTTAACTGCGAACGTGGTGCAGGACAAGGACGATCCCCATTACGGAGGGCACGTTTAGAAGTATCTTACTTAGGAGTGACGCACCGTTGTGGTGGATTGCACTACGCATTTATCATACTTATCTTAAAGATAAGTAAGTAGGATGACGTACATGATAGATAAATATAAGCATGAAACAACTAATTTTGGTTTTCGTACTGTTGCTAAAGATCAGAAAGCAACTATGGTGACGGATATCTTTCACTCCGTTGCTGCGAAATATGATTTGATGAATGATTTGATGTCTTTTGGTATTCACCGTATTTGGAAGTGTTGTACTATACAGTACAGCGGTGTGCGCTGCGGTCAAAAGGTTTTGGACCTTGCGGGCGGCACTGGCGATCTGACCGCGAAATTTTCGCGGATATTGGGTGAAGAAGGGAAAGTAGTGCTAGCAGATATCAATGATTCCATGCTGAAGGTAGGTCGTGAAAAGCTGCGTAATCGTGGTATTTTAGGCAATGTCAGCTATGTCCAAGCTAATGCAGAAGCACTGCCTTTTCAAAATGATACCTTTGATTGCATTACTATTTCATTTGGCCTGCGCAACGTGACTGATAAAGAACAGGCGTTAAAGTCAATGTATAGGGTCATAAAACCCGGCGGACGACTGCTTATCTTGGAATTTTCAATCCCTACGTGTAAGCTACTGCACAAAGCTTATGATCTTTATTCTTTCCACGTTCTGCCGTGCATCGGCAAAATTGTAGTCCGCGATGCTAGCAGCTATCGCTATCTAGCAGAATCTATTCGTGTGCATCCTAATCAAGAGACAATAAAGGCGATGATGTTAGATGCAGGGTTTAATAATGCTGAATATTTTAACATGACTAATGGTATCGTAGCTTTACACCGCGGTTATAAGTTTTGATCGGGAGATGAGATTTTGCTAATACCACTAATAAGTATAATAAAAAAAGCCATACTTAAATGCATACTTTATCAAAATCAAGATCACAATCGTACCATATTAGTTATTCGTAACCAGCTAAAAAGCAAAGCTTTGAGGTTGAAAGTAGTTACATAGGAAAACGTCGATTATTTTGGTGTTAGGTGAACTTTCCAAGTGGATGTGCTTAACTCATGTAATTATGCTGTAGAGTGCATAATGTGCACTTATTTTGCTACAGCGCCTACACTATTAGAACGCAATAGACTAATACATATAATAAATCAAGGTTTTCTTTATGTAGATAGAGATCTACAGCGCATGCATTCTTTAACAGCATTGCTGAAGATGGTTGAATGCGATCCAGCAAAAAAAAATCTTGGAGCCTTAGAGTGGTGATTTTTCCACTGAAGGGCTAATACAAGCAATTGAGAGCTGGCTAACCAATTGCACGACAACTTTTATACACTGGTAGGTTATTCTTATTAACTCAGGTAATTACCGACGAATTGCACTTGGTATCTTCAGCTTCAAAATTAGCGCGGGTTTGCGATGAAGTAAATAATGTGTTCCGAGCCTGTAAAAGTTTTTTACTTGTTTAAATAAACTGGAGGCCAGTAGATGATATTCGGGGAGTTCCGTCGCCTCTATTTTATTATTCACGTCATGCTCAGTTATGGATTAGAGGAGCTTATCCCTAAAAAACGACTTACTCATCCTTTGCGGTTAGGTCGCAATTTGATATTTTGGATGCCAAATAACCATGGTCAGCGTATGCTGGGCGAACGTTTGCGACTGGCATTGCAGGAGTTGGGACCAGTATGGATTAAGTTCGGTCAAATGCTTTCAACTCGGCGCGATCTGTTCCTGCCTGACATTGCCGATCAGTTGGCACTGTTGCAAGACAGGGTACAGCCTTTTGACGGCTCCATAGCGCGAGTCCACATCGAACGCTCAATGGGTCAGCCGATTGAAAACTGGTTCGAAGATTTTCAGTATGAGCCGCCACTTGCTTCCGCCTCAATTGCTCAAGTTCATACCGCCAGGCTAAAAAATGGTAAAGAGGTTGTAGTTAAGGTGATTCGACCGGATATTTTGCCAATAATTAAGGATGATATACAGCTGATGTACCGGATGGCTAACTGGGTGTCGTATTTTCTTCCGGATGGCCGGCGGTTGCGGTCCATGGAAGTCGTACGAGAATATGAAAAGACATTGCTTGATGAACTCAATTTGCTGCGCGAAGCGGCCAATACTATTCAGTTACGGCGTAATTTCAAAGGTAGCCAGATGCTGTATATTCCCGAGGTTTATACGGATTATTGTAGAGAAACCATTATGGTAATGGAACGTATTTATGGCGTACCAGTCAACGATGTAGCCGCGTTAGAGAATCAGGGTACTAATATGCAACTACTAGCCGAGAGAGGGGTGCAGGTTTTTTTTACCCAGGTTTTTCGTGATAATTTTTTCCATGGAGATATGCATCCAGGTAACATATTTGTCAGTTTTCAACACCCAGAAAATCCTCAGTATATCGGTATCGACTGTGGTATCGTCGGGTCGCTGAACAAGGAAGATAAGCGCTACCTAGCGGAAAATTTTATCGCGTTTTTTAAACGAGATTATCGAAAGGTTGCTGAACTGCATGTAGACTCCGGCTGGGTGCCTTCAGATACTAATGTTAAAGATTTCGAGTTTGCTATTCGCACTGTCTGTGAGCCTATTTTTGAAAAGCCTCTGTCAGAGATTTCATTTGGTCACGTATTACTTAATCTCTTTAACACCGCACGCCAATTTAATATGGAAGTGCAACCACAGCTAGTTTTGTTGCAAAAAACGCTTTTATATATTGAAGGCGTCGGACGTCAGCTTTACCCCCAGTTAGATTTATGGAAAACTGCCAAACCATTTCTAGAAAAATGGATCAAAGAACAGTTAGGTCTGCCAGCTATTTTGCGCTTGTTAAAGGAAAAAGCACCCTATTGGATAGAAAAAATGCCTGAATTGCCCGAACTAGTCTATTACGGTCTTAAAGAGCAGCGCTTGTTGCAGAAAAGTGTTTATCGTTTGTCGGTGGAAATGAAAGTTCATCATGTGCGGCGAAGTCAATCCTGTTTTTTGTTTGGCATTGGCGCCACGCTTCTGTTTATTGGTACATTTTTGATACAAAACACTGATGAAGGATATTTACCAGGATGGCTTATGGCCGCTGGTATTGTAAGTTGGATTATAGGTTGGAAACGTATCGTGTAGCCGTAGGTTCAATTGTAGCTGCATTTATTCTCCTTTGATAGGGAGAAAATTTAAATTAGTATTTTAGCATTAAATAATGATATTTTTATTTGTCACTAAAAATTGCGTAGTTGTAGATTAAATTTAAGAGCCTCGATTAAAGCATTGCAAAAACTTTAGTAGCTAATTAGCTAAGATCATAACAAAGCGCCTCTATTGTCTTAGGAGATTGTCAAGGACGCTAACTTTTACTTTATAGCTTATCGCGTCAAAAACTTATTTAGTACAAACGAATACAGATATAAGCTGTGTTTAATATTAGATTGAGTGATTTTGTGATGATATTTGTTATCGTATTAGTGATGTTTGAGTCAAGAAAGTCTGTTTATTGCGGTTAAAATAGTGACAAATTAACATTGTGAGTGATATATAATTACCTTGACGGTGCAAAATTAATAAATGCAAAATATTAAGCACCAAAGCAGTAAGCCAGCTTAAACAATTTGAAGATAATATTAAATTTTTGGTGCTCAAGACTACAAATACAGATAAAACTGTGTAAGCACCGAAATTTAATAAAAGTTTAAGGACATTAACTAACTCTAAACTAGAGTTAGTTGAATCATGTAACCCTTCTTTTAATCAATTTAGATTTGTTACATGATGATGTTTAAACACACTAAGGTAAAAACCGGATTGTAAGGCTGCCTACGCGCAATTCTTCCAGTATCTGCCAATGTGGGGCTAAATTTCCAATTACCTACTAAATAAAAAGCTTTTATTCATAATTAATAATATATAAACCCTTGATCAGTGACTACTTCACACCTCGCAAGCGACCTAACGCTTACTTATTTAGTTAATAATTATTATTCACTTCGTCATGGCGTTGTTTATGACGTTTGTGTTGTCATTTAAAGTGTCGGTAGAGCTATTTTATTTATTATAGCTAAAGAGATACGCAGTGACGCTATCGGATCTGTGCAATAAGCAGTCTTATGTAATAATTATTACCTTTGCTTTTGTATAAAAGTTGATACCATTGGATATTTATACAAATTTCGTTGATTATACTACACTTTATATACTTATTGTTTGCAATCGACCTTTTACGTTAACTCCCTATTTATAAGGCACAAAGGTGCCAAGGAAGCAAATGATCTTGAGAATTATGGATCTATAAATAATGTCGCAACATTTGCAATACCGTTTATTAAAAAAAAATTCTTGGTAGTCTACTATGTGTAAAGTAACTAATGTTAATACACAATCACCTTGTGATAACTTCAGGGCTATTTTCTCAAAGCCAATAAAGCCGTTGTAATGCATTAATTTTTCTAGAATTGGTTATTTCATTTTTAAATAGTTTATTATCTAGGTTTAGTATAATGGGCGTATTTTATATTAAAATTGGTAGTAACATGAGCGCGTTACTGTCAGGTTATATGCAAATAACTTGCAGTTTTTAATGGCGATAGTATGCGTTATTTCCGAATTTAATCCGATAAACAAATAGTTTCGATCTGTCAGTTCGAAAGCGTCTATGTGCTCACATTCAATAATTTTCAGTATTATCATTGGTGTTAAATAGTTTATTACCTACTATTTTAGGTATTTTAATATAAAAATCACATATAATCAGCGTTAGGTGTTTGCAGCAACAACTTACTGATATCATTAAAGTTCAAAAGACCAATTTATCAAACGTAATAATAAATATATAGCACTGGATACTGCCGGTGTTGAACCACTAGGGCAATTTATTTTATCGTTCTTTAGTAAAAGAACAGCAGGGTTAATAAACAAATCTTATAATTTAAAATAAATACTATTCATAATGATGCTATGAAATACTATGACTTACGAGACTTTCTCTACCTCCTTGAGCAACGAGGAGAATTAAAAAGAATTAGCTTACCCATAGATCCCTATCTGGAAATGACGGAAATAGCTGCTCGTACAGTGCAAGCAGGTGGTCCGGCGTTGCTGTTTGAAAACCCTAAAGGTTATATTATGCCGGTGTTGTGCAATCTTTTTGGAACCACAGAACGAGTGGCGCTCGGTATGGGACAGGAAAATGTTAGCGCACTACGTGATGTCGGTAAGCTTTTGGCATTTTTAAAAGAACCTGAGTTGTCTAACGGCTTTCGGGATCTGCTGGATAAGCTTCCTCAATTACGCCAAGTTTTGCATATGCCGACTAAAAGGCTAAGTACGGCACCTTGCCAAGAGCAGATCTGGGAAGGGCAGAATGTAGATCTTAGCCGTATTCCGGTTATGCACTGTTGGCCGGGCGACGTAGCGCCACTTATCACTTGGGGACTGACGGTCACAAGAGGACCGTACAAAAAAAGGCAAAATCTCGGTATTTATCGTCAGCAGGTGTTGGGAAGAAATAAGTTAATTATGAGATGGCTTTCCCACCGCGGCGGCGCGCTTGATTTCCAGGAATGGACGCAGCAAAACCCCAGCAAACGTTTTCCCGTAGTGGTCGCTATCGGCGCTGATCCGGCAACGATCCTGGCTGCAGTGACACCGGTACCTGATGCTCTTTCTGAATACGCTTTCGCTGGTTTGTTGCGGGGTTATAAAACTAAAGTGGTAAAGTGTATCTCCTGTGACTTAGAAGTACCGGCCAGCGCGGAGATCGTTTTAGAAGGATACCTTGAGGTGGGAGAAACAGCGATTGAAGGGCCTTATGGCGATCACACTGGCTATTATAATGCGACAGATAGCTTCCCTGTCTTTACCATAACTCATATGACCCAACGGCGCGATGCGCTGTATCACTCAACCTATACTGGCCGTCCGCCTGATGAACCGGCGATAATAGGTGAAGCGCTGAATGAAGTATTTGTTCCTATTTTATCAAAGCAGTTTCCGGAAATCGTGGATTTTTACTTACCGCCGGAAGGGTGCTCTTACCGCTTAGCGGTGGTGACCATCAAGAAGCAATATGTCGGTCACGCTAAGCGAGTCATGATGGGTATTTGGTCTTTCTTGCATCAATTTATGTATACTAAATTTGTTATTGTATGTGATAGTGATATTAATGCACGTGACTGGAAAGATGTGATATGGGCAATAACGACTCGTATGGATCCTGTGCGCGATACGATCTTGATTGAAAACACACCAATAGATTATCTTGATTTCGCCTCGCCGGTTTCCGGACTAGGATCTAAAATGGGCATGGACGCTACAAATAAATGGCCAGGAGAAACACAGCAAGAATGGGGTACCACCATTCAAATGGATCAAACGATCCGTACGCGCGTTAACGCTATTTGGGACCAACTAGCCATTATATAAATGGTTATGCGTCTTAAGGTTATGCAGCCCTGTGAAACAGTGATTCATAACTCGAAATGAAACTGCATTACATGTAGGTTTCATTCGTGTATGTCATAAACAGATACTTTTTACTACCCAATATAAACTGATACAGGGAATATGTTTCCACTTTTGCGCCGTTTGACATTATCTACCAATCGGTAATTAATGTGGTGTATCTAACTGCATATTGCGTTTCTATACTCAATGTGTATGAGATATCCTTTATAGATTATTTTTAAAATGAGGGATCACCGTTTAGTTTTAGTATAAACAAACCTGGTTGCTTGATAATATCATCAAGCTTAATATTAAGCCGTCTGTCGTTGTCAATATCGTAAACAGTAATTACTCTTATAAAGATCAAAGAGATAGTGAGGATTTGTGTTTTTGTATATGTAACTATAGGTTTGTTAATTACCACAATCGTGAATGTTGAGTACAACATTCATCACATGATAGTTTTGTAAGATTTTATTCTTCATGTTAATGTCGTATATATCCTTTCATGCCATGAGTTTAATTTATTTCAGGACATAACATTAAGTATGTCTAGGTTTTTTCTGTTTTAGATAAATTTTACTTATCTATCTACTGATAGTCAAATGATTAATTTGCATAACGTTAGCTGCATTTTTATTAGTAAATTTTAGATTGAGTGCTAGAACTATTTGGGTTTATTTAAATCGCAGTTCTGCAATAAATATTTACTTATTAATTTACATATAAATATGTTTATTGACATTTAGCACCTTCATTAGGTAGCCAGTTTTAAGGTGCCGTTACTATAAATGTACGTGGCGATAACGCCAAACTAAGAGTTGCCCAGAATTGTTATGAAAGTGTCAATTACAGCAATTATACTTGTTAGTGCTTTGTTTATTACATGGCGGATAACGATCGCTGATTTTCTCAAAAGATTGATAACTCTAATAATAGTTCAACATAAGATAATATAACAAATATGTTCGATACCGAATAAGCTAATTTATTGAATATAATAAATAATTCGAATTAGCTGCAATATAACATATTAATCGACTATTTTCATGATAAATAAAAATACTTGTTAGACAAAGGTAGGAAATATTATGTGCGTGATTAAGTCCACTTATCGTCCTGGGTCAAAGTAATTCACTCCTCTAACTTTAAAAAATCTATGGTAAGAGACAATACAAATGAAAACTTATTAACCTAAGAGTAATGGTAATCATGATCGCATCATGGCGATATTGCATAACCATTCAATTGTTCAGATTGCGAGCTTAAAAAGGAATTTAATTAATGTATTTATATTTATTTTCTTAGTTTGTCATTTCTGATTAAAATGCGGAAGCAGGTGGTAAATTACCGCAGAATAGTTTTATAAAGCTCATGTTTTTGTTCTTATTAACGTGAAAACTACCTTTCCAAAGGTTGCTTAGAATATTTTCTTAGTCTGGTGGCTTTTATGCTATGCAGATACAGTACAAAGAGCAATTTATGTATTCTATCCCCGGGAAAATAATGATTAAAAATAGTAAAAGTAAATTTAATAGCTTATTTAAATAGTATTTAAAAATCAAGTGTTTGCAGGAGTCAACTATGCTATTTGTTTTGCAAAATATAAATATTTATATACAAGAAATAACAAAAACAAATGATCACGTCCTGTTTACAGGATACAGTTGATGACAATGTTGTAGTAACCCACAAAACGTCTAGCGACATGATGTGCAAAGTCCTGGCACTCGAGAGATTTTGCACTAGTATGGTGTCGTTAAAAACAAGCACGTGATAACACTGAGTAATTATAGAGTTCTCACCAGTGCTAAAAGAAGTTCAGTCTTGAAAAGAAATAGTGAATTTTGATCATAAAACATTAGTCTTAATTCGCCAAATTATTACTTCTAGGGGTAGATAATTGCCACGCTATGGCAGTTTAGTGCTTTTATATAGCTAGATATGTCTAGCAAGGCAATTTTATGTTGAATGCTAGTTTAACTAGCAGAAAGTACTATTATTCTAAAAATACAAAAAGACATAGAAGATGCTTCATAAAATTGCCGATTATGAATTGTTTTCTATTAAAAGTAAAAAAATGCAATAAAGTTTTTGTCGCGTACAATGCTAAATACGTATGACTGGTATCTGTAGCTAGTGTTTCATCTAGATAAGGGGAGGGCTAAATTTTTAGGCACTGCATTGAAATTTGCTAAGATAAATAAGATTTAGTATCAAGATGTAGTTGCCATAGAAGGGCAAGCAACTAACAATGTATATGTTAAATCTTTTTTAGAACGATGTGGTACGCATCAACGTAGCCAAAGAAAGTTTCTTTGTGCTGAAACAGCTTGATCTCGATCTGAAACATTTTGTTTCTGATAAGAAGAAAGCACTTTGTTGTTTAGTTATTACTAAGAACACCACCCATAGTCACATTCGATAAATAAGATTAGTTTAGAGAGATAAGATAGTTATCTACTGTCGCCGTGTAAATCAATATATTAGTTAGTAGCAATTTGAGATTTGCATCTTTTATTAGATTAAATGCAGAACTAAAGTTAGCAAAATTTATATCTAAATACAAAAATGTAGAGTTCGCGCAAATAAATTAATAAATTGTCAATTACTTCTATCAATACCAATAAAGATGACTACCCGTCTTCTTCATCTATCCATATCTGGGTTAGAATAATTACATTTTCATTTTTAATTATCTAACTTGTTGTTGTAAAGATATCAAAATAAATAAAGCAATAATGCCGATTGCTGTCAATAAAAATTCTTTAAAAGATTAGCTGTTTCATGGGAAGAGCATTTCAGCATTATGCTAGCATACAATAACAAGTTATTAACCAGAAAAAAATAGAAATATTTTCAAAGGCAATTAATATCATTGCAGTTGTCTGGCTTTGATAGGGATTTAGTTCCATTAACAGACATGGATTTTTCTAAAATTATGGCGTCGGTATATAAGGAAACGCAAAAGAAAACACACTAGGTAATTAAACTGATGCAAAATACCACTTATTTTCAGATAAGAATTAATGTGCGTCAACCCAACCTGATACTCGCGTACTAGTGCGTTATAAGAATATTGTTATGCATTGTCTTAAGAATTGTATAACAAAAATAAAACAGAATAATATCTAAACAAAATACCGTATTAATAAAATGTATTAGCCGTAAGCTATACTTTAATAAAATAATACTAGAACTATGTATTTTAGATGTAGTTGATAATAATTAATAACACTGTTATATTGCATACAACGAACGCTTTCTTGTTTAAAATGGATACTACGGCGACATAGTTTATCATGACTAAATCTGTATTAATTAAGTAGTTGAAGTTAGTCATTAGTATTTTCAATTAAACCCCTAATCAATATAATCTATTTGTTTAAATTTAGACTATAACTAGTAATGATTTACTCAGTTTATTTTTTAAATAATTAATTGCTTGCCATTTAATTGGTTACCAAAGGGTATAAAACGTTTTCTTTTTTTTGACATTTATCGAATAATAGATGATATCCGTTGTTCTTCTTAAATTATCAATACTACCTGATAGTTCTATTCTCACAAAAGGGCAGTAGGAAAATTTAAGCTGTAATACTTAAGATGGCTAATAAAACAGCACATCTTTCAGTGTGCGTGCTGCTTCTACGGTTAAAGATGATATTTGATACTTAGAATAGGTCTGTTACGGGCAAAGATATAACCATGATGATTAAGTTGCTAGTTTTAGTCTAATATCATTTTTATATTTAATATATTTGTAAGTTTACGCCATAAACTAGCGGGTATTTTTGTATTTAATCGCGTTTATGTTTCGCTGTGAGCGACTTGTTTGCCTTACCCGTGCAGGCTAAAAATAGCTATATTTGTAAAATAGCTAACCGTAATATTATTAATGATGCTTGCTAAGCATCCGGTGTCATCTTCGAAAGATCGATTGATGTGGGTTTATTTATACGCGATAAGTACGGTATTTATAGACGGTAAATTTTAGTATCTATTTTAGATTATACAATAATATACTTAATAATTAGCACCTAGCTTTTATCCGAGGAGCTGCATGCCGATAGTATCAGAGACCTAAATAAATTTTCTGTATAGGTAAACAATAGTTCTAGACAATTGTGCGAGTTTTATAACTCGATTATTAAGTCATATTAGCTATTTCCGATATTACGGGTTGTAAAAAAACTACGGGTCGTAACTTTTACGCAACATTATTACCGCTTAATTCTCCTTTCAAATCCTGTTATAAGATAATGCAACTATAGGTTATTGCTGCATTTTATATAATATAATGTTAAACTCTACCGACTAACTAGAGTCATAACTGTGCCGTGGTGGGGGAAGGGTATCGTCACTCTTATATACACTCGCCCGTATAGAAATCGTGCGAGATATAAAATTTAACATAACGCCAAGAAGTCAGCCCGCTTAACTTTGCGCTGTAAGTCTAGAGTTTGTAACACGTGGCCACGCTGCATAAGCGCAAGATTAGTTTAATAGTCGGCTTTGCGCAAAAAAAAAGTTAATAATCACGTTCACGAAAATACCGCATTAAATATGATTAATGCCACTACCACATATCTTGACGAGGAATGCACGATAAGCGGATCTTTTTTCGAATATGCCGAAAAACTTAACATGTTAGAAAATTTAACAAAGGGAAAGTATCATCCTCTCCACTCGTCATTGGTTTTGGTAGTACGATTGCTGCTAACTATTTTGTTTTTTTAATAGCTCGACTATTTAATTTAATAATGATCAGATAGATAGAAGTAGTGAAACAAGTTGGTTTGCTTATGGGGCATAATTTTTCTAGTAGAATTTACAATTCGACGCTAATAACTAGCGTTATTTATATTTTTTAGTATAAGTGATAATTCAAAAATTATAAATAATATGTGGTCTGCATAGTGCAGTTTTTCTAACTTATAATTAATAACAATTAGAGTTTGCGCTGATAAAACAGTATTAGAAATATATTCATATAAACTTCAGGAGAAGTATTTAAAGTATGATTAGCTAGCTTTTAGTGGCTTGTAGGTATCGGAAAGCATTTATAACTACATGCGGTCCTGGATAATACGGTTTAGCAATTAAATTTATGACATACATAGCGAGATGTGAAATTTATTTTGTTCAAAACCTTAATGTTGGTGTCCGTGTGTCTGTTGTTGATTTTTGATATGCATATTAAAATAACTGAGGAGTGTTAATGCATTAGAAAGTACCTAAGGTATTAGGTATTATCGATAAAGCAATGTCAAGGATGACAATACAACAGTTTTTTCAATGTATCTCTTTATTTATTGGTTACGTTTTTTATTAATCACCATGAATTTAAGTAACTAATTGATTTATTATGAATTAAGTGCTAAAGAAATAAACAGAATGAGATGGCAATCCTTTAGGGTGATACCTTTTAAAAAAGAGGTAATCATCAAACATAAAAGATAAAACTTAAATTTTAGATGCAAACTTGCATTAAAAATAAAATATAAAACGGGATTAAAATCCCTCTGGTAAGTAATGTAATTACATGCTTGTGATATTATTTGCAGTGGTATGTATAAAAGCAAATTAGCTCGTACTGTAGCTCTGATAGTACGGTCGGTAAAGACCGTTTAATTTTTCAGTTATCTTTGATTCCTAATTAAAAATAAAAGCTGACAAAATCTTATAAGTGTTGTTATTGCCTGTACCTCTTCAAGACATATGGTTTTCACCTCAAACATCCGCGTTTTAGTAAAGTTTTAGTATTAGTAAACCATCTGCTGTTGTTACCTTTTTCTAGATGCAATTATTATTGCAAAGCAGTACTTTGATATAAATCTATAGCAATTTAAATAGATTTATTACTAATAAGCGTACATACTTAAACGGTTTTTAGTTTTTACCACGTTGTTTGGCTATCATGATTTACGCTTTTCTAGATTTCGATGGCAGGATTTAACGTTCTTTCCGCGGGAACGAAAATAGTCTGCCAGTTGTTCGGCAATATAGACTGATCTATGTTTACCGCCTGTACATCCTATCGCCACCGTTAGATAACTTCGATTGTTGGTTTCGAGCATTGGTAGCCATAGCTCTAAATAATTGCAGGTGTGATAGATAAATTTATGCACTTCAGTATGACGATCCCAAAATGCCGCTACTGGGCGATCCAGGCCAGTCATCTGCCTCAGTGTAGGATCCCAGTGTGGATTGGGAAGGAAACGCACGTCAAACACATAATCGGCGTAGATGGGAATTCCGTACTTGTAGCCGAAAGATTCAAACACCATTGTTAATTCTCTTTCGCGCTTACCCAATAGACGGATGCATAGCATTTCGACCAGCGAATGCACTGACATTTCGGAGGTATCAATTACTATATCAGCGCGCGACAGCAGAGGTTCAAGCAGCAAATCTTCTTCATCGATGGCGCTTTCTAGTGACAAGTGACGGTAAGAAAGCGGGTGCAGCCGGCGGGTATCGCTATAGCGACGGATAAGGGTATTGCGATCGGCGTCTAGAAACAGTAATTGAGGAAAAAAATCCTGGGGTAGTTTATCAATAGCCTGTTCAAAAACTTCTGGTGATGCCGGCATATTGCGTACATCTATACTTACCGCGGCAGAGATATTACTCGTAGCCAGCGTATTGGCAAGTTGTGGTAGCAGTACCACAGGTAAATTATCGACGCAATAAAAACCCATGTCTTCCAACGCCCTTAACGCAACGGATTTGCCTGAACCGGATCTACCGCTGACTATCATAAGCACCATGATAGTGAACCTCTCTACCTCACGTCTTTAATTCCCTAGTAATGTGTCCATACTTCGCCAATTTCATAATGCGTTCGAAACGTCAACGCAAGGTCAGTCGCCGTCTGTAGTTTCGGCTATAAGCTGGTACAGCTCTTCATCGCTTTGCGCGGCACGTAACCGGTTGCATACGGTTTTATCTGCTAGTCGTTTGGCGACCAGCGATAGTGTATGCAAATGAACCTTGCACTGCTCCGCTGGCACCAGCAGAGAGAACAATAAATCCACAGGCTGATTATCTATAGCGTCAAAGGCAATAGGTTGTTCAAGTCGAATAAATACCCCGACTGCGCGCAGGGTATTTTCTGATAACGTACCGTGAGGAATAGCGATGCCATTACCGATACCCGTACTGCCAATAAGTTCGCGCGTCAACATGGCGTCAAAGACTACATGTGGCGACAGGTTGAGTGGCTTTGCCGCTAGTTCGCTGATGATCTCCAACGCTCTTTTCTTGCTTTGGCAGTGTACGTCGCTGCGGGTGCATTCAATGTTCAACACTGAATAAATTTGCATTTCTGTATCGTTAGTCATTTCGGGTCACTTAGGCGTTGGTTAACCTTTAAGACTCCTCGGCCCGTTACCGTATAGTAATAACGAGCGGGTGTGGGGTTTAAGTAGCATTGTCGGCTACAATTAAATTAATATTATTCAGTTTCTATTTTTGCATGTTCAACTAATGTGTGAATGTTGTTCATCAATAGTTTGATGTCAACGTATATATTATCTGATTTAGCAGTTGCGTGCAGAGTTTACCACTGTTGAGATGCACTACTGCTTCAGTAAGTTTTTTAATTTCTACACCCTCAGAACAATATGAACCTTATGCATGCGCTTAAAAAAACTGTTCGATCTTAGAGAAGCTTGTTCTAACAAATTCCCTAAAGCATCGATTATGATTAGATATTGCCTGATAGTTTTTAGTTGCATAGTGTCTTCCTTCTCTGTATAGGTCAAACTAATTATTTTAGTAGTTCTACTATGGAATAAATCAATATTGTCTGCACGTTGCTACAGTATACTAATAAACTGCGCTGTCGTGATTTACTGTTCGGAAAACCCGTCAGTTCGTTACTCTCTTGCTAAGAGGTAATTAATTTTTACCGGCGCGAGAATAGCTGTAGAGGATGCTGCACTACCCCGTTTAGGTATTAATTTGGTTGGAGAAAATATATTAATGCAAATATTCTACGTAAGCTGTATAAATGTTTCTAGGTAAGAATGTACAAGATGGTAAACTCGCATAAATTTTATTTAGTTTAAACAGTTCTCTGTTGAGAGGTAGCAGAACTCGTAACTTAAGCAATATTTTATGACAATTTTGCATTCTTTAATCAGTTGACGCATATATTTACAAATATCTGAGGATAAACTGACCAGCAGAATTATTGCAGGCAAGTGCTGTCGAGGTCCGCGTACTTATGATTAATGTGTAGGACTAAGATACTTATTCTATTGAATACAACTGAGTTATTAATATCCAACATGTGCGATTTTTTGGTCTTGATGGACTGCGTCTTGAATACAGATCTGTAGGTTATATCATATAAACCTATAGCGGGTCTCAATATTTTTTCCAACTTAGTTAAACGTGTAGAATGGTGCGTAAATTATAGTCTCCTAGTATTATTAAGATAATCATTCTAAAATGAGCTAAACCTCATTGAAATAGCGTAAATCTACTAAAAATTGCAATAGTTGAATCAACATGTTGTCTAGCATATCCATGCATTGTGCCCTCCCTATTTATCAATTTAAAATACTGCATGCGTTCTAGTACTGTTGTTATGTTTTTTATTTAAAGTCATATTTGCGTTTATGTTGTCGAGAATATCATTCGTAATATTGAAAATAACAAGAAAGGTGATGACGTCAACTATGAAATTCACCATAACTTTTATAAAGTTTTAGATAAAGTATGTTAGCTCTATACCTGAATCAGGTAAAATTTTGGGATTTTGTGTTTGCATTTTTTGTAGGAAGAAAGTTTTAGTTACAGTAATCAATATTGACGTTAGACAATTTACTCGCATTATACATTTAGCCGCAACTGATGAACGGCAACAGCTTTACGGCATGTTTTGTTTCTTGAATATCCTCAAGAGGATTCATAGATTTAATGCTTGTAAGATTTTTGCTCTACCACGTAATAAAATAGTCTTGCTCAAATAAGTAGTGACTTCGTAATGCTATCAAAATTTTGTTAGAATGTCAGTATGTACAATAACAATAAATGGACTGCTTGTTGCAATTGCAGGGAGCACAGCTAACTGCTGACTTAGTTTAAGTTGCACACATTATTTTTAGCAAACTTTGTTTTATATAATATATGTCATTTAATGCGTTAATTATCTTTACGAATCACAGCTATAACTTTCCTCTTATTAGAGGCGGAACTCTTGGCCTAGATAAACTTGTTTGACTTGCTCATCGAGCAGGATTTCTGCGGGTGAGCCGTGAGCAATAAGTTTACCCTGACTAACAATATAGGCCCGTTCGCACACATCGAATGTTTCACGCACGTTGTGGTCGGTAATAAGTACGCCAAGACCGCTATCACGCAAATATTTAATAATTTTTTTGATATCGATGATTGAAATAGGATCCACGCCGGCAAAAGGCTCGTCAAGAAGTATGAATTTAGGATTTACGGCTAGAGCTCGTGCAATCTCCACTCGGCGTCGCTCACCACCCGATAGTGACTGGCCGAGATTGTTTCGCAGATGATTAATTTGAAACTCTTCCATTAGATTTTCAGCGCGGTTGTTGCGCTGTTTGCTTGTAAGATTTTTGTGAATTTGTAACACTGCCATCAGATTGTCAAACACGCTCAGCCGGCGAAATATCGAGGCTTCCTGCGGTAAATATCCGATACCACGGCGTGCTCGAATATGCAAAGGCAGAAAACTGATATCTTCTTCGTCGATTACAATACGACCGGCGTCGTGGGGGATAATACCCACAACCATATAAAATGTAGTTGTTTTTCCCGCCCCGTTAGGTCCTAATAATCCTACAATTTCGCCAGAAATTATCCTAATACTAACGTCTTCTACGACTCGATGACCTTTATATGCCTTAGCCAAATTTTCTGCAAGTAATATTGACATAAATATAATCTTGATTTAGTTAGCCGATTTTACTTGTGCTGTAGCGCCGTTTTATTCTGCAATTGTAACGGCATCAGCACGGTAGTGACCTGTTTTCCTTTGTTACTGATCGCCTCTATATGTTGTTTGTTGACCATATAGGTAATGCGATCGCTCTTGACATTGATTTCTAATTGTTCTAGATAGGCATTTCCTGTCAAGACTACCAGATTGTTAGCAGTTTCATATCTTATCTTTTGTGAATGGCCGCGTATCGGCTTGCCGTTGTCTTGTAATTGATAAAAAGATACTGGGCTACCGTATCCTTCTACCACTTCGTTACCTTTCTTCCCGTCTGGGATAGTAATTACGACCTTATCAGCTCTAATATCTATGGAGCCACGCTTGATTATCACATTACCGATTAAGGTCGCGGTGTTGGTTGCCATATCCACTGCCTGTTGCGCAGAGTTGATATGAATCGGCTGTTGGTTATCGTTAGTGAGCGCCCATGCGTTCGTTAGCATTAATTTGCCTGCAAGAAGCAGGCTAAGACGTATATTTTTCATTCTAAGTGTTTGTCATCAAGCGTCTTAACCTTGTCAATTAACTAGGAGGTCTTGTGCTAAGATTTTTGCACATTTTATGTAAATGAAGTTAAAGCTAGGATTATATATAAAGTAATTTCATTATCTAAGGAGTCGTCCTACATAACCAGATTAATAATTGTGTTATTTGTTGTAATGCGTGTAGGATGTGAGCTATCGTTCAGGATATCCATCTGAACATGACCATACAAGTAAAGCTTTTTGTCTTGAGTTAGTTTGGCCTTATCGGCC
The DNA here is from genome assembly GCF_900161835.1 of Sodalis endosymbiont of Henestaris halophilus. Taxonomy (GTDB): domain Bacteria; phylum Pseudomonadota; class Gammaproteobacteria; order Enterobacterales; family Enterobacteriaceae. Next base: position 1,388,240 of record NZ_LT897836.1, on the reverse strand, counting down.
TTTAAGATCCAGATCGGTACTGTTTTTTCATCAAACGTGGTGGCGATCGGTTGAGTTAACCAGGTAATCTGTGACTCGGAGAAATAATTCATTTGATCGGCTATTAGCTTATATTGGATTCCTCCTACTTTATTATATACTACCATAGTAGTATATTCGCTCTGATAAGTTGGTTCTATCGTATTGATCGGCGCTTGGGCGGGTGACGAGTCAATTTCCATTACATTCCATCCTATAAGTACGAGTGCTAATAATCCTAATACCAATATAGTTGTATTCCAACGCATCGTCTTGCTCATAATTATTTCTCTCTGGCGTCTTGTTCTGCCAACATAATTAGGCTTTACTAAGCCGTCATAGTGGGTGTGGATTTGATATTGGAATGCTAAAGATCGAATTTTTGTGATATTAATCTAATTATCAAGGCCAAGTAGTCCCTTAGTAGGGTTGTCAACTTGTTTATCTGCTAATTTTAGTTAACTCAAAACGTTTTAAAACCGGACAGTTTTTATTTGACTATCACTGGTAAAGATGCGTAATGCTAATTATTTCACCGGTTTTTGAAGTAACCTTGCAATGTAACTAATACAAATAATAATTACCTACCTGACCCTTAGGTAAGGGTAGGCGATAATGTATCTGCCGTGGTTGTTGAACGCATTTATGTATTAACTATAATTTCTCATTTAAGTAAAACTAGATCGTCGGACATTTCATCATTCATATTGAAAATCAATAAACAAATATTTCGGACGCGTTTTAGCACGTAACGCACTATAATTAGTGCTAAAGCGCACGCTTTTCACGGTGTACCCGCCTTGCATTATGTTATTGTTTATATTACTCCAGCTCGGAGCATATCATGCATATGTACCACGCCTATCAGATGGTCTCCTTGAGCCACCATTAGAGAAGTAATGTTTCGTACTTGCATTAGATTAAGCGCCTCCATAGCTAACGTGTCAGGTTCGATGCGGACACCTCCAGGAGTCATGACATCGGCTATGCGCACTTTGTTAAAATTGATATCCATATCAAAGACCCGTCTCAAATCACCATCGGTAAAAATACCAGAGATGATGTTTTGCGTATCGCAAATTACAGTCATGCCCATATTTTTACGGGTTATTTCAAAGATTGCTTCACGTAGTGAAGCCGTGCTAGCGGTAAGTGGAATATCATCGCCGCTGTGCATGATATCGCTTACGCGCAGTAGCAGTTTGCGTCCTAATATCCCGCCGGGATGAGATAAGGCAAAATCTTCAGCGGTGAATCCACGCGCCCTCAGCAAGGCGACTGCCAGCGCGTCGCTCATCACTAGGGCGGCGGTTGTGCTAGCAGTTGGTACTAATCCAAGTGGGCAAGCTTCTTCCGGAACATGTACACAAAGATAAATTTCTGCTGCTTTACTCATGGTGCTATCAGGTTTGCCGGTAATACAAATAAGTGGAATGCGTTGGCGCTTGAGTACTGGAATCAGCGCTAATATCTCGTGGGATTCGCCGGAATTAGATAGCGCGATGACGATATCTTTTGACGACACCATGCCAAGGTCGCCATGACTAGCCTCTCCTGGATGAACAAAAAACGCTGGGGTGCCGGTGCTGGCGAAGGTAGCAGCCAGCTTGCGGCCTATATGGCCGGATTTTCCCATACCCATAACTACCACTTTGCCGGTGCAAAGAAATAGCATTTCGCAGGCACGTCGAAAATTGCTATTAATGTATTTATTTAGCTGTGCGATACCCTTCATTTCAATAGCAAGAACTTGCTTACCAGCAGCGATAAAATCAAAGGACGGCACTAATTTATTCTGTGACATAAAACGTACCCTGATTGTTCGTGGTACTGTAATCTAAATCAACAGCACCGCAAAGTAGGAAATAAACCTACAAAACCGAAAAGATCTCAGCAGGTAATTTATCTGGCGTGGTTCATGCAAGTAAAGGGCAACGAGTAACATGCTTGCCGCCAGCGTGTTTTAATAATCGGAAGAAAGACATCAGGATTTAAATTAGACATAATGATTGTCCATACTAACAATAAATACAGCAAAATTCATATTATAATTAGTACTATACTGTGACTTTGTCAGTTGTTAACAACTTAGTTTGTTACTGCACTTATGCCTAGCAATTAGAGAGATGGTTACGATAATTAGTAAATAACTTTAACCGTGACTAGCATTAAAGACGATATCAAGTCTACTCAAAAACCATGATACACTATCAGCAGGACTAATAATAACGGCAGCATACAGCAGTATAGGCATCGTGCGTCGCACAATATTTGAGTGGAAGTTGTATAGACTAATAAACGTTACGCCGTATACGATCAACATAATTTTGATAAAGTTAGATTTTTGAATCTAGTTTACCGACATGTCGATCTAATTATTCAATTATTCCTAGCTGCAGGAACTGACATCGATAATGATAGTAACCAGATGCCATAAGCAGAAATAGTGCAACCGCTCAGTCTAAACAAGACTTCTAGTGATTGACTTAACATCTCTGTACTATGGATCAATCTGTTGTCGCTATAGACCAATAAAAATGAGAATGTTTATTAACATATTGTAGCTTAAGCATTATTAATGCTTAAGCAAATTTTTTGCTAGCAAATCTAACTCTTTTTTTAAAGGATTTAATAATAGTGAAATACAGGTTACACGCGGCACAATCACCGTAATCATGGTATCGTCAGGTATTAACAAAACAAAATTTGTTGCATTTTATTGGCGGACAGTTGCTGACTCGTATAGGTAAATGTTGAGTAAATACCGACAATATTACCACTATCATGTGCTTTCCTTCTCTATGAGAATACGAAACTTAGAATTTTTAGTTTGTTACTTTGTTAACAGAAATTACTAGTTTTTTAAACTGGGCTTTTCTTTTTCTGTAACATACCTTTTATCAATGCTTGTATTGATAAAGTTTGAGTTTGTGGGTTTAAGAGTAGGGGCTAGCAGCTATGATGCCTTTGATTTTTTTAGGCAAAATAGCGATAGCGCGCTATTTAGATGATTCATAAACTTATTATTTTTGATTAGCTATTTTTGAGTCGGGAGATCTAATGACCATGGTAGTTTAAGTAAAGATTATCTCAGGACTGATGAATTAAATTTTTCGTGTAACTAACCTGCATAGTCGTATCTCACGATGTACCTGAAGTTTTGAGTGTGTTACCAATTACTCTTAACCGCTCTATAGTATGGTGCAGTGGAAGGTAACAAGATTATCTTGCATAAAAACCAGGATTCCTCGAGTATAGAAAAATTTCTATATTATAGCTGATAATATCAGTGATTTTTCATGTTTCTACCGAAGTTATCATAATTTAAGTTATTGTGCGTTTGTTGTTAATTTCAGTTATAATGCTAAAATATATTATTATTTTCGGACATAAGAATATTGACGTATATTACGGTTTGGTTTTTGCCAGCGTTATGCTGAGTTAAACTAACTAATATTGTAGAAAACATGCCTTGTGCTAAAACGCCGTTGCAAGCGGATATTTTCGTTGCGATTAGCATCTGTTTATGCGCCATGGTAAGCGTAAAATGGAAAGATATCGATAAACGTATTCTTCTTCTGACATGCACTGTAAGTTCGCTTATACTTGTAATAATAGTATTATTTGGCTTAATGTCTAATTAAGAATATTGTTTTCTATGTCCCAAATACCTGGGTTGCTATATTTAATACAATAATTACGTCTCAATTAGGAACACCGTCAGAATGAATGATTTAAAACTTGTCTCATATGAACAGGGTAAAAAAACTGCCTGGTAGTTAAAACTTTATTAGAGGTATTAGAAGGATCTATTACCGCTAATAAAGTTTTAAAATTGAATAAAAGTATCATTTAAATCAGTGTGTTTATGATTACTACTCTCTTTACCATTGTTTTACCTTTCTGAAGGTTTTATATATCTACTTTAATTAGTAATATTTTAACTTATAAAATATCTAATCAGTATATTATTAACTATAATTAGCGTTTTTTTAATAAAGTCGGTTTACTAACAGTGTACTCATCGGCAATGGTTGATAGAATCGTCATCATTCAGGTATCGTATATTACTTTTAACTACAAACGTATTACGTTGAAAGACAACTTCAACATTGAAAAGATTCATTATTAAAAACCATATACCGATTCTTTGTGAATCGCACTTCATTAGCTGCTAAAGAAATAATACCTATTACCGAATATCGATTTCAAAGATCCTTAAATTTATGCTTTTATCCTGAGATAAGGATTTAATTAATTCAATCTTTGTTTACGATAGCTGCGGATACAGATTGCCGATCAAATTCATCCTCATTATTTGATGAAAGATAAAATCTGTAATTTACAGACAAATGAGTAGAGAAACATCCATCAGGATCTTAATTATAAGCTACTATAGCGCATAAAAATTCTTATTTTTATGTCTAATGACGCGCACTAGGTTCGATGCATTAGTGTTTAGGGCGGGTGCTATTATCTCAGCCAAGCTACGCTAGCTCACAGTATATGATGCTTATTTTAAAGTATTTTATACTTATCTAAATTAGGCTTACGCACAAATGCAGACGCACTATCTAGCAATTAGATTAATAAAATATAGCCAGAAGAACGCATGTTGCAGCATTGATTTTGACTATTCGCATCTCTAGTATCGACAAAGAAACTATTACTCGCTTGTGTGTTTTGATTATGAGTAGCGTACTAGCATCCCTAGTAACTAATAGACCTATATAATAAACAAAGTACATTCTGGTACGATTAATACCAAGCACTAGTAAGTTTTCATGTTGCACACTAATGGTAGCAACGGACTCAAGCAACAATTGCAGGCCGTCAATAGTAATTCGATCACTTCAGATAATTAATGTTAATAGTAATGAGCCAAGATTTGAGTGTACAATGTGCAGAAGTACAAAGGTGAATCCTTCAATGGCGAATTTTGTCTGGCCGCAATCACGCTGTTAACCGCTTTAGAAATATCTGCAGATATTGTTGTTTGACGGCCTTCGTTTTCTGAATGTATTCGGCCTAAATACGCATAGATTTTACTTGTGTGGTTGCTAATTTTTAATTTTCGTTACCAGCATTAGCTGGTAACGAGGAGATGTATTTTTGCTTACTCCCACCGGCCTATTTTGCCGAGTAGAGCTCTTTGATCGCTTTATGCAAATTGTAAAAGATTCTGCTTTGTGATCAACTCGGCATATTTATTGATTGCCATTTTAGTGCTCAGTTTACTATTTTGTAGTAAAATTTATGACGTAAGCTCCCTAGCCCCATGTATCGTCATGATCATTTAAGCTTTAAAAGGTATTAAAGTCTAGCAGACTACAGGGAAAATCTTTCGGCATAATCCATAAAGAACTTTGCCTACTAATTTGTTAATCTAGTACATAGCTCCTTGAAGGATAGATAATTAAGTATCGCAATTAATTTTTTGCTTGTTTTCGATAGCGTCTGTTTCGGCTAAGATAGCAGCCTACTGTTGACTAACCTTAAAATAAGGTGTGATATGGAAACAAGTGAAATCAAAGCTGTGCTAATGAAAGCCTTAACCCTAGACAAGGCACAAGTAAGTGGTGACGGTAGTCATTTTCAGGTGATTGCCATTAGCGAGCAGTTCGTCGGTATGAGTCGGGTAAAAAAACAGCAGACAATTTATGGGCCGCTGATGGAATATATTGCAGATAATCGCATTCACTCCTTATCTATTAAGGCCTATACCCCCGAAGAATGGCAACAGGATCGTAATCTACATATTTTTTAAGTGTTGGCTTTTACCCTATAGCAATATTCTTCCCGTCAAACACAGAGAGCACAGTCTTAATGGATAAATTTCGTGTCCAGGGACCTACCCGGTTAAGCGGAGAGGTTACCATTTCGGGGGCCAAAAATTCGGCGTTGCCTATTCTCTTTGCCGCATTGTTGGCGGAAGAACCTGTAGAGATCCAAAACGTTCCTAAGTTGAAAGATATAGATACAACAATAAAATTGTTAACCTACCTAGGTGCCAAAGTTAAACAAAATGGTTCGGTGCATGTGGATGCCAGTAATATTAACTTTTATTGTGCACCCTATGAACTAGTTAAAACCATGCGTGCGTCAATTTGGGCTTTGGGGCCGCTGGTGGCGCGTTTTGGCCAGGGGCAGGTGTCATTGCCGGGCGGCTGCGCCATCGGCGCGCGTCCCGTAGATTTGCATATCCGCGGTCTGGAACAGTTGGGCTCTACCATCAAATTAGAAGAGGGTTATGTCAAAGCATCTGTGCACGGCCGTCTACGGGGGGCGCATATTGTCATGGACAAAGTTAGCGTCGGCGCTACTGTAACGATTATGAGTGCTGCGATTTTAGCTATGGGCACCACCGTAATTGAAAACGCTGCTTGTGAACCGGAAATTGTCGACACCGCTAACTTTCTTATTATACTAGGCGCAAACATTAGAGGTGCAGGTACCGGAAAAATTACTATTGAAGGAGTTACGCGTCTCGGCGGGGGTGTTTATCGAGTACTGCACGATCGCATAGAAACTGGCACTTTCCTGGTAGCGGCGGCTATCTCCCGCGGTCATGTGGTATGTCATGCTACCCGCCCAAATACGCTGGATGCAGTATTAGCCAAGTTGCGTAAAGCGGGCGCGGATATTACAGTTGGCGATGATTGGATTAGCTTGGATATGCACGGCCAACGTCCAAAATCAGTTATGGTGCATACTGCCCCCTATCCCGGATTTCCCACTGATATGCAAGCACAGTTTAGTTTGCTTAATTTAGTGGCGGAGGGAACGAGTGTGATTACCGAAACAATTTTTGAAAACCGTTTTATGCATGTGCCTGAGTTAATCCGAATGGGTGCTCATGCGGAAATTAAAAGTAACAAAGTTATCTGCTATGGCGTCGAGACTCTGTCGGGCGCACAGGTCATGGCAACAGATTTACGTGCTTCCGCTAGTTTAGTGCTTGCTGGCTGTATCGCTGAAGGTGTGACGGTAGTTGACCGTATTTATCATGTTGAGCGCGGTTATGAACGTATAGAAGAAAAGTTGCGGCTTATGGGTGCCAATATAGAACGGATCATCAGTGAATAAACGATGCTTCTGGGCACATTGTTTGTCGGGGCTTAATATATATTTAGTTTGACGTGTTGCTTGCAAGCGTAGTTATATATTGACACACTCCTCATTAAGCACCGAACGTTGGCATACTTAGCGGTTGCACGCTCTCTGTCTTTGTTTTATCGGCAAGCGACTTATCGCATCATTGACAATTCTAGCACGAGTCCTTTATTTTAAGGATAGATATTTAACATGACCAAATATATAACGTCAATTTTTTTATTGTGGCGTAGGATTATACTAGGATCAGCGGTCCGTAATAAATATCTGCTACTTGATTTATCTTTCGCGTATACATATAAACCATCTTATGGTTTATTTTCAGTATTACAGCATCTACTCAAACATTAACTTGCGCTGTCGTGGCAAGTTAGCGACACTTCATTCATCATGAAACACTTAATGAGAATAAGGCCATCACTGTTGTTCGTGGCGTTACTTTATGGCTATCGATGCTGATATTTATCACCGCGTATTAATTTATTGATTACCTTTGGCAGCCAAAGTCGTAGAAATTATTAAGATCGATAACTTTTAAGGTATTATCCTTATTTTATCTAACATAATGAAAATATTACTTTTACTAACTTGTAAATCATATTAATCAGAGCGAAGCCGTAGTTGTTCGTTATTTATAGAAACATAGGTCTACAAGAAATTCTGATACTCTTACCGGATCGGGATATTATGGTAAAATAACTTTTGTATATCCTTGATAATAAGATTCTTACAGATTTTAGGTATTCACGATCACTACTACCACATTAATAATATGAGGATTTTTGTTTATTGCAGTTGGTGAGGATTATTAGTAAGTTATTAGGCGTTGATTGTAGCCATAATAAGGGAGCAGTAAAAATTATCAAAATTACTAGAATTGCTAGGCGCGTTAATTTTTTCTGTATTTATTAGCTGATTTTATCAGCATCATTTATGACATGTTTATTGGTCAACAGATAGCTTTTTTCATTTATAATCACATCGGATCCCGATGTGCAAATTTCTAATTAATTATGAGCACTGTTGTTTATGACAGCGTTCAGTAATTTTAGGATTATGAGCCCGCCAGGGGGCGTATTAGGAACATTGTGGTAGGATAAGATTAAATATGAGTAGAACGGACACCTCTGCACAGCTGTCCGTTTTTTGTGTTATTTAGCGCAGTAATAGGAAAATATTTGCATCGCCGCGCACAATATTTAAGGCTATGACCGCCGGTTTGGCTTCCAATAGTTTGCGCAGTTGCGCCAGATTTTGTACTCTTTCGCGGTTTAGGCCAACGATCACATCTCCTTTTTGCAAACCAATCGCTGCAGCTAGGGAGTCTTTGACGACATTCTCCACTTGAACACCTGTAGTTCCATCTTTTAACTGACCATTGCGAAGAGAGGCCCCCTGTAGTGCTGGGGTGAAAATTTCTTCGCTGTTGATGGTAGACGCACTGTCATCTAGAACTACTGATGTCATCTTTAGTTTACCGTTGCTTAATATTCCCAGTTTAATGGTTTTACCAGGCGCTGTCGTGCTAACCTTGACTCTCAGTTCGGCAAAACTATGAATCGGTTTGCCTTCTATTGATATAATGATATCGCCAGCTTTGATATTAGCCTTGGCAGCGGCAGAATTCGGCAAGACCTCGCTGACGAATGCTCCGCGCTGGGCTTCAATATTAAAAGCTTTAGCAATATCGGCCGTCAGCTCAGTGCCTTTAATGCCTAATTGGCCGCGTTTGACTTCCCCATATTCTATCAGCTGTTGACTAAGGTTTTTAACGATATTGCTTGGTATGGCGAAGCCGATGCCTATATTGCCGCCACCAGGTGCCAAAATGGCAGTATTAATACCTATAAGTTCGCCATTGAGATTCACCAGGGCACCACCAGAATTACCGCGGTTGATGGAGGCGTCGGTTTGAATAAAGTTCTCAAGCCCCTCTAGATTTAGACCGCAGCGACTCAGGGCTGATACAATACCGCACGTCGCGGTCTGGCCTAGACCAAACGGATTGCCAACTGCGACTGCAAAATCGCCGACTTTCAGGGCATCAGAATCGGCTATCGTTACCTCGCTGAGGTTTTTTGGGGCAGGTAATTTTAGTAGTGCAATGTCAACCTGCTCGTCGTGCCCTACTAGCTTAGCTTCAAATTCACGACCGTCATTTAGCTGGACTTTGATCTTATCCGCTCCATTAACCACATGATTGTTAGTGATTACATAACCCTTAGCAGCATTAATAATGACTCCTGAACCAAGACCTTCAAATGATCGCATTCCACCGTTGCTGCCCGGGATGTCTGGGCCGAAAAAGTATTTGAATTCTTTCGGTAGCCTTGGACGTCTGACCGGCTGGGAACCTTCAACATAGACGCTCACCACCGCTGGCAAGACTTTGGTTAGCATCGGTGCCAAGCTGGGCATTGGTTGTTTTTCAACTCCTGTTGGTAAAGCCGCAATAGGAGCTGAAAAAGGGAATAGACTTAGTCCTAGACCGAGTGTCAATGCATTAAATAGTAATTTTATTTTCATTGTAACGTTAACTCGCTCGCTTTCGTATCAGATACTCTGGTTAAAGTATCTGGTGCCGGTATCCTAATATCAATTATAACCCTGACGGCACGGAAAATGTAGCTTAGTCACACGCTTAAGCTAGCGTGCCACGAGGATGATGGGAGCTTATTTGCTACGCACGCCTCGCGTCGTGCTTAGTAAGCCACTGGCGTTTTTTGGGTAATCTCGAGGCTGTATTTCTACTGAAGTTTGATAGTTATCTGTTTCTGCTTCAGTCAGAAGAGAACTGAACGGATTATCCTCTCTGCGCTGATCTGGTAGAAGGTTATTATAGCTTTTGGCCATATGATAGTAAAGCTGACGGTAATCATATGCCATATTGTCTAGCAATGTCGCGCTGCGGGCAAAATGATTGATCAGCTTTTCGCTAAACTCTTTTAGTTCGTCTTTGCTTTTTTTCAACTCTTGCTGAAGAGTTTGCTGCTCACGCAGTTTACGGTTACCAAACCGCATAGCAACTGCACCAATGATAATTCCCACAAACAATCCAATCAGCGCATCTGCCAAGGCCATAATAACTCCTATTTTGATTTTGTTTTATCGTAGGGTTTAAATATGCACTATATTCATTATAACAGGTAACGTGTCATCAATGGAAACGTGCAATGTGATTATTTTTATTGCTCTTGGCGCTATGTTATTGTATTTGTTTGCGTTACTATCTAATAATGTGCATTCTGCATTTTTACCACCACCCTTTATTAAAGGGGTTTAGCACATGTAATCTAATCTGCTGTCGCAGCTTGATCAAAAATGTTGGCAAAAAGAAAATAGCAGCTAGATGACTTATAACCCGCATTCCATTTCCGTTAAAAATGGATCTAAAACAATTAAGCGCGTCGTGAACTTATGCCACTTTTTTTTCTTATTTATTCTATTACTAGTATCCGCAGCTTGGCTAGGTGTCCGTATAGGTGACATAAATGAGCTAGTACAAAGTTTATAGATGTATGATGTAAGTAAGGTTACTGAGGATGACAGGCAATACCTAGCTAATAGATTAATTTTATCGCAGTCTGTTTAAATAACACAAACAGTGACTAAAAGCATAGTCTATGACTTGATTTTTATCAGTGCTTAATGCGTTGCAGGTACATGATGAGTATAAGGAAGGCTTTATTTATAAGGCTACTAAGATTTTTTAAATATTATCGCAAATAGCTTCAAGGCTGAAACTGATTTGTTCTGTTTCGAAGAATTTTATGATAAACTTCGTCGAAGTGATGTTGTTTATTAATTTCATACAAATGTTGTTTCTGTACGGAATTACATGTATAGCCACTTTTAATATTTTGCCGGGCAAAATTTATCGAAATATATTTTTATCACGCTTTTCCTGCTTACCATAAAACTTATCAAATATCATGTTGACGTGATGAATAATGTGGATATCTGCATCGATTACTAGGCTTAATGCTCCCTAATTTAGGTCAATTTTTACGTTCCCTTATATGTGCCGAAACAATACTGGCGATAGCGCCGATGTTCAAGTGTTTTTAGGGGTAAGACTTTGGGCTGTATTGAAAGCACTCAGTAGTGGCAATGAATTATTAACAGCTAACAATTTTGGGCGTGACCGGCAGTATGGTGACGCTCGATTTAGTATAGTTGTACGTCTGATCACGCAGTAAAACAATAGTAGTTCTCTCCGTGCTTTATGTTATTTATAACATACTTTTGTACAATGTGTAGAAGGTGGCAGAAACGAGAAAATTTTTTTCCCGACAGGTTTTAGCGTTGTTAGATAATGTTTACGAGTGCCTAGTTGGACTGGAGGTCCACGCTAGCATTTTAATATCTGTGCTGTATAAGGGCTTAATTATTAAGCTTATAGTACTAACATTGTTGTCGCATTTTGCAAGCAATGCTAAGCCAGGAGTATCTTAGGGTGTCGTATTAGTCTTGATAACACAAAATAGTCTATCTTTGTAGATTATTTCTTTATAAAGTTGCGTTATTACGTTCTAGTATTCAGATTTTTTTGCAAACTTTAATTATACCCACAAATTCCCATTTGGAAGTTGTGGCTGGAAGGCAATAGAGATTAGTCTAGTAATTTACTTGTATATTAGAGATTTTGCGTGCTCATCAAAAAACAACTTAAATTGGAAAAGCTTTTAATGAAAACTTTTATGGCAAAGCCAAAAACAGTCAAACGTAACTGGTATATTATTGACGCCGAAGGTAAGACTCTTGGTCGGCTTTCTACCGTATTGGCTTGTCGTCTGCGCGGCAAGCATAAAGCAGAATATACGCCACATATGGATACCGGTGATTATATCATTGTTCTAAACGCTGAAAAAGTACTTGTTACCGGTAATAAGCGTAAAGACAAGAACTACTATCACTACACTGGTCATGTTGGTGGTATCAAAAAAGTGACATTTGAAGAAATGATTGCCCGCCGCCCCGCACGTGTTATTGAAATTGCAGTGAGAGGCATGCTACCAAAAGGCCCGTTGGGCCGTACTATGTGTAGTAAATTAAAAGTTTACGCTGGGGCAAGACACAATCACATAGCGCAGCAACCACAACTTCTTGATATTTAATAGGAATTATAAATAATGGCTGATACTCAATATTACGGTACGGGTCGACGTAAAAACTCTTCTGCTCGCGTCTTCTTTAAAGAAGGCAGCGGAAACATCGTTATTAATCAACGCAGTTTAGAGCAATACTTTGGTCGGGAAACTGCCAGAATGGTTGTTCGTCAGCCTTTAGAGCTGGTCGACATGGTTAATAAACTAGATCTGTACATTACCGTTAAGGGCGGTGGTATTTCCGGTCAGGCAGGCGCTATTCGTCATGGTATTACCCGTGCATTGATGAAATATGACGAAACTTTGCGCGCTGATCTACGCAAAGCAGGTTTTGTTACCCGTGATGCTCGTAGGGTTGAACGTAAGAAAGTCGGTCTGCGTAAAGCACGCCGTCGTCCGCAGTTTTCTAAACGTTAATTGCGTACTTACTCGTTTAGAGTACTAATTGCAGTTAGTTATTCACATTAATTTGCTATATTACACCTCATGAAATAGACAAAATATGATAAAATAATAGGCGTTCATATATCTGTTACTTAAGTTAGTGGTTCGTTAACCGACTGCAAAGTTTTAGGCTTTAGTTGTATCGGGCAAAGTAGTTACGGATCAACGTCGAACAAATCAGAAAAATAATCCTGAGCTTAGGGGGTTATGCGCAGTATTTTGAATAAATTTGAAGGTTTTTATGGCCTACGCTGCCAATAAACGTTCGGTTACGGCGCTGTTTTTCGGCACGAAAAATATTTTTAGCCATTAAATGCGCATCATGTTTAACTGAAAAAGTTGGTGTTAAAATTAAATAGATTAAGATGAATAATCTGCTGCATAACTTACTTGACTTTAACCGCTACTGCATTGCGTCAACATTGATCGATCGTGAACTGGTATTTTATAAATACCTTATTATCATGGAATATTTGGATAAACGATTTCCTCATCCGTCGTTGATGCTGTATTATCTAGCAGTGCGCGGTGAGCGCCGCTTGATGATGCAGCACTGTAGACAAAACGATTGTTATAATCTTATGCTCAACATTGAGCAGTTAGTGGCAGCGAGGATGCTAACACTCTCGTCTGCAACTGCGCGACGTACTGCTAGCGGCGCCGGTCTTTAATGAAGTGCCATTGCTCATGAGCGAAAAAAATTAGTTTTGTGGATTGCTATCTCGCACTTTTGTTTTAGTGTTTTTCTTATTTGGCATTTAATTGTCCGGAGAAGGTGCCAAAAAATTAAAAAAGTATATGACGAGTAGTATTTGAACTAGATGCTTTCTTAGCTTTATTGACCGAAGCAGAGCACGTAATGCGCCTACAAACCCCGGGGTAAAAAAAATGTCAATAACTCAGCTTTCGCCGCGGCGTCCTTATTTGTTGCGAGCATTTTACGAATGGTTGCTTGATAATAAATTGGCGCCGCATCTTGTCGTAGATGTCAATGTGAGTGGTGTAATAGTGCCGATACAATTTTCCCGTCATGGGCAAATTTTACTGAATATAGCGCCAATAGCAGTGGCTAATCTTACATTGGATCATGATAAAGTGCAGTTCAACGCTAGTTTCAACGGCGTTCCGTGTCAGGTAGTAGTGCCGATGGCAGCCATATTAGCTATTTACGCCCGTGAAAATGGCGTTGGCACAATATTTGAGCCTGAAGTGGCCTACGAGCAGTTATCGCAGCAGTATGCTAATAATGCTAAAGCCCCAGACTTGACTACGAGAACCGTCATGTCGGTGATCCACGGTGCCCGGATGGATAACGCGCAAGACAGCGATCCTGAAAACGATCTATCATCTACGTTGTGTGGTGCAGGCAGACCGCCATTACATTTAATTAAATAAAATCGTTTACTTATTTGTGCGGCACTGAAAAACCAGCCTTAAGACGATCGTCCTTAATCTAACTACTAATAAATGTGGTTGCGTTATGTAGTTTTGTGAATAGTACGGTAGATAGTTTGCTTGCTATGTATCGGAAAGTACGGGTTTTGGCTTGCAAAATAAAAAGCGTCCTGGAGTTGACGTGGACTGCTTATGTTTCTGGTGTGTGCGTGGATGTAAGCATGTATACGATTAAATAATCTATGAGGCCTTGTATCATTTAGGCCCTTTAGCAAAGATAGTGATCACCAGATCGTCATTATCTTATCTTTTAAAATTCGATGCTACAATAGGCTATCTAGCTAACTTTGTGAGAACAAAAGACAAAGGCGATTGTTACTAGATCTATATCCGACTTCAGAATATATCTACATTTAGTTAAGATTTCTGCTAATCAGCACCAGAATATTTACTTATTTGACAGTTCTAATAATTTTGCTACTTTTTGGTTTTTAGATTATTTTAATGAGTTATATCGTTAACTTAGCATTTAATATTATCGATTGTAGCCGTGCCGAATTTATTGCTTAGCATGACAAATACTCACTTACATATTTTGTGTGCATTCAGTTTTTTTAATAAAAATATTGTTTGTATATTTAAACAATTTAAGAATATAAAGATGTAATAAATATTTTATTTATACTAATAAGGGATCAACGCAAAAATAACGGTTCTCCTAATCTTTTAGATCGATATTCTTAGAATCGCTTATAGATTTCTGTGAATTTAATTTACACACCTGATCACGTTGTTTTTATGGTAATATGTCATACCGAAAAGTCACCATACGCTGAAGCATTAGTTATCTCGTTGCCATAACGTTGAGCGTGAAGATGTAAATAGGTCATAATCTACTTGAATATTAATAATAATTCTCCTTCAAAGATATGCATGCATTAAAGGTTTAATATTTTGAATATTGCAGTAAAATATTTTGCTTGAATTGCAGTAATTATATAATTTCTCGTGTTCATCGGACGTGGTTGACCAAATCAGCTGACGAGCACACAATGATTATTGCTTTTACTCAACCGCCTATTGCAAGGTGCTTTTAAGGATAGAATTATCAGAATAACATTCTGAGCCGTGTCTTTATTTCAATAGCCTGTCTTGATCGAGACACTTAGGTTTTAGTTAATCTCACTTTGGCAGATTGAGTAGATCTATATGAAAATTGCTACAGCATTTGTGTTAAATATAGCTAGTTGCATTCTGGTCGAAGTACATATTGGCTAGATTGAGCAATGCAGCACAATCAGTCCGATTCAAAAATTTTCTATTTATGGCACTAATCTTTAATCAAACTCTATATTTAACCATGAATTTGTACGAACCCTTATAAATGTTACTTAAATAAGTATGTATCACTATGCGATAATCTTTTGTGCTAGTATATTTATTTACTATTAACCCAGAGGGCGCCTGACTTTTTATAAAACTAGGAATAAATATATAACAGTTATGCTGAACAGCAACATTACTGCAAATGTTGTTTATCACTAGATATTGTAGTTTCTATAGTGTTATTGTCATAACATAGCAGTATTTCACTATGCTTTATGGTAAAAAATGTTCGTTGCTATTAACATGGGTAATAGCAGGAAATATCGGCGAGATAAGAGCTTTCTGCTAACACTAGATTATATCATATAATTTAACGTAAAACTATATATTGTCGCCTGTTTGCATCAGGCTCAACTGTATCTTTTGTAAAAGTGCTGTCAATATCTAAAATATATAGTTAGATTGTTAATGCGGTCGGTAGGGCTCTCTTCTCTAAAGTAGAGAGAAGAGGGTAAATGTTGTAATACAGTAAGATGAATAATTTAAACACCAGACAGGAAAATTGTTTGTTTAATTAATTTAAAAGTCCATTTTGTGAATGATAGATGCTTCCAGCGACATTAAATATAATTAGCTAACAGCAATTTTGTAGATGTATTTAGTTACTTTAGCAAACTTCTGTTAAAAGAACGAAGTCATATATAATTTATAGTTAAACTACTTTTAGTGGTTTCTTAGCAAATCATTATCTAGGGAGTAAAATTCTACCTGATTGTAAGGTAGATCAAAAAGTATTAAGTCTCCTCTTGTTACGCTATTATGATCTTTCCTTGTTAAAAAGCAACTATAAGATAGTGATTAATTTCTATCGCGTAAAAAAAACGCAACTACTAGTTGTTTATATACGCAAAGTGTTACGGTGTGTTGCTGTAGTCTTATTTACCAACTTAATAAGACTAATAACTCATATATCGATTGCGGAGCAGTGGGTAATCAGCGTTTATCGGTAGTAACATCGTAGCGCATTAGGCACAGACCGTTGCGATGCAAGTTACAAGTAAGGAGATAATATAGTCTATATTTAACATAATTAGGCCTGATAGTCTTTTAACTGGCTATATTTGCATACAATTAAAGTTTAAAAAGGTGCTCAGTTTTGAATCCAAGATCGGGATTATTCGGCCAGGACGAAAGTACTTATTTGCGCCGATTTACTTTTTCTAGTTCAAGAACGTCATGATAACGACATCATTTTTACTTTTGAGGGGGGGGGAGATTGTAGATACCATGTGGTTAATGACCCTATATCATTGTGGTGCATAATAGTGAAGTGTTGCAATTTATCAGTATATTTTAGAGTGTGGGGTGCCTTAGTAAAAAGATATTTTCGCAATGACTGTTTTCTCCTAATGTTACTATTTTAGGGTTATTCTGTATTTTCTTAAATTATAAGACCGGAAAAATTTTATAAAGAATAATATGTTTATTATCAACTGTTAAAAAACAGCACAACCGTTTAAAAACATCTATATTAAGGGTATAGATCTGAGCTATACCTTTAACTTTTAATGGTCTTATCACAATAAATAGGCTGAGGCGTTACAAAGTTCTCCTAGATAAGCATTGCGCTTAATTTTATTAAGTTGCTAATGTATGTAGAAAACTTCTCTAGTATTGTTAATACGGCTAAAGCAATTAAAGTTAGTAATATCGTTAGCTGCATCAGCTATTGCGCTGTACTGTCAACGACGATATTAACTGCTTATGGCAAATCTTGTGGAATCTAATCGTAAAGGCAGTGAATCTTACTTGACACTTCGAGATCTTGAACCACATATAGTATAAATTTTCTGTGACTAATAATACGTTAATATCAGCTAACTACACTGCCCACCAAAGAACAAGAGAAAAATTTCTATATAATTTTAAGTGAAAAGGCAACATGGTGAAAAGCTGGTTAGCAGTATCAGGAGACTGTCAATAGTTACACGACTAGTTTATACAAACTATGTTTGGCGACATTACCGTTAAAAGCGATCCTGGCCAAGGGCCTTGCTTTATCCTATTTTTATTGCGCCGTTGAAGTTGTGCAGGTATGAAAGTAACCTTAGTATGCAAAAGAAATGTCACTTGCGGCACTAAAGTTTTTCCTAGTAAAAAGCATATGTTACTTAACTTTTTTAGCGTCCTTTCGTACTAAGAAGGTTTTTGTAGGACAAAAACAATAGCACTGTGCGGCCGAAATATAGGATGTGCTATGAAATCAATCCTCTAAAATTTACGATACTTATTCAATTGATACAGACGTTTTAAGAACATACCGATAGCGATTCCTGTCATGCGCCGGTAGATGCTAGGTTGCGGCGAATAAAAATTGATAATTAATTTAGCATAACTATGCTGAAAAAGCATACGGAGTAAGTAAGGAATGATAAATTAATTAAAGTCTAGTGATATTTTAAAAATGATGTCTGGCTACCTGGCGATCCTGTATTCCAACATGGCTACTAGCGCTCGGTCATACATCTTTAAAGAGAGATAAAATAAAGGGTGTAGAGAATTATTGTAGACTTGCACACCGTTTGTATTAATGTGCTTAGTATATTTTAGCGCTCTGAGCTGTCGGAGCAGTGGGAGCAAGTCTAGAAGTAGATCTAGAAAGGTAAAGCACAAATATTGCCATAATGTATAAATGTTACATGATTTAGGTTGAGTAGATATAAAATTACTACTATTTATTATTTATGTCGGGTGGTGTACATAATATCTGTATTTTTTATCTAGATTGCTTAGCAAAGCAAAATAGGGCAATGGCAAATAATAGATTAATATTTAACATTTATTAATATTTAAGATATGACAAATTATATTAATTAAAGTAACAATCTTACCTACTAAAATAAAAAAAATGTAGCCAGTGATACAGATCAATTTCGTTGTTGAGTGATTACATCGTCAATAAAGACAGTAAATTTATGAAGTGGTGCTTACGCTGTTGATTATTGATCGCTTCAAACCGGTTAGACTTATTTGCGTTCGATAAACTAAAGTTTGCATGTGATAGATAATTTATCGGTAAAGCCGATATTATTAAAGAAGCAATTTGCTCTGGTGGAAGCAGCTGTTTTGACAACTTGTTCGTTTGATGAAGGTTTTGCCTCAAAGGAATAACTTTTATATTTTATTTAACTTTCATATTCACTTTAACTTTCTCGCTTAGGTTATTACCTATAATACTCACAGTCCGTTTAATGTTAAACTTAGATACAGATCTTTATGTAACTAATATATATAAAAATACTAGCGCAAATGTTATTCATCTAGTATATGAATAACATTTATATATAAATATAACAGTATGATTACGCCGTTGGTTGATATGCAACAGACCTTTATTGCTGAGGCAATTAAAGATATCAATAAACTGGTGGTTCGTTGTTTAAATTTATCCCATGAAAAGTTTATGGGATGTAGTAAATCTTTGCTGTGATATATTTTGTTCTAGTTGTTTATCAGGCTTTAGTAAGCGCTATGGTTGCTGACGATAATGTTGGTTAATATTTTAGTTTTTGATATCGTGAATCACATCGCCGTGATTGTAGCATAATCAATAGATCTCTTACTAAGAGGCAAGTTTCATTATATCACTCAGCTTTGCCAAGTGCTAATTAAGGCGATCGTGCCATTGATAAGGTGTGTAGTGAGAGCTATAGCCAACCAGAAAATTCACTTCCCTATTAGGGGAAGATCTATATCATTTCCACCTTATATCCATAGACTGCTTAGTCACAAATGTGTGTATCGCATAATGCAAGTAAATAAATATATTTTAATGCAATAACCCCTATTGCACAGCATAAGACGAAGAATATGCAGTTTGTGGTATAGAGAACTATTAGCGTATTGCGTAACGGCTTAAGATGACTAGATATTCATGCATCCAGACCCACAAGCGGCGTGTTCTTATAGTACAATAACATATTGTATAATATAGTGAAAGTTTATTAGATATCGAATTAGTAGTGCAGCAATTTTTTCTAAATTAGCTGATTGACAGACCGGAAAAAGCGGCACGTTGGTAGACGAAGGTTGTTATACTTAACACGCTGAGTTTAAATGCTAATGCCCTTAGTACATACTATACCTGTTAATGACCACGCATGTATGCTACACTAGATGTAGGATAGGAAGAAGCCTACTTATCTAGTAGTAAGGCAGATTTAATTAAGGGTTTGTGATATAAGAAAGCTTAAACCGCGATTTATTGCAAATAAGTAAAGGCAGTAATAACTCGTTTCACGCCGTTTACTTTACTGGCAACTTCGGCTGCAGCTTTGCCTTCGGCAGTATTCACCATTCCCAGCAAGAAAACTTCGCCATTCTCTGTGGTAACTTTTACATTGGAAGATTTAACCTTGGCGTTGGCCAGTAGTTGTGAACGGGTTTTAGCGGTGATCCAAATGTCCATGGACGTACGTCTTAGTGACACTAACTGCCCCTGGCGTATCTCATTATATACCTCAGTGGCACCGTTGACAAGCATCGCAATCTGCTTGGCGCGTTCAGCAAGCTCATGAGTCGGTGCCTGTCCTGTCAGCAGAATTTTTCCCTGGTATACAGTATTGACAATATGCGCTTCTTTCTTAAGTTGCTGATCTTTAGCTAGAGCATTGGAAACTCTGGCTTCAAGCGCACAATCATCAACTTGGGTTCCTATAGTACGGGGATCAGTTGCGGTTTTAGTGGCGACCGCAGCAGTACCAACTATTACAGCGCCTACACATCCTTGTAGTATCATAGCTACACACAGTAGTATTAATGATTTATGAACCTTCATTTAGGATCCTTAATCATTTGGGTGGGGAAAAGATTATTATCTATCAAATCACATAAACAGTTCATTATGAGCATATGCATCTCTTTAATTCGCGCGCTGCACTGGGAAGGTATGCGGATTTCAACGTCTTGTTTCCCTAGTAAGCTAGCTACTTCTCCTCCGTCATGTCCCGTCAAGGCGATAATTTTCATACTCCTGGTAACGGACGTCTTCACGGCTTTCACGATGTTACGACTGTTACCACGGGTGGAAATTGCCATTAAAATATCGCCGCCTTGCCCGAGAGCGCTCACTTGTTTAGCGTAAATTTGGTCATGATGTTGCTCATTGAAGATAGATGTCAAGACTACAGGATCGGCATTTAACGCCATGGCTGGCAAGCTTGGGCGCTCGGCTTCAAAACGATTTAACATGCAGGCGACAAAGTGTTGAGCGTTAGCAGCGGATGTGCCATTGCCGCAACATAAGATTTTTTTATCATTAAGCAGCGCTAGCGACAGCACGTTTGCGGCAAGAACAATGACATCAGGCAGTATTTCAGCTGCCGCAATCTGGGTTTGGATACTTTCGGTAAAACAGTTTTTTATTCTTTTTAACACGTTTATAACCTGATAATTAAAAATGAATTAGTGTTATTAAGGTGGGTGTAAAGGCATTTTTAGCCATGTTACTCAACTATTCGTTAATAGCGATAATGTTAAAACGACAAGCACATGTATCAAAACTGGCGCGTTGTCAGTCAAACCTGTGTAGCCGCTAAAAACGGCGCTGCTTAGTTTAATGGAAAGTATATTTCGGTAGTAGTTTTATAGGAGTTGCTGCAGCTGTAGTAGATTTTAAAGATCACTCCTCTGCAAACGGTCTTTCATGATTAAGGCAATCATGCCTGCCGTGAATATACATATTGACGTTTTTAATAGCACTGATCGTTCCCAGATTTATGCTGCGCGCTAGTATTTAATCTATGACCACGTCTTGTAGATTACTTAAATTCACTGGGGCGATAAAAGTGCATTCGTTTTGCCCGCACCCTGTAAGCCATAAAATAGCACATTTCTTTAAAGTGATTAGGCTATGCTTCTAGGTGTTTATGCTCATAGCGTACCAAAAGTCATACCACTGCAGAGAAATACCGCGGAAATAAGACTCTCTTACTCTGCTGATGTTAATGCTAGGTTGTTGCTCGTCAGCAGCGAAATATAGTTTCATTCTAACTACTTCGATTCCTAAACTAGAATATTGTGAATAGCATCAGCTTCATTGACTGTACTAACTTGATATACGGCGTAAGCCCTTGCGTTAGTTTTTGATCAATCAGTGAGAGAATGATCGGTAATCAATATTAATTTTGGTATTATTACATTTACTACTTTAAATAATAGTATGGCTTAATAGATGTGCTGCCATTCATTCCTGACACTAAGGCGGGCATGTAAGCAAGCGATAATTATCAATTAATGCAAGCACGTTAGGAAGTAGTCCTTTTTACATAAGAAAGCATACTGTTATTTAGTAATATTTTTTCTAAAAAGCTAAATACTAAATTAGCAATCCGGATAACACAATGAATCAACACCCCAAAATGGATATTTACGCATCAACTTTATATGTGGTACCCACGCCGATTGGCAATCTACAAGATATAACTTGGCGCGCGCTGTCTATCTTGCAGGGCGTTGATCTTATTGCTGCTGAGGATACCCGTCATACCGGTCTATTATTAAAATATTTTTCCATAAATGCGCGTTTATTTGCGTTATACGATTATAATGAACAGCAAAAAACAAGCATTTTATTAAAAAAGATGAAAGATGGACAGAGTATAGCGCTGGTCTGTGATGCCGGAACTCCTCTGATCAACGATCCGGGATATCATTTAGTGCGTTGTTGCCATGCTACCGGTATTCGAGTGGTTCCGTTGCCAGGCGCTTGCGCGGCCATTACCGCTCTTTCGGCTGCTGGATTACCCTCTGATCGTTTTTGTTATGAAGGATTTCTGCCTTCGAAACGAAAAGCACGTCTTAATTCTTTGCAAGCGCTAGCACATGAGCCGCGCACCTTGATTTTCTATGAGTCCCCCCACCGACTTTTGGAAAGTATAAAGGATATGGTTATCGTCTGGGGGCCGATGCGTTACGTGGTACTAGCGCGTGAGCTGACTAAAACCTGGGAAACCATTTATGGAGCTCCCATCGAGAAAATTTTTGCCTGGATACAGGGAGACGATATGCGACGCCGTGGCGAAATAGTACTCATCGTGGAAGGTTATTGTGAACAAGGCGATAAGCTTCCATCTCAGGTGCTGCGCACATTGTCGTTATTACTGAACGAATTACCCTTGAAAAAGGCAGCGGTTTTGGCTGCTCAGATCTATGGCCTGAAAAAAAATACGTTATACCGTTACGCGCTTAATCGGCAGCAAAAAATTTAATGCGATACTGCAAATTAATCATTAAATAACATATTGCAGGTGACAAGCTTCCAGACATTGCTTTACACTGCATAATGGAGTTGACCAAACAGTCGTCGCTTTTATGGTGTTCTTGCAGAAACAAGCACAGTAAGAGAGGAGGAAAGTCCGGGCTCCATAGGGCAAGGGTGCCAGGTAACACCTGGGGGATGCAAATCCACGACAAGTGCAACAGAAAGCAAACCGCCGATGGCTCGCATAATGCGGAATCAGGTAAGGGTGAAAGGGTGCGGTAAGAGCGCACCGCGCAGCTGGTAACAGTTCGCGGCACGGTAAACTCCACCTGGAGCAAGGCTAAATAGGGGTTCACATGGTGCGGCCCGTACTGAACCTGGGTAAGCTGCTTGAGTCAGCTCGCGAGAGCTGACCTAGATGAATGACTGTTCAAGACAGAACCCGGCTTAACGGTTAACTCCAATCTTGTATTAATTACGGTCTCTAATTATATTAAGATTTTACAGTTATCAGCCAGTGGTTAAATTTCTTACCGATCGGTAAGAAAGAAATAAATTAATAGCGCGCCACAATAGTGCGCTTGTTGCAACGCAAGCTGTTTGTTTAGTAATCATAGTCAAAACGCGGGGTGTTGTAGGAAAGATGTTGAAATACGTTCGTTAGCCAGCTAATTTTACTTGACCACAGATTGATTATAGATAATCGCAACGACCGTTGTGTGACACTTTCGGAATTTCACCCAGCGCAAGCGTTTTATATCCTAATGCACACGAACATTTGCTGACGCATATGCAAACTATAGTCTATACGCGCGGTAGCCAAAATATTTGAACAGTTATGGGTTTTCTCGCTGTAGTTTAGAATTCAATTATAAGTTGCATGTTGTTCAGCGTTAGCGCGCTTATATTATTTGTATATCTTAATGTGTCCCCGTGGCTGGTTGATTTTTAACATCAATGTGTTGCCGTCATCATCTTGTACGGCATGACCGCTGGTATCTTGTTAGTTAGCTATGCTTCGTAAGACGATATTTTATATATCTATAGAAAATAAATGCGTTAACTAAAAGTCCCGCGTCTACCTACGCCTACACTTCTTGTAGCGGTTATTATAGCAAAGCTTAATGCAAAGATTTTATATTTAACAGTTACCTAGACATAACATGCTTGCAAACAACGTAATTTTTGGTTGTATTTTGTTTTATAAAAAAACCGAGTATCCTCCTTTAGGAGGGGTAAATAAAATGTAAGTTGGTTAAACAAGCAACTTGTTAGCAATTTACTATTAACGTTATATTTTGAAATCCCAAATAAAAATCTATGTTAAAAGACATAGCGTTGACGCAGAGATTTATGTGAGTAAT
This sequence comes from Sodalis endosymbiont of Henestaris halophilus, assembly GCF_900161835.1. Taxonomy (GTDB): domain Bacteria; phylum Pseudomonadota; class Gammaproteobacteria; order Enterobacterales; family Enterobacteriaceae. The sequence goes on along the minus strand of NZ_LT897836.1, from coordinate 1,364,211 downwards.
AAATATATTTGATGGGCGCGCAGCTTTGTTGCTCGGTAAAAAAACTAGGACTAGTTACTTAGGCGTTTAGCTATATATTATATAGGAATTAAATAAAGAGTTATTAGATGTATGGTCGTGTTTGTTAACTTGCTGCAGAACCGCAAGTTATTTTACCAATGTTTGTTATATGTATTGCGCTAAAGCGCAGGAGAGTTTTGCTAAAAATAATAGATAAGCTTATCTAATTATACATAGACCTAATGTTAAAGGGGTTGTGGTGCTTAATCACTTTGCTAACCAAAGTTCTAGTTCCCGCCAAAAATGTTTCTTTGATAGATAAGATAGCGCGTAACCCTGATCCCTTTAGTTTGTATTATTAATACATTGTTCTCTTAGTGCCTGAAAACGGTTAAAATAAGGTTAGGATGAGATCGTAATCGCGCCAGATTGAATTGCTGCACGTCGTCGGAAATAAATAGACGTAAACTTTACCGCTTGCTGAATGGCTGAGTATTTGGTCCCGATCGATCGGTGTATCAAAAAAACCGCAGTTAGTTTTTGAAGTCAGCAGTGTTAATACACTACCAGTAATATCATTTGAGATCGGTAGTTGTTGACGGAGTACTGTTTCTAGATAAGACTTTGAGCAGGATATCAGATAAATATAAGAGGTTGTTTGCTGGGCTAGGGTAGAAACAATGTACTATAAACCTACCTTGAGTGATAGACGCAATTATTGACGACATCCGGTGATCAATGGTCATATGACCAAGCGGTGGAGGGAATAGCTGTGTACCGCCGCGAGGTGTACTAATACCTAGTTGTTCGGCTTTACAAAAATAATGTTGTGTGTATTTAGAGTTTAATGACTGCAAAATAATGGTATAAAATATAGGCAACATGTGCCTTTTAAACAATGTTTAGTAGCTAATAAATATCGTACAAGCGGTTTACAAGCTCAAAGTAATTTGCTCAGGTCTTAACTATCGCATTTTCAGAGGGTATCCTTATAGTAGTTAATTCGTTTTGTTAGACGCAAGTACCTAACAGATAGCGCATGCGGTTGAAAGATCTATTGCAAGATTATTAAATGCGTGACAACCTTTACCGATTTTACCTTAACTCGCTAAAGGAGTGAAACTATATTTCATAAAGATTATTATTTATTTTCTAGTATATTCCTGCCATTAATCATCATTAATGACAGTGCTTAAGATTAAAAGATCTTAGTCGTTAGATTCAAGAAAATATTTAACAGTAAAGTAAGAAATTAGATCCACGCATTGCTACTATTTATTATTATATTTATAAGTGCTAACATTATCTTTACTCAATCTGCCATGAGATGTTAACATGAACATTATTGGCATCAATACACTTATCATCAAAATATAGTATCATGATTATTTCTTAAATTATTTACTACTATTTTGTTTTAAATAGATAATATCTGGCGATGCGCTTTTTAGCTAGTAATCTAGCAAGTTATTTAACTGAAGTTATTATAGTCAAAAAGGCTATAAGAGATGTAAACCATTAAAAGTTTGTCTGCAGCGATTGCAAAATCTTTTATTAGTTGTAACTAAGAATACTAGTAACATAAATAAATTATCTATAATTAATAATTAGTTACCAAAGTTATATTGGCCACGCATCAAATTTTATATTTTCCTCTATTCAGAGGAGTAGATAATGCACTACATACTGCAGTATGTAGTTATTTTATCTATATAAGAGTAAAATTAATTATAACATTACACGCAACTTGGAAATGTACAATAAAAGTATAAATGGTTTTTGCTTGACACGACCGTGTTCGTTAATGTCAGTCATAAAGCTGATTGCTAGTTGACAAAATAACTGTTTTCTTTTGAAAAAACTATCAAGGAATCAGGGTAAAGATTATTTTATTTTCCTAAATAGTGTTTAGCCTATGTTTGATTACTAAAGTAATCATCTAGTTGTCCGGATCGAGTATATTCTTCGTTTATAGGATAATTATAATGTAATGTTTTATTCTAGCCAGGATTATACGCTCGCGTTCATAATAGGTTCTTTAACCTTTAATAAGCTGAAAATTTTACGTTAATCGCTAGTATACTCCGAAGAGTTTGTTACGTCATGTCCCCTTTCAGGGTTATTTCAAATTGAAGCATACGCACTTTATGGATTTTAGTAACACTCGAAAGAAATTAGTGCCGTATTCATTACGGTTGGTCGTTTCTTGTCAGGAAATTGCTTAAGTCTTTTAGTTTGCCTTTTATTATGTTAATAAATTAGGAAGTTAGGTGACCTAAAGTTGTCAGAATCTACACTGATAACGGGTTAAAATCAGAATTGTTCGCAGTGATAGTAAGAGTAGCACGTCTGCTAGATTTTACTGCAAACGATTAAGCTAATGTAATCGCTAAATGGTATTAATTCACACCAGGGTAATTGCTTAAAAGTAACAGTAAAATGTAATTTTGTAAGGCGTTGTTGATAGAGAGAATATGTTGTTTTATTTTTATTAATATCTTAATTTAATAGTTGTATTGCCGAAAAATATTGTGTTATCGACATGTAACATGTTGCGTTGACCGACCATACATCCCGTAAGCAACTGATATCGTATTTTACGGCCCCACCATTTACCGTCTCACAAATATGCCTATACCTAGTTTATCCTAGTTCATTAGATAGACTGATATTACGAACATTGTGCATATCGCTAATAGATTAGTGCTTGTGCTATTATTATACAGTGGTTAAAATTTAACGGGTGCATCTATTATTCGCATTCTTTAAGAAGAGGAGTGCAATCGCTGTTGGCCGGTATTGCGGTTCAATAGCCATAATAATTATATCTGATATACTTATCAGATTAAAATTGGTAAACAGGAGCTTAATTCTAGTCATCATAAGCATCTAAATACTATTGAATTTTCTAAGCGTTACTATAAAGTAAGGTCAAGACAAGTTTCTATCGTACCGACGATAATAATCAGATTATAATTATCTCTATAATGTAGAATAATTACTTACCAAGAATCTGGTATTGCGATTAGATCGTGATCATTATTACATTGTGGTAAGTGTATCGAAGATAAAGCCGACTATAGTGCTAATTCGCATGTTATCCAGAGATAATGGGCACTGCTCAGTTCTAGTCAATATCGCAAAGATGATTACTGGCATTTTTTTAGTATGATTTACTTTTTAATACGTTTTTTTAAAGATTGTCTTTTGAATTTTGCAAATAGCTACGCAAGTATTTTTTTAGTTTATTGGCCAGTAATTTGACTGCCGATTGCTGTTTGAATAAATTTATTACACAGGGTGTGTGATATCCTGTGTTCGTTCTATTAACTAATAGAAGTGTTTATAATTTCCAGCACTCAAAATAAGCTTGCTACTTAGTTCATAAAATTGCAAATATGATATATTTATTAGAGTAAATCTGGTTAAAGGCGCGATAGATGGCCGGTTAGTTTCGTCTATTCGCAAGAGGAAATATTGGGCATGTCGACGCAATAAAAATTACTGATTCTCATTTAGACGTTATTTATTGTTAAAGAGATAATGTATCGACTACCCAGTTGCTGTAGCTTATGCTTTTAAGTGTCGTATAGCCCGACACCGGCGGAAAAGTGATTAGATGTACTAATGATTTTGCCAGCAGGCAATTCTAAAATTATTAGATATATAAAAAGTACTATTTTATAGTTTAGTAATATTTTACGTGGATATCTCTATGCTAACGCAGCTTATAGATAAGTAAACACAGTCTAGAAATGAATCATGCTCTCGCGTGATTTAGTAATTTGCAGTGTGTTGTCATTGTGGCATAGTATCGATAATAACGACATTGATGTGGGTAGCATCAATGTTGTCCTGTTACTAGCCACAGAGCGGCAGCATTTTGTCAAGACGATTTAATACTTTCTTCATGATTCTTCATCCGAATTAGTAGAATTTTTAAACCGTTTACGGCGCCAGATGATCACTAGAGAACTAATCAGTCCTATAGTCAATAGCGCCATTGGTAACAGCATCAAGCATAGCATCAATTCCTCTTCGTAAGAGTTAAAAACCGGCGTTGTCCCAATAATTAACCCTGCGAGGGTTAATATAAATACCCACAAAAAAGCGCTGATACAGTTAAAAAAATGAAAACGAGAACTGCTTAACCCGGACAAACCGGCGATTGTTGGTAACAATGTGCGAACAAAAGCAATAAACCGGCTAATAAGCAGAGCCGATAGCCAATGGCGATGAAACATTTGGTACGCTCGTTTATGGTAGTGTGTCGGCAGATGTTCCAGCCAACTCTTCACTACCCGGTTATTTTCTAACCATTTTCCTTGTATATAGCTAATCCAACTGCCCAAACTAGTTGCCGCAGTCAACAGCAATAGAACAAGGGGAAAATTCAGTATCCCTTTTGCAATCAGCACACCAAGCAATATAAGTAAACTATCGCCGGGTAAAAAAGCAGTGGGTAGTAAGCCATTTTCTAAAAAAAGAATGAGAAATACTAGCAAGTAAATGGCCCAAACTAGGTTAGAATTAGAAAGTGTTTCAAAATCCTGTTGCCATAGAGAGTGCAGTAGTTCCTTAAAGGTATCCATTGTATATTCTCAATTATTTACGACATGTAAATTACTATTTGTAACCAAAGTTATAATCAAGAAAAACCGGTGTTTAGGCGTTCTAGTTCATTTAGAACTTTTATTTGCTGCTAACGTTCTATCAAACGGTTTCTTTATTAGTATCGTCAAAATACGTTTTTGTTTCTAAAGCGATATAAAACACCACCTACGAAACAGTTATTAGCTAACCGATTAAAATATAAAAGTATATATAATAAAAGCAACTTGATTGATATAATGAAATATAATCGATTATGCATTTGTAAAAAACTGTGAGGCCAGGATACGATCATCGCTATGCATTTTATACTCACTTTAACACTCGCAATCACGTTTACTAACTTCTAACACGTCTGTTTTGTTACCGCACTCTTACCGACAGCGTGCGCTAGTAACAAGCCTGATTAATGAAAAACAACTTTATTCCTCATTGGGCGTGAAAACAATATAAAACAGTTCCTTGATATGGTAAGAGTATAGGTAATATCTAAGAGATATTTAACGAACTATATAAAAGTAGTGTTAATCGACTAAATAGTTCTGTAGGTTATATCCGGTAAATGAAGGCTATAGCAGCTTATATGGAAATAAATTTGAATAAAAACTAGCAGAAAGATATTTATACCTGTAAATTTTGCATGGTAGGTAATTAATACCGCACTATTGCTTTGCACTTTTGTTTATCCTTTATGCACAGCAATGATTATTTTGCTCTTCTTTTCTTATCACAAAGATTATAGGTTTGGAGCAAACTTGAACTTTTATCTCATCAAAATAATCGGCTATTAATTGTCTTAAATATCTAAAAAAAGTTTAAGTAAAATTTGCTTCATTTTTCTGTTTAGTAAGTTAAAAGTTAATTTCTTAAGCTTATAACTTTCGGCTCAAAGCATTTTTAATACCTGAAAGTATTATTAGTCGGTATTTTAAAAGGTATATTGTTCATCATTATCGACTTTAAGCTGCATTTTAATTTACTGATGATCGTGATGTTAGCGTTCCTTTTAGGATACTTAACTTATAAGCGAATTAGATTTGCATTCACTCACTGTTGATAACAAACGATTGTTACACTTACTATTTGCACAATTGTTATATGTTATTATTAGTTTAGCATTATTGATCATCTAGATTTTAAAGCAACATATCTGGTAATACATATTAACTTAGCTTCGTATCTTTGTTGCGTATTTGTTCACCAAACATATTTATTCGGCCGTTGCTCACTGTGCTAGATAAATAACTTGGTTCTTCGTAAGATTACAAGTCCGTAAATGCGGTGCGCAAAAAAACTGTGGATTTTACCACCATTACAGCACGGCGTAGCATTCTATGCTTACTGCATATTAGTAGATAAATTCGTCATTTGCTGCGTAGCAGATACGTGTATAATCATTAGTTTTATCTAATTGATAAAAGTATTTATGAAGCAAAACGGATATATTTGCGAGTCAATGCTTTTTACCGTGGAGTTATTACATCTCTTTTGAGCTTTCATCATTCATAGCAGTCGCGGATTGTTTGCCTATCGTATTTATTAAGCACTATACTGTGTATAGTGAATCGCTAGCGGATGAAAATTAAAAGTTATGACAATGCTCTGGATGCACATTATTTAATGAAAGGCATAATGTTGGTTGTCACGGCAATAATTAACTTATATAATGATTTTAACTTAAAATATTAACACGGTGCCGAACTTTAAGGCACTTCATGTGAGGTATTTATTTAGCTAATTATTTATTAATAACATTAATAATCTATTAATAATTATTATAGTGTAGTATTCGAAATCGGCAAATTTGGTCGTAGCAAGAAACTCGAGATATCTTTTTAACAGAGAAAGTATTCACTAATCATTTTGGTAATTGTTTATTCATTCTAGCGTTGCTTATTAGCCTAGTAACGTTGTTAATATTTTCGTCTTTAGATAATTAAGTTATAGTATAACTTTGCTAGGTCAAAGTTACAGCAGATACTTATAGTGTATAGAGAGTTTTTCTCTTTTGCTTTTTTTGTACGAGCTAGTAATAGGTATTATTAACGAGATATGTCATTTTATTTATGGAGGACTGCACATTTTCTCATTTATTTTACTCTCTAACGCATTTATAGGTTAACTACAAATACACCCTCCCCAACTAGCTTTTTCTTTGCTAATCTTCTAGTTATCAGCAATCTTCTTTGCGCTGATTATTGTACCCTGATGGGGCTTCATAATGTTTAGGTTCATTGAGTAGTTATCGTTAAAATATAACTGTCAATGCTGGATTTAAAATCGGTATTTGTGTAATTAAATAGCATTGCTTGGTATTTTCAAAAGTTGATGCTATGTAGCCATTTTTGTCTCGTAGTAGGGAAACCTTTGCGGGATTATTGCCTTAGTATTTAGTTGTTGCTTTTGAGCAAATTGTCTACTGTTTAATCATTTATATGTTTGTTAGGCTTGATATAATATGCATAATACATGAACTAGTAAAAATTGATTTCACGATGTACGCTATTTCGCTGTTGCCGGTGATCATCGCCACCTATACGTGAGAATTTTAAGTATCATTGCTGATTTTTCTCTCTGACGCGTGCTTTTCTAAATTTCCATAGCAAAATTATTCCTTGTGTGAACATCAGGGTCTATGTGAACTAATTAATTTTATTTTTATGAGATATGGCGGGTTTGTAGGCATTGTAAATGAATTATAAGGCAGCTTAATTTTCGCTAGCAGATAATAACATCACATACTTCTGTCACTGTTGTTATTTACATTAATTTTTAATAAAAAGAAGATGTTAACATTTATGTACTGCAATTTAATCTGCCACTTCTGGCATGATAATCACTTAAGGTACTATCCGTGCAGCTAACTCATATTCTTGTTGATATGGCTAATTATTAATAGCTTTTGCTATCTAGATATCTACTAGATTAGATATACGTTTTTAGTTTAGTAAATTAGTTGTTATTATTAATTCAAGTATTTTACTAGGTTCTATTTTGTGTTGTATTCACAATACAGAGAATAAGGTAACATGGATGGTTATTAGTCAGCTATAACAAAAATAAGCATTACATGTATAATGCTTGTTTGCTTATTTGCTTATTTGCTTATTTGCTTATTTGCTTATTTAGCTAGATTACTCTACCTAGAGTTTCCGTTCTTTAATTTTCCTAGATCCGAAAATGGAGGGTAGCATTGACTAAGCGGGCATTGATGAATGAATAAAAACGCAAATGCACAGTAAAACCAATTTTAGGCTCGTGCATCTTTGAAAAAAAGAAGAAGCATAACTGCTTATGACATAGCCTGGTTTTGTGAATAATATGAACATCTAGGTAGGCAAAGTATTATTTTGCATGTAAAATACGTAAAATAGGCATTAAGGATTTTGCAAAGCCTTTTGGCTAAGAAAAGTTACCGCACTTTCTCCCACAATTAGCAATTATGCAGGCTTTCTCAAGCACTAATTTTTTGTTGCTATTGAATTAATTTTGAGCTTGATAGCCTTTCACAGCGTAATCACGTTCTTTATCTATCAGTTTTTTTATGTTTTGGTTTTCTGGTAGCACCATATTAATAAATCGTTAACATAGAGCGATGCACTGCGTTAGTAATAACGTTCTATTTCTTAATGGTTAATTATAATTGATTTAGTCATAAGTGATAACTCTATCATAAACTCTTGGTAGAGTATAAGCCAGTGTTAAAGTAACCGATTGCAATAGAACGTTTTGCTGAGCAAAACCCCTTACTAATTTTGCAACTTACAAAACACATGTCTTGTTAATACGATCTCTATAGCGCCCTAGATTTATAATCTGTACCGATAGCTATATATAAAAATACCACTATCTTACCGCATTATTAAGAACGTATAGTTTAACTTATTTCCCAAGATGTTTATGGTGTGACCGCTAATCTTTTTATAAAAAATATAACACATTATAAAATAAGTAACAATAATATAAGAGTGTTTTTTAAAAAGTAATGCGCAGATAAATCCGATAACGTTAATGCTGCAAACGTAATAACATTACGGCATTAGGTAGTGACACACCTGTGTTACGGTGATTAGATCATTGTATATTAGCATGATTTTTTTTGATCTTGCGCATACAAAACTGCTGATATTGCATTGCAATAAAACTAATCAGTCAGTAACTTGATCATTACATATAAAACAAACCACATCAGTTTCTTCCTACTTTAGATATCGTTTTATCAGATGGCCTTAAGAGCTGCTTTTTTATCAATGCGGTTTTAACCTAGTTGTTTAACTGTCAACTTATCTGATTCACTCCCCAATTTTGGTATCTTTTAGGCCTTGCTTTTATCGCCAATAAAAACGTGATTACTGATCAAAACTGTGTTACATGAACTTTGTTATAATAGTAACTATTGACTAATAATTCATAATCACCTGAAAAACACGACCGCATTTTCAGTACAATGAGCGTAAATATTATAATTTTTAATTCATGAAGGAGGGGTACTGCGTACAATAAGGATTAGACTCTAATTAATTAATCACAACTTAATATAATGTTTTTAACATATTAAATTTTAACTAAAAGTGTTTATTTATTAACAAACGCTTTTTTAACACAAGATTTGTGCTAGATAAAATGCCAGCTATTTTGCATCATGAATATGAAAAACACTAGATATTATTACAAATAATGCGCTATATGCGATAGAAATATACTCTAGTTTTTTGTGTCATTGCCTTTTCGTGTGGAATTAAGTTTCGGCGTAACATTTTGTTATAAAATATCATATTACAGAAATATACAGTATATAATCATGAAAATAGTCAGTATTACTAATAATTCAATTGATAACCTGCACTATCGCCATAGTGTAGTTCAAAGACAGTAGCTGCAAAATAAAAGTACTGCGAGTTAGTATTCGGATATATTTTGCAATATAGAAGCCGAAACGTTATAAATTATATAACGAAACGTGAAAGTACTACAAATATTACTATGAACGTATTCAGCACTTTTTGTGAAGAGCTGTAGAAACATCTAGCTCATTTTGCTACCCCGGTCTTTCGGGTATATAATCATAAATAACCATAAGTTATGGGGTATATATCAAAATCGATCAATGTACGTTAGATGATAAACTGATTAGTTTTCTCAATAAAGATATGCTGAATATCAAGAAAACTTGCGCAATTTAAAACATACCAGGGGGAAGGTGTTATTAAGTAAAGGTAGTATGTCCGCGACACGTTTAGATACAACAGTACCACCACTGTGGCTATATTATATAATATAACAACAATAGCAACATATTAAAATACTCGTTCTTGATGTGCTTTTTGAGCCACCGTCGATTAATTTATGACTAAGACCTATTACTCTCTGATAGAGATACAGGCAAAAAATACACAATACCAAAATCATCTTTATGGTGCTTAACACCTTGTAATAACGATAATATCGGTACTATGACTGTCATGTGTCTAAAGCAATAGCATGGCTTGGTACAAGTTATTTGGTTCCATTTGATGACTTAACAATTTAGAATAATGGCATGAAGCATAAAAATAACTTAGTTAAGCAGCCTTGCTTAACATAGCACGTTAACCTATATTAATATCTTTTATCTTACATTCACTTGTCACTAATAATTTAGTGACATTGCATTGTATGCAGGACAAGTCGGTCATGAAGTTTGAGCAGGAAGACGCACTGTATCTAATTGTGCTCTTGCACTACGCTGTGATTTATGAATGTGCTGCAATCAGGTATCTGTATTGCTTGTTTAATTCTATAAATATACGTTTATTGACACTGGTGAACCGTCTTCTTATTAATTTACCCGCAGGTTAATATGCAAACCGCTGCTAAGAATGCACTAATCTATCAAGACGTATTCCTCGGTATCATCGAGGATTTTATTTGTTAGTCATTCAGATCTTTACTGGCTTATCCGGTCATTATGTTGAGGTCAGAACAATTAAAACATCTGCATCATCAATGACATTAACAATCCTGTAAAAATGTAATTCTTCTATTTAAACAGTGCACAAACCGCGTTTTATCGTCGTTGACATATGACTTTGGCCGGTGTTTTTGTTAGATACCGTTAACACAAAGATAAACACCGTACAGTTTAGTGTGTGTTATAAGCACAAACAAATCATCGTCGAACATTATGCTAGTGTTAAACTTGTAAATCCCATACCGCGTATATTTTTTGAACCGACACAGAGTATCGTGGCCTAAATTAACTTATTTAACATCAACTACTGTCTATTGTCTTAACTGTATAATTAATTATCGTACTCGTATTTTGCTATAACTGCTGGCCTGCTATTAATAGCAGGGATAGTAATTGCCAACCAGGAAACTTATGTTTTGGCAACACTGATCGAGTTTTACCGTAGCAACTTCAATAGTGAGCATTAGCCACAGCAAAATTATTAATTAGGTTAAATGTTACTACAATGCTATAAATTGCCTTGATGATCGTCACTACTAAGCTAGTAGAACTTAGTATAAAATTACTAATCGATGTTAAACACTATTCTATAAGCGCTCTTAATAAGATTTTTTGATAAATAAATTGATAGTAACTTACAGTTAATCTTTGTCTTAAACATTTAGCCATCATATTTATGACTATTTTCAAACTTACATTTTATCATTAATGTCAAAAAAATTCATTTTGGTTGATAACATTTTTGTCTCTCTATAGGATTAGCTAACTTAAAAATAATGACTTTAGATCATAACAATGTCATGTTATGACAGCCCGTTTTAGTTTTTTGATAAGTTTATCCTAGCGTTCTTATTTAAGAAGAAAGCACCATCAATTATAATTTATTTATCTGCCACGTCAAAATCGCTATCTATCCGGGATTCATATTTATTTACAGAACGTAAAAGACAATCTCATCGACTTATATTAAGATTAATATCGTATTCTATTTCCCGCGTTGCTACCACAACTATCTGATCTGAAGTAGTTTTGTACATATTTCTCAATATGTCATAACATAGTTTATAATAAACTGTTGACTCTGTTTATTGTCGTCTTTTTAACGGTATCTTTCGTCATGTATAGCGTCTGTTTTTTAAGAAGATTTTTTTGCAGCGGAAGATATTAACGGATTTATTCATTTATAAATGCTATTATTGTAATTTGCAGTAAAGTATAAAAATGCTCGCAACATACTGCAAAACATGGCGCCCATCTTAAAACCGGTATGGTGCTGATCATTAATTTATTGTGAGTATGGTAATCAACTAATACCCGTTTACAAAATAATCAGATAAATATGTTTTTTCTTTCAACATTCGATAAATGCGAATGATAGCGATGGATTTTCATTCTTTTCTGGCTGCATGATGATGAAGTTAGGACTAACTGAAATATTGCGCGCTTTATACTAGCGTATACGGCATGACTACTGTGAACTTAGTAGGTTTAGTTAACTAAATGGAGTTCCAAATGCGTCGATATTACCGTTCTTATCGGGTATTACCGTTAATTCTATGTGTAAACTTTTTGAGTTATTAGATTGCTAAAAATAAAGTTATCTTACTGACAGTATTTCAGGAAATTTTGGTACTGAATTAATCTTGATTATCAGCTTTTGTGACGTAAATACTTTTAAAAAGATTGTGCGTATGTTTAACTATTTTAAACAGTACTGCATTGCTCATGAGTAGCCTATTTATGAAAAGTCCTCTTTTAACAATAAGACCTACATTATTAAAATATCAAAAATCAAACTCTTGTGTGAATAAAATGCTTGTGTGTATGAAATAATGCAAAAGCTATGATTTGCAGCGTAGAACCTTTATTGGTCGTTTTTACTGCTTACTGTATGGGGATGATGGCTATCGTCGAGCGTTGCGGTCTGTAGTTGGTAAAATTCAGTAAACTGCAGGTATACTATGGTTTTCACTTATATATTTTAAATTATGTAGTACGCATAAGTGAAACTTATTTGTTTAAACGTAACCGGTAAATGTTTTATTTAACGTTTAGCGCATTTTAACGATTAACATTGCTTACCGGACCCTAATATTTTTAAGTCAAGAAAATTAGACTCGAACTGGAGAAATTGACATGAACTTTACTTTACCTACCCTACCATATAAGTATGACGCGCTAGAACCGGATTTCGACAAAGAAACACTAGAAATTCATTATACTAAACACCATCAGACCTATATCAATAACGCTAATTACGCTCTAGAGGACTTGCCAGAATTTGCTCAAATGTCAGTTAACGAACTTATTAAAAAACTAGACTATCTCCCGGTTGACAAAAAAACTGTATTACGTAACAACGCCGGTGGTCATGCAAACCACATCTTATTTTGGAAGGGTTTAAAAAAAGGTACCACCTTGCAAGGCAAATTCAAAAGTGCGCTCGAGCGTGATTTTGGCAGCATTGATGCCTTTAAAGATACATTCGAGAAAGTTGCTTTAACCTGTTTCGGTTCTGGATGGGCATGGCTTGTAAAAAAGGATGACAAACTGGCCGTAGTGTCTACCGCTAATCAAGATAATCCACTGATGGGTGAAGTCATTTCTGGTACTTCCGGGTACCCGATTTTGGGTCTGGATATCTGGGAGCACGCATATTACTTAAAATATAAGAACCGCCGCTTAGATTACATTAAATCATTCTGGAATGTAGTTAACTGGGATGAGGCGTCTACTCGTTTCATTTATGCTTAATTCCTTTCCGTTAAGCACCGGAAATAGCGGAGTAATATCGACCCCCCCCCCGCGAACATGCAGGAGGGGGATTTTTTTCTCTGCGGATTATCAACGGATAATACAGCCTCTTCAAGGACGAGTAAGATAACTGTTTAAGTATTTCATATAACACGTTGTTTACTGTCAGCGTTTTCACAACGCATTTGATCATAAAGTATCATTAATTGCAGAAAACTTGCGCAACTAGGATGAACACATTCTTTACGAGAAAGCTAGGTATAATACCTGTCAGTAAAATATCGTATTGTAAATCTTAGCATGCAGGTTTCCCCCTTTTTGTCGATTACTGTACGGGGTTATAGAAATTAACCAAGGTCGCGTGAGAGAATTTCACTTTTAAATAAAATAATAACGTAGATAGAGGAACTGTCGTCACACTGACTTTAGCTCCAGCAATGCCTGTCTATACTATTCTTTGGCTGGTGGGTGCTGTTAGCTTCGCTAAGGACATACTTTTAAAAGTAACGCGTTAAAGGTTAATTAACCAAATAACTTTCGACAAGTTTACGCAATGACGAACAACTCATGTGTATTTTATGTTGTCATACGGTTCGTAGTTCTCAATGTGCTATATTTGTAATATAAGTCGCATGCTGTTGTATATGGAAGTTATTATACTTGATAAGTATAAACCTGTTTTCTTCCGTATCACTTTAATTATTTTACGTATGGTCGGATTGAGAATAATCTCACGTTTGATGTAGCAGCAGGCTAGCTTGCCTAAATAAACAGCTATTATACATAGCCAGCTATTTAACTTGAGTTGCTTGTATTTGATAAACAGTAGTCTAAATTAGCCGATCAATTCTATGCTAGTAATTGTGCGCACAGTGCATACTGTGCCTTTGATTTGGGTTTTATCCATAAATTATTTATTCCATCCTTTAAGTGTAACTGCAGATGGATCGTTAATTATTGCTTGCTTTAGCCGAAGTATTATAAGGTCATATGCTAATCGATAAAGATTACTTAGTTGATCTACTCAGAATATACTAATTTTAGTGCATGATTTATTTGCTGTTTGAGCTAGCTAGTACTGTGTATCATACTTTCATTTTGTAAGTAATGTGATGTGTAATATTCGCTATCAGACTTACTAATATTTTATGGTGCTGGGTAAGTGCATCGAAAACTTTTTTATTCAAGTAGGCGCAAAATATATCTACAATCAGCATTTGTCAACAGTAGAGCAATGTCGTTTATTTTCTTCATAACTATAGAGCAATCATGTGTCTAGGCACTGACAGCACACGATGCCAGTGCGTGCAACAAGCAGTCCTTGATGCCTTAATTATACGACGCAGGTTGTGATAGACTTATATAAAATGAATAAAGTCTAGGTTAGTTTTTCTATTCATCATCGCTTGTATATCTTCCTGGATTAAAAGTATACTAATCGCTGATTAGCTATTTATTGTCAGTGAAATAGATCGTTTACTTGATATGATTTGCGTTTTAATTAAAAAAACGTAATCCGCGTTGATTTAGAACAGATTTTGGTTATCTTCATCAAACTGATCGTTCAACGTGATAATATTTTTTGATTATTTTCCTCTTTTCTTTACCGTAACCGGTATCTTAGTTACAATAATTGTAAAGCTAAGCTAACGGGGAAAGTTATTAGTTCAAATATATTGCGGCTGCGACGCATAACGCATTTTTTGTTAAAATGCCCCGGCAGAGAAAAGATTCCTTTAACTCGCTATTAAATGAGTACCGGTCGCTATAACTGTTAATAACATATTAATTAATAAACTCATGTCATGCAAATTAAGATCATTAGTATTATATTGATAATATCAACCTTGCAGTTATGAACTAGCTGTTTAAATAGCTTTGATTTTATATTCTATGATGCTGGTAAAAGCTTTTATTAATAGCCTAGAAATGAGAGAATTTACAATTCTAGAGCCGAGGTCCATCGTTATATCGGCTCTGGCGATTTACTTTCATCGTTGTAATAGCATTGATTATCACCGTGCGTTCAAGATCCTGCTACGTTAAGTTAATGATCATCTTTGTGATTAATGTTGTCAGCGTCACTTTTGTTATTTATTTTGTTTGGTTAGTAGTTCTTCACATTGCTCGCATGACTATTAGCAACATTGTTTTACTAAACTCTACTGTTATCATCTGGCAGATAGAGTAAAACAGAGTAAGCTATTGTACTCTTAATCATAAGAGTATTCTTGGGTATGTATATATATTACATAGCTTGCTTTAATGTACTATTGTAACATCTATCATGTGATTAGGCTATGATCATGTAGTCGAAATTTAATTTAAATTGTATAAATTTTAGCCGATAATGTAAATCCATGATGATTTCTGTGAAGAAGTATAAATAGCAGCAAATATGCCTAAAATAAACACAGAACAAATTTATTATTAGAAGATTTTGAGGTCAAGCTCACCGTATCGTGATAGACGAACAGCGGTGTTAATAGAGTACAACGCGTGGTAAAGTAGCTATAAATACTAATTTTCAAGCTATTAAATTAGCTTACCGCTCTGTCGTTATAACTGAATTAATCTTTGCCTGACTACATCGATTACATATTCATTTAACCATAAATGTTTGCAATGCATTGACTATTTGTTTGCACCTTCCTTTCATCGGTTTATTGTATATCTGCATGCAAATTTTGCAAGTTTCTATAATGCTTAAACTCAGTACGAGCATTTATTCACTTTAGCTGAGCTTATTAAAGATCTGATACCAGCAAGTAATGAATTAACCTGATAAATGTGTTTCTAAAAGCTTGTAGATCTGATCACGATTGGCATCAAGGTCAGTTATGCAACTATTGCAAGTTGACTTAATGGTAAAATGTTTGTTAATTTATTCGTAAGTTTGTATATTTAAAGATTTTTCATAACTGATTATCACTATTATTTTTCTTTATTATCGCGGTAAGTTAGTTGTTAAATTTCTTAAAAATCCTTGTTAAAACAGCTAATAAAGGAATATACCGCTATTTAACTTGATAATATATATCCCTATAAATAAAAACTTATTTTAGGTTTAGGTATATTCCTCGCTATCCTTTATTAAAAGGATAGTCCACTATTGTGATGGTTAAAACTATTAATACTATACTTAAAGGTGATGAAGGTAATACGGATTTTGAAAGATCGCCGTATTACCCCTGTTGAATCGACTATTATTGCAATAGTGAGATATCCGCGACCTGTAAAAATAGCTCACGTAACTGCACTAGCAATGTTAAACGGTTCACTCGCATGTTACTATCCTTCGCCATTACCATGACATTATTAAAGAAGTCATCTACTGGCTCACGCAGTGTCGCTAGTTCTACCAGCGCATCTTGATATTGTCCGGCATCAAACATTGGTTGCAGTTTTTTGCGTAATACTATCAAATGAGTCGCTAGCTTGATCTCCGCTGGCTCTTTGAGTATCGAAGTCTGCAGATCCGAGTATACCAGATCTGTGTATTTGGCCAACATATTCGACACCCGCTTGTTTACTGCCGTTAGTGCTTCTGCTTCCGCTAGGGTTCGAAAATAACTTACTGCACGTACCCGGGCATCAAAATCCGCAGGACGAGTCGGACGATTTGCTAGTACCGCCTTAATTGTGTCGACACTGTATCCTTTATCTTGATACCAGGCCACGCAACGGCATAAGATGAAATCTACAACATCTTTTACTACCCTATCATTCGTCAATGTTTTGCCGTACGAGCGTGCCGCCTCTTTTGTTAATGTCTGCAGATCAAGGTTAAACTGTTTTTCTACGATGAGGCGCAGTATGCCTAGGGCAGTTCGGCGTAAGGCAAATGGATCTTTATTGCCTCTCGGATGCTGACTAATACCAAAAAGACCAGTTAGAGTATCTATTTTGTCGGCAATGGCCAACGCGCAAGACACTTGTGTCGTAGGAAGCGCATCGCCTGCGAATCGTGGTTGATATTGTTCTTTTAGTGCTATTGCTACTGTTTCTGGCTCGCCGTCATGGCGAGCGTAATGCATTCCTATCACGCCTTGTATGTCGGTAAATTCAAATACCATATTAGTCATCAAGTCGCATTTGGACAACAATCCAGCGCGTTCTGTTTTTAATACATCTGCGCCAATCCTGGTTGCTATCCAGACTGCCAGAGATTTGATGCGATCGCTCTTATCACGAAGGGTACCAAGCTGCTCTTGAAATATTACTTTATCGAGGTGTTGATGATGAGTTTCTAACCGCTGTTTGCGGTCGATATTAAAGAAAAACTCTGCGTCTGCCAAACGCGAATGCAGAACCTTTTCATTTCCTGCAATAATCTGTTGCGGATCTTTTGACTCTATATTGGAAACGAAGATAAAGTTTGGCATGAGGTTTCCTTCGTTATTATATACTGGAAAGTATTTTTGGTATACTTTCATAGTATAAACTAACGCTTCCGTTGGCACTGCGAGGAATCTTTTTTCAAAGCAACCGGTAAGAACCACTGGCCATTCAACCAACGCCGTTACTTCTTCTAAAAGTCTATTGCTCAGATCGGCAATTCCACCTAATTGTTTGGCTGCCTCTTCCACGTTCTTACGAATTGTTTCTTTACGCTGCAAATAATCTGCCATTACCCTTCCGCGCGTCAGTAGTACTTGCGGATAATGATCTGCGTGCTCTAGATAGATTTCCTGCTCGCCCATAAAACGGTGGCCGAGCAGAAGGCGATTTGTATCAATTCCAAACACGCTCCCTGGTATTACGATATCGTCTAGCAGTATTGTTACAGTGTGTACCGGACGAATAAATTGGGTATCTTTGTCGCCCCAGCGCATCATTTTCGGTATCGGTAGTTTTCCCAGCGAGCGGTTGACTATGTCACACAGTAGAGTCTGTACAGAATGCCTCTTTTGTGTGCGATAAACTAGCCATTCTCCTTTTTTGGTTGCAAGGCGTTCGGCTTGGTTTACGGTAATACCGCAATCTCGCGCCCATCCTGTGGCTTCTTTAGTAGGGTTTCCATCAGCATCAAACGCTTGGGCAATAGCTGGTCCACGCTTCTCAACGTAGCTTTCGTCCTGGTAGCCTTCGAAGGCGGCTACTTTAACAGCTAGCCGCCGCGGCGAGGCAAACCATTTTACTTCGCCGTAGCGCATGCTGATGGCCTTAAATTCACGGCTTATTTGAATGGTGAATGCTTCAGCCAAGGCGCGTAGCTCCTTGGGCGGCAGCTCTTCCGTACCAATTTCTACAAGAAAAGTTTGTTGCGTCATGGCGCCTTTTAATTTCTGCACAACGGAAAATTCATCGCTTTTCGTGAAGCGAAGTAGGCTACCGCCACAGCTTTAGTCAAGGTTCGGATCCTCAAAATATAGTGCTGTCGTTCCGTAACTGAAATTGCTTTGCGAGCGTCTAATAAATTAAAGCTGTGCGTCGCCTTGAGAATACGTTCATAGGCCGGAAGAGGTAGAGGTTTTACCAAAGCTAGCAGGTTTTTCGCTTCTTTTTCGTACTGTTCAAAGCAGGTAAACAAAAAATCAACGTCGGCATATTCAAAATTGTAGGTGGATTGCTCGATTTCATTTTGGTAAAAAACATCACCATAGGTAGTGCTACCAAGCATGCCATCGTTCCATAACAGGTCATATACGCTGTCAACACCCTGCAGATGCATTGCTAAACGCTCAAGCCCGTATGTGACTTCGCTTGTAACCGGCCGGCATTCCAACCCCCCTACCTGCTGAAAATAAGTAAGTTGTGTAACTTCTATGCCGTTTAGCCATACTTCCCAACCTAGGCCCCAGGCTCCCAAGGTAGGGCTTTCCCAGTTGTCCTCCACGAAACGTATATCGTGAATAGTGAGATCCAAGCCCACTTTTCTTAACGAATTGAGATATAATTCCTGGATATTTTCCGGCGAAGGTTTGATGATGACCTGAAATTGGTAATAATGCTGCAGTCGGTTGGGGTTTTCACCGTAGCGGCCATCGGTAGGACGACGAGAAGAATGCACATAAGCGGCTGCGATGGGTTCCGGACCAAGCGCTCGCAGGCAGGTCATAGGATGGAAAGTACCCGCGCCGCTTTCTATATCTAGCGGCTGGACTATAGTACAATTCTGACTCGACCAGTAGTTCTGTAGCGTCAGAATCAGACCCTGAAAGGTCTTGGGATTAAATGTTTGCATGTAAATTCACACACATTGCAAATGAATCTAATGAGAGAGCTAAAGTATATTATATGGCATTTAGATATATATCTCGGATCCGGCAGCAATTACGAATATGCATCGCAGATTTAACTAGCATAAGCAATGTTGCACTTATTAGCCAAATGGCATAAAATAAGCATATATAACTTTTATTTGTACAATGAATATTGGTTAGGAGCAATTTATACAGGTGGGTCGCTTTTTATGCAGCCCCCCTCATAGTTAATCGTTTATGTAAGATTAATTTTCTTTGCCGCAATGTATTTTGTTTTTGCAACAGCCAACAGTTTAAACCGGTCATTTGATTCTTACTTAGCACATATCAAACGTGTAGGTAGCACTAATGCACATGCCAGTATATTTCATTTCATTAATACACAGTATATACTAACATGGCCACGTTAGCAATATCGTTAGTAGTTTTCCATCGTTATTTATCCAGATTTGACATCTACCGCAAGTTTATAAAAATAATAATATAGAAATATATTTATTGTCAATAAGCTTGACAATAAATTAATACGTGGATATTTAGTTAACACTTGTTACAACTATTATAAATTTAGTTCGTAAGGTTTACGACGCAAGCTTGATAAGCATTTTGATGTTACGGTGTGCGCTAGGTGCACTGACGATAATATATAGCAATTTGCTTAGGTTCTTACGAACGAAGTTAGCTTCATTAGCTCAGATATATTAAAAGTTACTTTAATTGTGCGATGTAATGGTATTCATTGCATACGGCATACTGTTGATGCACTTTTCCAACTTTGCTTACTTATAATGGTTCGTACTCAGCCCCCGATACAAAAGTGTTAAAACGTTTGCTACTGAGATCTCGATACCCTGCCGGCACGAGTCAATTTTTGTTTAACTAATTCTATAACCATTGATCGAAAAGCATAATTACATTGACGCAAATATACTAATGAATATAAAATTTGTGGCCCTTGTTATCAAGCAGGGTTTTATCTAAGTGAGCTATGAAGCATCTTTGTCAGTAAAATTGCTGTTGTAACACATGCTTAATATTATTGTATTGCTGGACATTAAATCTTTTATTCATGAGAATTGATAAAATATGGCCGCCGTCTTAGTTAATAATATTATATACCTACCTTTTACTAGCAGACATGAAAATAGTGTTAATTCAAAGGGTAACACTAATCATGAAAACTGCTAAGTACCTCGGCTCTTAATACAAGACATGTCTAATCACGCTTGCTTTTGGTAAAAGATTGCCGCTGCAATAATGGCCACCTTCATCGAAAGAGGTATTTTTCTGCTCGTCGCAAACTGATGACTCTGTCGTTTAAGATGTTAGTTATATTAATTACTAACCATGCTATTAGTGCAATAAAGTAACCTCTTAGAATGAAAGGAAATAAGAATGAGCGTAAGTAAGGTACGGCTGAAAGCGACCTCTTATCTTTTGATGCTTCTTTTTATCACTTTGATCATTCCGCTACATTTATTTCCTTGCTTTATCTCCGGCTTTTTGGCGTATGAGGTGATTCTGTCTATGACACCGTGGTTTGAACGCTTAGTAGGTAGCAGACGCGCTCGCTGGGTTGTGGTGATGCTAATTGCCTCGTTTGTAGTGATTACTATGGCATTGTGTATATTGAGTTTGATAAGGTTCCTAACCTCTGATATTCAAAGAGGTATCGCCGTTACCGTCGAAATCAATCACATTTTTTCTGATTTAAAGAATCGCATTCCAGATTATCTTCCCTCATTTTTGCCCGAAAGCGTGGAAGAACTGAAAGATCAGATATTCGCCTTAATTGAATCTAATTTAATTATTATTCGTAATATGGGTCATTCTTTCTTGCACGGACTGATTACGATTTTTATCGGCTTTATCATTGGAGCGGTGATTTCTCTTAATAAACCATCCAAGCGTAGTACGTATTTTACGCAGCAGCTGCTAGAACGCCTGTATTATCTTTCTCAAGTGTTCCGTAGTGTAGTATTCGCCCAGATTAAAGTATCGTTAATCAATACGCTGCTAACATCTATAATGATTCTGATAGTATTTCCTTTGTTCGGAGTGAACCTACCGCTAAGTAAAACGCTTATTGTAGCAACTTTTATTTTTGGTTTACTGCCTATTATCGGTAATCTTATTTCTAATTTTATGATTATAATCTCGGCACTCTCTATATCATTGAGTGTGGGAGGCGTGGTTTTGTTTTATCTGATTTTGATTCACAAGCTTGAATATTTTCTCAACGCCGAGATTATCGGGAGCCGTATTAATGCAAAATCCTGGGAGTTGTTGCTAGCAATGCTTGTCTTCGAGGCCATCTTTGGTTTAGAAGGTGTGGTAGCGGCGCCTATTTATTACGCTTACCTAAAAACCGAATTACGAGCACAGGATCTTATCTAATTTCTAATTGAGTATTGTTATAATAACACCTCTTATCAGTCCCCGGGGGGCTTATTATGCGCGCATGGCATAGCAAGTCAGTTTTTGCTCCCCATCGCGCTAGTACTTTAACGCATTGTGCGGTAAGGTACTTTGATTACAGATAAATAAGCGAACTGCTGTTGTATTTATAATGGTCTACAGGGTTAGAGTACCCTCTGACCACACCTATCCGCTCTATTGCGCAAGAAATTATAAGGCCCATAAGATGTGTGCTAATACTTATTTCGATAATCAATAGTCGCCAAAACATTTTTATTGCTAAATTTATTTGCTAATTGTTGTATATATTGCAACTGGGGTAAATTTTTTATCTCTGGTTTCGGGATACCCGTTATTATACTAAGCACTATTTGAAAATATTTTAATAGCGACTACATTAACTCTCTCTGCGCTCAATAGTTAGTTTAAACACCATATAGATTAAAGCATCTAAAATAATCTAGGATATCGTTTTTTCTCTACCTTGTATTTTACTAATCCTAATCTTGCCTGCAACGTTCTTATTTACTAAGAACTGTTAATATTAAATATTTTGGCGCAACAGCATCAGTTGTTGGTATTGATTGATAATACTTACTAATCACCCTGTTCCTAGGGGACAGATTTTACTGTATCGAAGCAGTTAGTAAATCTCAATATTATTTTGTTTATTGAACCACTTCACACTAGGCATTTCCGTGTAAACTTAGCGGATATTGTTACCATTAATGAAGCATTAAGCAAGGTTTTTTTAAATATTAACGATATTATCAGTGAGCTTATTTCCGTGCAACATCGATTTGCAATGCTAAAAACA
This sequence comes from Sodalis endosymbiont of Henestaris halophilus, assembly GCF_900161835.1. Classification (GTDB taxonomy): domain Bacteria; phylum Pseudomonadota; class Gammaproteobacteria; order Enterobacterales; family Enterobacteriaceae. The sequence continues at coordinate 1,341,455 of NZ_LT897836.1, read as the reverse complement.
CATGCATTCGTCAGAATAATCTATTGTGCTTTTTTAATATTTAAAGATTTTATCCAGTTATGTTATAGCCGCCGCGTTGATGAGATTATCTTATGTATATATCGCTTTCAACTGCTGTAGTGCACTTTTGTTCGACAAATTAAAAGACAAGATATATGTCTCTCTGACAGTGTTTTCTCAATCTGCGTATTTTACCGCAGCGCGCTTTATTAGAGCTTGATAGTAACACGACATGTTGTATTAATAGCGCATAAGACCACACTACCACTACTATTATACTCAAGCTTGAGTAAGAGTTACATGATCGCCGCGAATACTTGCACATTTGATTACGTGTTAAAACTAAAGCGCGAAATTGCAATTTCTAGCGAAAAGTAACGACTGCATGTCATAGACATAGTAATATATGTTAGTTACCATTAATAACTCTGTCATGAATCTAACGGTATGATTATTATATCGCTAAAGTTTGGAGAGATGCAGATTCTCTCTTCGGTTATCGAAAAAGGCGCCTGTAAACATGCAATGGCTTCCGTACTTAAAGCTTAAGTAGCGTAGGGCGCAATTTTTTTAGCGCTAGCTTCTTGCCACGTGGTGCTTATAGCAATCTGTTGCTGCAGGAATTAAAGGATATGCTGTTTTTAGATTACAATTAAGCGTAATCGTCTTACGACACCGCATACTTCTAACTGTTTTAAGTTAGGATTGTCTTTAATGTTTAGGCGATGGTTTTCCATTCAAGCAAAATTACTGTTAATAAAGCAAATCAACATCGGGTAACACAATAATAGTTATTATTATTTAATAATTGCAATATTTGCACTAAAGATAACTCATATCCTAAAATCACCTTGCATATTGCTGTTAATTTATAATTAATAATTCATCATCGACATAATAAAAAGAGGAGAATAAAACATTCCACGCACTTTTGCTGTAAAGCAAGATAAAATTCTTAATTTGTTAATAGGATTAAGGTAACGATCACACAAGGTTAGATGAATGAAATTCATATAAAAACGTTATTTTATTTTTGATAGGATGCCGCTTAAAGATTTTTGTCACTACACGTTCTAAACCAATAAATAAAAGATCGTTGTTTAATCCAGGTACTTGCATGTATATATAGTTAGTTAACTAGAGTTTCTATGTAACATCATGTTTAATAATATATTAATATAACTCGATTACGCTATATGCATAATGGTTTTTTCTCTATGGTTGCTAGAGTAATTACTTATACAATCAGTAGATTTTCATGAAAGGCACTTTCTTTTACCACTCGGCAAAAGAGTAGCTACTGAGATAAAGATAACAATATCATTTTAATTACTAATTAAAAATAAAAGAGGTTTAACCATCATAATTCTAAGTTATTACCAGTAAGTTAACTCGTCGGAAAACTGATGGCAAAATGTACAGCAGTGCTTAAAACCTATAAATTTACCGAGGGGCCAATAATCTTCTCATCACACAGGTAAATAACAGTAATATTGATACAACACATTTATTTTTTAATTGTTTAATCAAAGTAACACACCACCAGGTTCATCAATAAAAAAAACGATAAAATATCGAGATAACCGCAAAGTAATTTTAACTTTATTATTACATTAATTTTTAATAACTCCTAAAATTTGTGTCATTAAAATAATTCATTTGGAATTTTATTCCGTAATAAAAGCAAGTTATTGCGTGCTTTTAAAGCGCATCATCTCTATCCTAGATGCGGTATAGATTATCTCAATAAAGATCTTTTTGTTCTAATAGCAGGATGAACAGTGCTCAAAATTATTGATCATGCTAACGCAATGATGCTTACAGTCCTTATCAGGGTTATTAATTAGCTCGCCACCAGCTAACATTTATGCAGTTTTACATATTAAAGACAGTAACTATTGTATATATCCTATAACAGTAATTAACTTATCTTTTCCGTTGTATAATACAAGTTATAGTTACGCTTATAACTATGGCCATCTCTATGGTGCAGCCATGAAAAGTTTCTCTATTTTCTTAAACATATCTCCTCCTTTTTAAGTATGATAACACTCTCTCCGTGGTAGCAATCAGCCGGCTAACACTAGTATATGTGTTGTCTCATTTCTCTTGTCTGGTCTGTGTGCTATTATGATATGAATCCGTAAAGTCTACTGTTCGTTTATTATGGTATTAAGAGCACGGTAACAATAAACATGCTCTTTAGAGCATGGGGATAAAGTATAAACATTAAAGTTGACCACCTAATTTTGGGATGTTTTCTTACTCTTGAAATTCTTTATAAATACTCAAAGAGTAAAACATTTATTTGCTGAACTTAGACGTGCAATATCTACGCTAATTCTCGATTAGTATAACACTTATTTGGATGTAATTAAATTAATGAACGTAAGTAGTTTTGCTACAACTATCTAGGTAAGAACCCTACGACTAGAATAACAGTGGAGTATTTTCTATAATTGTTATTAACAACATCTGCATGCGTTTAACTCATTGCTATGCATAAGTAAATGCAACTTCTTTTAAATTTAAAAAATAAAATATAAAATAATTTCGGAATCTTAATGTCAAAATCATTCCACGATTTTCTATAATTAACAAATTTATAGCACTATATTTAGTTGTATCACTGTGCTAGTTTTTTGATTTTTTATTGCGGTAGCTACTTTATATATAGCGTGAATGTACAGATGAACCTAATGTTTAGTGCATTATTTGATATAGTTTTATGAAAAATTCTGGGACACTAGCGGCGGTAAAGCTGGTAACAAAAGTATTGCCTTCATCGTCATTTATAATGATAGTCAAGATAGTCCGTTGTTGGGTAGTTAACAGATGCAAATAGCTATCTGCAAAATCACAAAGAGAAAGCACAAATAACAAACATTTTGCAATATTGTATCTTGTGTACCGATAAATATTAGTGATATAATCTAACTAATTATGATGCGGCGACGTTGCTTACATCTATAATAATAAAATCCTTATCTGTATCTGGCAGTATCGCTGGACCGTTTGCCTATAAAATTAGTAGACTGCACACGGTATTGACTAAGTTGAAAGTTAGCTTTGTTAACCTTGAAGAGGTTTTAGAGAGCTGCGTGGTCGATCTTTTTTATATGCAGTGTTCCACAGCATGCGATTGTCATCGCATGGAGTTGCCTTCAAGTAAAAATGACAACGCTTATTCTAAAGTTTTTTTAGCGCACTGAAATACGCACAGCTAGTTGGCCGAAAATATTTACCATAATTGAACGCGGTTTGAATTTAGTTCGTGCGTTGCGTCGCCTGGCACAAAAAAAGATTACTAGTTACTAGCACTGCGTAATCGGTTCTTCTAATACAGCAAAATATTGAATCCGCATCGTTAATCAGATCAAACGCTAAACTCGAGTTGGTAATGAATAATCATTGCGACATTAGAGCTAATTGCTCTTACTATATAAATGTTAATCAACAGAGGTGGTTATTATCTTGATAATTAGGTTTATCAACAATTAGTACAAATATTTAACCTACTTTGATTAGGTTAGATATGAATTGCTAGAATATTAGCATGTATTAGCGATACAATTGTCAGAGACATGACCTATTATTTTTTGATTAAATATAAATTACAATTAATAATTGTGTAAAGGTAAACTTTACGCCGCAAACTTATTCACTTATTATTTCATTACAAGATAAAGTATTTTCTTATTTTTACTTAAGTGATTTTATATCCAAATCTATTAATTACCTATTAGCTTAAGGAGATGGTAATAAATTTATCACACATTATTCTTATCGCTAATAGGGTTATTATGCATAGAGCAATGGCGGTGAATAGTCGATTGAGCCTATTTATATGAGCGCGTTGAGAAGTAAAATTAATCTGCATTTTGTAATAGTTATCAACTTCATTTCCTCGCCTATCCGCATTAATAGGAACCAGCGCGCTAGCTGATTATTAATTTACTATTTACGCTACATGTTAAAATCTAACAACAAAGATAATGTTATCAAAATATATTTAATATATGATTATATCGTGCTTAAGTAGGCACGATACGCAGTAGATTTACCGTTATTTATAATCTTAATTAAGAGCTGTTGTTGATTATCCTCTGACTTACTGATTTATGTGTTGGTAAGAACGTCATTATACACGGCATTCAGAACTAATGAGATAAAAGCGTGATGATTATTGCAATTAAAATAAGGGCAGGGATCATATGAGCATTTCCTTAACCTATACCGACACAGCGACATAAGAAAAATAATAATTAAGCAATTGAGTACAATGAGAAGTCGTAACAAATCATCAGGTTACTAAATGATTATGAGTTGCCATTGCTCTAGTTTAATAAAGATTAAGCATCGGTTATGCTAATGTTTACCTTATTATCATAGAAGTTTAGTTCTATGTCATTTCTTAAGGGTCACAAACAGACTATATTAAATATAAATATTTTGCGATTGATAAGTTAGACAGGGTTAAAGAAACTTTCTTATTAAAGATAAATGACTGATTAAGGAATAATTGCGATATTTCATCAAAATACAGCTTTTAAGCATTATCACCTTTTTTATAGAAAATAAGGTCTTGCTGTACTTGTTACAAATTTAAAAGATAAAAATAGTGTTAATAAACATCAATATTCTACTGCTTTTTGTTTGATTAACTCATAATTTTAGTAAATTCCACTACAAGTGGACTCTAGTTTTTAATTATTACCTTGCAAATAATATGCGGTGGGAGCCTTTGACGTAGATGTACGTTATGACATTTCAATTTTTATTATGAGCCATGCATCGTAATTATGCAGCAAAATTTGGAGTTCAGTCTGCGGTTAAATTTGCAAGCAATCAGTAATCTCACGGCTTGCAGCATCTTTAATTTTATTAAAGATTAACGTTTAATCGTTATTAAGATTCATGATTGTACTATGGCGTCATGCAAGTAATGGTTACGTGAATTAATTACTTGTTGCGATACCTAGCAGCACTAGATTGTTATCATTAAATTTTGAACCTGTCAGAAAGAATATTGCCTTTTCCCTATTATAGCTTTGTTTATGTTGTCAACATACTAATTTGCCTTAACTATAATAAGTTTTGAGGGGCAAGTTTTTAACACTGGTTAAGGGTAAGAGCTTTTCGTATGATAATATTCTAGTATTTACTAAAACACAGCGCTGAATATGACGCAATGAGTGCAAAAGCCGGGTTGATAATAATTTATAGCCCTTGGGCTATCCACGCGTGGCATATCATGTGGACTTGCGTTCTTAACGTTGAAATTCAGATGAAATTTTTTCTTCCTTCGGCTTTAAAAGGAGCATGTAATTTTTACCGACCTGTGTACGCTAAACCTAGCGTAGCATGCTAGGTTTTACCTTTGGTGTTGGAAACAAGATAGGTCACTTTGTTTTGCCCACTTTGTACCCTAAGGAGGCGCTCATTTATAGTTGATGACCAATTAGTTGGCGCATATGGGCGCCAGCACCGAGCAATCCTGGTTGCTCATGACGAATTAAATAAACTGGAATTTCCATCAGATAATCTTTAAAACGACCTTTGTCTTCAAAGGCTGCACGGAAACCAGAAGTGCGGAAGAAATTCAAAAAGCGTGGAACAATGCCGCCAGCGATATAAACGCCTCCGCGGGTACCCATATTCAACGCCAAGTTACCACCGAAGTGGCCCATTAGAACGCAGAATAGTGACAAAGCTCGGCGGCTGTCTATACAGCTGTCTGCCAGTGCCTGTTCAGTTACCTGATTTGGCACCAGTTGCTCCGGTAATCTGCCATCGGCTTGTACGATCGCTCTGTATAAATTTACCAGCCCTGGTCCGGAAAGTACTCGTTCCGCGGAAACGTGCCCTAATTCCGCGCGCAGTATAGATAAAATCTTGTCTTCTTCTTCACTATTTGGAGCAAAATCTACATGTCCGCCCTCGCCTGGCAGGCTAATCCAGTGAGTATCTACCTGGATCAAGTGGCTGACGCCTAGCCCCGTACCGGCACCATAAATTGCAATTGGTTTACCGGCAATAGATGTACCTCCACCGAACTGAATGACGTCTTTTGGGGTTAGCATCGGAATAGCCATTGATACTGCTATAAAATCATTGATTATTTCGAGTTTTTCCAACTCTAAGTTGGCTTTCATTGCTTTAATAGAGAATGCCCAAGAATGATTAGTCATTTCCACCCAATCGTTGGTAATTGGACAAGCAATAGAAATACATGCCTCTTTGATCGTAACTTTTTTATCTATTAAATAATTACAAATAACCCTTTCTAGGGTATCATAATCATCGCTGGAATAAATATGAATTTGAGAGATCGCTCCCTTTTCCACATCGCACAGGGCCAGTCGAACGTTGGTCCCGCCAACATCGCCGACCATGACATAATTTGTCATTTTTTTCAGGCTCCATTTATTTAACTATTTACTGCCAGTAGTTACATTAGACAATGCGTTTAATTAATTCTGAATTAAGTAATAGTAACTCTTGCGGTATTGTATTGCTATAAGTGAGTGAATTATTTATAATTGATTATAATATGCTGTTATGCAGCCTACATGTAGTTTTGTGGAATGCATGTAGGTATATAAACAACATGCACGCTTGCTAGTAATAAAGTCCCCCTACTAAGGAAACGTTAGAGCCTTACATATTGCACTATTTACCTGATAGAATTCAGATTCTTTTCTAACAAATAAATAAGGTATATCCTGCTGGCTATCTCTCTGTTGCTTTAGCATGATTTTAGCGATACACAATTATATTGTTAATTTTAAACAAGCAGTTAACAGACTACATCAGTTCTTCGATTTACAATTATTTATTTTAAACTCGCAAATAATTAAGATCTAATCTTTTAGATTAGTACTAAAAAGTTTAGTGGGTGTTGACCCAAAGGCTTTACGCCATATTATAACGAATTATTGATCTACGCTAAAACGGGATGCTCTATGTAGCAGAATCAGTATAACAATTATGAATTAAAGAAATATCTGGTTAGCAACCTATATTTAAAATTCAATGCTTGAGGCCACACGTATGTTATGTATGTGCATTTATCATAAACGACTGGAAATTAGTATACTTCTCAAAAAACTATGTAAACGCTAGAATTATTGTCACGTTAGAGTACATCTATGTATATCATTTTATAAAACACTTAGAGTCGTTAAGAAAAAAGTGTTTTTTAATTAAAACCACCCGGTTGTATCTTTAAACGAATGATTTGATGTTTGAATGCTGGGTGTAATCGAAATTATTAGCTAGCTAGTATGGCTAATAATTGTGTGTATTGCCTTACAGCGTGCAGCGCAGTAGATATAAGAAAAAATAACCAAGTCCTTCGCCCTAACATTATTGCCGCCACCTAGGCAATAATTGGCATAAATGTTGCTGACGTGGAGGTTACAAGAGCGATAGTTATTTAAGTTAAAACAAGCGTACATTCTAACTAAATGTCGAGGACAGAAAACAACACAAGTGCATAATTATTTATATAAGTATCATGCAGCTGTGATTACTAGAATAATACAGCGTCCGTATAGCTTCACTAGCTAATTTATTAGATTTCTCTTTCCGAAGAGAAATCTAACTAACATGTTGTACTTCGGTTGTTTTTATGACTGTAATTTATGACTATAATGCATAAGCGGATGATAAATTATCTCAAGAATAGTTGCATAAACTACTTTTCCTTCTTATTGAAGGAAGCAATTTTCTGCTAATATTCTTGCCGTATAATTTTTATTATGAATAAATAAAAACAATGGAGGGTGGTAGCTTATTCAGAACAGTGAGCAAGAAAAGCTATCATCAAAAAGTCAATTTAAATTAAATATGCTAACTACCAATAATCTAAAATAATAGTTTTGCAGGAAAGATAAGCTGTTGCGAATAAAAAGTTTACATGATGAGTTATCATAAGATGATGAATAAATAAAAAGTTGTTCTGACAGACATCAGTTAATGACGATGTTGCAGGGAAGATGCAGAGATTAAAATCTGAGATTGGCTACAAAGCCTATAGTGGTATATAACGTGAGAGAAGGATTTATATTTTAAAATAAATATTTTATGACCCAAGATCTAAAATGCCCGACCATTGCAAAAAAGTAAAATTAGTCCTTAAGAGGCGCGACAGATTCTTGCTATTGGCATGAGATATAGGGTTTCTAACCAGCTCAGATGAAGATACTTACACATATAAGTAAATGAAAGCTATTATGTGGACAGCAAGTTTTCTATTATAATAATATATTAAGTCAGTTGGTGTGGTGCTTTAGGATCGGCAACGAAATACGAGGAGTAAATCTCTAATACCTATCTAGAACACGATAATTTGGACAAAACCGTAGAGTGAAGAATATTTATTAACTTAAGTTACTGATAACAAAACTATTAGTTTGTTTTTGTTCCATATATGATATTAAAAGTGAATAAATTAATCAATATTATTAACGCGTACGTGGGTTACTAAGTCAAAGTTGCTTTAGCGGTTGCCCAGGTAGCACTGCATTTAAATAACGGGGCAATAAATTTTAAGTGCTATACAGATAAAGCTTGCAAGCTTAAAGAAATTAGTAACGTAGAGTTACTCGTTATTAAGTAATAAATTTATTTTGAATATTTTAGCGTGCTAGATTACGTATCTAGATAGTGGGGCTTCACCACGATGGAAACGGTTAGATGCTGGAGCACGTCGTTGGATAGTGCAACGACAGTACTTACTAGAGCAGCATTATGATATATTTGGCGTTTAGATGATCAACGCAGGGAATCGTAAGCCGTAAGCTGTTGGTGCCAAGTGCTAGAGTTATTTGTCATATAGCAAAAGTTCGTAATCCGTATTTCGGGGCAGATTAAATGTCAAACTTAAGTTGACACATGAAGGATTATTCCGAAATTCGGGTAGATAGCTATCACCACATACAATTAATAGAGTCGATAACTACTTTTATAATTCTTTTGTTTTATAACTAGCATTATCATGAGCTATTACTAATTGGTTGCCGACTATAATTGCTGCATCACTTTAATTATTTACTTGTACTGTAAATTATGTAGTTTGGTGATTTAGATGCCTCTAAACTTTAACTGTCAGCACTTTTGTTTTCGTTATGTCATTTACTTGAAGCGTTACTAATATCTTTTGGTACCCTACCCAGAAGCTAGCCACACTGGCTGGGCTATCTTGTCATTGGTGCGATTATTCTAGATAAGTTTTGTTGCCTAGTTGTTTTTGAAACAAATCGGATGACGCGCTAAAATAACCAACTGTTTATTAACTTATAAATTCTCTCCCTTGTAGGGAGTTTGTTTATATTTAATTACTTTATTGCACTATATAAAATAGCCAAGGTAATTAACTTAACATTATGTTTTTAAATATATTCATGGGGTTTAATGTCCTTGTAGTATCTTGCAAGCGGATTTAAGTAAATTTCGCTTCTATAAAATTTAGTATGGTATGTTTAAGCACTTATTTTAATTCTCTAAAAGATCTGTTTCATTGAGGTGTGTATCTTTGTAGTTACGCAGTTATCTATTTAATTTATGCGTTGCGTTATCCTATAGCAACATTATTATCAGTAATAATATTAGTAAATGATATAGTGTCTTGTTTTTGTGGAAGCAAAGAATACATGGAAGCTGCTAACGTAGCTTCCTAGCTTTTTTTAAGTTTTTTAGGATTAACGCGCCGTAATTCTACTTCAGTCTATATCGTATGCGGCATATTTTACAGGCGAACAAGTACAGCAATACCCTGTTAGGTGCAGCCTAGCTTTTTTTTGCCCTATATATCAAGCAACATTTTCACACCAGAACTGGCTTGATTAACTCATTCATATTTATTAGTCAACACAATGCAATCGTGCAACATGTTTGTTATTGCCAGGATTACTCTTCATGATATTGCAATTGATAACTAACTATCGTTATTTTATATCAGTTGGCAATCCCAAACGGCTCATGTTGACTAGGTAGTATAGATTACGATAGAAGCAATGTTCTTATGGCATCTGCTGCTCTGGTTCTAGCGTTCCAATATTCTATCATCAAATTATATTAAATAATGCACTTAGCATCAGTTTCATTTGCGCGATTATACCATAAGCAGTATTTACTCTGATAAATATAAAAACTTGTTACATACAAATCACCAGATATAGCACTGTAAATTTGTTAATTACAGAGAATCGTGGAATAAGTCCGATATTAAGATCGCTGAAGTTATTTTATATTTTATTTGTATCTAATAAAGTTAGATTGACTTTTGTAGTCATGCATGAAATGCATTCAGGTGTTGTTCATGTTAATTATGGCAAGACTTAGCTATTTTAGATGAGGGTTGCTAACCTGGCGTAAAATAATTAATAGTTAAATTTATAATTTTATCCGTGTTTATTAGCGTCACTTAGTTGTAGACTAGTGCAACTATTTACGTGTATAGTAAGCAATACATACTTAGTCCTGATATCATTTATAGCACTTAAGGTGACAATAATACGCTTTATTAAAATAATATTTTATTATAGTATTACATACTGATAATATTAAGTGTGTAAATGATTAATACATTAAATAATTTCTATTATATATAATTGAAATTAAATTCAAGCTGAAAATAAGATTCTATTACATAAATTTAAATCTGCGTGGTTTTCTCGGTCTGTTAAGAAAATATAAGTCTACTAAGGTTATTTAACTTATTGGTTTAATTAATAAATTAAATTTAATTTAAAACTGAATAGCAAACTTATGAGGTATTAGAACTAAATGCAGTGTAATTATTATACAGTATTTACTAATAACCATTACGGCAGTGATTGTTGATAATTTCCGTTATTGTATTTATTGATAGTGTCAATTTTATTTAACAAAAGCTAAAATTAGTTACAGCTTAGCAGTCATTAAGGATAAATTATTTATGTCATGATAAAGACCGTAAAATGAACAAATATAACACAGAAACATGTCACTCTTAATTTTTATTTAATAAAACTTTGATAAAGTGCTATGTAATTAATTATGTTAATTAGATTACTTTAAAATCTTCTCTGCAATTAAATTAATTAATTTTGTATTTTAATGTAAGAAGCGTGATTATTACTCGCCATAAATCATGCTGATTTAGATAGTACATCTACTTGATGTACATTTTATAATTATCTTAAAGGCAATGATGTTATTGCTAACATATCATCATAAACTATGCTATAATACACATTAATATCATTATTCAAGTTACTATGTTCATGCGATAGGCATCATCAATTAAAATTATAAATACTATTAGATAAAATCATGAATTACTTGCCTATAAAGGTTGCTATCATGAACAATGGTTTGGTGACTCGTTTGCGTTCTTAAGGTGATTATTCAGTCATATATTTAGTAAGTTAATTTATCTTGATGTTCATCAAGAAACATTTAGTTGTTATAAAACATTTTCCTTAAAATAGCTCGCATCCTGTTGCTTTCAAAATATTGGTCATATTTTCTTTAACCTAAGAGTGACATTTATCATCTATGATACTTATCAAAGTAATTAATTTAAATTATATTATTATTAATAATAATTATTATTAATAATATCAATATCGGTAATTTTAAATAACTATACTATGTGATTTTAAAAATCACTTTAGTAAATTGCTTTTCTATCTTTTAAACAATCTACTTACATTGCATGTGCTCAACTAAGAAAACTTAGATTTTTGTTGATAAATTTATATCAATTGAGTATTATTAAATTGTCATGATAAGTTGCGAATTATTCGTATGAACCTTACTTTAACAAGTAAAATATCTATAATTTTTTATTGCAACGACATAAACTACTTGACAAGAGTGTTTATTAAGAAAAAATAATAGCGTTTGGGTCGTTAGCTCAGATGGTAGAGCAGTTGACTCTTAATCAATTTGTCGTAGGTTCGAGTCCTACACGACCCACCAACAAAATAGTAAGTTGATCATGTATAATCGTTGATTAGCTATCTAGCATCCGACTAACTTTATTGGTTTCTATTTATTTTAAGATAAATATATTTAACGTAGGATGTCGTATAGTTTTAATATTGGAATTAATTTTGCCGTTTTGCAAAATGAAAGGTGCGGTTATAAACTAAATTAATAGTATGCTGTTTTAGACAAACATTCTGATACCCATAAATTCATGAATAAAATTTACCGCTAGACGATTATCAGTAAATATACTTTACTTTATTAAAGTAATATTTAATCTTTTATTAATCTAGAATATTTATACATATTGTATAGTAATAGTAATTTCAAACTAGTATTTAGTCGTTTATGTAATAAAGATTTTACTGCGGGGTCACTGCATAAATAGTTTAGATAAACTTTATTTTGATTTTATAAATTATTTGAATATTTATACATAATATTTATGTTAAATTTAACACATTAATATAAGGCAGCATGTTTTAATTTCGATTATATAGGAAATATATCAACATAAAATAACAACAAAGCTAATTATAATAACATGAATTTACGCTACATATTTTGCTAAATAAATTACAGTTAATAATTTTATTAATTAGCATAATTTTGCGCAAGATGATTAGTATAAAAGTTAGCAATAATTGTTGTTAGCATGATTATTTTAAGTAGGTATACATGGGATGAGATCCTATAGTATAGCGCTTATAAAATACAATTAAATGTGTGATGTTATTTAGCATATTATTTTAAATGACTGCATGGCAAGTGAATTTAATAAATATTATGTTGATAACTTGCAAGTTATTGCTATTACTGTAGCCTTGATATATTATATGTATTTTACAGTTAGCTATAGTATTGTTACTATTTATTAGCTTTTAGCTGTTATTATAAACAAATAAATAAATTATGTTATTTTAAATGTTGCGAATAAATACTTTTAGTAAAGTTGTAATACGTATCTTGATAAGAGCTAAGTATATAGCTAGGTTTTATAAGAACGTTTTCTTGATAAATTGTTAATTACTTTGTAAAGAGATATATTTTAGTTTATTTATCTATCATGATAGATGAATAACATCATTTTAGTTAAGCGATTATGATAGAGTAATAATCTGAATTAATAATTACCTTACTTATTTACATATATTTATAATTACTGCCTTGGCTTTTATTGATTACTATGTTATGATTAATTTTAAAATTTCTAACATTAATACTATTGCTATTAATAATAGTTATTAATTTATTAGGTTGTCAGTATTTCTTAACGTGACTCACTATTAAACATATTTAGTTCACATTAACCAATAGTATTTATGGTTACTAACCTACCTTTAAATAAAGGGTTTATTTAGTATTATTACTTGATGCTTATTTACATTAAGTAATATAATATGTTGGTTGTCATGAAATAATTTGTGTTTTTCGTCATGTATTAAATGTTTAATTTTTCTGTATTATACTTATTATTTTAATTGATGAGCAATATTTTATGCTTTAGTAAAGGTAGTAAGTGTTTATTCACGAGTCGTAACTGATTAGATTTTTATCTATTAATATTATAATAGATGATTATAAGCAAACACCATACCAAAGAAAGGTTAATTTATGCAATTACTGCATCACTTATTTAATACAGTTATGCACATTTATTTATGGATAAATTAATTTATCCGATTTATTCTTTATTTGTTAGATAACTACACCTAAATATATTAGATTTATATAAATAAACAAAATTAAACAATCATGAATATGCATTAAAATCAATAAAATAGGTGTTGAGAGTGCAATGTTGCGTGACATATGCTACAGATGCTCATCTGATAAAATTATCTGGGATAAGTAAAATACTTTATTAATAACGTCAAGTAATGTAATTAAGTAGCAACGAGGTTAATAGCAAAATGATGTGATGAGCATCTTTGTTAAGATGTGCATTGATATATTGTTGTCAACGCACTAGTAAAAACTACAATCACCCATGCTATGTAATTAGTACATAGAGGTTTTATTTGCAAAATGCCGGTAACATAATCTCTTTGGCTCGCGAAGAGCAAACATTTTAAGTGTGAAAGTTACAAATACTCTTGATAAATTATTATTAATAAATGCAAATTCATAAATATTAATAAATGTGCTTATGAAGTAAAGTGAAATCTTATTAACAATCGTAAAAAAAATCAATCCGATTTCGGGATACTTATTAGTAAGATGACATATAAATCAAGTTACATTTATTCCGATATTTTGTATTTCTATCTTCCACTATTAATTAAGGGTTTACCACTAAAGGTAGCATGGCAAACTAATTAAATTAGTTATTTATTTTCTTGGAATTATAAGTAAGGTAATCAACTAAAATAGCATGTAACACAGTATTATCTCTCCAGTCATAGTTATTTACACATCAACTTATTTGTTTTACTATCTAAAAGTTGTGTTTATTAGATTGATTTTTTATTTGCATCAATCACTTTAACACAAATCATGGATTGTTAAAGATTTTTCTTGCTATTTCTTTTTCATCTTAGTTTTTGTAGTGTACTGCACTAAAACTTTGCTGATAAATGTTAATAACTATTATTAATAGCATCAAAAATTTCTATTAACGGGATTTTCGTTGTTTTGTTTTAATTTCGGTTGCACGTCTATAAGGAATTATGCCAATAAATTAGCTTCTCGGTGTATCCAACAATATTGTTAGTTTGTATATCAGGAAGCATCACTATTCAATGAATCTACAAGCTGTAGTGTTTTATTTCACTTGGGTAAAACCCGGAATATATGTTACGATATTTTATTTGTCCCGACTAGAAGTTACGATAGCTTCTTCTGAAGCTATACAGCTATCTTATACCGCAAATATTTAGTAGTAAGCAATTAATGCTAGTTACTCATACCTGACTGTTTATAAAACATCGGTTTAATTAGTTTGGCGTTACACCATTACTATGTTGGCAAGGGGTTATTACGCCATAGATATTTTGATGAAAAAACTAGTAGGCAAGGCACACTTGTAGTATATCTTTTCACTTATTTATATTACGTCTTCTGCAGAACAGTTTGTTATGGCTATTATTTTAGCAATTACTTTGCTGGATAATATTTTTTGCTTCGTGGGATAGCACGACAGCACCGCTTAGTGTTTATAAGTACATAGATATTTTTATTGGCTATTATAAAACAATATAATACAAGATCTACCATGTAGCCGCATGATTTATTTAAGCCTTTTAAGGGATATCGTTAAGTTTTTAGCTAGATCGGCCTCCCTAAATTCACCTAGTTACGGGTGAAGCAAAATGCAGTACTATCGTCAGATAACCCATTACTTTCCTTATTTATATTTTAGTGATGTCACCTAATCAGGTTTTGCTGGGCATGTATCATGGCGAGCTAGCGATCAAAAATTTAGCATTATAATTTATTTGTTGCTACGCATCTGTATTTATAAGCCGTCGTTTGGCATCCGGTTAGTTAACTAAAAGCCTATCTTAAATCCAGTTAATATAAATTACGATGAAAGCGAATTTCTAGCTACGGCAGAGGGTTGTAACTATTAGTTGCAACTCTCTATCATGAGGCTGTGTTTGTTTAATAATGCGCAAAGTATAAGGTTTGTCAGTCTGGCAACGCCATAGTCAATAACTACCTGAGATAAACATCAAAATATAGCGCAGTCTATATAACTAATTATTGCTTTCTGAATCTCTTGATTACGGAGAGCTATTGAATGAGTTTAATATCAAGAACGCAGTCGTCTTTTTTTTTAAGACTCATGTATTTTATATTAAGACGTAATATCTTTTTTGAGAGCTATGAATTTAATCTATTTAGGAATTAACATCAACCTTTGCCGAGGTTTTTGTTGTTAGAAAACGATGTTTTTATTTAGCTAGTGATAGCTACTAAATTGACGTTCATAGTTTTAACTACATCTTAATTAGATGATATTCATCGAAGATTACTGTAACTATTCGTTCTTAAATTAAGTAACTAATTATTTTCTTATTAAGTTCCAAAAGAATTTTAGGAAAACCGAAATGCTTTAATTGTGGTGGCAAAATTTAGATGTACTTTCATACACCTTTTATTTAAATTAAATTTATTGATAGATGTTTTGCGGTTGTTTAATGTAAGATTTACAGTGTAGTTCGCTACGTCTTTTAATTTAAGCTATGCATGTAAGATATTATCTTACAATTATTAAAGTAAATGAGCATGCTATTTTGGCTATGAAATTTATTCCAGAAATTATTTAATAAACTTATGGCAAGTAATAATCATCAACTTATGGTTAATAGTATAAATCACCTTAATTAATGCAGTAACATTGCATATTTTAATTATTTATTTTGTAATAAATGCTTTCAATATTTAGATAGGTTCGACTAACTGCTTATTGTAAACACACGTTTATTGGTGGTTAGTAAAATGCGCAAGTGCACTCATTTGCATCTGCAACTACCTGACAAAATAGCAAAATTCATAAGTCAGTAACATAATTTATCTTGTGTGCCATTACATAATTACTTGATTATTTTATCTTTATTGCATACTACACGTAGTGTATGCACTACTTTGCATACGGTGAATGGCCATAATTGCCTAATATTTTATTGGCATTTGTAATGAGATACATTTCATCGTTCATCATGTCATGATGAACAGAGAAGCGTCTTCATGAGCTTCTTAAGCTACGTTCGGGTATTTTAGGTATTAAAGGCTATCGAAAAATTACAAGCAGTATGCTTAGTTTATTGCCCGCTAGCATTTACCATAAAAGCAAAATAGCTAGTTATTAATGTGGGAAATAAACTGCATCCCGTGCATTTTTTTGCTATTCTTTAAGCTTTTATGAAAATATATTTTAAATATAAATTTTCTATAATGAATAGGATGTATTTCATAGTGAGTGCAATCTTGAATTATGTGTTATTGCAAATTAGTTTTTCAGGTTTTTTTAAAACTAACAAGTGCAATCAAGTAAATTATTCCAATGTTTGCATGATTATCTAAAAAAGAGAATGCGTTGAATATGATGCTTTTGCAAAGTTCACAAAGCCTTAGCTTAGCCAGGGTCTGGCTTGCATTAAGTGAATTTTACTACAGTGCAACTGTGGTACACGATAACAATGACAGGTAATGTTGGTTTGATCGCACAGTGCTGATCTTAGTAGTGCTTTACTAACGATAAGTATGAATTACCTGTTTAGAGTACTGATAAAAACCGCGTACTATTCGAGATCATTAGTTTGACTGATTGATTGCTTCATTTTATAGAGCCAACGTTAGTATAAGCATGCTAAAGAGCATTTCATAACATTAAATTATTGCCTTGATTTAATTTATATTTGTATAATTATCGCAATTTAGTTGCCGATAGCAAATATAACGCTACCTATTGTTTTCTTGTTATCAATAGCCATGATGGCCATCATCGTCGTACTTAGTTACCCAATACGAGTTTGTAGCGTACGATATGCATTTGATTATAATAACGTTATGAATTTTACCGAGGTTAATTACTTTCTTTTCACAAGATGCTGTAGAGCAAACATATTATTTATGCTTAAGTATTTAACTGTAGCTAAGAAAAGAAGTTAAATGAAGCAGCAATATATTGTCATCAACTTTAATTTTGTTTCTTTTTTGCTTATCTAAAGCAATTTAAGCTTTGCAATATATGTGCAGTCTTTGTGATAAAAGTCAGCGTAACTTATTCTTATCTATTAAAATTTGATAAAACACAAGGCGCTGATAAGATGTATATTAGAAAATATTCCTGGAGATGCGATATATCTGTGTATATCTTAGGATATATATTAATAAACATTACATCATGTTTAGTATTATTTAATAAATAATTATAATTTAACTTATTCTTTAAAGTAACAGCAAGAAACTTTATTTAAAATGTAAGTCTAAACTTGGTACTTTAAATTATGGTAATGATTACTGTAGATAAGGTTATAGGTATTTTAAAGTGGTTAAGAGTTAGCCATAAATTATTACTTACAGTCTTCACTAATCTTTAGCAAACTAAATATCAGTAAAGACTGTAGAACCAACTCATCTAGTTATCATACAGCGTATCATTTCAATACGAAAAGTTTAATAAAAGAGTTTATTTAAATAGTGACTAACAGTTTAGTGCTAAACAATTTTTTAGTACTATAACCGTCCAGACTGGAGTCTGTATTATGTATGATACGTCTGGTCAGGTAATTTATATCGGTAAGGAAAAATTTTAAAAAGCGCCTGGCAGGCTATTTTGGCTCACAGGTTTGCTAGTCGCAAAACCAAGCTACTGGTGAGGAAAATTTATTATATTGATTTAATCAATACCCATACAGATACCGAGGCGCTGTTGATTGATTATAACTACATTAAGCAACATCAGCATGCTATAACGTATTGTTTTGCTATGACAAATTTTATACTTTATATTCCTAAGTAGAAATATGTATCCCGTCATCATGGCTTATCACGGCACTAAACATTCAAAAAAGGATTATTTTAAGCCGTTCCCAACAGTTATACAATCAAGAAAATGTTAACTTTGTTTCAAAAATTGTTTCCCATTTTACAATGATAGAATCGTGTATACCAAAAACGTTCACGCTCATGCTTGTAGTATCAGATAGGTCATTGATTGGGACCGTGCGTAAAGGAAGCTCTTTAACTATGAGTTATATCAGCAGCAGGTAAAATATGTACGCTTATTTCTATCCGACAAAAATCAACAGGTACTTAATAATCTTGTTAAACAGATGTAGCTGACTAGCAATGCGTTGAAATTTGAAGAAACGGCGCGCCCGTGCGATCAAATTCAGGCGGTGCGGTTTATAATGGAAAATAGTTCGTTTTAGGCAACAAAAAAATTAGACGCCATAATAATTTTATTAGAAGTTGGTATAGCTTGCATGCATGTTTTGTTTATTCGCTAAAGTAAAATATTAGGCAGTCGCAGTTTTTTTAAAAGTACCAGCTTATACCGAATTGGCAAAAGTAGTGCAGACATTTGTTGGATGATTTTATATGCACGGCAGTCAAATGCAGTCTTTACCGGAAGAAATTCCGTTGGACTTTACTCTGTCTAAAAAACGCTATTGGCGGCAGCGATCAAATAAGCAAAAATTCAAATACAGACGCAACCGTGTAGCCGATCGTGATCGCTAATTAAAACTGGCCAAAACCAAGGTTACTACGGCGTTGAAAATAAAAACTTCTCAGCAATCAACGATACATGAGCGTTTTGGATGTGCTGGCGGAGCTGTTGGCATCGAGGCGATTAACCGGATGGAGTATTTTGACATTAGCCATATAATGGTGGAAGCAGACTCCCGCTGCTTGTGCTGTTTTTGACAGCAACGGACCAGCTCGAGATGAATATCGTTATTATAATATTAAAGGCATTACCACACAATTATTATGCTGCTATGTATTAAGTACTACGTCGCCGTTATAGTAAGGTTTTGAACGAGAAAAATTCCTGACATCGTAATTATTAATAATAAAAAGGTTATTTAAGCATAACCAAAGCCGTGTTCAAGTAGTTAGATATTCCTTGGAATAAATCACATGTAATATTACTAGGTGTAGAAAAAGGGATAGATCGTCAGGCGGGACTAGAAACTTTGTTTGTAGAACCGGATAAGGCAGGAATAGCACTGCCATCAGATTCGCTGGCGCTGCATTTAATTCAGCATATCCGTGATGATTCACATAAACATGCTATTACTAGTCGTCGTAATAAACGTGCTAAGGTAAAAAAAATACCAGCGTGCTGGAATTGATTGATGGTGTAGGTCAGCGCCCGTAGATAGTCGCTGCTGCATTATATGGGCGGCTTGCAGACGTTATGTAATGCCAGTATAAAATATATTGCCTAAGTACCTGAAATTTCAGGTTATTTAGCAAAATATTTAATGCGTTGAAACAATAATATCAATATAGCAACATGCTTTTAATTTCTACTATTGCCAAATATTTAAAAAAAGCACTATGCAACTGAATATACCGACTTGGCTTACCTTATTACGTGTCTTCATGATACCGTTCTTTGTTCTGGCTTTTTATCTGCCTTTCAAATGGGCTCCATTAAGTTGTTCGTTATTTTTTATCTTCGCAGCTGCGACAGATTGGGTTGACGGCTTCTTGGCTCGTCGTTGTAAACAAATTACCCGTTTTGGCGCGTTTCTCGATCCTGTAGCAGATAAAGTCATGGTCGCCACAGCGTTGATGTTAGTGGCGGAACATTTTCATTCATGGTGGATAACAATTCCTGCAGCTACCATGATTACTCGTGAAATCATTATTTCTGCATTGCGTGAATGGATGGCAGAGATAGGTAAACGAAGTAGTGTCGCGGTTTCTTGGACTAGTAAAGTAAAAACCACAGCGCAAATGCTTGCATTGGTGGCGTTGCTGTGGCGGCCGGAAGATATCGTATCTGTGATAGGTATCATTGCGCTTTATATAGCGGCGGGGCTAACTTTCTATTCAATGTTTCAATATTTGTATGCTATCAGGCACGATTTATTTGGAGATTGAGAAAAATTTGTAGAAATTACCAACCGTGGTGGTAATATTTATTATGGTGTTCAACGCATATGAACTATTTTATCTGCACTGTTTATAAAACAGTATCACTAATACTTTTGTGATTATATCTTCATTATACGATTAAATCTTGATGTCGCTATAGTATTCTATGTAATATATCAGTATATATTATCTACCATTAAGGTAGCATTTAGATACTTTATCTCAGTATCTTTTCTGTTTTTAGAAACCATAAAGCAGTTTGAACAGATTTGTTATCCCAGCAATGACGTCGCGTTGTTCTTTTGTTTGCATGATTCGATAGCGCCAATAGTGCCTGCTAACATACTCCTGGTATAAAATTGTTTCCTTTGGTGACTTAATAAAACTTAACACTTAAAGATCGATTCCTAACCTTCCAGGTTACCTGCAGCTCTTTACGAATTAGATTAAGTCCCTGGCTAGGGGGATAACCTTACTCAAAACTGCCCGATTACGGGCGATCAAATATCGCACCACCATCTCAAATACGCTTAACCTTCTAACGTCGAAATTTCAGTGATGTAACCTAGCTAGACTTGACTAGTTTTGTATTATGTTGAAGTAGCGATCAAGAAGATTAAGTATTTCAAAGTTTTTGTTGATTACGTTTTTGTTAGCAAGCACTTTGGCAATTGACTATCGAAAAATATTTTAGACGATTAACTAATACGGATAATTTAAATATTATTTTTAGTATGAATGATGATGAAAGTAATGGTGTTGTTTCCTGAAGAGCTACCAGCTCTAGGCAGTTTCAAGCTTCTGTGATAAAACAAGGTTTGTTTAATGATTAACTTAACATAAGGTTTATCGATTTAGAAATGCCGTAAGTGATATCTACTGAGATAAATATCAAAAATCTAGTACAACAATTAGGTTGGGTATTGTTTTATAAATTTATCGCTTACCTAAATTCGTTGAATTAATTTAACATCAAAATAATTATTCTTTTCTAAGAAGTTACACGTCATGGTAAGACGTAGTGTTTTTTTCTTAAAAATTTTGCATTCCCTCTATATAAAAGAATGATGGCAATTATGTTGAGATGTTTACTCTTATGTTAGAGACTAATATTCTCACTTAGTTAGTCATGACTGAACGATTGGGATGTATTAATTTAACCTCATCTTCATCAGTGTAATCTTTATCAAAGACAACTTTAGTTTTTCATATAAATTTATCAGTAAATACTTTTATTATTGTATAACCTATAAATTCACCTTGAGGTGAGTAAAACAACTGAACTTAGGTTGCAAGTGTTACAGTATACGTTGCTATAGTAATTCATTGACGCAATGACTTCAAAGATGTTTCCTGGCGCTAGATATGCCTGTTGAATACTTGTAAGTAAAAGGCAAGATAATTTTTATTGCGTATTCGGTTTAGCTGTGATCTAATGCTTTGGTGTTTTTGTGTCAAAAAAATTAACATCGATGCTTGAGTAGATTTAAATTACATTTTTCCCAAAACATAAAACATCAGCAATTTGCTGATTAAGTAGTATTTAAAGTAAGTACAAACGATAAGATTAGGCGCGTTGGCAGAGTGGCCATGCAGCGGATTGCAAATCCGCCTACCTCGGTTCGACTCCGGGACGCGCCTTCAAGTTTTAAGATTCCGATGCCCGGGTGGTGAAATTGGTAGACACAAGGGATTTAAAATCCCTCGGCCTTTGGCTGTACGAGTTCAAGTCTCGTCCCGGGTAATAAACATAATATGTTAATGATTATTAATAAATTGTATTTACAGTAATAAATTATTTCTTGATTTTATTGTTTAATATTTTTGCTTTCTTATTATTAAGAATCTAAACAATTCAAATAGTTATATCTCAGCATGCTGTTAATATTGTATTTTACGTTCACATATAGCAACTCTTAAATTTAAGACGCCCTATTTTAGGTAGGAGCTGATTAACAAAATAAAACATAATAAATGCTTTTATTTTTTCTAGTCGTCATACAGATACATTATCTGTTGTATATAGCATACCTAATGAATATACACACATGAGTATTGATTATAAGTTTATTTAGTTTTACTTATCATTATTTATTAAAATACTTATGATTATGCTATATTTATTTTACTTTACTACATTGACGTAATGATTTTGCTTGTCAAATATTTAGCTTAATAAAAGTATCAATATATATTAATAATTATTTTCGTAATCATATCATACAAGGCATGAGATGCTTTTAAATTAACTCATAATAATTATGAGTTATATATTTATGTATGCACATTATTTATAATTATTTATATTAATTTATTTATATATTGCATGATGTGCTTTATGTCAATATGACATTAGTTTAATTTATCAATATAAAATTAAAAACATTTCATATAATGAAAATGTATTTATCTAATCATTAAGTGAAAGCGCCTGATATTGAACTGCTTAATAAGTCATTAAATAATGATAATTCATTGCTATAATTGTTGTGTGCTTTATATGTTATATAGGTGATAAGGTTAAATAACGCAGCGCAGAAAATATATAACATAACAAATATTTTTTAATTTGAGTTAAAGCATGAAATATCTATTTACCTAGAGTAACTCGTGGTAGTAGAGCATTGTTGTTATTATTTTTTTATCTTCATTAATCTCAACTTATGGTATATATAATATATTTATCTTTTTATTATGTATGGCTAAATATGTAGTTTTAAGGTTAATCCATGTTAAGCAATAAAGTTTATTTCTATGAAATAAAGAAAAACTTAAATTTTAAAATAGTTCTCATCACGTTTATAAAACGTAATATTATTAACTAGATTATCCTTACATTGACAAATATTATTTATAGAAATTTTAAAATTATCTTTTTTTAGTTCATCACTGCTAATGAAATATCTTCAACTTTGCTATGCAAGTTCGTGTGTGCTTGATAAGCAACGCATTTACTGGTGCCATTAGTGAAACTTTAGGTTTAGTGAATTAATACCAATCTTAGGAGTACGATTTGCACTCACCAGATAGCGCTGATGTGTTAAATAATTTGCTAATATTCCTTAATTTTCATATACAGTCAAAATGACTACCTTACTTAACTATTAATTGAATAGTCGATCTAATTTATTTATCATTCAATATCTATCATAATCATAACAAGTAAGGAGAGGCATTGATAATGCTGTAGTAGCTCACCGATAATATATTTTTTTAACAGCTCCGATAACTTTTTTGAGACACCCGTTCTATTTTAGGTTTCTGAATATCCGTATCAACTTGATATGATTTAGTAGAAATCTTATTTAGCTTATATTAAACGATCGGTCTAACCAACGGATTTATATTGTTGACCCCGTATGTTATGTACGTTAAAACGATAAATATATATACTGACTAAACCATGATTGCATGATGCCTTTTATGAGTTGATGAAGATCATAGTAGTAGCGACCGATAAGTTGGTATTGCAGTAGCAATAAACATTACTTCATGGTAAAAAATCTTTGTTTGACCCTTTAAAGTTATATATTTTTAGTTATAGCTTAGTATTTTTTAGATCCCTGTGACAGAGTCTACTAATCTCTGTCAAAATAGGTACCGTTGGGATAAATTAAGGTAATACATGCGTTAAACAACTCTTCGCTAACATTGCTATCATATGGATATATTTCTTCAGGAAAGATCATTTTCTTTAGCTTCAGCTTCACTTCCTTAAAAAGAAACGATCCTATTCAGCTTTTGCCAACCGTATTACCATTAAGCTTTTTAAATATTTTAATGATGCAAATCATATTAAATTATAAGCCCCTTATTCGCCGCGTTGATAAAAGAAATTAATTCGCATGCGAACACTGGCATAGAGAACGTTAACCTCAGCATAGCCAATGCGTCGCGTTGTTGTTGGGCCCAAACAGATCTGTACTCGGTGGGGATGGTACACTAAAGATGTATTTTTTCAGTAAGTCCTAGCATACTGTTTGCTAGAGTGGTCGTGGTTTTGCTTTTCAATTCAAAAATTGACAGCCCCCCGAAAACCTCAATGCATCGAAGATGCGTGACTGGATATGCACGTATTGCATCAATTATCTGATCAGCACCACCAATGATATTGAATATCAATTAGAGTCTTTACTTAACACTTGTGTATTATTAATTTTAGGATTACTTAACATAGATTGGTGCATCGTCGTTGTCGGTATAACCAGCGCTATTTTTATTTCATTACTACTAGATTGTAGTGAAGTTACCTCTGAACCAACCATTTATTAAGCAATAATATATAACTTACTGAGACTAAGATTACTTTCTTATCGTGATCATGAGGTGACTTTAAGTTTTTTCTTACAGAAAAATGTTACATTTCTTTTCATCATAAAAGTACGTGTAAGATTCAAGCAATTTATACATTGTATAGATATACTACTGCGCCGTTTTTGTCATAATCAAAATAAAAAAAACCTAAAGGTCGTGATAGATTGCAGAGAATGCTTAATAAGCTATCTATTAAAATAGTATACTCTCCAGACACCTAAGATCAGAAATAATGTTTTAATTATATAGGTCGCAGTAGATGTAAGTGATATTTGTTACTTGTCTTTAGCGGCTTGCCGTAAAAACTTACGTATTTGTCCGCTACATTTAGTTATAATCCTAGTTTTGCTAGGATGTTAACTTTTATACTGCTTCTACACTTTCTATTTAGATTTTAAATAAAAATACTTATTTTTAATAATCAAAAAATTAATATTTAGCTAATAAATTATTATATAAACCTTTCGCGGCAGATAAATGGTCTTGATAAACCGCAGAACATTCTCCCTGTAGATAACCTTTCAAGGAAATAAACCATAAATAATACCTAATGAATATTTGCGCGCATACAACACGCTTGTATTGTTAGATCCTCCTGGCGTCGTTATTCATCATCAGCACCGTCAGTAGATAGCAATTAATCTACCTTGGCTTTATTGCTTAAATCCGCATTTCACGCGAAATTTTGACCGTATTTTTCAAGAGGATATCTATTGTCACTCTTGATTAGCTAAAATCAACGCTCAGTTAAAAGATGAGTTAGTTTATAAATAAATTGAGATTCAAAAAATCTGCGATTTCGTTATATTTACCTGGTAATTATTACTTTCTGTTAGAACTTTATTTGTTTTTATCAAAGCAACCATTATACTTATATTTTATTCTTTAATGATTTTATTGTAAGAAATTAGACATTTTTGTTAAAAATAGCATCTTTTCCGCTTGGTTGAGAGTACAAATATAATAACCATCTCGGCAATATTTAACATTTTGCAATATGCAGTGAACTGATAGTGTTTGGTTCAACTTATTGTGGGACTGAAATACCTAAAGTTAAGCTATGAACATGTGTTTTTCATGATGAAATAGTAATCAACATGTTTTTCTCGGCGGTATACATGAAACCATGTATACAAAAGGATAATAACAATATTACCGTCGTTCTGCGCTAATTACTTGTGGCAGTGTTAATACCAATAATCTCGCTAATTATTGGTTAATTAGTTCATTAATGACATTGTCTCAGTTTATAACATCATCGGTCTAGATAAAGTTATCATGATTTTTGCTATTTAATCGGCTACGTCCGAGCAACTAGATAATATTTAGTGTCGTGGTTTCCTACAATCCTTAATAATTTCTGATGGCCACGATATAATCTACTACCTATAGCTAATTTGAATTAATTTATATCTAATAAAGATTAGATCTTTAAACTAAATTAGTTGTATCGGCAATATTTATAATCACAAACCCTAATTTGTTAAAGTTTATTCTTTATTAATATATTTTGTTTTGAAGCGTTATTCACTACATGATTGTTAGGCATTATTATATAAAGCTATATATCATAGATAATAATTAGATGTTTCCTAGTGTATTAAATTTATTTAATACTGTTAGTCGATTTTTGTTGCTTTCTTCATTCTTTATACTCTACACACCAATATCTGAAATAAGGAGTAATTTTGGTTCAGCGATGCTTTTAAGCAAAAATTAGAAGAATTATGTGAGCTAATCAAGAAGTTGCCGCGATATGATTAATGTGCAACCCTTAATGTTGAGATTCACTATTAAGGATATGATTCTTTAGCATCAGCGTCCATAGTTTAGTTTATTGCTGATGAATTAAGGTGGTCTATATCAACATAACAGAAATAGGACTTCGCTTTATATCTAGATTTAGAAGCATATTTATCCGGACGCATATAGATGTTTATTTATGATTTTGCGACCTAAAGTAAGATGTTGCTATGCATAATGATTTCTTATTCTATAAGAATAATGCAGCAATTTTTGTATATCAGTATAAAGTAAAGTTACAAAATACATAATCATATTGATTTAGATTATAAATTAACGTCATGTTCGCAGTTGCTCAGTAGCTTATCAGACTATGGAATTCATTTCAGCTATAATAAATTATTTTACTAATATTTAATATATTATTAAACTCCAGTAATAATAATATAAAGCTATAAGTAGCTGGTTGGCATAATAGCGGTTGACTATTTCATCATTTATTCATCTGTTAGATCATTTTGATAAATAGTTTATGAATACAGTTCAGCGAACGATGAGATGTACAGAATAGTGATCCTTTACTACCGATTGTTGCAAGATCACCTGTGATATTTTAAGCAGGGTTAATTTCTGGTAAATTTTTAATTATTAAATAACTTTTTAGTTATAATTATTTTAAGTAAAGTTAGATACATGTTAGATAGCATGTATCTACGTATACTTTAATAGCTAAAGTATCGTTATGAAGTTTTTATTAACGTTTGACTGTGAAATGTTATCGTAAATAAACACTAGATTATTTAGCAAGCGTTGCATTGTATGTGTAATTAACTGTTCATAGTATTAAAGCCTTTTAATACATAAAAACTAATTGACGATTACCTGCTTTTGGTAATCACCTTATTACGTTGCAAGCCTGTTCTGTATCGCCGCATTGATACAGATTATCTTTAACTAAACTGTTCCAGTTTTTAGTAAATGGTACAATTATTTAATAAAATATTTTCAACACTTTTACAGATCGATAATGAAATAAAATATAAATCATTAATTTCCAAAATATAAATTACCGGGAAAGTTTTACTAAAAATAATTTCCACTATAGTTTATACTATACTACATTGTTTGCGAGAGAAAACACAACTTCCCGTCATAAAATAGTTGCACGTCTACGGTCCAGACCAGTAGGTTGTCCGGTTGCATTTTAAAATGCAGCCGATCTGCTTATAACGTCAATTAATCCTTAGTAACTTAATGTACTATAAGGATTATATTAATGTTATTTCTGTAAATATAGTACAGATCGAGATTAATGGAGCCGTAATATGCATTACTATCTTTTTGCTACAAAGTGTGTTAGTACACAGGTTATTAATCTAGCAAAATCCTTACAAATGGCCTGCCTGCTTTAGACTAGCGATATTTATGTTGGCGACAAAACCTGTTGTTGATTATTACTTTGTGAAAATAGTGGATGATGCATTATCAATATTCTACGATACAGATCATCGTAATTAACTTTTGCATGGATTTTCTAACTGCAATATAAAATAATCCCAACGCATCACAATTTATCTCTATTGCTTTTGAGGAGATAAAAGATCTTTTTAACAATGCTGCTTCCGACCTACTGTACGATTATCATCGAGAGTACATTAGGCATAATGTATTATTAAGTCATATGTTGTGTGGCCTAGTAGGTGGTGCTTCGCTTTGTTAGAGCCGGCGTATATTGATAATGTGACAATAGAATTGCTGTCAAATTAGCGCCTAATAAAATTATCAGACTCGTGCTAACCGGCGTACTAAAATGTTAAAATTTATCTTTAGTTTAAATTAATATCAATTTATTTTCTTTACATCAAATTCATATCATCTATTAATTCTACAAACACTAGTCACACTATACCCCTGAGTAAAACGTATTAAAATGCGTTATTTTGACATGTATGTTATTTAAAAATGCGTTAACTCTTATTAGTAAGAGAATTCCTTGCATGCTCATTGGTATTATTTGCTCAATAAAACAGGAAATCGCGCTACTGCGCGATCGCTTAAGTTATTCGGTTATCTATTAAGCAGGCGTTTTATGAGATGATATTAATCAGTTATGCTTCGTTGATATAGTGCTAATGAAATTCGGTATTGGCAAGGTTCCTGTCGCTTTGAGTACTACGCTGATGCTAGATTATTTCGAACCATAGTTGTTCATCAATACTGGCTCTGCTGGTAGTTTAGCGCAGACTATTGAAAGTCCGTGTTATTGTAGTGCGTAATGAAGTGCTATATCACGATGTCGATGTCACTGCTTTCGGTTATGAATTTTGGCCAGATGTCTCAGTGTTCGGTATCGTTCAATTCTGCTCCATTGTTAATAGTTCTGGAAGAGAAGATGATCGATAGTCTCTGCATGCATGCTGTGATAGCTTTGGTGGTCAGAGGTGATACCGTTATAAAAGGTTCAGTAGAGGTTCCTGGCTCGTATCCGACAAACCTTCCCGCAGGCACTTCTTACTGTGGAAATGTGGAGTCTATCGCCATAGCTCATGTGTGTTACTAATTTTCTGTTCCTTTCGTTGTGGTGCATGCCATCTCTGATGTCGCAGAACAAGCGTCTCATTTAAATTTTAAAAATTTCTTACTATTGCGGTGAGTAGCTCGTTTCGTTTGGTCGAGGAAATGATACAAAAGCTAGTTAGCGGGCTAGTTAAGCGGTACATGAGCAACAAATGCGTAATGTTATCCATATTATTTTCTGTTACTAATTTATTCTGCAACTAGTATTGCAGTGTGAGTCAATGTGTTTATCACGCAAGCTGCGTTTTTACCTGCGTTACTAAGATAGAACTTGTCAGTGATCAATGCTATCAAACTGGCAGTGTTTGTTTTAGTATAGGGAATTAGTAAAACCGTTTGCCTGTGTCGTCTTGACGTTTGCGACAGTTTAATAATGGTAAAAGAATTACCAGCGTTATGTTGTGGTATATTCATTAGGGAATATATTGACCGGCCAACACTTTATTTATCTTCGTATTTTAAAATTTATGTAATGGCCTGTATTATCGGCAGTATTTGTGCATAGCGCAGCGTTTAGTGCATTGTAAAGTAACTTTTTTTTGCATTCCTTATTTTTTAGAATGAGTTAGATTAGCACTAATCAGCTAGCAGTTATTCGCTTACACCTAAAGCTATTGATTTTAAATTGGCTATCGGTGAAGTCACACATGCGTCGCGTTAGATACTGAATGATGACCCACAACCACAGGTAGTTTTAGCATTGGGATTGATTATTATAAAACGCGAACCTTCCAGCCCTTCGCTGTAATCCACTGACCCCCCTACTAAATATTGTAAGCTCATAGGATCGACTACGAGCGCCACACCCTGTTTCTCGATTATGAAATCGCCTTCGTTTACTTTATTGTCAAAGGTAAAGCCATACTGGAAGCCGCTACAACCACCACCGATTATATAAACACGCAATTTTATATTCGAATTAGAATTACCTGCATCTGCAATAAGGTTTTTAACTCTAATAGCTGCAGAATCAGTAAAATTTAATGGCAATGCTACCTTTTTGATCATTATTTTTATTCTCTGTTCATTATAGAATATAAAGACGCATTATTCTATTTTTAGTTCATTGTATATTATACTATTGTACAGTAGCAATTATATGGTGGGATACTGAATCCAGTGAATTAATTTAGGTATTATATACATTATTAATACTTTATAGGTAATTAAATAGGCAACACATTGATTACTAAATTTAAATGTGAAATAGTTAATTGCCCGGAACAAAATTATACTAATTAAGATACAATGAATCTATACATATCAGTAGTTCGGTAATAATTCTCTGTAATACAAGATTATTCTTGTATTACAGAGAAGATTTCGTAAGGTTTTCATCAATCTCTTTTGTTATCAATTTTTACAAACAGATTGAAGAACAGTCATCAAGAAAAGAAAAAAACATTTTGCATGAAGCATAAGATCCTAAAAAGATGACAGTGTTTTAGATGTAGAATTCATGCAGCGATTTTCGGTAATCGACAAATGAAGAATGCAATATTAGTTTCATCTACTTTGCTATATTTTCATATTATCTTAGTAGTTAGTTTATATCTTATTGTTAGGTAAATGAACTTGGTGCTCAGCTTTTCATTAAACAAATACAGTTTAAATGATAAATATTTAAAACCTTTAGCAACAGCTCTTTTGTTTTGATAAGTGTTGCTGCATAGCAATGCATACCCACTATTATAAGATAGGCTATGAGTTGGTAGTACAAAATAACTATCGGTAGTGCTTAATTTGTTTGTTAGTAAACAAAAATGAATATAACATATTGATCTTGCTATATTTAGTGCTAATCGTAAAATGTTTACGAATAGCCTGGAAGTTGCATTGTTAGATCTTTACATAACTATTTTACAGCCTTATCCAAGTCAACCACACCATAAGCTATAAATACTAGTAAGCGTTCTGGGCGCTATTGTATCAAGAAAGCATAAGTCTGCGATCTAACTGTTGATATAACCGTCTTCTCAAACGATTCTTCATTAGATTGAGGATAGAATATGTGCCGCTAATGAACAACTAAAAGATTTCTGGTACAACCATTATGTTTTTGCTATATCAAATAGTATTATAGGCGCTGTTAAGACTCACTTGTATTAATAGATGTTAATAATACACAAAGCTGCGCGGTTGTTTCAAAAATAGCTGAGTAATATTTAAGTATGAGTTAATTACTCATCTTAAAGAAGCAGGCTTTGACTATCTACTATATTATGATTGGAGATACGCTATCTTGTTCTCGATATTGCAAACTAGCGTATGAAAGAAGCGTTCTACAACAAGCTGTTTGATCTTTATTGCGTGCGAAGAGGTAAGTAGCGCAAATGACTTTGCCGTAGTAAGCAAAATAGAAACAAGTCTAGATTATTTTTAATAATCTCATTTTCTTACCTGCGATCGACGTGGTACGTACGCTTGAGCGTAATTTGCTAACTTCATATTATTTTACTTATGCTTGAAGTTTTTTAGTGAGGCACTGTCGATTATGAGAGGTAGTTTATTTAATGCGAAAATATAATATAATTGATGATGATTAAAGTGCCAAATAAGTTAGACGCACAGTTGCTGCCAGTTAATACATGCAGATCATGTAGTGATTTGATAAAATCACTTGTGCTTGCATAAGTAAGCAAGGAGAGATAAAGTTGTAGAGGTATAGTGCTTTAGCGCTAAGTATGCAAGTATAAGTGTTATGTGTTAAAATAGTTGGTTATTTTTTTAGCCGTACTATACAGTACGGCTAAGATCGTTTCCCGCAAATGCAATAACGCCCAGGCAATCGTTTTTTAGGCTGCAGCTTTCAAGGTATTAGGCTCGAGTAGAGAGTATCAACTGTGGTATTTATGTGCAGATGCATAGTTTTATTCCGCAATAGTATGCTGTGATATCAGCTCGTGTAGACGTATGTTCTTTTGAACATTTATTAAAGCAATTTTAAGAGTTAAAATCTGCAATTTAACGATGTCACAATCAACGATAATATTTCAACTTTCGGTGAAAGTCAGAGTTTTATGGTGCCTAGATGATCGATTGGAGTGTTTTTTTTGGACATAGTTTTGAGTAAAATTACAAGAATTGTGAAATAATAGTTTTATTGTCACTTTAATATCTTCATCTATTTCCTATTCTTGTAAATCAACGTCTAGAGCAACCTAATATTCTAATTTGTTATTATAGTTTTGGTCTGGAGAGCAATAAATAACCTTATAATAAATGATTGCTTTAAAATAAATAATGCATGTTCCTAATAGCTATGTTGGCGAAGCTGTCGCCAATAGAAAAGACTGAATTTTCACGTTAGCATGTATTGCTATTAACAATAAGACATTATTATCGGTTGCTAGAATGGTACCGCGAGGTTATCTCATCATTCTGATGACCCGATGATAAATATCTCCCACTGTGGCCGTCCCGAAATAAGCAGTCATAACCCCAAAGCGTAGCGTAGTACCGATTGCTTAATACTACCAGCGCGCTGAGCCAACATCAAGCCGAGATTGCGTGCTAGTATAAGTGCTGGTAGATTGCTGCTAAATATGTTATGGAATGCATCCATTGCCGTTTGCATCAGCAAGTTATCACCACGCCGGCGTAGTTTGTAGCGCTGTAATACCGCTAGCGTCTCCCAGGGCTCGCTACGAGAGCGAGCATTAATTAACACTTCTGCTAGCGTTTCAGCATCACGAAAACCAAGATTAGCTCCTTGTCCAGCTAGGGGATGAATGGTATGCGCAGCATCGCCAATCAGCGCTAGCCCTGGTTTTAGGTAATCACTGGTATGCCAGCGCATCAAGGGAAACGATGCTGTACCATGTATGGTTACCGGGCCGAGTCGCGCGGGAAAAGCTACCGTTATTTCTCTCTCCAGATCCTTTAGCGATAGTTTATTTAATTCGCGAATACGCGCAATGGTATCATACCATACCAAAGAAGCCCACTGGTCGTATAGCGGTAAAAATGCCCGTGGTCCGGTAGGATGAAACTCTTGCCAGGTCACGTCCTGTTGAGTGCCTTCTATTTTTGCACTAATCAGTAAACAGGATTGGCGGTACTGCCAGCCACTAGCCACGATGCCCGATTGTCGCCGCACCCATGATTGCGCGCCGTCAGCACCGACAACTAGCAAGCTAGCAATCCTACTGCCATTATTTAACGTTAACCGCCAACGGCCGCCCACATGAGTCATAGCATCAAGGGTGGCGGGGCAACGCATAGTCAACGTGTCACAGTCGGCAAATTTTTGCCACAAAGCCTGATGCAATCGGCGGTTTTCTACCATAAAACCTAGTTCAGGCAGGCCCAGAAATGCGGCATCAAATGTCACTGTTGAGGACAACCACTCCCAAGTTTCCAGACGGCGGTACGGCCTACAAAATTTTTCTCCGATGCGTTGCCAGACACCGATACGGCGCAGCAGTGCCACGGAGGTACAACTGATTGCTGACACTCGTAAATCTGGTGATGCGTCATCTTTTCCAAGGGTGGGGGGGGTCAGATCAATAACCAGGACTCGGAATCTTGCCTGGGCTAGGATCAAAGCCACCACCGAGCCAACCAGTCCTCCACCGACCACCACTACTTCATAGTACTTTTCATTCGTCTTCATTTTATATAATAAATGTGCTATGACTTAAAATCATTCTATAAAATATCAAAATACAAATTTACCATGTAAAGATGCGTTGTACCCGGTCGTCCTTGAGTACAAATACCAGCAGAAAATTATAATACACGCTTACGTAAGTCTTTCGAGCCAAGCTAAGGACTAAAATATCATCGATAATACCTACGGTCACAATTTGATGAACAATCTCGAAGAACAGATGCTATGTATTCTCAATACAACAAGTTTCATTTGAGAAAAGCGAATGAGTAAGTTGTTTTATCAGTTAACAAGCTAGTGAATTTTTGCAAAAACTTCAATAAATTTGGTTATTAGCGGCGTCATAGATTTCTGAAAGGTACCTGCTATATTCGTGTGTAGTTAATTATTGTGTATATCAATGTTCTAGTCGCAGACCCGTACACTTTGTTGCCGAAGTCAGCAAAGATTAATCATTTTTAAACATCTGTAGCTTATTAGGCTTTCAATTTCTCAGAAATTGAAAGTGTAACTTGTTCATATAAACGAGTGTAAAAGTACAACTTCTTTTCTAGATTATATATAAAATATAGCAAATACTACAGCTTTTGTCTCTTATTCCTACGCTAGGGAAGCAAGTAAGCCACTATTAATATATCACCAGATATATTTTATTGAGAGTGTATCTATATGACTTATGTCCCCACGACACCACGTAGATAGTTACGTGTTGTGCATTTACCGATACAAAGAGCGGGTTATAATCGTATTTTAACTATTATGATACACTCTCATGTCGCACTAAAATATAAATTAATTATTCGTCAGATACGCAAAGTCGCGTATAGAAATTTAAATAAACTCTAACTTTCTATTTTCTTATCCAGAAAAACCCAGAAGGAATTTTAGTAAATAAAAACAATATCGCCGTTATTCATATTGCAATATGGGTTCAGTTTTTTTTTTATTTACCATGACATCCATGACATCCATGACATCCATGACATCCATGACATCCATGACATTTCTGATACACCTGTGCTGCTTGATATGGTAGATCATGCCAGTGAGTAATAAAACAGTGGACCGCATTTTGCAAGACTATGTTAACTAACATACCATGCAATTCAGTCGCTTTATGTGTGTGGCAGTTCAATATTTTAGGATGATATACATCCACACAAAACGCGATGTAATCGTCTGGGCGCACTGATATAGTCATCGTTTAGTCAATTCTAAATCTATATCGTCTATGACGTATATAATTTGGCCTATTGTTTTTTTGCAAACTAAAAGATTAAATGGCATGAAGTAGTCATGAAGAAAGCACAGCGTTAATTATGTATTTTCTAATCAATAAAGATAACAAACTTGGTGTTTTGCATTTAACAGCCATAAGTCCCGTTATCCTTCTCACCCCTACGGGAGGAGAAGGCTGTTGTTGGAGCTTTTAGTTAGTTGCCTTGGTTACATTGTATTTTACATTTATTGTGCTTACAATATACATGTAATGATATTTATTCATAAAATTATATAAAGTACTTGATTTATTATTTAACTATATAGTTGCTGGTCCTGGTTGATAGTTTTAATAAGTTGTAATAATTGTATGCCAAGAAGAAAATTTGAAAAGTCAAAACCAAAAAATTACGCTATAAACCCACATCATAATAATTATCTATTTAGTCTTCTTGAAGAAGGGGTTACGATGATACATAAAGCAATTTAAAAGCTGGTGAGGTATTCAGAACAATCGGTTTTATAGTATATACACCCAATTTAAGTGGTAAGTCGCTGTAAACTAGTGCTGTCGCATTCATTATCACCTCACTTTATATATTATATAATATGGTGCTGTTACTTAGCATAATCACCAGTATTGGGCCAAAGTAAATTTATTTGGCTGAAAAATAAAACAAAGTCGGGTTATTGAGCAAATAACGAAATGTGTTCGTTTATAGCCACATATTGAATATAAAAACTAACCATACTATCACTAAATATTGTGTCCGAATTAAGCGTAATACATCAATCAAATTTTTAATTATGACATTATTGTTTGCATCGATTGACTGAAATCTATAAAACTTATCTGCTC
This sequence comes from Sodalis endosymbiont of Henestaris halophilus, assembly GCF_900161835.1. Classification (GTDB taxonomy): domain Bacteria; phylum Pseudomonadota; class Gammaproteobacteria; order Enterobacterales; family Enterobacteriaceae. Next base: position 1,305,594 of record NZ_LT897836.1, on the reverse strand, counting down.
TGCTTTATTTATGCTCTTTGAGATGTTAAACTTTTAAAGTTGGAAAATTAATTGTGCGCAATTTCATTTAAGTCTCGCCACTGAATTTACATGCGCTGGGTATAAACTTCGGTAATGCCTTAATTAATATTAAAAGATAGTCAGCACATTATTATGAAGCAGATAAGACTATTTTAGTCTTGTCTGACTTAATTCCAGAACAGTGATGATTAGAGACGTTACGTAGATAGATCTTTAGTATAACAGAAATAATAATTGTGTTACTTTATAAAAATACTTAAGAAAGTCGATGAAATTAGCTTCAATTTCTTTTATTACGAAGACATGGTTGCTACCGATTGTGGCGTGTATTGTCAATGTTTTTATGAATACTATAACTATCTGACCATAAATGAAAAGAGTAACTCGCTTCTAATAACAAACCCCCATTACCTACACTAGACTAACAGCGCTTCGCTAGAAAACTCAGGTCGCTGACTTTATGGAGCATCACATAACGCATGAGTAAAGTGATATTAGACTTGCAACTGGCTTGCAATTACGTGCGCTATTTGCCGACCGAGAAGGATTTTCTGCGCTGGCTTCTTGCAGTGTTACCGTTATTTTTCGATAACTCAGAAGTGACTGTGCGCTTGGTAGACCAAGCTGAAAGTCGTGCACTTAACCTTACCTACCGCGGTAAAGATAGACCCACCAACGTATTGTCCTTTCCTTTTGCAGTTCCCCCATGGTTGGAATTGTCGCTGTTAGGAGATCTGATCATTTGTTGCCAGATCGTGGAACTAGAAGCGATGCAGCAGAAGAAAGCATTAGAGGCTCATTGGGCGCATATAGTTATTCATGGTTCTCTGCATCTGTTAGGGTATGATCACATGTTGAATAAAAAAACTATAGAGATGGAATTATTAGAAATAGACATAATGAGAAAACTCGGCTACCCGAATCCATATTTTATAAAAGCAAAGGCGTAACGAGCTTTCTTTTAATTATTTCATAGTCGAACTAACTAAACATTTTAGGTAACTATAAAGAGCAATGATACCAACAGTTTAAAGAAAAGTTTTCTTTATTATTATATCACATCAGTTATTTGATGTTAAATTGAAAACCTTACTAATTTTAAGTAGTTATTTAGGATTCTGAACATCATGAATTGATCGATCAATATACCAGCAATATGTTAGAGCAATCATAAATATTGCCTTCACCGCTAGTGTAACATATCATGATTCCTCGTTTGCATATTGTTACACTGAAGAAAATCAATTCTTTCAAGAATTGCTTGGACGTGATCATTAAATCAGCTTATTTTCGCTTCCTGTTCATAATCGAAGATAAAGATATGTGTAAGAGATCTTGCTGGCCAAGAATTTGCTACCGTTCATATTTACCCACGCAAAATCTTTAATATTGAAAGGATTATGTGTTCATTGGTCGTAGTGTTAGAAAGCAAGCAGGTGGTGAACCACATGCGCAAGTAGCTCTGTTTTCAGCTTTATCATATAACCATTCGTAATAGATTAACTCAGTATCGAGTTCGGTCTGGTGATTATAGAGAATATCCTGGAGCTTATAGTCAGTAAAATTGAATATGAACACAATGATCCAGAGGATCAAAATATCTGCTAACTGAATTGCTACTACTTTACCATTCGCGCCATAACGATTTTAATAAGGTATTAAATATGCATGTCAGCGACGATGATGTAGATCCTATCGGTGGCTTGGTTATGCAAGAACCTTATTTATTTACTGGCGTGCGGAAAAGCCATAAATATTGACATAGCTATAATCTTAAATTGGAGAGTAGCTGATAGCAAGTTCATAATTTAGGTGTATGTCAAACTATCTAATAATGCATCGAATTTTACCATAGAAGATTAAATATCCAATGGTTATTCTCTCATTGTTTGCACGCCAGCGATTCCGTGCATTGCTAGCAGTCGTTACTGGCGCTTCCGGTATTCTAGCATTTTCCCCATACGATCTCTGGCTTGCGGCCATTATTTCTCTCGGTGGCCTGCTGGCTAGCACGCTCAACCGCAGCGGTTGGCAGGCTGGTTGGCTTGGCTTTGTTTGGGGCTTAGGCCTATTTGGCGCCGGCGTTAACTGGGTCTATATTAGCATCGAGCAATTTGGAGGTCTAACTAGCCTGGTAAAAGTGACACTAGTAGTAGTACTGGTAGTTTATTTAGCGCTATATCCCATGCTTTTTGCCATTCTGCTGACGAGACTATGGCGGAGTACCAGTCTATGGCAGTTATCGCTTGGCGCGCCGGTGCTATGGTCGGTTACCGAATTTTTGCGCAGCTGGGTGCTAACCGGTTTTCCCTGGCTGGAGTTCGGTTACAGTCAAATAGATGGACCGCTAAAAGGTATGGCACCTATCTTTGGAGTGCAAGCCATCACCTTTATGCTGATGATGATCAGCGGCTTGTTTGTCTTTTCGCTGGCGCGTCAACAACAACTACCAGCGCTTAGCGCGTTAGCTCTGTTGATGCTTCCTTGGCCGTTGCGTTTTTTGCAGTGGTACCAGCCTCAGCCGTCGCGGGCTATTGATGTAGCATTAGTGCAAGGCAATATTGCTCAATCCATGAAATGGGAGATCAGTCAAATTAAACAGATCATGAATATTTATATGCAAAGTACTCTGCCTGCTCTCGGCAAGGCAAAAATAGTCATTTGGCCAGAATCGGCCATCCCTGCCGCTGAAATTGCTCAGGATTCGTTTCTAAACCGGCTTGATGAGCTATTGCGGCAAGGACATACTCGGTTAATAACTGGAATCATCGAAGCACGCCCGACACTGAACGGCTACGATTATTACAATAGCATCATTGTATTGGGCGAAAACACACCTTATCGTTATCCAGCGATAGCCCGCTACTACAAACACCATTTGGTACCATTCGGAGAAACAGTACCCTTAGAGAATTTTATTAGGCCATTGGCACCGATATTTAATTTACCTATGTCCTCTCTTAGTCAGGGAAAGTACTTGCAGCCGCAGCTACAAGTGGCTGATATTAAGTTTACCGCAACTATTTGTTACGAGATTATTCTGGGCGGTCAGGTGCGGGATAATTTTTGCACTGACACCGATTTTCTTTTAACCTTGTCTAATGATGCATGGTTTGGTGATTCCATAGGCCCGTGGCAGCATTTACAAATGGCACGCATGCGCTCGCTGGAGCTAGGACGTCCGCTGTTGCGTAGCAGCAACAACGGTATCACCGCCGTCATCAACCCTGATGGGACTCTAAAGGCACAATTGCCGCAATTTACTCGTGATGTGCTCAATGTTCATGTCATTCCGACACGGGGGTTAACTCCCTACGCCCGAGCTGGCTCTTGGCGATTATGGACTTTTACACTTCTGGCCGGATTGACCGCGCTGGTATGTGATCGTAGTCAACTACCCTAGGAACGTAATACTGCTTGATAAACGTTATGTGTTAACATAACGCATAGTTACGAGACTATTATGCTGTCCCTCAGCTCGCGGCATGCTACATAAACAAATTGAAGATTAAGATGACTTTGCATAGTAGTTTATAGTTCTAAAAATATAATTTTATAACGTAAGTGACTTAGGATCTCCATGAATACTTTTGTTCCCTAAGGTAAGTGAACTAAAATTAATCCATAAGGAGAACGATAAAACGTTACAATATCCTGATCAAAGGGATAAAATTCTTTGAATGGATTAATCAAATTACTGAATTACTCCTTCCCCACCTAAAGTTTTTAATTACGAGCGTTTTGCAATCTGTTTTGTGAATAAAAGAACACAAATTGTCTTAGAGTAGGCACTATGCGCATTAGTTATCTAAGAAAGTGGTGCCAGTAAGTATCGTACTAGTAGTTATCAGAGTCGCTGAATTTTTTATTAATATTGATTATAGTAATCATCTTTGCCGATCTGTAGAAAAGAAACAAGCAGCACGATCCTTTCACGTTTGCGAAAGTCTTTAGATATTTTCAAAGTGCGCGCGTTCGTTACTCTGCATAAACTATCGCAATAGCGCGTATCTACGTAAGCGCATACCGCTATATATTTGCTTTCATTATCTGTTCATTTTTCTGAGAAAGCCTTTTTAAGGCTAATTTATCTTCACGATAGATTTTTAGATACAATGATCACTTGATCGAGGTAGTTATCAATATCGTTACTATGATTTTATCTAGCATTAATATTGTTATTAATTATTTTTTTGATCTTATCGGTGCGGCGATGCTATCGCATGTGGTAATCTATTTCAATAGCAATATTGCGTCATTTAATTAATGTTACGTGTAATTAATATTACTGTTCTTATATGAACAAGACGCTGAAGCTGATCTTGGATTTAAGGGTAATCTACCGACGTAAAATACCAGATGTTAAAATATTAGATAAGGTAATCACAGTAAAAGAGCAGGAATTTGCACATGCGCAAATTAGCATTATTCTAGTGATGATCCATTTGACTAGCAGTCAGACTCATGATTAAGAATTGACGGCTAAACTTAAAAATTAAAATAATAGTATCAGTGTGATATCCCCCGTAAATTATTTATTTTTTCTTATAAATTGTGGAGATTACCGCAGTCCCTTCAGGACCAATTTTACGTCATTGTGGAAGTTGTTAAACCTAAATTAGATTCTTTGAATATGCAATTATATTATCTGAACATTGCATCATTTAACCGCATTATTTTTATGATGTTACATGCGGTTCTACCATAAACAATCTGAAACTAAGGTGAACTTTTAGATATTGTGTTAACTATAAACACTAGTTTGACGGTGAAAAGAGCCTGATCAACGATTGTAACGTTTCGGGTGCAAACATTTTTCGTATTGATAGAATCACATTTGCAGTCCTGCTCAATTAATAACCAGTAGAAAATCCTTATGATTAGAATCATAAGGATTAAGGCTACTTGTTCCTTATGCTGGAAGGTTGTCACGCTATGGCTTTTATGATAAATAATGCCTTTCATAGCTGGCTATGGTAGCCTATCAATGTCAAGCAGTATATACTGCGCAAATGCGATACTTTATTTAACATATTGATGTTCTATATTATATCTTGTCTCGAGATATCTAGCAAAAATAGTACGGAATAGGTTAGCATATTTATATATAAAGAATATAAATATAGATTTATTCATATTTTGATTTCATCAAATCCCCGTTTAAGTTAACTGACTATAAAGATGTAAACTAATAACGGTAAAGATTACCCCGCCTGATTGATTGCTTATAAAAGGCTTAAATAAACAAACTAAAACCATTTTCCGAAGCATAGCAATATGAGCTATGCATAAATTTTCACGATAGTGCTTGCTATTTTACCGATGTTTTTGTGTCAAAAGATTTTATCTGATAAAATAAATTGAAATCAAAATATACGTTTGTAGCAACTTTGCTTGATAACATAAATACTGGTTTAAGTTAATTATAGTGAATAATTCAGTTCACTATACCGTGTTGTATTGTTTCTAAGTTATTACTTTTATCATGACTACTAATTCTAGAGGATCCTCCGCATCTCGCACAATTGGTCATTGTTTGAGATTTAATATCTTTTGTATAGATTTGTTCTGCAATAAACACACTAATTATGTATTAATTAATTTTATATCTGTGGTAGTGATGTATACTGCTGCCGGTTTTCATGGCACTTGTTTAAGGATCTAATTAAGCTATATAGCTTAGTTTTTTTGTATTTTTAGGCTGTGTATCTGCGGCTATTGACGTAGCGTGTTTCTGTATTTTGTGTGTGCACTAGTACATTTTCTTAATTTAATATCTTAGACCATTAGAAGATGTTTTCGACTAGGTAAGTGCTTAACTACATTATGCATTGCCGCTCAACACCCGATCAAATTATCGTTTTGCTGATAATCTTTAGACATAATCAAACATTGTAAAATTAGTCGGTTTTTTATAACGCTGGTATGGTTAAGATGTATAATCAAGATGGCGGTGCAAACAAGTACCTTGCTGAACTATGTTCTTCCTGCGTCTACTAATCATTTACTACTATTATCATGGATATATATGCTCATGAAATTCGTGATTGTGTTGGTCATGCATAGTGTTAACGAACGTACTCTTGCCAAGGTAAATTATGAAGCATAGAATGAATAAATTCAACTAAAGTTTTTACAAATGCTCTTTTTGCACAAAATATATTATGGAGCGATCGTCAACAAGTAAATATCTGTCTCCATATTCGCAAAAAAATGCATTTTGCGCTTTCAAGCGTCTTTTTTTCAAAAATCATCCGCGTCGTTATTGTCAGTATCGGCTGTGGATAATCTTTTGCCCCCGCATGGACTAGCTAGGTATGTTCACTGTCAGTCTATATATTAATTAATACTGCCAGTAAATTTTCTGCTAAATAGTACGTTGCTGTTAACGCAAGTCGTAGTGCGACTTAGGAATATTTCTTGCTAGCTTACGTATTAAGCCTACTATTTGACTGCTATGTAAATAGCAATTGGTACTTGCTTGCCTGTTTGTTGTGTTTTGTTATTGACTTTAGTCTTGCCAAACTATTAAAACACTTAAAAAGATGGTGAGATAATTTTCTGTAATATTTAAAGTTATATTATTATTTTCAGATGAAAATTAATACGTTACCAAGTTGAATCAAGGATGATTGTAGTAGTTTTATATGTCCTTTAAATCTACGTTAAATCGATACTGATAAAAAATGTTAACGGTCTAGAGATTTATTATGCAAAAGGTGTATCTTGCGTTAACGCGTTAGTTTTAGCTATAAAAGCACTAATTTAATACCGATACTTAGTAAAATTAATATGGTATTGCAATATGTTAGCTGCTCTTCATTAATTGAAGATTTATCAGAGTATTAATTATTTAACGCTAGCGCAGATCAATGGTATGAATAGAGAGTATAAAACTAAGCTTTCGTTAAAAAGTATGCCCTGTAGCCTAAGTTTAATTTGGTAATGTACGTTCATATATTTCTATATGAACTATTCAACAGCTAGCAGAAGTTCTTAGCACCGATAGAGAGTTAGCTGTACATAGATCACCCCCCGGTGCCATGGAAGTGTAGATTGTCATGTTAGAGTTTATTCCAAAAGGAATAAACCATGATAGTTGTCATGAATAATATGGTTTTGTGTGCACAAAATAGCTAATCATTGCATATATCGTAATATGTCGGAACTTCCCAGCCTAAAAACTTTATATGTGATTATGTTACCAGCGCGGTAGAAATGTCCATTATACTTTGTCGTACCTTGTACCCGCAGAGGTACGTAATTAAAAAACTAGCTATGAAATTTATCAAAGAGTGAATTCGGTCAAGATGAGGAAGGTCTCTGGTTTGTAAAATGATAATCTATGATTAGATATCATTTTCTCACTCGGTTGCCCAAACTGACTACTTAGTTTCTAAGATAAGTGATGTGATTGATGATATTCAAATATTTTGTCTATGCTTTTTATTTGGCTTTGTGCGATCGATAACTTTCCCTCATTGTAGCCATCGATTTTTATTTCTAGGCAGATGTATCTCGCGTACTTTGAATATTGGCAAAACAGTTTAGCCGGTCGCTGAGTATTGTTGATTATATCATTGATAAGTTATACTACGGTTAGTATAGTGTTTTAATAGTTCCCCACTAGTACAAAAAACATTATATATTTTAATGAGTAAATAGTTGTCATGCAAGAGTTTTATAGACCGGAAGAAATAGAATCTACAGTCCAGCAGCACTGGTATAAAAACGATACATTTAGGGTAACTGAAGATCCTAATAAGGAAAAATTTTACTGCCTCTCCATGCTTCCTTATCCGTCCGGACGCTTACATATGGGGCATGTGCGCAATTACACGATCGGCGATGTAATATCTCGCTATCAGCGTATGCTTGGCAAAAACGTTCTGCAACCTATCGGCTGGGATGCGTTTGGTTTACCAGCCGAAGAAGCCGCGTTAAAAAATAATATTGCTCCGGCTCCATGGACTTATGCCAATATCAATTATATGAAGAGCCAGCTTAAATTGCTAGGTTTCGGCTACGATTGGCATCGTGAACTTACTACTTGCCGTCCTGAATATTACCGTTGGGAACAATGGTTTTTTACCCGCCTATATGAAAAAGGTATGGTGTATAAAAAAACTGCAACGGTAAACTGGTGCCCGCAAGACCATACTGTTCTAGCTAACGAACAGGTAATCGACGGTTGTTGCTGGCGATGCGATACTAAGGTAGAGCTTAAGGCAATACCTCAGTGGTTTTTAAAAATCACCGCCTACGCTGACGAATTACTATATGATCTGGATAAACTTGATCATTGGCCCGAAAAAGTGAAAACCATGCAGCGTAACTGGATCGGTCGTTCGGAAGGGATAGAAATTATCTTTCAAGTTGCTGATAGCCAAGAGATACTCAAGGTTTACACCTCTCGCCCGGATACTTTGATGGGCGTCACCTATGTCGCGATAGCGACTGATCATCCGCTTGCGTTGCAAGCGGAGTCGTCCAAGCAGGCTGTAGCCAATTTTATCCAGGAATGTCGTACTATCAATGTAGTGAAAGCGAACATAGACGTGATGCAACTAAAAGGAATAAATACCGGCCTGCAAGCACTACACCCATTAACCGGTGAAATGTTGCCGATTTGGATCGTAGATTTTTTGCGGATGGATTACGGTACTGGTGCTATTATGGCGGTACCGGGTCACGATCAGCGCGATTTTGATTTTGCCCGCAAATATAATTTGCCCGTTAAGCTAGTTATACTTAACGCTGATGGCAGCAAGCCGGAGATCAGCACTCAAGCTATGACCCACAAGGGGATGCTATTTAATTCTGGTGAATTCGATGGCCTAGATTTCCAAGCAGGATTTAATGCAATTGCTGATGTTTTAGTGGCGCGTGGCGTCGGCGAGCACAAAATAAACTATCGCCTACAAGATTGGGGAGTTTCTCGCCAACGATATTGGGGAGCGCCAATCCCGATGATGATGCTTGAAGATGGCACTCTAGTTACAACCCCAGAGGAACAATTGCCAGTTACCTTGCCTGAAAATGTAGTGATAAATGGCCTTGACAGTCCGCTGAAAGCTGATCTTAATTGGGCCAAAACCAGCTACCGAGGCCAACTAGCACTGCGTGAAACTGACACATTCGATACATTCATGGAATCCTCCTGGTATTACGCTCGCTATACCTGCCCGGATTACGATCGGGGCATGCTTGATCCTATTGCCGCAAATTATTGGCTGCCGGTAGATCAGTATGTTGGTGGCATCGAACACGCTATTATGCATCTAATGTATTTTCGTTTTTATCACAAGCTGCTGCGCGATGCTGGCTTGGTTACCTCCGATGAGCCGGCTAAGCGCTTACTGTGTCAAGGTATGGTATTAGCTGATGCTTTTTATTATCTTAACAACAGCGGTGAGCGTATTTGGGTACCTCCGGAGGAATTGAGTTTGGAGCGCGATGAGCGAGGACACCTCGTCAAAGCTACCGATTTCAAGGGTAATACTCTAGTTTACACCGGCATGAAAAAGATGTCAAAATCGAAGAATAACGGTATCGACCCGCAAGAGATGGTAGAAAAATACGGATCTGATACTGTGCGGTTGTTTGTAATGTTTGCCTCCCCCGCTGAAATGACACTAGAATGGCAAAATTCCGGTGTGGAAGGTGTTAATCGATTTTTGAAACGGGTGTGGAAAATAGTGTATGAGCATGTTCAGCTAGGTCCAGTAGATAGTCTGGACGTAGCGGTCTTGAACGCTGAACAACAATCGCAACGCCGCGAATTACATAAAACTATCGCTAAAGTGACTGATGATATCGGTCGCCGTCAGGCGTTTAATACCGCTATCGCCGCCATTATGGAGCTGATGAACAAGCTGGCACGTGCACCGCAGCTGGCTGAGCAGGATCGCGCCCTGAGGCAGGAAGCCCTAATGGCAGTAGTCCGCATGCTTTATCCGTTCACCCCTCATGTCTGCTTCGTGCTATGGTCAGAACTGGGAGGCGAAGGGGATATTGATAACGTTTCGTGGCCGGTTACTGACGAAACCGCTATAGTTGAATATGCTAAACTGATAGTCATTCAGGTCAATGGCAAGCTGCGCTGTAGAATTACAGTGCCTGCGGACGCAGACGAAGCATTGGTTCGTGAGCTCGCTTATAAGGAACATCTAGTCATGAAATACCTGAAAGGGACTTCGGTACGCAAGGTCATTTATGTGCCTGGTAAATTGCTTAACCTAGTAGTAGAGTGACAGAAGGAGGATTTGTGCTACATTGGACTCTAGCACTGATATTGACATTAGGTTTAGCGGTTATTACCACGACCAAAGGCAGCGGTAACCTGCGCGTTGCCATCACCCAGGTGCCCACAAAAATAAAAACCATAACACTGGATAGTTATGATCCTTACGGATCACTAACTCGTGCCGTACGCGCTGAGCTACGCTTTAAAGATTTAACGTTGCTTGACAAAGCCAAGGATAAGAATGATACACTGCCGTCGCTGCAGATTGTTAATTCTTCAGAAAGTCAGGTGCCCGCGGCGGTATTCCAGGACGGTAATACCGCCGAATATCAAATGAGACTAAGTGTGCAAGCACAGGTTTTGATGTCCGGAAAAGATTATTACCCGATAAACGTGAAAGTTTCTCGGGTGTTTTTTGATAACCCCCTAAAAGCGCTTGCGAAAAATGCAGAAAAAGAGCGCATAAGACAAGAATTGCGCCAGCAGGCGGCGCAGCAACTAGTCCGCAAATTGCTAATCATGCCATACCACCAAGGACGATGATAACGCGCTAAACACGAAATGAAAATAGCATTATTAGTAGTCACCATAGGTGTCAGCATTCTCAGGATTGTGTACTTAGTGTCACTAAGGACGGCTCTATGATACGGCTTAATGCTGGGCAGTTAGGTGCGCAGTTGCAAAAGTCATTGCACCCTTGTTATTTTTTATTTGGTAACGATCCGCTGATGCTGCAGGAAAGCGAAGATAGCATTCTCTACCAGGCACAGAAAGAACATTTCAATGAACATTTTAGCATCACACTAGATGCTCGTTCCGACTGGAACACAGTCTTCGGATTGTGTCAAACTGGTCATCTCTATGCTACTCGTCAGACGCTATTGCTTGTCCTGCCTGATGGCGTCATTCAAGCTGTAATGGGAGAAAAATTACTTCAATTGGCAGCATTGTTACATAAGGATTTGCTGCTGATACTACGCGGTATCAGCCTGACCCGCGTCTTGGAGAAGAGTCCCTGGTTTAAAGCTCTTAGTTCAGGGTCTGTATTGGTAAGCTGCGATACACCGGAACAGGAGCAGCTAGATCTCTGGGTAAAAAGGCGCGCCAAAAACATGAAGCTAACGCTGGATGATGCCGCCTGCCAAGTGCTATGCTATTGCTACGAGGGTAATTTACTAGCGCTGTCCCAGGCACTTGAACTATTATCGCTGATTTATCCCGACCGCAGTTTAACACTGCAGCGGGTCAAAGATGCGGTGAACAACGCCGCGCACTTTACCCCAATTCACTGGGTCGACGCTGTGCTTGCAGGAAAAAGTAGACGCGCAGCACGCATTCTACGTCAGTTACGGCTGGAAGCTGTGGATCCGTTGATATTACTACGCAGTATTCAGCGAGAAGTCCTTCAGTTGTTGAAGCTAAAACGTCAAATAACTGCTGCCCAGATGCGGTCGCTATTTGATCGCGATAAGGTCTCGCAGAATCGTCAACTGCTCTTGACTCAGGTGTTAGCGCGTATTGCCCTGCCGCAGTTGCGAGAAGCGTTAGCGTTAATCATCAAAATTGAATTAGCTCTGAAGCAAAATTATGGTGATCCCGTCTGGTCTGATCTGAACGCGTTAACTCTCTTGTTATGCGGCAAAATGTTTCCCTTGGTGATGCTTGATGTCTAAAAGCGCTCTAACTGCTTTCTACGGCGGTACCTTCGATCCTATCCACTACGGCCATTTGTGGTCCGTTATTTCACTAGCTCGCCTTGTTAACTTGCAGCAAGTGATCTTCTTACCGAACCACGTACCGCCGCACCAGATGCAGCCGGTAGCGGGAGCGCAGCAGCGTCTAACGATGGTGCGCCTAGCCATAGCGGAGCTACCAAACTCGTTGTTTACCATTGATGATCGTGAACTACGCCGATCAACGATATCCCGAACGTTAGATACTTTTCAAGATTTGCGTCATGAATATGGCCATGATGCACCTCTGGGCTTCATTATTGGTCAGGATTCGCTGCTTACCCTGCCTCAATGGTACTGCGGCCTAGCTTTGCCGGATTTTTGTCATCTGCTCGTTTGTGCTCGTCCAGGCTATGGTGATGAGCTAGACGATGAACGCAATAATTTTTGGTTCTCTAGCCGCCTCACCAGAGATCCGCAGAAATTGCATGAGCAGCCTGCAGGGCTAATCTATTGCGCGGAAACGCCGGAAATTTTCATTTCCTCCAGCGACATTCGGGCGCGTTATCGAGAAGGACGTGCCTGTAATGGTTTGATTCCGCCTTCCGTACAAGATTATATTAACAAACAAGGTTTATACAGTAATCATGCTATATGATATCATGATTATTGTATTTTGTTATGTCGTCTAATAACAGGGCAAGAACTATTCAAGTTCATGACTGGGGGGTAAATGTTGCGTTTAGCAGCTATTTCATTGATTAATTCGTCACCCGATTCCTGCATGCTTCGTGCAAGGAATACTCGAGGAGGCAATCTTTGCAAGATGTCAAGCTCAAATAGCTTGTTTTTGGCAAGCTTTATTATATAAATGCTAATATATTATTTTCTGCTTCGTGCACTACATGTTTAATATTATAGATCAGATGGTAATCTACAATATATAGATATATTTGTCCCCTGGGTTTTCATAGCTGAACATCAGGGGAGGATATCTTGTACGCTGCCTGTTAAATGTTGTTGCGACTTGTGGTAACAAAAAATGCCGTTAACTATATTTTTCCATCTGACCCATTTAATAATGCATGTGATGCAGAAAGAAATCGTCGAAGGTATTAGCTGAAAAATTCTGAAGATGATATTTTCAATCTACAGTTGATCGCTGTAGATATTAAATCTTAGAATGAGTGCGTCTTGTGGATGGGGTACACTATTGTTAGTGTTTTTTCTCAAGTAGCCCTTCAACCTGACCAAATTTTTGGTTTTTTTAAGAGTAAACAATGCGAATATCGCTCGTTTTATAGAAAAGGAAGTTAAACAAATGCTGGGCAGTAGCAAAAGATAACCAAATTTTTGATCGATGTTATCTGGGGTGCGATAATAAACCTCATGGGTTGCGCAACAGTTTTAATGCTGAAAGCAAGCGGATCGCTATGTTAATCACTTATAGGTAGGCCAATTTTGTGGTAGTCATCGCCTTTAAAGGTTAGCTGACCTGAGAGAAACTCTAGTTTCTATTCTCGTTAATTTTTTGACCGTATGCGCTGGTCATGTATGCTGTTCGCGGAGAACCTTTACGGGTGCGTATATCATCTCTATCAAGTACTCCCTTCACTGCAAGTGAAGTAGTGAAGATTATTACCATCAAATAATTTCGCTGAATGAAAATAAAATGTATTCGCTTTCGCAATTATTCAACTGAGTCGACGCTATTCTTGCGTCGTGCTGTTGTTGCTTTTGCTGGCATTATAATATTAACTAGTATACTTATCGTTAATATATACCAATTGCAAATTATTCGTTTCGAGGATTACTGCACTCGCTCCAATGAAAATCGTATTAAATTGGTTCCTATCGCGCCTAGTCGCGGCATTATATACGACCGCAATGGCATCCCGTTGGCACTAAATCGCACCATTTATCAGTTGGAGCTGGTACCGGAAAAAGTGGATAATGTATCCCAAACAATTGCTGCTCTACGCCCGATAGTCGATTTGACCAATGATGACATCTCTAATTTTGAAAAAGAGCGAAAACGTTACAGTAGCTTTGCCTCGTTACCACTTAAAGTTAATTTGACTGAAGTGCAACAAGCATGTTTTGCCGTTAATCAGTACAATTTCCCTGGCGTCGAAGTAAAGGGTTACCAACGTCGCTATTATCCTTACAACTCGGCTCTTACGCATGTTATCGGCTATGTATCGAAAATAAACGATCACGACGTAGAACGTTTGGAGAAAGAAGGAAGCCTATCAAACTATGCTGCTACTCATGATATCGGTAAGTTAGGTGTCGAACGCTACTATGAAAGAATTTTGCACGGTAAAGCCGGTTACGAAAAGGTTGAGGTCAATAACCGTGGCCAGGTGATTCGTCAACTGCACGAGCAGCCGCCGCAGGCGGGTAAGGATATTACCTTAACGTTGGATCTTAACTTGCAGCAATATATCGAAAAACTGCTAGTTGGTAGTCGTGCCGCAGTGGTTGTGGTAGATCCCCGCGACGGTGGCATACGTGCACTAGTGTCTAACCCAAGTTATGATCCAAACTTGTTTGTCGATGGTATTTCTAGGAATGAATACCAAATGTTATTGAAAGATGAAAACTGTCCTCTTATTAATCGTGCCACCCAGGGTTTGTACCCGCCCGCCTCCACTGTGAAACCCTATATCTCAGTCTCTGCGCTAACTCTTGGCGTAATCAATAAAAGCTTTTCACTATTTGATCCGGGCTGGTGGCAATTACCTGGTTCCGAAAAACGCTATCGTGACTGGAAGCGCTGGGGGCATGGTTGGTTAAACGTTACCCGTGCGCTGGAAGAATCAGCGGACACTTTCTTCTATCAAGTGGCATATGATATGGGCATTGACAGGCTTGCCGAATGGATGACTAAATTTGGCTATGGCAGATATACTGGTATCGATCTTTTAGAAGAACGCGTTGGTGTAATGCCGACCCGAGACTGGAAAATATCGCGGTTCAAAAAACCCTGGTACAAGGGAGATACTATTCCAGTTGGAATAGGCCAAGGCTATTGGATCTCTACGCCAGTGCAAATGTCAAAAGCATTAATGACACTAATTAACGATGGCTTAGTTCGTATGCCGCATTTACTAGAAAGCACGCGGGAAGATGACCGGCAGGTTCCTTACTGTCAACCAGAATATGAGCAAATCGGCGATCCTTATTCTGATTTCTGGAAAATTGCTAAAGACGGTATGTATGGCGTAGCCAACCGGCCGAACGGTACTGCGTATAAGAGTTTCGCCGACGCTCCTTACAAGGTTGCGGCTAAATCTGGTACTGCTCAGGTATATGGGCTGAAGGCGCACGAAACCTACAATGCCTATAAAATATCGGAACGTATGCGCGATCATAAGCTGATGACCGCCTTTGCCCCCTATAATAAACCCACCGTGAGCGTGGTAGTAATTCTAGAAAATGGAGGTATTGGTACGTCGATGGTCGGTACCATTACTCGTCAAATATTGGATCACATCTTTATGTGCCATAATGCCACATATTTACCGGCGGAATCGCCGATTGTGCCCGGCAACCATATTGATTAACTGATCATGACTAGTAATCAGCAACAAACATCCCTTTGGCACAAGCTGCATATTGACATGATGCTGCTTGTTTTTGTAACCCTACTGTTGGCCTACAGTGCCTTGGCAGTTTGGAGTGCCAGCGGCCAGGATATCAACATGATGATACGTAAGATTATCCAGATTGTTATAGGTCTGCTAGTAATGCTTGTTATGGCGCAGGTACCGCCAAGAGTTTATGATGCATGGGCGCCATATCTGTATATTTTTTGCGTATTTTTGTTGATACTGGTAGATTTCTTTGGTCAAATTAGTAAAGGCGCGCAGCGCTGGTTGGATCTGGGTTTTATTCGCTTCCAGCCATCGGAAATAGCCAAAATAACCGTACCGCTTATGATTGCGCGCTTTATTAATCGCGACAGTTGCCCGCCTTCTCTGAAAAATACTGCTATTGCGCTGGTGCTGATTTTCGTGCCCACGCGGTTAGTAGCCTCGCAACCTGATCTAGGCACCGCTATTCTTATTGCTGCGTCCGGTCTGTTCGTATTATTCTTGTCTGGGATGAGTTGGAAGCTAATTGCCGTGGCGATACTGCTATTAGCAGCATTTATCCCCGTATTGTGGTTGTTTTTAATGCATGATTACCAGCGTGACCGAATTATGATGCTACTAGATCCTAAAACCGATCCCCTTGGTGCTGGCTACCATATCATACAGTCGAAAATCGCTATCGGTTCTGGTGGTCTGTCTGGCAAAGGCTGGCTACATGGCACTCAGTCACAACTAGAGTTTTTACCAGAACGCCACACTGACTTTATTTTTGCAGTGTTGGGGGAGGAGCTAGGGCTTATCGGAGTCTTGGTGCTGCTTGCCCTCTACTTCGGGGTCATCATCCGAGGTTTAGTCATCGCAGCGCGAGCACAAAACACTTTTGGACGTGTCATGGCCGGCGGTTTAATGTTGATTTTATTTGTTTATGTGTTCGTGAATATAGGTATGGTTAGTGGCATTTTACCGGTGGTTGGCGTACCGTTGCCTCTGATAAGTTATGGCGGTTCTGCGTTTATTGTATTAATGGCGGGAGTTGGTATAGTAATGTCTATACATACTCATCGAAAAATGTTGTCTAAAAATTTATAAGATGTAGTGAAGAGAGGAGACTATGCCCAAAGTATGTTCTATCTGGCAGAAATCGCAGCTGTTTGTGCCGACTGCGTCTTATGATTACCACCCGTCGGTGGTAATTCACCAATGACTAAGTAAATCACAATCGTTAAGCATTATTTAGAACAGGTAATAATATTAGAGCCAAACGTTCTTTATCTTTCGGCATAACAGCGAAAGTATCTGTGCAATATATGGCAAAAACTTTGCAGACGATTGGATATTTCCAAAAACACCAAAATGAATAGTTAACCTTAATTGAGGTTTTGTTAAATAAATTGTAAGCCAATGTGAAACTATCCTGCGTGCAATCAGGTTTATTTTAGTTCTTTCAACAGGATTATTTTAAGTTACAATGATTACATACAAAAGTCTAACAACAGCTAGTATTTATCGCCGCAAAATAATTACCGCGATGAGGTGCCTCATGGACAACATCCTTTTCATGCTTAACCATAATTTATAGGCCGAACATTGAGAAGTCCACAATTAATATAATTAACTAAAACAATGTGATTTGTTTAAGATGCGCGGGCTATTATATTATCTAATGCGGTCTATTTCTAACATCTAGTATAGACGCGATACTAATTTAAATTATTATTATAGATCCCGTTATCCTAGCATGAAATATGTAAAGACACCCTGTACTGATTTAGTCGGTTGAACCTTGGTAAGGTTGTGTGTCATAAATATTATTTGCTATAAGTTTTGTATTAGATGTTAATCTAAAGATTATAATTCTTGTGGTTCCGCAAAATTTTAAATACTATATTTCTTATCAATTAAATTTCCGATATAATCCAGATAATAATAAATATCGCTGCTTACTTATCTCCCTTCAGCTAATCTAACCACAATTAAAACCAGTTATGTGATTGGTTAAGTCATCAAAACTAGCAAGATCATTCCGAATGATATATTTTTTGTAAAAACCTCAAGATCAGGATAATTTGATATCCTAATACTTTTGGTAATACTTCTAACATTTGGCGATTGTGTGTCTGTATCGTAACTTAATCGTAGTGTGAATTTACAGTCAAGAAATAACACTTGCATGGCAATAGGGAATTTTACATAGCCGATAGGAAAGATGCATTTATCGGGTTAATGAATGATAATGTCATCGCGTTTCGTAGTGGGCTGTAACATACTCATTTTAAAGCTCATACACAGTTTGGAAGCATCAAATAATTTAGCTATGCCGGACGCGGGATATTGCTGCAATTACAAATAATAAGGTGCTAATTCGCGACGTGCGAAACTAATATACAACTTATAAATACAAATACTGTACTTTTAACAAGATTTTCCAGATGAACCGTAACGTCCTACTGTGGATAGTAATTATGAATATCGATGTCATTAAATCTGTAGTCGTCCCGAATCTGTTGGCTACAATCTAGTCGCTTTAGTTACAGAAGTTAAGATGTGCTTGATGTCCGCGGTACCACGCGAAGAAGATTTTATTCAATGACATCAAGATTTTTTAAATTGTGTTGCTGTTAAAAGCTGATAAATAGTGCGCCACCAAGCTTGTGTTAGTTTTGTAAGACTTGTAATTTTAAGCCAAGTGTGGAACAACAATTTTTATCTAATCATTTATTGTGGTTAGATGAAGGATATGAAACTAGAAATACGCTAAATCATCAAAAACTACGCGCACTACTGATAAAATTAGTGGGTCAGTGTTATTAATTGATAACTGCAAAGTAAAACTATAGAGCAACTCCTGTTGGCGTCGTGTTTAACTAAGTAAAAGACAATAATTTCTTCAATTGCATGGTCGATTAAGGCAATATTATACTGCATTATTGGTTTAGTTAATCCTTTTATAGATTGTGAGGGGTAGATTCTGTACCTTTATGATGACCCATTGTAGTTTGTTATACTGCCTCGGTGAGTTGTTGTTCTAAAGGACGTACGATAACCAAACTAACCAAATTGCTCAATTTACCTTGTTTGTTTACCTATAAAGTCATAAGTATTGTTCATCCGGAATTGGTAGATTTAAGTACTAACAGTAATGCAGCGCCACGTTTCTGGTGGTTATTAGCCGCAATTTAAACCCAGCAACAAAGGGCATTAGCACATTTGATTGCGAATCATTATTGCTACCTATGTGGAGCACATAGAAACACTATACGAAAAGTTAGGTATAATAAATATTATACATATAATGCTTTAAGACGGGAGATGATCGTGTCAGACAATCTGGTTATCCGCCAGCTCGGTCTGCAGCCTTATGAGCAAGTGTCTCGGGCGATGCAACTCTTTACCAATGATCGTGATGCTGCTAGCTTCGACGAAATTTGGCTGGTGCAACACCCGCAGGTATTTACCCAAGGCCATTCCGGTAAGATCGAACATTTGCTGCATCCGGGTGATATCCCGGTCATTCAAAGCGATCGCGGGGGTCAAGTGACCTTGCACGGTCCAGGGCAACAGGTAATGTATGTTTTACTGAACCTGCGTCGGCGCCTGCTTGGGGCGCGCGACTTAGTTACTCTGCTAGAGAGTACGGTTATTTCTACTCTTGCGCGCTTCAATATTTCTGCTTACTCCCGCGCTTCCGCGCCTGGAGTGTACGTGGGAGCTAATAAAATTTGTTCGCTAGGATTACGTATCCGCAAAGGCTGTTCCTTCCACGGATTGGCATTAAACGTGACAATGGATTTATCGCCTTTTTTGCGCATAAACCCCTGTGGTTATATCGGTCTTCGTATGACACAGGTAAGCGATCTATCGCCGGGTACTAGTATTGACGATGTTGCTTCAGTTCTTATCGAGGAATGCCTGCGGCTATTAAATGCCACGGGCAGCGAGACACAAGGTTGGGATCCGGCGCACTACGGTGCCTGAATCGTGGCAGAACGCTATATGCTAGCACCATAGCGCTCCATGTTATTTTATATTTATTAGCAATAAACAACATGTTTAAACTGATAATTTTTACACTCACTTTTCATGCTAGTATGACAGACTGACTTTATTTACTATTACAAGGCTGTAGACTTAGGAACTGGACGTGCATTATTATGAATAAGCCAACACAAATGAAACGCGGCGTTAAATATCGTCATCTTGATAAGATGACTTTAATTCCCATCAAAAATATCGCGGTGAAATTGCAGGACAGTTTACACAAACCTTCTTGGATAAAAATCAAACTGCCTGTCGACTCAAGTCGTATTCAGAGCATCAAGGCCGTTATGCGTAAAAACGGCTTGCACTCAGTGTGTGAGGAAGCATCTTGCCCGAATCTAGCAGAATGTTTTAACCACGGGACAGTTACCTTTATGATCTTAGGAGAGATTTGCACCCGTAGTTGCCCATTTTGTGACGTATCGCACGGCCGTCCTGTTATTCCAGACGCTAACGAGCCTGAGAAATTAGCGCAAACTATCGCTGATATGGGGCTGTGCTACGTTGTGGTGACCTCTGTAGATCGAGATGATTTGCGCGATGGCGGCGCCCAACATTTTGTTGATTGTATTCGAAAAATACGTTCCAAAAATCCCGATATACGCATTGAAATTCTGGTACCAGACTTTCGCGGTCGTATGGATTGTGCGCTAGATATCATTAATGCCGCGCCGCCCGATGTTTTTAACCACAATTTAGAAAACGTGCCACGTCTTTATCGCCAAGTACGCCCCGGCGCCAATTATAATTTGTCGCTCAAGCTGCTTGAGAATTTCAAGGCTGCTAATCCTCACCTCCCAACAAAATCAGGTCTTATGGTCGGACTAGGAGAAACCAACGCTGAAATCATTGAAGTGATGCGCGATCTGCGGCGGCGTGATGTCACGATGTTTACGTTGGGGCAATATCTGCAACCTAGCCGTCATCATTTGCCGGTTCAACGCTATGTTAGTCCGCAAGAGTTTGATAAAATAAGAAAACAAGCTCTGGCGATGGGTTTTACCCACGCTGCTTGCGGGCCATTCGTGCGCTCTTCCTATCATGCGGACTTGCAGTTAAAGGGATTCGAAGTGAAATAATCCCTATGCTTTAAATTTGGGTTTTGTGGTAACCTTAAACTTAACATTTAAGTTTAAGGTGTTGCACTCACCTGTAATTTTTTTATATTATTTCGCTAATAAAGTATTTATTACTGAATGTAAACTCGAAAAGCCAAACTTAGTTGTCAATCAACATCATATCGATTAATATACAGCTGATTTATAAACATCAATCTTACGGCTATTAAGCTTCTTGGCCAAAAAACTCCGGTTATTACGGTAAACAGTATGTAGGAATTTAACCAGATTTATTATTTATGTTTGATCAGGTTGCCGTATAAACATGAAGAAGAGGAAATTACGTTTTGAAATAAAATAACATCTTAACAAGGCCTGAAACTCTTAATGTCGTATTTATTCGACGAGTTGTAACCAGCGTTAAATTTATAACGCAACAACTCAGTTAACATCTCTATGTTAGACATTTATGTTGATCAAAGTAATTAATACTTATGGCATTATTATTCTGCCAAATCTAATGCTTAGCCAGGCATTAAAATGCAGTCTGATATATGGGGATAAAATGTATTTATCTGCAATCTATTGCTAGTAAGAGCGATGTTAATCTTTCTGGCTCGGGTGCTTAGTAAAAGTGTTTTAGATGACCTAGTGGCTGCGTAGCTTACTTCTAGTTTGATTTTTCTAAACGTGATTAAAGAAAGTTACTTATACTAGCTGTAAGTAACGGTTTAATGTTATGCTGATATCTAATAATGCAGAGCACAAGCTGTCAAGCAAGGCAAATGTGGTATATTAGTCAATACGTTTTTAGGCTTCTGCAGAAAAGAGATGAAGAGACTCAATGAGAGTCTGTTAATAGCTTTATGAAGCTAAATTCACGATAATGTATTATATCACTAGATTATAAACAACACTTAGGGTATTACAGCACTATCAGATTATATTAGCATAATAAAGATTTAACGCCCCTAAATAAATCATAACTTTTGTGCCAGTGAAGTTTTAATTTAGCGCATCAAGAACTAAGATTATAAAAAAATAACCCTTTAAATGGTATTTAATCTGTTTTAATTAACTTAGAAAAGATAGGATCCTTTAATAAGGATGTAACTCACTAAGTGAGTTGGTACACAATTAATATAAATATTAAAAATATTTATATTAAAATCATATTTCTTTTGGGTGTACTTAGGCTCATATATGGTGCGTGGATAGGTGGGGTATTTGAAATACTAGCGATAATTTTAATTAATCAGATGATTATGCGAACAATATGTTTTATCTTTTAATTACAGAAAAAACTCATTCGATTTTTTATATAGCCGTTAATGATAAATAATCTCTGCTGCAGTTTACGTAAGGCGGCGTGAATATCTATGATATTATTTCCCCCTTCCCCACAATCCAAGTCTGCGGGAAACCGATAATGTTTAATGCACGGAGTGAGTGCAAGAAAATAAACAGGTTTGGCACTTGGGTGTACACAGTTAAATGAGTCTGAATAATATTAACAATACTTCAATCTGTATTAAAAATCGTTAATATTGATTATTGTTAGGGATCCACGAAACACACTAGATTTTCTATCATAAAGATCCAGGCGGTGTCAGCATCATGTTTAGTCATAGATATTATTACACGTTACAAAAATAAGCCGCAGAACGTGTTAAAATATAGCGATCTCGCATCGCTAAGGAAACGATCTAACCTGGTAGTAGTGTTAGTTGCATAGATAAATGCGGCGTCAGTAAAAATATTTGCAGGTCAATAACTGATAGTCAATTAGACATATTTCAGCTATCTAACAAAGCGATGGCCGGTTAAGGTTACAACTTCTCACAAAAAATGTTGGGTATAAATACGTTGTATCATCAGAATCTTTTAAAAATATGCTGCTTCAGCAACTTTATCGTGTGGAGAAAAAGAAAAACGAAGCTATTGTCTAGATTATCTTGGGAAATACTACAATTATATAACTGCAATGGTTATAATAAAACGTTAATTTACATATCATCTGGTCTAAATTGTGCAATGCTGTCCTTTCTTCGGTGAAGAGCTATAGCGTAATAATATAAAAAAGTAATGGCTGTGTCCGTATACTAAGCTGCATATGAGTTAGTATTCAATCGCATAAGGTGCTTATCAGCTACGCGGTTGTATCTATTTTGATAATCAGTTTGTATAAAAAAACTAGACGTTTTGCAAAAACGGTGGCCGAATATCATTCGGATAAGTTAACTAATCTCTTATTAATATTTAGTGATATAACTTCAATAAGAAAAATACATTATTTTCTTAGACTAAATGATAACATTAATACATTATAACTAGCTAATACTAGAGATTAGTTCGTTACCGATTGCAGGTTGCGCTATGTTGATCGTTTATTTCCCAGCAAAAATAATGTAGTGTTTAGCTCTATGGCGCAGTAACAACGCTGTCGGAGGCGTTACGTATAAAAAACTGGATGGTAATTATAATGTAGCTAATATAGCTTATATAATTCATGGCAATTTAGTCTACTGATCACCTTAACTTCTCATCGGTTGTTTAAAAGTTTTTTAATTCATCAGTTATTCTTAGAACTATTAGGTTTAACCGAGACCAGGTAGTGTGGTATGCATTAGGTATTCATGAAAGTAAGTAATTTACTTATTTTAAGATTTTTTTACCATTGGTGCTTAAAGATATCTGTTTCTCATTGTTTCATATATTAAATGCTCCGGGGATATGTTATGGTCTTCGCTACAGTGATCACTCGGTTGGTTTCCTTAGCTATGGTATATCTACAACCCTTTTTCACACGTAGAGTTAGCATAGCTATCTGTAATTTTGTATTATGTTTCTTCATATAAACAAGATGTCTCTTAAAGACAAAGTAAAATATTTACCTTGTTCTGTAAGGTATTTGATAAATAAAAATAAGATGTCTTGTGATGGTTTGATTTGTACGTAACACAATGGTTTTAGCTTCTTTCCTGTATCGCCTTTTAAAATAGTTTAGTCGCATTATCGCGTGAGAATGACTATCAATCGATATTGATTTTATTTCTTTAAAATTCTGTGGCCTAGCCATAGTACTATGCTGGTCTATAACATCCTTACTTATCGGCTTTATAACAATAAACAAAGGGAGCTTATCCAAGTTTAGTAGTGTCTATGTTGTAATAACGCCATGTTTAATAAAAGATTGCGCGGCACTAAGTCTGCCTTAAAGCAGAGGCAAGAGGGAATAGTACAGTTTGTATTGTACAACTATTACGGCTAAATCGCCATATTTTATTCGAACGTACTCATACCTTTGCTCATAGCAATACATCTTTGCGTACATCAAGATGTATACTAAGTCGGCGGTAATTTTCCTAAATTATTAGATTACGATGCATTTTCTTATAACCAGTAATTAACTGATAATATTACTTTTATTAGCATGTATATTTATTTTCTGACGATGAAAAGGTATTGAACCAGGAAACCTAGCTGAATATTAATATAAATTATTATTTAATGTTGAAAAGCCACCCGCAATATGTGAGCTATAATCAATTTTAACTAAACAAAGATGGCAACAAAGCATACTAATAATTACACGCTAGTATCGTTGGTTGTAAAATTAATTAACCTAACGCTGGAGATAACAGGTTTAAGATATACCTGGCGGCCATGAGCAATGTTTGGTTTGAATAAAAAGCCTCCGGGTTTTATTCACTACTAGCTATTTTTTAAAATACTAGCGCTCTACTTTTAAACATCGTGCCATTGCGTTTTTTCGATTACTACGTATATCAATGATATTTACATTTTTGTTAGCGGACTAGCATGTTTAAGACAACACATCAGTAGTGCACATCACTGTTTTGTCATGTATTTGAAAAATTGGCCGCTGAATCAGTATATATCATATACGCATGAGTGTGGGGCACTGAGATAAGTTACTTACTCTTAAGTCTTATGTTAACCTAAAATTCTTTATATTATAGATAGACCAACGAGCAAAGCATTTACTACTGATTTAACTCTCAAAATCTAAATCAATCCTCTATCAACATTACATACTGATTATGAGTATGCAGATAAAAAAGATTTTTTATTTTGTTAGCAAGGTGTTTAGCGAAGTTTCTCGCAGTCATGAATAAGCTATAGAAAGATCGTAAAAATTTTAAAAATTCTACGACATTTCGTTAGGATAATAATTGTAAAATAACTATAAATCTTATTTAACATGCATTTTGCTACAATGAAGATTCGAAGCTAACACGTGAAAAAGTATGGCTCGTAAGAAAAAATAATATCTATGTATAAAATTGCTCTATCTTGCTACAATAATCTTATAAACGGCAAAGGGAAGTTAACGTTCTGATCTTGGTAGTGAAGTATTATCTAAATAAAAGATAAAAATAAAAGCCAAGTAGCATAATTTTATGCACTAGATTTGCTAATAATTCAGAAGTGAGTGTTTTAAACTTTGCACACTGAGATTAGCCACCAGTATACTGTCGGTAATAGTTTATTAACTATGTCAGTTGTAGTATCTTCTTTTAAATAAGCTTAATTATACGTGATTATCTTAGACAATCTCAGTTATTGATGCTTGATCGCTCATCATATCTAGATAGAATTTTTGTTCTTTAACATACTGCTATAGTTAGATATATACGACAGCATCAGTATTTATATCACGATATTCTATAAAATATGATAACATAGAACGATTTTTCTAATTATTATTGATTGTAGCTAATTTATACAATAATTTGTATGCAGATGCTGCATACAAGCTAGGTATGCATCTTGCGCCACCATTATTTTACCACTAAGTTCTATCAGCCGTTAGAGGTAATAAAAGAAGTTACTTGTTTCTTAATTACTAAAATATCGTTAGTAACATAAGATTTTTTTTAAAGATCTAATTAGAAGCAATGCGGTTTTAGTGCGTAATTATTTGGAATCGACGGTCAGGTCTGGCAAAACTTAAATATAGTAATTTTACGACAACCGGGAAACATTGCTGCATAAAGATGTCACTGCCTAGAAATAGAAAGAGTTTTAATGTAATACCAGCCAAGTCTGGCTACTTAACAACTCTTTTTGTTCGAGGTGCTACAGAATGCGATAAAGTATGGTATTCTGTAGCTTATCCGGTGTACATTGAAGCTAGCACATTATAATTAGGAAGATACTGAAAATGGGCTACGTGTTCCAGCATAATCTACTAAGATATTTTGATGATTTCCGCGCTCATTTCATTTATTTTTCAATGTTAGATGCTCGTATATCGCAACATGCCTGAGTGTCCGCAAAGTTGGGGTGCCGGCATTTTTCTAAACATATTGTCTGTCTTTGATGTAGTTAAAACGGCTTTTGATGGGTGGATGACATCATACGATGAACAATGTTATCCCGTCTGATAAGATGATTTTAAATTCCTATTATTATATATGCAAATCGATCACATGATCGATATCATAATTAAAGCGACTATGATTCAACAATAAAAATAGAAAATTAGAATATTGCTAAGAATAATTACTATTCTTTGATCGAAATATCTGCTATAGCTACTCATATGTCTTCGAGTTACACGCCTAATTTCAACCAGCGATAACAGTACACCCGGTAGGTTTAGCCTTTTTCGCATTATTTTCGCAAGATCAAAGATACAAAAAATAGCCGTGACAAATTATATTAGTGTTCTGTTAGCTGCATTTAGACGCGGTATAACTATATAAAACATTAATAGTGACATTTATTATGTTGTTATAAATATTAGCGCGATGAGAATCTATATTTGCATTTGGCAGTATTGTTTAAAAATGCCTAATTTTTTTATCGTTTGCATAAAATGCAAAGGAAAGTTCAGTTTTATGTTACGATCACTGTTTAATATAGTTGGCAAACAAAGTATCTTCTCAGCATTTGTCTTTCGGCTAACACGGTTGACTTGAGCACTACGATAGCGGATAAACCCGTGTATTTTGTGCTAATTTGATTATGATTCCTATAATTGCCGTGATGATAGTTTTCTATATTTTATTTTCTTTCATAAATTAATTAGTTAACAAAAGATATATTTAAATGCGCGTGATAGTTTATCTAACTTCTGAGATTCTATTATTTATTTTACGGAATATTGCGTGACATAAAGATGTTAGCGTATTGGCGCTACGCTAGTGATTTTGCAGTCGTGGACCAGAAAAGTTAAGTATCTACTTGTAAATTCCATACCATCCGCTTATCAATATGATTTTGATTGTTCATGTAATCGCGGTCAAAGGAAATAATAATCAATGAGCGAGATAAATCATGACACCGGCGAACGTATGGCTCTGCATAAATTTATAGAAAGTGCATACCGTAAATACTCAATGTACGTTATCATGGATCGAGCACTGCCGTTTATTGGCAGTGGGCTAAAGTCGGTACAATGCCGTATTGTTTAAGCGATATAAGAATTATGGCTGAATGCTAGTGCAAAATACAAAAAGTCAGCGTGCACTATTGGTGATGTATCAGGTCAATACCATCCTCACGGCAATATCTCCTGCTTACGAAGCCATGGTACTGATGGCACAACACTTTTCGTGTCCGTTACCCTATGGTAGATGGTTAGGGTAACTGGAGAGCTCCAGACGATCCCAAATCTTTCGCCGCCATGCGCTAGACAGAATCGCGTCTGTCTAGCTATGCGCTGAAGTATTGCTTGGCGAGTTGAAGCAGGGAACTGTTAATTATGTGCCTAATTTTAACGGGAAGTTAGAAGAACCAAATATGCTGCGTCTAGATTACCTAATGTGTTGCTTAATGGCACGACTGGAATCGAAGTTAGAATGGCAACTGATATACCGCCGCATAATATACACGAAGTAGCGTCAGCGGTTATTGCGCTGTTAGAAAATCCTGCCGCTACTTTGGAAAACTTAATGGAACACGTAAAGGGACCAGATTTTCCAACTGAGGCAAGTAATAATTACCCCCTTGAAGATCTGCGTAAGATGTATAAAACTGGTCGTGAATCCGTGTGCATGCGAGCGCTATGGACAGTCGAAAATAGTGAAGCGGTCATAATATCTTTGCCGTATCAGGTTTCTAGTACCAAAGTGCTAGAACAGATAGCCATTCAGGTGCGCGCGAAAAAATTATCGATGATAGAGAATTTGCACGATGAATCTGATCATAAAAACCAGACTCGCCTGGTTATTGTCCCGCGCTCTAATTGCTGTGATATGATGCCGGTTATGCATCATCTGTTCGCCACCACTGATTTAGAACGTGGTTATCGCGTCAATATGAACATGATCGGTTTGAATGGCCGTCTGGAATTAAAAAATCTGAACGATATTTTGTCGGAATGGCTGGTTTATCGTCGCGGCATTGTGCGCCGCCGGCTTAACTTCTGGCTAGAGTCAATAAGACGTCGGTTGTACATTATAACAGGTTTGCTGGTCGCCTACCTCAACTTGGATGAGGTAATTCATATCATTCACTCCGAGAGTGAACCTAAACAGATTCTGATACAGCGTTTCGAGTTAAGCGATATCCAAGGTTGACGCTATTCTTGAGTTGAAACTCTGTCATGTAGCTAAACTAAAAGAAATGCAGTTACGATGCGAACAGAATAATCTTGAGAAAGAGTGTAACAATATCCAGGCAATCCTGACTTTTGAACGCAAGTTCAAAAGCATGCTAAAAAAAGAAATCAAGCGGATGCTGCCACTTACGGCGATGTACGTCTTTTACCGTTGATGCAACGTGAAGAGGCAAAATATTGAGCAAAAGTAAGCTTGCTGCCGCCGGAACCAATTACGGTGATTTTGTCTACTATGGGATGGATACGCAGCGTCAAGGTCCATACAATCGATCCGCATAGACTCTGTTACCGTTCCGGTGATAATTATTGGGTGTCAGTGCATGGAAATAGCAATCATCCAGTGGTATTTATAGATTCCACCGGACGTAGTTACGCATTAGAGTCTATTAACCTGCCATTGCCGCGCAGCCAAGGTGAGCCCGTTGACCAGTAAGCTTACTTTACCTCTTGTAGCCTCGGTTAAGCAAATGCTCACCGGCGCAGCCGATTAGAAATTGCTTATAGCCTCCGATGCTGGCTATGGTTTCGTGTGTAGCTTTTAGCAAGCTAAGTCACACGTAATCGTGCCAACAAGGCTCTTTTGACGTTATCTCAACAAAAAAAGTGTTGTTGCCGTTATGGATAAAAGATACTGCTCATAATTTATTGGCGCTAACTACTGCCGGGCGGTTGCTTATGTTCCCCGTTGATACTTTATCTCAGTTGTCGAGAGGAAAAGGCAATAAAATTATTTCTATTCCTTCCGAGGATATTGTTTCAGGTAAGGATGACCTCGCGAGTCTTTATTTGTTGTCTAACCAGGCTTCTGCCATTTTTCATATCGGAAAATGCAAGCGCATTCTGCGTTCTAAAGACTTGCAAAATTTAGTGCCGAACGAGGTCATAATAGAATACTGTTACCGCGCGGATTGCGTCATATTGATTAAGTGGAAATTATCGATCCACTAGTTGGCGCAAGAAAAGAAAAAACAATATCACTTGCATGACCGATGCTATACGGTAATAAATAATAATACTATGCTGTTTTAAACACCGTCCGCTGATCGAGATAATTATTGTGTATTTTGTCTGTAAGTTATTATACTAATCTCGGCTAAAAGTTAAGTGTAACTATGATTGCTATTGTTCGCACCATTTTTGTGGTGTTACTATCTATAACTATATGCATTTTTGGCTTAATTTACTGCTTGTTCAGCCCGCGAGATCCTCGGCATGTTGCTACCTTTGGCCGCTGGTTTGGCAGTATGTCTCCTATGTTTGGCATCCAATTGAAAGTTCGCTATCCCGAGGGTGTGACTCTACCGCAAAATTGCATTTATATCGCAAATCATCAGAACAACTATGATATGGTGACCGCTGCATATGTGGTGCAGCCTCGTACTGTAACAGTAGGAAAAAAAAGCTTGCTTTGGATGCCACTGTTTGGACTACTTTATTGGTTGACTGGTAATTTGCTTATTGATCGCGATAATAACACCCGTGCTCATAGCACAATTAATAAAATTGTACAACACATTAAAAAACGTAATATTTCTATTTGGATGTTTCCTGAAGGCACCCGTAGTCGCGGGCGCGGTTTATTGCCTTTTAAAACCGGAGCATTTTACGCGGCAATTGCCGCTGAGGTTCCTATTGTGCCAATTTGCGTTTCTAATACCTCAAACAAAATTAAACTCAATCGCTGGTCTAATGGCTTAGTCATTATAGAAATACTACCGCCGATTGATACTGCAAGTTACAATCGAGCACAAGTGCGCGTATTGACCAGGTATTGTCGGAACTTAATGAAAAATAAGCTAGATGAACTGAACGTGGAAGTAGCTAAGATAGAAGCGCTTGATGAACGCTAAAGATATTGACTTTAATGCTCTTTAGATCTTGTTGTTGCTCACGACACGCGTTCTATAAGCATCGATGGTATAAGCCTGCTTTATTAAAAATCTATTACCTCTTAACTGTTATTGTATCGAACAGCAGACGGTATGCCTACTATCTGCACGAAATTCAAACCCTTACCCCCTCGGGTGAGGATTATTCTGCTTCGTTAAGAAAAATAATTCGTGACCAGCGCACAGTGGGTTGCTTATAAGGCTTGTGTTTAGCCTAAAAAATTTACAGATTAGTAACTTGCCGTGAACACCAACACGCAAACATGCTTATCGGCAAGGATAGATATCGTTGTTGATGAATTTCGGACTCTAATTAGGTTTTATACCTTACATTACACTATTAATATTAAGGCAGTGTTAAAGTTTTTTATAAATAATTTCGCTAAGGCGGAAATGGCAATACATACTCCCCACCGAGTATAATGAATAATACCTTCTGCCATGATTAATAGCGACGTCGTTATTATCCTTCCTGAACATAAACTCATATTACTAGACCGCCTCCTTTTGAAAATATAACTTATTTTTAATAAAAGGTCCGGCAGATCTAGCGTAACGAACGATTGCTCACTGCTTTAATATTCTCGCCTGACTATAATTTTCCGTGACATTGTTTGAATTTCTTACCTAAAACGCTCGGACAAAGATTATTTTGCCCGATTTTAAGGTTTTCTAGCGCCGCGGAAGTATTACTCCCGTAACGAGTTTTACCGTCGACACCTGATAGTTCATATGCATGCCGTTTATGCCGTTTTTCCCCGTGGTCTCTACTTCTTCCGGTATGCGCACTTGCACTTTGCTAAGAGTGCTAATTACTTCATATTTTAGCGATTCGAGCATGAAAGAAAACATCTTAAAAGATTCGCGTTTATACTCTTGTTTCGGGTCTTTTTGCGCATAGCCGCGCAGATGTATGCCATGACGAAGATAATCCATTGCTGCTAGATGTTCTTTCCAAAATAAATCAAGCGATTGTAGCATGACACTTTTCTCGAAATTGCGCATTATGTCGCTGCCGACGATCTTTTCCTTATGTTGATATTGCATCAACGTATGATTAAGCACGCGCTCTCGTAAGGTTTCTTCTTGCAGGCCCGGTTCATTGTTCACCCATTGTGCAATAGAAAGATCCAAATCAAAGTCATCTTTTAAACATTGCTCTAATCTCTGTACATCCCACATTTCTTCTAGTGATTGGGGTGGAATATAGTTATTAAAAATAGTTTTTAGTACATCGTCGCGGATACTTTTGATGGTAGCGCTAATGTCGGATACGTTTAGCAATTCGTTGCGTTGGGTATAGATTGCACGTCGCTGATCGTTAGCGACATCATCATATTCAAGCAGTTGCTTGCGGATATCAAAATTACGGCTTTCCACTTTATGTTGAGCATTGGCAATCGCCTTGGTGATCCAAGGGTGCTCGATGGCTTCACCCGGTTTCATTCCCAGTTTTCGCATCATACTTGAAACGCGATCGGATGCGAAAATACGCATTAGGGCATCCTCCATCGATAAGTAAAAACGGGATGAGCCCGCGTCTCCCTGACGTCCTGCACGGCCTCGCAGTTGATTGTCTATACGACGCGATTCATGACGCTCAGTGCCAATGATATGAAGACCTCCTGCTGCCAACACTGCCTGATGACGCTGTAACCAGGCTTTCTTGATGGCAACGATCTTCTGCTTGTCCGGCGGCGTTTCCAGGGCCGCGATTTCTACTTGCCAGTTACCTCCTAATACTATATCAGTACCGCGGCCGGCCATGTTAGTGGCTATAGTAACTGCTCCTGGTTGGCCGGCCTGCGCGATGATTTCTGCCTCCATAGCGTGGAATTTTGCATTAAGCACCTTATGTGCAATACCGGTTTTTGTTAGTTCTCTGGAAATTAACTCCGATTTTTCAATGGAGATTGTTCCTACCAGTACCGGCTGACCACGTTGGGTGCAGGATTTAATATCCTCAATAATAGCGTCAATTTTTTCCTTTTCTGTCATATAGATCAAGTCAGAGAAATTTTTGCGTATCATCGGCTGGTTTGTAGGCACCACGATGGTGTCTAGTTTATAGATAGATCTGAACTCAAATGCTTCTGTATCAGCAGTCCCGGTCATACCCGCTAGTTTCTCATAGAGTCGGAAATAATTTTGGAAGGTAATGGACGCCAGTGTCTGGTTTTCATTCTTAATAGTTACATTTTCTTTAGCTTCTATCGCCTGGTGTAACCCTTCAGACCATCGTCTTCCTGGCATGGTGCGTCCAGTATGTGCGTCGACGATAATTACTTCATCGTTTTTAACAATATAATCTACATCGCGATTGAACAGTACGTGGGCGCGCAATGCCGCGATCACATGATGCATCAGTATGATGTTGGTGGATGAGTAGAGTGATGCTTTTTTATCCATAATACTGGCTTTTACTAGTAATTCTTCAATCATAACCAGTCCCCGTTCAGTTAAATTTACCTGACAAGATTTCTCATCTACCGAAAAGTGTCCCTCGCCCTGAAAATTATCGGAATCTTCTTTATCTTGGCGAATAAAATGAGGTATTAATTTATTCACGCGACGATACATATCGGAGCTGTCTTCCGCAGGACCGGAGATAATAAGAGGGGTGCGTGCTTCATCGATCAAGATGCAATCTACCTCATCCAGAAGTGCATAATGTAGTTTTCGCTGCACTCGTTCTTCTAGGCTCAACGCCATGTTGTCGCGCAAATAGTCAAAACTATATTCGTTATTGGTGCCGTAGGTAATATCGGCGGCGTAAGCCGCGCGCTTATCCTTCGCTGGCATCCCCGGTAGGTTGATGCCGACGCTTAGCCCCAGGAATTTAAATAACGGAAGGTTGTTTTCCGCATCACGCTTAGCAAGATAATCGTTCACTGTTACGATATGTACGCCTTTTCCACTGAGAGCGTTTAGGTACGCTGGCAAGGTGGCTGTTAAGGTTTTTCCTTCACCGGTACTCATTTCGGCGATGCAACGATTGTTAAGCACAATGCCACCCATCAATTGCACGTCAAAATGACGCATGCCGAACACACGTTTGCTGGCTTCGCGCACTACGGCAAAAGCTTCCGGAAGCAGACTATCGATGGTCGTCCCTTTTTTAATAAGCTCGCGAAATTTGATGGTTTTGGCTCTTAGATCTCTATCACTCAACTGTGCTATTGCTGGCTCCATTTGATTGATGGCATCCACTGTTTTTTTCATGCGGTGCAGGATACGATCGTTTCGGCTGCTCAAATATTTGGTAAATAATTTTGTTAACATAATTAGTTACATCTCATCACGGTCCCCGTTTATCGGCGACCAAAAGGCGTTGGTGGTAAAGTTACGATCTTTAAGGATTAAGCAGTAGCCCGTGGGCCGGCCCGTATTCTATGCAGTTGCATGAGACGAATATTGATGATGTAGTCGTAGATAAAGGCCATATAACTAGTTTGATGCAGTATGCTCATCGATACGCCTACTGCAGGCACCCGAGCAAAAGATAGATGACGAATGGCGGTGCTGATGATGACATGTTGGTGCCAATAATCAACAATGTAGGCTTTACGTCGTAGGGTTTGCTTCAGCATTGTCCGTTGGCTGCAATAGGTTTGATAAACTATTAACAGGCTAAGACTAGCAAAGTAATCGATCTTGTGCAGCATCTCCTGAACGTCGTCACGCGATAATAGCGAGTCAAATCCGGATACGATTATTTCCCCCTTGGGATGCAGACAGAAATATTTTATATTAAAGTGTTGACAACGATTTAAAATACCCATTACCAACTTATTTATTCCATTGGAGTTTTATTATGCGCTATAGTCATCCATATCCAATCGATAGTCTATTTGACGCCTCTACTGAGAGGCGTCTCGTGTCCTTATCGCAGATTAAACAACAGGCCATAATGTTGCTTAAACTTAACCGTATGGTCAACGCACTATTGCCAGCACCGATGCGTCCTTCCTGCCGTGTTGCAAATTTCCGACATGGCATGCTGGTGCTAGAAACCGCTAATGCTAGTTGGCAAATGCGATTACGCTATGAACAACCTCAACTATTATCTAAGTTAAGAACGCAAATTTTACCATCATTGTCGTGCATCGACATCAGGATTAACCCTAATTTGGCGAAAACACAGGCATTGACCGCTCAAAAGAATGACAACGACTGGCAACTTTACCGTCAGCTATGTGGAGAAAATACATGGCATTTGAGCTTACAGAGTGCCGCTTTTATTCGTCATGTGTCAGCAAGCAGTGAAGGGAAATTAAAGAATGCGTTGGAAAGATTAGCAGATCTTGCCGGAAAAAGTACTGATTACGTCCATCGAAAAAAATAGGTGCTTTACTGCTAATCCTTGCTTGCGCAAAGTCTTATCGGAAATCGCTGTGCATAGCTTTATTATCGCGCGAGGAGTACATTCAAGGCAGAACGAAAGAAGGCATTTTGAATGCTAGTGGAAGTTTTGCTACGTCCTCGAAAGTTACGAATTCGAAAGTTTCCTGCCGCGACAGCACTGCCTGTAATAGCTTGTTGTTCATAGCGTGTCCGGATTTAAAGGCGGTAAATGCTCCGATGATGTTATGACCACACATAAATAGGTCACCGATGGCATCAAGCATTTTGTGGCGGACAAACTCATCTGAAAAACGGAGTCCTTCTTCGTTTAGCACACGGTAATCATCGACTACGATAGCGCAGTCAAAGCTGCCACCTAGGGCCAAACCGTGAGATTGCAGGTACTTAATATCTCGCATGAATCCAAAAGTGCGCGCGCGGCTTATTTGGCGAACAAACGATTCAGCAGAGAAGTTCAAGAAATAACGTTGCGAGCTAGAATTTATCGCAGGATGTTTGAAATCGATGGTGAAATCGAGCGTAAAACCATTAAACGGTGCTAACTCAGTCCACTTATCTCCATCCGCGACACGTACTGCTTGTTTGAGACGCAAAAATTTTTTTGCGCTGTTCTGAAGTTCTTTAATGCCAGCATTTAGCAATAAGTAAACAAAAGGGCTAGCGCTGCCATCCATGATCGGAATTTCAGGAGCATCAACTTCAACGATTATGTTATCGATCCCTAATCCGGCTAGCGCCGCGTTTAGGTGTTCAACAGTAGAGATCCGCACGTCATGCTCGTTTACCAAGCAAGTGCACAACATGGTGTCACGCACTGCCTTGGCATTTGCGAGAAAATCTACCGGTGGGCTTAAATCGATTCTACGATAGACGATCTCAGTGTTTGCCGGTGCAGGTCGTAGTGTCAGTGTGACCTTTTTACCGGTATGTAACCCCACACCGGTAGCCTGCACGATACGTTTTAATGTCCGCTGTTTGATCATCTTTTCTTCTCATGATTTAACCATATCGGCTATAACTCTTTTATAATTATACGAGTCTAGTTAACGAAACAGTTAAACATAAAGAGCTATTGTTTTAACATAACATATAGCATGGGTTAATCCGCCTGCTTGCGCAGGAAAGCAGGAATATCCAAGTAGTCTGGTTCCGTATCCCCATGTGTGTTTTGGTCACTGACCATTTTTGCTACTGTTTTGAGCGAAGACATGCCTGCAGCGTGATCGCGGTAGCGATTATCCATGATAGGCGAGTTGCTTTGTTTATTATTCACCAGCGTAATTTCCGGTCGTTTATCCATGCCGATACCAGTTGCTACGACGGTAACGCGCAGAGAATCTTTCATATCTAGATCTAGTGATGTACCTATGACCACGGTGGCGGTGTCAGAGGCAAAAGCACGGACATTGTTACCTACTATTTCAAATTCTTCTAGTCGCAGATCGAAGCCGGCAGTTATGTTGACTAGTACCCCGCGGGCGCCAGACAGATCGATATCTTCCAGCAGAGGGCTAGAAATTGCTATTTTTGCTGCTTCTTCCGCGCGATCCTCGCCGCAGGCAACACCAGAACCCATCATGGCGTAACCCATTTCTGACATTACGGTGCGCACGTCAGCAAAGTCGACGTTCATTAGTCCCGGCTGGGTGATTAGTTCGGCGATACCCTGTACCGCGCCTTTCAATACGTTGTTGGCGGCGCCGAATGCATCGAGTAGAGAAATGCCGCGGTCTAAAACTTTCAGTAACTTATCATTAGGAATAGTGATAAACGAATCAACATGCTTTGAAA
Organism: Sodalis endosymbiont of Henestaris halophilus; assembly: GCF_900161835.1. Taxonomy (GTDB): domain Bacteria; phylum Pseudomonadota; class Gammaproteobacteria; order Enterobacterales; family Enterobacteriaceae. The sequence goes on along the minus strand of NZ_LT897836.1, from coordinate 1,269,323 downwards.
GTTCAGCAATGCCTTGTTCAGCGAACGCCATGCGTTTTTTGCCTTCAAAGTTAAACGGCTTGGTTACCACGGCAACAGTTAAGATACCCAGTTCCTTAGCGATTTCCGCTAGAACAGGTGCGGCGCCTGTGCCGGTCCCTCCGCCCATGCCGACAGCAATAAATACCATGTCGGCTCCCTCAAGTGCGGACCGCAGCGCTTCGCTGTCTTCCTTGGCGGCGTTGCGGCCCACTTCAGGATTAGCGCCGGCTCCAAGTCCTTTGGTAATGTTGCTACCGATCTGAATCGTTTGACCCACAGCCATTTTACGTAATGCTTGAGCATCAGTATTTACCGCGAAAAAGTCTACGCCTTCAATGCGCTCGCGCACCATATGCTCTATGGCATTTCCGCCGCCGCCGCCGACACCGATGACTTTAATCACCGCGTCGTTGGTTAATTCCATAGGTTCGAACATTATTCCTCTCCTTTTGTGCCTGTGACGTTGGAATCGGCTGTTTATATAACCAAATTCTGTATTGAATATCATTAAAATTCTTTGCACAACCAGTCACTTAACTTTTTAAACCATGTGCTGACAGACGTTCGTTTTTTGACATCTACTTTGCCGTTTAAATGTGTTTTTTTACCGTAATGCAGTAACCCAACGGTGGTTGAATAATAAGGTTCTTGCGCATAATCGGTAAGACCGGTGATGTTTAACGGATAGCCGATGCGAACCTGAGTGTGAAATACGCGTTGAGCGCATGCCGCCAGACCGTCAATTTGTGCCGCACCGCCAGTCAGCACGATGCCTGCAGCTAAATAATGCTTTAACCCCTGTGCTCGCAGTTGTTCTTGTAACTGTAAAATTTCATTGTTGATCATATTGAGCAGTTCAATATAACGCGGCTCAATGACTTTGGCCAAGGCATGGCGTTGTAGTATACGAGACGGCATCTCTCCTACGCTAGGCATTTCAACACTATCGTCTTTGCTGACTACTTCTCCCAGTGTGCAGCCGTGATGAACCTTAATTGCTTCAGCATCAGTGGGTGGAGTACCAAATGCATAGGCTATATCGCTAGTTACCACGTTGCCAGCGTAGGGAATGACCTTAGTATGACGTAGCGATCCGGCAGTATAGATCGCCATGTCCATGGTGCCGCCGCCTATATCTACGACGCACACGCCTAGCTCACGTTCATCTTCTGTTAATACCGCATAACTTGATGCTAAACCTGCAAAAATTAATTGGTCAACTTTCAGTCCGCAATGCTCAACTGCTTTGATAATGTTTTTTGCCATATCATTATGGCATGTAATTAGGTGAACTTTAGCTTGCATTCGCACGCCGGATAAGCCAACCGGATTCTTTATTCCTTCCTGATAGTCAATTTCGTAATCTTGCGGAATAACATGCAGGATGCGGTGCTCGTCACGCACCCGCACCGATTTAGCAGTGTGCACTACGTTCTCTATGTCTTCCTGTGTGACTTCTTCTTTGGAAATTAGTGCCATACCGATTTCATTCTGACAGCTAATATGTTTACCAGATAAGGCTAGATATACTGACAAGATTTGGCAGTCTGCCATCAATTCCGCTTGATCGATAGCACTCTGTACGCATTTTACTACCGATTCTAAATCGTTAACTCCACCTTTATCCATGCCACGAGATGGGCAACTTCCGACACCGATGATATGCACCACGCCATCAGGCAACACCTCTCCTACTAGAGCGGCCACTTTAGCCGTGCCGATCTCCAGTCCTACTAACAGTTTTCTGTCCGTCGCTTTGATCATTGTTATTTTGCCTGTGCTTGAGTCTGTGGCTACTTACTGTTTTTTGGCTCTATATAGGTCCCCGTTATCCAACCGACGGCCATACCCGAGTCATAGCGTAGGTCTACGTAGTTTATACGCTTATTATCGTTAAAAGCCTGCTGGAAAAGAACCGGACGAATCCCGATAAAGCGCTGTAAGCGCTTAACTTGATCGTCCCGTCCTAGCTCTAACTGGGTATTATCCCTTAAAGTTAATTGCCACGCATGACGGGAGCTCATGTTTACCGCTTTGAGTTGAATTTTGGCGGATATCAAAATATCATTTATCTTACGGTAGCCAGCTAAGACATTTTGTTCACTGCCTTCAGGTCCATAAAGCATCGGCATGGTTTGATTGCCGAGGCGCGCTTCCGGCACATAGAACACTTTGCCGCTATTATCCAGTAGATGTAAATCATTCCAGCGCGCCACCGGCATATATTCTTCTACATGGATTTTTAATTCATTCGGCCACTGTTTACGCACGCTAACCTGTTTAATCCATGGCATGCACTCAATCTGATGTTGAATGATGCTGACGTCTTGCGTTCCAAATGTGTTTGGAATCCCTAACTCTATAATCGCCTGGCGAATATCATTATTGGTGGTATAGTGACGCACTCCGGTTACTACCAGTCGGGACAGCGGTAAACGATAGACGTTTTTTATCCAGACTACAGCTATGAAACCGCTGCATGCGATAATACTAAACATAATTAATAGGCAGATTAGACGCGAGAGCTGATGGCCGATGCTGCGGTACGCAGCATCTTTATCCGTTTTACGATTGCGTACGTTTATCTCCGCTTGTGACATGTCAGCCAGTCGCCTCCTCAAAGACCAGCTGATAATACTGGCAAAAATAGGGCCATTTAATAACCACCATTCCGTCCCTCGTTCGCCTGTGGTTGTAGGCGGCTATCAGCTAATTGACGGGCGATTTTACCTACCGTGCCAGCTCCTTGTATTAGCACTAAATCATTATCTTCTAAGGCCATAGCCAGCGGCGCCATCAGCGCATTAATATCCGGTACTAAAATAGGGACAACCTTGCTGCGCCCGCGTATTGCTCGACACAAAGAGCGACTATCGGCACCGGGTATCGGCGCTTCACCAGCGGGATACACGTCCAACATCAGCAAGACATCTACACTAGATAACACGTTGGCTAGATCTTCGTATAAATCTCGCGTACGCGTATAACGGTGCGGCTGAAATACCATCACCAGCCGCTTTTCCGGCCATCCAGCCCTTGCAGCTTTGATGGTGGCTTTCACCTCGGTAGGGTGATGGCCGTAATCGTCAACCAGCATAACTTCACCCTTTTTACCGTTGACATTGCTCAAATCATAGCGACCCAAATCATCAAATCTCCGTCCTGTCCCCTGGAATTGAAGCAGCGCTTGTAAAATACTCTCATCATTAATGCCTTCTTCTGTTGCCACCGCGATCGCTGCTACTGCATTCAACGCATTGTGTTGGCCTGGCGCGTTAAGTTTCACTCGCAAATTAGACTTATCTTGTCTGGTCAGGGTAAAATTGCCGCACGCACCATTTTGGCGGTAATTAGTAATATGCAAATCAGCATCTTCACTGAAGCCGTAGGTGCTGATTTTTCTCCCGACGCGTGGCAGTAGTTCACGAATTACCGGATCGTCGATACACATGACCGCTCGGCCGTAAAACGGTAAATTATGCAGAAAGTTTATGAATGATTGCTTTAAATTTTCAAAGTTTCCTTGATAAGTATCCATATGATCGGCTTCGATATTGGTTATGATCGCTACCATCGGTTGCAAGTGAAGGAAGGAGGCGTCACTTTCATCTGCCTCTGCAATTAGATAGCGGCTGCAGCCTAAACGGGCATGCACGCCGGCAGCTTTAACCAAACCGCCGTTAATAAAAGTTGGATCCAAACCGGCTTCGGCGTAAATGCTAGCCACCATGGCGGTCGTGGTAGTTTTGCCGTGGGTGCCTGCGATGGCTATACCATGACGAAAACGCATCAATTCCGCTAACATCTCCGCGCGCTGAATAACTGGAATACGCGCTGCTTTGGCCGCTACAACTTCCGGGTTATTTGGTGCAATAGCGCTTGATACCACCACCACACTGGCTGGGCTGATATTTTCTGGTCGGTGATTGAAATATATCTTTGCACCTAAATCAATCAGTTTATTAGTCACCGCGTTCTGCGCCATATCAGATCCGCTAATTTGATAGCCCTCGTTTGCTAGCACTTCCGCGATACCACCCATGCCAGCCCCTCCAATACCGACAAAATGAATTTGCCTGACACGACGCATTTCGGGTATAAAAGTTCGCAGTTTAGATAGTTGTTGTGTATTCACATTGTTATCGCTTAATTAAAAAAACGCTTTAGACGAGATAAATCAAGTTTGTTTGTTCTTATCGCTTTTCAAGCTTAGATGTACTGATTGTTGTCACTATTCTTGCCAACCGCTCCGTTGAATCGGGAATATCTATTGACCTTGCGCGTTGCGCCATGATCAGCAAAGTTGCTCGATTCCAACCGGCTAACACATCACTGACCAGCTCGACGGTAAGGTCTGGCTGTTCGATGATTTTCGCAGCGCCAGCTTGTTCCAGTCGGCGCGCGTTCCAATATTGATGACGATCTTTGTGCATAAAGGGAACAAAGAGTGCTGGTAAACCGACTGCTGAGATTTCACTCACTGTCAGTGCGCCTGAGCGGCATACCACAATATCTGCCCAGGCATATGCGGCGGCTATGTCATCGATAAATTCTACTACCTTGTGTTGCGTTTTATCGATTTCCGAGTATGTCATAGTGACCTCCTCTAACACACCTTTTCCCACCTGATGCCACAGGGACAAGTAGTTTGCCAAACGGCCGGCTACTGCCGGCATAATTTTATTTAGCACTCGTGCTCCTTGACTGCCGCCTATCACTAAAACCCTAAGTGGGCCGTTGCGTTTAAGAAAGCGTTCTTTTGGCGGCGGTAATGATCGTATCCTATCACGCACCGGATTGCCTACCACATCGGCATTGGGGAATGCGCCGGGAAACGCTTGCAGCACTTTATGGGCAATTTTTGCTAGACACCGATTGGTGAGACCGGCGATGCTATTCTGCTCATGAATCAGTACCGGAATACCGCAGCTCCAGGCTGCCAGACCTCCTGGTCCAGAAATATAGCCACCCATACCCAGTACTACATCTGGTCGCCAGGCACGCATAATACGCTGTGCCTGATACCATGCGTGCAATATGCATATTGGTGTTATTAGTTTCGCTTTCATGTCCTTCCTGCGCAGGCCATGAATGCGGATAAAGTCGATGTCAATACCGTGTTTTGGCACTAAACTGGCTTCTATGTGATCAGTGGTGCCGAGCCAGCGCACCTGCCAGCCCTGCGCTATTAAGTGATGGGCAACTGCCAGTCCTGGAAACACATGTCCGCCGGTACCGCCACCCATTACCATTAATCTTCTGTTTCTTCCCACCATCGCTGTTCCTTCGCAAACGCCTGCTCTGTGGCTATGCGCGTCTCAAAATCTACTCTTAACAGCATTACAATAGCTGTCGACATGATTAGAAGGCTTGAGCCGCCATAACTAATTAATGGCAGTGTCAGCCCTTTAGTGGGCAGTATGCCGGTTGCAGCGCCCACGTTGACCATCGCTTGTAAGCTGAACCATATTCCGATGCAAAAGGCCAAGAAACTTGAAAATCGTTGATCTATTTTTAGCGCTTTACGGCCAATCAACATCGCGCGAGCTGCGACTAAAAATACCATAGATAGCGCTATCACTACGCCGAAATAACCCAATTCTTCACCCAAAATAGCGAAAATAAAATCGGTATGAGCTTCCGGCAAATACTCCAATTTTTGTATCGAATTACCTAGTCCTTGTCCCCAAAACTGGCCGCGGCCAAATGCCATCAGTGATTGGGTAAGCTGATAGCCGCTGCCGAAGGGATCATCCCATGGGTTCCAAAACGAGGTAACACGCCGCATACGGTACGGTTCAATAATAATTAGGAGCACCATAGCGACAATTCCTGAACTGATAATCAATAAAAATTGCCACAGTTTAGCACCGGCCAGGAACAACATCGCCGTGGTGGTAATAAACAAAATTACCACGGCTCCGAGGTCTGGTTGGGCCAGTAGCAATACCGCTAGCAGCAGCATAACTCCCATAGGTTTGCAAAAACTCCAGAAGTTAGTTCGCACTTCATCTATCTTGCGGCTTAGATAGCTGGCTAAGTAGCAAAAAAACGTCAACTTCGATAATTCTGACGGCTGAATATGTAGAGGTCCTAGCGCAATCCATCGTGCCGCACCGTTGACAGAACTGCCAACCACTAGCAATATCAGGAGAATTACTAATGTGATAAGCAACATCCCCGAGCTATAGTGCTTCCAAACCGCCATAGGGATGCTAAGCGTTGCTAGCGATAGCAAAAATGCTAAACCGAGGTAAAAAGCATGGCGTTTAGCGAAATAAAACGTGTCGTCAGACATACGAGCCCCTATTGGCATCGATGTAGAAGTAACCATTACAAAACCGATACTGACAAGTCCCAAAGTCAACCATAGCAACGTGCGGTCGTATAACAAACAAGCTGGTTTTAGCGTATGCGATTCGTGCTCACCTAGCATCCACAAATTCAGGCGCGAAATTAGTCCTAAACCAAGGATGTGCATCAACCTACCTCCTGCGCTAATCGCGTAAATATCTCGCCGCGTACTTCAAAGTTTCTAAATTGGTCTAGACTGGCGCAAGCCGGCGACAGCAACACTGTGTCTCCAGCTTTTACCCGAGTACCGATGATACGCATCGCCTGCTCCAGCGTCTTGGTTAGCGTAGCGTCATCAGGACGCAGGGATGCTAATTGCGCGCCATCCTGACCCACACAATACAACCGCACTCGATCTCCCTGCACCAAAGACGCTAACGAAGTGAAATCGGCATATTTACCATCACCGCCAAGCAGTAGATGCAAATCACCTGTCACTTCTAGTCCATTCAGCGCAGCTTGCGTGCTGCCTACGTTGGTTGATTTCGAATCATTAATCCACTGCACGCCATTGCGTTCATGTACTAGCTCAAAGCGATGAGCTAAACCGCAAAATTGCCGCAGCGCTGACAGGCTGGCCGTGTGTGGGATACCTATGGCGTCAGCGAGTGCCAGTGCGGCTAAGGCATTAGTGTAATTATGTCGTCCGCCAACATTCATTTCTGCGCAATCTAACAGTGGTTGGCCACGTGCCATTAACCAATTTTTGCCTGCGATTTGGCTAATGTAATAGTGGCCTTGCTCTACGCCAAAGCTAACGTAGCTTGCGTCATGTCTGCTTGTAGGCAAAGTGAGCACATCGTCAGCGTTAACTACGCACAATGCTGCATTATGATAAATGTTCAGTTTGGCCATTCTGTACTGAGGTAAACCAAGCGGATAGCGATTCATATGATCTTCGCTGATATTTAGGATGGTTGCAGCTGATGCTTTTAGGCTAAAAGTTGTTTCTAGTTGAAAGCTTGATAGCTCCAGCACATACAATTGGTAAGATGCGTTCAGCATCTTTAGCGCCGGGTAGCCGATATTACCTCCAACGCCCACCTGCCAGCCAGCGGCTGCGGCCATATTACCCACCATTCTGGTGACGGTGCTTTTGCCATTTGACCCGGTTATTGCTACCACCGGTGTTGTTGCCTCGCGTGCGAACAGCTCAATATCGCTGACGATTGGTATTTTGCCCACTGCTGCTATCAACGCTGGGTGCGACAAGTGAATACCTGGACTAGCGACGATCAGCGTGGCTTCTAGCAGCCACGCTTCGTTCAGTGATCCTAAGTGGCGCGGTACATCTACGGGTAAATTTTTTAGTCCAGGCGGCGTAAATCTGGTATCCATCACCCGCGGTGTTACGCCGCGGCGACGAAAAAAATCAACACAAGATAAGCCTGTAAGCCCGAGTCCGATAATAACCACCTGTTCGTTATGATATTCTGTCATAATTATCGTACTTTTAACGTAGCCAGTCCGATCAGGACTAGCATTAGCGAAATTATCCAGAAGCGCACGATAATGCGCGGTTCCGGCCAGCCCTTTAATTCATAATGGTGATGAATTGGTGCCATATGGAAGATACGCTGACCACGCAATTTGAATGTTACTACTTGCAAAATTACGGACAGGGTTTCCACCACGAACACTCCGCCCATAATGAGCAGTAAAAATTCCTGGCGCAGCAGCACGGCGATGGTGCCAAGCGTGCCACCTAGTGACAGCGATCCAACGTCTCCCATAAATACCTGTGCTGGGTAGGTATTGAACCACAAAAACCCTAGGCCGGCCCCGACGACTGCAGTGCACACTACCACCAGCTCTCCGGCGAAACGTATGTGGAGAATATGTAAGTAGTTCGCAAAATTTATGTTGCTGGTCGCCCACGCTACTAATGCCAGTCCTGCGGCGATGAATACCGTCGGCATAATAGCCAGACCGTCTAAACCGTCAGTCAGATTGACTGCGTTGCTGGTACCGACTATAACAAGGTAAGCTAAAAACACATACCAGATACCCATTTGTGGCATAATTTCTTTAAAAAACGGCAGAATTAGTTGAGTATCTTGCGTATCTTTTCCCATAGCGAACATAGTAAACGCTACAGCAAGTGCTATAACAGACTGCCATAAGTACTTCCAATGAGCGATTAGCCCATGTGTGTCTTTGCGTACCACCTTGCGATAGTCGTCGATAAATCCCACGATGCCGTAACTAACTAGAACAAACAGCACGCACCAAACATAGGGATTGAACGGGTAGGCCCATATTACTACTGAAATAGTGATTGACGTAAGGATCATCAATCCACCCATTGTAGGTGTACCGTGCTTGTTTAAATGAGATTTCGGTCCGTCATGGCGTACCACTTGCCTAATTTGCAGTTTTCTCAGCCAGATGATCAGGCGAGGTCCCATCCATATTGATAGAAATAACGCGGTAATTAGGCTGATGATGGCGCGGAAAGTTAGATAATACAAGACGTGAAATCCTGAATAAAATTGGACTAAATATTCGGCCAGCCAGATTAACATAGTGCTTTCTCCTTTAATGCTCGCACTACTTGCTCCATTGCTGCACTACGTGAGCCTTTAATTAATATGGTCATGACAGATTGCTTAGATAACAAATGTGCCAGGCGGGCAGTCAGTTTAGCTTTGTCTTGAAAATGCTCGCCCTTGCGGCTGGCCTCACCAATAAGGTTGCTTAGATTGCCGACACTTAATACTTTGTCGATATCGGTTAGGGAGACAGCTTCGCCCACCTGCCAATGATATTCGGCTGCTTTATCCCCTAATTCTGCCATATCTCCCACTACAAGCACCCGGTAGCCCGGCATATCCACTAAAACCTGTATGGATTCGGTCATGGAGCCGACATTGGCGTTGTAGCTATCGTCCAACAGCAGTTGTCTGACGCCTATCGTGATAGGGAATAATCTTCCTGGCACGGCTTTGAACTGAGATAGGCCGGCGGCAACTGCCGGTAGTTCAGCCTTGACAGCTAATGCTAGTGCGCTCGCGGCCAAGGCATTAGCTATATTATTCCTTCCCGGCAGTTGTAGTTGTACTGGGCATGCTCCCTGTGGACTGTGCAGAGTGAAACTAACCCCTTTATGATCGCTCACGATGTCGCTGGCAAAAAAATCTACGTTATTGGTGGCTTGTACGGCAAAACGCCAGACGGCTTTATGCCGCAGCACCTGTTTCCATTGTAGCCAATTATGACTATCGGCGTTAAGGATACCGAGCCCGTTGGCAGGCAAGCCAGTGAATATTTCGCCCTTTGCTCTCGCGACGCCTGACAGAGAACCAAATCCGGCTAGGTGAGCTGTGGAAAGGTTGTTCACCAGCGCAGTTTCCGGCTGCACCAAGGCGGTCGTCCAGGCAATCTCGTCTGGATGATTAGCGCCGAGCTCGATAACCGCGAAATCATGCTCTGATGTCATACGCAGCAACGTTAGCGGTACACCAATATCGTTATTAAAATTACCGTAAGTTGCTAACACCTGCCCGGATTGTCGCAGGATTGTTGCGGTCATCTCCTTAACTGAAGTTTTTCCCGAGGATCCAGTCAGGGCAATGACTCGTGCTGGAACCTGCTGGCGTACCCAAGAGCCTAATTGCCCTAGAGCGTACCTGGTATCGGCTACAATCAGCTGTGACACGTCCAGGGGTATCCGGCGGTTGACTAGCAGTGCCATAGCGCCGGCTGAAACCGCTTGTTCGGTGAACTTATGGGCATCAAATTGTTTTCCTTGCAGAGCGACAAATAAACTATTTTTGGCAATGCTTGGCGCCCTCGAGTCAGTAACGACATCTAGAATAGTGCGATCATTGCCCACTCGTTCGGCGTTAAGTACCGGAGCGATAGTGCTAAGAGTAAATGGGATCATGATGCTCTTATTCCTAGAAGTCGCGCCACGGTGCTACGGTCAGAGTAGTCTAGTCGCTGTTGACCGATAATTTGGTAATCCTCATGGCCTTTACCGGCCACGAGCACCAGATCTGCTGCCGTGGCTTGAATAATAGCGCTAGTGATTGCATCATTGCGGTCAAATATCGCCTGAACACTGCTTACATCTTGTAAGCCGCTCTTAATGTCGTTAATAATGTCCTGCTCTAGTTCGCCGCGCGGGTTATCATTGGTAACAATTATTCGGTCGGCGTATTGTTCAGCGATAGCTCCCATCAGCGGCCGTTTGCCTTTATCACGATCGCCGCCGCAGCCAAATACACACCAAAGTTTACCGCTACAATGTAGCCTGGCCGCCGTCAGCGCTTTTTTCAGCGCGGTTGGGGTATGAGCATAATCTACTAAAACTGTGGGATGGCTTTTGGTGTGAAAGATTTCCATGCGGCCGCAAACTGATTGCAAACGACTAGCGCTATTAAGCAGTTTCGGCAGGGGATAGCCGAGCGCGAGCATAGTCGTCAGGGCCAACAACAGGTTGCTGACATTGAATTCACCGATTAATTTACTGTGTACTATTCCTTCTCCCCAGCTGGATCTAAAGAAAATATCCGCACCACGTGCATGATAGCGAACTTCACTTGCGCTCATCCAGTGTCTCTGGTGTTCAGGAAGTTTAGTGCTGTTGACCGCTACCGTTATCGCTTGTGGCAACTTTTGCATCCAGCGTCGGCCAGTGGCGTCATTGACGTTTAGAATATGTTGATTGACGTCTAGATCGCCGAACAGCCTCCATTTAGCTGCTTCGTACTGTACCATGTTGCCGTGATAATCCAAATGGTCGCGGCTCAAATTGGTAAATATGGCGGCGGAGAAATGCAGGTTTTTGACCCTGTGTTGTACTAGGCCGTGGGATGACACTTCTATTGCCACAAAAGTTGCGCCCTGGTGCTGCAATTGCGATAGCAATTTCTGAATTTCGATTGGTGAGCCGGTAGTAGTGTTGGCTGGATGGGTTTGGCCCATCACGCCATTACCTACGGTTCCCATTACCGCGCTAATCTCGCCCAATAATTGCGCCCATTGCGCTAAAAGATGCGTAGTAGTGGTTTTGCCGTTGGTGCCGGTGACACCAATTAGGTGCAAAGCGCGCGACGGTTGTTGATAAAAGCGCCCAGCTAGTGCAGATAACCGCTCTTGAAGCTTGTGAATGTATATAACCGGCACACCGTGCAGCTCACTGATTTGACCTTCTGTGGTTTCCTCAGCTTGTGCCAAGACGGCGGCAACGCCTTGCGCGATAGCCTGAGGGATATAGTGCCGACCATCCGTTTGATATCCGGTAACGGCCACAAAAAGATCACCAACAGTCGCAGTACGGCTGTCCATCGTCATTTCCCTAAGCATCCGTTCTGGTGCGTCAGACACCCAGGGTGCGAGTAGCTCTCGCAAATTACGATTTGTCACTTATAACCTCTTTTTTGACAATTGTATGTCCAATTCTGCAATTGGTTGTGGTAAGAGCATCGGGCTTTACATTCATAGTACGTAGTACGCCGCCCATGATGGCACCAAATACCGGAGCGGAGACTGTGCCGCCGTAGTATTTGCCACCCTGCGGATCGTTTATCACTACCACCAGCGCAAAGCGTGGATTACTAGCGGGTGCAACTCCGGTGGTATAGGCGATATATTTATTAATATAATTACCTTCTGGACCGACCTTTTTGGCAGTGCCAGTCTTAATAGCGATGCGATAGCCTTTGATCGCGGCTTTAGTACCGCCACCTCCCGGCAGAGCTACGCTTTCCATCATATTTACTACGGTACGCACCAAAGATTTGGGAAACACCTGCTCTCCAGCCACGGGCGGATCTACCCGGGTGATGGAAAGTGGGCGTAAAACGCCCATACTGCCGATTGTTGCGTAAACTCGTGCTAACTGTAACGGCGTTACCATTAGCCCGTATCCGTAAGAAAAAGCAGCTCTTTCCATGTCTGACCACCGTTTTTTATTAAGATAAAAGCCACTGTTTTCTCCTACTAACCCCAAGTTAGTTGCCTTACCCAATCCAAAACGTAAATAAGTTTCTACTAGTGCTGAGGACGGCATTGCTAACGCTAATTTAGATATACCGACGTTACTAGATTTCTGTAAAATGCCTTTTAAGGTCAATTCAGTATAGCGTGCCACATCCTTGATTTGGTGACCACTAATCATGTATGGTAGTGTATTTAGTATACTACTTTCTCTTACGACACCGCGATGCAGCGCGGTCATTACTACCATTGGTTTAACCGTCGAGCCCGGTTCAAAGATATCCGTTATGGCGCGGTTGCGCATCACGTCCATGGTAATTCCAGTCAAATTGTTCGGGTTGTAAGAGGGACTGTTAACCATTGCCAATACTTCACCTGTATTTACATCGACTAATACTGCTGTTCCTGATTCAGCTTTATTGAAAGCTACGGCGTTATTAAGTTCGCGATATGCTAGTGTCTGCAGCCGTTCGTCAATACTTAAAGCTAGATTGTGCGCTACCTGGCTGTCCACCGAAGATATGTCCTCGATAACCTGCCCGAATCGATCTTTGCGCACCGTTCGTTCACCAGGCTGACCTGTCAGCTGGCGATCGAAGCTTTTTTCAATACCCTCAATGCCCTGGTTATCGATATTGGTCACACCAATGAGATGCGCGGTTACCTGACCAGCTGGGTAATAGCGTCGGGATTCTTGGCGCAGGTTAATACCCGGAAGTTTAAGTTTCTCAATATAATCGCTGATAGCAGGATCAACCTGGCGTGCCAAATAAACAAAACGCCCTGTAGGCTTAGAGTTAATTCGTGAGGAAAGCTGATCAAGGGGGATAGCAAGTGCTTCAGACAGGGCTTTCCATCGGCAATTAGTGCTAATACCGCCATGGTCGTTAAGCTCTTTCGGATCTGCCCATATTGCATGGACCGGCACGCTTACTGCCAAGGGACGTCCTTTGCGGTCGCTTATTATGCCGCGGGCGGTGAGAACTTTATGAACTCGTAGCGATCGCATATCCCCTTCACGCACTAGTTTATCGTGGTTGATAACTTGCAAATAAGCCACCCGCAGCATTAGTCCCACAAGCGCTAGCAAGATGCAACCACACAATAAAGCAAAACGCCAGCTGACAAAGTTTATCTGATTTTTTTGGTGTTTTAATTTTATCGTGCGTTCTGTGGCTTTCATGTATAGTTAGCGATTCCTATGTAATTTACGGATGTACCATAAGATTCTCTTGCGACAGATCTACATGCTTTAGTTGCATATTTTCTATTGCTATACGCTCAATGCGGCTGTGATGGCCTAGTGCTTTTTCCTCTAGGATCAAGTTACGCCACTCGATATCTAGCGCATGATTCTCTATAACCATATGTTCACGTTTAGCAGTCAACCGTCTGGTTTGGTGTGTAGTCATTACTACCAAGATAGCCGAGACTAGAACTGTAACAAGCAATAGCAACGGAAGTTTGCCGTAGCGTAATAGATCGCTACCTATTATTCCGATCAGGCTGTGCCGTTTATTTCCTATCATTACGCTAGTTTCTCGGCTAAGCGCAGCACCGCACTACGCGAGCGCGGGTTATTGTTAACTTCACTAGTTGAAGGCTGTATTTTCCCTACTGCTTTCAACTGGCGTCGATCATGTTGCAACGCTGTGATTTGTGCCTCCGTGAGTGGCAAACCAACCTGTACCCGAGGCCCACGGCTGTACTGACGTATAAAATGTTTTACTAACCGATCCTCCAATGAATGGAAACTGATAACCGATAATCTCCCACCGGGAGCCAACACTGTTAGGGCGCTAAACAATGCTCTTTCAATTTCTTCTAACTCGCTATTGACATACATGCGGATCGCCTGGAAACTGCGCGTGGCTGGGTGTTTATGTTTATCATGGAATGGACTGACATCAGCAATTAATCTTGCTAGTTCGCAGGTGCGGGTCATCTTCTGTTGGCGATTTCGTACCACGATGGCTTGAGCGATGCACTTGGCAAATCGTTCTTCGCCAAAAGCCTTCAACACTCCAGCAATTTCTTTGACTGAGGCTTGCGCAAGCCACTGTGCTGCGGGCTGACCGCGCGTGGTATCCATGCGCATGTCCAGCGGTCCATCGCGCATAAACGAAAATCCGCGATTTGGATCGTCCAGCTGCGGTGAAGAGACGCCTAGATCTAGTAATATGCCATTAATCCGACCTAATAGGCCTCTGTCCTTCATGTAATCCGTCATGGCAGAAAATGACCCGTGAATAATAACAAAACGCGGATCATTAATAGTTAGCGCTACTTTAATGGCTTCTGGGTCGCAATCGATTGCAAATAATCGTCCCTGCGCATTTAGTTTTGATAAAATAAGGCGTGAATGCCCGCCGTATCCAAAGGTCCCATCCAAGTAGATACCATCTGGCCGTAGTTTTAGACTCTTCACCGCTTCATTCAGCAATACGGTGGTGTGTAAGTAATTCTCTGACATTTTATTGGAGATAAGTCTTTAACCGGTAGTAGATAATCCGTAGTTTTTCGACATTTTAGTGTCGCTGGCATTCCTAAAGTGTTAGTACAAGACTTTTGTGGGGTTTGAACTCATTAAATTTCTTAAATAATATCACGTTTTGATAGTCCAGCATGGCGCTCGCATGCTTCCCAGCAATAAAAGCCGGCATTGGCGTTATGCCTGATTTTACACCTAATGA
Source organism: Sodalis endosymbiont of Henestaris halophilus (assembly GCF_900161835.1). Lineage (GTDB taxonomy): Bacteria > Pseudomonadota > Gammaproteobacteria > Enterobacterales > Enterobacteriaceae. The sequence continues at coordinate 1,254,312 of NZ_LT897836.1, read as the reverse complement.
TAGTAATATCCATTTGCCCAATAATTTTCCAGTTCGCAGAGAGAGGAAAAGAAATAGATATAATTAACAGATAGATACTATACTACTCAAGTAGTACTCAGCAACTACCTGTTGATTCCTCGCGTAGCTTTTCCTAATTAAGGAAAATACGGCTTCAGACCGCACTTTACTGTAAAGGTTCACTAATGTTATGACACGCAACATAAGTCTGCTGACCTATTCTAATCCTGAATTACTATTTCCTTTACAAGCCTTAACAAAAAAAAGAGTGTACGAATGGTGTTAAAACATTGTCAAGCTACTAACATGACTTAAAAGAAATTATTTACAGTGATAATTATGATTTAGTAAAACAGTGCATAATGTATTACAAAAATAAAAAGTATCACTTTTAGCTAGTATTTTACTAGGTTTTCAGGAGCTAGCGTTTTCAAAACGCACGTTCATAAAAAAATCTTGTTGATGCGATGTAACGAGATATTTGCCTTTAATGTGTCAGGCATACCCATGGTATATACCTAATGTTGCCAATCGCTGCTGATACCAGCTGTTTAATTTCCGCAGTGAACTTTGTATCACTGCATTGGCAAATACAAACTATGCTTCCAACAGGAATGATTCTCGTAATTATAAGTGGAGGTGATGATCCCTATTAGTCGCTAGGGTATATCATCCATCCTACTGCTGGCTAATATATAGAATATTTTAGCTTCTGCTAAATATCTTCTGTTTTGTTAGTGGAAGCATTGTGTTTCTCCACCAGGCAATAAATCTTGATCATATAGCACTGCTACAAAGCATCGTAATTACTTAGCTAGCGGATTACTTAATCTGAACAGCAGAAAGAGCAGAATTGAGTGCATATAAACGGTGGTGATTAGATTATTCTTATTTGATATTGCCGTAATTTCTTATCGATAAAATACCAAATTTTTCTCATCAGTAGTTCGCTTGTAGTCATCGGCTAGGTATATTTAGCGTTGTTATTGACGTATCAGTACCTGATTGATTACACTAACTAAATTGCATGCAGTTTATCGTAAATATTTAGCTTTATATTATCCGAAATAACCGAATACGTGTTTTAGCTTTAAACATCAATGACTGGAAGATCATATCGTATTATGATCACATATGCATAGTGCGTTAAAGTTATATTCATTTTTGTGTATGAATATTCAAATAAATCAATGAATTCTACTGATTCAGTTAATGAACTATTTTAATAAAAAGCAATTAAAAGCTATTGAATTTTAACCTTGCAAGTATTAGCGTCACCAAATATTACGGGTAATTTATTGCATGAACTGATCCGTAATGATGTTAAATGAGGTGATAACTTCGACTATTTGCAGTTAACTTTAAGTTAGCACGTAATAACATGCTAACACTATTTTAGGAATAAGCGTAATTTAGTTGCCTGTAAAGATTATTTACCGCAGTGCATTCATAGAGAGAGAAGTATTAGCAATGTTTAGATTACAGTGCTTAAGATCAGTAATAGCAGCATAGAAATATATTCTACTAACTTTTTACCGCATTAGTAACCCTAGCAAAAAGATCAACGAGCTGCTAATATGGCGTATTAGCAGTGAGTACATATTAACCGTTAAATTTATAAATCTTTGTTAGGAACTGTAGCTAAAATAACTAATAAGTTCTATGCAAAAATTATAAATATGCTCAAGCAGCAATAGTTTAAATAGTGTAAATGATATTACTAGCATAACTATAATTAATGAGGAATTATTTTATTTATAACCTGATAATTTATATAAATTTTTAAATGAATTATTTGTTTACCTGTTTTTATTATCCATATTATTGAGAATACATGTAAGGAGCAGATTGCGGTCACAAGTGATTTTCAAAAGTTAAGAAATAACTTACGAGAATTTCTCAATTGTTCTGCGTTCACGTGGCTTAATTATTATTATTCAAGCTAGCCACGAATGAGATGGTGTAATCAACTTGTGTTGAAATGGTTAGCATCAGTTCACAATGTCATTTATTATTTGTAATAGCAATTTTAATTGCTTTAAGAGCAATAAAATTATAAAATGCTAATGCATTCTGTAAAATACCTGCATGCAGCTATGAGGTTTAGTTAATAGTTTATTCATGGTAATAAATGATATAGTCATAATCATGTATTGTTCTAGTATGAACAGAACCTACTCATAGTCAGTTTTTTAGTATAGATAATTTACATGTAAGTTAGTGTTAACATAGATGCTTATCCCCACTGATAAGTCGAAATATATATTTATTATGAATATTAAGTAGTTGTTTACAAAATCTTTGGGAAGTAATAATCTACTATTTTAAAATCAGATTGATTCATGTGCCAACAATGATGATGCTATTATTCGTTAAATACAGAACATTATTAATCTAGAGTAGTTTATAAGTTTCGCTAATGATGACGACGAAAGTAGTTCGAACGCAAAACAAGAATTTAATCAGTGCAAAATATTTAATAAGATACTTTCTTGAATCTAAATTCATACCATATAACCATCTCACTAATCGTAGTTCGTTTAATCAATATTAATGCTATTAGGTAATTGCTTTGATCTGTTAATTTTTAACATGGTTATCGTATTACCTTCTGTAAATCATAATAGGAATAATTATAATATAGTACTGAGACTTAGAAAGTATATTTTGTTGTAAATAATAAATGAATTTATAAATAATTTTCTTTAGTGCCTATTAAATCCTTAATACAATAATTAATCAATTCTTAATTATCTAAATTTATTAACCAAGATGTCAGTAACGAAAAGTTCATTCTTTATTTACTTCGTACGTATGGTATTTTGTTATATATTAAATCGCCGTCACAGATTCAGAGTAAGGCCACATTTATATAGATGCCATAGTAGCCATTGAGAGTGATCGTTGATGTTAATTGATCTTGTTTTCTAGTATTATTAATAAATTAGAAATAAAGTGAACAATAGGAGGTAACAACATTGTCTTTTTAAACAATCAGGAAAATAATTATTTAATCAAATGTTTAATAATTATCATTATAAGTAATTCTGGTATGAATAGTATTATTTGTAGCTAGTTATAAACTATAAGGAATATAAGTTAATTAAATAATAGCGCACAGAAAGATTTTGCACGAGAGTTGGTCAACGGTGTTTTACCGAACATTTCCGATGGAATAAATAACAGATGTTGTTGATCAAAAGTGGTTAAAATTCGCACAGTAAGGTGATATAGACTAGTGTCATTAGCAGACAACTAATTTTCTGAAGAGTTTTTAACCGGTATCTCTCTACCAGGTGAACTTCCAGTCTCGTGGGTACTTGCAACTACTTCTACTGATATATTTATAAATATATCCAGTAAAAATAAACTCAACGTAATTTATCAGTAATGCATCACTGCTTAGTGCATTATCAGAGCCCCGCATAAATTAACATTTTGCATTGACCATCTTGTCAGTTATTGACCTGACTGGCGTCAGTATGCTTTATGTTGTGAACGTTACCTCGTTTTACTAAGCTTTTGATCATCAATTTAAGCTCTTAGCATCAATTTCTAATAATGTTTATGAACGTAGTTGTCGTTATGTGGTAGCTAAAACTAGAAGGCTTCTTGCTCAGCAAGAAGTTTAAGGATAGTAGTATAACCCCTCATAACATATAATTATTATACGATAGTAAGCAAATGGCGCATACTTGTTGATGAGTTAATCAGTTAAATTGTAATGAAGTTATCAGTCCTTAATCCAGTATTATATAGTTTATCCTAGGATAAATAACATGAAAAATTAAATTTTTTACAATGAAAAAATTTCTCGTTGACAATTTTCCTAAACTTTTGACTCAAAATAAGAATACAAAAATATAAAAATTCATTGACGTTATTGAGGATAATTATTTCCAGCATTAAGTAGGATTAAGGTAATCGTTTTGCGAGAGACAAACGGCGTTTATGTTTATCAGCAAAAATGTGCAAGATAGCAATATGTTACGCTTACAATTCAACTACGACATAGGCGCGGTAGTTCAAGATTAATAATAGATTAATTCTTATGATGTGTGCATGATTGCACGTAAAAATTCTTGGCGAGTATTTTGGCTAGATTTAAATAATCCACCGAGCGATGTAGTAGTCGTAGTGCTGGTGGCATCGCGGATACCACGGGCTTTGACGCAATAATGCACGGCTCCGATAGAGACTGCCACATTATTTGTTCCTAGCAACATCTGTAGTGCTACGAGAATCTGCTGTGTCAGCCGTTCCTGCACCTGAGGCCTCTGGGAAAAAAACTGCACAATACGATTAATTTTTGACAATCCTATTACGTAATCTTTAGGGATATAAGATACCGTGGCTTTGCCGTCAATAATAACAAAATGATGTTCGCAAGTGCTGGTTAGTGTAATATTACGTACGGTAACCATTTCATTTACTTGCATCTTGTTTTCGAGGACCGTAATTTTAGGAAAATTAGCGTAATCCAAGCCAGCAAAAACTTCCTTTACGTACAATTTGGCAATACGGTGCGGTGTTTTCGCTAGGCTATCATCGGTTAAATCAAGGTTGAGCAGAGTCATGATTGCAGTCATGTGATCGGCGATCAGACTTTTACGAACTTCGTTATCCAGCACTTTGCCCTGCAGCTGTGTTTCGAGACCACAGGCTAGTAAGGCTTCTCGTACCTGTGAGGCCTCTTTTGTCATCGTAACCATATTTGTATTTCTCTAGCAGGAGATTCCTTCCTACGGGTTTAACCGTAGAATACGTAATATTTTAGTGGGGTGTACGAAGATAATTCAATAAATGTGGTTTATTATAATCGCATTAAGCTAACCTATCCAGGTATATCTAGCAACTATGTTAATGTGTCGGTTATAAGTTAGCGTCAGACCCCGGCTGAACAACGGTAGATAATAAGTGAGAATAGCGAGTAAAATTCTAGTGTTACTGACGGCACTAAATGTCGGCTATACCTATTTAGTTGAATGTGCGCGGGGCAGATAATGCTCGTTGCTGTCATCTGCGATAGGGAGGTCGCTAGCAAAATTACAGGCAATAATCACCAAGGAGTAAGATCTTCATAACCATTTTTAGTGACAACCTTAACGTATGCAAGTATTAAACGCTTACCCCAAAGGGTAGTGTCTATCCGCGTATCGTTTTCATTGCGGAGTAAATAATGACTGATGATAGCAATGAGTGTCACGATGAATATGATTTAGATAAATCCAAAAGGTGTCTGCGCTAACTTAGCAATAGAATTGCAAGCAAGACTTACTAGCAAGTATTTCTATAAAATTCTCACGCCGGGTTTGTTAAATACTGTTATGCTTGTATTTTACTTTTTTAGTAGCTGCACCATGCAAATGTTGAACTCTGCGCTGCTATTGCTTGGTCGAACTAGCCTTTATTTGTGTTACCAAAGTGAATTAATGCTACAGCAAAAAATGTCGCACTTTGGCACACATTATCGACCGCAGAGTCTGCTATGTCACGCTTTTTATATCCTTTTATTCTAGCAAAAAAATCTACAAGCGTGCCTCAGATAATTTTGAGTCATTTTGAATTAAATTAATAAAAATGACAATCTTTATTCCATTTATTAAATGATTACTAACGTATTTAACGTGGCTGAAAACAAAACAATCAAAATATTTTACAATAATTCAAGTAAATAAATGCAATGATATCTTGAACTAACATTTTGTTGCAGATATAATCTTGAATTAACTAATCAGTTAAAAAGCAAGAGCTTTATAATAACACAGCCTGATTGTAGTGATCGAACCACATTATATAGTAAATATTATTTTTACTCTGGTATTGTCAAATACCTATAACAAAAATTTACTTTAATATTAATTACACCCCGTAATAAATAGCGCGGCTAGTATTACTATACAAGAATAATAACTACTAACTTAGTAGTTATTAACAATAAGGTCAATTAAAATCCACAATATTCTAACTTTACATTGCTTAGTAATGTTTTTAGGCGTGCATACGAAATTCAATATGATTTAGTAAAATTTACTATATTGTAATAAGCATATGATTAAGTATAATGCCCACACAACAAAATATTTGCAAAATAATCTATTAAGTTAAATAAAAATAATATTACCATCTGTTAATTATTTCATGAGAGCTCATAGCGCGATATACTTTGCTAAAGTAATATTTCAACATAACGATTATAATCTAATTATTCGTGAAATCATCTTTACCGCTTTATATAAATTAAAGATTAAAAAACACCATGAGGTACTAGTAAATTTATATCGTAAATTATAATCCTAAGATTGCCACTAAGTTCGCCTAAGATGCAACATATAAGCCGTTTTACCCATGACTTAAAAATTTAGAATTTAGCGAAACCTCAACGTTTATTGCTTCCTGAGGGCTTCGGGTTGTCCATATTTACTGATTGACTCTCAACCCCTTTGCAGTTAGCTAAAACAATTTGGATTAGTTAGCTAATTGCTATTGCCCTTGATAATATTACTATGCATTTCAGGTTAACTAGCTAATAAGCAAGGCTTATCATCCTTATCAGGTAAATAAGTAAGTATGATCAGATCGTGAAACGCTCTACAGTAACATACTGCTTCACAAAGCATATCATCATAGTGCACAGAATAGCATCGTTGCGCTTGAAATGTTCTACCAAGATAGACACCGTAGAAAACACATACTATGATAAAATAATATGTACTCCCGTATCAAAAATTATTTTTTGTTTGGATGTTATCTCATGGTGACAAGAATAAAAGTAGCCCAAAACAGCATTGTATTTTAATTTTTTAACGGTTAAATTTAGCATAAGTGCTCTAAGCAATAAATTGTGCAAAACAAAGGATGGTGATTACTTCATAACACGCATCTCCATAATTATTTTGCATTTGCATGCAGAATAATAACGTTTTGGTAAAATAAATAGCAACAGGAAAATAAGGTTATAAAAATAGATTCTATATAGACATTTATAGAAAATGAAGATAGTTTATATGATGAGTAACAATACTAATGCTGACGAAAGTCGACTATTGCATATCCGAAAACGTTTGTGTTGGTTATTTACTAATATTTCGTAAGTTACACATAGGACCCAGATTATAGCAGAAAACATCATGACAGATAATGTGAGTTGCTATCAAATTGCTTTCCAAAAAGACAAAAGCGGCTTTGACACGGCACCAGATTAACCATAATTATCGTTATGGCATTTCTTAATACCGATAAATAGGTGTAGGGTGAGCATATGTAAGATAACATCTTACGGTTTAACTCGCTTAAATTTCAATACATTATCAGATTTTTCCTGCTTTTTAGAGGTGCTTTATAAGCGTAACCTTGTATTCTTACTTTGATTAAATAATTACATTTAATTTGTATCGGCGATAAGAAACTAGGTTTAGATATATTTGGGGTTCATTGTTGTTCTGTTGTCAGCGCCGTTTTCTGGCGCGATTCCTCAATAATTGCATCCACTTGTGATGGTACTATCCGGCTAAATAGTGTCTTAAACGGACTGATGCGATGCGTTACTATTGGCGTTGAAACCGCATCCCAGGTGAGTGTGGTAGCAAGAAAGGCTTCCGCTCGCATTGTCAACGAAGGGATTACCGGTTTCAAATAGGTCATCAGCACTCGAAACATTTGAATACCCATCGAGCAGATGGCTTGTAGATCCCTATCGCGGCCTTTCTCTTTCGCCACTATCCATGGTGCTTGTTCATCAACGTAACGATTGGCTAAATCCGCTAGGGTCATAATTTCGCGTATAGCACGGTTGGTTTCACGGTTACTAAACGCTTCACCAATCGACGTTGCAGCCTTGACGAAGGTTGCATATAACTCTGGGTCAGCTATCGTGGCTGCTAACTCACCGTCAAAGCGTTTATTGATAAGGCCAGCATTGCGTGAAGCCAGATTGACCACTTTATTAACAATATCGGTATTTACTCGTTGTACAAAATCTTCTAAATTTAAGTCGATATCATCTATTCGCGACGATAGTTTAGCAGCATAATAATAACGCAGACAATCCGCATCTAAGTGTGCTAGATAGGTACTTGCCTTGATGAACGTACCGCGAGACTTGGACATCTTAGTGCCATTGACGGTCACATAGCCGTGAACAAATAAATTGGTCGGTTTGCGAAATTGACTGCCTTCTAGAATTGCTGGCCAGAACAGGCTATGAAAATAGATAATATCCTTCCCAATGAAATGATAAATACTAGCTTTGGAATTTAGATCCCAGAACTCGTTAAAGTTAATATGACTATTTTTTTTGCAAAAATTTTTAAAAGAGCTCATATAACCAATAGGCGCATCAAGCCAAACATAGAAATATTTGCCAGGCTGATCCGGTACTTCAAAGCCAAAATAGGGTGCGTCGCGAGTAATGTCCCACTGTTGCAATCCTGACTTGAACCATTCTTGTATTTTATTGGCTACCTGATCTTGTAGTGCGCCGGATCGTGTCCAAGAATATAGCATATCGCTGAATGCGGGCAAATCAAAGAAAAAGTGTTCCGATTCCCGTATTACCGGCGAGGATTCTGACAACGTTGATTTTGGGTTGATAAGATCTGTTGGGTTATAGGTAGCGCAGCAGACTTCACAATTATCACCATATTGATCGTGAGAATGGCATTTTGGACAGGTTCCTTTCACAAAGCGATCAGGTAAAAACATGGCCTTGTCTGGATCAAAGAGTTGGGAAATAATCTTCTTTTTTATATAACCATGTTTTTTGAGGCGCTGATAAATCAGCATGGATAACTCGCGATTATCTTCGCTATGGGTAGAATGGTAATTATCATAGCTTATGCTAAAGCTTGCAAAATCTGACTGGTGCTCTAGATTGATGTTATGAATCATTTCTTGGGGAGTTATACCTAATTGCTGCGCTTTAAGCATAATTGGCGTGCCGTGAGCGTCATCAGCACAGATAAAATAAACCTGATGGCCGCGCATTCGTTGATAACGTACCCAAATATCTGCTTGTATATGCTCTAGCATATGACCAATATGAATAGAACCGTTAGCGTAAGGTAATGCACAGGTTACCAATATTTTTTTTGTTAATTGAGTCATAGTAGGAATTGGCTGTAGTTAATTATTATTAGGGTAGTTTATGGTAAATAATAGTAATACCTTACGTAAGCAAAATGACATGTCAATTAGTCGCCGGTAAGATTTTACAATGTTGTCGCTGGCCGTTTTATACGAATGTACATGATTACTTTTTTTTAAAATAGAACTTACAAAATATAAAATCACTTCTTTTGTTTAACAAAAGCTTGCTGAAGTGTAACTAGAACAAAGCTAATATACTCCCGTCAATCTTACGCTAGCTTTTGGTAGCGGAAGGCAAACGCCCATATTAAAAGTTCTTTAATACGGTTCATGCGGGTGTGATTAATTTAAAAGCGTCCAACATCCTCAGCTTAACATCATATGGTTCCGCTGAGGACCCACGTTCTAGTCACACTAACTTTATCGGCTATTATAGTAACCCAGGATAAAATGATATATGTTTTATCGAGATTTTATGTCAGTGAAGCTGCTATTGCAGCTATAAATTAATGAATTTTAATCGTAGCTAGATTAGCTAATAATATTAAGTAGGAATATATCTCTTGGCGCCACTCAGGAAGGATAGTCGGGAAAGCTTGCGGAACAGTACTAGTAAGTGTTACTGGGATTAGATACTATTGCATTTTAGTCCGTAACTATGAGCGGCAGTGCAATTTAGCTCATGATGAACTGATGTTAATCCGACGGAGATTACTAAAAATATAATCTATAAATTTCACTCTAATAACGGCAATACATATTGATCTGCTGTAAACAAATATGGTTTAGGCGGTCTACTCCACATCCGGAGTAAGACGTATAGCTAACAGGATCCAAGGTATAATTTGCCAGATATTAACCTACGATATATAAATATTAGCTAAATTTCATAAAGGAATAGGTGTGGCTTTAGATTTTATAACCCTCTAACTACAACCATCACTTTAAGGAGAAACGATTACTGCAGCGAAGTAGAACAATACTAAAGATAACTAACAAGCCTATTGGTTATCTACTTTCATTAGTAAAGTCATTACAATGAATTTATCAAAAGGTAATCACACAGTATATGGTAACCAAGAAAGTGAATTAATGCGCACTTATAAATTATCTCATTTAAGGTAGTAATAACCGTTGATTATTGCCAACTATGGACATACCGCTATTTGCATGACAAAGATAGCATCTTTAGTATGAAGGGGTATTAAACTAAGTGGGACAAACGATGACCATTTGAAACATTTCCGGTGGAAGCTTCACTTGGTTCAGAAATTACCATCGGCAGAGTCCTTTTACTCTATATTTGCTGCGTAATTGCTTTTGCACAGTTAAAATATTGCAATTAAGATCAGTGCCCTAACTAAGATAAGATCTTTGATTATAATTGACAGGTTCTGTCAGTGCGTTATTCCAGACTCTGGCGAGTGTTTCCTTACAAAAACGAGTTTATCCCCCAGATAATTTACCAATAGTGGTGTTTATATCCACAATAGCAGTAAACATCTTATCATCTTTCTTTAAGACATTTATAAAACAGATATGATGAAGATCATATTAATATAATTATTATACCAAGACAGGGGATCACAATCAATTGTAGCTATCTGAGCCCTCTAGAGGATATAATAACATGCTGTATATTTAGATGCTAGGGATGGGCTTGCTAATCGAACGGCTGACCTATAGTTAAATGAAGCAGACTCATTTTTTTAAATACTTTTATTTATGGCTTAACCAATTAATTATCTTTCAATTCCTTCTATTATTAACAGATTTAAGCCTGTGCCAGAAAATTCCTGTTTATGTTTTTTTTATTTGATATGCTGCTTAATATTTGCCTTATGCATTATTGTATTACAGGTAGCTGCATTGAACGTTAATGTTCAATAGATTCCGTTATAGAACAATCTCAGCGTACCGTTTATACGAGGTTTTTGCAGTTCATTAAATTATTAAAACAAGATGTTCTCATTATCTTCCAGAGAGGTCGTAAAATTAAATTGCTATCGATACGTGACAAGCAAATATTAGCTAGTTTTTAAATAATTCTCGTGTGGTTATTGACACATAACCGGCTGCTGCCAACGTAACTATACCTACCTGATTCATGCCTTGATGGAGAGAAAATAATGAGATTGTGCGACCGAGATATTGAGATCTTGTTAGATAAAGGACGACTAGATATTACGCCTCGCCCCCCACGAGAAAGGATTAACGGGGTAACGGTAGATGTAAGATTGAGCAATCAGTTTCGGGTATTTCTGGGTCATACCGCAGCGTATATTGATCTAAGTGGGCCAAAAAATGAAGTAGCCTCAGCGCTGGATCGAGTGATGAGCGATGAAATACAATTAACTGATAGCGAAGTTTTTTTTCTGCATCCGGGTGAGCTGGTATTGGCGGCAACCCTGGAATCAGTTACACTTCCTGATGATTTAGTTGGTTGGTTGGACGGACGTTCCTCACTAGCGCGCCTTGGTTTGATGGTACACGTTACCGCACAACGGATCGATCCGGGCTGGCATGGTAGAATAGTACTAGAGTTCTATAATTCAGGTAAGTTGCCATTGGCGTTGCGTCCCGAAATGCTTATAGGTGCTTTAAGCTTTGAACCTTTGAGCGGTCCCGCAGCCCGTCCTTATAACTATCGCGAAAATGCCAAATACCGCAATCAGCAAGGTGCTGTGGCCAGCCGGATCGACAAAGATTAAATTGTCAAGGACCGTTGCCATATCATCGGGCAATAATATAAAAGCACGACATAAGAAGATGATAGACGTTTTTATGCATTACTAATGGAGGGTTGTGGTTGGTTCGACGTTTATGGTGGCGATAATTAATATCAATAATTTCGCAGATACATGATTACTACGTGTGATGGTGTATCGATAAGCAAGCTTGCAAGGAAAAATTTTTGGTATCTCTGGTTGCGCAATTGAGAATTTTTTTGCGGGACATATAACACCTACCATTCACAGTAGGTGGCTTTCGTTTATTAATGCGGAAATATGCGCATGTACGTGGATCTGTATCTTTTGCTTATCAGTTATTGGTAAAATAAGGTTGTATTTAAAGGGACAATTATTAGATTCACGCCAGAGACAGTACAACTAGTTGGCCCGATCATGTACACTGATTGCGCAGTCAGGCAATCTAGAGCCGAAAAGAACCATTATGAGTCTTAGAATATAGATAGATTGCGGATAGCTTACTTATCTAGTAAAATCATGTCAATAAGTGACTTAATTTATGTAATGTACACTACAAATAAAACAGGATTCAGTATAAAAGAATGTATACAATGTGCCGAGCATCTCAGGCTTGAGTAACAAGATATGTCTATCGGACTCAATAGTAGACTAGATTTAATTCAATACCTGCGTGAAATCATAGTTAATATGCGTAATGTAGCTATTGACAGCGTATCTATGGCTTGCTGGAATAACGCATTGACGTAGATATTGTTTTAAGTTAATTATTCTTTTATCAATCAAAGCTTGACGCTTAGTGAATTATATTTGAGCTTTAATGACAGTACTTTGAGTGGACAAAATCAGCTCTCTGTTAAGCAACGAACCGGTGTATTAATTAGATTCCAGTAGTTAGGATAATAAATCCGTATACCTTAGAGGGCGTTAGTAGCGTGTTGCCAGCAATCACGCGCAAGCTCAGAGTCAAAGCGCAGTTACTACAGAACAACCTAATTATAGTTAATAGCTCTTTAATAGATAACGTGCTGCCCCTAACCCTAATAATTTAGCAACCAACTTATCTTAAGTTTTGCCCAGAGCCTAATTTATAATGTCATGGCAATTACCGGTTGCAATGTACAGACGAACAATTACCGTGAATATCTAATCATAAACACTTTTGCCTGCAATCTTTGTGATGAATAGTTTAAATTTGTCTGGTATAATGGATGACAACAGGAAATAACCTCTATTTTATATGTGTTCGCAATTTTTTAGCCCTTATTATCTCGATGCAGCAAAAGGTTGCTTGATCTCAAGCTTTGACTAATCAATTACCTGCGTCAAGGATAATTGAGATACGTAATTTTATGACTATATATTTTACCAGCTATTAATAAAATCAGTTATTATAATGTTAGACAACGCTAAATGAGAGAGCTGAATATTTAGTAGTTAATTTAAATAGAGTTAACGCGCATTAATTGTAATGCAGTATCCGAAGAAATAGCTAATAGCTCTTTAGATCATAATAGACTACGGCTTGACCGTTTAACTGGTAATTCTGAGTTACTTAAGCACCTGGTGATGGTACTCCAAATTTTGGAGCGCTCATTTAATGTGAATTTACAAATCAAAATATTATCGATGTAGAAAGGTATTACGTAGTTAATTAAGATTCTTAATCTTACCTTCATGCCATTGCGAGTTTATTGTGTTTGAGATAGTTTTATTATTAGTTCGATGTAGATCGATTCTTGCGTCAGTGCTTTGAGCATAAAATTAATAAAAGTACAAAAACTAAAAATGTGAAACCAGGGAAAGTAAGTCTTCAAAACATTGGTAACAGTAATGCGATTCAATAATTTAAAAAGTCAAAAAGAAAGCACTATGTTACTTAACGGTTGCTTTTAAGCAGATAAAAGATAACGTATTGCAAAGATTTAAATTATGAATTAATATTCATAGCTAAGTTCAATAGGGTAAAATAATCTTAATAATCTTACTTTGATAGATTAGTGGATATCTATCGGTATAAAGTTCACGATTGACCACGGTTATTTTCGTAAGAAAGATCAGCGTAAGGAATAGTTTTCCCCATATTCAGAATTTCTATGAAAGAAAATCTTGAGTGGGTAATAAAGATAAGCAAGATAACCTATTAAAAGACTATAGGAAATATTTAATATAATAAATGAAATGCTAACTTTTGTTAGTGTTGTAGTTTATAAGATTATATTAAGTTAATTATCATTGTTCGTATGTATTATTAAGTTAGTAACTATATTTGTTAATAGCAGTAATATAAATGAAGAAGATATATATTTATAATATATATTATAAAAGCAAGAACGAGAATCTGTCCGCTTTGCGGAGGTTAAAATGACGAGCAGCACAATGCTTTAAATAATATTTGAATAAAGTTTAAATACGTGTTTTGATGTTGACTTGCATCAGCAAGTCAAGGCAATTATGAATATTAAGGCGTTACGTATCGTTTATATCATTTCAAGTATTAGTACCATAACCTGCTTTGTGATATGCATCAGCTATAGAAAAATTCACCACCGTCTACAAAAGACGGTGATAATTAAATAATTTATTAGTAATAAATTACTATGATATAAATTAATTAGCTATAAGCAAGCTTTAAACCCAGCTTTGCTGATATTAACTTAAAATTGAAAGCAAAATTAAACCTTATCATTGTAGTTAAAATGTAAATAAATTTAATTAGTGTATTAATAATAAAATTATTGCTGTCAAATATAACCGCACAAAATATAAAATAATTGATATTAATATGATATGTAATCAGTTTGAAAAAACATTTCAATTAGTATAAGTAAAATTTTGTGTTTTATAAAACAAAATTGATATTGATATAATTTACTTAGAATTATAAATATGATTAATTAAAAGTAGGCAGGTTAATTCAAGAATTCATAAGAATGTTAAGTAATATGCTATTGACACGAAAGCATACTGTATTAACTAACGTTTGAATTACTTTAATCTAAAATATTTAGATGTTACTTATACATAAGTTATTAGTAATAAAGCAATTTGTTATTCATCTTTAATTTATTAACTATTGTTAATAATAAAATATAGTAGATGTTGGCAATAATTGTAATAGTATTGCCCGTAAGGACTTTCTCTGAAAGCATAAATTATCTACACGCGGTAAAGTTATTACCAAAAGGCTTATGTTTATTTATTGTATGCGATAAAAGCTAGCGCGCAATTGACTTAGTGATAATTTTCATTTTATACTTACTATTGTTGTAATAAATAGCTGTAAAATACAAACAAATTATAGGTATCGTATTATAATTTTGTGTTTATAGCAAACAAATTTAAGGCTATAACTTAAATAAATTGATTTTAAGGTCTTAATTAGTGGTTGCGCCTTAATTATGCCGCCGTGCGTAATAGATTTTAACTATAAGTTACATAAAACAAATATTTTATTATTTAGCAATGACTTGCGATTGTTCAAATGTTTATTAATTTATATGTATTTGTAATTAATCATGTTAATTTCAGTTAATATGTGATAGCAAGTGTTTTGTTTATAAATTATGACAATGACTAAATATATCATATTGCATTGAAAAAACAAAGTAATCGTTAATAAATAAAAAATGAATTTGATATTTTAATCGTAAATTACTGATAAAATGAGGTGCTAGCATAAGCTATAGCGCTGTTGATGCTAAAAAATCTTAAGCAGTATTTACCCCAAAGCAAATGCTGCATAGCATGTTTTTCTTACAAGCAACGTTAATTAAAACGCAATTAAGGAGAGGTTGTATATGCCGAAACTAAAATGTGGTAACATCTGCAGTAGTTTGAAGATGATAAATCGTGGTAAAGGCGAAAGCCGATCGCGTATTAATAAAACAATTCTTCGTTTTGTGCGCAATGCATGGTGACTCCATAGAGTGTCACTCCGGGAGAGGTCGTATGTGAAGTCAGATTCAAGCTGCCTAAAAGCGGTGGAGGCAGCTGTCAGTTGGGGTGTAAACGTACATTGTGGTGTGTAGGATAACAAAATACTAGATTCATATTATTAAGTAGGTTAAGCCCCAGGAACTAAAATGGGCAAGAAAATATGGCTAAAGAAGTCGTAGGAGGCCTTTCATTACGGTAATTAATAGATATAATAAGCTTCGACACTCATTGTTATTGTAACTATTTTATTAAAAGTTTAAATTACTATTTACTTGTTGGTAGTAATTCGGCAATATCTCGATATTTTATGATTATTTTATCTTTACTTATTTAGCTATTATTTAATGGAATTGTTCTGGTACTTACGTAAAGTCATGCTGTTAAGCATGCGGCAGCAGTGGTTTATTACTGCGTAAGACTTTTCGAAAAATGACGAGATATTTTAATGCTATGGTCAAAAAAGTTGATGTTTCTCTTTAATTGCAGTGCGTCTTTGTATTTTGTTTCTAGGAGATGCAGTGGTGCTGCCGATTATAACGTTATGGATCATTAGGTGTGATCCTAGATAAAATCTAATTTATGGTAATCATGGGGTTATGCAACAAATATGTACCGGTGTTGCATAGCGCTTTTATCAGATCGTTGTACAATCAGAGTTAACTATCTTATTTATGTTGCGTGATATTACTTACTGATTTTTAATGCTGCTGGCTAATTCATATTTTCTTTATATTGCGTGAGTTATATATCTGACCGGTATTTTAGTTAGTGACTTTGGTGTGTTCGATTACGTATTATAATCATAGGTAACAAATGGTGAGGTGTTAAATACCTCCCATGATCTGCGGAATAAAATGATTATGCGGTTGTTTGAGTGTGAAACCCTATATTATGAATACCCAATCTGTGCATGCAAAAATTTTCTTAGTGGCATTATGCGTATAATACAATTGTACCTTATTTCAAGGTTGAATATAAATGTAGTATAAAGCTTGAAACTTTATAAGTTAACTATTTCTAGTTTTATGGTACAATTTTAGTAGATTATTATTCAGTTGTGTAATAGTATTCAACTAAGTACGTTATAGCTTCTACGAAGCTATAAGCTACTAGTGCGCACTTAAAAAGCATAGTATTTACAGTTTTCAAATTGGCGGCCTGAAAAATTAGTCAGTTTATATCCTTTAGGAGAGTAATGCACATCAAACTACTTATTAGTTGTGCAATCGGTGTTTCACATACACCTATTATAAATAAGTATCCATCGGTAAACCTTTTTAGGTAGTGATGGTATAAATTAGCATCACATTTAATCGATGTGATGCGTTAATTTTGTTTTTTTATAATTAAAATATGGCGCTATAACAAACAGGTGCGCGAACGTTAAAAAGCATTATTAACGTCAACATGGATAGGTCATAATTATGCTGGTATTTATCTCAAGTTGACGGCCTACTATATAGGCTTGTCGTTACTATTGTAACTAGATTACCCGCAGGATATCTGCTTGGGTTAACATGTAACACATACTACATCTGTTGCCGACTGATGGCGACATGAGTTCATTCTTTGGAGTTGCTTAATGTTTAAACAAGAGATAGGCGTCATCGGAATGGCAGTAATGGGTCGAAACCTAGCGCTAAACATTGAAAGTCGCGGTTACAGTGTATCTATTTTTAACCGGTCTCGTCAGAGAACAGATGAAGTAATCTCTAAAAATCCGATGAAAAAGCTGATTCCCTACTATAGCATGGAAGGTTTCGTTCATTCGCTTAAAAAACCGCGGTTTATTCTTTTGATGGTTAAGGCTGGTGAAGGGACCGATAAAACCATTAAATTGCTAAAGCCCTTTTTGGAAAAGGGCGATATTATCATAGACGGTGGCAATACCTTTTATAAGGATACCATCCGCCGCAACCGCGAGCTATCAAAAGATGGTTTTAATTTTATCGGTGCAGGCTTCTCTGGCGGTGAAGAGGGTGCGCTGAAGGGTCCGTCTATTATGCCCGGCGGACAGAAACACGCCTATGAACTTGTAGCCCCAATCCTAAAAAAAATAGCTGCACGCGCCGACGGTGAAGCTTGTGTGACTTATATTGGTCCTGATGGCGCCGGTCATTATATTAAAATGGTGCATAATGGCATCGAGTACGGTGACATGCAGTTAATTGCCGAAGCTTATGCGCTACTAAAAAATGTGCTATATTTAAGCAATGAAGAGTTGGCCAGCATTTTCAAAAAATGGAATGAAGGCGAGCTAAACAGCTACTTAATTGACATCACAAAAAATATTTTTGTAAAAAAGGATGAGCATGGTCAGTTTCTTGTAGATGTAATTCTCGATGAGGCGACTAATAAAGGAACTGGTAAATGGACCAGTCAGAGCTCGCTGGATTTGGGAGAGCCGCTAAGTCTTATTACCGAATCAGTGTTTGCTCGTTACCTTTCATCTTTAAAACAGCATCGTGTACAGGCATCAAAAGTGCTGACTGGACCACAAACTGAAGAGTTCAGCGGTGATAAAGATAACTTTATTGAAAAAGTCCGCCAAGCACTTTATTTAGGCAAAATAGTTTCTTATGCTCAGGGATTTTCTCAATTAAAAGCAGCTTCAAGTGAAAATCATTGGGATTTAAATTACGGCGAAATCGCAAAAATCTTCCGAGCTGGCTGCATTATTCGGGCGCAATTTTTGCAAAAAATTGCCGATGCTTATGTCCAGGAACCAACTATCGCTAACCTTTTGTTATCACCGTATTTTAAAAAAATTACTGATAACTATCAGCAAGCGTTGCGCTATGTGGTGGCATATGCGGTTCAGCATGGCATCCCGACGCCGACATTCTCTGCTGCTGTCGCTTATTATGATAGTTATCGTTCTGCCGTTTTGCCAGCTAACTTGATTCAAGCTCAGCGTGATTATTTTGGCGCTCATACCTATAAGCGTATCGATAAGGAAGGTGTCTTTCACACGGAATGGACAGCGTAAAATTTACAATAGCTACTTGTAGACATAGTAAGTAATGTAACGGATAAATTCAGTTTAGGGGTTTATTTAGCGGAGTAATTACAAATTACATCAGCCGTTTTGTTCCCTATCTATAACTCATGTAAATGAAAGCTAATCAATTAATATGAAATCGTGATGTTTAAAGTAAGCATCCATGTATATATAGTTAATTTAACTTAAAAGATATTAAACAAAGACAAATTATGTGATAAAGCAACATGTTAAATTAATTTAAAATAAAGTTTTACATCATTAAATTCTAAATAATTAATTAAAACTTTTAATTTTTATAAAACCCCAAGAAAAATTCTTTTATCAACTTAGTTTATCATTATGATTACTGCTAAATTAGGCAGTAATGTCATAATGTTACATAACGATTTTAAATATTACCTTATTTGATATTTTATTAAATAATTTATTTATTAATATCTGATAAAATCATTAATAATGATGCATTATTACTTTATGCAGATAATATGGCTAAACCATAACTCTAAATATTTTAGAGAGGTAAATCAAGGAGTTATATGTAACTTATCTTACTTGTCAATGTAAGACTTTCTACTTAAGATGCTTTATGGCTAAGTTGATTAAGATCAATACAGATGATCTTGTGATACCACTTTTAGTTTTTAGAAAATTTCATACTATAATCGCATAACGTAATTAATAGATTTTATCTATTTTTTATTAAGTTAAGTCTGATAGAGACAATAAAATATGCAGTTATTTGTATATCTAATCAATATATATTAAATGTGTATTTTAATAACCTACAAATCAGCTGTCTGATGTTCAAAGCAAAATTGTAATAATGTATAAATTATTCAATTAGTTGTAGGTAAAGTCTCGCTAAAACATCGCTTGCTAATTATCGATACGCTAATTAGCATTTATTTAGTAAAGGATTTTACCTTATTAATATCTAAGTAAAATGATTAGCACTTTATTTTGATCATCACGATAAGTTAATAATTTTATAGATTTTATCTGTATGAATGTTTTCATCTCAATTAAAAACTTTATCACTAATAAATTAAAATAATAAGTTAATTTTAATTTTACTACTAATAAGTTATAGCGTTTGTAGATAAACCTAACCATGTTAGTTGTAAGTTAGCGTTAAAGCATTTAATAACAAATTATTTTTCTTAGAAGCAAAATGCATGCTATTGCATATCTTTCTATTGTGATAAATAATGATATTAATTATCGTTGCAGTAACTTATCTGTTAGTATTTTTTGTTAAATATCTTAATAAAACAACTATTGTGATATTACATTTCTTCTCATGCTAATGAATAGCATCCTGCTTGCGATTAGCAAGATAATGAAAGTAAAAAGCATTAATTTTTATTAAACATGCCGTTGTTTTGTCTAAAAATGCCATGTAATTTTCATATTTACAAATGCAAAGAGTATGTGTTCGCGTTCTTATGATTTCACTGTATAAGTTCATTGCTTAAATAAACGCAGCATACTAGATGCGGTGATAATTTCACTAATAATTTTATTGCGGGTACTTTTTATATCTGGTAATAGTGCCGCTTTCAATATTTATACGCATAACTTTTAGAAACTGTGGTTATGTAGCGCGGGAAAGCTTTTTAGACAGGTGGTTTTTGTTTTTTTTGCATCACGTGATGCACCTGGCATCTGGTGTTGGCATATAGTATCTATGTACTATAGCACTTTTGCAGTATTATTATGGCTCTTATCGGAAGTATTTTGTACAATTTTAATTTTCAATAAGTAAAGCTTACCATATAGTGATTTTGCTTTATTAACGATATTCTATCTTGCCTGATAGGTATGTGTTGAGAATGTATATCTATTTTATGTGTTTACCGCAATTGCGTTTACGAACTCTATTAGGCGTACAACACTTAGTTTCGTTTAACTATATGCTAGTAAATTAGTGTTTTCATCGCTACTTTGATGTTAAAATATTTGTAAATACTCAAATAGTGCGCGGAGCAGCAGTTTTTTTTGTTCATCCACTTTATATATTTTATACAGTGCCTCTAATTGATGTACATAAGCTTCTATCCGTATATGGGTAAAGTTGGTTTTACGGTGTTTTAACCAACGTAACTGCTCATCTGGATCTAACGTGTAAGGAAAATTACGTGCACGGTAGCGGAATAGTAGTGGCTTCAGGCGGGGATCAAAAAAGCTGATATTTAAAGCCGGCAGATTTTCTGGAAGAGTAGCATGAATAATATTCATTGCGGCGCGATCTTCTTTGCTAAAAAACCCGCTATACAACTGCGCATCTACGTCATTCGACGGCTTAAAAGGTGCGTTTTCAGCAAACAATACCACACATTTTTCCCTGACTTTCGGTCGGTTCCGCAGCCAATTAAGGTTATCTAGACAGCGCTGCCGGTAGATGCCAAGTCGTTCCGCATCTGTCGGTCTCAGGGTGTTTGCGGGTGCTAGTATCGGGCATTTATTCAGATGTATTAATTTCAGCGGTACCGCAGCATCATCGCCAAGTTTGCTGTGCTGTGTATATAGCCTGGTTCGCAGCTCGTCGCTATCCAAATTTTCAAGGACCTTCATATCGCCACTCAGATCGCAGGCGATTAGTGCATTTTTATTGTTGGGATGCCAGGCTAATGGTGCAATCCAGGCGGTATATCCTCGATCGGCATCGAACATACATGAAACATAGACTAGCGGTTTCATGGTCTCAATGTTAATTAGTGTTTTTAATTGATGCTTACCGCGGTGTCGGTAGAGATAATCAAACAGCATCGGTTGTGCCAGTCGCATCAATTTGGCCATTGCTAAAGTCGCGTATACATCGGCTAGGGCGTCATGAGAGTGATCATGTTCAATCCTGTTCGCATTAGTCAAATGTTTTAACCGAAAACTTGGTAACCCCTTATCATTTAATGGCCATGTAATTCCATCAGGTCGTAGAGCATAGCAGGCTCGCAAAACATCTAGCAGGTCCCACCGGGAATTACCTAGCTGCCAGCTCCAACTATAAGGATCGTAAAAGTTACGATAAAATAAGTTTCGACTAACTTCATCATCGAATCTCACATTATTATATCCTATTATACATGTATCTGGCACAGTGAATAATTGGTGAATGCGGCGGGCGAATTCAGCTTCAATAACGCCGTTACGTAACGCCTGTTGTGGTGTAATGCCGGTAATAAGCACCGCCTCCGGATCTGGTAAATAATCGTCTGCCGGGCGACAAAAAAAAACTTCTGGTTTGCTTAGTATTTCGAACTGGCTGTTAACGCGAATACCTGCAAACTGTGCCGGACGATCAAGTGCTGGATGTTTACCAAATGTTTCATAATCGTGAATTAGAAATGTGGGTTGCGCAAGCGGGTCATTCATGACTAGATTAACTCCTTATGGTAGTAATTTGCTACATAAATCATTTATAACTAATTGTTTTATGATAAAAAATCACTTATAGCTATATGCTGATCTTAATGATCAAACAACAAACATTGTTTATGTGCGCCAAGTTCAAGTATATATGATTTGTATCCTTTTACGAGGAGACAAAAGTGTTTATCACCTGATCTTCCACTAAGATAACTTATAATTTGTAATTACTGAAATATTTATAAGCATTTCCACGTCGCAGAAATAATTTCGTTGTATTGTTTTTATGCCTTACGGCATAGATGCCATACCGATCGGCACGATGGGCAATTCAAGTATCACGCCAGACCAATAACAATAGCTGCAGTATCTTCTCGTTTTGCTTTATGGTTTTGGTTAACTTTACAGTCGTAGATAGTGGCCATTGTTAATAACTAAGTATAATACTGTTAAAATAGTCCATAATTATTTCCGGCACAATCTTCCCAAAGATATTGACGATTATGTCTAGCTCCTTATTTAGACGATTCTAGTTTGAGTTCAGGCACTGTCGGTAGAATAGAGATCATAGGGACATCAACTACAGCGCGTATATTTGTACTGTAATTGATGACCCCCACCCCATTAGCTTGAGAGATATGAGCTAGTACGGAGACCAGAGCTCGCCGTTGACTATTCCTCCTATGCTTTTAAATATCTATCCAGTCAAGTCTTTGTTGATTTGCTTGTTTATAATAAAGCATGTGGTGGTTAACGCGCTAATAAATTACCCTTCGTTATTTCATAAAACGTCATATGGTAAAAATATAGGCAATAGCTAAGCTACTACTACATTTATTTCTGCTAAAGACAGGCTCTGCGCGCGGGTTAACATCCCATCTTTTAGCACGTTTGTCGATTCGATGCTTTACAAGAGTTGGAGACATATGGTCGGTTTAGTCTAGACTGCACGATTGTAGATGAAAAGCATTTTGGATATTAAATAAATTAGTTAGTGGCGCAATGAAGGTCAAACTAAATTTAAGTATTTATGTTTCAGGCAAAACATAAATTAAGTAATTGGACATTAATTCCATGTACCATACGTACATATCTTGTACAGCATAGATGAATGATTATTTTCTGGGCAGGCCGCCCATGTATTGTTAAATTGGAGATGTTTGCTCATACGCTGTAGTATTATGCAGCTTTACATGTTACCGTGTGAGCGATTCTTGTGATATCTCTGCTATTATGTGCGTACAACTACATTCTATTTTTAAGCGATGTATATGTCGGATTATGCATTAAGACTTTAAAGTTGCAATTTATAGAGATTTAACTTTCGTCGTCAGATGTATCGGTGCCAAATTGTCATGCCGGCACATAATTTTTACTATGATCAGGTTTTCTAATCCGGCCACGGCAATCGTAAGCCTTATGTAGTCATACAGGAACCTCGCTTATCAAGTGATCAGTCGTTACAAGCTTTGTAGGGCTTATCTTATCCCTAAGCAAAAATACGTTCTACTGAATTTATTAAGTCACCTGTAAAAGATAGAGAGTAATGTCATAACCGCAGTTAATTGATAATGGCTTTTGAGACAGCCCACCCACGACAGCGTTTCAGGTGTGCAGCCAACCTAGCTTGATTATAAACAACATTGATAGTATCATTAGTGTCGCGTTAAGATCACGATAGAGGCCAGTCAACAATTTTACCAACGTCCAGGTAATTATACCAAATGCTATTCCGTTCACAATCGAATAAGTTAATGGCATGGCCAGAGCTGTGATGGTGACTGGAGCTGATACGGTGATATCTTTCCAGTCAATTTCTGCTAGTTCAGAGATCATTAATACCGCTACAAACAACATTGCCGGTGCTGTAGCAAACGCTGGTACGCTTGATGCTAAGGGCGCAAAAAAAAGGCTTAACAAGAACAGTATTCCGACAATAATTGCTGTTAAACCTGTGCGTCCGCCCGCGCTAACGCCTGCTACGGATTCGATATAGCTGGTGGTAGTTGACGTACCTAACAATGAACCAAACAAAGCGGCAGTACTATCGGCTAATAGCGCTTTTCCCATTTTAGGAATTTTCCCTTGTTCATCCACAAGTCCTGCTCGTGTGAGCACACCTATAAGTGTACCGGAATTATCAAACACGTCCACAAACAAAAAAGCAACAATGACGCTTACCAAAGATATATCTAAAGCACTGCAGATATCTAGCTGCAGAAAAGTAGGAACAATAGACGGCGGCATGGAGATAAAACCGCTAAACGAGCTAATGCCGACTGTAATAGACAAAAAAGTAATCGCTAAAATACTAATTAATACCGCACCCGGTACGCGGCGTGCTTCTAACACCACGATGACAATGAAGCACAGTATGGCAAAAAGCGAGTTCGGCCGGGTGAGATCACCAAGGCCGATCAGCGTCGCCGAATTATCGACTACTATGCCGGCATTCTGCAATGCAGTAATAGCCAGAAACAACCCTATACCAGCGGAAATACCTGAACGTAGCGGCAAAGGGATGCTGGTGATCATCCATTCGCGAATTTTTAAAATCGATAGCGTAAATAAAATCATAGCTGATAGAAACACTGATCCTAATGCTATCTGCCAAGTGTACCCCATATGCAAAACCACGGTATAGGTGAAAAAGGTATTCAGCCCCATACCGGGAGCTAGAGCGATCGGATAATTAGCTATCACTCCCATCAATATTGAACCTATCGCCGCCGCGAGACAAGTTGCGACAAACACCGATCCTTTATCCATACCGGTGTATCCCAAAATATTTGGGTTGACAAACAAGATATATGCCATTGCCAAAAAAGTAGTTAAACCCGCGACTATCTCAGTACGTACCGTTGTACGGTGCTCTGTCAATTTAAATAGTTTTTCTAACATTTTTTAATCTCTAAGAAGATATCTGCTTAGTTTAAGCAATCATTATATTACTCTTAGGATATGGGGCAGGATAGAAAAAATCGAAATAATTAATCAGATTCTTTAATTGTCATTTTGGTTACACATATCTTAAAATTAAGATCTATTGTGATAATTTGGTACGGCGTTTTTATTTTTTTGGCGCCAAAGCTCCCTAATAGGTTTAATGATCATACCGAGAGGGTAGTTTGTGCGGCATGATTTAACTTATATGCCGGAGAAACCATATCATATTGCCATGATGCTTCAACGTCGAGCATATCTTGTATCCGAGGTGGAAACCACTGCTGCTTAACCACATGTAAATAAGTGGTTTGTGGTTAATTAGATTAGTGACTACTTGACGATAAATTCTAGCAATACATCGCTTAACCAAGCTTTTGATAAGCTTATTCACCTCTTCATCACCCATCCTATGCTCTGATTATAAGCGTAGAAGGATATTTTGCGCAACTATCTGGCGGTTCCCAGCTTATGTTGTAATTGTGTTTCTTTAGTTTTTATAGATATACAGTTTAGAGTTGCTTTGCATAAGCAAATTGGTAATAGTTGGTCATCTCATCGTAAAATTAAAAATAAATTTTAAATAATTAATAAACAAATAGTTATCGATGATTTTTTGTTTTGATAATTTAGTATACATCGTGTTAGTTTAACCAGTGTTTTGCTGATTAAAACATTCAACTTATTTTTAAGCTCTTGTGTTATTGCTATTAATATATTTTAGCGCAAAACATCTCCATGGTATGTCGTTAATAGACATACTCATAAATAAAAATGTCTACCTGTTATTTTATTGCGGTAACAATCGCGGCATTTGGTTAATTCTGCTTTAAAACTTCATGTTTAATGAAAGACTCATGTATTTATGTGATGCTGGTTTAGGTATCTATATCTCAATTATCGTGAAGTTAGTAGCCAGTAGCGCTATTTCGGCAACAACTCCGACCTTGTTGTAAACACATAATTAAGAAGTTGGTTTATAGAAAAAAATTTTTTTAAAGCGCTTGCAATGATCATTTTCAGTTTTAAATCGTAACTTAAGGTTTGAGATACTTGGAAAGTAAACTACCATAATTTTGAAGATAACAAGTAATAGTTGAAATGCAGGCTGCATCTAATAATATTGTACAGTTAGTCAACTGATTATTATCCTTGGCAAATAATCAAATTTTACGCTGAAGAAGCAAAACTGTATTCGATAGTATCTATAATTTTAATGATATCGCCGTAGATCTCCTGAATAGTAACGTAGAGATATTTTATATTGTCTAATAATTCAATGTATCACCTGGTGTCACAATCTGCTAAACCTCATGCTGAAATACTAATTTCATTGTAGAACTATAATCATCACAACTTGATAGTGTTGAATCCAACATAGAATAAAGTTCCTTCAGCACTACCTTTCAGTCTTTCATGAATTCGTTAGTTATGAGGTTTTCTTCTTATAATGTTTTTATATCTAGTCAATGAAGCTGATGTTTTTATTGCATGTTCCATGCTAAGTTATAAAACAAGTATCCTTAATAGATGCCTTGAGTTTTTTGTACTAGATTACATCAAAACTCTTGTGTTAGTATTTTTTGTATTGCAGGCATAAAAGTTGTTTTGCCTACCCGTTAGCTACTTTAAAATTTAGTTATTACATCGGCTAAAATTTTCAGTTTAGCAGTAACAAATTGTAAATGTTTTTAATTATTCTTTTGCGTTAGGCGGACAAAGTCTAGGTATAAGTATTATGGTGCATTGGGACTAATGATCGTTGTTAATAGTTTTTGAAGCTGCGTGACTTTTGCTTTGCCAGCCGAACAAACGTAGGTTGAACTATATTTACTCAGCTTGCTGTCAAGACTAAAATAGGTACGATACATTGAGCCATCAATTTTAATATTGCGACACGTTGTAATACTCATTTCGTGAGTATTTCTATTGGTAAGCCTTAAGTTTGGTAATAAGGGTTACCTTTATACCACCTTCATTGTCATTGCCATAACGACATTCGATCACACCGCGCAAGACCTATTAAGTAATATAAAACTATTTTCTCCTCATACTGAGCAGTAAATATTGAGTTATACATTATTGCAATAATAGTAGGCCGTGGAAGTGTTAGTGAATTTTATTCCACCGATAGTGTGAGTAGTATAAGGGCGAAAATATCGTATATTAATGGATGTTTTGCCATCTCATTAGTAGTCATGATGATAGTATCGCTAATGTCAATTACATTACTAGTTTTAAACTATTTCGATTTAAATGAAATTTTTTCTACTAATAAGGGAATGATGTTTACTGAAGTGGTTCCGCGGCTACCATGTTAAGTTTAATCTCAGCGTAACATCAATCATTACATTTTTTGCAACTATTTAAATAATTTTTTATTTTCATCCTGAAATCGCTTGTAGGTCAAAAAACTAATGATTTTAGTGGCAAATGACAAAATAATTATTTGTGAAAACCAATTCCGGCTAATTAGGCCGTGCACGTAACTGATAAGTAAATGATAAAGCCGCGTATAAAGTGATAAGTGCGAGGTTAAAATAAGTAAGTTAGGTTAAGATCGCTTAGATAGGTTATCACTTGCACATTTTTATATATTAGACGGCGAAGTAGTCAAGATTGCATATGAATTTAAGCTAGGAATATTATCTTTCCTATGTAAGGTAGGGGTAGAGATTCCAGCGTAAAATAAATGAGGTAAATATTGGGAAGAGACAATACTGCTTATTGCCCTGTGTGCAATAACAAATTATGCACTTTAGATCCTTGATTCAAATTTTCTTTGAATCAGTTAGCTATCTGTTTTATTACATAGTGCTATTTGTTGGTATCATAAAATCACTTTTGCTTCATGTGTGATAACATTTGACTCGGCTACATGGCGTCAAATCCTCTTCAATACTAGGGAGTTAGCAATAACATTTTGTTGATGCCATGCCGAAATTAATTACCTTTAGCATCTGTTGTTTATAGAAAATTAAATCTGTATTTAAAAGTAAAGATAAATTTGACTTTATTAAACGATAATATTTAATAGGATTATACTAACCAAACTTTACTGATTATCGCTCTTAATATTATAACGTCAGATAAGATAATATTGCTGTCATTGTCTCCATAAACACAAGGTTTGTAGCTGCATTCACAACCTGATAATTTCATTATCACTATGTTAATTTTAACAAAAGTCTTTTGGGGAGTCAACCTCGTCACAAATCCGTACAGCATTCGTCCTAAATATAAAATCTTTTGGCTAATTATTATTTTAATCATGTTCTCACTGAGGTTTTTGTAGCTAATGATCAATAATTGCCGGATTATTATAACGGTGAGCATGTCAGTGATGACGTAGGATAATAAATAAAAATATGGCTATATTTTACCGTACGGTAATTGAGCTAACGTCAATAAGTAACTAGAGTTTAGGCAGTTAAGCTCCGGCGCTATAAAAAATTAATGCCCTTTGTTTAGGGCTTAACTTTTATTTGCATATGATGAGGGGTTGATAAAAATGTTAACAGATGGCAAATGGGAAAAACACATGTAGTAAAGAAATCTGCATATCAGAAAGAGAAGCCCCTTCTACCGCCCTAGAGTTGCTTCCCGTGGTTGCCACATCCTATAATAACCATTAAAACATACAACACTATTTATTATATCATTTGTTATATCGTCAGTAATCTTACCGAATAAAGTATTAGTAGAATACTTCTTTCGAATTAATTATACATAAGGTTATCATTAATACTAAAAAAGAAAACATGATGATACAATATAGAAATTAAGTCTTCTTTGGTAATTTCATGATTTAAGTTGTAAGTAATTTACAGAGTATTTTATCACGCATTTTAAAAAGGAAAACTGTTATTAACCTTATGAATTCAAACGAGATAATAAAATAACACTTGCTTGATATAATTATATTAAGTACGACATAAGTCGTCGTCTGTATGTTGCTAGCATACATAAATAAGATATTTTTATATAAAATATAAAATACATCGCATTATGCAATTAAGCTGTCTTGTATAGCTAGTTTACTGTTGATACATTAGGATAAATAAATAACATAATACTTAATATAGGTTTCTGCCGATTTTATCGTACCTTAAATAAGGTAAAAAAATTTTGCCCTATATTAATGCAGCAAATACATTATTGTTGTATTTACGAGTTGTATTAAATATCATACTACCTAGTATATCAACGTAGTTGATATTTAATTGTTTAAGGCTATTCATAAAAATGTTTCACATTAGATATGAATCAAATATACAAACTGCCCGCGTCTTTTTATCTAACATGATCGAAGACGTCTTTTTACTTTTAATTTTACCGCAATAATATTACATGTCTTTAAGTTTGAAAGGGGTACTAACTGCGAGATGACATTCCTAGCAATATTAAAAGGTTCTAGGTGTTGACCTGGACGACTGTGGTAAACTAAAATCTATTATAAGAGCTATTACCGCATAGCGGCTATAAATTTGTCATTAGTTAGAATTGCTATAGTGTCAATGCATAATTATATCAACTAGATAGGGTATGAGGTTAAAAGTGATGGGTATTTAGTCTTCGGTTTTCCCGGTAAGTGGGACGTATAGAAAGCGCTACGGTATTTATTAGGGGTCAGGGATATTTTGGGGGTAAGGTTACCTCCGCTGACGATAAGCGGAATTTTTTCTGCGTGATACTCAGATGGCAAATAACGTTTATCATTAAGTAGAGCAATTGATTGCTATTGACACGTTATGTTAAGCAGTGGACAGATTGATGTTGTCACTGAAGAGGGGATAGTATTATGGGGACACCAAGCCATTGTTCCGCAAAGACAGCGGTATCAGTTTAACATCTTAGGTGCTTATCTTAATAAAAACTATAGCAAATTATTGCTTGATTAAAATTCAAAAAACATTTGCCTTTGTCGACAAGCCTTATAGATCAAAAAATCTTTTATCTAGCATCTGTTGCTAGGTAATTATTGTTATAATTTTAAAAATGCGAACATAGCCCCGTACCGCTTAACTTAACAAAAAAAGATGAGTGTTTATTGCACAGTTGTAATGCGAATGATTCTAATAATCACTCAAAGGTCCTATCTTGTAGTTCATGTATTACGAGTTTCGGCTTATTAGTTATAGCATTAACTATATTTGTGGTGATATACATCACCTTATAAAGAAAAGAAGGAAATTACAGCAATTAACCCAGGAAGATCAGTATGTTATCTTGCTGCTTTTGCTTTATTCAGTATCTGAACTGACCGACTTTGTATGTTATAGACGACTAATAAAATATCTTTTAACCAGAATCTTTTACTAAAAAAAGAAAAATCAGGTAAAATTAATTGATCTTAAGAGGAAAATATGTAGATGTTGCATTACATGCAACATCTGTAGATAATTTTGCGGAAAATACGCGATCGCTATTATCTCTATTATCGCTTCAGGATTATGTATTTAGATACTAAATACATAATCCTGTTATTTTCTTCGTTATATAAAACGATACTGCATCAGTAAACAGGCCATACATTTAAAATATTTCTATATATTGATAGTCAGGCAGTTTTTAAAGCACTCAAGTATAATACCAGTATCGGATAACGAGACTAATCATCATAATAGATTAAAATTTCATGTAAATGAAAAGGTTTTATTTTAACCTAAAAACTCAGGTATATATAATAAAGCGACGTTTTGTTGCAGTTAGTTAAAGATGCGCTACATTAAGGAGGTTGTTATGACCATGGCATTAAAAAAAATTGTCATTGTAGGGGGGGGGGCTGGCGGCCTGGAGCTTGCGACTAACCTGGGACATAAATTAGGACGACATCAGCGCGCTGATGTCACATTAGTAGACCGCGACCATAGCCATTTATGGAAACCACGGTTGCATGAAGTAGCCACAGGTTTGCTTGATGAAGGCTTGGATGCAATTAGTTACATGGGTCATGCCCATCTGCATGATTTCCACTTTCAATTAGGAAATATGATTAACATCGATCGCAAGCAGCAACAAGTCTTACTCGACGAAATTCGGGATGAGCAGGGGGAACTGCTTGTTACAACCCGCCAGCTAGACTATGATATTTTAGTGATAGCGATCGGTAGTACTGCGAACGACTTTGGCACCCCGGGAATAAAGGAACACTGCATACTTCTCGATAATCCGCGTCAAGCGCGGCGTTTCCATAATAAAATGCTTAATCTGTTTCTTAAGTTTTCCGCGAAGGGTGATTCAGAAGAAAAAGTCAATATAGTTATCGTCGGCGGCGGTGCAACCGGTGTGGAATTATCGGCTGAGCTTCATAATGCGGTTCATAAATTGAATAGCTATGGTCTTAAAGTATTAAACAGCCAGGCTTTGAATATCACTTTGGTGGAGGCAGGAGAACGTATTCTGCCGGCGCTATCACAGCGGATCTCTGCCGTTGCGCATCAAGAATTAACGAAGCTTGGAGTCAGGGTCTTAACTAAGACCATAGTCACCAGTGCGGATGATGGCGGTTTGCATACCAAAGATGGCGAGTATATTCAAGCTGAACTCATGGTCTGGGCAGCTGGCATTAAAGCGCCAGACTTCATGAAGGATTTGGCCGGTTTAGAGACTAATCTTATCAATCAATTGGTTGTTAAGTCCACACTGCAAACTACGCGTGATCCGAATATTTTTGCTATTGGTGACTGTGCTTCGTGCGTGATGCCGGATGGGGATTTAGTACCTCCAAGCGCGCAGGCAGCGCATCAAATGGCCGCTCATGCTCACGATAACATTTTAGCGTTACTGCGTGGGAATATGCTAAAGTCTTATACTTATAAAGATCATGGTACTTTGGTGTCATTATCGCGTTTTAACACCATTGGCAGCTTGATGGGAAACTTGATGCGTGGCTCGATGATGATAGAAGGATGCATTGCCCGCGCAGTTTACATTGCGCTATACCGCATGCACCAAATAGAGCTACATGGATATATCAAAACCGGTTTAATTATACTTGTTGGCATTATCAACCGTGTGATCCGTCCGCATCTCAAACTGTACTAACCTAAATAGGTGAAATACCTTTGCGGTTGGCTATGCAATCCGCCTTATTTCGGACGTATTTTAACTTCTTTTTGCAATCAAGATTAAGCTTGTGGTACCGTTAAATCCAGATAGCCACCAGCGAATCTTTGCCATTTACTTCGGAAATATGCTACTTTTTACTATCTTCCACGTTCAAAACATCTTGGCAATATGTCGCTTTTTATTCCCGGGTTTTTGGCGCGTTCTCTGCTTTTTGCGTATTTAAGGATCCGGTAACAACTCAAAGTGTTTAAAGTGCTAGTTGAGTAGATTTTTCTCTTATAATCTTAATTACCTATGAGAAATTTACTGTAAAAAACCTTGAGATTTATTATAGGGCATGCTTATCGTTTTTGGAAAATTTTCTAAAGCTATAGTTATGTTTGTAGTCAAAATTAATTTAGCATTATGCAGTTGTTGACTATAAGTGAATAGTGAATGTTTCTTAGGACGTTTTTCTGTGCATTAATCATTATTAACAAGATGTTGGTATCGCGGCTCGGACGCTCAGCTTTAACTGCGTTCTACTTTTATATTTAAATATACTAACTAAAGTCATTTATAGGACTCCCATCCACAAAACGATGTTTACTACACCGTGTCAGTAAGCGCAGTACTGTAAAACCTACACTATATTATCTTACCGATGCAAGACGAAACAAAATCATCGTGTTAATATTACGAGCAGTATCTTATGAGTGTTACTTAACAATCAATTCAGCAAAATGTATTAGGTTAATTTTTACCCCTTTACCTTAAGGGTTAGGCGCTCACGTATGTCTCTGTAATTTGCTTAGTAGCATGTCAATATAATTTAGCCTAGCCGTGTAATCCGCTGGGGCGCAGCCAAATTTTAAGCGGGTCGGGCCATCGAATCTATAAGTGTCAGCCTCGTGTGTGATAAGATTGATAAGATAAGCGGGATCAACTTGGTTCGTTGCACTGAATTCGATAAATCCCCCTTTATCACTGCCTTCGATGCGCCGGATGCCTAAACGTTGCGCTCGCTGTCTGAGGTGAGCTATCGTCAGTAAATATCTCGCCGATGCGGGCAGCAAACCGAAGCGCTCAATGAGTTCTACCTTCAGGTCTTCGACTTCACGATCAGTAACGGCACTAAAAATACGTTTATATAGTGATAGGCGCATGTTGACATTGGGAATATACTCTTCCGGTAGTAGGGCTGGTATACGCAGATCCACTTCTGTTACTTTATTAGTAAGATGTTCTAAAGATGGTTCATAACCTTCCTTAAGTGCATTTACCGCGCTTTCCAGGAGCTCCATATACAGAGAAAAACCGATGTTTTCTGTTTGACCACTTTGTTCTTCTCCTAGTAGTTCTCCAGCGCCACGGATTTCCAGATCTTGCGTCGCTAAAGCAAAACCGGATCCCAGATTCTCGAGCGAAGTGATGGCTTCTAATCGCTTATAAGCGTCTTTGCTTAACGCTTGTGTTTTCGAAGTTAGTAGATAGGCGTAAGCCAAGTGGTGTGAACGGCCGACACGGCCGCGTAGTTGATGCAGTTGCGCCAATCCAAAATGGTCCGCCCGCTCAATGATGATGGTGTTGGCATTAGCGATGTCTATGCCTGTTTCAATTATGGTAGTACATACTAGTACATTGAATCGT
The DNA here is from genome assembly GCF_900161835.1 of Sodalis endosymbiont of Henestaris halophilus. Lineage (GTDB taxonomy): Bacteria > Pseudomonadota > Gammaproteobacteria > Enterobacterales > Enterobacteriaceae. The sequence continues at coordinate 1,220,565 of NZ_LT897836.1, read as the reverse complement.
TGCTGGCGAAAATCGTTCATTACTCGTTCTAAATCTCGCTTACGTAGTTGGCCATGTCCGATTACAATGCTCGCTTCTGGCACCAACTTTTTGAGGCGTTCTGCTGTTTTTTCAATATGCTGCACTTCATTGTATAGGTAATATACCTGGCCGCCGCGCAACACTTCTCGCATGATAGCCTCACGAACTATCAACTCATCGTATTCGTGTACAAACGTTTTCACCGACATTCGTCGTGATGGTGGCGTGGCTATAATAGATAAATCTCTCATACCATTCATCGCCATATTCAACGTGCGTGGGATGGGTGTGGCGGTTAGGGTAAGAATATCTATATTTTCACGCATTGCTTTAATGCGTTCCTTGTGGTGCACCCCAAAACGGTACTCCTCGTCAATTACGAGTAGCCCTAAATCATGCCATTTGATATCACTTTTTAGCAGTTTATGGGTACCAATCAAAATATCCACCTTGCCTTCTGCGGTATGTTTGAGAATTTTGTTTTGATCCAGAACACCGCAAGCACGTGAAATCATCTCGATACGTACCGGCCATTTATTAAATCTTTTTCGAAAATTATCAAAGTGTTGCTGTACTAAAAGGGTGGTTGGCACTAGCACAGCTACTTGTTTACGATTTTCAATCGCTATGAAAGCAGCGCGCATCGCGACTTCGGTTTTGCCAAAGCCTACATCGCCACAGACCAGACGGTCCATAGACAATGGTTGACACATGTCACTTAGTACTGCGTTTATTGCTTTAGTCTGGTCTGTGGTAAGTTCAAACGGGAAGTCTTTGCAGAATAATTGATAATTTTCCCGGTTATATCTAAAGGAAAAGCCGTTTTTGGCAGCTCTATGAGCATAAATATCTAAAATCTCCGCCGCCACATCTCGCACCCGCTCAACTGCTTTTTGCCGCGCCCGTGCCCAAGCGTCCCCACCTAGTTTGTGCAATTGCACATTTTCATTAGTGCTGCTAAAATGTCGTCGGATAAGATGCAATGAGGAAACAGGCACGTATAGCTTATCGTTGTTGGCATAGTTGAGAATTAAATACTCGGCCTTGATGCCCCCCGCTTCTAACATTGTCGTTCCGGCGTAGCGACCGACTCCGTGTTCTAGGTGTATGATCGGCTGTCCTTCATGTAGTTCTTCTAATGTATTAATTATGGTATCGGCGTTAATTGTTATGCGACTATCTTGTTGCCGCCAACTAGCTCGTTTTCCTAGCAGATCGTTTTCACAAATTAGCGCCCGTGCGCGCGTTGCATCGATAAAACCGTGTTCGATAGTATCGATGATGAGATAAACACCTTTTTTATCTGCATCATCCAGCCGTCTAATCAGTTTTGGTAGAATATTTACTTGAGTCAGAAGTTGGCTTAAGGTTTTTCGATAATATTCGCTTTCCACTGAAAAAATCACGGAGCCGTCAAAAGTTTCGCAAAATTGGCGCAACTTACTTATAAACTTATTGTGCTGCGCCTTTGCTGCTAAATCAGGCAAAGGACGATAATCCATGTTGTACTGGCCAGCTTTTTCCGGCAGTTTTTGTTTACTAAGTTGCACCCATGGCCAGCGTTTGAGTTTGGCGAATAGATCCTCAACTCTGAGCCATAGTTTTTCTGGCGGTAATAGCGGGCGGCGCATAGGATCCATTTGTCCATTATAAAAGCGCTTAGAAGCATTATGCCACAAACGGTCGGCGCTGTACTTGAGCTCGCCCGTGTTAACCACCAGCGTTTTTATTGGCAGATAGCTAAATATTGTCACCAACGGCTTGCTGAAAAATAGAGGTTGCCAGTATTCGATACCTGCTGGTAGAATACCTTTAATTACTTGTTGGTAAATATGCTCGGTATCGTCGCATACATCAAACTGTTCTCTCCAACGTTTGCAGAAAAGATTTATCCCGGCTTTATCAGTAGGAAATTCATGTGCCGGCATCATATTGATAGAAGTAATTTCCTGCGAGTTGCGCTGAGTGTCTATATCGAAAATATACAAGCTATTGATATAATCACCTGAAAAATCGATGCGATAAGTCCCCGACCCATCCATGAGATAAATATCTAACAGAGCTCCATAAATGGCAAAATCCCCGTGCTCTGTCACCTGATCGACTCGACGGTAACCAATCTGTTCCAATTGGGCACGTACTTTTTCCCGCGGCAAGTATTGACCTTTGGTAATAAAAAGCGTATGGCGGTGCAAAAAAGCATGTGGGCAGACCCGTTGCATCAGCGTATTCACTGACAGTATGATGATCCCACGTGTTAATGTGGGCAGCTGGTATAAGGTTGCAATCCTATCGGAAATATTTTTTTGATCAGGCGAAAATATGTCATACGGGAAGATACCCCAATCAGGCAAAATGAGTACAGGGTGATCGGTGAACTTCTTGATCTCGTTATGTAGCCGTAAAGCGCTTTGCATATCCTTAGTTATTAATAATACTGGTCCTAAATGTCTGTTAACTATGGTGGCACATTCCACGGCGTTGGCTTCTTCGATAAGTTGCCCCAAGATAAGTTTTTGTCCGTATTGGGTTGGTAAAGTATAAGGATTGCATTTTAACATAGCTGATAATAAATCTCTTTCTCACATAACAGTCCGCTGTAACATGGCTTTGCTGTAAAATGCTACGGCGTTTAAGACTATGGCATAAAATATGCGCTTTTCATGAATCAAAGTGGGTTGTTTAAGCGCTTAATAGTTTAATTATGCCACACGACTCTTTACTATTCTTTATTATTTTGCTTTCGCAATCACATCCAGACGAAAATTAATGTATCATTCTGTTGTATTATATATTGGCCTGCGCTATATGCGTGGGCGGGCATCAGACTGCTTCAGATGCTTTATTTCTTGGTTATCAAGTATTGCCATCACTCTTGGCGTGATGGCAATACTGGTAATATTATCAGTTATGAATGGCTTCGAGCGTGAACTTGAGAGCAATATCCTCAGGTTCATGCCACAAGCGCTGTTGACCACCTTTGAGGGGCGGCTTGATCCTGAACGCATCCCATCCTCATTGCTAAAAGTGCTTGAGGGCGTAACGTACGTTGCGCCGCTAACTACTAGCGATGTCGTGCTGCAAAGCGCTCGCAGTGTAGCGGTTGGTGTGATGCTCGGTATCACACCTTGCAGCTATCATGAACCTCTATCACGTTATTTTCTGGATGCCAGAAAAGATGACCTGGTGGCCGGCCAATACCGGGTAATCTTGGGTGATAAACTAGCCGACGCTCTGGGCGTAAAGCACGGCGATGCATTGCGGCTAATAGTGCCCGGAGCTAGTCAATTGACACCGATAGGCCGTATTTCTAGCCAGCGATTGTTTACCCTGGCCGGTACCTTCGCCGCCAACAGCGAAGTCGATGGTTACCAATTGTTGGTTAACCAGCAGGATGCTTCGCGTCTAATGCGCTATCCCGCTGGATATGTTACCGGTTGGCGATTGTGGTTCCAGCAACCTCTAGCAGTAGCTAACTTCAGTGCTCAGATTTTGCCGGATAGTCTAGTGTGGCACGATTGGCGCGAACGCAAGGGAGAATTATTCCAGGCTGTGCGTATGGAAAAAAACATGATGGGCTTGCTATTAAGCCTAATTGTCGTGGTGGCAGCATTTAATATTCTTACTTCACTCGGATTGCTAGTAATGGAAAAACAAGCCGAAGTAGCAATTTTGCAAACTCAGGGACTGACTGGCCGGCAGGTCATGTTGGTGTTTGTTTCTCAAGGGGCTATTGCTGGCATTACTGGTACTTTGCTCGGAACCAGCCTCGGAATTTTATTAGCGATTCAACTAAATAGTCTTATGCCGGCTCTAGGAGTGTTGCTTGACGGAGCCGTCATACCAGTGGTTATCGAACCGTTACAAGTAACGTTTATAGCTCTCTTGGCAATTAACATAGCATTGTTATCCACTATTTATCCTTCCTATCTTGCCGCCGCTGTTAAGCCTGCTGAGGTTTTACGATATGAATGATAATCCTTTATTAAAATGCTCCCAACTCAGCAAATGTTACAAGGAAGGTACTATTTACACTAATATATTATGTAACGTTAGTTTCACGTTGCAGCGTGGTGAAATGATGGCGATTCTTGGAAATTCTGGTTCCGGCAAAAGCACGCTATTACACTTGTTAGGCGGACTAGATAAACCGACCAGTGGCGAGGTGATATTTAAAGGCCAATCGCTGAATAAACTTTCTTCCGCTGCGCGTGCTCAGTTACGAAACCACTGTCTAGGTTTTATTTATCAATTCCATCATTTGTTGTTAGATTTTACTGCGTTAGAAAATGTGGCGATGCCTCTTTTGATTGGCGGAGCTCGCCCAAGACAGGCGCAAGAAACGGCGTGGAAAATGATGGAAGCAGTAGGGATTGAGAAATGCGGCTACCAACGCCCGGCGGAATTATCAGGTGGCGAACGCCAACGGGTGGCTATCGCCCGTGCGTTAGTAAATCACCCTCAGCTAGTTTTGGCTGATGAGCCCACTGGTAATTTAGATCAGCAAAATGCCGACAATATTTTTAAACTATTATGTAAACTAAATATAAACCAGGGTACCGCTTTTGTAATAGTTACCCATGATCTTAAATTGGCAAAGCGGATGCCACGGCAGTTAAAAATGAGCGATGGCGAGTTACGGGAAGCCGTAGAATGAAAATTCCTCTGTCGTTACAAATCGCAATTCGTTTTAGCCGGGGTCGTCAAGGTAGTATAATATCTTTAATGTCAATCATCTCGATCATCGGAATATCGCTAGGGGTAGCGGTGCTAATTATCGGCTTGAGCGCTATGAATGGTTTCGAGCGTGAAGTAAAACACCGTATCTTAGCGGTAGTACCGCATATAGAAATCGAGTCGGTGCATCAGCCATTTACCGACTGGCCTACCATGTTGAAAAGCATTGAACAGGGTCCGGGTATTCTAGCGGTAGCTCCCTATCTGAAATTTACTGGCCTCATAGAGCGCGCTGACAAAGTTAAGGCAGTTCATGTAAAAGGCGTCGACCCAATGCTGGAAATGCGATTGAGTGCGCTGCCAAGCTATGTACAAGGTGACGCGTGGTCGCAGTTTCAAGCTGGTAAACAGCAAATTATCGTCGGTAAGGGCGTTGCCGATACGCTGCATGCCACGTTTGGCGATTGGTTGACGGTGATAATTCCCAACAAAGATTGGAAGATAAAACTGTCACAACCCAAACGTATTCGTTTGCAGATCAGTGGTATTTTGACTTTGAACAGTCAACTGGATCACAGTTTTGCAATGATGCCGCTGGCGGATGCTCAGATCTATTTGCAGCGGAAGGGAGACGTAAGTGGTCTAGCCATTAAGGTCAGCGACGTTTTCAAGGCTCATAAACTGGTGCTCAATACGGAAAAATTTACTAATATCCATGTAAAAATTCGAAGCTGGATAGATAGTTACGGCTATATGTATCGAGATATTCAAATGATACGCACCATTATTTATCTAGCGATGTTGTTGGTGATCGGTGTCGCCTGTTTTAATATCGTCTCCACGCTGTTGATGGCAGTTAAGGCTAAAAGCGCCGCTATAGGAATTTTACGTACTATGGGAGCTAAAAACGGGCTAATCCGTGTTATTTTTATTTTCTACGGGTTATTAGCTGGTTTGATTGGCAGCGTGATCGGTGCGATAGTTGGTGTATTAATGGCACTAAACCTTACTACGCTGGTGAAGAAGATGGAAACATGGTTGGGTTATCGGCTGATGTCCAAGGATATCTACTTTATCGATTTCCTACCGATTGAGCTATCATTGGTAGATATTAGCAGCGTGCTGGTAACGGTGTTGTTGCTCAGTTTACTGGCGAGCGGATATCCGGCGTGGCGCGCTAGTCACATCGATCCAGCCAGGGTATTAAACAGTCAATGAGGCCGCATAAGGAACAAGTGTGCCAGCGCATTTATAGTCGGCTCATCTGTCTGTTCTAGTAAACGTAAAAGATTAAGGTATAAACACCGCACTTTCTATCCCGTATTTTTACTGGAGCTTTGATAGCGTTGCTTAAGATAAAAATTTTTTATGTTCACTGGTGGGATGGTTGCACAAAGTCGAGCATTTGTACATTCCTAACTGAGCTTAAACTATGACATACTAACCGAGTAAAGAATATCGCTGTTCATGCGGATTTTTCCACAATTTTACGTCATTGTAATTGTTTTACAACGATTATTGGTAGTAGTTGTTACAATGTGTAATATAATTATAAAGATAATCGGAATTCTCGTCTATTTAGCGCTGTTTAAACTAGAGTGGATGTTGAGCGATATTTTTGCTGGTAAATCAGAATATCGATAATTTTATGAACGATCTGATAATTAAGGTAGCATTATTTATTATGCATACTCTGTTAGTTACTGAGGTGGCTTGCAGACATATTAGATATATTTTGAGACTTTATCATAGCGTCATCATTAAGAGTGTCCGTTGTAATTGTTGATGCTAGTGTTTCCTGAAAGCATAGCGTACTCATAAAATTTATTTAGCAAAATATCCTTTGATATAGACAAAGTTATCATTCCATAGTTCGCCGATTCTTTTGGATGTGAAGTGTTGCTTTTAGAAACACCTACTTAGTTTTCTGTCTTTTGTACAATGTATTTTGTTTCGTCGCCTGTAATATAGAATTAAATCTAAAATTGAGTCAGGTGTGTAGAACTTATTGTAGGAAAATATTATGATCTTGCCAGCAGTTGTGTATTGTAAGTAAACCACGCGTTTATCAACATCATCATCGATCAGTGTGGCTAAGCTATATATTTTGCTTTTTATACATACAACACTTAAAACAAAGCTTCTCAACGTATCACTATGGTAATAAATAGATCACGCGATTAGCGGGGCAAGGAAGTTAGCAAAAGACGATTTTTATATCGTGCAATACGGTACTCACATGGTGTCTATACCTGAATGAAAGTAGTGTACTTGGGATGCAATTTTGCATAAAAAAAGTTTAACTCTGGCTAAGTAACGGTGAAAATTGCCTACAATAATGTACAATCGAATACTGCCAATGGGGCGTCATCTCTCTGGTAACAACTTTATTATCAACACCTTTAGATTATTATCAAGATAATGCCCGTTACTAAAAGCGCGCAGGCGTTTGCTGGCTATGAAAGCTATCATAGACAAGAAAAAATACATTTATTGTAATAACTTTCGATTATTTGTAGTTTGCAGTGAGTAAGAAGCTAATGATCATTAGCGACGAGATTTTGAAAATAGTTTGTATCCAGGCTGTTATGAACCCTCTCTCAAGAATAGCATATTACAATATGCATCAATATATAAAATTACTCACATAATATAATGCGAGCTATGTAAAAGCTAATGAATTTCAGCTTTGAGCCGGTTATCAAGTTTTTCATGGTGACATCGATAGAGCCCAAATTTTCCTAACATAGTCTGTAATTTTTGATTCTGTTGAATAATTATTATAATTGTCGTGGAAGGGGCATAAGTTAGCTTTGCATACTGTGATAAAAAAGCCTAATGATAAAATATTGTATAGTTAATTTAATAAGTGCTTCTAACTAAAGGCATACACAAGATAATCCAGCGCCTATAGCGAACTAACGGGTTAATGTTGTTCTAGAATAACGCTATGTATGAATAACGCGTTGCGGCTGTTGCCGCAACGCGTGCCTCATATGCGATGAAAGGTGTATTAAAATAACTTCGGTCATCGGGAGAAATTGTGCTGAGATTAGCTTACTCTGTGCCTTCTATAGTGCCGGGTTGCATGGGTATTTGAAATGCCATAGATTTAAAAGCACCTGCTTGATTAAGTTTTTATAGGTCAAACTTACAAGTGAGCGATCAGGTGCAGTAGTGGCTACGTAGTACAAATAGAGCGTTAGAACTATACCGGTTGCACAGTCAATAAAAAGCCTGATGTGCATGGGATTAATTTGAAATAGAGACATAGAGCCTAATTAAAATCAAAACGATATCCCTTACGTTAACTTTGGTTGTTACTTCATCCCAGAGCAATTAGTCTATATTTTCAGACGACCCATGACCAATTTAGATAGTGTAACTATCGCGTTGTAATTCAGCGTTAGGATAAAGATACAACATGAGCGAATCCTTGTTGACGACTTTAATAGTATTAAACTCAAACGCGGCCGAGCATTGATATTAATTTTGTTAATCGTGAGTTCACTGCGCGAAAGACTAATAAGAATAGTTGGCAGTTTGATGATCCGCGATACGAGATCGATGTTACGGCGCATCAACGCCTGTACGCGTGCCATAATTTCTTCCAAATGAAATAGTTTAGTGATGAATAGCCATTGGCGTCTACTTATAGACTTTTAACTTTATTTCCGTCATCCATTACTAGTGAGTACAAATAAGGTAGATTACCTAATTTCGACGCAAGCAGTGAATCATATTAAGACCGTCCTTATCTAGCAAGCCTAGATCGATAATTGTGATATATAGTTGATGTTAATTTAGAAAGTAATAGTAATATATGCTTTAGCGTCCAGCGGTATCCACATTTATGCTATGTTTCACGCATCTGCATTGTTACATATTGATTAATAAAATAATTATCTTTTATTACTGTAATGGACATCGCAGCTCCTGAATAAAATAATTTTAGCAGATTTTGTGGCGCACTCCGTTTTGTCAAACTAGTATCTTTCCATCTAGAAAATAATGTCTTATTCAGACAATATTATTCTTCCAAAGAAGAGCTAAACTCCTCATGGATAAACATAAAATTATGTAGGACACAAGATCCCTATCCTTATTCTATTTTAATTCATCAACCAGCGTTGCTGCGCGTCCAATATAGTTAGCCGGTGTTAGCTTCTTTAATCGTACTTTTTCCTCATGCGGCAGCGGCAAGCTATCGATAAAAGATTTTATGTTTTTAGCAGTTACATGTTTACCTTTGGTGAGTTTTTGAAGCTTTTCGTACGATTTTTTAATACCGTGCCGGCGCATTACTATTTGTATAGGTTCTGCTAGAACTTTCCAATTGCTATTGAGTTCCGTCAATAAATGAACCTGATTAACCTCTAGTGTACTAATTCCTTTAAGTGTAGACTGATAAGCGACAAGTGCATAACCAATACCAATACCTAAGTTGCGCAATAATGTGGAATCAGTCAAATCCCGCTGCCAGCGTGAAACTAGTAGTTTTGCTGATAAATGGTTCATGACAGCATTTGCCATCCCTAGATTTCCTTCCGAATTTTCGAAGTCGATAGGGTTCACCTTGTGTGGCATGGTTGATGATCCTATTTCCCCGGCAAAAGTGCGTTGTTTAAAATAATTTATGGCAATATATCCCCAAATGTCACGGTCGAAATCAATTACAATAGTATTAAACCGTGCAATACAATGGAACATTTCAGCGATATAATCATGCGGCTCTATTTGAGTAGTATATGGATTCCAACAAATACCTAAACCAGTGACGAACTTCTCGCTGAAACTATGCCAGTTTACTTCAGGGTAAGCAACTATGTAGGCATTGTAATTGCCAACTGCACCGTTAATTTTTCCTAAAACTTCTACTTTCTCGAACTGGCAATATTGACGCTTCATGCGATAGACAAAATTAGCCATCTCCTTACCAAGAGTCGAGGGAGTTGCTGGCTGGCCGTGGGTGCGCGAAAGCAGGGGAATATCCCGATATCGTTCAGCAAGTACCATTATGTCGTCGATGATTTTGCGCCAAGCCGGCAGTATAATGGTCGTGCGCGCGGTGGACAACATTAGAGCGATAGAAAGGTTATTGATATCTTCGGAAGTGCAGGCAAAATGGATGAATTCGCTTATTGATTGCAGTATAGGTAGTTTTGCAATTTTTTCTTTTAAAAAATACTCAACTGCTTTTACGTCATGATTGGTGATGCTTTCAATACTTTTGATGCGCTTAGCGTCTTCCATGCTAAAGTTTGCAACGATCTTATCGAGGTAATTATTTGCGTGATCATCAAAGGCTGGCAATTCTTTGATCGCGTCACAGGCTGCTAACTGTTGCAGTAATCGTACTTCTACCTGTACGCGAAATTTCAGAAAACCGAATTCACTAAAAAGAGCTCGCAGCGGGCCAACTTTGTCGCTATAGCGTCCGTCCACTGGTGAAATGGCGGTCAGAGAGGATAATTCCATTGATTATAAAACTCCTAAAAATAAAAAAATTAGCAAGTGGCTGATTTGGATTGTTTGAAAAAATCTTTTAAGACCGAACTTTAGCTAAAGTTACTAACTGCCCTACTATTCTGTTATGGAATAATAAAGCGCCAGCTTGTTAACAGTAAAACGTACTATTTAGTCTGATCATGGGAATGATCAATGCTGATGTTACGTCGGTAACCTAGATGTGCAGTTATATCGTGATGATAATGTTTAAATGGATACTAGTCGCGATACTAATAAGTGTATCCAATAGGAAATTAAAATATCTGGGTTGTGCCGGTTTAGTCTGTTGGATGTAACAACTTAAAGCCCCCTTAAGCATCGAGATTATCGGTTAGGTTGCGTTTTAGCACTATTACCCCAATTTTATAGTACTTCAACTCGGCAAGCTTTTTTACACAACGCCGTATTTAGCACATAAGCAACGCTCCATGCACAAACATATCTAACTGCCTACGTTGTTGCCGCAAAGGCAGGAAGCAAATCAAAAGTCAGCAGACTCTCGAGCAAAAACTCGTAAGGATTATTCGTTGCGTTGACTTTAGTGAAAGAGAGGTATTTCATAAGTCTTGCATTTTAGAATATTTCTATTATCGCCAATTTAATGTTAAAAAAATTTTAGGTCAAGATGATTTCCGTATCTCTTGCCGGAAGTGCAGTTTACCATTTATAATGTTTAGTGAACCAAACTATAGGCGTACTACGTATGCGAAATACGCCATAAATCGCTGTAAAATACATAACATAGGTGTACGCTTTAGTGTTTCAGACCCCTTTTATAAGGATTCTGTGTCTACCGCGCCGATTTACCCCCGGACAGAGGGGCCACTTAGGGTAATAAAGGATCTAGACAATTAGAGATTTAATCAGGCAACGGTTGTCGTGTTTCAATAATCCCGCCGCCTAAGCAACATTCCGCGACATAAAATACTGCTGATTGGCCTGGCGTCACAGCAGCTAGTGGCTGATCGAAGGTAACCTGCAAGCGTTTTCCGTTCTCTTGTGGCGTGACTATACAATTAATATCCGGCTGACGGTAACGAGTTTTCACCGTACAGCGCAGATTATTTGTTAACGGTTCCCGAACGACCCAGTGCAGCTGGTCGGCAATAAAACCGGTAGACATCAGTCGCGGATGCTTGTGACCCTGAGCAACAATCAGTCGATTATTTTCAATATCCTTTTCCACCACATACCAGGGGTCTTTACTGCCGTCTCGGGTACCGCCAATGCCAAGTCCTTTACGCTGACCTAATGTATAGTACATCAAGCCCTGATGGTAGCCTACCTCGAGGCCATCAACTGACATAATGACACCAGGATGTACCGGTAGGTATTGGCCGAGGAAATTGCGGAATTTTCGTTTGCCAATAAAACAGATGCCTGTGGAATCTTTTTTGGTGGAGGTAATCAAACCAAGCTCGGCGGCAATTTGCCGTACTTTTGGTTTAGTTAGTTCCCCTATTGGAAACAGGCAGCGCGCAAGTTGCCCATAGCTCAACGTATAGAGAAAATAGCTCTGATCTTTATCATAATCTAGACCACGCAGCAACTTACTTTTACCGCCTAAGTCGATACGGCGTACATGGTGACCAGTGGAAATAAAGTGGGCACCCATATTCTCTGATGCAAACTCCAAGAAAGCTTTGAATTTAATTTCTTTATTGCACAAAATATCTGGATTATTCGTGCGGCCAGCCTTATATTCAGCAAGAAAGTGCACAAAAACATTATTCCAATATTCAGCGGCAAAATTAACTGTATGTAGGGTGATACCCAAGGTATCACACACCGCCTGTGCATCAGCTAGATCGCTTGCTGCATTGCAATATTCTTCGTTGTCGTCTTCTTCCCAGTTTTTCATGAATAATCCCTCCACTCGATATCCTTGCTGTTGTAGTAACCAGGCGGAAACGGAAGAGTCAACACCGCCGGACATGCCGACGATTACTTTTTTTTTATTTTTATCTGACATGATTTTTCTCAAAAAAATGACTGCGCATACATTGCGCGACGTAATTAATTAAACAACGCGATTTTATAGCAACTCTCTACACCGCACCTTTCATTTTGCTCCCCGGAGCAAATGCAGTTCGTCAGAGTTGTTATACAAACCTTAAGCACCAACCCGTGATTGGACAACAAATAAACCGCGTTTAAGATAGCGAATTATGGGCTATCATGTTATATACACTTGACGGTTTTCTCTTTGTTCAGCTTCATTTGCAAATAAAGTGTAAGATCAAGTATGTTAATATAACTATTCTAGTTTATTTATGTTTTCACAGCATTAAAAGAATATTATTCTTCCATGGAAGAATTTGCTCATTTACTCAATTAAGTAAGTATATTGGAATGCTTGTTGAGTGAATAATATAACACGTCCGATTTTTAATTTAATTTGTTTGTGTGGCTAAGTTTATTTGAGAATGCAATTATCTTTGTCGAAAGCTAGATAAGAAAAGTATATTAGATGATTACGTTACAGTAATAAACCAAGAGATAACTATTACATCTACAATGATAGAGGTATAAAGTTGTAAGTTGCATGTGGAACGTCAATCCTATTTAAGGAGCTTATTTTTGCACGATAAAAAATTAACAAAATCATGCTACTCTGTCTTTAATTCGTAAGTATCAGAGGTATGTTTGATTTTCCCCGGCATGCAACGGGAGTAGAGCTGCCGTATTTGAATAAGTCTGTAAGTGCTTTATGAGATTTTTAATTATTACGCTCGAGTAGATTATCAAAACAAAACGGGCAGTATGCTCACTAGCAAATTAATCAAACAAGTCAAGACATTGTTTTACAGTAAAAATGAATGCACTGAAAATATTGTGACTAAGAAGGTAAGTATTAGCTCGTAGAACAATCCAGGGGGGTCAGACAACACAGGTTATCTGGTATGTGGCTCTTATTAGTTATGTTGTTATGCATTATTGAAACCTACTTATTTACTTATCTATTACTTTTAATGACTATTGCTCACTTTCATTGAGCAGCATATTTGTAAGCATGGTAGGGTAGCAAAAACTGGTTATTGAGACTTTCTAGTTCTTGCATTAGGCATACAGTTCATGTTGATATATTTTAAATATCTACATGCTGAATTTTCTAGTGAAAATATGTATAATTGAAAAGTTAAAAGGAAATAATAGAATGATAAAATAAGTACAATCAAAATTGTTATGATCCCGTGATATTATCGCACACCATAAAATAACTAATCACGAGGTATATCTCGAAAACGATGGGTAACAAGAGAAACATCACTTTGTATCGCTAGCGCCTGGCTAGTCTAGATTTAATCTAAAATTAGTTATCAAGATAATGATGCTTAAATTAATATTGCCTGGAATGGGCAATAATAGTTATTCTTCCAAATCAGCACCTGTATCATATAGTTTATAATTCCATAACAGCCGAGTTGCGCTGTAGCACTTGACTAGTAAGTCAAGTAGTTTAACCCAACGTGGACGTAACACTTGTTAGTTGCATGAAAGCTTGTATCGCTAAGACCATGTAATAAATTGTGACATATATAGTTTTCCCAACTGTTAAAGCAGTTATATTTAATAAATATTAAACAACAACGTAATTAAAGGTGGAATGCTATTTTTACCTAAATCCATGTTTATTTGATTTATTTATATCTAGAAACGATAAAATTAATTCATTGATAACCAATAAGTAACTAAAGATAATCATGGTCATAGTGATAGTACATTAAAATATAACTTGTAATTAACTAAGAGCAACCATAAGGTTTTTAACATATTTATAAGGTTATTCATGTAAAAGTAAAATTAATACAGATAACTAAAATATCTTTCTTAAAGATATATTTTGCTATACGCACGAGTGCCTTTGATATTTTGAGCACTTTTATGGTGGTTAAAAGCCACATACGTTCATTAGCTATATTTTGCAAAATATTAATCAGCGTTGATTTATCAGATTTATAGCCTGTTCATGTATAAAAAGTAACGATGCTGTTGACAAGTTAATTTTGTGATGTGGTATAATAAGTCAACAATAACAGAAAATAAATATTTTGGTATGATAAATATATTCTAATAAATATAGCGATGGTTAGCAGTTAATTATGATTTATTGAGTTATTGATTTAGCTAATTTATTACGGTTATTTTACTACCACCTCGTAACTATGCACTTTGTTACAACAAAAAAAGAAACTAATAATATAATTATAAGTTATTTCTATAAGCAGCAGGTACGCAATAATGCGTGCCACAAATTTCTATATTTATTATAATGACAATAATTATAAACTTAATATATTAATTATATAGCTAAGGATTTTAGTAAATTACTAGTATTTATAAATAAAAATTTTAGTGTATATTACTTTAAGTTAAATCATCTTTAATTAACTTAAAACTATACTTATAGCATTAACATGATTTATTTAATAAATACATTGGACTTGTATCCCGTAAATTTTATTCGTATTGTTTTATGCTTTTAGCAGTTAATTTATTTTTGTTTATTTTAATCATCATAAAGTACAATTAAAGTAATTATTAATTGATCAATAAAGATATCAAAATAAACAATATATTACATATGAGTTAGGATTTTTACAATGTCAGCTAACCATCTATATGTTATAATCAGATAAATAAGATAAAAGTAAAATTTATGAACAAGTTTTAGAGTTGATGACCTATAGCGATATTATTTATAATATCGCTATGGTATTTTATATTACTAATGCAGTAGAAGCTAAAATTAAAATCTAGTTAATATATTTTCTAATTATAGTATGTTACTTAACTGTTGTAATGATAAGGAGGTACACTAGATAATACTACTATTTAACTAAATTTATTATACTTAAGTAATTACTATTAATGATAGTAAGATTGTTATTAAATAGTAAATGGTTTCATGAACCTTAGTTAATTTTAAACTGTATATCCTATGTAGAAGAATATTATGAAATGTGCATGAAATAATGCATTTGAACTAAACTATATATCTTTCTTTGCTAGGAGTTACTATAAAAACCTAATGCTTTAATAAGGTGCAACAATACACATAATATTAAATAATAAATGCAATTTACACCTAGAGATAAATACTTGATACAAAATTATTTTCTCATAAACATACAATATTTAACAATAAACATTGTATAAAGTCACAGCACAACTAAGTTTTTGTGAAATTGATTACTATAGCTTATGGCAATGCATTTCTCATAAATTGATAGAAAAACAAAATACGTTCATATTATATAAATCTCTCTGAGAATCATGGAATATCATGTTTATATTTTATTGCTATATGATTGATTGACATTTAATAATATTAATTTTATGGCTTAATAAGCCAACCTGCAATTCAGGAAATTCATATGCACTTTTAACGTTACGATTGAGATGTTAGTAAATAAACACTTATAAATCGTGAAATAGATATAATTGCACTTTAAGTGCAAACATGTATTCTATACCAAAATTCGGTCCTTAAGTGGTTTTGTATATTGTTGCTTTTACGATAAAATATTGAAAACATAACTACTTTTATCTTAATGAGATTATTAACGATTTTATTAAATATAAAAGCTCTCTGTATCATTTATCGCATTAAAGCCTTATAAATTGTATGGTACATATAAGCATATGTGTATGAATTAGTAAAGGATATGCATTATTTTAACTAAATTAGTATAAATAAGTGAAATAACTCGTAAACTTGTATTTATTAATTTGAATTGTAACATAATTACATTCATTACAATCTATTTTCTCATTGCAAAAATAAAGTTTTATTTATTCTGGCTATGGTCGTGCAATATATTGCAATGAAATACACAAGCATAATTATCTTTACCTTAAAGTACCTAAATAATACATCATTAGTTTTATTAAAATAATATTTATATTCTCCTTACGAACAAACTTTAAGTATACGATAATCTTATAATTTAAGAAGATAATCATATTCATTTACCTATTTAATTATAAATACTTATAGTAAATAACATATCTGGTAAATATCATAAATGGTTATGATTAACGCTATTACGGCAAGGTATATTTTAGTAAGAAACTAAGTATAATCTTGTAGATAGGCTTTCGCCGCAAGTAATCTTTTTTGGCGCTGATTCACTAGCCAATAACATTTAAAATAGCCGCCGATTTTAACTAGATCAAAATCGCAACTCTTGACATTTATAGTTATATTTCTTACTGCTATTGATGGTTATTATAAAGATGAGTACTGATTAAAACTTAATTTAATGAATAATATGCATGTCCATATATTCATGTCAACTAAATTGTACTGCATTGAGGCAGTACAGAAAAAGTTGATATATTGACATTGCTAGACTTGGCTGAAAGCTAATATTTTAAGATGATAACGATAAAATATCATATTTATATAAAAGCGCAAAGAACAACTAGCTAAAATTATTCTGATGGTTTATAGGGATACTCATCTTTACTGATTAACCATGTTGCTTGGCAGGCAACAGAAATTTTCCCTTAATCTTCGTTAAGAATGATTATCACTCTAAATGTCAATGATTTTATTTAGCCAACAACTCTAGATGGTGCATCTATTAAGTTGCATGTAAGCATGGCGTTTACTTAAGTTGGAAATAATAATGACTTTTATTAACCTAATGAGAATTTTCAGCTATGTGTATTTGCAGAGCAGGACGAGCGTCAGCAATCTACATGGTTTACACTCTTTAATTCATCAAAAATTACGTTATCAGAAGGTTAATCAACCGTACGTTTTCGCTCGCAACTTGCGCAAATATCGTCTTTGTTGAGCATCATTAGTACTAATAGGCTAATGATGATGGTGGTAACATATCTCAAACCGGAGATTAAGATTGCTAGTCTATACAATCAATAAGCAATCATAAGCCTCTTATCGATTAAAATATCGTATTTGAGCAGACAGTATTTTAACCCAAAGTTAGGCCAAACGTTTTCTAGTGAGAAAACGTTTGGCCATCATTTTGCCTAACATTCACAAGGATGTAGTCTAAGCCGTATGCCTGACTTAAGCATCGCTCGTCATTTTATTACAGCAAGAAGCAACACGAATGCAATCAGTTGACAACTGCGACCAACTTATCTGATTGCTGCCTGTTTATCATATTGTTAGGAATGATGATCAAGGAAACAATCGGTTAAAACGATTACAATCATTATTGTAGTTTGAAGGTAAATACAACATAACGATGTTTGCAAGTTAGTCAATATGATCACTCAAAGGTATACTGCGCTGCAGACAATGTTATGAGTCAGCAGATATCGCTACCGATAGCGATAATTTCATTAATCAATCTTTTTCACAGGAAAACTAAACACATAAGTTATATTGTGTATCAAAGCGTCTTATTTTAATCACAGTCTCCAGCGATAGGCACTACGCTACCGATCAAAAGAATCCCTGATATGTGTAAATAGCGTCAATAGCATGAGGTGGTAATGTTAGATTTTGTTATAGATTATCGTCAGCTTAAATCAACTCGGTTGTGATAATCATTAGTATTAGTACCTAAATCATAGACGTCATACATTTAAGATGATCACTGAAATCAGAAAATAATATAGAACTTCACGCTGAAAAAGAAGTTAATGGCTTATACACAAACTAATTGTGTATAAGACCTGTTATTGCGTTTTTATCTCTGCAGGTAAAATTATTCTGCGATCACCATCATTAAAAATTATAAAATAAATTAACAGTACTATGTAAATTACTAAGGGGCTAAAATGAACAAAGCCTTTATGAGAAGCGTGACTTGTCATACGTGTTATCTTATAAGGGGAAATTCTTAAAGGGAGTAAAAATGCTAATACCATTTTGCGCTGGGGTGGTGAACAGCGACGCGTCGATCGTCCTATAGAAGTAGGTGATATGCATGTGAAGGTGTTGATAAAAAATATATGGCGCTGACGTTTGTGCCAAATTGACTGATTTATTTTAAGTAACGCATTATTATGTAAATGACAAAGAGTAATTTTAGCATTTTTTATCAACCTGGACAAGGTGATGATTATGTAATTGATAAATACGCGAATCTCTTTGATCGTTCAGATGCGCTGATTAATCATACCGTTGTAAATCATCATAGTTTGTTTATGAACATCAATTATAAAGTAGAGAATAGATTTGTTTAATAGTGTTATACCAAGAATATTTTTATGTCTCGCGCGTAACTTAATTAATGAAAACATAGAGCGCGAGCAAAATCTGATCAATCTAACCAGATGCATAAAGATAACCTCAACCTTACCCCGTAGGGAGAATATATTATTTGCCTCCAATAACCCTGGGAAAGGACATAATCAAATCGCTAGCATTGGAACTTACGCCTTATTGCATTTTAGTGTGCATGCGGTAAGGATTAATGTGATCTATAGTTGCTAATGCAGTGTAGTTATGTTAACAAATACCAGCAATGGATTTATTATAATCCCATACTTATACTCTGTATCCCCCCCCACGTAGGATATACATGTACGCAAAATAACTAAGAGTATAGTTTGTGACATATTAAAGACACCGGAAGCTCATATCACACACCATCCGTCACATGGCCAGGAAACCCTCGTTATCTACGGCGTTTTTATACTAACTTATCCTCAATTGGAGGTATAAATAGCAACTATATAAAGCCACTCAACTCAGTAGGAACTTCGTATGATACCTTCTTTGCCCCGCTATCATGTGCTTACGTAATATTTTCTCTGATACTAATAAACATAAGGTAGAATCGCTATTCTAGGTGATAAAACTCGTGTTCGAGTGCACTTTCCTAGATCAAAAAGCAAGCTCTGATATTGCTGCGTGTGTCGCTTTACCGATTAAATATCCGTTATGCCGCCCCGTCACATATGTATGAAAGCTTTACCCGATTAGCCTTTTATAATATCTTGCATGTAATTCGATTAAGGCGCTAGAAAAGTAGAAAGAATGCTATTGACTACAACCTGCCTGATAGCTTTGGCTGCGCTAAAGTAACTTACTAGTTATGAACTTTATGATATAAGTGCGCTTACTAGCCGCCATCAGTTATTACTGATGTTGATTTTTGCCATGTCAGTTGCATGCAGTATAAGGTAATTGCTGACAAGGCAAACATGTAGAGAGCAAGTGCTGATCACGATGTTGGTGCGGAAAATTGAATTAGAGACAATAAATGATTTGATTAATACTTTATTAGTGCTGTTTTTTTTCGAAAATGCCCCTGCATCTGTTTTATTAATTTTAGCATAAGCTATGGAGTGCCTAGATACCTATCTGGCCTAATCTGGAAAAATATGAAATGAAGCACAAAATACATTAAGTAGAGCGGATGCGAGCTAATCGCAACTCTTATGCTGCCAATGAATCAAAGGGTTAACTGGTATGGCTACAGGAGTGGAGCAGAGAATATACCCTGTTGCTCAACAACTTCAGAGCAGATAATTTATTGACTGGCATCTAATGTTAACCCATATATGATTTGATGTCGTGCGCTGTTCTGTCATTAATGACTTATTAACTGGAAACCGACAGCTAGATAATCTTGTCTTGTGTTGTAAAATATTTTAAATAACCGCATAGCTTAATAGCTAGGTTTGAGGTGGAGATAGTAGATGCAGACAAAAATAAGAGAATGCACAACAGCGAATCATAACATGTATCATTAACGTTTGAAGTCTGTAACATGCTGATGTACTGAAGAAAGATATTGTACTTAAATTCATTAGTTATTTTAGTCTATACGGGTCTTTGATTCCCTGAAAGTATTCAAAATATATTGATATATATAATATATCTCTTATTTCTCCATAAATTTTTTATTAAAAGTAGTATCGCATGCCCGACGTGTTCATACAGTAGCAGGACTTACTGAGCTTTTTATAAAAAACTACTGCAGCACTCCGAATACAGTATTATATCGTTGTAGCTAATTTCGTTCTGACTGTTAAGAGGCAATTATCTGACACCACCGAATTTTGACTTGTTAGCTACATATTTTTCCAAAATGTCATGCATCTAGTCGTAACTAAGAATGGACTATGACGAAAGCTATGTTTAACGTTAAAACCGTCTTTCCTTTAGAGGAAAACATAAACGAGGAATAAACGCTTAACTGACTTCGTTCAAGTTTAGCAAAAGTCTACTCCTATTTTTCTTTGTATAAAAGAAGCTTTGCTAAGTTATATAACTTATAAAAACAGTATGCAGAATAGTAATCGCTCTGCGGCTTAATTGTAGCGTCAATGTTTTTATTATTGAGATTAGTTACCAAGCCGTTGGGTTGCGTAACGTAGCATGCACTCTTACGGGTCAAATTAGTCGACCTATAATATTAGCAGACGTGTTAACTGACGAATATTAGTGTAGTTTTGGTTAATAATATTTTTGTTATGAAGATCCAAACATCAAACATTAGCTGATATACAACCTGGTATTCTTAGTGTTTTATAAATACTGCGGCGTTGGATGGTTATAATGAGGTTTGCAACCTAAATCTATTATTCCTATACCATGAAAATCTTCGATCAAGTTAATGTATGCATCGCTACTTAACCTTCGAAGCGCTGGTCATTCGATTGACATAGACAATCTATGTTCGAAAGCGCATAGTAACTTATTTCTCTTAGGAATCACTTACGTTTGTATTTCAGAATTTGCCCTTATGATAGGTAAATTAATGATTTTCACGCTAGAGTTGCGGTACTCTCGTACCGTTTTTGACTAATGAATGATGTTAAGAGTTTTTTATTAGGTAAGGTAAATTTTCTCGTTCGAGGTTTTGTACATGAAACCGATGTAAGGCATAAACTGCAACATTTATTTCTTTAAGTTCGCTAAGCTTATTGATAAAGCTTGTATTTAGTCATGTGCTTTATGAATTTTCAGCACTGATTTAGTAAATAAACCGTAAATTCTAAGTAACGGGTCAGTGAGATATTTTTCTACTATATAAATTGTGGCAAGAAATTCTCTATGTTTGATTTAGTTAGAAATTGTAATATTGGTTGATGCTGCATATCACTGGTAATAATGTTGATTATAGTTTTTATTAAAATTTTATATGAGTTAACTCATGGCTATTTCTCAAAACCCCGAGGCCGTACCAACTGTTTGGCTTAACGATTGCCCCAGATCACGTTCTTTATTTTTACGGCTATCTAGCTGATAAAGGAGTGCTGTGCGCAAAATATCATCGATACTACACTATGAATAATCTTTGAGAAATATTTAGCGACTAGTTTCTCTTGTGATGAGCACAGAGAAAACCACCGGTAATTTGCTGCTTTAATGTTAAGTCGCAAACATAGTGTAGATCGCGTTGTTTTGAAAAGAAGGTAGTTAAGTATCGCTACTTTATAGAGTAAATAATTACTTATAGACGTAAGTAAAATATAAGACCAGAAATATTTAATTATTAGGATAACATAAAGAATTATTTTGTATTAAAAGGGAAATCAACTAAATATGTAGAAGAAATAAGCATAGCATTCATATTAATTATTATGTCTATAATTATATTAATAGTATTGTTTTGTTGTAAGATTAAATACCTACAATTATTATGTTACAATTCGTGACTTACATAAAAGCTAGGATACTACCTTAACATTAAGGTATATAATTATACCATATGAATATAAATTATTAGATAAATGTATAACAATTTTTTGACGCGTTTAGCCTTAAAAGCTCTATTATATTCGTGTAACACAATGATACTGTAATATTTTATGATATAGCAATTTTGTTTCGACAAAGGCTTTTGTTGCCTTAACTAGTTAACCTTCTGTTTTTATAAGTTTAAAAAAATTTATTTATTTATCTCCTTATTTAAGCAATTACCTTGCCAGCTCATGTGGTTTGTATTATTTCATGTTGTTACTACAACGCCTTTTAATATTTATGATTAATGTAGTAGTTTATTCTTTTGCTGTGTAACTTACAGCAGGAGGATAATAACTCGGTTCTTTGGTTTTATGTGTGCTTTAACAGTGAGCATTCGCCCTGAAAGGGCAACATTACCCAGACTATTGATTGATAAATAAACTCCGCGTTACTGACAAGTAATGCGATTGTTTCATATCTAGATGTCAATAATATCGCTGTCGTTTCAAATCTTAGTGCACTAAAACAATACAAATCAGTTATTAAGAAGCGGAGGTATTTAATATTCTTATTGTTTACGCGCTTGTATTTATGAATCAATATCTGTATATTGCCAGATATTTCATCAAATAACTAATTATCTAACTGATCATATTGATCTCAGGGAATATAGGTTAAAACAAAAGTGATGTTTCTATCATTGCTTTCGTGCCAATTTTAAATCACATTTATTCAGTAGCATAACATGCTATGGATTAAATTCATTAGTTCGAAAAGTATCAGTGAAGATATATATTTCGATATATACTAAAGACCTAACAAAATGCGATTGATTATTGCATTCTGCATATATCGATTGCTAATAAACGTTGAGTGAATTCAACAACAAGAGCATCATATTTTTAGAATATAATTCTTTAGTTTAAATATACTATCTCTTTCTACATCGTTATCAATTTAATTTATTTAATAGTTAATACCGCGCTGTGCACAGTTGCTCTGTTATTAATAATTTAAACTGCATTTTATGCGCGTAATGTTGATTAAGAACCGAGTTAAGAATGCTATCTTAAATAGCAAAAGCAATTATTTTTATTCAGGATAATTATAAATAATTTAAGCGAAATATCATACCCCCAACTTAGTTGGCCAACTTCAGCTTGCCACTACATTTCTGATAATTTTGTTAACTATATTTCATGTGAAAGATTGTGTCTTTGTAACTAAAATTTTACTCTTGCAGCGTTAAAGGCAGTTGATAGCATCTTTGCACAAGCTAGCTTAGTGCGAACTTGTGCGAGCGATCTAGGCGTGTAGTAGATTACTAAGATGTTACTCTAAATTGAGCTCGCTTTTATCGTTTTAATCTTTATCTGAAGGCAAGTTATATTGAAGTTTTTGATTACACCAGCGCAGGCTGGTAATAGTTTTTATCAGATATGATGAACGTTTGGCTGTAATATTTAGCTGTTTTGAATATAATTAGCATATCAAAGGAATTTGTGAGTTATAGTAGCATCTAATAAGATGCTGGCTGCCGGGCGTCAACTGAGTCTGCAAAGTAACTCCGGACATATTCCCCTTTGTGGGTATTTTATTACATCTCTCCGCCCGGCCTTCAGATGTTATTATGCCGCTTGATAGACATCAAAATTGCATAACTTTCTGAGTGCAGTTGGTTTTCTTCACATGTACACAAGATAATTATTCTACGATATATAATCGTGAGGTTATTTATAGTTCATTTAACACTTGATCAATATGTGACGTTTACCAAGATAAGTGGATTTTTGGTCATGAATCAGTAATGAAAACTAATGGCACTTTTGTGTACTTTTCGTTTCTTTTTATCTAAAGCTAGTGGAGCTGGCGGGATTTGAACCCGCGTCCGGAATTTCTACGCTTTTGGTACTACATGCTTAGTCTGATCTTTACATTTATCTGTCAGCTGCGGATAGACACGCGACTAATAGACTAGCCTGATGTGATTTAACGTTTTATCCCCAGGCAGGACATATACGCGATCTCTTCTGTGTTTAATCTCTCTTGATCCCCGTCCTAAGAGCGGAGGCTAGGGAGAGAGAGAATCTTCAGTTTATTAAGCTGATTAGGCTGCTAATGCAGCAGATTCGTATTGCGAGTCGTTTGCAATTATTTTTTTTAGGCTTTTTACGAGGCCAACCTCACCTCGGCATGCACCTTAAGTTTTGTAAGTCCCGTCTAATCCAGAATCAGCCCCAGAATTTCATCATAGCATATTTACAAAGTTTCAACAATGTTATCGTCTGGCGTGCTTCATAATACGCTCCTTATCACGCTGCCATTCACGTTCCTTAATACTTGTACGTTTATGATGTTCTTTTTTACCCTTGGCGCTGCCGATTTTTACTTTTACCCACGCGTTTTTCCAATATAGCGACAGCGCTACAACTGTGTAGTTTTTACGGTTCATATATTCTAATAACAAATAGAGTTCACGTTTCGTTAATAGTAACTTACGGGTTCTTATGGGGTCACAGACCACATGGGAAGACACCACCGGTAGTGGTGGAAATCTAGCGCCGAAAAGATAAGCTTCTCCATCCCTAAGTAACACATAGCTTTCGTTTATGTTTACCCTGCCTGCACGTAGCGATTTTACTTCCCATCCTTGCAGCGAAAGTCCTGCCTCAAACTCTTGTTCAATCAAATACTCGTGTCGGACGCGTTTGTTTTGCGCAATGGTAGTTGAGTTGACTTTGTATGCTT
Source organism: Sodalis endosymbiont of Henestaris halophilus (assembly GCF_900161835.1). GTDB lineage: Bacteria > Pseudomonadota > Gammaproteobacteria > Enterobacterales > Enterobacteriaceae. The sequence goes on along the minus strand of NZ_LT897836.1, from coordinate 1,195,988 downwards.
TTTTATTTGTCATAGTGAATAGTATTAGGCAATATAGTCCCTAAAAAAAGTTTCGTTTTTTGGATAAACTTTTGATCATAAACATGACATACGAACGTAACGGTCTTTTTGTCTGATTGGAAAATATTCATGTTATAATAAGTAGGTAAATTAGGAAAGGTGATGCTTCATATTATTCGTTCCGCGCTGGTGCCTTATAGCACAGAGAAAATGTTTACTTTAGTCAATAATATCAGCGCTTATCCGGAATTTCTTCCTGGATGTAACGCTATCCGAGTGCTTAAGCAGAATGGTAGTGCGTTGATCACTGAAATAAATGTATCTAAAGCTGGCATTAGTAAATCATTTACTACTCACAATATGTTTACTATAAACAAAAGCATTGTAATTTGCTTGGTTGAAGGTCCTTTCAGCTACTTTGCCGCCAATTGGTTTTTTATTCCACTTAGCAATGAGGTAAGTAAAGTCGATTTTCATCTCGATTTTGCATTTAAAAATCAATTTATCGAACTGGCTTTTGGAGATGTTTCAAAGAAATGATGAATAGCATAGTCATGGCTTTCACTAGCCGTGTCAAAGAGGTTTACAATACCTAACATATAGTTAAGGTAGTTTACTTTCTGTTAGTTCCTTAATGTTGCTAGTAACTAGCGCTAAAAAAGGAGGGGTAATCTGCAGTAGACAATACGCGCCTTTGGTCTGTTAGTACCGAATCATAACATCGATCTTGACGTTAACAAAATCTACATATTTATTATTAGTTAGTGTTCACTATGAGTTAATACTCTGTGACGATAATCATAGGAGCCAGTATTATCTGGCCGACGCTCAAGTTTTCGCTCAGTAGAAGTAACGTTAGCGCGTGAATTGCATGCAAAATAACTTATCTATCGCTATTTTCCTGCGCGTAGCCAACTGCGCCCCGACCTCTCCGAGATTTTGTCAACTAAGGTTAAAATTTATTTGCTGGCATGAGTATTTTCAAGTATCGACTTGTTGTGTATATTGATTAAAGTATCGCAATTATCAAAAGTCAGAGTCAGTGTTTGCTGTGTGACGGATTCATGACTTGGTTTACGGCGAAAAATGTAATACCAGGTATTTGAGCCGAACGGATCTTTCACCATTGATGTGCCAAGTATGTAGATTACCTGCTGTTTAGTCATACCAGTGTGAATTTTAGAGACGTCAGTAGGAGTTAGATAATTGCCCTGATTAATATCAGGGTGATAAACCGCTCTCTCAAATACAGAGCAGCCAGTAGTAAAAAGAATTAACATAATAACAATAGCAGTAGTTAAAGTCTGATAGTTCATAATACTTACCTTTATTTTGAAGTATATTATAATAAGCCTTGACAATTTTAAGAACTAAAGGAAAGATTATTTTTTTATCATAATGAGAGAAGTGATATTCTTTAGCTGACTGTAGCTGTTAGGTGTTTCCCTGCGCATTTTTAGCAAATCAACTGTAGTAATTTATTACCGCTAGCGCGTCGTTAAGCTCGTCAGGATAAAAGTGTATATTCATGGTTTTGGCTAAAACTGCGTAGTAGCAAAACCTACTCACATGTTGTGAGTAATATGCTCTACTAAATTTGTTAGCATTCTTAAGAAGTCGGTTCTGGCAGAGCCGCTTACTTGCTACAGGTAGCTAATAAATACTAGCGTACTTGCGTAACGCGATAGCACTATAAAAGACAGTTTCAATATTGACTAGTTTGCTCATGACATGTCTCGTAGTGTGCAGCTAGCTTTAAGTAAATTACCATTTTCTTAATTCGCTTAAAACTCTAGTTTTTGTTTGGGTGGCAGTAATTAACTGAGCTACTGCTTGCTAGTAGCTTATATGTTTGACTGATCTGCTTATATCTTATCCTTGATCAGCACTTAATAGTGCGTGCATATAAATACTGCAAAGCAGTTATCTCCTAAAGTTTAGTTCGAAGTCTGTTAGTGGGGCACAAGGTCTCTAGGCAGCTCTGCTTTGATTGTCTGAGTAGGCAGCAGTAGAACGCGAAGCTTATTAACTTGCTTATAATTGATAAAACCGCGCGAGCGGTCATTCTAGCTCACAAAATAATACATCAAACATTCATTTCTGTTAGCAAGGGAATCACCTGCTAGCTAGCAGGTAAAGGAGGAGGCAAACGGAGTGTCGTTAAATAAAGAAACGTACGCAGGTGTTCACTTTTTTTGACGTCTACTGCATTATGACTAGCTTAAGAATAACCGTCACGACTTATACTAGATTATATTTTATTGCAATGCATTCCCTTGCGTTGATCTTAACTGTAGTTATAATCATCCCCGAATTTAAATCAATATTAAACTAGCTCACATATAGCGCAATTAATAGTTGGTTAATTAACCTTACATAGTCGCCTTTTTATATATAAACATAATAATGTATTTAACTAAAGTGTAGCTGAATTTATACAGTAAAAGGTTCTGACCAAAAATCAAAATAATTTTTTTGACCAACCAAGTTTGGTGCTTAACGTATTAAAATATTTATAATGATTTGGATGAATTAAATTAAGATAGTAATTGCTACGACGGATAAAGACTTCCTCTCCCTCCAGAATAGGCAAAGCTATCTGACTATCGCAGCTAATTTTTAGATCTGGCGTCAGTTGGTAAAACTTCAACCGTATCGTGCTATTTCCGTTAATAACCAACGGACGTGAAGATAAAGTATGTGGAAACATAGGTACTATCGCTATAGCGTCCACTAAAGGCGTCAATATTGGTCCGCCGGCGGAAAGGGCATAAGCAGTAGATCCAGTCGGCGTGGCGATGATAAGGCCATCAGAACGTTGGGAAAAAGCGAAGGCATTATCAATGTAAACTTCAAACTCAATCATATATGCTACTTTACCAGGATGCAGAACCACTTCGTTAATAGCGCTACTCATTTGGTTGCATACATCGTCACGGTAAACTTTGGCTTCCAGTAAAAAGCGTTTTTCATTGCTATATTGTCCATCTAGTACTTCTGATAACTGTGCAAGTACCGAATCAGGATCAAGGTCGGTCAGAAAACCAAGATTACCGCGATTAATCCCAATTACCTTGATATCGTATCGTGCCAAAATGCGCGCCGCGCTTAACATGCTGCCATCACCACCAACCACAATTGCTAGATCGGCTTTCTGGCCAATATCAGCTACACTACCGGTTATGGCTTGGTCTAGCGCTAGATCTCTGGCAATCTGATTTTCAATCATAATGCTATATCCTTTCTTGTTCAGCCAATGGTATAACATTTCATGTGTAGCTAACGCATTAGAGTGACGCGGATGACCGACAATTCCGATTGTGTGAAAATTGATACCAATTTTATTGGTGATCCCTAGCTTATTTTTGCAAGTTTCATTATACGTCATCCCTTGAATCCTCTCTATTCATCCCCAATAATAGTTAGAATGAGAATAATACTGAACTGTGGAGAAAACTCATGATAAGTAGTAAAGAACATGACACTGCTGACGAACAAGTTTCACAAGAGAGTGAGATAGAGAAAAAGCAACAGGCGGAAGCAACGCTAGAGTCTGCTGATGTCGTGGATCCACGACATCAGCATATTGTTGAGCTGGAGGCATTGCTTGCTCAAGCCCAACAACGCGAGCGCGATAACTTGCTGCGTGCTAAGGCAGAAATAGAAAATATGCGTCGCCGTAGCGAACAGGATGTCGAAAAGGCACATAAATTTGCGCTAGAACGTTTTTTTGCTGAGCTATTGCCAGTTATTGATAACTTGGAGCGCGCATTGGAAATGTCCGGTAAAATTAACAGTGAACTGGCCTCCACTACTATAAAAGGAATCGAGCTGACGCTCAAATCTTTGCTAGATGCTGTATACAAATTCGGTCTTAATGTGATTGGTGATACGCATGTACCATTTAATCCCGAAATACATCAGGCAATGACAATGCTGGAGTCAGATGAACATGAGCCCAACCAAGTAATTATGGTCATGCAAAAAGGCTACACTCTTAATGGCCGTCTTATCCGTCCTGCGATGGTGACTGTATCACAAGCAAAGCGCTGATGTTTGCTCTTCCGCCGCTGTACGCGGCAGAAGATTGCTACATACAATACATCATTATTGCTCAACAGGCAATGTTAAGTTGTTCTTCAAATACGTTAAAGCCTGCAATTTTGCATCTAAATAACTGCGAGATCCTTGTTTAGGATAGTAACTGATGCGTGTGGGTGTATTAGCTTTTTGCGATGTTTTGATTATGTTAACTTAAATACTTTATACAGATTTCCATCATTTTTTTGTTCTCTTTATGTTGTGCATAATTTGGTAATTTTACTTGGCGAAGTTTTTATCGGGTAAAAATTACCTTTCTGAGCTATTTATCTTTACTTGATATTATTTAGCCTTAGCCGTTAAACCCCCGGCAACCGCGGCGGTATCCAGTCGATAGGCTTTTCGCCTTGCTGTGTCAGTAGGGCATTAGTCTGAGAGAAATGGTTGCAACTGAGAAAACCTCGATGTGCGGACAAGGGAGATGGGTGTGATGTTTTCAGCACATGGTGCCGTGTAGGGTTAATAACCATACCTTTTTTCTGAGCATGGGATCCCCACAATAAAAACACAATTCCTTCACGTTGAGTGTTAAGTACCTTCATAACCTTATCTGTAAAATTTTCCCAACCAAGATTAGCGTGAGAATGTGCTTTTCCTTCTTCTACTGTTAGCACAGTATTGAGTAGAAGAACGCCTTGTTGTGCCCAATTTTTTAAATATCCATGCTGAGGCATAACAAATCCGGAAATGTCGTTAGCTAGTGCTTTATAGATATTAACCAATGAAGGAGGGGGCGTAACGCCTGGTTTCACGGAAAAAGCAAGGCCATGGGCTTGATTGGGACCATGATATGGATCTTGACCGAGGATTACTACTTTCACCGCATGCAATTCCGTGAAACGAAAAGCATTGAATATATCGTTAGTTGATGGATAGATAGTAATTCCCATAGCTCGTTTCCTAGCGATACAGGCCAACATTTCCTGGAAGTAAGGTAAAGTTTTTTCCTGTGCAAGAGTATCACGCCAGGTAAGCATTTGCTTCATGATACACTCCATGAGAGTGACAATATGTACTAAGCTTAACGTTTATTTTTATGAATTAAACGTTACCGTAACTTGCAGTAAAAGCAAGATTTTATCTTGTTTCTTCTAGAATGACCAAAATAATAGCGTTTTATTGTGCCATCCTTACTTATGGTGATATCTAGGTGAAATGTGTTTGCTGGTTAGACAGCTCTTTAGTTAGGTCCTCGAACTGCTATATTAGTGAGTTCACAGCGAGGACAAAAATTGGTTCGCTGGATGTATAATGTTATTGCTTTTTTATCAATTTGATGGCGAGATAAATGGTAGGTAATTAGTTATTTCTATAATTCAACAAATCGCTTATATACATAGCTACTGATATGATTATATTACATAATAACGACGTTGCATATCGCAACTTCCTTGTTGAATAGTTTGGCAAGGACTGCGTGCAGATCAAATTTGTGGAGGATTAATTGATAGTAATTATTTGCTTACCTCTGGTTTCGACACAAATTATAGGCAAACCTAAGCAATATTTATTTATTTTTACACGCTTGTTAGCTTTAATTTTAAATAGACGCACATGCTATGTATGTCTTATAAATATGACAAATAATTAATATGTGATATTATGATTACCAATGGCTTCGCCCGCGCTGTTTGCCTTTATAGGTCTTACTGTTTATCGTTTTGATTAAAAATTTATTTAACATTTAATTCATGAACGATGAAAACACACAATATATAGCATTTGCACGTACCCAAATTTGTTTATAAAAATCCTGAGAATAATAGAATTCCTGCGATTATTTGTCTTGTAAACACATTTAAAAATTAAATCTTTAATTACTTGCATATAGATAGTAAATATTAATAATTAAATTGTAATAAATGATAGAAATTCTGCAGTAACTTCTTTATACAGCTTAGTAGCAAGCAACAATCTTATTAAAAGTAAAATTCTTAGTAGTAAATTATTTGTTATAATATTGTTATAAAATAATAAGTATGAAATAACATTTCACATATTTGTTAAGTAATTATAATTTAACGCACAAATAATTTTATTTATTTTAAGTAAAACATTAATGCATAACTAATACTAAGATAATAATAAATAAATGATGAGATGATTATTCATCGTACTTGTTATTTTGTAAACTACAAGTAGTGAAGTAACATACAGCCAGAAATGCTGTAAGGCTTATTTCTTACAAAATATTACCTAATATTTTCAAGAGATTAAATCATAATTTTGCCGCTTATAGTAAATCTTACTATCCCTGCTTAAAGTTGAGTGCTTTACTAGTAACTAACTTAATAATAAAATACTACCAGCGTGGTAATAATTAAACTTCATCAAATGAAATAAAATTAAAACCGTTAGGAGAAATAAAAGATACTTTATATAAGTATCTAATACTGTGCTGTAACACATTTTAGTACAAAAATTTTGACTGAAGAGGTAATTTTTCATAAACCTTTAGATAAGTAAATTTTTTAAAAAGTTATTGCACAGCACAAAAGTCACAGCAATAAACTGCCATAGTATTTTTATGGAGAACAGCCATAAAGTAAAACTTTATCAAGTTATAAGTGTTAATGTGTTACTAACAAAACGTCTTAGTATTTATGCTAATTAATATGCTATATAGTTTAATAGATACCGCATAAAGTTGACAACTAAATGATAGTAACAAAGTAAGAAACTCATCCCGCACATCTGGTTAAATATATCAGCAATCATGTAATAAAATATAAATAAAACCATTTATAAAAAATCTAGATAATATGCCATTATGGTCATACATTTAGTAAAATATATGTATTAAATATTTAGTTGAATTAATTCTTGCATAAGTCAATAAGTAAAATCATGTAATATTCAAGTATTAAATAACATGTGTTGTAATAATATAAATATTACTTAATTCTTTAATAGATGGGAAAGTATATTAAGGTTGCAGTATAGTTGGTTGTGGATTTGGTAGCATATCAGGGTAATCTAGCGTAAAGTGAAGGCCACGACTTTCCTTGCGCTGTTGTGCGCTTTTGATGATCAGGTAAGCAACTTGCACTAAATTGCGCATTTCTAGTAACTTCTTGGAAGTGCGGAAGTTAGAATAGTATTCGTTGATTTCACTCATTAGCAATTCACTACGATGCAATGCCCGCTCTAGCCGTTTTGTAGTTCGTATGATGCCAACGTAGTTCCACATAAAAAGTCGTAGCTCTTGCCAGTTATGTTGGAGTACGACCTCTTCATCGGAATTGCTAAATCGTCTGTCATTCCAAAGTGGAAGTTGACGAGCTTGGTTGATGTTTGGCAAGCGGCGCAGGATATCTTCCGCGGCAGACCAGCTATACACTAAGCACTCTAATAGCGAATTGGATGCCAGGCGGTTAGCTCCGTGCATACCGGTATAACTTACTTCGCCTATAGCGTATAGGTTTTCCAGATCGGTAAGTCCTTGTTGATCTACCATTACGCCACCGCAAGTATAATGAGCTGCCGGGACAATAGGGATCGGTTGATTAGTTAAATCGATATTCATCGTTAACAGCTTGTTATATATATTTGGAAAATGCTGACGGATAAATGCCTTTGGCTGATGACTTATATCTAGATACATGCAAGCGGCGCCCAGCCGTTTCATTTCATGGTCAATTGCCCGAGCGATGATATCCCGGGGTGCTAATTCCGCGCGTGCATCGAAATCAGGCATGAAACGGCTACCGTCTGACCGGCGCAAATAGGCGCCTTCGCCACGTAACGCTTCGGTTAGCAGAAAGTTGCGTGCCTGGAGGTGGAACAGGCTAGTAGGGTGAAACTGATTAAATTCCAAATTAGCGATACGGCAACCGGCACGCCAAGCCATGGCTATACCGTCGCCGGTAGCGATATCGGGGTTGGTGGTATATTGGTAAACTTTAGATGCGCCGCCTGTGGCAAGCACTACCACTCGCGCACGGCACATCTCTACCTGCTCTGTGAGGCAATTCCAGATGTAGGCTCCTATCACCCGTCTGCCGCCCGACAATCTGAGACTGGTGGATGTAATCAGATCTACGGCGTTGCAGTGTTCCAAAATTTGAATTCCCTGGTGCGATACTACTTTGCTCACTAGAGTTGTTGCTACTGCCCTGCCAGTAGCATCTTCGGCATGCAAAATGCGGCGGCGGCTGTGTCCTCCTTCGCGGTTTAGATGGTAACGATGACCGGACGGCGTCGCCGCTTCTATGTCGAACAGCACGCCTTGATTAATCAGCCACTGCACGCAGTGACGTGCGTTGCTTGTGATAAATTCCACCGCTTTGCGATCGCATAATCCAGCACCGGCTATCAGCGTATCGTCCACATGGAAATCTATACTGTCATTTTCATCAAACACTGCTGCAATTCCGCCCTGAGCATATAGCGTGGAACCCTCGTACAGTGGACCTTTACTCAGTACCATGACGCGGCAATGCTCAGCTAGTCGAAGCGCTAGTGATAAACCAGCTGCACCACTGCCGATAACTAAGACATCCATGATATATTCAGTTGATAATGGCATAGCCAGATTGTGTTTATCCCAATAAAAAATGTGTGATAATGGTAGCATTTAATGCTACCTGACAATACTGCTGATTGCATTTTAATGCGGCTGTATTTTTACGCATGTCTTATTGCCATAATGGTAAATTAATATTACCTTACGCTTTTCACTTTGTTTTTGCGAGAAGTTTACCATGCGATAAACTGGGTGCCGTTTACTTGTATTTATGTGGTGATCTATTGTTCAGTTTGGCCATGTGCTTAAAAATACTTGGTGTGATAAATTTGCAATTTTATTAACTAAAAAATTTAAGCTTGTTTGCTAAATTAATTTAGAAGTTGGCAATACTAATTTTCTGTCGCATTGAATAGATTTGAGGAAATATTGTCTTGCATGAGTGAACAATTGATCGAATCAGGTGATAGTTTAATGAGTTCAGCAAGGTTACTAGAAACTGCTCAATTTATTTAACATCACTTTATTAAAAGCATAAGTGTAAAATGGAGAATTACGCCTCAACAGTATTAGTGGTGTCGAATAGAGTGTAGAAAGCACGCAATAATATTGCAAATTGCCTACTTCATATTAATGTCAATCTGTCAACAATTATACTAAAATCAATACAACTGGCAATGCATTAAAAGAAATATTGAAACATGAAATTTCATATTGCCCAATAAGTTTAAAATAGGTTATGTTAAGCGCTAATGAGCGCGTTACTTAAAAATATGAGTATGGAGATTGCGTTTGCGTGAGAGCTAAATGCATAAGTCATGCAATATTATCTTAATTACCCAAGAGGAGCAGTAGGCTCAATTTTTTTTGGCGCACAGAAATAAAAGCTTAAATAAAATTTAACTCTTAATTTAACGTGAACAACGTTGGCAGAAAAGGTAGACTTCATTTATCAGAGCATGAGTTTTCATGAATAAGTAATTGTTTAACAACAAATGTTTAACCTATTGATCTGGCATGACGTTATGCAATTAGCTGCAGACTACACTTTTTCTATTTCGAGATTATCATCTAAGTAATCGACTCGATTGTTAAAGAGTCAATGCGTATTTATTTTGCTGACTGTGACGGAATCGTATCTAATGCTGAAATACTGGTTTTAACATCTGCAAATAATAAATCAGACTTCGTCAGTTAGTCTGACGAATCCGGCCAACAACGGTCTTTAGTGGATAATAGAAGCCAAAAGATACAAGTGCAGAAATAGTGCAGGCTAATCAATACAATTTTGCAAGAGCAAAATTAGTAACTACCTTAGAGACTGTGCATGCTGCAACTCTTCAATTGAATCAGCAAATAAGATAAGGAGCAGATTCCCGCGTAGGCAGCGGGTAGTAAATCATTATAAACTCAGGCTTAATAATGCATTATATTTGATATAATGTATTCTATTGATAGACAGTTTGCTTTACTATATGTATAAACTAGTACATCTATGTCATTGCTCTCGTAAATGAGTTAGGATAACTATATATTATAAACCGTGAATAATATATACGTATGTTAGTCAGCAAACGAGTAGGTAACTGGCTACGCTACCTACATTCGATATTATATATAAGCAATAATTGAACTAGCGTTTATTGGTAAAAAAAAGAGTATTTTAATCCCTGTCTGATGGTTTATTACTCTTCATAAGAGTTAATTTCTTTTATTTTTTCTTAATTTTTTTTGCATATGCAAATTGTTAGCGTGTATTAAACTTCTAAAAAATTTACATCAAATAGTTAGTATCCATATAGTTGTCCTCTTCTGTGTGAGAGGTTTTTGCGTATTGCCCCGCTCTCGTCCATTAATTCTTTTATATCGTCTAGATTAATCCCATGACAAATTACCGTTACTGGTCGTAATAGCAAAGTGCTTAAGCAGTGCTTCGTTATATCTTGTAACCGCCGATAGCTAGGTTAAATAAAGATGGCTTATTTGAAAAATATTACTCTACCAGATAGTTAGGGTACCTGCGTCAACGACTGCAGACTTAGTCTGGCAACATTATAACGCTTTTACCCTATAGCAAAGAGGTTATAAAAACCTCTCAACGCACGTTGGCTGGCATTAATGAATAGTTCAAAGCATTCTTATGTGTAGACCAGAGCGTGGTAAAATTTCTAGTAGGGGTGATTATCGAGCCGATATAAAGCTATAACTAAGGAAATTTATTAAAATGAATAAGATACGTAACTTCTCTATTATTGCCCACATAGACCACGGCAAATCGACGCTATCTGATCGTTTAATACAGACCTGCGGTAACATGAGCGAGCGTGAAATGACTTCTCAAGTGCTAGATTCGATGGATCTGGAGCGTGAACGTGGCATTACTATTAAAGCTCAAAGCGTCACTCTAAATTATAAAGCTTCTGACGGTCAAATGTATCAATTAAATTTTATCGATACCCCGGGACATGTAGACTTTTCTTATGAAGTTTCCCGTTCGCTAGCAGCGTGCGAAGGTGCTCTGTTAGTTATAGATGCCAAACAAGGGGTTGAGTCCCAAACATTGGCTAATTATCATACCGCTATCGAAATGAATTTGGAAGTAGTGCCAGTTTTGAATAAAATAGACTTGCCTGATGCTGATCCAGATCGTGTCGCACAGGAAATAGAAGATATAATGGGCATTAAAGCTGCCGACATGGTGCGTTGTTCGGCGAAAACTGGCGTAGGCATCTTTGATGTACTTGAAAAAGTAGTAAACAATATTTCGCCACCAAAAGGCGATCCAGCTGCACCGTTGCAGGCGCTGATTATCGACTCTTGGTTTGATAATTATCTTGGTGTGATATCACTCGTGCGCATCAAGAATGGCACCCTGCAAAAAGGTGATAAAATTAAGGTTATGAGTACCAATCAACTATATAATGTGGCCAGATTAGGTATTTTAACACCGAAACGTGTCGACCGAGAGGTGCTTAACTGTGGAGATGTTGGTTGGTTAGTCTGCACAATTAAAAATATTAACGGCGCACCGGTAGGTGATACCTTAACGCTCGCTTGCCAGCCGGCCGATCAAGTGCTACCAGGATTTAAATCAGTTAAGCCGCAAGTATATGCTGGTTTGTTTCCTGTAAACTCAAATGACTATGAGATGTTTCGCGACGCCCTAGGTAAGCTTAGCCTGAACGATGCATCTCTGTTTTATGAGTCCGAACGCTCCACCGTGCTAGGTTTGGGTTTTCGGTGTGGTTTTCTCGGCTTGCTGCATATGGAAATCATCCAAGAACGACTGGAACGTGAATATGATCTTGATCTTATCACTACTGCCCCAACTGTTATTTATGAGGTATTGACCACTGATAACAAAACAGTATACGTTGATAGCCCACCAAAATTGCCACCGCTAAAAAATATTGCTGAACTACGTGAACCTGTTTCCGAATGCCATATGATGTTGCCACTGGCTTATTTAGGTAATGTCATAACCTTATGTATCGAGAAGCGTGGTATGCAAACCAATATGGTTTATCATGGTAATCAAGTCGCACTGACCTATGATATCCCCATGGCCGAAGTAGTACTAGATTTCTTTGATCGTCTGCAATCTACCTCGCGCGGATATGCTTCACTAAATTATAGTTTTAAGCGCTTTCAAAAATCAGATATGGTGCGAATTGATGTGTTAATTAACGGGGCGCGTGTGGATGTGTTGTCATTAATTACTCATCGTGATAACGCACTATATCGCAGCCGCGAATTTGTCAATAAGCTTCAGGAGCTTATTTCTCGCCAGCAGTTTGATATCGTCATTCAGGCCGTAATCAATAACCATGTTATTGCCCGTTCCACGGTAAAGCAGTTACGAAAGAACGTTTTGGCGAAATGCTATGGCGGCGATGTCAGCCGTAAGAAAAAACTGCTACAAAAACAAAAAAAAGGCAAAAAGCGCCTGAAGCAGGTGGGTAATGTTGAGCTTTCACAGGAAGCATTCTTGGCAATTCTACACGTGGATAAAGATAGTAAATAAGTTTAAGGAGATTGCGTGGCTAATGTTTTTACTCTAATTTTGGCAATTGCAACATTTATTACCGGAATATTTTGGCTTGTGGAATGTTTTAAACTGGTGCTATTGCGTTATTGTTTAAGGCAAAAGCGCTGCCAGCAACAACACGCTGATGCCATTACAGTGCGGACTAGGGTAAATTATATCGCTATAGATGTTAGCAGCCATATGCCGACCTTTATAAAGTCTATCGCGTCTTTTTTTCCGATACTACTATTAGTGTTTGTGGTTCGTTCATTTATTTTTGAACCTTTTCAAATTCCTTCAGGATCAATGATCCCAACACTGTTGGTTGGTGATTTTATTTTGGTAAAGAAATTTTCTTATGGCATAAAAGACCCTATTACTCAGACGACATTAATTGAAATCGGTCATCCTAAACGCGGTGACATAGTTGTTTTCAAATATCCCCTCGATCCTAGCCTTTACTATATTAAAAGGGTCGTGGGGCTGCCCGGCGACCGGGTTAGTTACGATCTCGTGAACAAATGCGTAATGGTGCAGCCTAGTTGCGCAAAAGGACAGGAGTACTGCACGATGGCGTTACCCATCACTTATAGTAACTTTGGCCCGAGCGATTTTGTTCAGATCTTTAACTCAACTAGCACCGCCGACGCTAGCAGCGTTTTCCTACAGTTACCACCTAATACGCATGTAGATAACGGCGTTCGCTTGATGCAGCGTAAGGAGTCATTGGATGGAGTAGTGCACCATGTACTGACATTGCCTGGACAAAAAGATCAATTCAGTATTTATTATCAGCAGTTAAGCAGTTCATTAGCTGAGTGGGTGGTGCCACAGGAGGCGTATTTCATGATGGGCGATAACCGCGATAACAGCGCTGATAGTCGTTATTGGGGATTTGTTTCAGAAAGAAATTTAGTGGGTAAAGCGACGGCGATTTGGATGAGCGTTGATAAGCAGGAAAAACGGTGGTTTCCTAACGTACGCTTCAGTCGGATCGGAGGCATTCATTAATGCCTTGTTTAGGGAGGGATTATTTTGCTTACCAATCTTGAGAATACTTCTCAGAGTTTAGTAAAGGTTAGCGACCTTATATGGGCGATACTTAAAACAGAATAGTTGTTTTTAAACAAGCTTACCTCACCTAAAATCATTTTGTCAGCTATGGTATTTCCGCAAGATTTAGTTATTGGTAACGCATGAATTACATATTAGTAAATAAGATACAAAAGAAACTAGGCTACACTTTTCAGCAACACGATCTTTTGTTACAGGCGTTAACGCATCGTAGCGCTAGCAAAAAACACAATGAGCGCCTAGAATTTCTAGGTGATTCTATATTAAACTATGTTATCACTAATGCGCTTTATCAGCGTTTCTCTCACCTAGATGAGGGATACATGAGCCGTATGCGCGCTAAGCTGGTGCGAGGCAATATGCTTGCAAAAATGGCGCAAGAATTTGAGCTAGGTGAATGTTTACGTCTTGGTCCGGGGGAGCTGAAAAGCGGCGGTTTCCGCCGTGAATCCATTTTAGCTAACACAGTAGAAGCTTTGATCGGTGGTGTATTCTTAGACAGCGATATTCATACTGTCGAAAAGCTGATCCTTAGTTGGTACCGAATACGTTTAGATGACATTAATCTCAGCGATAAGCAAAAGGATCCAAAAACCCGGCTCCAGGAATATCTTCAAGAACGCCATTTGCCTCTTCCAATCTATCTAGTAGTGCAAGTGCGCGGAGAAGCTCACAATCAGACATTTACAATACACTGTCAGATCAGCAAACTCATGCATTCAATAGTCGGTAGTGGCTCAAGCCGGCGTAAAGCTGAGCAGGCAGCAGCGGAACAAGCACTTAAACTGTTGGAACTTGAATGAGCAAACATACAACCTATTGTGGGTTTGTGGCTCTTGTAGGCCAGCCAAACGTCGGTAAATCTACGTTACTAAATCAGTTATTAGGTCAAAAAATCTCTATTACTTCATGCAAACCGCAAACTACCCGTCATCTCATTATAGGAATTCATACCGAGGGACCTTACCAGGTTATCTATGTAGATACGCCTGGGTTGCATATTGAAGAGAAACGGGCGATCAATCGTTTTATGAATCGCACCGCCAAAAAGTGCCTTAGTGACATAGAAGTAGTAATTTTTGTGGTTGAAAGTACTCGCTGGACTCCTAACGATGAAATGATTATAAACAAATTGCGCCATGTTAGCTGCCCGGTAGTGCTAGCAATCAATAAAGTGGATAATCTCGCTGAAAAGGAACAGCTATTGCCTCATATTCAGTTTCTTAGCCAGCAAATGAAATTCCATCATATTATTCCTATTTGCGCCGAGAAACGCATAAATCTGGATACTTTGGCGAGTATTGTGAGGAAAAACTTGCCGGAAGCTAAGTATCATTTTCCTGTACATTATATTACCAATCGCTCGCAACGTTTCATGGCATCGGAAATCATCCGTGAAAAGCTTATGCGTTTTCTTGGTCAGGAAATTCCGTATTCCGTTACGGTTAAAATTGAACGATTCGCCATGAATGATCGCGGGTTTTACGATATTCAAGGTATAATTTTGGTGGAGCGCGCCGGCCAGAAAAAAATGATTATCGGAAATAAGGGTAGTAAAATAAAGACTATTAGTATCAAATCTCGACAGAATATCGAAACAATGCTTAAAACTCGGGTCTGCCTAAAACTTTGGGTAAAAGTAAAGGCTGGATGGGGTGATGATGAAAATGCCCTGCGCAGTTTAGGATATATCGACGATTTATAGGAAGAATTTGAAGATTTATTAACGTACTATCTTGTTACAAGATAGTATGCATGATTCTGGATTTTTCACCTAAAATTAATAAAAATATGTTTTAATGCGACCTCTAGCTTAAAGGTATAATATGGCTTGTAGTAGGAAAAGACTTTATCAACGTAGATTCTGTTCCTCACAGCTCTACTATCACAAATCTAATGCTTATAGCTATAGAACAGACATATGTTAACGATCTGCTTTCGTGTCTGGAAGATGACATTGGTTTGCAAATAGACATTCCATAACTTTAGTTACCGAGAGGGGCATGCGTGTTAGTGCACTATTGGTTCTTTATAGCTTCAGCTGACGTGAGTTTGCGTTGCATCCTAGCGTCGTAAGATTTTACCAACTAGTAACCAAAACTAGGGAGGGATTCTGGCTGGCACCGATGATGAAAATCCGCCAAGACAAAACGATAAAGAAAGTGAACAGTAAACTGGCTTAAGCAACAGTTTTGTTTTACAATGTAAGATATTGTAGACAATATGTTAAGGGAAGGTAATGTGTTCATTGCTGTTGGGAGTAAATATCGATCATATTGCAACATTACGCAATACGCGCGGGACGTCATGGCCAGATCCTGTTCAAGCTGCTTTTGTTGCTGAACAAGCCGGTGCAGACGTTATTACCGTGCATCTACGAGAAGACTGCCGACATATTACTAATCGTGATGTCCAGTTATTGCGCAAGACAATTCAAACCAAAATGAATCTAGAAATGGCGGTGACAGATGAGATGTTAAGCATTGCTTGCGCCTTGTTACCACACTGTTGTTGTCTTGTGCCGGAAAATCGACAAGAAGTCACTACTGAAGGTGGACTAAATGTGGTTGGCCAATTAGATACACTGCGCCAGGCAGTGACTCGTCTGAACGATGCCGGGATCCAGGTATCTCTGTTTATAGATGCCGATGAGCGTCAAATAGAGGCTGCATCAGACGTGGGTGCAGCCTACATTGAAATTCATACCGGAACTTATGCTGCTGCCACAGACGATAGATTGCGAGCAGCGGAGTTGGCTCGCATTAGCCAAGGTGCACAGTACGCCGGAACACTGGGCCTAAAGGTTAATGCTGGTCATGGTCTTGATTATCATAATGTGAAACCTGTAGCATCGCTGACACTTATACAGGAGCTGAATATCGGCCACGCTATTATCAGTCGCGCTGTGATGAGTGGCCTGTCAGAAGCAGTAAGAAACATGAAACTCCTGATGCGTGAAGCGCGCGGCTGATGGGAATCATCGGTATTGGTACCGATATCGTCGAGATTAGACGTATTGAATCTATTTTTTCCCGCAGCGGCAACCGCCTTGCGCGCCGGATTCTTAGTCCACATGAATGGCTACATTATAAGCTACACAATCAGCCAGTACGTTTCTTAGCTAAACGTTTCGCTGTCAAAGAGGCAGCATCTAAAGCACTTGGTACTAGCATTCGTAATGGACTGGCTTTTGCACAATTTGAAGTTTTTAATGATGAGCTAGGTAAGCCATTGTTGCGGTTATTTTCCCATGCTGCTGATTTGGCTAGCTTATTAGGTGTTACCGGAATGCACGTCACGTTGGCCGATGAGCGTCATTACGCCTACGCTACAGTAATTTTTGAACGATAATATCCAGCGAGGTACTTCTACACCCAGCCGATAGCACACACTGTCTGGGTGTCACCAAACAAACTTTTGTTACAAGCATATAAATATTTTATCCGATATAAACCGGTAATGATAGCTTCATTATATGAAGTATATCTGCTGGTGCGAGGAAGACTATTAGTAGTCATACCGACTATAATAACCAGATATCCTTTTATAGAGACCGGCATCTATCTAATAATACGCGATATAGTTATATTAATAACTTAATTCGGGCATTTTAGTTCACAATTATTTGCAAGTCATGCAACGTTTAGTAAAAATTCAAGCTATTTAAAATCATAATTAAATAATATAATATGAATATTGTTGTTTATTATCATTTCTCGTTGGCACAAATTGATCGTAACTCGTTAATACATTTCAACTTATTCTATTATATGCTAGTGATAGCAAAGACATGTAAGCTAGTTTTCGCTCCTTAACAGATAATTAAAAAGTTTAGTAGTAAGGAATTACTGCTCATTTAACATATATACTGTACTGACTTAATGACGACAATAAATGGTTCGCTTTCGTTACAATAAAATGCAAAATTACCTACTTTTTATCATCTTTAATGGGTATAAAGTAGATCTTTAATTTATCAGGGCACTAAATGAGTGGGAAAGCAATTTGATAATCCTAACGGCCATATAAACCTCGTCATTATACTGCCTTTATTAAAGGCAACAAGACAGATTGCTGTTTGTTAGCTAACAGAAGAAATTTCCCACCTTATGCTAGCATTTTTTTTGCGGTAATTGATTTCAACTAAGCTTTGTATTGCAAATTTATGAATATTCTTAGTACATTATCATCATCTAGTGAACTCATAATATTCAAAAAGAGAATATTTACACCAAGATCGAAATAACAGAATTTAATACCTATACTATGATTCATTAGTGGTTGCGTGTCCAATATACCGATTTTATCAAGGGGATTCCTGCGGAATCATATAGATATAACTGTGATATAGCGGCAGCATGCCGTCCTGGGATCGTACTCAGCTCCCATACAATGACGGGGACTCATAATACGCATGATGATTACCAATAGTCATTCGTTTACGGATTACAGGAAACAAAATATCTAGTAATGACTTGAAATTGCATGAGATAGTATTATAATTCCATCTAAATTCAGGCTTGATTTTAAATCAGTTACTTTATCGTTAAGTGTGCAGTTTAGTGTTTATTTGAGATTCTGGTGCAACAGCTCTAGAAATAATAAGTTGGTTAACGCTTCTTGCGCTAGAAATATTTGAGGAGATAGTTCAGCTATGTTTAATTTATACTTTGTATAATTACAGAGTGTTAAGTCAGCATGTTGTTTGTAGTTTTTTATTCGTAAAATTATTTATTGCTATTAACAATACCTGCATGCCGTTTTACTCAGCTATTAATACCGAATTTATCAGTTTTTAAGAGAAGTTGAGTACCACCAGTCTAGATGTACTAATTATGATTATATAATAACAATCTGCTTTGAGTTTTGAAGAATATAAATTCTTTATAGATGTTTATTTTTTCTGTTGATATCTCGCATTTCGCTCATGTGCTGCTGTTTTTTACGATTATCAACAAATTTCATTTATAGTTTTTGATGATAGAGTTATAATCATTATTAATAATAAAATACATGTTTTATTGATTAACTCATACGTTATCGAGGCTGGTATTTAGCTTGCAATGACTTTTATTAACATATTGCTTTGCAAGAAATTTCACTATGTTGACTGGCTAACGCTGATCATTTCGACACTTTTATATCCTAAGATGGTGCGATATAGATCGGTATAAAAAGGTGTATCCGTAATAAACTGATAATTGTTTATGCTTTGATGTCATGCGACAATATCAAGAAGACGGAAAAGAACTCTAAAATACAGCGATAACATTTCCTGTCTTGCATAAATCATTAATTATTACTAGTAGTTTTACACTAAACACTTAATGATGAGTATGTGAATTCATGTAGTATCAGTGTAGTAAATATGTTAATTAACCTAAAGGACATTAAATATTTAATATATGCCTAGAATGGTCATTCTGTTTAATTATCATGACAGTCAAGTGTTAAATAAATTAAAATCTCAGTTGACCTGATGCGTGTTGCCAGGTCTTTTATTTATCTAAATTCTAACGTTCCTAACCCGATACTAACGTATACGTGCGTCATCGTATCACATAAGTAACGAAATTAGAAGTATTCACAGACCAAGAGTTACATTAAATCCAGCGTCGCATGACGATTGTGTGCCAACATGATCAGCATTCGCATTATGGTAGAGTAAGACAAAATTTATTCAAATTATGATTATTGATGTGAAGGCCACAAAATGTGTATATTAGGTTTATACTGGTTTTACTGCCTCCTTGATTATCATACAACTAATAAATTTTCTTATACGATCGAAAGTCAGCAATTGATATAAAACTCTGTCCTAATTATGATAAGTTTTATGGCTCTGTTAAGCAGTTTAACCTGTGCTATCAGGAACATTATAGTAAATATAAATGTACCGTTAGTTTTTTAGTGGTTTACAGTTTATCAACGGGATTATAGCTGCTGATTCTGAACGATCATGGTCTTAGAAATATATTTTCTGATTAGCTGTTATATCTTGGCTATGACAAAGTTATAGCCAAGTTAGGGCATTATAGTACTTATGTTCCATGATTTTCCATATGGAAAAAAGCGTATCCCAGAAAAAGATTAGCGCCTCATTTACAGGATTTGATATAGCTGATAGTAAATTCACTGTTGCATAGTAAAATTACTGCCTATTGGGGGAGATAGTCGTACTACATCCTTCGATGGAGAGAAATCTGATGCTCTTATTCATCAAGTAAATCTAGTGAGTAATTAATCGTAGAGTATAGTGATCATCACATTACTATCTAAAAATTCTTTTTTGAAGTGTGGTTACTCGCGATTACCGTCCTGTATCACGGGATAGTTCCCACTTTATGTAGACTTCATTTAGAACTTATGCAATCCCATAGAGTCAATCTTTTGCTACTTTCTTTTGGCCATAAGAAAGGTAGGAAGTTAGGTGTTTCTTTTGCCTGACTGTTAAAATTCGCGATGTGTGGCTAAAAAATGATTAAAACCGTATGGTTCTAGTAGGGACCATCGATATTATTAGCTAGTCTTTAATTTTCGGCATTAAAATTACTTTTGCCCGTTTGTTTCGATGCCTATTCTGGTAAATAGGGGGTAAGGTTATAAATTATCTTAAGGTGGTTACGTTTTATCTTACCTTCAGTTTATCAAGATTATCTGTAGCGCGGACCATCGCCCTCCAAAATAGTATCGAAAATATGTCTAATTAGGTGACCACTATCTTGTTAGGACTTACATTTACATGACTTATATAATTTAACAATTTAGAGGAGTATTTTTGACAAATCTAACTACCCGAAGTGATGTTTTTTTTGATTTAGACGGCACGTTGCATCAACAGAATATGTTCGGTAGCTTTTTGCGCTATTTACTTGCTCACTTGCCGCTAAATATCATGCTAGTAATTCCTGTTTTGCCACTTGTGGCTTTTGGACTGCTGGTAAGGGGGTTCTCGGTACGCTGGCCGATCAGTTTGCTGCTTTGGTCAATTACTTTTGGTCATAAAGAAGCCAGGCTACAAGCATTACAGGTAGAATTTGTAGCGGCTTTCCGACAGCGAATACGGCGTTTTCCACAAGTATTGGCACGCCTAGAAGAATACCTTGCCAGGCAAGATATTCAAGTATGGCTTATTACCGGCTCGCCCGAATCGCTGGTGCAAAAAGTTTACCATGATGCGGCATTCCTGCCTAAAGTACGGCTTATCGGCAGCCGAATACTCAGGTGCTACGGTGGTTGGGTGCTGACCCTGCGCTGTGTAGGATATGCAAAAGTGTCACAGCTGGAGTACGAGCTAAGAATCCCGTTAAAGTTGTATAGCGGTTATAGCGATAGCGTTAACGACAATCCGTTGCTTTATTATTGCAAATACCGCTGGCGGGTAACTCGTAATGGTCAACTTAAGCTACTAGATTGATCTCGCCTATTAAATAATTTCCTATCCAAGTATAATCTGGTTTTGGTCGTCAATACTTGGGGGGCACATGAGAGATCATTGTAGCGATGAATTTTGGATGAGTCAGGCCTTAAAGATGGCTGCACGTGCCGAAGCCGAAGGAGAGGTACCGGTAGGTGCGGTATTAGTGTTGAACAACGAGATTATCGGTAAAGGCTGGAATTGTTCTATCAGTCATCATGATCCTACGGCCCATGCTGAAATCATGGCGCTGCGTCATGGAGGTAAGTGGGTAGGCAATTATCGGTTGCTCAATGCGGCTATTTATGTGACTCTAGAACCGTGTTTGATGTGCGCTGGTGCGATGATCCACGCCAGGATCTGCCATTTAGTGTTTGGTGCTCGTGACGAAAAAAACAGCGCGTCGGGATCGTTGCTAGATGTGCTCAACCATCATAGCAGGAATCATCGGGTTATGCTCACGGGCGGCGTGTTGTCTCAGGCGTGTTCGGCCCAACTAAGGGCCTTTTTTCGATTGCGCAGGGCAAGCGCATTGTCTGACGTTAAAAATGTTGCTATCTGATGCACTTTCTACGTCTTTAGCCAGGTGATTGGTGGATGAACCCCGTTTATAAGCCTCAATAGGTCCGTCTTATTAATGCGTATGATGATATTGCTTTCAGCAATAGGGTGAAACAAGGTAAAGTAAAACGCTTTTGCCTGCCGAGGATGCACTTGTGCATACCTCAAAACATTTTAACACGCAAAATAAAGATCCTTGTTAAGGATGTATCATTGGCAAATGATTTAGTTGATCATTAAGATATGAAAACTCTACGACGTTACCATCACACAAGTAAGAGTTAACATAATCGGCATCTAGGCTGTCAATTGCGTTTTCCTTTTCTTTTTTTATTCAGATAGCGCATAAATTTGATTTCATCGCATAAGATATTTTTAACATGCGTTATAATATTATTAACCCTAAGTAGGGACAATATGTGTCATACACTTACCCCTCGCAACATTTTTCGATAAAGATTAATTAATTAATCATATTGACACTCGCTATCCTAACTTAGGATACAGCTTATTTAACTATTGAAGTTGAGGAATATGCGCTTCACTCAAAAAAAATCTCTAGGGTTATACTAACGATTCTTTAATTTTTAAAGCATAACTGGCCTAGAAGGTAAATTAGTTTCTGTGATAACTACAAATCTAGTATTAAAGATTTATAGTGAATCTATTCAGTAACTCGGTGTAATTATCTAAGTAATCATGTAGCGTATTCAGGTTGTTGCGGACTCTAATCTTCAGTTCGACGTTGTGTTGAGTCGCAAAAGCATTGCGTCAGATCTTAATCTACGCTTGCTTGTTATTTATCAACGTGATAGTAACTTAGGGTGCATGTTAATAATGTTAAAGTAAAAAAATGTCAATAAAGATTTTAATAAATATTAAAACTAATTATGATGTTATGATCATACGCAAAGCAATTCTTACTGTCTTTAACAGTAACATTACTATGGTCCTTCTCTAAACATGAGAAGGTTTGCGTAATCAAGCGTTACCGCATAACAAAATTTACGCTCGTTTCTTCCTGTTGTTTGTTGCATCTTATGAATATTCGTCTTCCCCACCCTGCAATTGGTTAGTTTAAAGACGAGAAACTATTAATTATGGAAATATTTCATGGTTCACCGGCGCTGTCCGCATCTAGCATTAATAAGTTGCTAATTCGCTGTCATAAGGCCTGCTTGCTTGTAGATGATATTTATGTTGAATACATTTATTTCCTTGATTTTAGCGTTTCGTTAGACGAAGAAGCATTAATCCGGTTGCGGCAGATATTGAAATACGGCTCTTCTTTAGCCGAACACCAGTCGTTGAGGCGATTATTGTTGGTGACACCGCGCCCTGGCACGCGGTCTTCCTGGTCGTTAAAAGCTACTGATATTGCCCATAACTGCGGTTTGCACCAGATAAAATGCTTAGAGCGTGGTTTGGCTTATTATGTTAAGGCACCGCAATTAAGTGAGCCTCAGTGGCGACAGCTCACGACCCTATTACACAATAGTATGGTAGAAACCGTGTTCAATCATTTAGAAGAGGCGCAGGCATTATTCGCCCAGTCTACGGTAGTGCCAGTGACGCTGGTGGATGTGATGAGCAAAAAACGAGGTGCGCTGGAGGCAGCTAGTTTGGCTCTAAATCTGGCTTTAGTGCGTGATGAAATAGAATATAGCTTAGTAGCGTTCACCACCTTGGGGTTTAACCCCAGCGATGTTGAATTGTATATATCCTCGAAAGCAAAATTCAAGCATTTCCGACATACAATTTTCAATGCCGCCTGGACGATCGATAAACATTCGCAGGCAAAATCGTTATTTAATATGATTAAAAATACTTTTGATCAGACGCCAGTATTTGTGTTCTCTGCTTATAAAGAAAATGCGGCTGTTATGGAAGGATCGGCGGTAGGGCGTTTTTTTTCTGATGCGCAGACGAGATGTTATGACTACCATCAGGAAGAGGTGCATATTTTGATGAAAGTTGAAATTCACAACCATCTGACTGCTATATCTCCCTGGATCGGTGCGGCCATCGGCTCTGGTGGCGAAATCCGCGATGAAGGCTATACTGGCCGTGGCGCCAAGCAGAAAGCTGGGTTGGTTGGTTTTTCTGTTTCTAATTTATGCATTCCTGGCTTTGAACAGCCGTGGGAAGAAAAATTTGATATTCCAGAGAGAATCGTAAGTGCATTGGATATTATGGTCAACGGACCTCTTGGAAGTGCGTCATTCAATAATAAATTTGGCCGACCTGTGCTGGCTGGCTATTTTCGTACTTATGAAGAGTGCGTTAATAGTCATAACGGCACGGAAGTGCGTGGTTACCATCAACCTATCATGCTGGTCGGTGGCATCGGCAATATCTGCGCGTCGCACGTCCAAAAAGGTAAAGTGCGCATTGGAGCCAAGATTATTGTTTTAGGTAATAGGCGGATGAAGATCAGCCGGGAGGAAGAGGGCGATTCTTTGAAGGTTTCTGAACAGTCAAAATTTCACTTGAATTTTGCCTTGTTTCATCGCGAAAACCCGGAAATAGAACGCTGTTGCCAGGAGGTGATCGACTGTTGCTGGCAACGTGGTAAGGAAAATCCAATTATCTCTATTTATAAAGTGAGCTTTGGTAACGTATATAACGCGATGCTAGAACTAATCAGCGATAGTAGATGCGGCGACCGTTTACAGTCGCTCAAAATCCTCAATAACGACCTGGACATTAGCTCGCTGGAAGCGTGGTTCAATGAGTTCACGGAGAATTATGTGATGGTGGTAGCTCCGAATAAGCTGGTAGAATTTGACGCAATTTGCTGCCGTGAGCGCGCGCCTTATACTGTCATTGGGGAAGTAACACAAGTATTAGGGCTCAATTTAGACGACAATGATTTCAGCGATAGGTCGATTGATTTACCGCCGGACATCCGACTTAGCCAGAAGATAAAAATGCTGCGGGAAGTAGTTAGTTTTCAGTCGGTTGGCAACTTTTTAAACTGCTCCGACATTACACTAACTGAGGCCATAAACCGCGTACTGCATTTACCAGCTGTAGCGGAAAAAACATTTCTTATCACTATTTGTGATCGTAGCGTGACCTGCATGGTAGCGCGCGATCAAATGATTGGACCATGGCAAATACCAGTCGCGGATTGTGCCATCACGACAGCTAGTCTGGATAGTTACTACGGTGAGGTTATGTCCATTGGTGAACGTGCTCCAGTGGCATTATTGAATTTTGCAGCTTCTGCCCGTCTTGCAGTGGGCGAAGCGCTCACAAACCTGGCTGCAACTCACATTGGCGATATTCAGCGTATAAAACTCTCGGCCAACTGGATGGCAGCTTTAGGTCATCCCGGCGAAGATGCCGGTCTCTATCAGGCAGTCCAAGCTGTAAGAGAAGAGCTTTGCCCTGCGCTGGGAATAACTATTACTATGGGAAAAGATTTCATGCCGGAAACGCGCTGGCAGCAAGAGGTGTCTGAGGCAGCAATGATTGCACCTATGTCATTATTCATAACTGCTTTTGCCCGCATAGAAGATGTGCGTGCGACCGTAACGCCGCAATTGCAGCCCACATGCGATAATATGCTATTATTTATTGATTTGGGCAACGGGCGTCAAGCTCTTGGCGGTACCGCTTTGGCACAAGTCTACCGCCAGCTCGGAGATGACACCGCTGACGTGCACAATGTGGGACAGTTAGCCGGCTTTTTTCGCGCCATGCAACAATTAGTGGCGGAAAGAAAGCTTTTAGCTTACCACGACCGCTCTGACGGTGGTTTACTAGTTACATTGACTGAAATGGCGTTTGCCGGTCATTGCGGGATTAATGCTGATATTGGCGCGCTAGGAAATGACGCGTTATCCATACTGTTTAATGAAGAACTAGGCGCCGTTATACAAATTAAAAAATCCGACCTCGACGTGGTAACTCATTGTTTCCATCAAGAAGGACTTGAGGATGTTATCCATTATCTGGGTACGGCTGAGCCTGGAGATCGTTTTATTCTGCATAATGGCGCGCGCCTACTTTACAGCGAAAGTCGCACCACCCTAAGAACCTGTTGGGCAGAAACTAGCTGGCAGATGCAACGATTGCGTGACAATCCTGAATGCTCTGATCAAGAGCATGCGGCTCGTCAGGACGATAACGATCCAGGTCTTACGGTAGCCTTGCGGTTTGATCCTGCGGACGATATCGCCGCGCCTTTTATAGCCAAGGGAGCACGACCAAAAGTCGCAGTGTTGCGGGAACAGGGTGTTAATTCCCATGTGGAGATGGCTGCTGCCTTTCATCGTGCTGGCTTTGAGTCTATCGATGTGCATATGAGCGATCTTCTTGTCGGTATGTTAACGTTGAAGGATTTCCACATGATAGTGGCCTGCGGAGGTTTTTCTTATGGAGATGTGTTGGGCGCGGGTGAAGGTTGGGCAAAGTCGATTTTGTACAACCAGCTAGTGCGCGATGATTTCGAGGCGTTTTTTTATCGGCCGCAAACCCTGGCACTGGGGGTAAGCAATGGGTGTCAGATGATGTCAAATTTACGTGAATTAATTCCCGGAGCGGAATTGTGGCCAAACTTTGTTCGCAATAAATCTGAATGCTTTGAAGCGAGATTTAGCCTGGTAGAAGTTATAAAAAGTCCGTCGCTGTTGTTGCAGGACATGGTCGGTTCTCGTATCCCTATAACTGTTTCTCATGGAGAAGGTCGGGTAGAAATGCGTAACGCGGCGCATTTAGCGGAGATAGAGCATGCGGGTTTGGTATCGCTGCGCTATGTGAACAACTATGGCAAGGTAACGGAAAACTATCCCGCAAACCCTAATGGTTCACCAAATGGCATCACTGCTGTGACCAACGTCAGTGGACGCGTTACCCTGACCATGCCTCACCCTGAACGGGTGTTCCGTACCGTCAGTAATTCTTGGCATCCAGTAAACTGGGGGGAAGATGGGCCTTGGATGCGACTATTCCGTAACGCACGTAAACAACTAGGCTAACCTTGTTGGGGGGTTAGAACCCCCCCCCACCCCTCAACATGTGTCCTCTGCGCGTTTAGGCGCGCAGAGGACACATGTTGAGCATATTGTAATAGCACTCTTATCATGCTATTCCGCATGATAAAGATGATAGGCTGCTTACTTTTGCTTTTCTTGTCATTTATTCTCCAGAATTTAGTGGCGAGATGGTGTTCAATATTTTACTAAAGCGTCTATTTATGGCGCCAAAAGGGAATGTCTTAATTAGTTTTGTATGTATTTAGTAGATGTAACAAGACAATTAGATGAAATAACGTGTAATTAGCAAATTGCTAATAAAATGTGTTATCTAGTACTGTGTCTGATATATCCGACTTAGTCGTTAATTAAACTTGATACGATAGTGCCTTAATAATAGCATTATCTTGATCTATATCTTTTTCATGATTTACAATCAACGAGTACTGCAATTCAACTAATCATTATTTGCTTTTAATAATGATAGGGAGAAACATTGAGTTTTAGACATACTCTATTTATGCAAATAATACCTTACTTATAATAGAGTATATTTGTTCTTTCCAGCTAGGTAAAAGCTTGGAAGTCATAAAGGTCTTATCCGTTACTATGTCAAGACGATGACTGTATAACAAATAGCATCTTTTGTGTTTTTGGTTCGATGTGCTACTTGAGTAACCTGGTAGGGTTCTACTGGTGTGTAGTATACTGTAATTGCTGATGATTTGGCAC
This sequence comes from Sodalis endosymbiont of Henestaris halophilus, assembly GCF_900161835.1. Taxonomy (GTDB): domain Bacteria; phylum Pseudomonadota; class Gammaproteobacteria; order Enterobacterales; family Enterobacteriaceae. The sequence continues at coordinate 1,168,629 of NZ_LT897836.1, read as the reverse complement.
AGAACAACCCCTGAGTATCAATATAATTTTTCGGGTCCGCACCATCGCTTATAATTGTAAGCGTTGTTGACTATTAGCAAAAACTTCATTATAAACACAGTGTTCTTGAGTAGAAATAAGTGCTGATTCTGCAGATGCTTAGAACGGAAAACCGTATGTAAAATTCAGGATATGTCCTAGCGGATTATTTGACTGAATTAGTAATTTAACTTGTTTAAGGCATGCTTGTGTCATTCATGTTTTAACCATATTTACCATGAATTGAAGACCTAACTAACATTATCTTAGGCAAGGGTTTTGAATGTTTCTTGTGTCAGACAAAGTTTGCTTTCTTTTTCCCGGCCTAGAAAAGAAATTTACGATGATATTGGGTATCATTGCCGCTCACAGGCTACCGGGTTTATAGCTGACTATAAGGTATTCAAAAATGATAATACCTTTTAGTGACTTATTGTATCACACGGTCTAGGATTGAAAAATCCTAGACCGTGTGATGCAATAATTTGCATTTCAGTGCGGGTTGCATTACGGCTAGGAATCTACTAGTTACATTTAAGTATTACATCGTGGCAACAAACCGCCCAATCCTGGCATAAAAACACGATGAAATACAAGCGAATCTAGATTTAGACATGATCAGGATCGTATCCGCTGCTGAATGAGCGGCAAGCTTGCTTTGGTGTGCATCTATTAAGCTGCGGTCTTGTTTTGGATTACTATTCCTATTCTCAAAGAGAATAAGTTAATACATGATTAAAGCAATACGTTAACTGCGATAGATTTACAAAGTTATTTTTGTTTGGTCGGTATCAAATTACGTGAAGCGCTTATGATGTTTGTTTGTGCTGATATATTCTATTCGGCTAGCGGTTAACTGCTAGTTACCTCTTTGCTTAATAAAACGGTAGGTATTACATACTTATTTAATACAGTTAACATTTAATTGCATGCGTAAGTTATGCGATGATATTTAGAAACCTGACTATGGGTTTGTGAATAAACCTGACTGTTATTAGCTAATATTTATGGGGCAAACGCTGGCTAATGGCGCCGTTTCAAGAACACGTAGAAAGATGTAAATATCAGGGTGTATTTGATAGAGTAATTTTTTCAAAAACTTTTCGTGATTTTGCGTCGATATTTACGTGAAACCAAAGGGCATTAAAGGTTTATCAGCGCTTGCTGCGTTTACCACGATGGCTTTCAGGAAAACATTATTCACATTTAACTCTGATAATAGCACTATAATGTAATGTAAATAAAATTAACTGATAAACTCACCCCCGTACCTACCGGTCAGCATCTGGTAAGCAACAAACAAGTTCGTGTTTTACCAAGCGCGCGATCAACTGTTTAAACAGGGCATGCGAAACTAATATCGGCAAGCAATAAATTTTGATTGATATTAGACGTATTATGAGGTCGAGGAAAATAACTAAATTAATACCCCTGCCAAACATGCTCATTTACTACTGGTGGATGCTGATAGCATAATGCTGCAGTTGTGTTATATGAAATTAACCCAAGATAGGTTCACGGCAAAAATCGTGTAAAATTAACTAGAAGTTTACAGCAACTTCGACACAATACAATTTACTAAATAATTAGTAAATTAGCATTATATGGATAAAATGGACTATATCGTGATGTTCAATGCCATATAACAATTGTTTATTTACTTTTACGGTACAGCATTATTATCACCAGATTAACGCGATTGCGAAAGTAGTGTCGGCGACTCAGTGAAAAGATGTGTAATTTCCTAATTAAATTGGTAGACTGTGACCCTCATTTTTTTATTGTTGCTACTAAGCATTTGTGCTGACTCAACTAGTTAGTTGATTCTTCATTTTTTGCGATGTTATTACTGGGTCATACTGCTATCTAGCATACGAAGGTGCGCAACCAAGTACGGCGAGGTATTTTTATAAACGAGGTCAGTTAGCGTGAAAGAGCAATTATAAGACCGCGGATGAGTGGGGGCGCTCTTTATCGACGATAATTAGTAAAATGTCACTATCGTTGCAAATTAACTTATAGTGGGTAATGCAAGATCTCAAGTACGCGCTTATTTGTCAGCCGATTGCGATCTTTTCATATCTCATTTTCGCTCTCATTATGATCTACCGAAAGGTATCGGTAGGAAAGGAGGCGAAGTTTTGCAATAATTTATTTTATTTTTTTGCTTTTGTTATCCGGATATTATCCGCGTTACACTAGCAAATTAATAATATCGCTATGGTATAATATCTTCCTTGCGTATTGTTTACAGATACTTTTGAAGTGGGCTAGTAACCGATGGTTGACTGGTAAATATATACTAACTAGTAAACGTGATAAAGTAACGTAGAGTGTTAACCTTAATACCGATCATTTAGTTATCGCGTTGTGGCTAATGATATCGGAGCAGTACTTGACGATCTACGAAGATATACGTTATTAGCATAAGCTCTAATTTTGCATAACTTATTAAAATAACTTGCAAAATATTACTCAAGATCCATCTATATAAATGTCGCATCCATATAGAATTTTATAACCTATTGTTTTGCTATGCTACTATTCATTGATTTTAAAGATTAATCGGTAATTTCGTACAGTTGGTTTTTCTAATGTGGTATAAAGTAAGTAATAAAAATAATGCAATCATTCAAGCAGTTAATTAATGCAGCCATTCAAACGTCTAAATGAGACTCTGTGCTCAAGGAAGTTACCGTAGTCATCAGCATTGCCGGGATAGTTATAACTATAGTAAAAGGATTTAATCGATAAAAAAGCCATAATCAATTGTAACATGGTAGAGAGTACATGAAGGGTCTTTTCTATCTTAAGCTAACATTACATTGATAATCCAGATGATATCCGTCAACAAATAACTTGACATAATTAGGCATAATAACCAGATCTGACAATACCGCGATGGCGTCAAGTTTTCATCTTTGAATGTCCACTAGGGTAGTATACTGCCATACGAACGAGGATGGATAGACAAGCAATCTGGCCCGATCTGCATGCCTGCCTACGCAAAGTAGGCCGATCGGGCTAGATTGTTATGCAACGCGGGTTTCCATAACTTTTGTATAGCCAATTTAGGCCTCCGCGTGGCTTTAACACAAATAAAATATATGATTTATGGGCGGATACTTAGCACTGAAAATATTTCGTAAAAGCAGTCCGTGGAGGACACGCAATCGATAAAACTGTTTTAAGTAAATTGCTTGCATAAAACTCAGCGATAGGACTTGTAAGAAATAAAACCAATTAAACTTATTATTAGTCATCTCCCATCTAAATTGCTGTAGCAAGTGAACGAATAGTCAGGAGAAACAGATGTTAAAGCGTGATATAAACATTGCAGATTATGATGCCGAATTGTGGCAGGCAATGAAGCAGGAAGTGATACGCCAAGAAGAGCACATTGAACTGATTGCTTCTGAAAACTACACCAGTACTCGTGTTATGGAGGCGCAGGGCTCACAGCTTACCAATAAGTACGCTGAAGGTTATCCCGGCAAGCGTTACTACGGCGGATGTGAATATGTCGACGTGATTGAACAGTTAGCCATCGATCGCGCAAAGGCATTGTTTGACGCTGATTATGCTAATGTACAGCCTCATTCTGGTTCACAGGCTAATTTCGCTGTTTATACAACTTTGTTGCAACCAGGTGATACCATGTTGGGTATGAATTTAGCACACGGCGGTCATTTAACCCATGGCTCTCCAGTCAACTTCTCTGGTAAATTATATAATATCGTGTCTTACGGCATCAATGAGAGCGGCCATATTGATTATGAGCAGTTATCCAAACTAGCAAAAAATCATCAGCCCAAAATGATTATTGGTGGTTTTTCCGCTTATTCTGGCTTTGTAGATTGGGCCAAAATGCGGCAAATTGCTAATAGCATCGGCGCTTATCTGTTTGTGGACATGGCCCACGTGGCGGGCCTTATCGCAGCTAGGGTGTATCCGAACCCTTTACATCACGCGCACGTAGTCACCACTACGACTCATAAAACGCTTGCCGGTCCTCGTGGTGGTTTAATCCTGGCCAAAGGTGGCAGCGAAAAGTTATACAAAAAATTAAACTCTGCCGTCTTTCCAGGTGCACAGGGAGGTCCGTTAATGCATGTAATTGCAGCCAAGGCAGTAGCGCTGAAGGAGGCTATGGAGCCCGCATTTAAAACTTATCAGTTGCAAGTAATCAAAAATGCTAAGGCTATGGTGGATGTCTTTTTGTCGCGAGGATTCAAAGTTGTCTCCGGCGCTACTAACAATCACCTATTCCTGCTAGATTTAGTAAATAAAAACCTAACTGGAATTGAAGCCGATACGGCCCTGGGACTTGCCAATATAACTGTTAATAAAAATAGCGTGCCAAATGATCCTAAAAGCCCGTTAGTTACCTCAGGGATGCGTATCGGTACGCCAGCGGTTACTCGCCGCGGCTTTACCGAACCTGATGTACGTGAATTAGCCGGCTGGATGTGCGATGTACTAGACAATATCAACGACTCTACGATCATTAAACGTACTAAAAATAAAGTGCTCGATATTTGTGCTAGGCACCCCGTGTATACTTGATATCCACATAAGGCATACAGATTAATTATAATTAGAAAAGGGGTAGAATAAAAGGAATTCATAGATTTTGCATAATCAAAAGATTATCTACTACTTGAGATTCAATCTGTTTTTATTTTACTCTGCTTATTGATCAGCTTAAAATTATTATCTACTTTTTCTGTAAATCTGTTTTTGCATTTGTTAATCGCTAAAATAACGCTATCACATCTTGTTATCTTTTGACTGGAACGAATAAGAGGCGTTTATTCTAACGTAATTATTGCTGCTCGGGTACGTTTAGCGGAATAAAATATTTTATTTAACCGCTCTTCGCGAATGACAGCGTTTCATCTTGGTACTTGAATAAAAAACATATTTATTTAACTAAATATTTTAGGAAAACTTTCCACTTAAAGTTACGCGAAACGTTGCCTGTACCTCCTACATCAGTTAGTTTACTTTTGATTCAGCCATAGTATTGCTGCTTACACTGATTTAACGTTGGCGTTTCATTAATCCATTTTATCTTGGAGCACGATTATTTTTTGCAGCATGAAGAATTTTAGCGCTGGACAGTTAATAAGATCTTAATTCCGTAAAGTACGTTACTATATCTAGTGTATCTTTCATGTTTATAACGTTCGCCGTAAGTGATCGGCTTTGTATGCTTAATTCCTTCTTGTAAGTGCTGATAACTACCGCAGTTACGGTGTGCTAGGGTGCCCCAGGATGCTTTATTTTAACTAGGTGCTAAATAGTGTGATATGCATCTGCAATGTTTTGTTCCTGATCACGTTACTGCTATCTACTATGTCGTGTCGACAAACATTAGATAACTATTAACGCAGTAATAAATCACAAAGAATAAGGATCCATGATTACCCTAAAACATCTCCGGTATCGGAGATAGCTGGAAATACTGCAATGTCTATTCATTCCTTTGGAATTTTACTTTTATAATATTATTCCAGTCAAATTTGGTAAATAACAGAAACGGATGTCAGCCCTGAATATCCGTATTAATTGATCTGTCTGTATATTGATTACCCCCTGCTGTTATTCAGTTGCTGAATTGCTTGACTGACTTTAATGCGATAGGGTAATGCAACAGCTTTCCTCTTGTGCGTTCCGTAACTAATATCGTGGAGATGTTCGTGACTAAAGCGTCGTGTTTTATGTAACCTTTCTGGGTTACTATAATACTAGTGCCATTGATGCATAGGAGACTAAACAACAAATACTAACCCTACTTTAGCCAAAATTTTTTTTCAAATTCAATACCAGTAAGATCCTAAAAAAGATGTCGGTCTCTCGATTTTTTATCGGCGACTTTTATCTAACAACTTGTCTGATACGGGAAATACTTAGCATTAACATGGAAAAATTAATTAGCAAAGCGGCTTTGATAATAGTTGAAAAACTAAATAATAAGGCGAAGAAAAAGGATTTATTTTAAGGTATGAAAATGGTAAAAGTGGGGATAAAATCGAAAACAAGAAAGAGTATAAAACAAGACAAAAATATTTTAGAACCTGCTATAAATGTTGAGTCTATGGGGATCAAGAACCGCAGTTGCCGATGTTGTCAGTTCTGGGAAAAGTTTAATTACTTAAACACCTCGCTTTATCTCGTCACGCATAGCAAACAGCATGGCTGCAACAATGCGGGGATTGCCAGCCACAATATTGTTGTAAAACAAGTCATTATGATTGCCTGTGAGATCAGTTACCAGGCCGCCGGCCTCACGCACTAGCAGTTCTCCACTAGCAAACTCCCAGGATTCCAGATCGATTTTCAAAAAACCGTCTACGCGGCCAGAGGCAACATAGGCTAGATCCAGTGCCGCCGAACCAGTGTGACGGAAATCAGTACACTGAACAAACAGTTCATTTATCAAGGCTATATATTTGTTGGCATATTTTTTTTGTTTAAATGGGAATCCGGTAGCTACAATGGTACCATCCAGATTGTTCAATGTACCGACGCGAATACGATATCCGTTTAACTGAGCGCCATTACCTCGAGATGAGGTAAACAGCTCATTGCGCATTGGATCGTAAACCACAGCAACCTCCGCACGACCCTTGATGTGCACAGCTATAGAAACGGCAAAATGTGGGAAACGCTTGATAAAATTAGTGGTCCCATCCAGTGGGATAATAATCCATTGTATGTCATTATCTCCATAATTTATTGCATTTATTCTTTCACCTATAACGATGTGCTTCGGGTAAAACTTGCGGATAATTTCAACAATTAAACGTTCTGCTTTGTGGTCAACGTTCGTTACAAATTTTTCATCGCTTTTCTGCTGTCTTATTTCAATGGTATCAGGGTTTTCATAATGTTTAGCAATTAAATTTCCTGCCATTCGCGCTGCGCGAATGGCGATGTTGAGCATCGGATGCATAGATGGCGCGTCCATTAATATATTAAATAACTATCATATTTTTTAGTATAACAGATCGCAACCAAAAAACTACAGACATGCTATAATTTTGCTTATATTTTCTATGATTGATTAGATGATACTTGGCGATATCCGTATGGTTCTGGTTGACGCTTCTTAATACTAAAAATATTGGCTATACCGCACAAGCCATAACAACCATAAGCTTAAATAATCTCTAATGATTTACAATCTGCTAAATATAACTGATTAACATGCTATCAATTTATCTACTAGCGTTAAAATTATATTATCCGCAAAATTCTACATATTCTTAAATAATTTTAATTATGCCTGGCTAGCCTTTAGACTATCAGCGAATATCAAAGCCTGTTTGCGGACTTTCCTTTTATCTTTGATACCGGAGATATTCAGGGTGAGCAGGGATCCTTAAAAGCGTACAAGATAGTCTTGCATAGGTTACAAGGTTCAGGTAACACCTTATTTTGTCTATGATTGCGTTAGCAGTAAAACCAGGAACTGTATATTTTATGTGAAGATTGTAATCTATATAAAGCATCTGTAAATTTTATAAATGCCCTTTAGAACGTCGGTAGCACTTGTCATAATTATTTATTCATCTTCAACGCCATTAGCTTTTAATAACTAAAACTATTAGGTTTAGGTGTTGGTAACTTCTTCAGCAAGAAATACATACTTGAGATAACCACTTAATTAAAAAGTTGAAGTCTCTCATAAATACTGATATGATTTTTATGAATTAATTTCACAGATATTCTAATTTTAAAACTAATTTTCAAAGTTCTTCATGCGGTTACTAACGTGCATGTTTGCGCCCAACATTTCGGATAGGGTTTAGTCTGTTACTGAAGTTTCAGTGTATTAAACTATTTTCTGGAAACTGCTCCTCTACGCAAGTATGAACTGGTGTCGTATCGGAAAGTGAGTTTGATGAAAGTTATTTACTCAGTCGAAACTATGAGTAAATTGCCAGAGTCGTTATTATTACTCTTTTTGTTTGACTAATATCATCTGTTACAGATATTAGCATGCAATCATAGATCTTCTAAACAACATTATTTTAGACTGGCTAGTCAGCTGGTAAGTTCAGCAATGAAGAAAATCTTAATATTCTTTGATCTTCAAGATAACGATATGTGGCATCCGTTTACTAAAACGGTCTACTGCCGGTAACCATGAATGGTATACCTGCATATTTAAGTATAATAACTGCATCTGTTGTTATTGACACCAGGAGTTTACGCTTTATGAAATTACCGATTTATCTTGATTACTCAGCTACCACGCCGGTTGACCCGCGGGTTGCGGAAAAGATGATGCGGCATCTTACTCTAGATGGGATTTTCGGTAATCCAGCTTCTCGCTCACACCGTTACGGTTGGCAAGCGGAAGAAGCAGTTGATATTGCCCGCAATCACGTCGCGGCACTTATCGGTGCCGATCCACGCGAAATCGTTTTTACTTCTGGTGCTACAGAGTCCGATAATTTAGCCTTAAAAGGGGCTGCTCACGCTAGTCGTACTAAAGGACGCCATATTATTACCGCCGTGACTGAGCATAAATCTGTTATGGATACCTGTAAGCAGTTGGAACAAGAAGGTTTCAGCGTTACCTGGTTAGTACCGTCGGCAACCGGTATCATTACCGCGCAGCAGCTCAACAATGCTCTGCGCGATGATACAATTCTAGTCTCATTGATGCACGTAAATAACGAAACTGGTGTGATTCAAGATATAGCTGCCTTTGGTGCACTGTGTCATGCCCACAGGGCGCTGTTCCATGTAGATGCCACCCAAAGCGTCGGAAAATTGCCCATCGACTTAGCTGCATTGCCGGTGGATCTTATGTCGTTTAGCGGCCATAAAGTTTATGGCCCTAAGGGCATAGGAGCCTTGTTTGTGCGTCGTAAACCCTGGGTGAAGATCGAAGCCCAAATTCACGGCGGCGGTCATGAGCGCGGTATGCGCTCCGGGACGCTGCCAGTGCATCAAATTGTTGGGATCGGGGAAGCTTGTCATATCGCAGCGCAGGAACTATCGAGTGAAATTCCGCGCTTTCGGGCGCTACGTGACCGGTTATGGCATGGACTACAACAAATAGGTGGTGTAACCGTTAATGGCGACCTGCAACAAAGAGTCGCGACGGTGCTGAATGTAAGTTTTCACGATATGGATGGTGAGTCCCTCATCATGGCGCTAAAAGATCTAGCGGTTTCGACGGGATCTGCATGTACTTCTGCTACTCTTGAGTCTTCTTATGTTTTGCGCGCTATGGGTCTTGATAATGAGCTTGCCTACAGCTCTATTCGTTTTTCTTTGGGAAGATTTACCACCCACGATGAAATCGATTACGCCATTAATCATGCCTGTAAAACTATTGTGCGTCTTCGTAATGTCGGCGGCACACGGCGCCGCTAACACGAACTGAATACTGCGTTTTAGTAACTTAACGTTAAGGGTACGTGTCGTATGGCCATTTGTTGCAACGCATACCACGTCTAAGTCACCTCTAGCTATAACTTTTCTTCACGCCAACGAATCCATTCCGTGTCTGAAGGGCGTTACTTGCTAATCTATGTTGAACTTTTGTTAGATGCTGCTAGTGGTTTTCACTATAGTAACCGGTACTACAATACCTATAAGTTAATAAATTGTAAAATTTTTTCTCTTATTTGTTTCAAAAAATTGCGATTGATTACCGCTTTTGCGTCAGGTGATTAAGCCTGTTTATGCTTAGACATGACAAGAGTTAATAGTTAATAACCGCTATCACAGTTAACTTCATGTATTGAAGCGTATTCATGCTAAGTAAATAAATATCGCTCACATTATTTATAGAGTGTGCTGATTTGTTTTAGAATAAAAAGCGTTATCAAGCTTGATAAGCATGACATGTCATATCATAACTGTTAATCTGATTATTAGCTGTTTTTCTTCTACTATTTTACGTACAACCACTAAGGCAATAATTATTATGCCTTTTGTGTAAATGTGATGATGGGCTAGTTGCAGTACTAAAAATTGTTAACAAAGGGGTAAAGTATCTTGACGTCTACAAATGTAAGAATTACAATTTCGCAATTGTTCGTCCGATTTTATCAACAAACCTGATAAGTAGCAACCAGTTCCTTAACGTGAACAGGTTGTGTTTTTAGATTGACCGCTTCAGCCTCTTTTTCTAAATCAAAAATGGGTTAAAGAAATGGTTAGATAGTGCTATAACGCTGTGGGCGTGCGTATGTTGATTAATTTGCTGTTGGTGGCCTTTAGGGCATGGGATATCTTCCTGTTTTAGCTTGTGTGTATCGATCAATAGTTTTAACTAATTGCTGTTCAGGTAGTACTGTAATTGCTTCGTATGACCAATTTATAAAATAATGTGCTGCAAAATAAGCGATAAAATACGTTCATAGCTGACGTATAACTTAGTTCTTAAATTATTAAGGTTGCTAATTATGTTATAGCGCATCGTATTAGCTCTACTTCATTCATAAGAGCTAATATTGCAAGCACCGACTATAAACTATGAAGTCTACAAATTACCCAGAGTTTGTAGCTAAGATAAACCGTAACAAGGCTTTTACCTCCTAGCGTATTTATGCTTTCCCAAGGACTTGGGGGTATATAATATTCCGTTGTTCTGTATTATAGCCCGCCAAGGGCAGATTTAAGTTGCTTAAGATATCAAAAACCGTAGAACAAGCAAGTGAGGTTAAATTCTGTCGCTTTGTTGCAAAACTCAGTGACAAGGTCGCGCTGGTACTAATTAAATTGGTGTTGACATAAACGCGTTAAAAATAGGCCTATGGGATTCTCTAAAAGGTACTGTAGCCATTGTGAGAACTAACGAATAACGAATAGCTCATAATAGGCACATTTTCTGCTGCGTAGAGCACTGTTACTGGCGTGGTCATCTTTGTTTGCCCACCAGATATAATCCGGCTTATGTTGCTGGCTGCAAGGAGCAGAAGGTGCGCTTTTTAGTCAAAAACCACGAAGCGAAGCTATTTGTAGAGTTATTTTAAATTACATGTTATGTTAAAAGGTAAATATAAGTGCTAAGTATGCTCCTTTAATTTGCACTCTTTGTGCCGTGTGGCGTAACAGCGCATTAACATATGACCATAAAAAACAACTTAGGGATGTGTATGGCTATAGAACGTACTTTTTCCATTATTAAGCCAAACGCTGTGGCCAAAAACGTCATCGGTGCCATTATTCATCGCTTTGAAAACAACGGACTGAGCGTGGCTGGTTTAAAAATGCTTCAATTAACCCGTGAGCAGGCAGAAAGATTCTACGAAGAGTATAAAGAAAAACCTTTCTTTAATAGTCTTATGGATTTTATGATTTCCGGTCCGATTGTAGTGCAAGTGCTAGAAGGAGAGGATGCCGTGCACCGAAATCGCGAAATCATGGGCATTACTAATCCTGCACTGGCGCTATCAGGCACCCTGCGCGCTGACTATGCTGACGGGTTAACTGAAAATGCAGTACATGGCTCGGATTCTGTTGAATCCGCCGCACAAGAAATCGCTTATTTCTTCGACGCCGTTGAAGTCTTCAACCGTATTCATTTATAGTTGTCGGATAGCAGAAAAAAGAGGGTTTATTCACATTTTAATCCAAGCCGTTTTGCGCTCAAATTAGTTTTTAATTTTCCCTATATAAAGCGGTTATACGCACTTAAATGGGGCATTTCTTTATTTCTTCTGGATTATAATGTGTAATAATGAGGCCTGAAACAAATGACATTAAAACAAATTATGTCTGAACAATTATCTGTATCAACCATATCTACTTCCTCCATATCAGCGGTACAGCAAAAACTAAATCTGCTTGATATGAATCGCCAGGAGCTGCGTGAGTTTTTCTCTTCGCTAGGAGAAAAACCTTTTCGTGCTGATCAGGTGATGAAGTGGATCTATCATTTTTGCTGCGATGATTTCGATAAGATGACAGACATTAACAAGAATTTGCGATTCAGGCTGAAGGAGCTAGCAGAAATCCGTGCGCCGGAAATATATAAAGAGCAAAGGTCTGCCGATGGAACCATCAAATGGTCCATCCAGGTCGGCCGACAGCAGGTAGAAACGGTCTACATCCCTGAAGCTAATCGCGCAACGTTGTGCGTTTCCTCTCAAGTTGGCTGCGCGCTGCAGTGTACTTTTTGCTATACCGCCCAGCAGGGCTTTAACCGAAATTTGCGGGTGTCGGAAATTGTCGGCCAAGTTTGGCGCGCTACTAAGGTCATCGGTCAGCGGCCGCCTATCACTAACGTAGTTATGATGGGGATGGGAGAGCCTTTGTTGAATATAACTAATGTAGTGCCGGCGATGGAGATCATGCTAGATGATTGCGGCTTCGGTTTATCCAAGCGGCACGTTACTCTATCGACGGCTGGCGTGGTACCGGCACTTGAGAAACTCGGTAATATGATAGACGTCGCGCTGGCAATTTCGCTCCATGCCCCAAACGACTCGATTAGAGACAAGATTATGCCAATTAATCGCAAATACAATATCGACACCTTTTTATCGGAAGTTCGCTGCTATCTGAAAAAGACCAACGCTAATCATGGGCGAGTTACGGTGGAGTACGTAATGCTCGACCACATCAATGATGGCATTGAACATGCACATCAACTAGCAGCATGTTTAAGAGATACTCCTTGCAAGATTAACCTGATTCCCTGGAATTCATTTCCTGGGGCTACTTATGTCTGCAGTTCAAAGAATCGGGTAAAGCGTTTCGCTAACCTACTTATGGGATATGGATTTACAACCATTGTACGTAAAACTCGTGGTGACGATATTACCGCCGCCTGTGGGCAGCTGAAGGGTGTAGTGATCGATCGTACCAAACGTAATTTGCGTGAAAATATGAACAGCAACCTGATAGATGTGCGCGTAGTCTGATGGTCGGCATTTTGTCATGAATGGTTGTGCTATCGGCAGCTAACTAATATGGAGTGGGGGAAAGGTAGCCATTGCCCACAGGGAGACTAAAAGGCTGCATGCGGTGATTATATCATCTAGTTAAGTACCAATCACCATAAGCGGTACCTAAAAGTAACGTGAATAATGTAGGTTTTGGCAGTATGTACCAGATTAATATGAAGTTGCTGTTATATGCTGGAGAACATTGATTATTTTCAAGTTCAGAGCGGGTATACTTTGCTTATACGTGCGCTGAAGTATAAGTCTTAAAATAGGGCATTAAAATCTAAAGCGAATCTCCAATTAATAGTAATTCGGCTTTACAGCGCATAACGGCTACTGGATTTTCACAAAAAACTATTTCCTGCTAGCCAGCGCTGAAAATTTATGGTTGCAAATTCGTTTGCTTGATTAGCCAGATGTTTTCATGACGAACAAAGTTATGATGCACAACCGCTTGATTTCTTTTGCAACACCTCAATAATACTAGCAATTTTAGCTAATGAATACTGAATCTCTTCAAGATCAAATACCAACCTCCACGGGAGGACGCCTGCGTCAAGCCCGTGAAAATATGGGATTAAGCCAACAAGCAATAGCCAAGCGGCTGTGCCTAAAGTTATCCACTGTGCGCGATATAGAAAATGATCATGCCAATCCCAATCTTAATTCGACGTTTCTACGCGGTTATATCCGCTCTTATGCACGACTGGTGCATATTGCTGAAGAAGAATTGATGCCGATGCTTGCTCAGCAAGCGTCGAGAGAAGTATCACAGGTCAGGTTAATGCAAAGTTTTTCGCTAGGAAAAAACCGCAAAAAACGCGATAGCTGGCTGATGGGGTTGACCTGGATTATATTGTTTGTATTGGTTAGCCTAACGGCCGCATGGTGGTGGCAAAACTATCAAGATCAGCAGCAAGATATCGCTAACATGGCTGATCAATCATCTTTTCAGCTATTCCAGGGGAATGATGTAACATTGGTACCGCTTGGTGACAACGATAATAATGTCGGCCAATCGTTTGATAATAATGCTAGTGTTATGCTCTCATCCGGCATTTTCGGTCAAACTGAATACGCTTCGCCGCCAGTGTCGATGGTCATCCCCTCCGCACCGCAGAGCGCTTTATTGCCAGAGGTTTGCGCGGCTGATGCTGATGGTAATATACTAGTGATAAATTTTACTGGCGAATGCTGGCTTGAGGTTTATGACGCCAGCGGTAAGAAATTATTTAGTGGTATTCAGTATAGCGGAGATAGGCTAAATCTTACCGGTTTGACGCCATACAAATTAACAATCGGCGCTCCTGATACAGTACAAGTTCAATATCAAGACAAATCTGTGGATCTGAGCCGATTCATCCGAGCGAATCAGGTTGCGAGATTGACTGTACCTGCTCAGTAATTAAAGAGTCAAGTTAGTTGTCTTGGTTGGAGAAAGATCAATGCATAATTCCGCACACATAAATCGTCGAAAATCTAAACTTATTTACGTCGGTAAAGTACCGGTAGGTAACGGTACACCTATTACAGTACAGTCAATGACTAATACACACACGACAGATATAGCAAAGACAGTAAAGCAAATCAAGGCGTTGGAGCGTGTCGGTGTTGATATTGTGCGAGTATCGGTGCCTACTATGGCCGCTGCTGAAGCCATTAAATTTATCAAACAGCAAGTTACTATTCCTTTGGTGGCGGATATTCATTTTGATTATCGCATTGCTTTGAAAGTAGCCGAATACGGTGTTGATTGCTTGCGAATCAATCCGGGCAATATTGGTAACGAGGGGCGCATCCGTTCAGTAGTAGATTGTGCTCGCGATAAAAATATTCCGATTCGCATCGGCGTCAACTCTGGTTCTCTTGAACGAGATCTGCAAGCCAAATATGGCGAACCTACGCCGGAGGCGCTCCTGGAGTCCGCTATGCGCCATGTTAACATCCTAGATAAACTCAACTTTGACACATTTAAGGTCAGCGTGAAAGCTTCTGATGTATTTCTAGCAGTGCAAGCCTACCGATTGCTGGCATCGCGCATCGATCAACCGCTTCATTTGGGCATCACGGAGGCCGGTAGCGCCCGCAGCGGAACGGTAAAATCAGCCATTGGCCTAGGATTGCTTCTTAGTGAAGGCATCGGAGATACGCTGCGCGTTTCGCTGGCAGCTGATCCGTTAGAGGAAGTAAGAGTAGGTTTCGATATTTTAAAATCGCTGCATATTCGGGCACGCGGTATCAATTTTATCGCCTGCCCAACGTGTTCTCGCCAGGAATTTGATGTTATTGGCACTGTAAACGCCTTGGAACAAAGGTTGGAAAATATAGTCACTCCTATGGATGTATCTATTATTGGCTGCGTGGTGAACGGTCCAGGCGAAGCACTAGCTTCCACGATTGGAGTGACAGGTAGCCATAAAAAAAGCGGTTTTTATGAAGATGGCGTGCGTCAGCGTGAGCGTTTTGATAATGCCCTTATGATCGACCAATTGGAGACCCGCATTCGCGCAAAGGCAGCGATATTGGAAGAGAAAAATCGCATTGCGGTCAATCTAATAAAAAAATAACACGGGTAAAGATTTTGATATGGCAAAAAACATCCAGGCCATTTGCGGTATGAACGACTATTTGCCGAATGAAACGGCATGTTGGCAACGTGTTGAGGAGACGATGAAAAGCGTGCTAGCCAGCTACGGCTATAGAGAGATTCGTTTACCCATCGTCGAGCAAACCCCGTTGTTCCAGCGGGCTATAGGTAAAGTTACAGATGTAATAGAAAAAGAGATGTATAGTTTTATTGATCGTAACGGTGATAGCTTAACCCTGCGGCCAGAAGGCACTGCAGGTTGTGTACGCGCAGGAATTGAACACGGTTTACTATACAACCAAAAACAACGGTTTTGGTATATGGGTCCCATGTTTCGCTATGAGCGTCCGCAAAAAGGACGTTACCGTCAATTCCACCAAATAGGCGCCGAGGTGTTTGGCCAACAGGGGCCGGACGTCGATGCCGAGCTTATTCTTCTTACCGCTCGCTGGTGGCGAGCGCTAGGCGTTAGCCAACACGTATCACTGGTACTCAATTCCATAGGTTCAGTTGCAGCTCGCGCTCGGTATCGTGATGCACTAGTGGCATTTTTAGGCCGATACGAAGACCTTCTGGACGAGGATTGTCGCCGCCGTATGTACACTAATCCCATGCGTCTGCTTGATACCAAAAAACCTGACATCCAGATGCTGCTCAATGATGCCCCGGTTATGATCGATTATCTTGACGAAGATTCCTGCACTCACTTTTCCGATCTATGTGCACTTTTAGATATGGTTGGCATTCCATATACGGTTAATCCGCGTCTAGTGCGCGGACTAGATTACTATAACCGAACTGTTTTTGAGTGGGTTACTACTCGTCTTGGTTCGCAAGGTACCGTTTGTGGTGGCGGTCGTTACGATAACCTGGTGGAACAGTTGGGGGGGCGAGCTACCCCTGCTGTTGGCGTCGCCATAGGGCTAGAGCGACTGGTGCTTCTGGTACAGGCGGTTAACCCACACTTTGCCGCATTACCACACGTTGATGTTTACCTAGTGGTGGCGAGAAATAACTTACAGCCAGCTGCTATGCAACTGGCTGAGCAGTTACGCGACGCGTTACCAGCCCTACGGTTGATGACTAATTACAACGGTGGTAGCTGCAAAAAGCAGTTTGGCCGCGCTAATAAGCATGGTGCTCGCGTTGCGTTGGTTTTAGGAGAAAGTGAGGCAGCACAGCATAAGGTTGTAGTAAAAGATTTGGTGACTGGTAACCAGGAAACGTTGGCACAGAGTGATGTTCCCGCACGGCTGGTATCGATTTTATGTTGATTATAGCATGTGTCTACAAAACTGATAACTAACAGTATGAAGAGCTGCGTTTTTTTCTTTATTGATAAGATAATAAAAAACGCTGACAAAAGATACTTACGGCGAGTGATATGCAGGTAATCATAAGAAACTTATAGTTATAAGAAATATTATCGGTTACGCCGCGCTGTCGAATTTACACCATGAATTTCATTCCATCAGTAATGGAATGAATAATGCTGCAATAGCAGTTAGAGAATTTGATCGATAAATCTTTTTAATCTACCCATTAGCATATTTTACACTCCCCCAGCCGTCATTTTGGCAACCGTCATAGTGGATAGTGATAATGACTATATTAAGCGAAATTATAATCAATTAAGGGATAACTAATTTGGCAACAACTAAATCACACTACCGTGTGATGCAACTAAAATTTCTTATATTAACGATGTGCAAACAACACCTACTGTAATGAATAGCGTTGTTATACTTCTTGAAGTATAACAACAGTCAAACGTTAAATTTGTGCCTACTGGCGCAGTAATATACAACTTGGTAAGTTGGCTCTGTTAGCAATCTTATTCTGGATGGTAGTAGATCACTTAATAGATCAAAACGATCACTATATGATAGCAGATAATTTAGTAGGCCGGGAACGTACCTAATGCCAGAAAAAAACGTTTTGTACTGTGATTTGACATAATTAGAATATTTTATAACAATGAACGTTATAAAATATTCTGACAACTACCTGTTTTCGCATAAATATAGATGACAACTAATCTTTAATTCTGCATAAAGTAGATATCTTTATATTTAATGTCAATCTTTATTTTTGAAGGCAATGAACTTTTTATTTAGAAAAAATGACAAGATATGCGTCATAACCCGCAAGGATGCTATTATCTAGTAACGGTAGTTAGATAAATGCTTTCCGCAACGGCTCCTGATGTTTTCAAGAGACGTATATTTTAAATAATTAAACCTCTTACTATATTATTTGTTCTTTATTTCAAGAGATTGAAAAATGACACCTGTCGTTGCGCTAATCGGTCGCCAGAATGTAGGAAAATCTACTTTATTTAATCGCCTGACGTGCATCCGTGATGCGCTTATGGCAGATATTCCGGGACTAACGCGTGACCGAAAATATGGCCGTGCTGAATGGGAAGGCCATAAATTTATCGTTATCGATACTGGCGGTATTAACGGTATGGAAGAAGGAGTTGAGGTCCATATAGCCAAACAATCCATGATGGCGATTGAAGAGGCTGACATCGTGCTGTTCATAGTGGACGGACGTGCAGGACTGATGGCAGCCGATAAAGATATCGCAATCTATCTGCGGAGACGCCAAAAAACCACAGTAATTGTCGTTAATAAAATCGATGGAATAGATGTAGATAGTGCAGTAGGAGATTTTTATGCTTTGGGTATGAGCGATATTGTACCTATAGCAGCTTTGCACGGGCACGGCATCAGCAATTTACTGAAAAATATTTTGCTACAATTTTTGAGCAATGGCTTGCTGATTAATCATGAAGACACATTAGAATCCTTGCCAGACGATAAAAAAGAGGTGTTAACGCAGGAAGAAAAGCATTTTGAACCTCACTCACTGCCGATAAAGCTAGCTATAGTCGGCCGCCCTAACGTGGGTAAATCCACGCTAATTAACCGCATTCTCGGCGAATATCGAGTAGTGGTGTATAACATGCCTGGCACCACTCGCGACAGCATTTACATTCCGATGGTGCGTGATGAGCGAGAATATATATTGATCGATACTGCCGGTGTACGTAAGTCTAGTATGACTGCAGAAAAAATAGAAAAGTTCTCTATCATAAAAACGCTTCAGGCCATTGAAAATGCCAATGTGGTACTGCTGGTCATTGATGCTCTCGAAGGTATTTCCGATCAGGATTTATCGCTGCTGAATTTTATCGTTAACAACGGACGAGCGTTGGTAATCGTGTTTAATAAATGGGATGGTTTGTCCAAGGATATGCAATCCGAAGTGAAAGAGGTATTGAACCATCGTCTTGATTTTATAAATTTTGCTAGAGTTAATTATATATCTGCAATGAACGGCTATGGTATTAACAGTCTGTTTGAATCAATAAATGAAGCTTACCAATGTGCCACAAAAAGGGTGAGCACGACATTGTTGACTCGAATTATGCGCATGGCAGTGGATGAACATCAACCGCCGCTAGTACGCGGCCGGCGCGTAAAACCTAAATATGCTCATGCTGGCGGTTACAATCCGCCGATTGTGATAATTCATGGTACACAGGTTAAAGCTTTACCGGATAGTTATAAACGCTATCTGATAAACTATTTCCGACGTTCGTTAAAAATTATGGGCACGCCTATCCGTATTCAGTTTCACGAGGCTATTAACCCATTTGTCGGTCGGTGTCGTTCTATAACGCACACTCAGCAACGTAAGTGTAACCACTTAATAAGCCATATTAAGAAAAAATAAATAAACGGGAAACATGGCGCACAAATTCGTGTTTATTTACAAATAATCTAATAGCACAGTGTAATACACTTATACTGTCTCTCTTATAGGTACAAGGATGTTGTGATCAAGCGCACTTTGACCCGTTTGCTTTGTAGCTACTTAAAATATTAACGTCCTATATTTGATAGAATATTTTGCCGTCATGGTCCCCTGACTTCATCGCTATGATCAAGTGATGCTGTCATTTTGACATAACAGTAATATGATTACATTATACAATAGTTCAGCGATATATAACTTATAAGTGGCGCCATACGACCTGTTTGTTCTAGCACAGCATTTCCGCCATAACAAAGCAAATTCAAAATTAGCAGTTCGATAACAATAGATAAGTAAATTCTTATTTTAGTGACATAGAAAATTATGCCACAGTCATCTAAAATAGATAATCAGCCCATGCTGTTTTTTTTCACGTAAGCATTTGCTGAGGTATCCTCCGCGTGGAGACTAACCCATTAGCAAAAACACTGACTCGCTGCAAATTTTTTCACTTTATTTACTGAGTTATTTTTTATTACTTTAAATAAATGATAAAATAGCTTACGAATAGTTTATAAATAGCTTAACTACATAATTAAAGCTGGCATTTAAATAGCAGGAGGAAGGTAGCTATATATCTGATAAACTAAACACTATTACGTTTAATTTATTTATTTTATAGTACCAGCACTCGTGAAATACCTTTAAATTACTAAAGCATAAGTTTTTAAGGTTATCTTGTGTCTTTGCGGTATGCTTCCTAGCACCTTAGGACAGCACTTCATTAATACTTATATTTATTAGTCTCACTGATAGTTGGTTGCCGCGCGATAGCAGCATAAAGAAATATTAGTGATATCAGTTGCTAACTGACTAGTAATAGTCCTGGCAGGATCGTGGTTTATGGCATGATATCGCTTCGCGAAATCAGCGAAGCTATTTGGCCTAAATGATTATCATCTCCTTTTAGGATTTTATAGACTGCTACATTGGGTGTGCTTGAAAATGACGATAGCTAGCATGATCTAGCTATCAGCTTATATAAGCGAGTTAAAACATTTTTTAGGCGATTACTAATAATAGATTTTGTATTTACAAATGTTATTTTCTATCATAAGCGGCGTTTAGTTTCATTTATTATTAATACATTATTATATAATGTATCAAAGATTTATTAAATTTATGCTGCTGGTTTAAACTTTTTTTTGAAATACGGTACAATCGTCTAGTGTAAGCGAATAGATTAATCTATGCTACAGCTAAGTATACTCTGGTAAGTGAGTATACTAGGAAATTAATAATTTATGAAGGTTTAGTTAGAACAGCATGAATGTGGATCCAATACAACTTGTTTTGTTTGATAAAATCTGACATTTATCAATAAACTTACGGGTTGTTTTAGTATATATTTTAAGCAAAATCATATTAAAACAAAAAGTATATTTTTATCAATAAGCAATTATTTACTATAAGTAAATTATATACATTAGTAGTGTATTAACACAAAATTATAATTCATGTATAGATTTTAGTTATTTAACTAAATATTTAAATGTTTATTTAAATTTATTTAAATATTGAATATTAATTCAAAGTATAGCTTACTATTGTAAAATTTACATGATAATTAATTACAATTGCGTTAATAACATTATTTAACTTATAATGATCAATAAAATTGTAATCTTCTCTGTTAAATATGCTTCTCTAATTAGTATTTGTATATGCTTAATTTATTATGTTTATCTTCTAGTAAGTAAGATAACAGTATTTTACTTTACTAATTAAATAGTATAATTATAGTGTACTTTATTATAATAAATTTATAGATGATGTTATTAAAAAGTTAGATATTAAGTTAATATTCATTATGTTAACTATTTATTAATAATAATAGTCACATTTAATAAAATTAATAACTTTAATAGACATTAATTAATAGAATTATAAGTTATATAAAGATTATATCAAAATAAGATGCATAAATGAAAATAGCGCAAACAACTACTGTTAGTAACACCTATATAACACTATGTTTAACAACACAAAAAATATAGACTGATGCTCTTATTTCATGATCTTTATACTAAAAGGCAACTATTATCTTGATAATGAATTTCTTATATCATAAAATATGATAGATATCGCAAATAAAATTCTTCAAGAAACATCGCCTATCCTGCTAATGTCGGCTTAGTTAATGGTTAGATACGCTTATCAGCGATAAGCGTTGTGCAGTTTAAAACTGTGTGTAGATCGTCTATATTACATATAGACATCTTAATATGGATTTAGATTACAAGTATCATGTAGTTACTGCCTGTAGTAACCACAATAAACTTTCAACTTATAGTAGAAATCATTTGAATAAGCATAATGCTTATGGATTTAAATTACCTTAATATAATTAATTATCGTAACGTTATAACTGTGTAACCATCGATGGATCATAATGCTGTCCATCGCACACAGCAAATAACGATGATTTTTATATTTCTGAACAGCTTGGCGTACAGATCATTTCATCAACCATGAAATAATATTTATTCATATTTTAGAAATAGACCATGATAGTCAAGTATCCAAGGTTGTATACTTGCTTAATCATAGTAATATTATTTACAGTATTAGCAATGTTATGGGATGAAGTGTACTCAATAGTAAGCTGTGCACGTACTATAAGTAACAAATATAATATATTATTTATTAATAAACCTCTTGCTCGTGATTGTCAATCATTTTTTATGTAACCGTTGCTGACGTAACTATTTAAAATAACAGCATGTTTAATGTAGCGATATTAATCGTACATTGCATAAATATTTAAATTATTATTGGGTTATTGATGATAATCATCAACATATTTTATTATGATTAATACTCTATCATTTTCTTAATGCGATTGGTTATTATAAGTGATAAATCAGTATCTAAATTAGTTCTGAACACAATTTAAATCAAATAAATTTATTATAAATTACATATGCATTAGAATTTTCAGCAGTTGATCAAGACCTACACAAGAAACCTAAGAACTTGAAGTACATCTATTTAAATTTCAAATACTAGCAATTTCTATACTATGCTTAGTCATAATAGTAGGAGGAAAGTAAATTACACCTGTATTATCAGTGTACTAGTTAATCAAAGAGACTTAAAGTGCAATTATTTTCTACGAAATTTATAAAAACATCTTTAATGTGAAGCATTATTTCAGGTTGGTGTCACAGGTGTTTAATTTTAATCCGCTTTAACCTATTAAAATGATTATGTATTAAGCCTTCCTACCAGGACTTAAAGTGCAAACAGGATACACAAATGCGGATAGAAAAGTATTTGCACCCCTAGCCAGATTTTTCTAGACTTTTTTTTGGAAAAAAAAGCGCACAGAGCGTTCCTTGATGCTTTCAGACAGCATGAAATGCTATTTCATGATAGTCCGCGTGTTTAATGCGCAGAGCCAAACCTATCGCACGGCCGCCATGTCGAACGGCATTACTATATGTTTGAGTTTTCTTTGAGAACTGAACAACCAAGCGGCAACAAGTTTATTTTAACCACCTCTTATCTCAAAGAAATAGCACAGTGCTACCATGTCGGCATATCAACATGCTGCTCATAAAAGCTCACGCTGGTCCTTACCCACGTGTTGTTCATAGCTAGAGCTATGATTGGCGGCTAAGTAATAGATATGATTTGCATCGGTATTTTGTTAATTTGTGGTATAAGTATTCCTTATGCCGTTTTAAGTACCTGCTTGGGTAATATAAATGATGGTGCTGTTGATATTAACGGCTATGCTGTATTCGTTAGCAGGTTTGCTAAATATATATATTTGCCAAAAGTATCAACGATACTAGCATTATCTATACAACAGTCATGATTATGTTGCTTATCTTATAAGATTAATAGGAGTATTTTATTTGACGCCTCTTTATTCTTGCGTGATGTATCGCAGCTCAACTCCGGTTGATTTATGTGACTATTGGTATTTGCTATAGATTTTTTTTGGGACATATTTCAAGTGACGCTGGCTAACTTATGCTTATGGTGTTTTGTGATGAGCAATCATTATGGCGTTTATATCTACCTGGTTGAACGTTTATCTAGCATAGATGGAGCAGATGCACTTAAACAGCCATGTTCGTGGGCAATATTAAAATACCTCCTTATTATCCGGCATTTACACATCTAATAAATGCATATAATCAGCGCTATATCTACGCAAGTGACACAGATGCAGCTCTGCCATTAATCGATATAATGCTATAATTACGTTAGACAAGATAGTGTCAGTATAGAAAAATTAACTGTTATCGACGTTACAAATATCAATTGATTTATACTCTAAGATCTCTAGGCGTTAAAAGAAGGTCCTAAGCAAAAAGGGAAAGAGTCTTTTGCATGGAGATCAAAATGGTTGTCATACTGTACCAGGTACAGCTTACTTTATAACATATTGCGTTACATGAATTCAATTTTCACCATTTATTAAATGAGATTTAATTGTGTATTATTGATGAACTTGGCTTTATATTTAAATAGTTAATAAATAATATGACCGCGGTGCTGGTTATTGACTAGTCAATAACTGTGGGTTTTTGTCATCGCTTGCCATTTACATATCCAGTTTGAGATCAGTTTGCAACCAAGATCCCCAGTATAACGCGCGCCAGCACGCAATGTTGAAATAGCCGTTGCATAAATTGCGGCTAGATCATTAACATCGTGTTCCACGATATTAATACGTCAATAAATTTGGTGTTGTAAGTTTATGTTACACACTAGTTAACGGATAGTCGCTAATTACTGAAAGTTTTTCACCAAAAGATCACATTAAGGTGCATAAGATTAAACAGTTTTTTACAAAAATAGAGTCATAGTGCAATGACTTGGTTGGTTTATATTTCTTATATATTGCTACTAGCTACCGCATATTCACGTCCGTATATAAAGTTTTTTGTTAAGGAGTATATGGCATTACTAGTAATCTTAATACCGATAATTTACATGGTAATGTATGGGTTACACCTTGTTTTATAGCGTTAGGACCTATATATGCTCTTAGCATCTTGGCGATATCTTGTCATCTCATCGGCAAGATTGCGATAAATAAATTAAAATTGAATTTATAACCGCCAAATATATTTAAAACGCTTTTGAGTTTATGACGAGATGTCTGCAAGTTGTGTGTCCGCTTGAAAACGGTTAAGACTGCTAACGGTGGCATATAAAAAGCTAACAAGCCGTCAGCAAGGTAAGAGAATACTTTGCCGGTATACTACACTCAGCTCCGAGTAATCTCAAACTTCGATTATTAATCGTTGTATAGTTACGACTAAGAAATATCACCAATAAAGAAACATTTTTTTGATTCCCTTGTTCAAGGGAACAGTAGAGCAAACGTGACGTGATAGGTGATAATATTAATTAGGAGTATAAACTTCTGTACTGCTGGGGTAGATCACTCTTGATAGCTTAGTAAGCTACTTTGTAAGTATTTACCAGGAACATAGCATTTATCGCACTTAATATGTAAGTATTTTACCAAATCTGTACTGTATGAATAGTATGTGAGATTGATCACAGGCAAAAAGTGGGCGCAGATACGGGGCCGCACGTCACCGCATCCGCTGTGGATAGATAAGTAAGCATTCACTTTTTGTAGTAGCGGTGTTCTTCATCCCAATAAACAAGGCCGTTTAGTGGCACTTGACGCAAATGTTTGGCCAGCGCGATGCCGTCTGGCAACACCAGGTTTGGTGCTAGCTCAGCAAGAGGATACAGTGTGAATTCTCGGTTGTGCATATCGTAATGCGGAACTGTTAAACGTGCCGTAGAAATAATTCGATCGGCGAAAAGCAAAATATCCAAATCTAGCGTACGGGCTCCAAAACGATGCTCCTTGCGGATACGCCCTTGACGCAATTCTATTTTTTGAATGTAATCTAGCAGCGTTTCCGGATCAAGGGTGGTATCCAGTGCAACCACGGCGTTCAGAAAATCTGGTTGATCTTTCGGACCTAGTGGGTAACTGCGGTAGTAGGATGAACAAGCGATAAATCTGGTATATGGTAGGCTCTTAAGAGCCTCAAGAGCTGTGTTTACCTGCTGCAGTGGTGCAGATAAATTGCTACCTAGAGCCATCCAAACGCGCTCCATCAAGCGTTTCCCCGATTATGTGCTCGTTGGCTCGAACGACGCACATGGGTGCTGTGGGCAGACACCTCATTGCAGAGCCTAGTAAGCATATGTTTTTGCTGCGGTGGCGCGGCAGCCTGAAACTCCTCCCACCAGAGGCTAAGCCTCTGCAGGTCGGCATTGTTTTCGACTGCAGCACGCAACGTAAGCAAATCATAGGCAGCGCGAAATTTAGGATGTTCCATCAACTTATGTGCTCGCTTGCCCTGACGACGTGATAGTCTAAGCTGAAGATGCCACATATCTCGCATCAGGGCGGTTAAACGTTTGGGAATTGCCAATGTACGGCAGTGTTCGTCGAGAACATCGTTTATCGCCAGAGAAAAAGCATCAAAATAAGGCAGCTCACTTTCATGGGCTATTTTTTGCGTATGTTCTAACAGAGGGTACCATAGCATTGCGGCGAAAAGGAAGGCCGGATTAATTCGCATATCTTTGCACAAACGCTGATCCGTGCTAGCAAGCACACGTATCACCATCTGTTCCATATGGCTGTCACCATGCTTGGTAAAGTTACGGCTTATCAACGGAAACAGTGGTTGAAATAGCTGGTTTTCGCACAACAGTCGGTAAGTAGTTTCACCATGTCCAGCCTGTAGCAGCTTCAGTGCTTCTTCAAATAACCGCGGCGGGGGAACATCGTTCAATAGCGCGGATAATCGGGGGATGGGTTCAGCAGTTTCGCGACTGATAGTCATGCCCAGTTTGGCAGCAAAGCGTACCGCGCGCAACATCCGTACCGGATCTTCCCGGTAACGGGTTTCCGGATCTCCAATCAGGCGAATGATGCCCGCGTGTAAATCTTTTAGTCCACCAGTATAATCGCGCAGAGTAAAGTCTGCCACGCTGTAATACAAGCTGTTCACTGAGAAATCGCGGCGATGAGCGTCTTCTTCTATGGAGCCAAAAATATTGTCGCGCAGCAACATTCCGTTGTGTCCGGTAAAGGCAGCGCTCATCGCGCCGTTATCTGACTTGAGCACCTCATGATAACCACGGAACGTCGCGACTTCTATAATTTCGGATCCAAACATGACATGAGCCAAACGAAAACGCCGGCCAACAAGTCGACAGTTGCGAAACAGTTTACGCATATTTTCTGGAGTGGCACTGGTCGTAATGTCAAAGTCCTTGGGCTTTTTACCTAGCAGCAAATCGCGAACACTGCCGCCGACTAAATAAGCTTCGTATCCCGCTCTGTTCAAGCGATGAAGCACTTTTAAAGCATTTTCACTAATTTCTTTATGAGAAATGGCGTGCTGGGTGCGCGGTATAATCGTCAAAGGACTTCTATCTTTTGATGTCGCTTCAACGCTTTCATGATTAAGCGCCTTGCGGCAGAAATTAACTACCCTGGTAAAAATAGTGCACCTCAATATTAATAAATAATAGTTACAACGTAAAGCCGCGGCTAATAATAGCTAATTAGACTAAGCTTGAGAATCAGGAGGGTAAAACAGTGCGATGTTAAGCAATCAGCATAATCTCATGCTCAGTTTAACATAAATTAAATGCGCATAGCACGCTATTGTAGCGTGAAGCGACCGACGAGAAATTTTGTTTTGATGTTGCATTCGTGCCGCAAACCACATCAACTAAATGATGAATATTGATATATTCAAGTTTTGAATAACCTAATTAGCGCTCTGTTGTCGCGATGGAATCAAAATTGTGCACTAAATACGGAAGATAAACTCTTCCCATCTATGCTTGTCGCCAGTACTATCTTAAATAGTAATACTTTAGTGTGGTTTTTGAGCTACACCCCGGCACAACAACAGCTGCTAGCACCTTCTAGATAGAAGACTGTAGTAACAACCATCCCATCTCACTTTCAGTCATAATGGTTAAGTAAGCGTAAAAGAATATTGATATCCCCCGGATAATACGCTAACGGGGGAGGCGATATACAACATAATGCGTACGCACAGTAACCACTACAAAAAAGTGCCTGCAAAATATCTACAGAGAGAGAATGATAGAGAACCTAAATAAAGCATTCCAGATGAATACGAGGTAAACTATCTCATATCATAGTGGCAAAATTGGCATTATAGTGAGAATGGTGGTAATTGTGTGGTTAACATGCGATATCATGATTTCCAGTAATAGATACAGCAATGATCCTCTGGTGTTTGTACGTAATTATCCCGTCATTTGCTTTTCGCGAATCTCAGCAAGGGTTTTGCAATCTATACACAAATCGGCAGTTGGACGCGCTTCCAAGCGCCGAATACCTATCTCTACCCCACATGATTCGCAGAATCCAAAAGTATTATCTTCTACTTTCTTGAGAGTTTTCTCAATTTTTTTTATGAGCTTACGTTCACGGTCACGGTTACGCAACTCAAGGCCAAACTCTTCTTCCTGTGCTGCCCGATCTACCAGATCAGGGAAGTTAGCGGCCTCGTCCTGCATATGTAATACGGTACGCCCAACTTCATCTCTGAGTTGATTACGCCATGTATCAAGTATGCGCTTGAAATGCAGAATCTGCGCTGCATTCATGTATTCTTCACTAGGCTTCTGCTGATATGGTTCAACTCCTGCTATAGCGAGAATACTCAATGAAGATGTCTTGCTATTTTTCCTTTCTTGCATGTTTTATTTTCCTTACTAATAAACTAGTAACACGCACTAGCCATCCCTAATCTAAGATAAACAGGAAGCAGCTATAATGTAAATACTAAAATAACAGATAACTTTAAGGTTTGCAATTATTCATAATATCTACTTGACGAGTAGTTTCAAGGAAAGCGTATTTAACGCAACGATAAGGTTTTTTTAACACTGGTACTTTTACGTCATTTAGTGTGTTTTTTGATCTTTTTATGAAATAATTATTGGCAGCGGGGCGTGGATATGCATGCCGTGCCGGGATAACTTACAACCATAGCATAAAACTTCCACACCTATCTGTTTAGCCTGTAATACCAAATCAGCATAGTGACAGTCAATGTGGCGGGCTGTCAATACACGGTCGATACTTGAATTTAGAACGGTGAAAAACAGAATTGCACGACACCCCATTTTTACCATCATCTGTAATTCTCGCAAATGTTTTTGACCTCGTATAGTTACTGCATCAGGAAAATATCCTGACCGATGCTTTAATAATGTCACTGATTTTACTTCAATATAACAATCCTCGCGATCTTTTGCTGATAATAACAAATCTATCCTACTGTTTTCTGCTCCATAGCACACTTCGCTGCGAAGATTCGTGTACCCTCTCAGTTCAGAAATCGTTCCATCACGCAATGCTTCTTTTACCAAGATATTGGCGCGCAGCGCATTAACTCCTATTAATTGACCGCTGGTTGTTTCAGTTATTTCCCAACTATGGGGATAACGACGTTTGCAATTGTTAGAAGTTGAATACCAAACGGTATCTCCCGTGGTAGCGCATCCAGTCATTGCACCTGTGTTAGCGCAATGAACCGTTAAAAATGTCCCATGAGGAGTCACTACATCGGCAAGAAACCGTTTATAACGCTGTATCAGCCTTGCTGGTTTGAGTTCTGGCTTGAATTGCATGAGATTTCCCTTAATGTAAGCCTTTATTTACACAGGTATTTTATTCTCGCATTTAACCTATAGCTAACGTCGCCACGGCGATAGTTATCAAATATTAGTAGCGCCAGAGTTTCCTCGGCTATTTATAGAGGTATTTATCCTAAAATGACCTCGATGGCAACACTACCATCTGTCTTTATCGTTTGTCGTTGCCGCGCAATATATGTATGGGCACTATAGAAAATTATTGTGTTAATCGTGCAAGGGCAACTTGGATTACTTCGTGATGTGTGCAACCTATATTTATTGTTCCAGAACACAACGATGGTATAATGGCTGCCCTAATATATTATTATTCTCCTCGCAGAGATCTTTTGGCATTATTACTTTTTTAGTGCCGTGGTTGATCTACCTAGCTTACTACTTTACAGAGCACTAAGCAGGTTTATACTACACGCTACGCTAGGCAGCGGCAAAACGACTCAAATACCTATAGAGATTTTTCCTGCGAGTTTACAAGCTGTGATTAGTCATGATGCTAAAGCCGCAGTGGTCAGCACGCCTTGGGGTTACCAAGGTAATTTTACCCCTTCCACTATGAAGATATAAGTCTATCGTTACCATATCTTTAAATAGTGTAATCCTAGATGAATTTTACGAGATTTTTTCTGAAGACAGATCTCTTGCTAATGCTAGGTGTGCATCTCGGCAGTAAATTAGTTTTGTTGCTAATATTTTATCCGGGGAGAGTGTCGAGAAGAACCAAGCGTAGGGTTTGCTTAGAACAAAGCACGCGCTACTGATCTATCGATAGGGCATAAAATGTTAATAAAAAATGCAGAGCTTTTCTTTTGTGTATTCGTTTAAAGGTTAAAAACCGTATGCTAGTTTAGCAGCCAGTAGTAAAAAAGTTATTAACGATGTCTGTAGATAGCAATAAATTTCTAAACTTTATGCACGAATGTAATTTCGCAAGACTTCGCGAAAGGTATCACTACGACTTCAGAGGTATGATGATAATGAAAAAGAAAAAGGAGTATTAGATGCCTCAACGTAAAAAATGGGGAGGTGTGGAGCTAAAGAAATACAGACTGTTGTTGGTATTGTTTATTCACATTGCGTTGCTGGTCGTTGTTATTGCCATGTATGGCATGTATTTAGATGTGCAGGTCCGTCAATGTATCGATGGAAAAGTTTGGCAACTGCCGGCAGCAGTATATGGCCGCGTGGCCAGTTTAGAACCTGGGATCTCTTACAGTTGCAGTGACATGGCTACACTGCTAGAAGGCATGCAATACCGACAGGTATGGCGCATTACTCGGCCCGGAGAATTCACCGTAAATGACAATAGCATTGAGCTATTGCGGCGTCCGTTTGATTTCCCGGACGGCAAAGAAGAACAAATCCCCGTCCGCATGACGTTCACTAAAAATCAGCTCGTTGAGATTAAAAACAAAAATACTCAGCGAAATTATGGCTTTTTCCGTCTCGATCCGCAGCTAATAACCATGCTGCAATCGCCTAAAGGCGAGCAACGGTTATTCGTACCGCGCGCTGGTTTCCCTGACCTACTGATTGATACGCTTATAACTACCGAAGATTTACATTTTTACAAGCATGACGGTATCAGTTTTTCCTCCATCGGTCGTGCTTTTCTTGCTAATATAAATGCCGGTCGTGCGGTGCAAGGAGGGAGTACGCTAACGCAGCAATTGGTGAAAAACCTCTTTTTGACCAACAAACGTTCTCTGTGGCGCAAAGCTAATGAAGCCTATATGGCATTAATTGTTGATTACCGTTACAGTAAGGATCGCATCCTGGAGTTATATCTAAACGAAGTGTATCTCGGACAAAACGGTAGCAATCAGATTCGTGGTTTCCCTCTGGCTAGCCTGTATTATTTCGGACGCCCGATAAATGAATTGAGCCTCGATCAGCAAGCAACGCTAGTAGGGATGGTAAAAGGAGCATCGCTCTACAACCCCTGGCGCAATCCAAAGTTAGCGCTGGAGCGCCGTAATCTGGTGCTAAAATTGCTAAATAATAATAAAATCATCGATAGAACACTCTATAACATGTTGAGCGCCCGCTCACTAGGAGTACAGCCATGCGGAGGGGTATTGACTCCGCAGCCGGCTTTCATGCAGATGGTGCGTGAAGAGTTGCAAAGCAAGTTAGGTGATGAAATTAATGAAATGTCTGGCGTCAAAATTTTTACTACTCTGGATCCGTTATCGCAGAATGCGGCAGAAAAAGCAGTGGAAGTAGGTGTAACCGCACTTCGCGTCGAGCGCGGTGTTAATAATCTAGAAGCTGCGATGGTAGTTGTTGATCGCTTTAGTGGCGAGGTGCGCGCTATGGTTGGTGGTGCAGATCCGCAATTCGACGGTTTTAACCGAGCGATGCAGGCGCGTCGCTCGGTTGGCTCGCTGTCAAAACCAGCTACCTACCTGACCGCGTTAAGCGAACCAGATAAATATAGACTTAACACTTGGATTGCCGATGAACCCATTACTATTAAGCAGTCAAACGGCATCATGTGGTCACCCAAAAACTATGATCGGCAATTTCGAGGTAAGGTAATGCTGGTTGAGGCGCTTATTAACTCACTCAACGTACCGACGGTAAACCTAGGCCTATCGGTAGGACTAGATCGTATTATTACCACTTTGGTGAAACTTGGCATACCATCCTCGGTGCTTAATCCGGTCCCCTCAATGTTGCTTGGCTCCATTAGCCTCACACCCATAGAAGTAGCGCAAGAGTTTCAAACCATCGCCAGCGGGGGGAATCATGCCACACTGTCAGCAGTGCGATCGGTAATAGGAGAAGACGGCACCGTGCTGTATCAAAGTTTCCCCCAGGCGGAGCGGGTTGTACCCGCCCAGGCAGCTTATTTAACTCTATATGCGATGCAACAAGTAGTGGCACGAGGGACATCACGTTCGTTATCAGTGAAATTTCCATTTTCACATCTAGCCGCAAAAACTGGGAGCACTAATGATCTGCGTGATAGTTGGTTCGTTGGTATTGATGGTAAAGAAGTGTTTATTGCATGGGTCGGCCGTGATAATAATGATCCGGCCAAGTTGACAGGCGCCAACGGTGCACTGACGCTATATAGCCGTTATCTAGAAAATCAGGCGCCGTTGGCGCTTAACTTAACACCACCTGTAGGTATCAGCCCGATGTACATCGATTATGCCGGTAATTTCGTCTGTAATGACGTTAGTGCAATGCGGACATTGCCGGTGTGGACCGATGATCCACAATTACTATGCCAGATGTCAGCCCAGGTGCAGACACAACTACAACCCGCTTCCTCTTTTCTCTGCGAAGAGTTTAAGCGTGTAAATAATATAGATAAATAACACACCTACAAATTGTGGTAAGCATTTTGCTTAGGCAAGCAAAAACTTCATATTCTACTCAAACACCGATGAACTGTTAATTAGATTGATTAGCTAAACATAAAAGCCTATTTTACTTTACGACTTAATCATTGCTTATCCGAAGAGCAGCTAGACAATCAAATTCTAGAGTATTGTTACCCTTTGTCATTAAGGTTTATATTTACTATATAGTAAATAAAGAATACATCACAAATTCGGAGATTTATTGTACTAGCTTAATAATCATATAAAGTTAAATATTACTGTAATTTTCTATATTTCGGCTTCATATTCTCTCACCTCAATATAAAAACGTTAGCTTGTTTACGATATTATCTAGCACTAATATATTCAAAAAATTAATGAGTCAAGTCTCTTGTACATCGAAATGCTAGTACCGCTGAAATCAACTCGTCGCTTGTTCATTACCAACTATTTAATACGGCGGTTAATTAGCAAGAAATTGCCGTTAGTTAACCATGCATTATTCTAACTCACTTAATATGGCGTTACAGAATAAATAGCCGGACAAAATTGCAACTAACTACCCATGTTTATTAACATAAATGCCAAAATGCTCGGTTTCCTTAATTTTTCAACATGATTTTAAATCATAACATGCACAATGCAATCCTCCTTTTAGCTGAGTATTTATGAAAATGATTTAACATAGTTACGGCATTATATCATTGATTTTCTTCTCTTGATTGATCACTACTTGGCAGTAGTTCCATATTTAGTTGAAAGCAATATGATCGTTCATAGTATATCTTTATAAATTTATTAAGCATCAAGTAGCATATAAATAAATACTAGTTATTAGTAAGTAATTTACAGATATCAGAATATTTTATAACGTATTTACACGTTATGATATTTTAATAATTAAATTTAGTATGTTATTATTTATGCTTACTAAACATAAATCTGCGAGGGGGCGATTCATATTTTGACAATTATAAATACGGTGCATGCATAACCATGCATACAATTAAGTAAGATGCAAATCTTAAGCATGAAGTGATAGCTCAAAACTAATTTTACGCAATACTCGAAAATGACTAATTACGGCTCTTCGCTTACAAACAAAATAGCGCGTAAGTCTAAAACATTTGCTATGTTTGCCAAATGTCGACGATTAAAATAGCTACTTGTTTTAAAAAATATTGTGAATTATAGGACAATATATGCTAGTTGATCGACTCTCATGCGCCATCATTAAAAATAAACATTATAGCACAAACTTAAAACCTAATCGTGTAGCGATGAGGCAGTTTTAAGGCGATCAACGTCTAGATTGCAAAACTATCTAGCATCCGTTAATGACTCTAGAAAGGACACTTAATAATTAATTGAAGATAGAGGGGAGATTCTATCCAGACTCAGCGTCTATTAGATAGTCAAAGAGGTATCCTAAAATTGTGTTTGTTATATATAACTGATCGACTACAATTCATTATGTAGCACGGTTTTTAGCAGTAAAAACTGTGTTTGCAGTTAATCTTTATTATATAAAGATTAGTTAGATATAATAAATGTTTTTACACGCTTTTCTCTATTGATTTTATTTCAGTACCTATACTTAACACTTATGCTTACATATTTTATGTATAGCAGGTTATTTGTTAATACTATTGTGATGTAACAGTTAGGTGAAATTTCGCTACCACTCCGGATGCGCTATTAAGCAGATACTCTGCTGACATCAGAGTGCAATCAGAGATAATTAGTAGTTTGAAATTAAGTGAAGATAAAGTTGTTTACTTTCGTAATATGCTGTTTTCTTAAATCTAAAATTTCAACTAGAGATTTTAGAGACGTTTTAAGTCAATAAAAAGTCACATTTGATGCGATCGCCAAACTAGAGTGAGATTTTTTATATTATAAAAACTAGCAATCGAAAAGTTAACGTATTTCCTCGCTAAAGGCACCTGGTTGGGACGAATACCCGTCAAATTAATTAGGAATCAAGTTGACAGCCTTCATTGCAATGAAGACATTTTCCGCAACTTAAGGTTAGCAGTCATCCACTCTTATTATTGTTTGCATTACTATAGATATTATAATATAATAAATATGGAGTTGAATTAAGTGTCATAAATGGCTAGTTAAATATCAAACTACTTGTTAAAATGATAATATTTTCCGCCAGCCTCTTTTTATGAAAGAGGCTGATTCTCTACAGCGGCGCCTGGCCACGCATTAATCTCTTTTTTGTATTTAGAACAGATTAGTAAAATACAAAAGTGATACTGGTAGCGTAATTTTAAAACATTCTTGAAAATATTTATCAATATAAAGCTTTTTCCACACTTTGCATACGTTTTCGATATTCTTATGGTGGTGAAAGCAAGTTAATATAACGCGCTCTAAGATACGGTTCGTGTTTTGCTTTCCTCATATTTTGCGAAAATATTGAGATAAGGCACTTCCGCTTTGATTTGTTCCCAATTTTCTTTATTGATCTGATCAAGCATAATTATCTCCAGAAGGAAATTGTTTCTTCTTGTGGTCTTGGCGCCACAAGTGACATATTATCGGTTATTGCCTAACCAATTTTTTTATATCTTAATTAACTAAGAGGGTATTTATGAGCGTAGTACCTGTAGTTGATGTACTGCAAGGGAAGATGCCAACTAACAGTGAAATCACTGTACAGGGTTGGGTGCGTACCCGTCGAGATTCTAAGTCCGGACTCTCTTTTCTTTCTGTTTATGACGGTTCTTGCTTGGCTCCCTTACAGGCCGTTATTAATAATTCTCTGCCAAATTATAAGAACGAGATTTTACGCTTAACTACTGGTTGCTCCGTATCGGTAACCGGCCAGGTAGTAGAATCTTTGGGAAGCGGTCAGCGTTACGAAATTCAAGCACAGGACGTTACAGTACTCGGTTGGGTGGACAATCCTAGTACCTACCCCATAGCTGCTAAGCGCCATAGCGTAGAATATCTGCGTGAAGTAGCCCATCTTCGCCCACGTACCAATCTTATTGGTGCTATGTCGCGAGTACGCCACACTCTCGCGCAAGCTATTCATCGTTTTATGGACGAACAGGGTTTTTTTTGGGTGTCCACACCTTTAATAACTGCCTCCAATACTGAAGGTTCTGGCGAAATGTTCCGCGTTTCCACCCTCGATCTGGAAAATATACCACGCGTGTCTGATGGTAAAGTAAATTACGATAAGGATTTCTTTGGTAAAGAGACTTTTTTAACGGTTTCCGGTCAGTTAACGGGTGAAAGTTATGCCTGCGCCTTGTCAAAAATCTATACTTTCGGTCCAACGTTCCGGGCAGAAAATTCTAATACTAACCGCCATCTGGCTGAATTTTGGATGGTCGAGCCAGAAGTGGCATTTGCCACTCTAGAGGATATTGTTAACTTAGCAGCAGCAATGCTAAAATATGTGTTTCAGGCAATATTGAGCGAGCGCATTGACGATATGCAGTTTTTTACTACACGAATCGATAGAGAGGCAATAAATCGTCTAAAACACTTTATTAGTGTCGATTTCGTGCAAGTTGATTACACAGAGGCTATAGACATTCTACAAAGCTGCAACCAAACTTTTGAAAATCCAATTTCTTGGGGAAGTAACTTATTTGCGGAACATGAACGTTATCTAGTAGAAAAATATTTCAAAGCACCTGTGGTTGTAAAAAACTACCCCAAAAATATCAAAGCTTTTTATATGCGAATGAATGATGATGATAAAACTGTCGCTGCTATGGATGTGCTAGCACCTGGCATCGGCGAAATTATCGGCGGTTCACAGCGTGAAGAGCGCTTGGATAAGTTGCATGTACGTTTGAAAGAAATGGGTCTTAACAAAGAAGATTATTGTTGGTATAGCGACTTGCGACGATACGGAACTGTACCGCATTCAGGTTTTGGATTGGGTTTTGAGAGACTCGTAGCTTATGTTACGGGAATACAAAATATTCGGGATGTCATCCCTTTCCCGCGAAGTCCGCGCAATGCCAATTTTTAAGATTATGTATTCGTCTGCTTGATAAAATCAAGCAGACATATTTTCAGCTAAAGCAACTATGCTTTACTTTTGAAGTTAAAGATATCTTTTAAGTTTTGTAAAATTACAGTTAAATATAAAGTTCTAAATAAAATATCATTAAAGCTGCTTATGTTAAACCTAGGTTGAATTAACGGCTTTTGCCGTAAAACATTACATGTAAATATAGTAAAACAAAGATCTCAACAATGTCTCTGAAAGACATTACCTACAACGGTAGTAACTGTAATACTCAGCACAATAATATTAGTAATGATAAATTGAAATTTTACAGAGTAATTATGGGTTAGTAGGTATTAATCTCTTGTGCTACTAAACGCGGTAGGTTCGTGTGTTATTAATAACAGCAATATTTAGATGGTTACGGTCAGAGTTATTTTACCTTACCTACTGATTCAACTGCAATAACGTTTATAGTGCTTAAAACACCAAACCTTACACTATAACAAACTTCAAAAGTTTAACCAAATTACCGATTAGATAACAGGTTTGGGTTAATGGCGATATAAATACCAGACAACAACTTATAAAACAACACCGATGTAAAATCAGGTAATAAATTAATTTGTCGGTATCAGTTCATTCTGCTGCGAACTTAACGATATCGTTGTGTATATCATTATTAGCTGGACTAATATGTCACTAGACACTGGTCGTCACTCTATTAGCGCTAGTGTTATTAGATACCGTAACACCAACTTCTTTATTTAATTGATGACGTTGCTTTCCATATAAATGGAAATATAATAATAATTCGACGATACTTGTTAAGTTAAAGACATATATTGATGATCACCTATTCGCCATCCTTAGTTAGTATTATTTTATCAGTATATAGATTTACTCCAAAAGAACTGATGCGCAAAATGTTTACTTTCACTAAAAGTATCGAAAATTTTAGCAAAGAGTACACAATTTAAAATATAATCTTAATAGATTTTAACTAATCGTTAGTTACTACGAAACTCGTAAGACTACTTGCTTAAGTAACTCAAATTAAAAGGTTTATACCCCTGACGTTGCCGTTGTTTGCTAACAAAATCCGAGTAATTTAATTAGTCAAATAATATTATACCGACTTTAATCTGCATTCTTCCGTCGATTCCAGTTAACAGTACGGTAAAGACATATCAGGTTCTAGCAATGTTAACCTGATCAAAGACTTTAAAGTAAGCGCAACTAAATTCTTTAACAAAAGATTGTTACTAACATTGTTGAATTAAATAAATTATTAACTAATTTTGATGACGAAAACAAGTAATATTTTCGTTTAATCTAACATTTATAATACCTTTTCGACTACCAACAGATAAAATTTTGAATCATGAAGGTAGAATTTGCTCATTACCTTCTTTTATGCCGTTAGAAAGTGAGGTAAATATTTGATAGAAGGATTTAGTAACAAGAGTAGCTGATAGTTTTTTGCATTCTTTAACATTTTGCATACATATCCACATGTTTGTATATGTCCTTAGTAGATTAGTAGTTTAATTTTATGCCAGTAAATATTTTTTAAACTAAATCGCTAAGGCTGCAAAATAAAATTATTAAACACTATTTGTGATCTATAGTGCGCGGTAAGGGCAGAATACACCTTATTTTGTCGCGTATAAAATATTGGTGCTGGCACAGTGTTTTGAGTAATCCATATCTCAGCTGGCCGAACTAGAAAATGTTGAGCTCAGCGTCGTTAGACGCATGCAATTATACTTAATTATAATAATCTTTACCCGTTCATAATATTTTATGTAGCAATATTAAAAAACTTGGCACTGGGACAGAACCAGCACCGTTATTTTATTTTATTATTTTGCCGTAAAAGACCAAAATCCATCATCTATAAGCAGTAAAAGTGGAAAGTGATAACTGTATTGGTATTTTAGAGCTAAATGCTGTTGTTGAATTTCTCTTCTCTTAGTTTACTCCCGCAGTCTAAAAAATTGCAGCATTTTTGTATTTTGTAAATATATCAGTAGGTTATCGTGAGCAGTACCTAATTTAGAGAATTGTGGCTTATATATGAATTAGTCAACGATTGAATGCTGTTATCGCTAGATAATCAGATTACTGATCAAGTCTTATTAGTATTAGCATTAACCATATTATAAGCTACTTACATAATCGGCATGATTTTAATTGACGACGTGCTGCACGTTTGTGAACACAGAATTTGATTCATATACTTTAAACGTTTCGTTCATACACCCTGCAATACAAGTGCTTGGAAAAATTACAGTTTTATTACGGGCAAAATGGTTTTTCCTCCTTGTCATGCTGACCTAGGAATGAGTTCTTAAACTATGTGACCAAATAAAT
Source organism: Sodalis endosymbiont of Henestaris halophilus (assembly GCF_900161835.1). Taxonomy (GTDB): domain Bacteria; phylum Pseudomonadota; class Gammaproteobacteria; order Enterobacterales; family Enterobacteriaceae. The sequence goes on along the minus strand of NZ_LT897836.1, from coordinate 1,129,884 downwards.
TATTATTAAATAATAAATTCTAATCTAATTAACGTTCCAGAGATGATGAAGAATAACATAGCTGCTCTTTTACAAAGCGATCTTAGCAATGTATTCTGCCGCTAATTGCGACAGTGCCAAGAAATCTATATGCTTTCCTGTTATGTTGTGCATCGACGAACATAATTGTTTAAACGTTCAGTTGTTTTAAGAAAGGGTTAGTACGGCGCTCGTGACCTATAGTTGAAAGGGGGCCATGCCCAGGCAAAAAGGTAATATCATCCGCTAATAGTATAATTTTATTATAAATTGACTGCATAAGCGTTGATAAATCGCCACCTAGAAGGTCGGTACGACCAATGCTACCATTAAACAGCACATCTCCCATTAAAATAAATTTATTTGCTTTATTCAAAAACACTACATGTCCTGGAGAATGTCCGGGACAATGCAGTATGTTAAACAGCAACGTGCCAACGTTCACTGTGTCTCCATCTGTCAGCCATTGATCGGGAATGAATGGCGGGATGTGTTTTACGCCAAACATTTGACACTGCCGGGGCAAACCGGCTAACAACAGCTTATCTTTGCAATGTGGGCCAATAATGGGTACATGATATAATGTAGCTAGCTTTTTAGCGGCACCGACATGATCAAGGTGCCCATGAGTCAGCCATATTTGTCGAATAGTGACACCACGTAGTGCCACTTCTTGGCGCAACCTCAGCGAATCTCCCCCAGGATCTACCAGCACGGCTTCTCTAGTCTGCTCACACCAAACTAATGAACAATTCTGGCAGAATGCCGTTACTGGTATTATGTGATATTTCATACGCTACCCAGCCTGATTTTATACTTAATAATACATTAAAATGAGACTCTCATTAACAAATATTGAGCAACTTTACCAGATATATAGTAGCTTCATGTCAAATATAAAATAAATTACTGTGCCGGGAGGGATAGTAGTATATCCTATTTACACAATGCGGTGTTTGGATCCGCTTTACCTAGTCTTTGATAACTCGGTCTTACCAAGTTTTGCTTTTTTCTAGCAGTAAATTCTTTATTTATATCTACAGTAGCCAAAATAAATTTCACAGGTTTGCTAGTTTGTAACCTGTTAAATAGTTAAAGTTTAGAATAAATTACGCTTATCAGCGCGATAATTACAGAAGAAATAATGTTATAATCTCGGTTTGATTTGATCAGATCGTTCGCATGAAAATATATTTGCAGGATTTTATTAGTATGTGAATTATTAAGGATAAATATTTAAGAACGTGGATGTAACACAAATATAACAAAACGGTGCTAGTAAGTAGCTATAGACAGACGCCGTCCATTTCCGAGTAATATTAACGGAGATCGTAGATAATTAATATGATTTTGGGTGAGTAACATCTTTCAGATCTTTAATAAAATTATGTTGATAATTCAAACGGTAATATTTGCACAATCTCAAAAGTAGATCAGACTGTGGTAATCTGACGCTCCTCATAAATTCACCGCTTTGCGTAGACTAGTTTGCAGCAAACATTTATGCTTGCGGTAATCTCCTGTTTTTCCCACTCCCAATTATGAGTGAAAATAATATTTTTTAATTGTAAACATCTGCATAAAATTGCAGCTTACCGTTGTTCGTGTGATCCAGTACGGATCTAACAGTTAATTAATACATAGGTTATTATTATTTATTTAATAATTGCACTAACGGAAGCATAGCTACAAGTGATATCTAGGATCAATATGTTAGCTAACACTGCCACATTTTACCCGAAACACAACCCGCGCAATGGCCATTACTGCTCCGAACAAATTATGAATTAATTATTAAGTGTGTAATACAAATTAGGTCTCTCCTGAAACATATGTATTAAATTTATAATATCCTAATGCGTTTTTTACTTCTTACCGGCAGTAGCCGGTAAGAAAAATGGTTGGGCTTCACCATATTATAATCAATGCTAGTTAGGTTGACCATGCGGCATCGCTACTGTAATACCCTGGTAATATCGGGTGGTTTTTGTACGATAAATAAACTGATTACGCAGTAGGTTAAATAACTTATCATAACGTAATAGTAAACTAGATAAATGCCATGTCAGGTTGCTGGTTAGCATTATGCTGCTCGACGAGCAACGCATCAGCGGCATTTGCTGCTGTAAGTCAACTGCCGATCATCTGAGAGAATAATACCTTTATTACATGCTCATAATAAATAAGCGAATCATTAAAAGCATCAACTACAATGCCTATTGTAATTGCGGTTATTGAATTATTTTTTAAATAAAGTGCTGTATGTTTAATGCTAGAATAATTATTCTAGCGCACAGATAGGTATTACGTTAATTGAGCGCCGGCGCCGCAAAAATCTTCTGTTATATTCTGAAATTATTAACGCTACAAACTCCGGTGAATTCATTTGATTCTGCACATCTACCGCGGCGGTTAATTTGAAATTATCGTTGTCTAGCGTGAGTATGTACTTTACAATAATTAGTAGTCGCTCTGATAGATAGCAAAGCAATAAATATTATGAACGATGCATGATTCACTGTTCGTTGGTAGTGCTATTGTATATAACTTACTACTTTCCACAATTTATCTTTCGTTATTAATATCATAAAATATTTTATTCATCTATATACAATGAAGGCTAGCCTCCAGAAGGCATTATTTCCGCCAAACTGCTGCTAAGAAAGCAGTTTACGACCGCACGTGGCCTTTTCATGTCGTAGGGAAATTAAGCTATTTAATGAGTTAAATACCATTAAAGAAATGGGGTTGCATATGAGCAGGAAAAGTATATTCTGACGAGCTAACAATCTGGCTTTGTGCGTCCGATACCACAAAGGTAGAATTCTGATAGTGACAAGGTATTGGTCAGCAGCAAGCACATAATCATTTGCAAGATGCAAACCATGCTAATTTTATGATTTCAATCATTACTTGTTATAATAAATAGATTACTTATTATGTTGTACCTTACTTACAGTAATCACATAAAAAGAAATAAGAATTTCTATACAAAACCAAAACGAACTCTAACAGAAAAGTTAATTTTTAACCATTTTAGTTGCGCATTGTTAGTAACAATATAACAATAATATAATTAACCGGTTCTTGACCGAGCTATCCTATAGTTGTCACCTTTTCCTTAGTAGCATTAGCCCAGAGAGGCGGATAGTTACTTTAGTATATCTTTGCCCAGACTGGCGTGGATCATAAATCAAAGGCAAACCTCATCAAACATATTTAAAATATGGTTGAAAACCTGCAGTAATCTTAGAATCGCCTATTTAAATACACGAGATCATATTTATTATATTTATATCTATAATAAACGCGATGTCTGAGAAAAGATTAAATTTATTGCCGAATTCCGCGGCTTTGTCGGTGTGTGTTCGAAAACTAGTGAGACTAACAGCATGATCTTGCACCAATCTAGATGAACTAGTAGTACTACTGTACTGTAGTTTTACACTAAAATTGGTCACCTAAATTATAGAATATTATGCTTATTGCAATTTTAATTCTTAATAGGTGGCACAATAAGCAAAGCGTTAATTGCTAAATTTAAACTTTAATATAACCTCCACCTTACTTACTTGATTATAATCATACTGATGTAAAATACATATTCATTCATGAATGTTAGCCGTTTGACTGTAATTCGAACGTTAAACAAACTAAACACACAAGATCTAGCAATATGTTATATTCATATAACTAGATATTGATTGCAGTGGTTAAAAAAAAGACGATAGCCAGTTGCTCAGGTACAGGTCTACATAATTTAAACTTAGAAACAACTAATTTGCTAAGAAACCTAATTTTCTCGACCGTTAGTTTTCATTAACACAGTATAACTAGATTTGATGTGTCCACGTTAATGCCATCTAAAAGTTATGGGTTTATATGTAGGCAATGATATTGGATTTGTTCTCTCTAATACAATCTTAGTAGATTGCGTGATCTTAGACAACTATTAAAGAGTTATAATTACATCATATAGTTATATTTTAGGGTAGTTAGCAAATATTAGTTAACTACTATATCCTACCTAAATATCTGCGATAAACGCATCGCGCACAAAAGAACGGGTCAGCGCACTTCCATACTTGAAAGTTAACAAGGATCAATATGTTTTCCGAGCAGTTGTAAAGAAATCTTTTTCTAACCGTAGCTACCTTCCCTAAAAGTAACATGCTGACATTGATTATCTCTGGATAAATAACGTCACATTTTCCTGATCGATCTCATATCGATTTAATGGCTTAGTCATTGACTAATCTTTTAGTTAACTCCTAGCAAAACCACAGGAGTGGAAGACTGCTAAATAAATTCTTATGCTACGAGCGTGTTTTACACATCTAGCCGAGTCGCATGAGCTTCGGCACGCTTTTAATTTGGCCGCATTTAATCTTTTTGTACTTTTGAAATTAGCATTAGCCATACAAGTTCTTATCATAAATACCATATGTTGTTTTGCGTATAACACAGTGGCGACTTGTAAATTTATAACCAATGTCGCTAACGTGCAGTCTACCTAATCTTCCATTAGGATATATGTCTTAATTTTATCTGTTAAAGTAAATCCGACCTAGTCGTAGGTGATGATAATATACTAAATATATTCAGAAATATATCCGATATATAACTAGTATGTTCGTTTCTTGTTTACATACCGTCTCGTGACGAAATATGCGACGCACGTCAACGCTTTCCTTAAACAGCGCTCTGAATAGGGCACCAGTCAGGTATCATAGATACCTAAAATACTCGCAAGTTTCATAATAATTACGTTCTAGCTTGTGTAATTTTTGTATTAAACTATATTTGTGCCTCGCAAAATATCGGATCCTTTCAGTTAGTTACGACGATAAATGTTGGTTTAGAACCATATGTAATTTTAATTCCAGTACTCGTTAGCACGTGTTTTTGCGTTCACGTAAGTCGAACCCGACATTGTTTAGCGTCTGCATCGGTTCCTTGAACATATATTGTTCTTGACTTCGTAAGAACTTTATACTGATTAAAATATCGTAAGATAAACTTAGTGGATTTGGGATATAGTACAAGTAATCCCTCATAAGATCACTGGAAGTTTACAAGGTATCGGCAGAGCTAAATATGTCTGTTTATTTTACCCCTAATTCGTAAAGCCTGTTCAAAACAGTTTCTCGGTCGTTTCAAATTTTAGATATTGAAGGATTTCTATAACTAATACAACGTGTTATAGATAACAGCTAAAACTAACACAACTAATTAGCGTAATCTAGTATTTTGATGATAGTAGATAGTAAACGTTTGTTGCTTCACATAAAACGTCTACGATAATGCCAAGTGGCTTTTTAGCTCATTCACTTCTAGTTAAGTTAGGGCTTGCAGCCGTGTTCCCCCCCCCCAACTGTTGTGCTCGTCAGGTGCTACCACCATTTCATTTATTTCTTCGAGCCGGAAAAGTTGTTATACTTTCCTGGTAACGGCTGCTTGTTTCTTACTAGCGGATTGCGGTTGGCACCCGTTGTAACGTTTAACGCATACATATTTTCTGGTAGCATATATTTTGCAGTAACAGGGTTATCAAGTTATAACTCTATGCTAAATAGAAACTATTTAATCAAGCGGGCAGTATTTGCTATGAACAGCACTCTAGAACGATGTCATCATGACACTTTGCTAAAATATAACATTAACAAAAACAATAGATAATAGAGTAAAATGCTTGAACAAAACACCTTCTATCACTTTAATCCTCTTTTTAAAATTCCTATAACAGCAGCCTTTGATAATAACGAGAGTTGATGATTTTATCAGTACCAAATAAAAGACCCCATACAACTATAGCTTGCTATAGAACTCTTTATCGTACGATAACGCTCATAACCACCTGTTTTCGGTGGTGTTGCGATAATGCAACATGGCTTAATTCTGAATTAAGGCGGTAGTGCCGATATGGCAGTTGATTTATCTACATTATCAACTTCGAACATGTTATGAACAAACACATTCAGAAAAGTTCGTGAGGGATCCTTTCTGGTTTATCATCGTCAGTGAGCGGAATCTGCTGCATTTAATTATGGATAATTACTAATGCCGATATCGATAGGCTTAAATCGAGTTAAATAGTGTTTTCCTCAATCATCTGGGAGTTAATTTAGTGAAACCGTTGAGGGCAACATCCTGACACGCACCAAAACCGTTCATAGCGTTGTGGTAGTTACGATTACAGCTTCTCTTGAGTCTGTTAAGACTCCTAATTGAGGAAAACGTAACATAATAAATACCAATTGTCTTTCTCACATTTTGTCATCAAAACTCTAGCTGTTGAGCATATTGGTAGCCGACTGAATAAATTAGAAGAATTAATACTAGTAATATAGTGAGACCTCACTTCCTAGACCTAGAAGTTACCTAGCTTAGGTAAGCTATTAGGAATATTACTCATGATGTGTACCTGAGAGGTACGCATCATGCTGGTAACGCCTCATGCTTATAAAAAGCAACTAATTTCTGTCGAAGTTAGCATTATTTTTTTGCTAGAAGGACGGTAAGTGCCTCTACTTATAGTTGTGTACTTATGCTACAGATAATAATAAAATACACGCATGCCGATTTTGCATATTAATCGCCGTTTCACTTTTCTAATTAGCGATACATGTTGTTTGGATCCCAGGAAATGGTCTGGCATCAACGAACGTTCTACTTTTAGTATGCTAAGTGTAGCACCCAAAAGCTATATTGCCTAGAAGGTATGTTACACATCATTAGTATGTGTTTAATATAAAATTAATGGCAACTCGCTATCCCCGTCCAGACATTGCTTTAGTATTTGTAATAATGCTTATAAATGCGTAACTAACTTGTTTAATACCTCATGGTGGAATATTATATTAACTAGTTTTTCTAGATGCCTTGATGATAAATGCAACTGCATTTCATTGATATCAATAAATAGTACACGATAACTTTATTTCTCAATGCCGTCGGCAGCGTTCAATATAAACTAATTCATTTTAGGAGGCGAGAAAGTAATTGTTATAGCAGATTCTGTAAAGATTGTTTTAACCCCCATAACGTGGTAATATTAGCCTATAATTTTCACTATGCGCAGTTAGTAGTGTCAAAGACAACGTGTCCTTACCAGGAAAAGGTCACGTTGACCAACCTAATAAAATTAATCAGTAAGTAAAAACATAGTTAGTGAAATCTAGATTAACATATAAAGTATTTGATAATTTAAGCCGTAGTCAAAAGCAGCGAAATTGCGTCAGCACTTATAAATTAAGTAACTAAACGATCCGGTAACCGGCTATTATATTACTATCTTGCTATACTCTGATGCCAGATTATGTTAGATATTTGTATAGGTTGTGCAGTTTTTAAAAACAGAGAGTTATTATACTTGTTTGCCTCAAAACAATAAAATGTATATGGCGATTTTATTCCATTTTTATCGGCTAGCAGCGTACTGTTGAATTTACATTATAGAGTATTTTGTTATTATGGTATAAGAACGCTGGATTACGTCTAGCATTGCTTATGTCTACAATTAAAGTTATTGTACGTTGTAATTAACGCGGTTTCATGAGATGTTTCCTGCATAGACTGTTACGCAGGATAAATAATAACGACAAGCATTATATATAATTAATAATGCTCTAGTGTAAAATAGTTTGTCTGCAACCTGTGCTTGATAACAAAAAAAAGGTGGCATGAAAATAACCGAGGTCGACCAGGTCGTATGAGGATTAAATTACTAATATTTGCGTTAAGTTACTCCCAGTTATAAGAAATAAATAGTAATTGTTTCAACCTGGCACGGAACAAGTGTAAAGCTTTTGTAAGAGAAAAACCTAAACTGATGATTTAGATCAAAGCTACAATAGACAAAACATGAATAATTTGTTATTTTTAACATAGTTTAAATGTAATTAGTATTACCAATTGACTCCGTTAACATTTGCCGAGAAAATAAAATGATTTATAGTAAGATCCGTCAATATTAGGTGCATGTAATATAATGAACAAAATTTGGAATATTTAATTCTGTAAGATGCCGGCAGCGCCTAATGAAGATCTCTTCTCGTGTGTGAACTTACTAACCAAATTAACATATTTTGCTTTTATCGCTGCGGAAAAACTATCCTAGCTTGCAAGATCCAAAGCTTGCTGATACGAAAAAAGGAGAGGAAGTTGGCATTTGTTTAACGTAATTTATAGTAAAGCTTGAGTTATTCGCTGCTAGCACTATTTATTAAACATTCTGAATTTAAATATTACCTGTTATCATTCCCGCCATGCCCTTGAAAACATTTAGCACTTATTTTGTGTAGCCGCGGCGCGGTAACGAGTAAGATTTCGATTATTTCCGTAATGCTATAAGACAATTATAGCGCGCAATACAACTACAATCTAGACGCGGTATTCGCCCATGCCATCATGAATTATTAAATTAATGTCACCGATTCTACCCATGATGCATTTTGTGTTGCATCTGACTTACTGCATGAGGCTAATACTGAAAAACAAATATTCGTCAATATTTTCTTGAGTTTCTTTACTAGCGCCAGAAAATAGCTAGTGCTAACAATTGCTTCGATATTCTTAAGCAACGCTTTAGAAAAGTACTTTAGGAATAAAAATTAGGGGGTGTCCACGCGGCAACAGAGCTATGTGGTTTGCCTTCCTATGATCTGATTGTTAGAGTATTAGGAAGAATATGCGTCAACTAAACTAATTTTAAAGAAAGATAGATAAGGAATATCCCATGTCAGAATGTTTATACAATGACGTGGATCCGATCGAAACACGCGAATGGCTGCAAGCGATCGAATCGGTTATCCGTGAAGAAGGTATTGAGCGCGCGCAATTCCTGATTGAACAGGTGTTAAATGAAGTGCGCAAAAACGGGTTAGGCATAGCACAAAATGCTGTGGAGCGTAATTACATCAATACAATTCCAGTCGAGGAGGAACCAAAGTATCCGGGTAACTTGGAATTAGAACGCCGTATCCGTTCCGCTATTCGTTGGAACGCTGTCATAACTGTGCTGCATGCATCTAAGAAAAATTTAGAATTGGGCGGTCACATGGCGTCATTTCAATCTTCCGCCACAATTTATGAAGTATGCTTTAATCACTTTTTTAGAGCGCGCAATGATAAAGATGGTGGTGACATGGTCTATTTCCAGGGCCACATATCCCCTGGTATATATGCCAGAGCCTTCCTTGAAGGACGCCTCAGCGAAGATCAGATGAATAATTTTCGCCAAGAAGTGGACTGCAAAGGCCTCTCGTCTTATCCACATCCTAAACTGATGCCGGAATTCTGGCAGTTCCCAACAGTATCGATGGGTCTCGGACCTATTAACGCGATTTATCAGGCAAAATTTCTTAAATATCTGAATGATCGCACGTTAAAAGACACTAGCAATCAAACTGTGTACGCTTTTTTGGGCGACGGCGAAATGGACGAGCCAGAATCTAAGGGTGCTATAACTATAGCGGCGCGCGAGAAACTGGATAATTTGGTGTTTATCATAAACTGTAACCTACAACGTTTGGATGGTCCGGTAACCGGTAACGGTAAGATCATCAGCGAACTAGAAGGCGTGTTTAGCGGTGCCGGATGGGAAGTGATTAAAGTAGTCTGGGGTAGCCGCTGGGACGAGCTCTTACGCAAAGAAACTTCTGGCAAATTGGTTCAATTAATGAACGAAACTGTCGATGGTGACTACCAGACCTTAAAATCGAAAAATGGCGCCTACGTGCGCAAACACTTCTTCGGGAAATATCCGGAAACCGCTGATTTGGTAAAAGATATGAGCGACGATGAGATATGGTCGCTAAATCGAGGCGGCCACGATCCAAAGAAAATCTATGCTGCTCTACAAAAAGCAAAGAATACTATCGGCAAACCAGTGGTAATTCTTACCCACACGATTAAGGGCTATGGCATGGGTTTGACCGCGGAAGGTATGAATATTGCACATCAGGTAAAAAAAATTAACATTGAAGGGATACGTTACTTCCGCGATCGTTTCAACCTAAGCATTATTACCGACGATAAAATACAATTACTGCCCTATATCACCTTTGATGAAGGATCCGAAGAGCATACGTATTTGCACGAGCGTCGCAAAGCATTGCATGGGTATCTGCCGAGCCGTTTGAATGGCTTTACCAATCCGCTAGAGCTACCTACGCTTGAGGATTTTGCCCCCCTCTTAGGAGAGCAAAAGAAAGAAATATCTACTACTATCGCTTTTGTACGTGTGCTAAACGTAATGCTGAAGAATACATCGATCAAGGATCGATTGGTTCCGATTGTCGCCGACGAAGCTCGTACCTTTGGTATGGAAGGACTGTTCCGCCAAATAGGCATTTATAGCCCTCACGGCCAGCAGTATACTCCACAGGACCGCGAACAGTTATCTTATTACCGAGAAGACAAAAAGGGGCAGATCCTGCAGGAAGGAATCAATGAGCTGGGAGCAGCCTCCTCTTGGCTAGCGGCTGCCACCTCTTATAGCACTAATAATTTCCCGATGATCCCTTTTTACATTTTTTACTCTATGTTTGGGTTTCAGCGTATCGGCGATTTGTGCTGGGCGGCTGGCGATCAGCAAGCACGTGGTTTCCTAATCGGTGGAACCTCTGGGCGGACTACTCTTAACGGTGAAGGGTTGCAGCATGCAGATGGTCATAGCCATATTCATTCGCTAACTATACCGAATTGCATTTCTTACGATCCGGCCTATGCCTATGAAGTCGCAGTTATCATGCATGATTGTTTGATCCGAATGTACGGTGATAAGCCAGAAAATATCTACTGCTATCTGACCACGTTGAACGAAAACTACGCCATGCCGGCTATGCCAAAGGGAGCCGAAGAAGGTATTCGCAAAGGAATCTATAAGCTAGAAACAATAGAAGGAAAAAAAGGCAAAGTGCAGTTGATGGGTTCAGGCGCTATTTTACGCCACGTGCGCGAAGCGGCGAAAATACTGTTAGGAGAATATGAAGTAGGTTCCGATGTTTACAGCGTGACTTCGTTCACCGAACTAGCGCGCGATGGGCAAGATTGCGAGCGCTGGAATATGCTACATCCGACCGAAACGCCGCGTGTGCCGTATGTAGCTACAGTACTGAACGATGCGCCGGCCGTAGCGTCCACTGACTATATGAAACTGTTCGCTGAACAGATCCGCAATTTTATTCCTGCAAGTCAATTCCGCGTTTTGGGCACAGACGGTTTCGGCCGTTCCGATAGCCGTGAAAACTTGCGTTATCACTTTGAAGTAGACGCTAGCTATGTAGTAGTTGCAGCGCTAAGTGAATTAGCCAAACTTGGTGATATCAGCGTAGATTTGGTGGCGCAGGCTATTAAAAAATTCAACATAAATGCTGACAAAGTTAACCCGCGCCTGGCCTAAAGAGGTATAGTAAATCATGGCTATTGAAATCAACGTACCAGATATCGGTGCAGATGAAGTTGAAGTCACAGAAGTTCTAGTCAGCGTAGGCAATAAAGTTAAAACTGAGCAGTCGCTGATTACCCTAGAAGGCGACAAAGCGTCAATAGACGTGCCGGCTCCTTTTGCAGGTACTGTCAAAGAGATCAAAATTAATGTTGGTGACAAGGTCAGCACCGGATCGTTTATTATGGTGTTAGAAGTAGAAGATCATCAGCCTGATGTTGCAACTGGCAAAGACATCGGGGCAAAAACTTCCCCTGCGTTAGCAACCAATGTTAACAAAATAGTTACTTCTCCCGCCTTGTTGCCAGCCCAAAGTAAAGGCGAATTAGCTGATAATGACGCTTACGTGCATGCTACCCCAGTTATTCGACGACTAGCGCGAAAACTTGGCGTCAACTTGTCAAAAGTAAAAGGTACTGGGCGCAAAGGACGCATTTTACGCGAAGATATTCAGGAGTACGTCAAAAATATGGTCAAACGTACCGAAGATGCCGATACTCGTACGTTACCGATCTTGCTGTCGTGGCCGAAGGTAAACTTCAGCGAATTCGGTGATACTAAAGAGGTGGATTTAAGCCGAATACAAAAAATATCTGGCGCTAACTTGCATCGCAACTGGGTGTTGATCCCCCATGTAACCCAGTTCGACGAAGCTGATATAACCGAATTGGAAGTCTTCCGAACACAGCAGAATGCCGAATTCAAAAAGAAACAGCTAGATGTAAAAATCACTTTATTGGTGTTCATTATGAAGGCAGTCGGCAAGGCGTTGGAGGAGTTACCGCGTTTTAACAGCTCGCTGTCCGACAATGTCCAGAAGCTAATTCTAAAACAATACATTAATATTGGAGTAGCAGTAGAAACTCCGAATGGTCTGGTGGTGCCAGTTTTTCGTGATGTGAATAAAAAAGGCATCGTGGAACTATCGCGCGAGCTGACAGAGATCTCAAAAAAGGCACGTGCCGGCAATCTTCCGTTGTCGTATACGCAGGGCGGCTGTTTTACCATTTCTAGTTTGGGTGGCATCGGTGGTACGGCGTTCACTCCTATTATCAATGCCCCGGAAGTAGCAATACTCGGTATATCCAGATCATCAATGAAACAGATTTGGAGGGGTAAAGAGTTCGAGCCACGGCTGATGTTGCCGTTATCATTATCTTATGATCATCGGGTCATTGACGGCGGCGATGGTGCACGCTTTATCAGCTGTATCAATCAGATAACATCTGATATCCGATGCTTAGTAATGTAAGACCCAAGTATGCTCTATCTGCTGGCATGCTTGTTTTTTTTGCAGTGACTTAGACGGCACCAAATTGCCGTCGAAGTCACCTACTAAACGTACGCTATCGTCATATATTTTGTGGTTTATTTTACATTTCTGCAAACTATGCGCGGTGGATATGTCCAGTGGACAAATAATGAAGAGGTCATGATGAGTACTGAAATAAACACTCAGGTAGTAGTACTTGGGGCTGGTCCGGGCGGTTATTCCGCAGCATTTCATTGTGCTGATTTAGGGTTAAAGACCGTGCTGGTAGAACGTTATTCAAACTTAGGTGGCGTTTGTTTAAACGTAGGATGTATCCCCTCCAAGGCTTTGTTGCACGTAGTTAAAGTCATTAAAGAAGCTACAGCGCTCAGCAAAACAGGCATTGTCTTTAGTGCACCACAAATTGATATCAATAACGTACGCGCCTGGAAAGAAAAAGTTGTCAAGCAGTTAACCAGCGGTTTGAGCGATATGGCTAAAGCGCGTAAGGTGCAGGTAGTACACGGTTACGGTAAATTTACTGGTGCCAATACTATGCGAGTAGAAGGAAAAAACAGCACTACAATAGTCAACTTTGACAATGCCATCATTGCTGCAGGATCTTCTCCAATCCAATTACCGTTTATCCCCCATAAAGACTATCGAGTATGGGATTCCACAGATGCGCTTGCCTTGACCTCAGTGCCGCAGCACCTGCTAGTGATGGGTGGAGGGATTATTGGTCTCGAAATGGCCACCGTATATCATCGTCTCGGATCGACAATCGACGTAGTAGAAATGTTTGATCAGGTTATCCCGGTAGTTGATAAGGATGTGGTAAAAGTCTTTACTAAACACATTAGTTCCCATTTTAACCTAATTCTAGAAACTAAAGTTACCGCGGTGGAAGCCAAAGAAGACGGCGTATATGTTAGCATGGAAGGAAAAGAAAAGACGATAAAATCTCAGCGTTATGACGCAATTCTGGTTGCCATTGGTCGCGCGCCAAACGGTAAACTACTAGATGCCTGCCAGGCCGGAGTAAAAGTAGACAATCACGGTTTTATTCGTGTCGACACACAAATGCGCACTAATGTGCCTCACATTTACGCCATCGGCGATATAGTCGGCGAGCCAATGCTCGCGCATAAAAGCATTCATGAGGGCCACATAGCAGCAGAAGTTATCACCGGTAAGAAACACCATTTCGATCCAAAAGTTATTCCATCTATCGCGTATACTGAACCTGAAATAGCTTGGGTTGGTTTGACGGAAAAAAAAGCAAAAGAAGAAGGTATTAACTATGAAGTCGCCACTTTTCCATGGACGGCATCTGGCCGAGCTATTGCTTCCGACTGTCAGCATGGCATTACTAAACTTATTTTTGATAAAAAAAACCACCGGGTGATCGGTGGCGCGGTAGTCGGCGTAAATGGTGGTGAACTACTAGGCGAAATTGGGCTAGCAATTGAAATGGGCTGCGAGGCGGCAGATATTGCACTGACAATTCATGCGCACCCTACGCTCTATGAATCGGTAGGTTTAGCAGCCGAAATTTACGAAGGTACCATTACCGACCTACCTAACGCTAAAGCAAAGAAAAAAAGTAATTTCTAGTGTATTAGAATTAAATAACAATGCAGTAAATATGTTAAAATAAAAATTTTACTTCATTACTAATGTAACATTTATTTTTTGATCTAAAGATCCAGGTTTAAAGGATTTTAATGATCTTTATCTTTTTATGTATTTTATGGATGTGCTTGCACAATATATGCAAGGAAAATCTAATAATAAGATCTCCATCTTATTCACATGAAATAAGATAAACTGCAATCATCGGTGAACTTACGATGCCTATAAGTATGTGCTTGCGCTAAAATAATACTTGTCAAGATGACAGGGTGAACACAATAAATGTTAGTGTGGCTTGAATGCTCTCTGCCATGACGCAGATTACTAATCTCCGTGCTAGCGATAAGAATCTCATTCTTTTTTATTCCATCGCCATTATATAGTTTATAATATCCAGCTAGGTTCCTAAAACCATAGTTGTTCTATAGAGTTAACAAGATAAACAGGTAAGCAATTACTGTAAGAGGCTAGTCTCAGGAGAGAGATTATACTACTCATGTAGTTAAAGTCTTATGCTAACCTGACTTTTGATTATTCAACAAATAAAAAATTACAGCCAACATATAGCATCCTTAAACGGACAAATTGATCTTCAACCAGAATAAAGATCAGCTATTAGCTGATCAGTCCTCGGTAAGAAACCTCTATCTAGAAACGGTAGATAGACAAACCTTCTCAAGGTTGTCATCGATCCACAAATAAATCAAATTTAAGATTATATGTAAAAAAAGAAAATGCAGCATTGAAATGAAAAATAAAACCCTAAAAAAAACTACAGCGCTTTTGATGTTTTACTAATTCAGAAGTTATAGGTAATTAATAAACTTAGTGTATAATCACTAATTTAATTGCTGCGTCAGATTTATCATTTTATCTCAAATGAATCATAATCTATCATGCTTTATTAAAATATGCATGAGTTGGTCAAAAAGCTTGTAAAAAATAACGGTGTCACCACACTGAATTAGTACAGCTATTTTATACAAACACTGATTATAGTAAGGTTTTACTAATGCTAAATCATGAATATAAACAAGCAGGCTATGAATACCTTAAAATACCTGATTTCTCGACCGCCGCAGCAATATTAATAGAGCTTATTATGGTATTTATTGTAACCAAATATTGCTAATACTAAATAGAGAAATGCTAGTCTTACCTATTGGTATTAAATAATTTATTCTCCCATAAACTGATATGATTGAGGGGGATACTTATTTTTAGACTTAGAGTCCAAAATCGTTAAATTTACTTCAGACAAGCTGGGAACTTTATGGGTAGCTTTATAGTGCGTGTTTTTTACAGTCACTCAAGCAAGCTTATACTATATTGTTAAATAACACACGCAAAGGTTATCTAGGTAACTACTATAAAAACAGATAGATGATGCGGTAACCTAAATGCAGAATTAGTACTAGGAATGGGATTTTCTTATTATATTGCAGTAAAATTTGCTACTCCTACCGCGATGATATAAGCAGGTGGCGCATAATGACTTACTTAATCAGTATCAAGAAGGTTTAAGGTTAAGTTAATTAGCTTTAACTGCTCTTATAAAAATTTAAAAATGGGCGGTAACAATACTTGTAAACATTATAAAAGTGAGATGTGACTGACCATGTCGTTTTGGTGCCTTAACAGCAATTTTTTAAAAAAAAACTGACTTTACAATAGTAAAAGAAGAAAAGTAAAGACGATATCGATATATTAACAATAATTATAAAAACCTAACATAAATTAGTAACAACTGTGCAACAGTTGAATATAACCTGAGATTTTTTAAAAAAACAATAAACAAAAACTAATACAGAAAATAAAGTGGTGCATCCGGGAGGATTCGAACCCCCGACCGCTCGGTTCGTAGCCGAGTACTCTATCCAACTGAGCTACGGATGCAATGTAGATGTACAGTAAATGGCGATGAAGGAGGGATTCGAACCCTCGATACAGTTTTTACCATATACTCCCTTAGCAGGGGAGCGCCTTCAACCTCTCGGCCACTTCACCTACACAACGGTACTGTGGACTATCTGCAACTGCGTAACTTGCGTATTATTACTTTCTAGACTTGATAAGTCAAACTTTTTTGCCGATATAGAGAAAAGAGATATTACAATGCCCACGCAACTTATTTTTTATTAACAGAGATACATATCGTTAGAATAACTATTCTTTAATGTCTAGTAAAGAAGCTATTACGCGGAGCAGCGCCTCGTAAAAATAAGGCGCTAAAAGTAGATTAATAAAGAGTCTGTTACAATTTTTCAGCTTGGATACGTTGGTATATTTCTTCGCGGTGCACAGAAATTTCTTTAGGAGCATTAACACCAATACGAACTTGGTTGCCTTTAACGTCTAAAACAGTAACCGTAACCTCATCGCCAATCATGAGGGTTTCACCAATTCGACGAGTCAGAATAAGCATGCTTTGCTCCTTGAAAGATTAAAATAGTCAGATCTTTTAGTTTCCTATTGTTTTCTATCATATACCGCAAAAGATGTAATGCAGTATGCATGTAACTACCTGATAGCCGCACAAGAGCTTTTCATATCCGGTATGAGATTAGTTCGCGATATGGCCGGATGCCATAAAGTTATGTTGTTCGTTACAATAAATTCTTATCCCACCTAGAGCCTTGCGGCTAGCAGTGTATCTACACTTTTCAATGCGATCGGCAAGGACGCAGTATCACCGCCTCCCGCCGAGGCCAGATCGGGGTGTCCGCCTCCTTTCCCTCCAACCTGTTGCGATAGGTGATCAACAATGTCACTTGCTTTGACCCGATTAGTCAAATCTTTGGTTACCCCGGCAATTAGGCTAACTTTACCTCGCACTTCCGTGGCAAGCACGATAACTGCCGATCCCAATTGGTTTTTCAAATCTTTTACCATAATAGACAGCATCTTAGGATCTGCATTTTTCAGATGACATACCAGCACTTTGACACCGCTAATGTAGCGCACATTGCGACCTAGTGTTGCAATTTCCTGCGCAGCCTGTTGGCTTTTTAATTGCTGAAGACTTTTCTCCAATTGACGAGAATGCGCTTGCAGCGCACGCACTTTATCTACTACTGTTTGATTGTTGCCCTTCACCAACTTAGCAACTTGATGCATTTGATCTCTTTGTCGATGAAGCAAAGCCAGCGCCTCTTCGCCGGTAACTGCTTGAATACGACGGATACCAGAGGCAGTACCGGATTCAGAAGTGATACAAAACAAGCCGATATCACCTGTACGACTAGCATGAGTTCCACCGCACAGTTCAATGGAGAAATCACCCATTCTTAACACCCTGACCTGAGTCTCGTATTTTGCATCGAACAACGCCATGGCTCCTTTATTACGGGCGTCCTCTAGCGCCATAATATCTGTATGAATGGGAAGGTTGCGGCGGATCTGCTTATTGACAATATCTTCTACCAAGCGAACCTGTTCAGGTCTCATCGGGTCTTTATAGGAGAAATCAAAACGCAGGACTTTGTTATTGACTAACGATCCCTTTTGTCTAACATGTTCACCAAGCACCTGACGTAAGGCCGCATGTAGCAAATGGGTGGCCGAATGATTGAGGCTAACGCGCATGCGGTGTATTTTATCCACCTTTGCCGCAACTTGTGTGCCCAGTTTCAGTTCACCATATCTGAGTGTGCCAAGGTGGCCTAGCATCTTACCGTATTTCTGTGTATGAGTCACCTCGAATAACCCAGAAGATGATTTTAATACGCCTATATCGCCTACTTGTCCTCCTGATTCGCCATAAAACGGTGTTGCGTCAATTACCACCATTGCTTCGTTATCTTTATAAATAACATCAACAGGTTGGCCATAACGGCATATTGCGGTCACTTGCCCATGATGCTCAAGCTGTTCATAGCCTAAGAAACGGGTTGTTTCAGCTATTAACAACAAATTGTTGTAATCAGAACCAAAACCGCTCAATGCGCGAGCACGTTTGCGCTGTGCAGTCATGGCGTGTTCAAAACCTACTTGATCGATGCGTATGTTGCGTTCCCGGCAAACATCAACGGTTAAATCCAGTGGAAAACCGTAAGTATCGTACAGGCGAAAAGCGGTTTTACCGTCGAGGGTATCACCAGTCATTTTATACAATTCTTCTTCTAGTAAAGATAGGCCGCGCTCCAGCGTGTTAGCGAACTGATCCTCTTCGGCACGTAGTACTTGTTCTACCATATGTTGTTGCTGGTTTAATTGTCTAGCAACGCTACCCATAACCGCGATGAGTGGTGCAACCAACTTATAGAAAAAGGGGGCGTCGACACCCAACATTTTGCCGTGACGAATAGCGCGGCGGATGATGCGGCGTAGAACATAACCTCTGCCCTCATTGGACGGCATGACCCCGTCGCTGACCAAGAAAGAGCAAGAGCGAATATGATCGGCAATAACTTGCAAATACTTGCTGTCAGGATTTCTGGCGCTGGTTACCTGAGCCGTAGCGTCGATCAGTTGTTTAAACAAGTCTATATCATAGTTCGAGTTGACATGTTGCAATACCGATGCAATACGTTCCAACCCCATGCCAGTATCCACTGAGATTTTTGGCAACGGTAACATAGTTCCATCAGATTGACGATTGAATTGCATAAAAACCAAGTTCCAGATCTCGATGTAACGATCACCATCGTTTTCCGAGATGCCCGGAGGACTACCCAAAATATGTTCACCTTGATCGTAAAAAATTTCCGAGCAAGGTCCGCAAGGACCTGTATCGCCCATTTGCCAGAAATTATCTGAGGCATAGGCCCTACCTTTATTATCGCCAATATATATGATGCGCTCGGTTGATACCCCTATCTCTTTAGTCCAAATGTTATAGGTTTCATCATCGGTAGCGTAGACCGTCACCCACAGATTTTCTTTTGGCAGGTTGAACCATTGTTTACTTGTCAAACATTCCCAAGCAAAGCCAATAGCATCATATTTGCAATAGTCACCAAAACTAAAATTCCCCAGCATCTCAAAAAAGGTGTGATGACGCGCAGTATAACCTACTTTCTCCAAATCATTATGCTTGCCGCCAGCGCGTACACATCGCTGCGATGTGGTAGCACGACGATAAGAACGGCTATCTAATCCTAGGAAAACATCCTTGAACTGATTCATACCGGCATTAGTAAACAGCAATGTTGAATCGTTATCAGGCACCAATGAGCTACTTTCCACCACCTGATGTCCTTTGCTATGGAAAAAATCGAGAAACGCTTGACGGATTTCAGCAGTGCTGTTGCTCATGGTTGGTCCGAAATAATGCATAAAGATTAAGTCGTAAATAAAATAGCGCAAAATAATAAGGCACTATAGTAGTATTTAACTTCATAAAAATTATGAAGAAGATTAATTTTCTTTAGTGTAAAGCACAATCACCCATACTATATATTTACAAATTTATTGTATAAATAAATTATACTTTATAGCAAAAGCCAAGTAATAGAAAATAATGCTGTACTTTGATTTTGGTATGCATATTAACAGATAGCGGTTACTTAATTTTTTACTAATATGACGAAGGTCCTATTAAAGTCATTTTGGTGATAATTTTTGCATCAGTTTCATACGAATAATTTGTAGATCATAGTATGATTTACTCAAAAGATTCATATAGCAACAAGCCACACGCTGATCGTAAAACCTATTATAGGCCATAATAGGTAAGCAAATTGTTTATTTTATCTTGTTTTGGCGCGCAATGCAAGTTGGTATTGCGTATAAGCGTGTATTGCTCACGCAAGTAATAGCTCTTGCTATCAACAGCCCCCAGCTTAGATTAATGCAGCAGCTCCGTTGAACTTTTATCGTGGAATAAAAACAGCCTCCAAAGTATAGTTAGGGTATGCAGACCGACTGCGTCAGCAACCTAACGCTACGTAGTTGGGATCGTGCCTCATAGCCAATCTATTAAATCTCTACTTTCACTAGCAACTTCATTATTGATTATTACATTTCTATTAAGATTGTTACCATCGGTTTTGTAGCGCAATATGCGTGCGTATTTTTTATTACTACTAACGATTATAGTAGAATTCCACGAAAAAGCAGGGATTTTTCTTGTTTTGCTAAATTTTATCACAGTAGGCTATTAAGCACCCGTTTTATCTTTTAGTAGCAATTTTGCTTGACTCTCAGATCGACAAGTGCACTGTAACTTATTGATAATTTTCACAGTAAACAATCTAAATTTTGGCTTATTTGAACGGTGTCGTAATTTTATTCTACAATGTGACCCAAGTTTTATTACGCATCATTAAATGCCAGCTCTAACTAGTTTATTACAGCCGGTATTATAGAAAACGATGCGTAAAATTACGCATCAGTAATGCCTCTGTAGTGTTTTGCGGATTATCGAATATGACAACAATCGTTATGAAGATCTATAATTAACGTATTCGTATTTACCAAATTTCCCTGTGGTTTTAGCATCGTCCAGTTCATCATTAGCTATTCAGACAGATTTATATACGAATCGCTGATATTACCTTCAATTTCTGCTTCGACATCCGTATCGCTAATATAATCAACTATGATAACTTTTATCACCCTTGATAAAGTCAAAGCATCCCAGGTTTTCAAATGTTTTGGCCGTTGTTTATTTAGAAATGCAAATGATTATTGATGTCTACGCTGAAATTTTCAACGTAAAAGCATGAAATTGCATTCAGTATCGATAAAAACGCAGATTTTTTGTCCTGCGCATGTTTCTACTGAGATGCTCTGTTGAGCTAAAGTACCTTTACTAGATAATTCCCGACCATAAACCTGCAATGATACAGTACTATCTGCATCTCAGCTGCAGTCATTGCGATATTTAGAGAAAATAACTTATGGATATTTTTTCGATACTCATAGTTTGATCTTTACCTAAACGTAAGATAAAATATTTGCCGATTTTCACTTTGGCTCAGCGCTGTTGCTAATGATTTTGTTTTTTATTAAAAGTCAATGACATTCCTCTCAATCGTGGGGTGATGTTATTATCTTTTACTAACGATATGTAACTAGCTAGATTAAGTATACTGTATAAATATACAGAATCAGGCGTATTACATAAAAGTGCGCAAGAAATGTTGTGAAAGAGAAAGTACTACCTAATAACGCTATGTGCCTCTGTTTCTCTCAAAATGCATAAACCAGAAAATAACTCGTCATCTGAGGTAGCAAAACCGAGCCATAACGCGTGTCTTCCGGTTTTTTTAAACGTACTGCTGACGGGATTGCCCATAACTTATATTACCATCGCTTAGTAGGTAGTGAAGATGAGCATTGCTTCGCAGATCATTTTTGCATCACAGAAAATACTCAACATTTTATGTTGTTCTATAGACCAAAGCGGAAAGTCAAACAAGTCAGTTGTAACTGGTTGCTTTAGGTGATAAATATGAACTCAGGTAAGTGCTAAGCGAGTATGATTATCTGTCGCGTGTTATAATTTTATCTTTAACTTATATAGCTTCATAAGCTCGTATATACACAACTTAGTGTGTAGTAGCTATCAATTTATGCTTATAAGCACTGCATTCCAACTATATTCTATGAGGCTTATCTTGCGTTACGATCTATTCAGAAATAATCATGCCAAATAACTTTAGTATTGTGATTAAGTAACTTTACATTTACCACAACGTGGATGTAGGTTGCAGATAATGAAATTAAAATTTTCTTAACTTTATAACTTTTTATACTAATAAAAATTTATGATTTTATTCGTTTAACAACGAAAGCGATAAATAACGCGGATTTTGATGTGAATCTAAGCCTTATGGTAATTGAAAGCTATGTGTTTAAGGTCAAGTTTATCGAATAGATGTAAAATCGCCTTTGGTTTTATTAGATAGATCGCCGTTCAATAAATTATCCTCACATACTATGAGTGTGATTATGAAATCAGCTACGAAACCAAACGTAATAGATTTAGCCAGGTATTAAGCACACTATTTAATAAAGCGCACACTATAAAGATAATAGCACTATAAAAGATTAATCAGTCAGCGCACTAATTTGCAATTGTGAAATGTCATGCCGTGTTTGTTGAACAACTCCAGAAACTCTAATAAAATTAGCGGGATCGTTAATTAACTGATACTGATGCTTGTTATGGTTTTTAGCAAAGAACAAGCACTAATCATTAATTCCATGTGGAAAAGGGAAGCCTGATTGTGATCAATATCCTCCTTGATCTGCACGCAAATCATTCCTATTTAAGTCATGGATAGGCTATAGAAGAATGGTTTTAGGTTAATGTCGCAAAGATGTTTTTGAAATTTTATGGTGCTATTTTTATTTGCAAATCGGCGCTTGGAAACCAGTAGGGAGAGGATAATACTAATCCTGTTTGCGGCTAATCGGATGCATTTTAGCAAATTGTATTGTGGGTAAGTCTGCATAGGCAAGTCCATGTTCATACACGGGCTCTTGCTGGGTAAACAGTCTGAGATATGTATTACTGAGGATAAGCGCGGCAGTAAGTGAAGTAGTTTGCTGTGCACAATACTCCCAACTTCGGGTCACTTACCGTTGTTGCCCCATTATGGCTTGTGCAACATCTGTCAGTAGAATAAGACAAGGGCATTAATAATATAGTCAACGCATCAAAGCCAAGATAAAGCAGTTGTTTACGCACAAATAGCCGAAAAGTCGATGTTTTGGTGACGCAAATTAAATGCAGTATCTATGATTACCGTCAGCTTACGCGCTACGCTTAAGTAAGGGAATTACATCCTAAAACCTACGAACTTAGTATGAGTTACGATAGGCAAAGTTGTATGCTTTATACGATATTTAAAGCCTGCATGATTTTGCAGCCATCACTAGAGAGTGTCTCATCACACCATTTTGCTATGGTACGGAAAGTTTGGAGTATTCGGTATTTGCCATTATATAAAACTACGATAGCGAAAGGTAAGTAGATAGCGTTCCACTGATGGCGCTTGATAGTGCACGGATTAAATGCCTGTGCTTAGCGAGCTACTATTTATCAGTTCTAGATGCACTAACAATATTTTTTATTCCGCACAACTGCATTCAGATTAATTAAAAGATCAACTAGCATAATGAGTATTCAGTATCTGTATTAGCATCCGGCGCCAGCATTAAGATAGATGCCCCACTGTTAGCTCATGGACAAATAATGTCCATGAGCCATTTAGCAAACAACAAGCATTTTCAAAAAACTCTTGAACATGATGTCGTGCATCATGCAATGAGCCCGTATGTCGCGGGCTGATTTAATCACATATTGCTTGAAGCTGTAAATGAAAGCTTGATTAGCGTGATATTCCATTAGCGGCATATGATTCGCATAACATTGTCTACGTTTTCTAAAACTTGCGTTACTTGTGCCGCGGACAGAAAAAATTTTATTGGCGGCTGGCTATTACAACAATGGGATGCCAGGAGATGCTGGATATATTTCCGCATATCATTAATTTTGAATCGATGATGTTATTTACACAACGTTCCAGCATCTCTGTAAGAGAGGGAGTGTGTATGGTTACGGTAAGAAGTGCACATTTAAACCCGTCAGGCAAATTTGTCGTGGACGACTGGGTGGTCGGTTTTGGCCTTGCTAATCCGCAATCAAGTGAACAGCTGACTACCACTTTGCGCTACTGCGAGCAGCAATGCAAAGACCGTCAAGATGCTACCTTGCTGCTACGGCGCGGTATTGAAATGGTAGAAATTCTGTCCATGATCAGTATGGATAACGATAGTCTGAGTGCTGCACTATTGTTCCCGCTTGCGGATATTGGCGTAGTAGAAGAGACAATGCTAGAGGCATCATTCGGCAAAAGCATCGTTAAATTAGTACGTGGTGTGCGCGATATGAATGCTGGCCGCCGATTAAAAACAACCCATAATGATTCTATGGCTCAAGATCAGGTAGATAATTTACGACGCATGCTGCTAGCTATCGTCGAGGATTTTCGCTGTGTGGTTATAAAGCTCGCCGAACGTATCGCCTATTTACGAGAGATAAAAGATGCGCCAGAAAACGAGCGAGTGCTAGCGGCAACAGAAAGCGCTAATATTTATGCCCCGCTCGCTAATCGCATCGGTATTGGCCAGATTAAGTGGGAATTAGAAGATTTTTGTTTCCGCTACCTACATCCTAATGAATACAAGCGTATCGCTAAGCTGTTGCACGAGCGTCGTATCGACCGCGAACAATATATCGAGTATTTTGTCTCTTCCTTACGTAATACTCTGCAGAAAGAAGGAGTTAAGGCCGAGATCTACGGACGGCCTAAACATATTTATAGTATATGGAGAAAAATGCAGAATAAAGCATTAAAATTTTATGAGTTATTCGATGTACGAGCAGTTCGCGTGGTCGTAGAGAATTTGCAGGACTGCTATACCGCGCTCGGAATTGTGCATATGAAATTTTGCCATTTGCCAGATGAATTTGACGATTACGTCGCAAACCCTAAGTCAAACGGATATCAATCGATCCATACTGTGATATTTGGCCCAAGCGGCAAAACTATGGAAATACAAATTCGCACGCGCCAAATGCATGAATATGCCGAGCTGGGGGTTGCCGCACACTGGAAATATAAAGAGGGGGATACCACTCTAGCCGATATCCGATCTGTTTATAAACAGCGCATTGCCTGGCTGCGACGACTTATTGCTTAAAAGTAAGATATGTTGCATGTTGGCAAAATGATCGACGAAGTACCCCTACAGGTATTTGACCATCGCATATATGTTTCACTGCTAAAAGAGACGTTGTAGATCTAATCCCTAGCTTTACACTACTGAGGTTTGCCTACCATATTCATAAGAAAGTAAGCTACTGCTGCATATATATGCCAAAAATTAGCGGAATATCATTCCGCTTCACTTATCAATTCTGGATGGGAGATTAAGTTAAAATAATCACTAACAATAACCTTACACTAGCCCTGATTAGCTGACTACCAACTTGGTTTATGTCATAACCAACCACGTGCATTTTAAAATTTATCACTTATTTCGCAAGCAGTATAGGGATAAATACATAGCTACCGGGTACCAACTGCTAGAAGATGAGCTAAAATATTTGGCATTAATTTGTGCGAGACAAAAATAGTGCTATTACCGTGTTACAATGTTCAGGCAGTTAATGAATAACTGTTGGCGGCTATTAGTAGCGTCGACGTACGAATTAATCAGATTCGTCAATTACTTGCAGAGAAAGATACATAACCTTATGTTCGGAAGAGGAATGTAAGCTGGTGGTACATTGCCAGCTTCCTCAGAAAATACCGTTTTGCCCATGCAACCGAGGTAACTACCGGGTATTATGGATTTAAAGGTAGTCAACCTAATAAACCATATCGCTAGCTGCTGCTATCTGATACCAGAGAAGGGAGGATATGTCATCGGTTTTATCACCCAACGACGCCGCATTTCCATCCATCGCGATGATTGCGAACATTTAGCAGAGATCTACAGGATAAATGCGCCGTAACGTATTACGGGCATCGTGTGGGAAGATAGTTACTTGTGAGCGGATATTCTCTAGTAATCATAATGACTGAAACAAGCCGCTTAGTACTATTTCGCAAGTATATTGACCATTCTCGCTAAAGAGAAGCTCAATATGCTCGGTGTTGTCAGCCGACACAATGTAAAAAAACTGGCCTCGATTGATATAGAGATCGAAATATATAACCAGCAGGTGCTGAGGCAGGTGTTATTAAAACTAAATAAATTGCCGGAAATCATTGATGCGCGGCAACTACACATTAACTAACTTATCAAATGATACGTTAAGGTATGTTCTATAGATAGAAGAACATTCTTCTATAGTAGAGGTTGTTGTATTAGCTAGTTTATAATCACCTTTGTACACTGCACCCGGTGATTTGTTTTCGCCACTTTCAATAAGAAAACCACAACTTCTAACGCTACTTTTTTCATGTTAAAGCGATGACTAAAGAACAAAAGATTACACGGCTTACGCCACCAAACTAACCTGTAATTACGCAGCAAAAAAAGGATTAGCACCCGATGCTATGTTACGTTGAAATAAATAACAAATTTATTTGTTATAAAATTATTATTGAACAGTTTTCAACTGTCACATAGTAATAAGTGAGCGCATATTTGTGTCGCAATAAGGTTTAGTATATACTTTCTCCTTGTCTTGGTGATTCCGTCTTTACACCTAATTTTCAGGTTTAACATGACAACAAACTATATTTTTGTAACCGGTGGAGTTGTCTCTTCTTTAGGTAAAGGCATTGCCGCAGCTTCTCTGGCTGCTATTCTAGAAGCTAGAGGCCTTAACGTTACAATCATGAAGCTGGACCCTTACATCAATGTAGATCCGGGTACCATTAGTCCTATACAACACGGCGAGGTTTTTGTGACCGAAGACGGCGCTGAAACGGATCTAGACTTGGGGCATTATGAGCGTTTTATACGTACTAAAATGTCACATTATAACAACTTTACCGCCGGTAGCGTCTATGCAGACGTGCTACGCAAAGAGCGTCGAGGAGATTATTTAGGAGCTACTATTCAGGTAATTCCCCATATCACTAACTCCATTAAGGAGCGTATTATCGAATGCGGTGCAGGACATGATGTGGTGCTAGTGGAAATTGGCGGTACGGTTGGAGATATAGAATCATTACCGTTTCTGGAATCTATTCGCCAAATGGCGGTGGAAATAGGACGTAAGCACATCATCTACATGCACTTAACCCTATTACCATATATAGCGATGTCGGGTGAAGTAAAAACAAAACCGACCCAGCATTCGGTGAAAGAGCTGCTATCTATTGGTATCCAGCCTGATGTGTTGATATGCCGTTCTGATCGGACAGTACCCCAAAATGAGCGAGAGAAAATTGCTTTATTCTGCAACTTGCCGGGAAAAGCAGTTTTTTCGCTTAAAGACGTTGACTCAATTTATAAAATCCCGATGCTATTGAAATCTCAAGGGATGGACGATTATATTAGCACATTATTCAATTTCAACTGTCCCGAGGCAGATTTGTCAGAATGGGAACAAGTAATTTACCAACTGTCTAACCCGGTCGGTGAAGTAACCATTGGCATGATCGGCAAATATATCGAGTTACCTGATGCCTATAAGTCGGTTATAGAGGCTCTGAAACACGCTGGAATGCAAAATCGCCTAATGGTAAATATCCGTTTGATCGATTCTCAGGATGTAAAAACTAGGGGTGTGAAAATATTAAAAGATTTGAACGCTATCCTTATTCCAGGTGGCTTTGGTTATCGCGGAGTAGAAGGTAAGGTTTTAGCCGCGCAATACGCACGCGAGCAAAAGATACCATATCTAGGAATCTGCCTGGGCATGCAGGTAGCTTTAATTGAATTTGCTCGCCATGTGGTGGGGATGCAAGATGCCAACTCTACTGAATTTGTGCCAAAGTGTAAGTATCCGGTGGTAGCGCTTATTACCGAATGGTGTAGTAAGAGCGGCAATATTGAAATACGTAGCGAGCAAAGCAATCTAGGCGGCACCATGCGCCTCGGAAGTCAGTCCTGCTATCTAGAGGAAGGCAGCTTAGCGCGGACATTATACGGAGAGGCCATCGTTATAGAACGACACCGCCATCGTTATGAAGTAAATAAGATGATGTTAAAACATCTAGAGATCGCCGGTCTACGTGTCGCCGGTTGGTCAGTAGACAATAATAAGTTAGTGGAAATTATTGAATACCCGGATCATCCATGGTTTGTCGCTAGCCAGTTCCACCCGGAGTTCACTTCAACGCCTCGTGATGGTCATCCATTATTCACGGGATTTATCAAAGCTGCGAACGTTTATAAAAAACAAACTCAGAAGTAAACAAGCAATAGAGTCAAAATGCTATATGGGTTTGCGGGCCTACAGAAATTGTGTTTTAACTTGTACTAAGGAAATAAAAAATGTCTAAAATTGTAAAAATTATTGGCCGTGAAATCATCGATTCACGCGGCAATCCAACGGTAGAAGCAGAAATACACCTGGAAAGTGGTTTCGTTGGGATGGCTGCCGCGCCATCTGGCGCCTCTACTGGTTCACGTGAAGCGCTCGAGCTGCGCGACGGGGACAAATCTCGTTTCCTGGGTAAAGGCGTCACCAAAGCGGTGGGGGCTGTGAACTATCCTATCGCTCAAGCTATCACTGGTCAAGACGCCAAAGATCAAGCAGCGTTGGATAAAACCATGATTGATCTAGACGGTACCGAAAATAAATCCAAATTTGGTGCTAACGCCATTCTGGCTGTGTCTTTAGCTGCCGCCAAAGCTGCCGCCGCATACAAAGGCATGCCTTTGTATGCGCATATTGCTGAGTTGAATGGCACCTCCGGAAAATTTTCTATGCCCTTACCGATGATAAATATCATCAACGGCGGTAAACATGCTAATAACAACGTAGATATTCAGGAGTTCATGATTCAGCCGATCGGAGCGACAACCTTAAAAGAAGCGGTACGTATGGGTTCAGAAGTGTTCCACAACTTGGCAAAGGTTTTAAAAAGCAAAGGCATGAACACCGCTGTCGGTGACGAAGGCGGTTATGCACCAAATCTAGAATCCAACGCTGCTGCTTTTGCAATTATCAAAGAAGCGGTCGAACAATCTGATTACGTGCTTGGTCAGGACATCACTCTGGCTATAGACTGTGCGGCTTCTGAATTATTTGAAGAATCTACAGGCAATTACAACTTGAAAAGTGAAGGTATGATATTTACCTCACAGGAATTTACGCATTACCTAAAAGATCTGAGTCAACAGTATCCAATAGTTTCAATTGAAGATGGTCTGAACGAGTCAGACTGGGCTGGTTTTTCTTACCTAACAAAACTGCTGGGCAAAACAATCCAAGTGGTAGGCGACGATCTATTTGTCACCAATACCAAAATCTTAAAAAAAGGTATCGACCAGGGTATAGCTAACTCGATTCTGATTAAATTGAACCAGATTGGTTCGCTGACTGAAACGCTGGCGGCGATAAATATGGCTAAGGATGCCGGTTATACAACCATCATTTCCCACCGTTCCGGAGAAACTGAAGACGCAACGATTGCAGACCTAGCAGTAGGAACCTCTGCTGGTCAGATCAAAACCGGCTCTATGAGCCGCTCCGATCGCGTTGCAAAATACAACCAGCTTCTTCGTATCGAAGAAGCCCTAGGTGATCGCGCGCAATTTAACGGTCTAAGTGAAGTAAAAAACCAGGTGTAAAATCAGCATCGACTCTAATGCGCTGTTTAGCCTACCTTTTAGTAATCCTGAAAACGTTCTAGTCAGAACCGATAGTTTTTTATTCATAATGAAGATAAACTGCTAGCAATTTTGGGTGGACTGACAATATATAGCTTTATTCTATATAACTCGTTTAATAAACTTATTCCTAACTACCCAGGAATAAGGGGCTACTTATTTAATGAACAGTGATCTTTATTTATCTGTATGAGTGTCCTGCGAAATGCAAGATGAGGCAGATCAGGTAGTTTTTAAGTAGCTATACGGCTAAGGATCGCTGATATTAGCCCTTACCAGTATCACTTAGTGCCGCGATATCGGAATAATAATCGCAAAACAGTAGTGAACTGCCATGAAGGTTATGATAACCGACTTTTATATCTGTGATCTACGCTTTTGAATAACACAGCGTAGGCACTTTTGCATACTCAGCGATTAGCCGCTAAACGACACAGTAACGTACTGTACGCATAACATGCTAATATTATAATTGCATTAATAATTTATCTTAAATAAACTGCATTGCAGGGTAAAAATATCTGCAATTGCAACAGCATTAAATAAATTTAACTGTCTTTTGACTTACAGCAGTAGTTATGACAGCATAAGCATCTTCTTTAACGTTGACAACCTGTAGGTTCAGTGTGAACAGAGGAAATAATTATTAATGTCATATATCGTTCTGTCTCTACCGAGAGAGAACAAATTTATCGTTTGCCCGTAATTTGGTCACCAGTGCTTTTATTTGATACTAGGCATCCTGAGTATTAATGCAAGCAAAGGTGTGCTGGACTAGATCTAACGCTAAAGTTTTAACATCTTGTTGGGGTATAGATCATTTGGTCGTAGCGATTAACAAGATTAATCTAGTATCTTTTAACAACAGTTATTCGAGAGTATCCGCCAAGATTGTCTTTGCTTCATAAATTTACTTGCGTGATGTTATTGGCGCTGTAAGGCGATAAAAGTGGTCACTACAGCTTCTTCTGAACATACTTTCTAACAAATATATGCCGTGATCACGTTTTTTATGTGCTAAAATAACATAGCAGTAATTAACCTGAGTAAGAAACAACCGATGCGCTTACCAGCGCAATATTTAAACTAATCTAAAATTCTCGTAGCTAGTCGGTAACATGGCGACAGGATTAGAGAATAAAAATTCTGTTTTCCAGTCTGATTTTATCGCTATTAATTTAGGAAGTCGACTGATAAATACCAGCAAAAACGCTACTAACGGTATAAAACACTCAGATCAATCTAGTTTAGATTACCGGATACCAGCTAGTGATGAGGTCAGGCTTAATTAATAAAGACTACACGAGCACTCTAACACCAACGGCTTTGTGCGCTAACTGTTGCAAGACGTCTATCGTAAACTACGATGGCACATACGATGAATTTAATTTTGTACTGACATCTATTCAGCACGGTCACTGCCTCTATTGAGGAGCGAGCTATTTTCTGGATAGGTAAATAGTAATCGATAAACTAGGAAATTTGTTTGAGTTATCAAACAAAAACCACTGTGTACTACATTAATTTTTAAAATATCAAGATATAAAATAAACATCAAGGCGCGGTGCTGTGGTGTATCGGTCTTGTATGTTTCTACAAATTCATTCGTAAAAAATAGGAATAGCAAGTGCCACATTAGCTTGCATGAGCACCCATTATTAAACAGCAATAATAGGTCTAAAAAACAGTTTTGCCATGATCTGAAAATCAGCAATGGTAAAAGATGTGAAAATATCCGCTCGAATGGGCTAGGTAACACGGCTGGTATTGAATATTAATCTTATTCTGCTTACCACTTTAATTGCGTCAAAGCAGCAGCGGTGTACGATATGAAACCTACCTTTTGTTTACTTTATCATATCATGCCTCTATAACGCTGTTGGTTGCTTGCATTATACATAATTTAACGCTATTCATCAAAAGTCGGCGCTGAATCGAGTGGTAAATTTACTATCATCGTTAAAGTTAACTTTTATTGATTTGATTTTTAGTTGCACCTATCCTGCAATTTAGCGTTAAATTCCTTGTTTTCTTGTTTTCTTGTTTTCTTATTTCCTTGTTTTAGAGGTAGTTGTTTTATAATGCTATCTGTCTATGTGCATATTACTAGCAACATAGTATAGAATACGACGAGGTCGTGAATTATATTTAACGGCACTGATTTATCTATGGTTTTGCCTATTTTGGCTATAGCATCTATCAACTATCTTTTAGAAAGGCAAGATATTAGGCATTTTATCAGAAAAAATTATCTGCACTGCAAGCAAATGCAGATTTGCAGAGACATTTATCCGATATTATGAAGTTAAAACGCACAATTATGATATAATAGTGTGATAAAAATTAAATGTTAAAATGAATAAACTTACGTTATTATTAGTAATATTACTCAGTTGGCTACAGTATTCGCTATGGTTAGGTAAAAACGGTATGCAAGATTTAGTGCGCATCAAGAGCGATGTTGCGGCAAAAGAAATGAACAACTCGCAACTCAAAGCGAGGAACTCTCAACTTTTTACCGAAATTGATGATTTAATCTATGGGC
This sequence comes from Sodalis endosymbiont of Henestaris halophilus, assembly GCF_900161835.1. Taxonomy (GTDB): domain Bacteria; phylum Pseudomonadota; class Gammaproteobacteria; order Enterobacterales; family Enterobacteriaceae. The sequence goes on along the minus strand of NZ_LT897836.1, from coordinate 1,097,733 downwards.
AAGAAGCTATTGAGGAACGTTCACGCAATGAGCTTGGTATGATTAAGACGGGTGAAACATTTTATCGCCTAGTACCGGAACAGAGAAAACAAATACCAGCCACGCAATAAGTCAATAATGACATTATTCGTAGAACCTGTTTCTGACGTTATCGCCATATTACCGGCAGCTGGAATTGGCAGACGCATGCAAACTACTTTACCCAAACAATACCTCACTATCGGTGATAAAACTATTCTTGAGCACGCTATCGGCGTGCTACTGCGACAATTTTGCATCCGCGAGGCCATCGTGGCAATCAGTCCGACGGATCGTTGGTATCACCAATTACCGGTAGCAACCGATCCGCGAGTAAGCGTAGTCACCGGTGGATCAGAGCGCGTCGACTCAGTCATGGCTGCTATGCGTCACACACGCACAGCATCTTGGGTGTTAGTGCACGATGCCGTGCGTCCCTGTCTGCATCAAAATGATTTGCAACGCCTGCTAGCAATTAAGAATCATACAGATGTAGGTGGGTTACTGGCGTCGCCGGTGCGCGACACAATAAAACGCGCAATGACTAGTACGAGAATTATTGCAAGCACTGTCGAGCGCGAGGATTTATGGCATGCGTTTACGCCTCAGTTGTTTGCGCGAGAACTGCTTAGCAACTGTCTGAAACGGGCTATTGCAGAAGGTGCAGTAGTGACCGATGAAGCCTCGGCAATAGAATATTGTGGCTACGCACCGTTGTTGGTTCCGGGGCGAGCAGACAACATTAAAGTGACTTGCCCGGAAGATTTTGCGTTTGCTCGCTGCTTTTTGTCTCAATTTGCTAATATGGAGAATACATAAATATGCGTATCGGACACGGTTTTGACGTGCACAAGTTTGGCGGTGAAAACCCGCTGATTATTGGCGGTGTGCGCATCCCTTATCCGCAAGGCCTACTCGCACATTCTGATGGAGATATCGCTCTTCACGCGGCTACCGATGCTCTGCTAGGTGCAGCTGCGCTCGGTGATATCGGTAGTTTATTTCCTGATACCGATTCGGCCTATAAAGGTAAAAACAGCCGGCTACTATTGCGCGCAGCGTGGAAATTAATCACAGCTAAGGGTTATCGTCTGGGCAATCTAGATATCACACTTATATTTCAGGAGCCAAAGATAGCACTACATATTCCTCAAATGCGTATGCATATTGCTGAAGATCTTGGCTGCTGCTATATCGATGATATCAATATCAAGGCAACCACAACCGAACTGCTCGGCTTTATCGGCCGCGGCGAAGGTATCGCTTGTGAAGCGGTCGGGCTCCTGATCCGATAGAATATAATAAGATACACCGACTGTTCGGCAATAGTCTTAACTATTTTTTAAAAACCGCAACAACAAATATTTCGTGATACAAATAACTTCACTTCGAGTTCAATGGCTAAAAAGAGCATTTTGTCTAGAGATTTCCATAAAACCTAACGCAGAATACTGCACATTGGGTATGTACAAGCGAAGTTTTGCTGACATTTTCGCTTTTACAGTTAATAGTGGTTTTGTCTGTCTTACCGGCCTCACATGATTACCACTGCGAAGGAAGGGGCATGAGAACACTTAAACTAGCTGAGGCATGCTCTTCACAATGCCCCGACACGGGCTTAAGTTGAAAATTTAGCCTTCGTAAGGCGTAATCTATCTACCTATACTCTAGGTAAAATAAGCGTATTGTAAGTAAGTTAAGAATCGTCCGAATGGCTGCTGTAACTAGTGATACAGAAATATTTTTGCTAGTAGCAGAAAGCTTGATCATAAGGACAATAATCTAAAGATGGCTATGCTGCTCTCTGCAAATAATAAACTGCAATAAATAACAAACTGCAAAAGATCAGCAGCAAAACATACATTTGTACTTTCGCCACCAATTTAGTATTTATTAATTAATATGTTCGAATAGCATTTTGCGCAGTTACAAGGACGTAGTTTATACTGAAACTGCAATATTTTTCCTTAGCCTAAACTGAGGTGGCTAAATTTGTGGAAAATACGACGGAAGCTACTATTTGAGCCAATAGCGCTAATTTAGCTTTGTTGAAAGACAGGTTGCTGCTGAAAATTTTTGTAAGCCTTCTTACCGACAAATTATATCCTATACTAATTGGGGTAAGATTTTTATGCATTGATTTCTAGCCACTACCCTGTTTATATTGCTTATAAACACTTTCTGACAGAACAGTCATCATTATAATTTAACCTTAACGGTTAAGGGATTATCTTAACGTAGTCCACGCATTGACCAAGCAAGACGTACTTAATATGTAACTAAACTTAATTTACTTAACTCTATAAATTGCTGGTTTCACCACTATGATATTTCATGCCATTATTACTTGATATTTACGCTTTAACCTTTACTAATGCCACTGGCTAAAAGTATCGGGACAGGATAGTTTTACGTCTTTTACTCCTAGGGAGTTATGGTGCACATTATAATTTTGTTATTTATAAAATAAAGTCAACAAATACTATGCGCGTACTTTTAAGTAATGATGATGGCATTCATGCACCCGGCATTCAGCAACTTGCAGTCACGTTACGTCAGCTTGCCACCGTGCAAATCGTGGCGCCGGACCGTGACTGCAGCGGCTCGTCTAATTCTCTAACGCTGAATGCGCCGTTGCGCACACAAACTCAACTAAACGGCGATATAGCTATTCTATCCGGTACCCCTACTGATTGCGTCTATCTCGGCGTCAATGCTCTGATGAGTCCCAGACCAGATATTGTTGTATCGGGCATTAACGCCGGTCCAAATCTGGGCGATGACGTGATTTACTCCGGCACTGTTGCAGCCGCAATGGAAGGACGTCATTTGGGCTATCCAGCTCTAGCGGTGTCTCTAAATGGCAACCGTCACTTAGCCACCGCTGTCGACGTTACCTGGCGTCTTTTGTTGGCGATAATTAACACACCGCTGCGTACGGGAAAAATACTTAACATCAATGTTCCAGACCTACCACTATCGTCAATCAAAGGGTGCAAAGTGACCCGCTGTGGTAGCAGATATCCTGCCAGCAAAGTAATTCGCCAAAAAGATCCGCGCGGCCGGGAAATGCTGTGGATCGGACCTCCAGCTGGTTTCCTTGATGAAGGTCCTGGTACCGATTTTGAGGCAGTCAGTCAGGGATATGTCTCACTAACTCCTTTACAAGTAGATCTTACTGCTAACACGGCTATAACCGTGTTGAGCGACTGGCTTCGAAACACCAAGGGTCTCTCCACTACATATGGTAGCTAGCATACGCATGCAAACGATGCTAGCGCCGCTACATCGGCAACGTATTAGCTATATGGAGCGCTTGTTGCAGCAACATATGTAAGCGAGGCTGTACAAACTTTTTATCAACGCGGCATTAGAGCATATAGCCTGCGATAACTCCGCGCTGTTCATCTAACTAGATTTAACTATTTACACGAACCTATATCATGGCGCGTATGACTGAATTGCTAGCACTGCGTCCGGAATCTCGGGTGTTGAAATAGGTACTTGCTTTTGCTATCAGCCTGCTATTCTATCGCATTTGGTTAAGCACGTCTGTTCGTTAAATTGAATCAAAAAATTGTAGGGGTGGTAATATAAGTGCCGACTAAAATTGCTTGATCTACATAATATTCTTCTCCTACTAGCGACTGTGACTAGCTGGAAGTGTGATGGCCGTCGCGTGGGGCTGTGTTACGCGCTATTATCGTTAAAGCCATACTACCTTAATTCCCAACACACTGGTTAATATAGAGCTAAATTATAAGGGCGTGATTGTGTGTTACCTTTCGGCGAAAAGCAGCAACATGTAAACACGGGTAAACCGAAAGTACGGAGAACTTGTAGTTGATACCGTAGAAAAGTCTAATTTTATTACGCTTATGAAAGTATAACTAGCTTAATGCCTTAATATTTCTATAAAATGTATCTAATAAATTGATCTAGTGGTTGTTGCTAACATGAACGAAAATTCAACAATTATCACATAAATAGCTGAAAATATTTTATTACTGTAACCAATATCATTAAATGGATATATAACAACATAATGTTGAGCCTATGTAAAATGATAAATAACCTTGCTGCCATAGGAAAAAATTGAGCATGGTAAGCCAGAAGTGCACATGGTGTCGTATTGTAGTCTGTGCCATGGTGAGTATGGGGCTAGTGGGATGCTCTCAAAATAAAATTAGCGCACCGATAGGCAGTGTCATCGGAAGCCACAGTAGTCAAGATACCATATTTGGGAACGACAGGCGTCTTGACCAACCGCTTAGCGCGACCACTGTAAGTAAAAATGCTCAGGGTCAAATAAATATTTGGCCACAAGGAAATACCTTTTACAATCGGAAATATGACAATATTAAGAAAGGTTTTTATTTCGGCCCGACATATAAAGTAAAACGCGGTGATACATTGTTTTATATAGCCTGGATTACTGGAAATAACTATCAAGATTTAGCGCAAAAGAACAAGATTCCGAAACCTTACATCCTAAATGTAGGTCAAACTTTGCAGATTGAAAATAAAATGACGACGATCACCGTCAAGGATTCTTCGGGAACTAATCTAACATCTAACTCTAATCATGATAATAACAGCGTTGTGGTATTGCCCGCTCATACCTCTCATGCACAATTAATGAAATCGAACATTAATTCTAATAAAAACAATATTATTTCTCAAAAATCAAATAAAAATAATTTAAAAAAAAATTTACCATCGTCTAATGGCACAATGTTGTCAACCGAATGTAATGATGTTACTACAACCGATCGGATTGTAGTAACCAGCACGGCAATAACTAAATGGTATTGGCCTACGAATGGAAAAATTATTGATCACTTTTCTGGTGCAGAAGGCGGCAATAAAGGGGTTGATATCTCCGGTTTCCGAGGACAGCCAATTTGGGCAGCGGCTAACGGCAGAGTAGTTTATGCCGGCAATGCCTTACGCGGGTACGGTAATTTGATCATTATTAAACATGATGATGATTACTTGAGTGCTTACGCCCACAACGATACTTTGTTAGTCCGAGCACAACAAAAAGTTAAAGCAGGACAAAAAATTGCTACCATGGGTAACTCAGGAACCAACACAACCAGATTGCATTTTGAAATTCGTCATAAGGGGAAATCCGTAAACCCGTTGCATTATCTTCCGCAGCAATAAATTTGTAAAATACCTCAACGTTTTGTTTTAGGATCACAAATGCAAAACGATATAATCTAAAATATATTAAAAGTAACAAGTTATATAAAATAGTTAAATACTGAAAATAGGGGTAAACTTTTTGACAAAAAGAATATAATTACATTATAGATAAGTACTTGTTGTTCTTAAAAGACATTCAAGCATGTTATGGATTAACATGGCGCGTCTTACAATATATCTAAAACTCTTAAACTATTATTGCTGTGTTCGGCGAGAACGTCAGCCACCAATTTACGGATGAATAAATCCAGAATTAAATAAACCGAAGACTTCCTGTTTATACTTTAATGACATCGTAGATGATGTATTTCAATGGATACTTTGTCTCCACATTTTTTTATGAGACGGCAAAAATAGCAATTAACTATCTACCACTATACTGCTATTTTTATCTTACCAGTCAACGATCTATCTTGACCTACGTGAATATTAGTTATAATGAAAGAGTTGTTTATGGCACGGGAAGTGCCAGAAGTGCGTTATAAACTTATTAACGAAGATACATTTCATTTAATGAAGCATTCAGCATCATGTTTATTAATTTGGTAAATACAACTAGTTGATAGCTAAGATAGTAGCTATTGCGATAAATACTAAAATATGACACAGATATGCAACTAAGTATTGCGCAATGATTTTTCATTACTAAGATCGTTACATAAGTTTAGCATAACAATGCTGTATTATTTTAGGATTTTATATTCTATTTAAAAGTTGTGTTATCCTTTTCTTAGTTGTGATTTCAATCTGTTATGAGGTTAATTGCAATAATTATTTAGCGAGTTTTTTACGCAGATAGTGATGATAGCATCGGCTAAATTCAGCAATAAATATGAGTAGAAAATAACACTTCCAAATTATATGAATGTTTTAGTTTATAGATAAAATTAAGAGGCATATATTGACATGGGTTGTGCTTACCTCACTATTGGCCATGAGGTATACTCGTAGTTACATTTATTCACACAGAACATTATATAAGTTTTAAAATGCTAAATCTACTAGGGTGCTCTTGTTTAATTAAACGCTTAGCTCTTTTACGAATGAAGGTAGTTATGTCTATTTGCTTATTGGTAGTATAAATTACTGTTGATTTAGTATACAATTCACTATGTATTCTTAACATTGTGCATACTTTTGCTAAAAGCATTTTTGTGTATTTTTATCACTTTTTTGGTATGACAGTAGAAAAGACGGATTAGCTGCAATAATTTTTGTCACTTTCTCCGCTTGGTTAGTTAGTTGCAATTCCCTATAAGCTTTTTCCATATGAGGAAGCGCCATATATGTCGCTTGCGTATCGGGGAAGTCACGTAGCATTTGCTCCACACGATTGACTACTGCAACATAAGCGCCACGTTTGACATAGTGCTTCACCACCGAAAGTTCATATTTGGCTAGTCTATTTTTTAGATAAACCAATCGATTAATTGCATTAGTGGCATACTGGCTTTCCGGATACTGACGCATCAGTTGCATAAAAGAACGAAATGCCTTTCTGGCATATTCAGAATTGCGAGAGGCATGGTCTACGCCAAACAATCCCTGTAATGGACTTTCGTCAAGCGCCATATAATTTAAGCCACGCATGTAGAGTACATAGTCAACGTTAGGATGGGTGGAGTTAAAGCGTAAAAAACGATCAATGTAGACTTGCGACATCAGCAGGTCAGCATATTTGTAATAAGCATAAATTAAGTTAAGTTGAATTTGTTGCCCTCCTGAACCAAACGGATAGAGATTATTAAGCTCCTCTAGCTCCTTGATGGCATCTTTGTAATTGCCATCCTGTAGCTTTTGCTGCGCAGAAGCATATGTTTTGGAAAAGCAAGTATTAGAAATAGCATATTTGTTAATAAAACAAACCGCCAAACCTAAGATCAGTTTGGCGATCGTTACTAGATATTGTATACGCATAATGACATTGTGCCTATCTTCATAGCATTGTTCCAGTAACATGATTCGTTTAGTTTCTAAATCAAAACGGTTATGATGGCACACTTATTAAAATGGCATCGCCATAAAAACTCAACGTGAATAAATATTCATATATATGATACGGTACAAACAAATTAACGGAACGGTGAATGTATCACAACGCGGACAACGTTTAGATCAGACTTTAGCTAAAACGTTTCCTAATTATTCCCGATCGAGGATAAAAGCCTGGATACTTGCCGGTTTAGTAAGGGTGAACGGACATATTACCACAGTGCCTAAAAAAAAAATGCTTGGCGGAGAATTTATAGAAATGCAGATTTCTATAAAAGAGTCTTGCTGGGAAGCACAAGATATTCCGTTAAATATCATTTATGAAGATGACGATATTCTTATTATAAATAAACCCTGTAATCTGTTGGTACATCCTGGCGCCGGCCATGCTGATGGCACCTTATTGAATGCGCTGCTGCATTATTTCCCACCCATTTTGGATGTACCCCGTGCAGGTATCATCCATCGATTGGATAAAGACACTACTGGTCTGATGGTGTTGGCCAAAACTGTGCCGGCACAAATACGCCTGCTGGCTTTAATGCAGGCACGGAAAATTATACGAGAATATGAAGCTATCGCTATAGGCAAGATGACTTATGGTGGTACCGTAGAGCAGCCGATCGCTCGTCACCCCACCAAGCGAATGCGTATGGCAGTAAACCAGATGGGTAAGCCAGCAGTGACCTATTACCGCATTATAGAGCACTTTCGCGCGCATACGCACCTGCGCTTACGTTTGGAGACCGGTCGCACTCATCAGATTCGCGTGCATATGGCTCATATCAATCATGCGCTGGTGGGAGATCCACTTTATGGCACACGTTCGAGACCGACTAAAAACGCTTCAGAATCTTTTAACGAAGTGCTGTGCCGTTTTAATCGCCAGGCTCTGCATGCCACTTTATTACAATTTTACCATCCAATCACCTCGATTAAAATGGAATGGTACGCTCCCCTTCCGCAGGATATGTCTTTGCTGATAACACAGTTGAAAAAAGACAATGAATTATGCCAAAAAAACTAAACAAGTCGTGAAGCAGCTTATTGCCCCACATCTGGTAACCCCCCATTAGGGGCTTGCAGAACGACTTGCGGGGACAGCGTGAGCTACTCGTCCTAAAATTTTTTTTATTTTAGGGGCATGCCGGCAATGATTTTACCTTCAGTGCAGACAATTATCGATGTGTAAAGTAGCTGTTGCATCTTCCCGCAGCGCCGTATTACCTGATTCAGGTATACGGCATAGATGTGGTTTTAGTATGAAATGTCAAAGAGATAAACTCTACGTACGGTGATGCGGGTTACACTAGTACAATATAGGCACCAAGTTTTGTATTATTAATGACCAATGTTTGTTTTCCGGAGCTATTTTCCGATTAATACGAAACGATAAATAGGGTTGCTCATACATGCCGGTTGACGAGGTGATGCATGAATGTACAAAAGCATACGTAGGTAGCATTTCAGGTGCAGTTGGAAAGTATTTTAAATGTTTGCTCATATAAATACTTACTTATCATAGTGTTATGATCAATAGCGTGTTTTGTCTGCAGGGAAAATATAGATATCTCTACCAACTAGCGATTTTAAGTCTGATGATGGTAGAAATATACGACATATATGGCGGTAAGTATTGCACAGTGCAGGCAATAAATACTTTTCTATACCTTACCGAAGGGTGTATATACGCATTGCAACTTTAGTTGCAATAATTTTCTTGATTAAGACAAGAAAGAATGGGTAAGAATAATTCTTTTGCTTATTAGCAATATATAACTTGCATTATAAATAAACTACCTGATTTAATCTTAAAATAGTGATTTTATCAAAAGTGAGAGAAGTTATGCGTCTAGATCGTCTAACTAACCAATTACAGCTTGCTCTAGCCGATGCTCAATCTATGGCGATTCGGCATGATAACCCATGTGTTGAACCTTCACACGTAATGGCGGCCATGTTGAAACAAGAAAATGGCACCGTGCGTCAACTACTACAATCCGCTGGCGTTAATATTTTGCCGTTTATTAGTGCGGTCAATCAGGCTTGCGAACGGCTGCCGCAAGTGGAGTTTAACGGGGTAGATGTACATCCTTCGCAAGATCTGATGCGCGTGTTAAACCTGTGCGACAAGTTAGCACAAAAACGCGCCGATAGTTTTATATCTTCCGAACTCTTTGTTCTAGCATTGCTGGAATCGCGTGGGACGATGGCCGAGCTCATGAAGTCGGCAGGCGTTAATACGGAGTCAATTACTTTGGCAATTGAGAAAATGCGCGGCGGTAATCCTATAAACGATAAAGGAGCAGAAGATCAACGCCAAGCTCTGCAAAAATTCACCATCGATCTCACTGAGCGTGCAGAGCAGGGCAAACTTGACCCCGTGATTGGTCGCGACGAAGAAATTCGCCGTACTATTCAAGTGTTGCAGCGTCGTACCAAAAATAATCCGGTTCTTATCGGTGATCCCGGGGTGGGAAAAACAGCTATTGTCGAGGGGCTAGCTCAGCGTATCGTCAATGGTGAAGTGCCCGAAGGTTTGAAAAAAAACCGGGTGTTATCTCTAGACATGGGATCGCTAGTGGCCGGTGCGAAATACCGCGGTGAATTTGAAGAACGCCTAAAAAGCGTATTGAGCGATTTGTCGAAGCAGGGAGGAAATGTTATTTTGTTTATTGACGAATTGCATACAATGGTGAGCGCTGGCAAGGCGGACGGCGCGATGGATGCCAGCAATATGCTTAAACCTGCGCTAGCCCGCGGCGAACTGCATTGCGTAGGGGCAACGACACTTGATGAATATCGCAAATTTATTGAGAAGGATGCCGCGTTAGAACGGCGGTTTCAAAAAGTTTTGGTTACAGAACCTAACGTAGAGGATACTGTCGCTATTCTGCGCGGCTTGAAAGAACGTTATGAATTGCATCACCATGTGCAGATCACAGATCCGGCTATCGTTGCAGCTGCTGCGCTGTCAAATCGTTATATTGCCGACAGACAACTGCCAGACAAGGCGATTGACCTTATAGATGAAGCTGCAGCCAGCATTCGCATGCAAATAGACTCTAAACCGGAAGAGATAGATCGTCTAGAGCGCCGAATAATTCAATTAAAGCTGGAACAGCAGGCGCTAAAGAAAGAATCAGATGATGCTAGCATCAAACGGCTGGCTATGCTTAATGATGAGTTGACACAAAAAGAACTAGATTATGCTGAACTTGAAGAGGAATGGAAAGCAGAAAAATCTTCTTTATCAGGCACACAGCATTTGAAAGCAGAACTGGAACAAGCAAAGATTTCGATTGAGCAAGCACGGCGCATTGGTGATTTAACAAGGATGTCTGAATTGCAGTACGGTACAATCCCTGCTTTGGAAAAACAACTTGCGGCGGTATCGCAAACAGAAGGCAAAGGTATGCGCTTATTACGCAACCGAGTTACCGACATCGAGATTGCCGAAGTGCTAGCCCGCTGGACGGGCATCCCTGTATCAAGGATGCTAAAAAGCGAGCAGACTAAACTGCTACAAATGGAGCATGATTTGCATCAGTTGGTCATTGGACAGAATGAAGCAGTGGCAGCAGTGTCTAACGCCATACGCCGCAGCAGGGCTGGTCTGGCTGACCCTAATCGACCAATCGGTTCCTTTATGTTTTTAGGTCCAACAGGGGTAGGTAAAACGGAACTATGCAAAGCGCTATCGATGTTTTTGTTCGATAGCAAAAATTCTATGGTTCGTATCGACATGTCCGAATTTATGGAAAAACATTCGGTATCGCGATTGTTAGGCGCTCCTCCTGGCTATATCGGTTATGAAGAAGGGGGGTATTTGACTGAAGCAGTACGCCGCCGTCCTTATTCGGTGATTCTTCTGGATGAAATCGAAAAAGCACATCCGAATATATTTAATATTTTGCTGCAGATATTAGATGACGGTCGTCTGACCGATGGTCAGGGACGTACCGTGGATTTTCGTAATACAGTGATCATCATGACGTCCAACCTAGGGTCGGACGTTATTCAAGAGCGCTTTGGCAAGATGAATTATCAAGAAATGAAAGATATCGTGCTTGAAGTTGTAAGCCACCATTTTAGGCCAGAGTTCCTTAACCGAGTGGACGAAGTCGTTGTCTTTCATCCTTTGAGCCACGAGCATATTGTCAAAATTGCGCAAATTCAGTTGCAGCTGTTGTACCAGCGCTTAAAAGAACGGGGGTATACCGCCAACGCCAGCGCCGAGGTACTAGCGTTGTTGAGTAAATCGGGTTTTGATCCCGTTTATGGCGCACGACCGTTAAAACGCACTATTCAACAAAAGATAGAGAACATGCTTTCGCAGCAGATACTGACTGGTCAATTGGTGCCGGGAAAACCCATTAATCTAGAAGTATGGAAAGATCATATTATTGCTAGTCAGTGATCAACATTAAATTAGTGTTTCAACGGCTAACTACGCTATAACCCAGAGAGAGTTCTATCAAAGAGGTTAACAGTATCGTATATTAGCGATGTTGTTGTACACTGATTATTAATCAAATCGCATGTCGTTTGTATCTAAACTTATAAGTAAAGTGCGTTTGATTGGGAATCAGTCGCTTTCACTGGCTGACATAGCTAGTGAAAGCGACTGATTTTAGTTTAAATTAAGCTCTATTGAGTATAATGAATAGAGTGACAAAATCAAAATATAAGGATTAAATGCTACAGTAAATCACGGCGTTAAAACGATTAAAATAACAGTGTTACAAAATTGTAACGCCTTTACCTAATTATTAAATTGGTGTACCAAGAAAATTTGGTGTTGTAAAACTCTTTGAGTAAAACGTGTTTATTAAAATTAATTTAAAATTAGATAGTATCTGTGATTTGACTTTGATACGATAATATAAGAAATTATAAAAGCATAAGTATTGCTTAACATTACTAAAAATATAATTTTTGATGTGCAGTACAATACGTAAAATATAAATTTTTAGCGAAAGTAATTTTATAAATAGATATTAATGCTCGGACATTAATGTTGCAAAAGATAAAAAACTGTATTCATACGATTCACAGTTTTAAAAACACTGCTTGAGGATCCATGGAAATAAGTTATAAAATAATTAATTTAATATGTAGAAATGGTTTTCCCATTTGTATTAATAAGTAGAGTTAAATAATAACAAGATTACTGCAGAAAAGTCTATAATTAAATTATCTGCCACATCAAAAAAACTTTCTATGATCCCTTGTAGTCTAAATACTTAAAGTTCACATTTAATAAAATTTAAAAACAAAGTAAGTAGTTAAAATCTAATCAAGTGTACTAGCTTTTCTTAGATCTAATGATTAACACAAAACATTTTATCATAATGCAATCGTATCAAGCTTAATCTATGTACGACTAAACTACAACGTGACTTAAGTTGTAGTAATGCGTAATAGCAATGATAAATAAAAATACATGTGTAAAGAATATGTTTTACATAAAATGTGCCTACTTGTAAATAAATGTCAGCAATTTAAATCTTCACCATGTATAGTGTCACTAGCACTATACTAATACAGTAGTTTAGTCATTTAATAAATGACTTTTTTCTAAAAAGTTTATGTCTTTAAGACAATGCAATCCCACATGCGAGTTTTCTAAAACAATTTAAAGAAAATAGGCCAGTGTACTGTTATTCTGTAACAGAAATGATTTTTCAATGAAGTTTTTACGGTCAATCCTGATTTTAGGATGAGCAAACAGTGTGACACGACTAAAAAACTAACTAATAAATAAATACCTCAATGTTATTGAATCAAGTGTCAATACATATATAAGATATATGTATTGACAAGCAACTCCTGATGTAAGGCATTAACTGCAGCGTATCAACCCTAAATTTTAGTGATGTATAACAAATTAAATTTCTTCTGTAAGAAGTTGCATCAGCAAAGCAATGAGAAAATGTCTACATTTACTTGACAATGATTATGATAATTTTAATCATAAAATAAAATTAACAGATACTAAGCTTAGTAATAGCGTTTTTAACGCTATGAACGTTAAGTGGGACCATACCTTAAATCAATACATGTAGTAAAATGAAATAATATCATGAGCACTTAAAGTACTCAGATAAAGAAGCAAAACGATAAAGAAGTTAAACAAGGTATAGTTATAACTTCAGGAGAAGACATACAAATATGTAGACACAAGGTCTTATGTTTCTTAACTAAAAACCAGTCGCACAAACAACAGCTACAACTGTTTACTAAATATATAATACCGCGGACAAACACAAAAGCAAACATAATAAGCCATAGGCTATTCTTAGCCTATGTAATAGTGTATTTATGTATATAACTACAACAAAAGCAGCAAATTTCTTGCCGATTCAGTGTTACTTAACTCGAATGAAGTAATCATGGTTAGGAATTTTTAGAATCCAAGTGCATTAGAGTTTAATGCAACAATAATGTGTACTCGTAGTACATACAGAAAATACGTAAATCTTACTATGCTTGAGACCTACATATTGAGCATTAATGTGTAAAATACATGTACATTTTTGAAGTGTTGATGGCGCCAGTTAAGATGGAATAAAATTTGAAATTTAATTTAGTTAAATGCATTTTATGATGAAAAACGGTTATGTCTGGTTTGCCAATATTGATTGGCAAGTAATGTGCTTGAGGAATTCGATTCTTAACCAAATGTAATAAAGAAGTACAAAGGTTAGCTTACTTATCACTCAGTTTAAAATTTCAAGTGAGTGATAAGTAAGCTGAGTTTAAAGCATAGTAAAACAGCCTGGTGCTAATTTTACGTGAATTTGCTGCTAGTACGAATAAAATTAATGGTTAAAAGCTTGCCTATAGAGGCAAGCAGTATTATATTACTTATATGTATGAGAGTAGAAAACTTGCAAACATATAACATGTCGTATTATTTAATACCGAGACAATAAAAACCTAAACAAGCAAGTAAAACCTCAACTCATGTTAGAATAATTAACAGTAAGAGCTGAACTAGTTAATTTTAATTCTGAGTGTGTAACGATTTTGGGGGTGCGGTAGTTCAGTTGGTTAGAATACCGGCCTGTCACGCCGGGGGTCGCGGGTTCAAGTCCCGTCCGCACCGCCACCTTATTTAGGGGTGTAGTTCAATTGGTAGAGCGCCGGTCTCCAAAACCGGGTGTTGGGAGTTCAAGTCTCTCCACCCCTGCCCCACAAACCATTAATTTTTATTTGTCGATCCCTATTTGTTAACTCCCGATCTTAAACTATTAAATATATTACATAAAAGACTTATCAATAAAATCTAAAGGTCGAAGACGACATGAGTTAAAATTGTACTCACCAAGTGCAAAAACAGCGATCACCGTAATAGTATTGCAACCATACATAATCAGCTTAACTAGCACGCAGAAAATTAATCTTCAAAATAGCAAAACAAAATTCAATGATTTAATCGTAATATCGCCTGCAGAGATAAACTATGGTATAAGCTATCGCAATATTGATTTGATTAAAATTTAAAGGCACTTATCATGATAAGATAAGTGCAAATAAAACTTACATAAGAAAGACTTAGCTGCTTATACTAGCAGGCTGTGTACAATATATAATAAGGTGAGTTACCTTAGCCAAGTTTGAAAGCAAAAGTTGACTTACCAAAGAACTAAACCCCTTAACTAGTACTGGAAAATATGGTAGAGGTATTGTTTCTTACCAATTGCTATCAGTAACTGAATCTTTTCAGAAGTCTAAAATTAGACATGCCTGTCTAATCAAAAGTTTTATGACACAAAAACTACTTTTCCTAAAAGGAGCAGTAGTTTTTCCCGACATAACGAAGAAAAACAACTATAGCACATAACATTCGAGGGGCTCAGAGGTTGCAGAAGATCAATAGAGATTTACTAAAGTAGTGTAACTTACTATATAAGATAGACAAAAATGAAAGATTTACATGATTTTTGATACTCACTATTCTAAATAGTCATAGCCATGATATAGATCAAACAACACATTATTGTGATTTTACCTGAATATAGTTTTTAAGATCCTTGAGAATATTTCGGCGAGAGAGGATTCGAACCTCCGACCCACTGGTCCCAAACCAGTTGCGCTACCAAGCTGCGCTACTCGCCGAGATTACATAGTATAGACCAAGCAGACTTATTGAGGAATGTTAATGGACATGTGATTTTAAAGATATAGTGCGAAGAGAGGGACTTGAACCCTCACGTCTCTTGAGACACTAACACCTGAAGCTAGCGCGTCTACCAATTCCGCCACCTTCGCATGCTCACTAATAACATTAAAATAATTATTGGGTGACTGATGGGATTCGAACCCACGACAACTGGAATCACAATCCAGGGCTCTACCAACTGAGCTACAATCACCATTACTGAATTTTATAGTAAAACTAGGTTTATGGCGTACCATTGTTACGTGCATAAACGCTGCTAGCGTGCCTGTCAGGATTTGAACCTGAGGCCTTTGCCTTCGGAGGGCAACGCTCTATCCAACTGAGCTACAGGCACTGCGCACTATTGCATTCTAGTAATGTATAGATTTATGTAGCAAATGTCTAGCAGTTTTTAACATAAATGATGCGCTTTAATTACTCTGCTATTATTTAAGTTATCAACATACTTTTACCCCAAAAATATTGCCACACCTTGCATGTTTGATTGGCAGCGGGTAAATAACATTTTAGATGTATCCCACATGTTTATTATGGGGCTCTGTGAGACATGTTCGTAAATATGTCTGCATCAGTTATTCCTAACGATTAAAGGTTAAACAAAATGACTTGATCTGAAAATACCACTAAGGTAGCAATCCATTTTAAAACTGTTGCAGCCGGTATTACTCTTCGCGATGTCCCCCGCAAGCATAAAAGCAAATAATTAATACCTGTTGATTTATGAGCGCAAATCATGAGTTTGCCGTCGCAATTAACACTATGCGACGAGAGCCTCATGAAGCTCTAACTACTATATAGACCCTGGATTGACTTGTGAGTGTGCTAATGAATAATATTGCTAATTTAAATATTATACAGTATAGCTTAGAAATTAGCGGAAGTGATGGTAAAAAACCTAGCTTTAAATAAGCAGTTTTGGCAAAATTCGCGGCGCGCTTTAAAAAACTAAGATAAACGATGCATTAAGCCGCATATGCGCTTACCTGACTGGTATTTTATCCTAAAAAAGTCACAAAATTTATTATGTTTCATACTATGTGTAGTTGTTTGTTTGCTGATTAACAACGTCTGAGGCATGAAAATTACCGTTTACTTATGGACTACGTGTATAAAAACTGGTGAGGCACTACTACAGTGTAGTAGTGCTAAAAAATGCAAAAAGTTTGCTAGCCACTGAAGATGACACGGTTGTTATCGAGAATATTAGTAACGTGGACACGGCATTAGGAAAAATAGATTTATTATCCGATATCTTTGGCGGTTGACTTACGCAACAGTTATCGCCGTATGATGCAACTTATATTAGCTTTGCGTATTCAATGACTCACAGCCGACCGAATGACTGCGAGAAAGTAATCTTTAGTATTCCGGCCAATAATTTACTGCTAGCATTATATTTGTTTATTTATTTTAGATTCTTCATAGAAACTATGCATGCAAAAACTTATTATATCTCTTCCCGATGAAACGGCAACTGTAACAGTTGGTACAATATTGGCTTTTGCCTGCCAGAAAGCCCACGTAATTTATTTGTATGGCGATCTGGGTGCTGGTAAAACCACATTGTGCCGTGGTTTGCTTCGTGCTTTAGGCCACCTTGGCAAGGTTAAAAGCCCTACCTACACTTTGGTAGAGCCCTACATATTGCCAAACTGGACAATTTATCATTTTGACCTTTATCGTTTGGCGGATCCGGAGGAACTTGAATTTATGGGTCTTCGAGATTATTTTAATAAAACTTCCATGTGCTTAGTCGAATGGCCAGAGCGCGGGAGAGGTGTCTTGCCATCAGCGGATATTGCCTTGACGCTAACGTATAAAGGGAACGGTCGGCAGATCGAAGCAATAGCCATTAGTGACAACAGCAAGTGCATGCTAACGCAACTACTGATACCTCAGCAAGGAACTCCTTCATGAAGCTAAAGTTCAGGATAATGCTGGCGTTAGCGATGTGCTTGGTCAGAGGAGAAGCAGTGGCGTCGCCGCTCAGCGATATCAATGTTGCGAATAGCGCTTATCAAGCAATAGTTACCCTTAGGTTTAATCAGCAGCCTGGTTACGCTTTTTTCTCGCTACATAATCCAGAACGAGTAGTTATAGACATCTTCCAAAGCAGCCTGATACGGGGGTTGCCGATCTATTTCAGCGGCAAAAATTTGATTAAACGTATTAGAATTAGTACACCAATTAATAAGGATAGTATACGTCTAGTATGCGAATTAACCCGCAAATCTCGAGCGCAGGCTACGATACGGCAGTGGGGCGGACGCTATAATGTAGTGCTAAATGTGAAAAATCAACAGCCGACTACAGTTTCGTCTATTTCAAGCACGCAACCGTCATCAAGATCAATAAAAAAAAACTGTATCAAAAGAATCAAAGTGATGGAAAGCTTTGCCGCGGTTGTAACCCCAGCATCAATATCGACGATTAAGCCGTGCAGACAGTTGCCGGCTAATTCTGAGCCGGTGGTGGTTGCCATAGATGCCGGACATGGTGGTCAGGATGCGGGAGCTACCGGGCCTAACGGCCTGCATGAAAAAAATGTAACTATCGCCATCGCACGTAAGCTAAAAGCGCTGCTTGATAGAGACAGGCTTTTCAAGCCAGTATTGACTCGTGATGGAGATTATTTTATTTCCGTTATAGGCCGTTCTGATAGCGCGCGTAAAAGGGGCGCTAGCGTGTTGGTATCTATTCACGCTAACGCGGCACTTAATCGCAATGCCTGCGGCGCATCAGTTTGGGTGTTGTCTAATCGTCGCGCTAATAACGAAATGACGAACTGGCTTGAGCAGCATGAAAAACAGTCTGAGCTACTCGGAGGTGCAGGCAATTTGTTAGCCAACAATCAGAATGATCCCTACCTCATCCAAGCTGTGCTAGATCTACAGTTCGGGCATTCTCAGCGGGTAGGATACGACATCGCAGTAAAAGTGCTGGGCCAGCTACAAAGAGTATGCATGCTGCATAAACGTCAACCGGAACACGCTAGTCTCGGCATATTACGATCGCCGGATATTCCTTCGTTACTAGTAGAAACTGGTTTCATAAGTAATTCTCGAGAAGAACGTTTGCTCGGTCACAATGCTTACCAAGATAAGATTGCCAACGCCTTGTACCTGGGCCTGCGCGCTTATTTTCTGGCGCATCCGTTGCAAACTGGTTCAAAACTTAAAAATCTTCCGCATAACGTTGGTTCCGCAGCAAACACCGAGACCAACGTAACCCAAAGGCTAGGTCATCGTCTAACATCGATGAGCTGATCTCCAAAGCCTAAGGAGGCGGTCTCCTGAAATAGGGTGAAAGGCTTTCCTTTATAACCGTCAATATAGGTTGTTTCCAGCTTAATCAAGCTGCTAATAATATAGCGCTAAATAAAGAGTTATGCTGAAGAAATATTTATCATATAACCCATTAAAAGCTAGAGGCGTAATCATTATGAGGATTCAAGTGCTACCGCCACAAATTGCCAATCAAATAGCCGCAGGAGAAGTAGTGGAACGACCTGCTGCGGTGGTAAAAGAGCTTATTGAAAATAGTATTGACGCCGGGGCAACTCATATTGAGATCGATGTCGAGCGTGGCGGCACCAAAAGGATACAGGTCCGTGATAATGGCAGTGGTATCGCTAAACAAGAACTAGCCCTAGCGCTAGCTCGTCATGCCACCAGCAAAATTGCTAGCCTAAATGATCTTGAAAGCATCACCAGTATGGGATTTCGCGGGGAAGCGTTAGCCAGCATTAGCGCCGTATCACGTCTGATTTTGACCTCGCGTATCGACACGCAAAGCGAAGCATGGCAAGCATACACGGAGGGGAGTGAACTAGCAGTGATGCTTAAGCCCGCTGCTCATCCAGTCGGAACGACCGTAGAAGTATTTAATCTGTTTTATAATACGCCAGCTAGACGTAAGTTTATGCGCACCGAAAAAACCGAATTCAATCATATTTATGAGGTGCTACGTCGAATCGGGCTGGCCCGATTCGACGTAGCATTTATTTTGCGGCATAATGGCAAAATTGTGCGACAATACCGTACGGCTAGCAAGCAAAGCCAAAATTTGCATAGGCTGGAAAGTGTTTGCGGCTTAGCTTTTGTTAAACACGCCCGGAGCGTATTGTGGAAACATGGCGATCTGGCTATCCACGGATGGCTAGCAGATCCGATTAAGCAAAATCTGCCTGATATGCAATACAGTTATGTTAATCGGCGCGCGATTCGCGATAAACTAATTAATTGCGCTATCCGGCAGGCTTATCAGGAAGTGTTGGGGGTAAAGCAACATCCGGTTTTTGTGCTATTTCTCGAGGTGGAACTTCATCAGGTAGACGTCAATGTACATCCTACCAAACAAGAGGTGCGTTTTCATCAAGCGAGGCTGGTGCATGATTTTATTTATCAAGCAGCAGTAACCGTCCTTCAGCAAATAGTGGCGACGTGCCGGACGATCGGCTTAGATAATACGAAACCACGCATACTAGAGAATCGGCAGGCAGCCGGGCGCAATTGTTTTTCCCTACCTGCTACTAGCGACGAGATATCTACCTTATGTGTAGCGCAACAGATCGAAGGTAGTACCGTGTCTAAAAATTCTCCGGGACAGCCACTTCCCCCCCCTAGTTTTGGTAAAGTACTGACGCTTCTTGCTCCCTACTATGCGCTCATAGAGTCGTCTAGTAGTCTATCGATTCTCTCACTGCCAGTTGCCAAACGCTACCTAACCGAACACCAACTAACGCCTCGTACTGATCAGCTGCACTCACAGCCGCTTCTGATTCCGCTGCGCATGATACTAAGCAATGAAGAAATTGAGGCGCTGAAATACCATCAACTAATGCTGCAAAAAATAGGGATTTTATTACATGCGGATCTTAATCAGGCGATACTAAATGCAGTACCTTTACCATTACGCCAACAAAATTTAAGAAAATTAATTCCAGAGTTGCTAAGATATCTGTACGATAAAACATCAGTGATGCATAATCAAATAGCTTCCTGGTTTGCTAATCGACTTCAGTACGAAGTAGTCGGTTGGAGCCATGCCCGGGTGATACAATTGCTTGCTGAGGTAGAACGTATTTGTCCACAATGGGTAAAATCTCCTCCTGAAAAACTGTTGTTAGCATTGAATATTGAAGACGCTATTAAAACCCTAAACAATGAATAAGCTGCTATCCTCAATCTGTTCTAAGGCCATCTTCCTTATGGGGCCAACTGCATCCGGTAAGACTACGCTTGCAATGACGTTATGCCAACACCTGCCGGTTGAGATTATTAGCGTTGATTCCGCTATGATTTATCGCGGTATGGATATTGGTACGGCTAAGCCCAGCGCCGAAAAGTTAGCAATAGCACCCCATCGGCTAATAGATATTTTAGATCCTGTAGAGTCTTATTCAGCGGCACAGTTCCGCCGTGATGCGCTTAAGGAAATGGCAAAAATTACTAAGGCAGGTCGTATACCGTTGCTGGTAGGCGGGACCATGTTCTACTTTAAGGTGCTCCTAGAAGGATTATCTCACTTGCCCCCGGCAAGTGCTGAGGTGCGCACTCTTATTGAACGCAAAGCAAAAACAGTAGGGAAACAAGAATTATATCGACAATTACAAAAGCTTGATCCGATGACGGCAAATCGGATTCATCCCAATGACACGCAGAGATTGTCGCGGGCACTAGAAATTTTTTTTGTTTCTGGTCACACTAGAACGCAATTGACAAAAGTATTTAGTGAAAGACTGACTTATCAGGTACATCAATTCGCTATTGCGCCATTTGATCGTGCATTGCTACATCAGCGTATTGCGCAACGCTTTGATCAAATGTTGACCGACGGTTTTGAGCAAGAGATGATTACACTCTTTGCCCGAGACGATCTGAATCAGGAAATGTCATCCATGCGTTGCGTCGGTTACCGCCAGATGTGGTCATACCTTGCCGGAGAAACCAATTATGATGACATGGTTTTTCGTGTTGTTTGCGCGACTCGGCAGATTGCCAAGCGTCAACTAACCTGGCTGCGAAGATGGCGGGATATTCATTGGCTTAATAGTGATGATCCCACCATATCTTTCGAGAGAGTATTACAAGTTGTCAATACATAGGTTAAATGATTGTGTATAATCTATATTGCTCAACGCTAGTTTTATAATAATTATTTACTCATAGCCATGTGCTTCCTGTTACAAACAAAAAGCACATGAGAGAAAAAATGGCGAAATGGTAATCTTTGCAATATTTATTCTTGAACTTGTTGCGTCAAGAACGAGTTCCGGTTTTTATTTAGTTAATGGCATTAAAACTACAAGGACAGATTGGATTTTTGTATTAGTTTGTAACTTTGTTAAAAACAAGGTTAGCTAGATAGCTTACAAACAGAATGTTTCCACTGTCGTGCCTATGTGCTTAATTATATTGCATCATAATAACAATCTTAGCTGTTGTAATCACATTAATTATAATATAACAAGGAGTAACATACCTGCTTCGCAAAACTAGTGCAGTAAAAACGCGATAATGCTGAATAGGACGCTTGTCTGTCGACCACAGCTCTCTGTTTTAGCGTGCTGTTAACGTTAAGATTAAATTATAGCTTCGAGATATATCTACACATAAGAGATTGTACGGTTGTTGAACCTCTGTATGATGCTAATCAGCATACTTTTCTAATTTATATTGTTTAGCAATACCAAAGATATGATATATTTGTTGAAATTTTAAGCTTTGTCTTCTTTATCCTCGGAGGAGGAGGGGAGTGTTTGCTCCGAAACATTATTAAAAAGTTTAAATCAATAACGTGTCTATGTGAATGTTCGATCAGGTCTTAATCTTCCAGCCTAAGGGCATAATTTTGAACTTCCTGTAAGAATGTGGAATTATCGATCGTACGGGGGTCATCCTTAACATTTTCTCAGAATGAGCGCCAAAAAAAACGGTAAAATACATGGTAGAAATGATCCACACAATTGAGTCAACTTGCTAGGATTTCTAGTATATATACAAGCGGTTAGATGGTCTAAGACAAAATCTATTGACTGCTAAGCTATTTCACCTAACTTCCCTCTCCGAGGCTTCCGGATTAAAATTTGGTGACGTGTGAGTGGTGCCTATTTGGTAGATACAGTATAATTTATATGCTACCTGTTCCAGTACTTAGTGGCGTACTTTAAACGCCATTTTTAGAAACCGTGGTAAAATAACCTGCAACCATATACACCTATAGATACATATTAGAGAAGCTGCCGACACATTTATTAGTAATTATATTCATGATGTGGGTGAGGTGCTCGTTGAGATCGGAGATAATAATATTTTAAACCTGTTGGTCATAGATAAAAGCCTCAACTTGGCAATTTTAATCCCTCCCCTCTTCGATCTTGATAAAGAAAAATTATCCAGCCGGGGTGGCCTTTTTCCCACAACAACGATTGGGCATATTCTATTGATGAATACACCTTATCTAGCACCTGAAAGGAAAAATCATGCGCCCATGAGATCGCTTGGTTTGCTCTTGAGACCGGGGGCGGGTTACGCCGCCGTTTTTTAACGGCTGCAGAACATACAATAAAAAGCGTAAACTGAAGGAAATTGCTAAGCATGGCAATGTTATTAGCATTGTTGAGTATCGACAAACATCGTTTATGTAATCAGAAAAGGGTGTTGTTCGACGAACATGCCTGACCGTCCTTGAGGAATTCAAGCTTAAATAATAATAAGTTAAAGTAAAATGGAGCAAACATGACGTGTAATCAGTCAGGTAATAACGAAAATAGCCGCGACCCATGGGGAAGTAACAATAATAATGGCAATTATGGCAAGAATAACAATAAAGGCGAACATGAACAAGGACCGCCCAATCTAGATGATATGTTCCGAAACATCTATCGCAAATTCAGCGGGTTCAGCAATAAAGGTGGTGTTACCGGAATGTTTGCACCAGACAGAAGCAGCCGTTATATCTGCTTGGTTATTGCGGCTGTTATAATTATCTGGGCGAGCAGCGGCTTCTATACGATTAAAGAAGCAGAGCGAGGCGTAGTGCTGCGTTTTGGCGAATTTGATCATCTAGTTCAGCCTGGCCTGAACTGGAAGCCTACTTTCATTGATGTAGTGACTGCAGTTAACGTCGAGTCAGTACGGGAGCTTGCAGCTTCAGGAGTTATGTTAACCACCGATGAGAACGTAGTACGTGTCGAAATGAACGTGCAGTATCGCGTGACCGACCCAGAACGATATTTGTTTAGCGTTACGAACGCTAACGACAGCCTACGTCAAGCTACCGATAGCGCGCTGCGTGGCGTTATTGGTAAATACACTATGGATCGCATCCTGACCGAAGGACGCACTGTCGTGCGCAGCGATACTCAGCGTGTGCTGGAAGAAACTATTCAGCCTTATGATATGGGGATCACCCTGTTAGACGTCAACTTTCAGGCAGCTAGGCCTCCGGAAGAAGTGAAAGCAGCTTTTGATGATGCAATTGCTGCGCGCGAAAACGAACAACAATATATTCGCGAAGCCGAAGCATATTCTAATGAAGTGCAGCCTCGTGCTAACGGTCAAGCGCAACGCATTCTGGAAGAGGGACGTGCTTATAAAGCCCGTACCGTGCTAGAAGCGCAGGGGGAAGTGCAGCGTTTCGCCAAGGTATTGCCGGAATATAAAGCGGCCCCGCAAATTACCCGCGAACGTCTGTATATCGACGTAATGGAACGTATTTTAAGCAAAACTAGCAAAATTCTAGTCAACGATAAAGGCAATAATAATATTATTGTGTTACCTCTGGACAAGCTATTACACACCCCTACGGCCAGCACAAGCCAAAATCGCTCGGATATCGATGCACTAAACCTATTGCGGTTGCCTACCGGTGGATCGACCGAAGTTTCACCGACACCTATTGCAGCCGGTAATGACAACAGCAGAACACTCATGGATCAGCGACGCGCTAATGCACAGCGTAACTGACTCTAATACGCACAAAAGGAGAGAGTAATTGATGCGTAAGCTTTTAATGCTTATTATGGTAATATTGCTAATGGTACTGTCTACATCGCTGTTTGTAGTGCAGGAAGGTCAGCGCGGCATCGTCTTATGTTTTGGTAAGGTATTGCGCGATAGCGACAACAAACCGTTAGTTTATAATCCAGGTTTACATACAAAAATACCGTTTATGGAAACAGTTAAGAATCTTGATGCACGCATTCAGACCATGGAAAACCAAGCAGATCGCTTTGTGACCATGGAGAAAAAAGATCTGATCGTCGACTCGTATATTCAATGGCGCATCAGTGATTTCAGTCGTTATTATCTGGCGACCGGCGGCGGCGATGTATCGCAAGCGGAAGTATTGCTAAAACGAAAGTTTTCTGACCGTTTACGATCAGAACTTGGCCGGCTGGATGTTAAAGAGATAGTTACCGATTCTCGCAACCGTCTGATGACAGACGTGCGCGAGGCACTTAATAACGGGACATCTGGTGATGATGAAGAGATGCATCTTACCGCGGCAGATAATGCTATTGCTTCCGCGGCTGCACGGGTAGAGAGTGAAACAAACGGCACACAGCCGGCAGTGAATCCAAACAGTATGACGGCGCTCGGAATTGAAGTTGTGGATGTACGTATTAAGCAGATTAATCTTCCAACGGAAGTATCTGATGCTATTTATCAACGTATGCGCGCGGAGCGCGAAGCTGTCGCTCGTCGTCACCGCTCACAGGGACAGGAGGAGGCAGAAAAATTGCGTGCTACTGCAGATTACAAAGTAACCCGCACGCTGGCCGAAGCAAAAAAGCAGGCGCTAATTATCCGTGGTGAAGCAGATGCGTCAACCGCCAAACTGTATGCTGAGGCGTTCAGCGAAGATCCCGCATTTTACGCTTTTATACGTAGTCTGCGCGCGTATGAAAATAGTTTTAACAGCAAAAATGATGTAATGGTGCTGAGTCCGGAAAGCGATTTCTTCCGATTTATGAAATCGCCAAAAATATTGTGTGCCGACACCGACCCTAACGGGAGTCGCACACATTCAATAAGGGCTCGATAACTCGGGTCCTACAATTTAGATATTGTTATGTATTAATTATTTTAAATAACTTAATCTCTATACGAAGTTTCCTGACTTACTGCTATAACTCGTTAGTTGTGTTTAAGATGCAGTTATTTTTCCTCAGGTAATTTATATTTATCGCTATAAATATTAGATATATTAGTGCAAACTGTGCATTGATCATCGGTTGCTAAATAACTGCATTATAAATTGTATTTTATAAGTAATAAATCGTGAAATTATGAAAATAAATTATTTAGCGATGAGCTTTTTGTTACTTTTTTCTGCTTATTGTGCTCTACATAGCAAGGATATACCTGATCAGGTATATCAAATAAATCTAAAATGTATCTAGTAAGTTCTACTTGGAACAGTAATTAATATGTAATTAATTATTTACTCTGTATGTAAATAACGCATTGAAAATTATATCTATTTTATGAGAAAATCAGCAAAATTATTTGAACATTTTTTCGCTAAAATGGAAACAAAATATATAATTATTAATAACATCACTGATTTTTAGTACACGCATAATGCGTCATAAAAGCCATCGTAAAATGCGCTTAAACATTATGTTTTAACGTTTAATTTTAAAGTTTGCTAAAATACTTGTAGATATATCAAATATTTTTGTTTAACCAAACATAAATGATTACGGTCATTGCTAGCTTAATTAAGAAAATTACTAACAAACGTTATTTTTTTAGAATAGATCAAAGTTCATAAAAATTGTAAAATTTAGCAAATACTATTCCTGACATCTTGGTTGCGCAGTAAAATACTCACAATAGATTATAGTAAAATAAACAGAGTAAAAACAAAGTATTGATACAGCATTAATAAATAAAGCATTACCATTCTTAAAATTATCTATACCCTATTTCATGCTTGCCTCTATTACACGTCATATAACGTCAATAACATGGTAATAAATAATATTTCTTACCACGCGTCATGTTCTTATCACTGCTTAGTAATAAACTAAAAGCAAAAAATAAATACGGCATTACGCTAAGAAAATATTCTATGCATTTGCTTACCTACTAATTTGAATAGCGTCTTATCATGACAAAATGTTTTACATGATCTTGTAAATAAAAGATAGTAATTTTGATTATGAAATAGGTATCTGAACCTGACAGGTAGATTATTTAGATGAAAATCATATTAATTAATGAGCATTGTAAATGAATTAGTTGATAAAAATAATTTATAATATTTAAACAAGCCATTCTTGATAATTGCACTAGTAGTACAATAAATGATATTTAATAATAAATAAAATGTCATTTTAATATAAATAAATATAATAAATTTATTAAATATATTTATCTAAACAATGTAATCGATATTTCAAGCAGTAAAACTATTTTACTCTGCATTATATATTTTAAGACAAATGCACTTGGAGTTTACTAAAAGCAAACTCTTATAAATTAATGGTAGTTTCAAAAACTATAGTTTTAATTTTCTTTACAAGCGAATAATCATGAGTGATTTCATAAATAAATAGATAATGCATAATTAACAATTATCTCAATATCAGTAATTTTATTGAAATTTATAATATATTAACGAGTTTAATATAATACTTAAATTAATTAAATAAATAATATTGATGAATATTAAATAACTTAGTAAACCACGAGTATCATGATTGTAACACAAATTATTAATTTGTATGTTCTATAACTAGTATACTATGTAATTCTAGCATAAGAAGACGTTCTTATTATAAGATTACTTCTTATAAGTATAAGAAGTCTTAGTTGACTCTGCAAACGATACTATCAAGTCTAAGCACCTATAATATCGCATGATGAACTAAAATAGTTTGGATTGTGAAGCTAGTCTAGTGCTAAGTCATTGCACGTTAACAGCTAACACAATCCACTTCCATATTGTCATTATTATCGCAATTACTTGATGTAGGAACTGATATTATAACTAACCAAAAATTACAGCTTTTCCCAAACACGTAAACGTTGTAGATAGATAAAATGCGTTTTATCTGAAATATTCAGCATAACAAATAGTCTTCATGATCAGCCTATGAGGCGCCATGCCATGTAGGCCTACATTTTTTTATTTTGCATAATAAGTTACTTAACATAGCATCGTTATAATTAACCTGATACCATTTATCATTAAGCTATAGTGTAATGGTAACAAATTGTTTTCTCTGTAGTTATAGCCAGCACACCAGCAAATAATAAACGCTAGGAAATAAAACATTTTTCTTTATTAAGTTAATCAATAGTGAGTAACTCATTTAGTAATTACATAAATTAATCCCTACTAAGTAAGGATCTTGCGTCTAGATGAGCAAATCAAAGCCACTTAGGTGTTTTCTACATTTATTCGTAAAACCAGTAAGTTATAAAATGAAAGTTAAGTATCATTTATTCTATAACATAGATTGTAGTCGGTATTTTACACACCCCGGGCAACTAATTTAAATTTTGTAGATAATTGTGTAAAAACTTACTATATTGCGTGTTTTCAGATAATGCTTTGTCTCCTGACATAGCCTTTCTTTAAGTGGAATACTTGTCTAGTATGTCGACGAGATTTAAAATCCAATCATTAATAAATTGTTTATAATCTTGGATTGAAAATTTTGCAATTATTAGCTAAGGTATCTCTGCTATACTTAATAAAGATGATGATCTTAAGTAGTAAAAGTTTGATTTAATGTAAGGCCTTACTAGCACCTCCTAAAATTAGGATTAGTATTATGCAAAAATACGCGTTTAACAATATTGATACCAATCATACACAGGTAATAATTACACCTGAAGAATTAAAACGTAAATTTCCTTTAAGTGAGTCTGAACAGTGCGTGATACGTGACTCGCGGTGCACCATTGCAGACATCATCCACGGTCGCGATCCGCGACTGTTAGTAATCTGTGGGCCGTGTTCTATTCATGATGTCGAGGCTGCCCTTGACTATGCACATCGTCTGCAAGCCATATCTATTGAATTAAGCGATCAACTATATATAGTTATGCGTGTTTATTTTGAAAAACCTCGTACCACAGTTGGCTGGAAAGGACTGATTAATGATCCTTACATGAATAATTCTTTTGATGTGGGTGCTGGGTTACAAATTGCCCGTCGTTTGTTGCTGGAACTCGTAAACATAGGGCTCCCTTTAGCAATGGAAGCACTAGATCCTAATAGTCCGCAATACCTTGGCGATCTCTTCAGCTGGTCAGCTATTGGTGCACGCACGACTGAATCCCAGATCCACAGAGAAATAGCATCGGGCTTGTCCATGCCTGTAGGTTTTAAAAACAGTACCGACGGTAGTTTGGCGCCCGCTATTAATGCGATGCGCGCAGCTTCCGAAGCCCACCGTTTTATGGGTATCAATCAGGCAGGGCAGGTCTGCCTGATTCAGACAAACGGTAATCCTGACAGTCACGTGATCCTACGTGGTGGCAAACAACCTAATTATCACCCCAAAGATATTACTGACTGCGAGAAAAAAATGGCGGAGGCTGGACTTTGGGCGGCGTTGATGATCGATTGCAGCCATGGTAATTCCAACAAAAACTATCTACGTCAGCCAGAGGTGGCACAGTCGGTGCTGGCACAAATTAAAGCCGGTAATCGTTCTATTATTGGTTTAATGCTAGAAAGCTATATTCATGCTGGTAATCAATCTGCCGAATTATCGCGAGAAGAAATGCGCTACGGCGTATCAGTGACTGACGCCTGTATTAGCTGGGAAAGCACAGATAGCCTATTACGACAATTGCACAGCGAATTGCGATCGGTACTGCCAGCTGTAAGGGGGGTCGCGTTATGGTAGCAGAACTTAGCCTCCTACGAGGCAAGATCGATGATGTAGACAAAGCATTGCTAAACTTGCTGGCTAAGCGCTTGTCGTTAATTGCCAAGGTCGGAGAAGTAAAAAGCTGCTATGGCGTGCCCATTTATAACCCCGATCGTGAAGAGGAGATGCTAACTTCACGCCGTCGAGAAGCCTCTGCATTAGGAGTTCCACCAGATTTGATAGAAGATATTTTGCGACGACTGATGCGAGAGTCATACGCAAGCGAAAATAACAAAGGGTTTAAAACACTATGTCCGAAACTGCGCCCAGTGGTGATCATTGGCGGCCGGGGACAAATGGGGCGTCTGTTTAAAAAAATGCTGAGGCTGTCTGGATATCAGGTCCGCGTTCTGGAAAAGGAAGACTGGCCGCAAGCCACTGCATTGCTGGTTGATGCGGGAATGGTCATTATAAGCGTACCTATTTATTTAACCGTGTCAATCATAAAACAATTGCCAACATTGCCGAAAGATTGCATTCTGGTAGATTTGTCGTCCATAAAAAATGCGCCGTTAAAAGCAATGTTAGCGGAGCATAAAGGACCAGTTCTCGGTCTGCATCCTATATTTGGTCCCGATATCAGCAGTATGGCAAAACAAGTAGTCGTTTACTGTGACGGACGTCTTCCTGAGGCCTATAAATGGTTTTTAGAGCAGATAAAAATATGGGGCGCGCGATTGCACCAAAGTAGCGCTGTCGAGCACGATCAAAACATGTCCTTCATCCAGGCGATGCGCCATTTCGCAACTTTCTCTTACGGCATGCATTTGTCAAAGGAGAATATAAACTTAGAGCAATTATTGGCGCTGTCCTCACCGATTTATCGGCTAGAGCTAATAATAATTGGTCGCTTATTTGCACAAAATCCACAATTATGTGCTGATATTATTATGGCTTCCAGAGAAAATATAGCGTTGATTAAACGCTATCACCATCATTGCAGTTCAGTAATAGCGTTGCTAGAACAGGGAGATAAGCAAAAGTTTATCTCCCTGTTTAACCAAATCAGCCACTGGTTCGGCGATTATACTACCGATTGTCTTGCTAAAAGCCGCGTGTTATTGCATCAAGCTAACGATAATCGGTAAGTAAGATGTTATAATTACATATCACGGTAGGCGTGATATATGTCCATTTTAAATACCATCCTTGTTACAATCGTCAGGAGTTTGTAAAGTGATATTGGTCACTGTGCAGTATGTAATTATGTATATTTTTGTGTATCGATCTAGATTGCAGTTGTGTTATCATGGTAACTATAAGTGCGCAGCGCCAGCAACATATAGACCAGAGGTAAGAATGTTTTTAATCGGTTGCTTCTTATTTACTTCTATATGTTTGTTATTTGCTCAATAAAATAAATAATGTTTTTCCGCTAGTAGTTAAGTTATTTTGCAATATCTACAGGCTATATTTTAGCCTGTATTATTCGCTGACCTGAAAAACAACAGTATAGTGTTTAAGAGCTACTATTTTAGTATTATCTTAGTGTTTCACAATATTTAAATTCCTACTGGTGGCTGATTTTCATTGATTTTTTAAAATACTCTCGCCGCAACAATAAACAATACAAGAAAATTAGGTGCATTGGATCCCCATCATCAATCATTTTTTATGATCGTCTAAATTGGGATTTCCCTTGTCATTTTTAGTAGGCTGCTTATGCATTTGGAGTGACCACGAGCGTAATGTTGAAGCCAAAGAGAGCATAAGTTGTTCTCACCGATTTTAAGTTGGTCACACAAGTTACTTACGGTGAAGTAGGCTAAGTGAAAGCATTATATGTTAAAGTTGGCGACAATACGATTTTTAATCGTAGATATATGGCGTTAAATTTTAAATAATAGATAACAAGGAAGTTTTAATAATATCTGAAAGCGAGATTTCGATATTATTAAGAAGTAATTCGCGCATAATAATCTGAAATTAAATAAGTTAAGAAAAATAGAAATAAAAAATGAAGACATAAAATTCGGTGATAAAGTTCGAGTAAAAATGCTTTATGGTATCAATATTCTAGCAGACGCGTTAAAAGTGACCCTCTGTTTTAAAAGAAGTAACGTATTACTAGATAAATATCTCGTATCTCCGATCATCACCCAAAGATGGTGTTGCAGTTGCACGTAAAATCGAATTATAAAAGAAATGTTGAAAACATGGGCGCCCAGATATTAAAAGAAATTGCCTCCAAAACTAATGATGCTATAGGTGACAAGCACCCTACCGCGACTATGCTGGCACAATCTATCGTTAATGAAAATCTGAAAGCTGTTGTGGCTGCTGGCATGAACCTGATAGACCTCAAGCGCGATATCGATAAAGCAGTTATAGCCGCTGTAAAAGAGAACTAAAAACACTGGCCGCTTACCCCAGCTTCGATTCTAAAGCTCTCGTTCAGGTCGACAACATTTCTGCTAATTCCGATGAAACCGTCGGTACCCTGATGGCTAAAGCGATAATTAAAGTAAGCAAAACAAGAATGATTACCGTGGAAGAAGGTTCCAGTCTACAAGATAAACTAAATGTAGTAGAAAGTATGCAGTTCGACCGCGGTTATCTCCTCCTCTTATTTATTAACAAAACGAAAATAGCGCCATTGAACTATAAAGTTCGTTCATCTTGATAGAGAATAAGAAGATTCCTAATTTCCGTAAAACACTGCAAGGTGCTTGAAGCAATTACTAAAGAAGTGAAGCTCCCCCTGCTTATTATCGCAAAAGACGTTAAAGGCAAAACTCTGGCTACACATTGTAGCCAATACAATGTTCGGTATCGATCGTTAAAGTTGCTTCTGTAAAAAGCACCGGACTTTTGCGATCCGCTGGAGGGCCATGCTGATGGACATCGCTATCTTGACAACTAGTACCGTTATTTCCGAAAAATAGGGTTTGACTTAGAGAAGCTACTCTAAAAGATATGGGGCAGATTAAACGTATCGTAAGCACTAAAGTCACTACCACCGATAGTAGCGGCTAATAAAAGTCCTTATAGATAACCGTGTTGCGCAAATCAACTAAAAGCGCGACAAAGCCACTTTCAATTACGATCGTGAAAAACTGCAAGAACGCGTAGCCAAAACTTGCAGGTGGGTGTCGTTGTCAACGTAGCAGCTGCTGCAACGTAAGTCAAAATAAAAGAAAAGAGGTTCGCGTTGAAAGACGCAATGAAATACTACTAGAACTACAGTAGCAGAAGTGTTGTAACCGCCGCGGCGCCAATGGAAGCACCGCTGAGTTAGATCGTTTCCAAATGCCGGCGAAAAACCGCCCATTATAACTAATAGAGTGATAAGCAAGTGAGGTATCACTGGTTACAACAACGCGACTACTAAAAGTATAATGGTAACATATGCTCGATATAAATATAGTAAATCCTGCTAAGGCAAACCTCCGTGACACGCATACAATATGCAACTTTTATCGCTGCTGTGATGATCACTGCAAAATGTATGGTAACTAATCTTCAAAAAGGAAGACAAATTTGCTCTAAACGGTGCAGGCCGCATAAGTTGGTATGATGTAATTAACTACCGGCATTATCCCCTCACAGCTTGCCAGAGAAATAAAATTATCAACCAAGCAAATTTTTGGGGTGTAACCATAGAATGTTAGTAGAAAAAGAATATTTAAATAAATAGACCGGTTGAAATACCTTGTAGGTATAAACTATTATTTTTTTAATAATGCTTTGTTCTAACAATAACCTATTAAGTTGCGTAAATACACAACGACACAAGTAATATAATAGCGGCAAGGGCTTTTATCGGAGCATTGTTACTGTGATGTGAATAACTCAGCAATATAACAAAAATGGGTGGCTCTGTGGATGATGATTTAAAGCACAGTAAAACCCACAAAATGTGGGTATGATATTACTTACAAACTTAACCAGCCCAGTCAAGAAAAGATTCATCTTACGCTATTAAGCCTCTAGCCAGCAAGATTTATAGCTAAATTTATCCATTGCCCATCATATATGCTAGACTTGTTGATATAGCCGTATCGGCAAGAGTATACACAAATTGTTTGCTAGCTTCTGGGCGCATTCACCCCCCTCAATGCAGGCACTAACCGTTCATAGCTCTCTAATCACCAGTTCGTTTTGATGAAGTAATATTACTTTAGATTACGTAATGCGTATCGTTATGTAACATACAACATCATCAATTTCGCTAAGGAGGTGATTTGATATACGTTGTCCACCAGAACCATTTGTAGTCAGCAGCTGGTTAAGACACACGTATAATACGTGCCGACATGATAACTAGCAGTCTACTGTGAATGTGCAAGATAATCATCTTACGACTCCTTTTCCGGCAGATACATGCAGCAGAAAAACAAGAGAAACGCAAAACAGCTACAAAAGCTTTGTGGGACTTAGCTCTTTTCACGCAACAATGTGGTAGTGTTTATGTGAGCCTAAAAACTCTAAGAGTTGCACAAGATCGGTAATGATCTCAGTAAGTTGATTTACTCCCTTCTCTTAATAACATGTATTAATTTTGTTTTAAAAACCAATATGATGTTAAAACACTACAATGGCTGCTCCATAGTGCAAATGAAGTTGTTTCTATCTTTAAATCATGCTTGACGGCGAATTATGCGTGATCCTTGATAAGAAATTCATAGATATTAGCAAAATTTAGGCGTTTAATATGAATTTATAAACATAAGCCTATTTTCGGTAACATTATAAAAAACTTTTAAATTTAGTGACACAGTAGAAACTACTTATATGATTAATATCAAATTAACGCACTTGTAAAAAGACGGTTATTTTAGCGTTGTATGAATAATCAAAACCTTGAATAGCTAGCTTACGATGCCAAAACCGTTATCAAAAAACGCCAAATAGCTAGTATAGAAAGCTAAATGCGTGCTGCCGTTGTGAAAAAAACGGTCAGCAGTAGTCGATGTGTCGATGTCTAATTTCTTGTAGCCAGAAATACTACCGAAACTAAGGCAATAGCCTGAAGACTATAATCGCCTGGATGATGGTAAACCCACTTACGCAAACACCAGAGCGGTGGTGCAGTACCTCTTTTATTTAGAACGGTAAAACGATTAAAGTAAATATGCTCTACGGCATATATATCCAGTGTTAAATAACGTGGCATGCGAAACATAGTCTTATCGACATTGTTATTTGCCTTTTGGCATTCATGGATCCTAGGAAACTTTTTGGCAAAGATTACTAGAATGTTACCACTCGTTTTTCTGTTTTTTAAATACTTTATGAGAGTTATAATATTACTTGCGGCTTCGACTGGAATATGAACAGCTTAGTGAAGCAGCTTTTTGAATAAGAAGCTATTTCTCACACAAAACCTAAAATCAATATGCTAGCGGCACAAAATGTATAGTAACGCTATGTTGCCAGTAAGATTTCTTGTATGTTTATTACAACATATTTAATCATGTTAAATATGTCATTATATTTTTATTACAGGTTATAGCAGTGCCTTTACTAACCGTGTGTAAATTCTGCTCATAATGAAGGCGATCATATCTCTGCGGGTCATGAAGAAATTTGGTAGCAACTCAACCTTCACTTTGCGTGAATGCTCGTTAGGTAATAAATTGACTTAATAAAATTGATTTGCTTAGGAAAAGACACAGCTATAAGTAGATATCTTACCTTTAATTTGCCTATTCTTGACTTTCTTTTTACTTTCTTGCATTGTCGGTTCGTTAGCCGTATACCCATGGGTCGTAGTATAAATATTTAGTTCATCGCGGATATCGCAGTTTATCCCTGTAAGGGATAATTATCTAAACATGTTGTCACCAATTATATTTCTATTTTCTATATTTTAAATTTTATTATAGTTTTCTTATTTTCTTATTTTCTTTATTGCTTCAGTTAGGTGACATTTGTTTACACTCGAAGACACAGGTAAACTTCCTCCTGTTCTTAAAAGGAGTAAAGAGATGAGCAATTCGGCTAGTTGGCAACCAAGTGCAACTATTGCTAATTTATTAAAACGTGCTGCTATTTTGGACCAAATCCGGAAATTTTTTAATGAACGCGGATTACTTGAAGTAGAAACGCCATTTATGAGCCAGGCAACAGTGACAGATATTCATCTTATTCCATTCCAAACTCGATTTGTTAAACCTGGTGCGGCAGAGAGCATGTCGTTGTATTTGATAACTAGTCCAGAATATCACATGAAGCGCTTGCTAGCTGCTGGCAGCGGCCCAATATTTCAGCTTTGCAGAAGTTTTCGTAATGAGGAAGTAGGACGTTACCATAATCCGGAATTTACTATGCTTGAGTGGTATCGCCCAGATTATGACATGTACCTCATAATGAACGAGGTCAACGATTTATTGCAGCAAATTCTAGTTTGCGATAATGCAGAAAGACTTTCTTATCAGCAGGCATTGATTAGTCATGTAGGCATTGATCCTCTGTCGGCGGACAAAAAGCAATTATATGATACGGCGATCAAATGGGATCTAGGTGAGGCAGCCTTGGCAGAGGACGAGCGAGATACATTGTTGCAATTATTGTTTGCGATGGTCGTAGAACCTAACATAGGGCATGATAAGCCCGCTTTTGTATACCATTTTCCTGCTTCTCAGGCTGCGCTGGCTAAAATCAACACTGAGGATCATAGGGTAGCGAATAGGTTTGAAGTTTATTTTCAAGGCATTGAATTAGCTAATGGTTTTTGTGAATTGACCGATGAGCGCGAGCAGCGCCAACGCTTCGAGCAGGATAACCGCAAACGAGTAGCGATGAACCTTACAGAACACCCTATAGATGAAAATTTCCTGGCCGCTTTGGGGCATGGAATGCCGGAGTGTTCTGGGGTAGCATTAGGCGTAGACCGACTGGTAATGTTAGCGCTGAAAGCCGAATGCTTAAGCGATGTGCTAGCCTTTCCTATAGAATGTGCTTAAGAGCTACCATTAACGTCTTAAACTATGGGATTTTCAGATGAAGAGCCTATTGGATATTTTTCTAAATTTATATCGGCGGTATCAATGTTGTTATTTACTAACATGTTGAGACGATAAGCATTTGCTCGCAAAACAGCTGATATGTTTTGCCGGCTGCCCTTTATGTGCAGAAATACGGCGCACTCTTTGTCGGACATCAAAGTTAGCCGTTATTCAGCTTGATAGAGTTCTTGTTAGCGGTACTATTATCGACCTTGTCTAATCTGTATGCAGATAAAAAGATCAGAAAATAACCGTGCTATATGCACTATAACTTTTAAAGTTTAGTGTAGTTACTTGATAACGCAGCAGCAACAGGTTCCTCATTTGTGTAGGGGCGCATATGCATCTCAAATAGCGGTAAACCCAACTATAAAATTTACCAAAATCTTTCAGCACTAGCAAATCTATCATCAGCTGGCAACGGCTGATCTGCTTATAATATAATATGTGTAACTAACTTTCTCATATTAGCTCCCGTAGGTTGGAGAGCTCCGTAAAACTCGCGTTACAATATTAGATTGTAACCAACTGACTAACTATTTAATTATATTATATTAGTTAATCAATATGATTTCTTTTCGATCCTAGTCGGTAAATGGTAGGTGGGACGCGAGTATTTCATTACGAAGTCATAATATTCGTAAGAGTACGAATAATTACATCATTGCCAATCCAAATCAGTTTTTTAAGTAAAATCATCAGGCTCAAAATAAAATTTGCGAATATTTTAGGTCTAATTCCTAGAATAAAATTCTATCCCTAGCAACATTAAGCCGTATTTAATTAAAGCAGCAATGAAATAACCTTTTCTTGGAGTCGGGATAAATTCAAATGTTGCAGCACTGCTAGTTCTAGCAGTAAGGTAAGTTGCGTGCTATCTGGTTGTAATAATAAAAAAACAGAATGGTTATTTATGCTGCTCTGAGCGTAATTGGCTAAACTATATCTACTCCCTCTATAAGTAAATAGCATCCTATAAATAATATTTATAATAAAGACGAAGGTCGCGTGCAACTTCGATAAAAAGATAATCCTAACCGATAACAACGCACATAAGCGTTAGCATAAAACATATGCGCTCTAGCCACTGTACGCTAATGTTATCTTTAGCACTCTTAGTCGATTTAGTCGTCAACCATTATTTAGTAGCATGCTGTAGCCAGACATTATAACATAATGTTATGTATATCAAAATATAACAACATTCTCAGGCTTGTGATGTTCAGGTTATTAGTCACCACAAACCGAACAATCGAACAACATCAAACAACATAAATTCCCGATCACTTTAATTATCAGCTAATATCAGTGCCATAATCAGCAGTACAATCATGTTATGACCAACAGTATCTAGTTATGAAAATTTATTTTACGTCTTAAAAATATAAGCGCTTTATAAGAGTAGTCGTGAATCATATAGTTAGTTATCAGGCTGCTTAGAGATTAGATAAAATCTATGTGTTGCATCTAGTTAGCAATATAAGGAGTTCCACTATTAGTTTGCAACTCGGCGTTGATTGACTTGGTAGCTCGCCAATTCATTCCGAAAATTTTTTGTGTGCTTAATTTCCTGTTTTGCCTATTTATTGACACGAGCCAGACTATTAAGTTGTTTGCACAAAAGTTCCACATAGCCTTGATACGCATGGTTATGGCATTTTTGGCAGCGCTTATTGCACTGGCGCAATAACTTATGAACGTTATTACAACTTAAATAAATAAAAATATTTTTACTTTGAACTAGCTAGCAACTTCGTTCACCCCCCGAGTGCATTAAGCTATAAATTAATCTGTAACAGCCGTTAATTTAGTTGACTTCTGTTGAATTTTAGATTAGGAAAAACAAGTTCATTTATTTTGATTTTTTTATTTATCCCGCAGCTAACTGCAGGATAAATAAAAAATCCTAGGTAATTCTCTTAAAGATTACTATAGTTTAAAACTATATTTTAAAATTGTACCTCGTTTGTTAGGTTGACAGAAAAGATCCCTAGCAAGGGTAACAACCTACGGGAAGACTATGTTAATGATCAAAGCAATAGACTATCTTATTAACCGTATATAATTCAGGTTAGTCGTTTGTCGACCTGATCTAGTCCTTTGCCTAATCTCTGGCCTACTCTAGTCACATAGCTAGTATACAAATGTTCACCCAGCAGCACGTTTTTGCCGACGAACAGGTTAATGACTGTTGAACCCAGCTTAAATCGCCCCATTTCTTGTCCTTTTAAGAGGACCACAACCTCAGCTTCGTTTGATAACGGATAGCGCCAGCGTTTAATAATTCCCGCCCGCGGCGGCGTAATAGTGCCCGCCCATACAGTTTGGATACTACCGACAATATTTGCACCAACCAAAATTTGCGCCATAGGTCCAAAATCAGTGTCGAATAGACAAATCACCCTTTCATTGCGTGCAAATAAGTTTGGGATGTAATCTGCAGTCAGCATATTTACCGAAAATAAATCTCCAGGAACGTACAACATTTCGCGCAACACACCGTTACACGGCATATGAACGCGATGATAATCTCGGGGAGCTAGATATGTTGTGGCAAACTTGCCATTGCGAAAATAAGCGATCATCGACTCATTACCGGCTAACAGTGCTTCCAAGCTGTAATAATGTTTTTTTGCCTGAAAAATCTGCTCACCATCAATAGAACCGAACTGCGAAATAACCCCATCTGCCGGCAAGACCAGTGCTTCCGGATCGGCATCAATAGGTCGAACGTCATCGCGCAACGACCGGACAAAAAATGCGTTAAAGGTTGGATAGGCCGTCAGATCTGACTGCTGCGCTTCTTGCATATCGACATTATATAGGCGCACGAACAACATAATAACCCAGCGGGTAAGCAAGCCGCCACGGCGTTCTGCACACCAACCGACCAGCGACGTTAGCCAACGCTGAGGCAACAGGTGTAGTAGAGCTATCTTTATCTTGTCTAACATTAGAGCCACCTCTTTCCTACTTTATTAACTAGCCAAAATGTGGTGCATATTATATCGTCAGCAGTGATACATATCAGCAATCTCGCCACCAAAAGACAAACGTGCATTAACCTCAACCATTTTATATATAATACAATGGTAATAAACGAAACGTTGGCAAGAGTTAGCATCGCTTCCACCGCAGTTCAGATTGGTATTATGACTACAGTTATGTAACTTTACAGGCACCAAATTACCCCTGCATTTGACAAAATCATGGGCAAAAAATCTGGCGCCCGATGCCAAAGAACAAACTTTCTGTAATACAAAAGAAAGAAATTAAATGACCTAGGATCTAAAATATTTTGCTTAATAACAGTATGCCGCTCGCGTTCCATAATGATGGAAGACACGATTCATTAAAATCTTTTCGTAATCTAATAATAGCATATTGAATAACCCCAGATTAACTAGTGAAAATACTGGTATGACTGAACCAGCATTTCCTAGAAATAACTAATTTAATTTGCTGGTATGGCTCTATTATCAAGCAACTGATAGCTTATACATATAATAGATAG
Organism: Sodalis endosymbiont of Henestaris halophilus; assembly: GCF_900161835.1. GTDB lineage: Bacteria > Pseudomonadota > Gammaproteobacteria > Enterobacterales > Enterobacteriaceae. The sequence continues at coordinate 1,057,960 of NZ_LT897836.1, read as the reverse complement.
TAATATGCGGCTTTAATTCCAGCCAGACCGCAATGTTAGTAAACAATTTTATTGAGTACGATAAGCAGTCTTCATTTCTACTTTGCATGATTACAGATAACGATTTATCATTTCCAAAAATAACTCGTCGTAAAGACAAGCAAAGGCAATAACGATGTTATCCATATTTGCCGCAATCCATTTGATGATGTTATACACATCGGAGCAAGTGAACAATTAACATTGCAGATAGGGATAGCCTATACAATGCATAATGCAAATAATACCTAATCCAGAACAGTTGAGATTTACTAACGTGTTATATCATCTATATCACCCTATCACTAGGAACTTGATAGTATGAAGCATATTGTTGCTACGGTAAATTATGCACCGCTCGTGATTGATTCCCCAATCATTATGTATGCTATGCTAGCTAACTATAAAACCTTTAGGGTCCCACCTTAACTGATTAGTCCCATTGTGAACGTCTCTGCGCTCACGTTATTACCAGCGTCAATGATGAAGTTCGTTTTGTAACTAACACTCTTGCTCTTTAAGCAATTTATTTTGCTGATAGCGCCTGACTTAGTTATGATATAAATCATATAGGTAATAACAATAACTACCATATATATGGTATCAGATAAGCCGTAAAATCCTTTACTACGAGTAAACCATGATGGTAAATGATTATAACCTGATTTGGATCGATCTGGAAATGACCGGGCTAGATCCAGAACGCGATCGTATTATCGAAATAGCAACGCTGGTCACCGACGCCAATCTAGCTATTCTTGCAGAAGGTCCGTTGCTAGCAATACATCAATCTGACTCTCATCTGGCGATGATGAATGAATGGAATTTGCGTACTCATACTGCCAGTAGATTAGTTAACCGGGTTCGGTACAGTCAGCTGAATGAAGACGATGCAGTGGCGCAGATACTGCCATTTTGGGCTAAATGGGTACCTGCCGGCAAGTCGCCGATTTGCGGTAATAGTATAGGACAGGATCGGCGCTTCTTATTCCGCTATATGCCAGCGCTCGAAGCATATTTTCACTACCGTTACCTAGATGTCAGTACGATAAAAGAACTGGTTCGTCGTTGGAAGCCAGAAATTCTGGCCGGGTTGAAGAAAAAAAATAAACATCAGGCGCTAGACGATATCCGCGAATCTGTTGCAGAACTAGTCTATTATCGCAAACATTTTATCTGTTTGTAATCTCCTGCGGTAAAACTGGATTGACGTGGTTATGTTTGCGGCAATCGCATTAATAAAAAACTAATTTCGTCGCGGAAGATCTTGCAGCTAGCGATATTTGTCGTAAAATGCTTCTTTTAATACCAAGACTTCATGTTAGGTCCATGCGGGAATAGCTCAGTGGTAGAGCACAACCTTGCCAAGGTTGGGGTCGCGAGTTCGAGTCTCGTTTCCCGCTCCATTTTTCATTATTACCCTCTGCAATATGCTTATTTTTACATGAAAATTAAGGTAAGCTATTATAATACTCCCTTATCGTTAATATAACTTTGGTTTAGCGCAAAATAATACCTTGTCATTATTTATCAAGGCGCTTTGGTCATTAGATGCAAAGCGGTCGGTTGATACTTGTTTATTATTGAATGTTAGTTAGGAAACATTATTAATTTCATGAATAATATAGCGGTTTCTATATGTATGAATGTTAACCTGGCTTAACGATCGCACGATCAACTATGCTGCAGCAATAAATATAATAAGGAGGATATTGCAACCAGTTTTAGGTATGCATTTACATGCCTGGTGCGATTTGCGCGTACGTCACAGCCATCTTAAGTGCGATACCATATCGGCTGTGTTAAGTTCTTTTATAGCAGGCACAGGACATTAGTCCTAGTACAAGGAATCAGATATTTTATTGATCGCACCGCGGGTGAAAACGATCTTAATAACTGCACAATGAGATTGTTACTCAGAATGTAAAATTGGTTTTCCTTTAACTTCCTAAGTTTATTAGGCGGTTCGTTCTGATGTTGTAAGATTCGGCCGCTATACACTTTCATCGATGTTGTACCAGAATCTCGCTACTATTACGCACATAAACATCGTAACTTAAAACACTATGCTTTCCTAATATCTATTGTTATCCTGCTAACTAATAGTTGTGCGTAGCAACAAACCCAAATAAAAAACATAGGTTTTTTAGTTTATTATTTGATACAAAGAACGCCGTATCGATACGCATCGCACTTAAGCTGGCTGTGACGTACGCGCAAATCGCACCAGGCATGTAAATGCATACCTAAAACTGGTTGCAATATCCTCCTTATTATATTTATTGCTGCAGCATAGTTGATCGTGCGATCGTTAAGCCAGGTTAACATTCATACATATAGAAACCGCTATATTATTCATGAAATTAATAATGTTTCCTAACTAACATTCAATAATAAACAAGTATCAACCGACCGCTTTGCATCTAATGACCAAAGCGCCTTGATAAATAATGACAAGGTATTATTTTGCGCTAAACCAAAGTTATATTAACGATAAGGGAGTATTATAATAGCTTACCTTAATTTTCATGTAAAAATAAGCATATTGCAGAGGGTAATAATGAAAAATGGAGCGGGAAACGAGACTCGAACTCGCGACCCCAACCTTGGCAAGGTTGTGCTCTACCACTGAGCTATTCCCGCATGGACCTAACATGAAGTCTTGGTATTAAAAGAAGCATTTTACGACAAATATCGCTAGCTGCAAGATCTTCCGCGACGAAATTAGTTTTTTATTAATGCGATTGCCGCAAACATAACCACGTCAATCCAGTTTTACCGCAGGAGATTACAAACAGATAAAATGTTTGCGATAATAGACTAGTTCTGCAACAGATTCGCGGATATCGTCTAGCGCCTGATGTTTATTTTTTTTCTTCAACCCGGCCAGAATTTCTGGCTTCCAACGACGAACCAGTTCTTTTATCGTACTGACATCTAGGTAACGGTAGTGAAAATATGCTTCGAGCGCTGGCATATAGCGGAATAAGAAGCGCCGATCCTGTCCTATACTATTACCGCAAATCGGCGACTTGCCGGCAGGTACCCATTTAGCCCAAAATGGCAGTATCTGCGCCACTGCATCGTCTTCATTCAGCTGACTGTACCGAACCCGGTTAACTAATCTACTGGCAGTATGAGTACGCAAATTCCATTCATTCATCATCGCCAGATGAGAGTCAGATTGATGTATTGCTAGCAACGGACCTTCTGCAAGAATAGCTAGATTGGCGTCGGTGACCAGCGTTGCTATTTCGATAATACGATCGCGTTCTGGATCTAGCCCGGTCATTTCCAGATCGATCCAAATCAGGTTATAATCATTTACCATCATGGTTTACTCGTAGTAAAGGATTTTACGGCTTATCTGATACCATATATATGGTAGTTATTGTTATTACCTATATGATTTATATCATAACTAAGTCAGGCGCTATCAGCAAAATAAATTGCTTAAAGAGCAAGAGTGTTAGTTACAAAACGAACTTCATCATTGACGCTGGTAATAACGTGAGCGCAGAGACGTTCACAATGGGACTAATCAGTTAAGGTGGGACCCTAAAGGTTTTATAGTTAGCTAGCATAGCATACATAATGATTGGGGAATCAATCACGAGCGGTGCATAATTTACCGTAGCAACAATATGCTTCATACTATCAAGTTCCTAGTGATAGGGTGATATAGATGATATAACACGTTAGTAAATCTCAACTGTTCTGGATTAGGTATTATTTGCATTATGCATTGTATAGGCTATCCCTATCTGCAATGTTAATTGTTCACTTGCTCCGATGTGTATAACATCATCAAATGGATTGCGGCAAATATGGATAACATCGTTATTGCCTTTGCTTGTCTTTACGACGAGTTATTTTTGGAAATGATAAATCGTTATCTGTAATCATGCAAAGTAGAAATGAAGACTGCTTATCGTACTCAATAAAATTGTTTACTAACATTGCGGTCTGGCTGGAATTAAAGCCGCATATTACTATCTATTATATGTATAAGCTATCAGTTGCTTGATAATAGAGCCATACCAGCAAATTAAATTAGTTATTTCTAGGAAATGCTGGTTCAGTCATACCAGTATTTTCACTAGTTAATCTGGGGTTATTCAATATGCTATTATTAGATTACGAAAAGATTTTAATGAATCGTGTCTTCCATCATTATGGAACGCGAGCGGCATACTGTTATTAAGCAAAATATTTTAGATCCTAGGTCATTTAATTTCTTTCTTTTGTATTACAGAAAGTTTGTTCTTTGGCATCGGGCGCCAGATTTTTTGCCCATGATTTTGTCAAATGCAGGGGTAATTTGGTGCCTGTAAAGTTACATAACTGTAGTCATAATACCAATCTGAACTGCGGTGGAAGCGATGCTAACTCTTGCCAACGTTTCGTTTATTACCATTGTATTATATATAAAATGGTTGAGGTTAATGCACGTTTGTCTTTTGGTGGCGAGATTGCTGATATGTATCACTGCTGACGATATAATATGCACCACATTTTGGCTAGTTAATAAAGTAGGAAAGAGGTGGCTCTAATGTTAGACAAGATAAAGATAGCTCTACTACACCTGTTGCCTCAGCGTTGGCTAACGTCACTGGTCGGTTGATGTGCAGAACGCCGTAAGCGGCGGCTTGCTTACCCGTTGGTTATTATGTTGTTCGTGCGCCTATATAATGTCGATATGCAAGAAGCGCAGCAGTCAGATCTGACAGCCGATCCAACCTTTAACGCATTCTTCGTCCGATCGTTGCGCAATGATGCTCGACTTATTGAGGATGGGAAGTATTTTAGAAAAAAGATACTATTCTAGACTTGCAGCACTGTTAGCTGAAACACAAGTCATTAATAGCTTATTTTTCGCGGCAGCAAATTTGCTGCGACCTATCTAGTGCTTCGTGATTATCACCGCGTGCATATGTCTTACAACAATGTATCGCACGAAAAGTTGAAAGTCCCGGGCGATTTGTTTCAGTACATACACTAGCAGTAAGCTAATATCATTAACTTATTTGCCCGTAACTAAACGAATCATCTACTTTTCCTATAACGATTTTGTCTCTATGACGCAAATTTTAGCGATCGGATAACATTGTTGATAATAATCGATAATGTATAAACAGGCATCGTTAACTTAGCCACGGGCAGAAATTATCAAATGCTAGTCTTTTCGCTAGCGAGGACGCCTTGCGAAGGCGTCTGTACTCCTAAAAAGACAGGAATAAGGGTACTAACTTCAAGCTGGGTTAAACGGTTATTCATCTTTTGTCCAAAAAAATGTTGCTGAATGCAAATATGCCTACTCGATATTACTGCCCGCCAGGGAGGGCAATAGCTGGGGCCACGTCAACGGGACAAGCCGATAGCTGCCGGCTAACCTGAATCATCTGTGGTTAAAACGAGGGTCCTCACCTTGAGCTGGATTACACTTTTTTTCTTAGGATGGCTAATAACTTCCCCTGCCTTCTCCGCTAACTTACCAGACGAGAGCCAGCTCAAAAAAGATCTGCAGCAGGCACTAGATGATCAAACTTCACCGAACCAGGCAGCGATTATCGAAGCGCTTCAGTCATCGCTGAACGCCATTGCCGAATGTAAAGCATCCAGTTCTAAAATATCAAAATATCAGAAGGCTATTGACGACTTTCCGGTGCTCACTCGCCAGCTGCGAGATGAAAAAGATAGAGAACCAGATAACCCTAACCCCCTAAACCACAACCTAGCTAGCAGTGAACTAAATCAACGGCTGTTACAAATTAACAGTCAACTTATGGAGTTATCTGATCAATTGAAGCAAGAGCAAGACCAGGCGCACGCTATCAGCGACTCGCTAGGTTTGCTGCCGCAGCAGCAAACAGAAGCACGCAGAGCATTAACTTATGTGGAACAACAGTGTAATGCACTGCCTACGCCCAACACCCCGCTGGAACAGGCTCAAGCTACTGCGATGCAGTTTGAACAATACGCTCGACGGCTAAAAGTAGAAGAACTAGATCTTGCCCAGTTAAGTGCCAATAACCGACAGGAGTTATCACGTCTGCGCGCCGAGCTACTAAGAAAACGCCATAACCGCGTAGATCAAGAGTTGCAGCTATTGCGCAATCAACTTAATAGCTTACGTCAGGAGGAAACGAAACAAGCAATTGAGCATACAGAAATGCTGGCAGAACAGATGGGCGAACTGCCAAAATCGATCGGTACCCAGTTGCAAATTAATCGTGAACTTTCCATTGCGTTTAATCAACAAATGCAGCGCATGGAGATTATCGCTTCGCAGCAGCGACAGACCGCTTCACAAACCTTACAGGTGCGTCAGGCACTAACTACGCTACGTGAGCAATCACAATGGCTATATGAATCGCCCGCGCTAGGAGAAACCTTACGTGCTCAGGTATCCAGATTGCCGGAACTGCCTAAGTCTCAGCAGTTAGACAGCGATATGGCTCAGTTGCGTGTGCAGCGCCTGCATTTTGAAGACTTAATGAACAAGTTACCGCTGCACTCCCTAGGAGTGCAGGACGACGGCTCACCTTTAACATCAGCGCAGCGGCGTATTCTCGACGTGCAACTTGCAATTCAGCGTAACCTGCTCAATGCACTGCTCACTGGCTGCGATACCCAGATCCTGGAACTAACTAAACTAAAAGTAGCGAATAGCCAGCTTGAAGAGACTATGAATGAAATTCAAGAGGCAGCCCATCGATACCTGTTTTGGGTTGCTGATGTGAGCCCGATTGGTCTTTCCTACCCGTTAAATGTCGGTCAGGATTTGCGTCGGTTGGTAACCATCGATACTTTTAGTCAGTTAACCCACGCACTCGGCATGATGCTGACCAGACAAGAAACACTAATTCCACTGTTCGGGGCGTTGCTTTTGGTCGGTTTCAGCCTAAGTTCCCGACGACATTATTACGCTTTTCTTGAGCGGTCAAGCAGTCGGGTTGGAAAGGTTAATCAGGACCATCTTTCCCTGACTTTGTGCAATGTCTTTTGGTCGGTATTAGTCGCCTTGCCGCTGCCTGTACTGTGGGCGGCACTAGGATATGGATTACGTCATGCCTGGCCATATCCAGTGGCAATCGCTATCGGCGATGGCGTAAGCGCAACGGTGCCAGTACTGTGGGTATTTATGATATGCGCCCACTTTGCTCGTCCGCAGGGGCTATTTATCGTGCATTTTGGATGGCCACAGCAGCAGGTAAAGCGAGCACTGCGTTACTATACACTGTCTATAGGCATGATCGTACCTTTAATTATGGCACTGATATCGTTTGATAATTACAGCGAACGGGAGTTCGCCGGTACCTTAGGTAGATTATGCTTTTGTCTGTTATGTGCTTGTTTATCACAGGTAACTACTAGCCTGAAGCGTGCCGGTCTGCCGCTATATTTTGATAAACATGGCGCGAGCGATAATGTCGTCAACCGTTCGTTATGGAATATTATGATCTGCGCGCCCATAGCCGCGGCAACCGCTGCTTGCCTAGGACATCTAACGACCGCGCAAGCTTTACTAGCACGGCTGGAAACCTCGGTAGCGATCTGGTTTTTATTACTAATTATATATCACATTATTCGTCGCTGGATGTTCATTCAGCGACGTCGCATTGCTTTCGAGCGCACTAAGTTACGCCGGGCAGAGATGCTAGCCCAGCGGGCGCGCAATGAAGAAGATCTGTCATCATCCCAATTGAATGATGTAGCCGCAGAAATCGATGAAAAAGTGTTAGATCTCGATACCATTAGCGCACAGTCGCTACAGCTAGTACGTTCAATTTTAACACTCATTGCGCTGTTATCAGTAATTTTACTGTGGTCGGAGTTGCATTCAGCGTTTGGCTTTCTGGAAAACATTACCCTATGGGATGCAACCTCTACTATTCAGGGGGTCGATAGCATTCAGCCAATTACACTCGGTGCTTTGTTAATCGCCATTCTTGTCTTCATTATAACTACCCAGATGGTGCGCAACTTACCCTCACTGTTGGAACTGGCACTGTTACAGCATTTGGATTTAACCCCGGGAACAGGGTATGCCATTACTACTTTAACTAAATATGGACTGATGTTGCTAGGGGGACTTATCGGTTTCTCCATGATAGGTATCGAGTGGTCAAAACTACAGTGGCTGGTAGCAGCGTTAGGTGTAGGTCTAGGATTTGGCCTTCAGGAGATATTTGCCAACTTTATCTCCGGTCTAATAATTTTATTTGAAAAACCGATTCGGATTGGCGATACCGTAACCATTCGCACTCTTACTGGCACTATTACCCGAATTAATACCCGAGCTACCACTATTACTGACTGGGATCGAAAAGAAATCATCGTGCCCAACAAGGCTTTTATAACTGAACAGTTCGTTAATTGGTCACTGTCTGATACCGTCACGCGTGTCGTACTAAGAGTCCCCGCTCCAACTGACGCCAATATTGAACAAGTGACGCATATTCTAGTCCAAGCAGCCCGCAGTTGCCCACTAGTGTTGGAGTTACCGGCACCTGAGGCTTTTTTAGTAGATTTACAGCAGGGTTTGCCGTTATTTGAGCTGCGTATGCACGCTGCCGAAATGGGGCATCGGATGCCGCTACGCCATCAGGTACATGTGCTAATTTTAGAAGGTTATCGCAAAAACGGAATGGTATTGCCTTTCCCGCCTTTCCATCTGCGCATGGATCAGATCAAGTACGATAATAGCCGCCACAAGAATCAAATAAAGACAGAAAACGGCTCGCTCTGACTCCCGATTATAAGCCTGCCGTATTTATGCAAATAAAGCGCAGGCACAGAAAAATACATCAGACGTTTTGTGAGAGCAAATCCGGATAAAACAGAGAAAGTAATAATACCTAGAGGCGCAATCTGTTAAGTAAATAACAACGGTGGACGACCGACATAAATCTAGAAAATTCGATATAATATTTACCTGAAGAAACCAATGGCGTAACCGCATCAATAGTGCGGTACTTAAAGCATATTTTTTTAGAAAAGCGAGCACATCTATAAATAGGTTTATTTGTGCTTAGTTATGCTCATCGCTACTTGCTAGTAGTTACTCCTGTTTTGATTATTGACGCTGATAGCACACATTAATCAACTCACGAAACCTATTAACTAACTTAATACCTTTAAAATATACGTTAACCTCATGTGATAGCCTATGCATCTTCGATGCTAATTTTAACTAGTGCAATTTTAGGTATTTGTACACATCATAAGTAAGGCAATATAACTTAACACATGGTAAATTACGGAGTTTGATAACGATTAGCTTACTTAATTACGAAAACTTTGGCAAAGCTGGAATGAAACAAGGTTAATATCTGTCACCGCTTTTTGGCTAATAGCTAAAGTTTATACTTCAAGTAATTTGCGTTCATTGAAGAACTTCCGGATCTGGTATAAAATTAAGGGTTGTTGTAATAGATTGGCAATGATCGCACTAAATTTCTAGCTATCCGCATAACTCATATCTTTTTTGTTTAACAACAAAAGACAGTCTGCTGTATATTTAATACAAACACATATAATTACTGTTTTAATACAATGTGTTACTCAAAAAAAGAATGAGTTAATCATGGTCACGTTTTATACATCGAGATGTAGTACTTTACATCAAGTCTACTTTACCATTTTTATCGATTTAGCGATACACTCCGGGTAATTACTACCCTTAATATTATTTATCATGAATTAGTTATACGCTATCTCTGCATAGAAAACCTTCTCGTTTTTTATTTATACTGCTGTTTTTATTTTTTAGCGCATCGAAAATGCGCGCTTTCTCTTGACGAGAGTAAACTAGATTAAGGTCTCTTTTTTAGCCTTTTTACGGCACCTATTTATTAGTGCACTTAATAAAGATATTCGTTATGCGTTAGAGTTACACATAGATCTGCAATCGATATGTAAATTTTATTGCACACTCCACCAACATTAGAAATACGGATCAAGCAAGCGTCACTGGCAAACCTCCTGGAGCACTTAATTCCTTGTGGGTAGTCTGACAATATATGTCAATAAGAAAATATTACGGTTAGTGTAGCATAAGTGTTTTTTATGGAAATTAATGGAATTAAGGAATTATTGACCTATTGATGACTCTCAACAGGAAGTAACAGCGACTTCTTTATTACAGCAGCAAATAAAATCAAAGAAGTTATGATAAAATTATACAGGAAACAAACCGCGATTGTGTCGAGGAGCTCATTAATCAAACTATAGCTTGTGATGTATACAGTTCACTAACTGACAAAGAAAAAAGCAAGAAGAAGGTTAAAAAAATTCAGGGGGTAAGCACAAGACTGACTGTAGCTAAGTTCTTTCTTTACAGATATCAAATGAACTAAGTTAGTTTATTGACTATCAGTATGATAGAGTGAAGGTGAAAACTAAATCGCTAACAGATTGTTTCATTAACCTTAGCTATTTTTTCAAAAAAATACCCAGCCAAGATGTGCACCTTATATCCGAAGTCACAGGTAAATATTACCCCCCTGCATAAATTTGTTAATGTAATAATAAAGATTAGTCATAGTATTGATCATCTAGGCCAACCAGGCTCCCGAATTCCATCAATGCTGATAGGGGAGAATACTAATCACCGATAAGACTATATTTAGCATGATGCGTTATTTAACACGGGATACATACGTGCCGGAGCGAGTATCCACTTTAATCACCTCACCAATCTGAACGAATAGTGGTACCTTTACTACCGCGCCGGTGGCCAGTTTAGCCGGTTTACTACCAGTATTACCGGAAGTATCGCCTTTTAGGTTTGGTTCCGTTTCAATGATTTCCAATTCCACAAAATTAAGCGGCGTTACGGCGATCGGCTGGCCGTTCCACAACGTCAAAATGCATTCAGCCTTTTCCACCAACCACTTGGAGTTTTCGCCAACGGCTTTTGCATCGGCAGCCAGCTGCTCAAAGTTTTTTTTATTCATAAAATGCCAAAAATAACCATCGTTGTAAAGGTATGTCAGGTTAATATCAATTACATTGGTAGCTTTTACCGTGTCACCGGATTTAAATGTTTTTTCTAGCATTTTACCAGAAATTAGCTTGCGAAGCCGAACCCGGTTAAAGGATTGGCCTTTGCCTGGCTTTACGAATTCATTATCAATAATCGTGCACGGTTCACCATCAAGCATGATTTTAAGACCGGAACGAAATTCGTTAGTACTATAAGAGGTCATAATTATCCTTTTAATTTAAATTGGTTAAAAAATAAACGTACAATATGAAATATGCATGCTAGAGAAGAATGGTTACATCAACTTGCTGATGTCATAACTGATCCCGTGCAACTCCTAGAGCTTCTTAAGCTCCAGAAACACCCCATTCTGCGTGAGGGTGCCGAGGCACGGCGTTTATTTCCATTTCGCGTCCCCCGTGTTTTTGCGGCTCGCATGTTACCGGGTGACGCGAACGATCCGCTTTTGCGCCAAGTGATTACGACACGCGAAGAATTCGATCGAGTACCGGGATTCAGCACCGATCCCCTAGAAGAGCAGCACAGTGTGGTACCTGGCTTGCTGCATAAGTACCAAAATCGTGCGCTGCTGCTAGTGAAAGGCGGATGCGCAGTCAATTGCCGCTACTGTTTTAGACGTCATTTTCCCTATCAAGAAAATCAGGGCAATGAAAAGAATTGGTTGCGCGCCGTGGCTTATATTCAGCAGCACATTGAACTAAATGAGATTATTCTTTCCGGCGGCGATCCGTTAATGGCTAAAGATCATGAACTAGATAAACTTATTTCTCTTCTGGAAGAGATCCCTCATCTAACTACCCTGCGTATTCACAGCAGGTTGCCGGTCGTCATTCCAGCACGTATTACTGAGCATCTCTGCCAACGCCTGGCTAATTGTCGGCTGAAGGTAGTTATGGTAACGCACATCAACCACGAAAATGAAATTGATGCTAATGTGTGCGACAGTATGACACGATTGCGAAATGCGCAAATAATATTACTTAATCAAAGCGTACTGCTGCGCGGTATAAATGATAACGCAGATACACTAGCGATACTTAGTGAAACTCTTTTCTCCGCTGGCATTTTACCATATTACCTGCATGTTCTGGATAGGGTGCAAGGAGCAGCACATTTTATGGTGGACGATAACCGCGCACGAGAGATTATGCAGCAACTTTTGGAGAAAGTATCAGGATATCTGGTACCCCGGCTTGCACGGGAAATTAGCAACAACCGTAGCAAGACCATACTAGATTTAAGACTGCGGCAACGATAACGGCATGATCCTCTTACCTGCTATAATGAACAACACGACAGCACTTTATCATACTTAAACTATAGTACCAGTCTTAAGTTAATATTACTGCTCATTATGATTTTTACGCGATAACGTTATCGGATTGAACACTGGTTAAACACCTGCTAATAGAACATATTTTTCATGAGGTAAAGATGTCAACTTACGATACACAACACACGCGCCTTCGCTTGTTGTATTAATAAAACTCCACCCCCTCTCCTCGGGTAAGCGAGGAGAATAAACTATTAGAAATGTACAAAATAGGGGGTATTACATTATACCGTTCATACCACCTGCACCACTTAGGTCAGGTTTCTCTTCCTTCGGCAAATCAGTCACCATGCATTCAGTGGTGATCATCAAGCTGGCGATGGAAGCTGCATATTGCAGTGCAGAACGGGTTACTTTAGTGGGATCCAAAATACCCATATCGATCATGTTGCCGTACTCTTCGGTCGCCGCATTGTAGCCGGTGTTACCTTCACCAGCTTTCACCTGATTAGCGATAACGGACGGTTCTTCACCAGCATTGGCGACAATCTGACGCAGTGGCGCTTCCATCGCGCGGCGCGCGACTTTGATACCAACGTGCTGATCTTCGTTATCGCCTCGTAGCTCAGAAATACTGTTAGCTACACGAATCAGGGCGACACCGCCACCAGCGACCACACCTTCTTCCACTGCAGCACGGGTAGCGTTTAAGGCGTCTTCAACGCGAGCTTTCTTCTCTTTCATTTCGACTTCAGTGGCAGCACCTACTTTGATAACGGCAACGCCACCAGCTAGTTTAGCCACGCGTTCCTGCAGTTTTTCACGATCGTAATCAGAGGTAGCCTCATCACGTTGCTGATTGATTTGCGCAATCCTGCTGTTAATAAGAGCTTTGTCACCGACACCATCGATGATGGTAGTAGTATCTTTGGTGATAACGACACGTTTAGCCTGCCCCATATCTTCCAAAGTAGCTTTTCCTAGCTCAAGACCGATTTCTTCAGAAATTACGGTACCAGCAGTCAGGATAGCAATGTCTTGCAACATGGCCTTACGGCGATCGCCAAAGCCTGGTGCCTTTACAGCGGCTACTTTAACGATACCGCGCATGGTGTTAACCACCAGGGTAGCCAAAGCTTCGCCTTCAACGTCTTCAGCAATAATCAATAATGGCTTGCCTGCTTTGGCAACCGCTTCTAGCACTGGCAGCATTTCACGGATATTGGAAATTTTCTTGTCGGCTAGCAAAATGAATGGGTTTTCTAGCTCAACGACACCGGTTTCTGTTTTGTTAACAAAATAGGGCGAGAGATAACCACGGTCGAATTGCATTCCTTCCACTACATCTAGTTCATCCTGTAGCCCGGAACCTTCTTCCACGGTAATAACGCCTGTTTTGCCCACTTTAGCCATCGCTTCAGCAATCAGCTTACCGACGGTTTCATCGGAGTTAGCAGAAATAGTACCTACTTGAGCGATTGCTTTAGAATCGGAACAGGGTACGGACAGTTTTTTCAGTTCTTCTACAGCGGCGATAACTGCTTTATCGATACCACGCTTGAGGTCCATCGGGTTCATGCCGGCGGCCACAGCTTTCAAGCCTTCATTAACGATAGATTGTGCCAGTACGGTAGCGGTGGTGGTGCCGTCGCCTGCAGCATCATTAGCTTTGGAGGCAACTTCTTTCACCATCTGGGCGCCCATGTTCTCGAATTTATCTTCCAGTTCGATTTCACGTGCGACTGAAACTCCGTCCTTAGTTATGATCGGCGCGCCGAAAGATTTGCCCAGCACTACGTTACGTCCTTTAGGACCCAGGGTCACTTTTACCGCGTCGGCTAAAATATTTACACCGCGCAGCATTTTCACGCGAGCTTCATTACCGAATTTTATATCTTTAGTAGCCATTTTATTTCCCTTACGTTTATTCAGTGCAGATGATTACGTGTGGATTACTACTCAACGATAGCCAAAATATCACTTTCGGACATAATCAGCACTTCCTCGTTATCGATTTTCTCAACCTTAACGTTATATCCTTCATTGAAAATCACGTTGTCACCAACTTTTACGTCCAATGCTTTCACTTCGCCGTTTTCTAAAATACGTCCATGGCCCACGGCCATGACTTCACCGCGAGTGGACTTGCCTGCGGCAGAACCGGTCAGTACTATACCGCCCGCAGACTTGGCTTCAACTTCTTTACGTTTGACAATAACGCGATCATGTAATGGACGAATTTTCATTGATAGCTTCCTTTTAACAATTCGTTATCAGTTTTTTTTTTGGGGGGGGGGATGAATGTCGGGTATGAGATTGTACTCGACTTCATGAGAAATATATGGGGACATGCAGAGAAGTTTCAAGGGGAGGGAGAGAATTTTTTATCAAATATGTTAGCTATAACTAATCTAACATTATTACATCAGAAACGCATATATTATTATTTTCTCTTCAACACCCTACTTCTTATTATTTTGCCTGCACGGACTGCCTCCGTGAGCAAAAATTTACTTTGCATGTACCGCATAAGACTAAGCTAGGTTCATTCGCTACCAGCGATAAACTGTATAATAACGTCTCGATTACCGCAGTAACATTCTCAGCATGCCAAGCATATGGACGACCCGGATAACACAAGTGAAATATTCATGTAGACGATGATGAAAATGATTAATTCAGATCCATTGCAATGAATTTCCTGCATCATTGATTATCATCGCGAGATGATTAGTCCAAGCCATAAGATTCATCACCAAAATATGTTTATTACCGTTTTGTTTTTTAAGTGTACAGCTCCTCTCTGTAGACGTATTCAAGCGATACGCCAAGTCTTGCACTTTTCGTGTGCTTGGGCGCTAACCAGTTAAATTGATTAAATTAAAACTATTCACGCAAATTAATTCTGCGGTGAGCGCTTATCGTAAATGAATGACAAATGTTAGATTAATTACAGCTAACAACTTAGGGAGAAAAATCCCCCCCCCTTGAAACTTCTCTGCATGTCCCCATATATCGCCCATGAAGTCGAGTACAATCTCATACCCGACATTCATCCCCCCCCCCCAAAAAAAAACTGATAACGAATTGTTAAAAGGAAGCTATCAATGAAAATTCGTCCGATACACGATCACGTCATTGTCAAGCGCAAAGAAGTTGAAGCCAAGTCTGCGGGCGGTATAGTACTGACCGGTTCTGCCGCAGGCAAATCCACTCGTGGTGAAGTTCTAGCCGTAGGTAATGGGCGTATTTTGAAAAACGGCAAAGTGAAAGCATTGGACGTAAAAGTTGGTGACAACGTGATTTTTAATGACGGATATGACGTGAAAATTGAGAAAATCGATAACGAGGAAGTGCTAATTATGTCCGAAAGTGATATTTTGGCTATCGTTGAGTAGTAATCCACACGTAATCATCTGAACTGAATAAACGTAAGGGAAATAAAATGGCTACTAAAGATATAAAATTCGGTAATGAAGCTCGCGTGAAAATGCTGCGCGGTGTAAATATTTTAGCCGACGCGGTAAAAGTGACCCTGGGTCCTAAAGGACGTAACGTAGTGCTGGGCAAATCTTTCGGCGCGCCGATCATAACTAAGGACGGAGTTTCAGTCGCACGTGAAATCGAACTGGAAGATAAATTCGAGAACATGGGCGCCCAGATGGTGAAAGAAGTTGCCTCCAAAGCTAATGATGCTGCAGGCGACGGCACCACCACCGCTACCGTACTGGCACAATCTATCGTTAATGAAGGCTTGAAAGCTGTGGCCGCCGGCATGAACCCGATGGACCTCAAGCGTGGTATCGATAAAGCAGTTATCGCCGCTGTAGAAGAACTGAAAAAACTGTCCGTACCCTGTTCCGATTCTAAAGCAATCGCTCAAGTAGGTACTATTTCTGCTAACTCCGATGAAACCGTCGGTAAGCTGATTGCTGAAGCGATGGCTAAAGTGGGCAAAACAGGCGTTATTACCGTGGAAGAAGGTTCCGGGCTACAGGATGAACTAGATGTAGTGGAAGGAATGCAATTCGACCGTGGTTATCTCTCGCCCTATTTTGTTAACAAAACAGAAACCGGTGTCGTTGAGCTAGAAAACCCATTCATTTTGCTAGCCGACAAGAAAATTTCCAATATCCGTGAAATGCTGCCAGTGCTAGAAGCGGTTGCCAAAGCAGGCAAGCCATTATTGATTATTGCTGAAGACGTTGAAGGCGAAGCTTTGGCTACCCTGGTGGTTAACACCATGCGCGGTATCGTTAAAGTAGCCGCTGTAAAGGCACCAGGCTTTGGCGATCGCCGTAAGGCCATGTTGCAAGACATTGCTATCCTGACTGCTGGTACCGTAATTTCTGAAGAAATCGGTCTTGAGCTAGGAAAAGCTACTTTGGAAGATATGGGGCAGGCTAAACGTGTCGTTATCACCAAAGATACTACTACCATCATCGATGGTGTCGGTGACAAAGCTCTTATTAACAGCAGGATTGCGCAAATCAATCAGCAACGTGATGAGGCTACCTCTGATTACGATCGTGAAAAACTGCAGGAACGCGTGGCTAAACTAGCTGGTGGCGTTGCCGTTATCAAAGTAGGTGCTGCCACTGAAGTCGAAATGAAAGAGAAGAAAGCTCGCGTTGAAGACGCCTTAAACGCTACCCGTGCTGCAGTGGAAGAAGGTGTGGTCGCTGGTGGCGGTGTCGCCCTGATTCGTGTAGCTAACAGTATTTCTGAGCTACGAGGCGATAACGAAGATCAGCACGTCGGTATCAAAGTCGCGCGCCGCGCGATGGAAGCGCCACTGCGTCAGATTGTCGCCAATGCTGGTGAAGAACCGTCCGTTATCGCTAATCAGGTGAAAGCTGGTGAAGGTAACACCGGCTACAATGCGGCGACCGAAGAGTACGGCAACATGATCGATATGGGTATTTTGGATCCCACTAAAGTAACCCGTTCTGCACTGCAATATGCAGCTTCCATCGCCAGCTTGATGATCACCACTGAATGCATGGTGACTGATTTGCCGAAGGAAGAGAAACCTGACCTAAGCAGCGGCGCAGGCGGTATGGGCGGTATGATGTAATTCTTTCTGCGTATTATTAATAATACCCCTTCCCTCCCCATTCACGGGATTTTTTGAGGGAGGGTGTAAATACAAATGAATGCTAAATTATAAGTTTAAGACGCCCATTTTATGGGCGTCTGCTGATTAAGTTTTATATCAATAAAACAGTAAGAGATATTAAATCTTAGTGCTTGCTCATGAATATATAACTAACTAGAATCATTCATACGCGCTTAAGTGGTTTAATAAACAAAAAATGATATACGTTTCTAGGTGGATACTAGTATCACAAAAAATGGTACGTACCTAAACCGGCAGTTTAGAGTTTGTAAGGGTCCAGTAATTAGATAATATTGTATATTACCCTAAAACCTCTCACTAACGATATTTAATGCTGATGCCGACATATTTTAATATTGTTATTCGCTAATTTTTAGTAAGCACATTCAGCACGATGTCTAGAATGTATCATTTCATCATTGTTCCATACAGGTATCAGTAACTTTGCTACATAAAACCTTAGTCATGAAAAGCACTATAGTTTTTAAACTTAAGACAAAGTCTCCTTCTATGCACAGCCCTAATTTCAAATTTATTTAGAGGTTTATAATAAGCGCCTATCGAGATTTTCCACTCGTTTGAGATAGATATTTTTACCCAGAAAATGATGAATGAAAGACCGACATCTATATGTTTACCACAACATCAGTCTCATACTGGTTGAAAATCATTTCGGTTATTTAGTCTAATCCTAGATTGGGTAAGCGGTTATCAGGATACTCTTGTCGACTCAATATCACGCAACGATTACTATGAGAAAAAACGCATGGGTACTTGCATCACAGTATTGATGGGGACTAATAATTTTTAACGGTATCTAGCCGACCGTTTATCGTGATCTTGAGTCATTAAAGGGTTAGGATGAATAATATTCAAGCATAAGGAATGTATGATGCGCTTTGTTTTAGGTTTTGTACCATAAGATAATACTTAAAACCGCAGGTGATTTTGAGTTAAATATAAGCAACTACGCATATGTAGCAATTAAATCATCATTTAATAAACCTTTTTCTTATACCAGTTGCGAAAATAATATGATAGCGAAAATAAACATAAGCATAAATAGCGTTAACTGCTTTAGCGCACCGTAAACTTAATATCGCGCTCACTAGCGCAACACCTAATGATGCTGCTATATCAAGCGGAAAATGAACGCCCATATATACCCTAGCCCAGGCAACTAGCATACTAACCGCGAACAGAACTAGACCCTGCTGCCGTAGCGTGCCGCAAGCTATTAAGCTAAAACTTATGGCACAAGATAGTGACATATGATTGCTGGGAAAGGAATTATTAGCTGCATGATCAAGAAAATGTTGACCGATAGGGATCATAAATGGCCGCGGATGTTGACAAACTATACCGATAAAGATATTAATCTTCATCGCAAATATCATGCTAACCAACGCGTAGAGTACGGATTTTTTTTGTGACTCACCGCACCAAAACCAATTGAATAACAACACTAGTGGAAATAATGCCACCGCGGCACTGGCAAAAAATGTACCAATCCGCAACATTCCGACGCTGATACCAGCGGGCGCATTAATTAGTTTAAATAAATAAACGTTAAGCTGATCCACAGCTGGCATGAAAGTTTTCATGGCCCTAGATCCATAATAAAACATAGAGCAAAGAAATATCGCACATGATTGTACACCGTGTGGTAGGCATCTGACTAGCATACTGCTGTAGTAGCAGTGGTTATAATATATCTTTCTTATTTGAAAGATATATTATGGCTAAGGGCAGAATTGCTATGACGCTGCCACCTATCCTAATAGCAGTCACTATTAGCAGCATCGCCGGCTATTTTCGTATCTGTAGCTCTACCATACAACTTAATCCGTTGTTAGTAACGTAGATCTTGCTGTTTTTCCTTACGAATAAGCTAAGCACCAGCCAACTGCTTTAATTAATATTAAACGTCATAAAGATCGTGGTCTTGTAACACGATCATTAAATGCTAGAATTATATGAGAACCTGCTGCCACTAGCAAATAACTGAAGATGAGTAATAAATAAACTTATTCAGCGGCAACCAGCGCAACTCCCTAAATCAGCAACTCATTAAATATCAACATAAAATATTTAAATTGCTGCTTGCAGCGCAAGGACGCTACAAAACCTAGGATATAACTAGGTAGAGAAAGCGACCAGTTTTAGCAAATGCATCATCGCCCATTTCATCATCAACTGCGCTATTCTGATCAAAACCACATTAAACAATATTTAGTTATAACCTAAAAAAACTGCCGCCCATTAAGTATTGCTACCACCTTCATGATTTAATGACAAGGGGAACGAGACATAGTTATTAGCTAATAATAATTGTCACCAGCACAAATTGAGGCTGCACATAGGGATAATTTATATTTACTATTACTGTACGCCTTCAAAGAGATCGAGTCTGTTTGCACACAAAACCGATTTGTTTTACATAAAATCTTCTTGATGAGCAAATAATATGCAGTAATGAATACCATTTTAGTAGAATGGTTCAGTATGCTATTCACACAAAAATGCAACATAAAGTTTTTGTCCTTGGCAATTTTGTTTATTAACGAATTTTTAAAAGTTAGAAAATAGCTAAAGTTAGGTTACATGTCTTATGGTACCGATAGGTTGTTTCTTTGTGTTGTCCCGCTGATTTTGCTTGCATCGCGCGATTAGGAGGAGAACTAGTTATTTAAGTGCTGAAACGATGGTACTTATTTTATTAAGTTTGCGGTTATCAGGTTATATAGAGCGTCATCCGCGGGATGACGGTTCTTAATCTGATTATATTATAATAACTATTATTCTAACGCTATTAGAATTTGCATAAGTGCATAACTTATCAATGTGATTTCTAGCAAAACCTAATTACACTTATTTAACCTACCAATGTTAAAGTATAATACATTAGTCATTCAGGGGAAAGTGACTATTATAATCATCGTTTTTAGTAAGAATTAGAACCGGGAATACGATGTGCATCTGTGTGCTAATAACAGCGTAAATATAGGTGATATTAAGTTTATTTTCCGTTGATGGAAAATGCTGATCCGGCAGCGCGTTATGTATATAAGTAATAGCTATATTTACTGTCTGCTAAATTTGCTCTATAAGGTGAAAAGGGGTCGCCTAATGAAAAAGAAGGCTTACATATGGATCCGTAAACTACTATAATTTCACCCATGATTATAGTTTTTGCTGCTGTTGCTTACATGCGCAACAGCCTTTGATGACTAATCCATACCCCCAACTTGCTTACGTCACAAGCCATGATAAGGTATCCGTAACTCGTATTTACCCACAACCTAACTTTTTTTTATAAATCCCGAATAACACTTCAAATCAAGCGATGTTATATGGCAGTGATTCTTTATTGATAAATAAAGCTACCTAAGTGATCAACTTACTGTGTCTAACATCTAATTCTTCAACGTCACTGCTGCGCGTAGCGTCAAAATTGAAGATATAAATAACAAGATAGTTGATTAAATATATGGTTCTGTCTTAATACACTTACCATCCTTGCATTATGAATATGATCAACGGTAAAGACATATTTAAACTAGATCTCAAATTGTATGTCTTACCGAAAATTTTTTCTCATTAAGGGAGGTGGTAGATAGTAAATGAATAGCTGCGACTAAGACTATTAATATTTGCTCATTCAGAATTGATGTGCAAAGTAGCAATACTGCGAATTAATAAACAAATTGCTTTGTTCGAAAAACTAGAACACAATTATGATTGATTATCATGCGATTATTTCTGGTGATATGCTCTATAAAGTCAAAGTGTATAATATGATGCAGCAAGGCAATAACGAATAAGAAGTCGCGCTGGTAGAACCAGATACTAAGAGCTAAAATTTCGCAGCTGATTCCTGATTGAAAACGTCTTGCAACATATCTCATAGATAAAAGTGCAAAGTACCTTGATTTTTCATTACTTTATTTGCATCTAAGTATTTTGTGTCAGTTTAACCTTTATTTACTATTGAAGACGGAAAAAGCGTTGTTATGACTTAAGGCATACAGCCTCTACTGCTTTGTATGTTATTTCATAGCATACTAATATCTTATGATGCAAATAACGGCTGTGGAGAGCAAGTTGGAAAAAATTTTTGTAAATGAAGCAGTAGCGGAAATGCATACCATTCAAGATATATTGCGCTGGACGGTCAGTAGGTTTAGCTCAGCACAACTTTATTATGGCCACGGGACCGACAATCCATGGGATGAAGCCCTACAACTAGTGTTATCTGATCTATTTCTGCCACTAAATTTGCCACCGGAAATGTATGGCGCGCGCTTAACTTCTAGCGAGCGCAGCCACGTGGTCGATCTTGTAATTCGCCGAGTACATGAGCGCATTCCAGTGCCGTACCTGATTAATAAGGCTTGGTTTTGTGGATTAGAATTTTATGTTAACAATCGCGTGCTAATTCCGCGTTCTCCGATTAGCGAACTAATTACTGATCATTTTCGTGATCTTCTACCACATCCCCCTACACATATCCTCGATATGTGTACTGGTAGCGGCTGTATTGCCGTTGCTTGCGCTTATGCTTATCCTGAGGCAAAGGTAGACGCGGTGGATATTGACCCTGGCGCATTAGTGGTGGCAAAACGCAATATCCAAGAGCACGGCGTTGAGCATCAGGTTATCCCGATTTGTTCAGATTTATTCTGTGACTTGCCATCACTATCCTATGATGTAATCGTTACCAATCCTCCCTATGTGAATGAAGAAGATATGAACAATCTTCCGGCGGAATTCCATGCCGAACCAAGGCTAGGACTGGTTGCAGGAAGCGATGGCCTCAAGCTTGTACGACGTATTCTAGTCTGCGCGCCCGATTACCTTACTAAGGATGGCGTGCTGATTTGTGAGGTAGGTAATAGCATGGTGCATTTGATAGAACAATATCCACATATTCCGTTCCGCTGGATCGAACTTTACCATGGGGGCGTCGGCATTTTTATGTTGACGCGGCAGCAATTGACTGCTAGCAGAAAGCTTTTTAAAC
This sequence comes from Sodalis endosymbiont of Henestaris halophilus, assembly GCF_900161835.1. GTDB lineage: Bacteria > Pseudomonadota > Gammaproteobacteria > Enterobacterales > Enterobacteriaceae. The sequence continues at coordinate 1,035,516 of NZ_LT897836.1, read as the reverse complement.
TTGAGCTATGATTAAAACGTCTAAACCGGTCACGGAATCAACATGCAGGTGAGGAGTTATTTTTTTATTTATCAAAATTGGTAAGGAGGCACAATGGCAGGAAACAGTATTGGACAAATTTTTTGTGTTACAACCTTTGGTGAATCTCACGGACCGGCGCTTGGAGCGATCGTCGACGGTATACCACCCGGTATCCCATTGAGAGAAGAAGATCTGCAATACGATCTTAACCGACGCCGTCCAGGCATGTCGCGCTATACCACTCAACGTCGCGAACCGGATCGCGTAAAGATCCTTTCAGGCGTATTTGAAGGCATTACTACTGGTACTAGTCTCGGTCTACTTATCGAAAATACTGATCAGCGCTCACAAGATTACATCTCTATCAAAGATCTCTATCGGCCAGGACACGCCGATTACAGCTATGAAAAAAAGTATGGCAAGCGAGATTATCGCGGGGGAGGCCGTTCATCGGCGAGAGAAACGGCAATGCGCGTCGCCGCAGGAGCTATTGCCAAAAAATATTTAACACAACAATGCGGAGTGCAAGTGCGCGGTTTTCTAGCACAAATGGGCGAGATTCGCTGCGAACTCAAAGATTGGGCTCAGGTAGAACAAAATCCGTTTTTCTGCCCAGATATTGACCGACTAAAGGAACTAGATGCGCTAATGCGTGATCTAAAAAAAGCTGGTGATTCTATTGGTGCCAAAATAACCGTTATTGTGGATAATTTGCCAGCCGGCCTAGGAGAGCCGGTATTCGACCGCCTTGATGCTGATTTGGCCCACGCGCTAATGAGCATTAACGCTGTGAAAGGAGTCGAGATAGGCGATGGCGTCGAAGTGATAAACAAACTAGGCAGCGAAAACCGTGACGAGATCACCCACGAAGGCTTTCAAAGCAATCACGCAGGCGGGATTTTAGGTGGTATTAGCAGTGGCCAGCCAGTGATAGCTCATCTTTCCCTGAAACCCACTTCTAGCATTATGGTGCCAGGTAGGACAGTAAACCGCAAAGGTGAGGATGTACAGATAGTTACCCGCGGTCGGCATGATCCCTGCGTCGGCATTCGCGCAGTGCCTATCGCAGAAGCCATGATAGCGATCGTACTAATGGATCACTTGTTGCGACAGCGAGCGCAATGCGCCGATGTAGTTGCACCAATATCAATATCGTAACTATGCTGCTTCTCACCATATTAATAAGGTAACTAACATTGACGGCATTTGACAAGGAGACCGCACTGACAATATGGCAAAACTTAAAAAGCTTATGAGTGGCACTGTCATATGTAATTACAATGTGCAGATTATGAAGTTGAATAAGAGCAGCTTACTTTAGCTACCTTGATCTGTTATGTTTTATGCAGCGAACAAAAATTACATGCAATATCTAGATCCGGTTGCAGTGTTAAATGATAACATAATGACATGCGGTCGAATGGGAGGCGTCGTAAGATTTTATGTTAGTTTACCGCCCTAGATTTTTATAATGCTACATGTATTTAACATAATGCAACCATTACACAAATGCAAGATACTAAATTTTAGTCTTTAATTTTAATAGCCTCATACGATTATTTCTAATCGTAGAAATAAGGTGAACGATCATTTTAGTGATGCCGTAATATTACACCATTCGCTGAATATACGAGTCTTTTATTACAGACACGTGAAGAACTCTTTATCAACTGACGACGATATGTTATTTAACGACATATTATTTCACTGATAGCTACTACATAGCTAGTGCCTGATATAAAATAGCTAATTAGTGCATTCCACCCCCTAGACGAAGACTATTGAGCAATTTCGCTTACTAGGAGTACCAACAAAAGACCCAATAGGTTAGTGTGGCTTGCATCATGCTTTTAAGCAATAGAAACACAGTATAGTCAAATAAGATGCATATAATCATAACGTTTAAAATGGGAATTATTGAAAAAATCTACAAAATGGTCGTGAATGTTAATCACGACGAACTATTTACCTACAAATGCCTAGTAAATATTTGAAGCTTGGAGCTTACAAAAATCACAGCAGAATAATAAACATATCTTGGAGGAGATGTTACATAACCAGATACTAAGGAAGGCCTAAACCCTAGTAACTTTAGTAAAAATGGCTATCTATGCCGCGAATACAATGTCAGTGAAAATGATGTGGTAAATATTTTATCAGTGCATCGCTAGCTCAACCGGATGGCTACGAACAAAACATTAGCAGTTCACACGTCAACCAATTATTAGTAGTTATCGGACATGCTAATAAAAGACATGTCTAACACCAGAAAATTAAATGCTAATACTAAGCTAGATTTCCGTTATTATGAAAACTAAATGTGGATAATGGATCAAGCATTCTGCTAAGTAGTTTTTATTTGAGAAAATATAGCAAATTTGTGCGAGTGCGTCTTGATTAAAAAAGTAAATGTCACCAATGTTAGAGACATAAATGTAACATGTACGTTCAAAAAAACTCCGGACAGTACAATGTGATACGAGGTTCCCCCAGTAGGTGATGACACGATTTAATCATACGGAGTTAACTTTACTCATTGTGTTAATGTAAGAAGTATACAGACTTGTCTAGCTTACATATGTAAGCTAGAGTGTGTTGATTAGACTTGAATGTTATTACGATAAGGTAGTATAATGAAACGCGCCGTGATTACTGGTCTGGGAATCTTATCAAGTATCGGTAAAGATCAAAAAGAAGTCTTAACATCATTGCAACAAGGACGTTCCGGAATTACCTTTTCCCAAGAATTGAAAGACTCCGGCATGCGTAGCCATGTCTGGGGCAATATTACACTAGATCATACGGGACTGATTGATCGCAAAATAGCTCGATTTATGAGCGATGCTTCTATTTACGCTTTTTTGTCCATGGAACAAGCAATTGCCGATTCCGGGTTAACACCAGACATGGTCTCCAACGTCCGTACCGGACTTATAGTGGGCTCAGGAGGGGGCTCACCCCGTAATCAGGTTGCCGGATCCGACGGCATGCGCGCACGAGGTTTGCGCGGCGTGGGACCATATATGGTTACTAAAGCCATGGCCTCTGGAGTGTCAGCATGCCTAGCAACGCCTTTTAAAATTCGAGGCGTCAGTTATTCCATTAGTTCAGCTTGTTCAACTTCCGCGCATTGTATCGGTAACGCTATGGAAATGATTCAGCTAGGCAAACAGGATGTAGTTTTTGCTGGCGGCGGTGAAGAACTATGTTGGGAAATGGCTTGTGAATTCGATGCTATGGGTGCATTATCAACTAGATATAACGAAATGCCAGAGAAAGCGTCTCGCACTTATGACGTAAATCGTGACGGCTTTGTTATCGCTGGCGGCGGCGGTATCGTAGTCGTGGAAGAACTAGAACATGCCTTAGCCAGAGGTGCTCATATTTATGCCGAAATTGTAGGTTATGGTGCGACCTCAGACGGAGAAGATATGGTGACACCGTCTGGCGAAGGCGCTATACGCTGTATGCGTATGGCACTAAAAAATGTCAAAACAACGATAGATTATCTTAACGTCCATGGCACCTCCACACCGATTGGTGACGTTAAAGAGCTATGGGCAATTCATAAAACTTTCGGCAGCAAACATCCTGCATTCTCCTCCACTAAAGCAATGACAGGTCACTCGCTAGGTGCGGCAGGTGTGCATGAAACAATTTTTGCATTACTAATGCTAGAACATGGTTTTATCGCCCCCAGTATCAATATTGAAGAGCTGGATCCGATAGCGGAAGGGATGAACATAATTACCGCATCGACTCAGCGCTCATTGACAACCGTCATGAGTAACAGCTTTGGTTTTGGAGGCACCAACGCAACACTTGTTATGCAAAAATACCGATAAGCTATGCTCAATACAAGCGAGTACGACGCGGCACTGTCTAGTTGTGCATTAGCATTTAAAATATTTTGCAATACGCAAGCATATAAACATATATGTATGTGACCTAACCACTCTACTTTAGTCGATCTAGGACGGGAAAGTGTATATTTTTATTTTCCTTGTTATTAATTTGTCAGGAATAGGCCATATTCGATACATATCGCACTAAAGTAATATTGTGCACTATTTCCTTGAATAAGACGCTGCGCCGCAGCTCGGCGCAGCGTCTTATTATTTTTTGATTATGACGTTGACCATTACACCGGATATCTTACTTCACGTTTATCCTTAAACTTGTCTGAAAAATAGAATAGCCAGTGTGGTGCAGGTAAGAGTAAATATTCAGTTCTTAACGGTAATAATTCGTAGTTAGGATGACATATTTACCTACTAGTTCAGCGTCAAACGATATGCTATGTGGTAAGATAGCGCGATATACTGAATGTCAGTCAATCGACTTCTATATGGTTTTTAGCGGTACTAGTCAGTGCTTGTTTTATCTAATCATACGGACTGCTATTTATAAGTAACGTAATGTCTAACTTTGTTGAGAGTTAGCTGCTGACTGGTATCTTGATCTAGAAGTTCGGTTTTCTGTAATGCCAATTAACCGGATAGACTAGACTGCTCACAAAGGACACCCATTTATATAGGAGTAAAAGCAAATAAGTCTCGTGCAGCTGTAGATAGAGAGAGGTCAGGCCTAATTGCGATTTAGCGCTACTGCAAGCAAGAATAAAGATGATAATGAAACGCGCTCACTGTAGCAGCTGCGTACTACGGCGCTAGTCGCGATATCGTGCTCAAAATAAGGCGTATGTGCTGAGACATAACTACTGCTAACTAAGTTAGGCGGATGCGGTCAGTTAAACTTCAATAATTTGGTGTTGCCATGATATGTGCTCTGGCATGATGTCACTTATGTTACGTTGCGATGAATAAAGTTGGGTTACTAGAGTTAGGGCACAGCCGAACATCAAAAGTTTCATGCTTATTCTGAATTAAGCAGTAAAATGCTACTACAATATTTTTCACTACCTTATAATGATCGGCCCTGGATAGAATATTTAAGCACCGTTATTTGGGTAATGAATTAGTTAATATCCCGGCTTTCTGCAGCAGCAAGGTGAAATCTTTGTTGGTAGCCTACTGCAAAGACTAGGAATATCTATTTAACCCACTGCACAATTATTTTAAATTAAATGCAGCACTTATTTTGCAGACATAATAAATGTAGCATTAATAATTAACCGTAGTCTGGAATATGGTGGCTCGTTGGAATAAATACAGCCTAAATTTCTGTTGATTTACTGTAAACCAAGGTCAAGACACGTATATTTTCATAACCACAGCATGGTGTGATCAATTATGCTAAAAAAACACTCTTGACCTCAGGCAACGGCAAAGCGTCTAACCCATACAGTGTATCTATACCACAATAACTAGTTTGTATATAGCATAAACGCTTAGAATAGCACAGGTGTTGAATTAGCTTAACTAAAGTGCAAAAATAAGCCGTGAGTGGCTAATATACTAGTAAAGTATCTGCGGTCAATTGAGAGGATTGAACATCATGGTATAGCATGTTACCGAACAAAGAACATACTGCAACATGCCACCTCTAACTTAGTCGTTTTACTTGGCCATAATGACAAAATCAAAAATGATAAATTAAGATTTTGCTGATTCTAGGCAGAGCCTTTTCTCTTTAAATTTTGATAATATTGTAATATCGGGGTCTTATGTGAATATCCTGGTGGATGAAAACATACCTTATGCTGAGGCACTATTTAGTCGCTTAGGCTACGTACAAAAGGCGGAGGGACGCACTATTTCTGCGTCGACAGTGTCTCAAGCCGACGCGCTAATAGTTCGTTCAGTGACCAAAGTAGACGAAATGCTCCTCAAAGGAAGTCGAGTAAAGTTCGTGGGCACAGTTACTACTGGGACCGATCATATAGATAAGGATTGGCTGGAACAAGCAGGGATTGGTTTTTCTGCAGCCCCAGGCTGCAATGCTATTGCGGTGGTAGAGTATGTTCTTTCTGCACTTTTATGGCTGGCACAGAGAGACGGCTTTGCTTTGGGTGACATTACTGTCGGTATTGTCGGCGCTGGTAATGTTGGTGGACTTCTGCAACGAAGGCTAAACGTACTTGGCGTACGTACCATGCTGTGCGATCCGCCACTAGAGGAAAAGGGGGCACCAGGCGACTGGAAGTCTCTGAAAAATTTAGTAGATCAAGCAGATGTCCTGACTTTTCATACGCCTTTAACCCGCCATGGCCGACATGCTACATGGCATCTAGTAGATGAGGCTCTACTGACGGCGCTACCAGCAGGCCGTATTATCATTAATACTTGTCGCGGCGCGGTTATTAATAATACTGCTTTGCTGCGAACCATAGAGAAAGGTCAACCACTCAGTGTAGTGCTGGACGTTTGGGAATCAGAGCCGGTATTGTCATTACCTTTACTGGCCCGCATTGATATTGGTACCGCACATATCGCCGGCTATTCTATGGAAGGCAAAGCCCGCTGCATAATGCGAGTCTTTGATGCCTACTGTGCTTTTATATGCAGCGAAGTGCGCGAGAGCCTGGCGTCGTTGCTGCCGCCACCTGCAGTGGAGCTTATTCGTCTGCGAGGTGTCATTAACGAAGATGTAATATGCTTGTTGGCACATCTGGTCTATGATGTGCGACGTGATGATATGCGGCTACGTCGTGTAGCCGGGTTGCCTGGTGAGTTTGATCGTTTGCGTAAAAATTATTATCAACGTCGAGAGTGGTCTTCACTCTGTGTAAAAACCGACGAAGCCAGCGGCGCGGATACCCTGAGGCAACTAGGATTTCAATCCCATTCGTTCCGTGACTAAAAACGTAGAACGGCATGTCAAGTTTCCTAACTGATGACTTAAAAGATAGAGTAATACCGATAGTAACCTCTTTATCGTTTGTTTGTAATGTTTCTAGCCGCGACTAGTTGCTGTTCTTCTGCACATGCGGTTGAAATATTGTCTCTCTAATGAGCAAATAAGAGCATTAAGTACAACATTTATAGACATTATCTAAGAACTCCATTCCCGCTCAGGAAATTTTTGTCTAATAAGAAAGCAAAAAGAGAAACAGTGCACGTCAAGAGTAAACACCTGCATAAGGTCAGGCAAGATGCGCAATATGACTAATCACAAGCAGAATTGACGTTCTTTTGCACTTTACGCAAAAGCCTAGGCTCTTGTACGCTCACTAACCACAGTCGCTCACCAACTTGGTTGTTTTTAGTTATCAGAGGTTAAAAGCCCCCTATTTGCTCCGGATACGGACGTACCACTTAGGGGTTACGGAGGTCAATAACGATATGCTAACTGATTACCGAGACCATAATATTTTGACAGTGAAATACGCGCTGACCAGTTAATTACTATTGACGGAAGAATGCTTAATGATTTAGTGGGTCTGAATTATCTGCATGTTAGACAACATTCTATCCGCATCCGTCTATGGTAAATCGCCTATTAACGATTTAGAGAGGGAGGTAAAAACAATCAATTGAATAGATTAGACGCTGAACCAAACTTATTGCGTGTGAGTTGTCATTCAGACTACTTATTGGTACTAACAGTAAATACAGTGCCTGTGAGCATCGTCTAGTAGAAAATTGCAAAATTCTTAGCAATGAAATTACCTACTTTAATTAGTAGTCTGCTATAATTAATATTATACTGGCACACATCAATATTGCTTCTAAAAACTTAGCACTGCTAGCCGCTAAGGAAGACCTCGAGGAGCGTTAGCCTCCAGACAAAAAGGTAACCTTCTTTTAGTTTAGTTAGACAAATACAAAACCGGTAGCTAATACTTTAAAAAAGTTACAATGAGTATTTAGTTTTCTGCGTAATAACTACGGCACGTTTTATTTACTTTTATTTTTATAAATGGTAAATATTATTAGCTTTAGCGGTGTACTTATGAAGATACTCACTTTAGAAACATTTATGAATAAGAAGATAACGACTGGTGATAGCGTAATTAGCGTTACTACTCCGGGTGAATAAGGCAATAATCCCTTCAGCATTCAGTGATTACATGATAAAATTAGCGCTAGGGATTGAATATGACGGCAGCGCGTATTACGGTTGGCAACGCCAAAAAGAAAAGTCTAGCGTACAGGAACACCTTGAACGAGCGTTGTCGACTGTCGCTAACGAACCTATCGCTGTACATTGTGCCGGTCGAACCGATGCCGGCGTGCATGCTACAGGACAGGTGGTCCATTTCGACACCCAGGCCCATCGTTCGGACGATGCTTGGACGTTAGGCGTTAACTCCAATTTACCTTCCGATATCGCAGTGCGCTGGGTGTCATCAGTTGCGAAAGATTTTCATGCGCGTTTCAGTGCTATAGCACGGAGCTACCGCTACATTATTTATAATAATAACCTACGTCCCGCGCTACTAGGTCGCGGACTAACACATTATTACCACTGGCTTGACGTGCCATCAATGGCGCGCGCAAGCCAGTATTTGCTAGGGACAAATGATTTTTCCTCTTTTCGAGCTCGACAATGTCAGTCGCGCAGTCCTTGGAGGAATGTGCACCATTTGCAAGTCATACGGCTTGGGCAATATGTGGTAATAGACATCAAAGCGAATGCTTTTCTTTATCATATGGTTCGCAATATTGTAGGAAGTTTATTAGAAGTAGGATGCGGAAACCGACCGGAAAGCTGGATTGCTGAATTGCTTGCGTACCGCAATAGAACGCAGGCTGGCGTTACTATTCAGGCAGCAGGGCTTTATCTAGTTGCGGTGGAGTATTCATCAAGGTTTGCCCTGCCAGTGCTGCCACTGGGACCGTTATTTCTATCAGAGTGCCGACTAATGTCCATGGCGTTACATAAATAAGATAACTAAATAAAGTTATATAACTATATCATCAACGTTATTCTAAATAGTGCTAAGCGTCTATCTTTGATAGGCTCTTAGCACTGCGCTTATATGCGGATTTTTTTGCTTTTATTCTACTTTGCATAATAAAAGTAGGGTGGTAACACCATTACTGTTTTTTAAGGAAAGATTAAATGCTGTTTGTGCAGGATAAAAAACGGTTTTTTGTAATGTTACTTTTATTTTAATAGTGTTAACACAAACCAGCTGACCCCATATATAACAGTAATAAATTAAAACTATACTATCCTTTTTGTGGCCTATATCGTGCCAACTTTTACACCGTTTGTGACTAGCTAACGGGAAATACATAACACGCATTATTACTGTTTCGTGCTATTTAATTTCGCAGGAGGTCTCTGTTATTGAGAATTACTGCTTAGTAATGCCAACTGGTGTAGTACAAAATATAAAGTAACTTTTAATCGTAGTAATTATAAGCTATAGGTGATGCTGCACTTACTGCAAGTTTTACGCCAAATGATAAATTTCATCACAATAATAAAAATGAGTAATTTACCGATGCGTCCTCGTCTAAAATGAACACAGTATAGAGTTTATGTGCAAAGTTGCTGCCTATTATGATTTAATAGGCAATCATTTGGCGTCCTAATGAAAAACATAAGCAATGCGCTCTCTTCACTAAAGTGAAAAAATCAAGTAAATATAGAGGACTTTGCGGATGTCGGGTTTAACCAGAAAGGTTCTCAATGAGCTGGATTGAACGAATTCTCAATAAGAACACCATTTCCCCAGAGCGCAGGGCTAATATTCCCGAGGGCGTATGGACTAAGTGTGATAGCTGTGGCCAAGTGCTATACCGAGTAGAGCTAGAGCGCAATCTGCATGTTTGCCCCAAATGTGATCACCACATGCGCATAACCGCGCGGGAGCGCCTGCAAACTTTCCTAGATAAAGGAAGTGAATCTGAACTCGGTAGCGAGCTCGAACCAAAAGATATCTTGAAATTTAGAGACTCTAAAAAGTATAAGGATCGCCTAGCAGCGGCCCAAAAAGCGACTAACGAAAAAGATGCACTAGTAGTAATGAAAGGTACACTGTACGGCATGCTAGTAGTGGCCACCTCTTTTGAATTTGCTTTTATAGGCGGGTCTATGTCATCAGTGGTCGGTGCGCGCTTTGTGCGCGCGGTCGAGCAGTCAATGACGGATAACTGTCCCTTGGTATGCTTTTCCGCTAGCGGCGGCGCCCGCATGCAGGAAGCGCTAATGTCTCTTATGCAGATGGCTAAAACTAGCGCAGCGCTGGCCCGACTGCGCGAACACCGCTTGCCTTATATTTCAGTACTCACCAATCCCACCATGGGTGGTGTGTCGGCCAGTCTAGCTATGCTGGGGGATTTGAATATCGCCGAGCCGAAAGCGCTGATTGGCTTTGCAGGCCCTCGCGTAATTGAACAAACGGTACGTGAAAAACTACCGTCCTGCTTTCAGCGCAGTGAATTTTTGCTGGAAAAGGGCGCGATCGATCTTATAATACGACGTCCGGAAATGCGTTTGCGTCTTGCTAAACTCCTAGCAAAACTGACCAACCAGCAGCCGCAAACGCTAGAGCAGGATCAATTGCTGCACGAACTGCGTCCTGATGCGGTTACGCATATTGATCAAGAGCACAAGCATAAATGAAGGACGTAAAACCTGCCAAACCGATACCTGCCTGGCGGTTTAGACTTATTGATAACTATAAACATAATATAATAAATAAATGTATAAAAATCTGCTTATCCCTAAAGCAACATCACCACTAGTCGAGTGGATGTATTATCTTGAACATCTGAATACTAACCCTATAAATTTAGGCCTAGAGCAAATACGACGCGTGGCTAATAGCTTAAATCTATTGCGTCCCGCTCCTTATATTATTATCGTTGGTGGCACTAACGGCAAAGGTACTACCTGCCGGTTGCTAGAAACCATCTTACTAGTCAGCGGGATCAGAGTAGGAGTCTATAGTTCGCCTCATTTTTTGCGCTATACCGAACGGGTGCGTATCCAGGGAGAAGAATTACCGGAAAAAGATCATAGCGAAGCTATGGCGGTTATTGAAGCCAATCGTGGCAAAACATCCCTTAGTTATTTTGAGTTCAGCACGCTCGCGGCACTGAAACTTTTCCGACAAGCGGAGCTAGATGTAGTGATCCTAGAGGTCGGACTGGGGGGGCGGTTGGACGCCACCAATATAGTTGACGCAGACGTCTCCGTGATTACCTCTATCGCCATAGATCACACTGATTATCTGGGACCAGATCGCGCCAGTATCGCGCGAGAAAAAGCCGGTATCTTTCGATTTGGTATGCCCGCGATTGTGGGTGAACCCGATCGTTCAGCAACGCTAGAAGAAGCAGCAGACAACATGGGGGCCGACTTGTATGCATGCAATCGCAATTGGTGGTGGCAGAACGAAGGACAGCACTGGCACTGGTGGGATAACTTGCATGAACTCACAGCACTGCCGTTACCTGCTATTCCTTTGGACAATGCCGGGACTGCTCTGGCAGTGATCAGCCGCCTGCCTTTCGCGATCCCAAACGCGTCGGTAATCCATGGGTTGCGCTTCGCCGAACTGCCGGGACGTTTTCAATGTATAAGCCAAGCGCCGATAACAATACTGGACGTGGCTCATAATCCCCACGCCGCAAGCTATCTCGCGCGTCGTATGGGTACGATACCTAACATCAGTAAGGTAAGGGCTGTAGTTGGAATGTTAGTGGATAAAGATATTGCTGGTACGCTAGCTTGTTTGCGAGAGCAAGTAGATGTCTGGTATTGCGCATCCCTCTACGGGCCACGAGCCGCTAGCTCCGCGCAGCTAGCCGAACATCTAGATAGTGACGACGTACACCAGTTTCAAGATGTACTAAGCGCCTGGAATCAGGCAATAGTGGATGCCAAACCCGAAGATTGCGTTCTGGTATTCGGATCATTCCAAACTGTGGCACCGATCATGGCTATCGCTAACAAAGAGAAGTATTATGGCAACTAAATGTAATAATCGCCTAGTGGGAACCACTGTTCTCATCACATTCAGCATTATTATTTTGCCCATTATGTTAAACGGTAAAAAGAAATATTATCAGGAAGAGGTTGCAGCTATTCCACTGGTATCAAAGACCGGTAATGCGCTTAAGGAGCAGATGTGGGTAGTGCAGTTAGGCGCGCTAAAAAATGCCGATAAGGTATCGAAAATTGTCTCTAAGCTTCGTCTGTTGGGATATCAGGTTTATACCTTGCCGACTGATCCGATACAAGGTCAAATCACGCGGATTTTTGTAGGGCCATATGCATCCAAGCAAAAACTGCAATCTGTCCTTAGCGAATTAAATCAGTTAAGCGCCCTTAACGGCCAATTGAGGCCCCTATAAGCACGCATACTTCTTAATTTTATTGTGTTAGTTTTTTAGTTGTAAAGAAGTACTACATAATGCGTTGTGAGGCGGTGTTACAATGCGATTTCGGCTTATTTTGTTACAGCGCGATTCATGCCCTGTATTTTATTAACGCCGTTACTTAAAATTAGTAAATCAATCTCCTGCGCAACTTTTTTATTTGTTACTAAAAATGATCTGGGTAGATTACGTTATAATCAGCATTATTGTTTTTTCGTCTATCATCAGCTTGATTCGCGGGTTTGTATGCGATGCACTATCTTTAGTAACTTGGGTTTGTGCATTTTTTGTGGCACGGCATTACTACAATAATATTGCAATATATTTTACTAATTTTGAAGAGCAGATAGTGCGTAACAGTATAGCAATTGCCATGTTGTTCGTTTCAATACTGATAGTTGGGGCAATTGTTAATTACGCAATTACTTCACTAGTAAAACTAACTGGCTTATCTAGCATCGACCGAGTGTTGGGCATCTGTTTCGGTGCTATGAAAGGTATTTTGATTGTGTCGGCTGTGCTGTTCACTCTCGACACCTTCACTGACTTCTCCCACTGCCAGGACTGGCAAGAATCTAGGATGATTCCACAATTTAGTGGTATTATTAAATTAATTTTTAATTATCTTCGAAACAAATCAAGTTTCTTATAAAAATAAGAATCACCCTAGTAATGTTAATTAATAAACAAAAAAACATGTGCGGTATCTACAAGAATTATAAGTATTATACCGGCAAATCAAGTTTAACTGATGATAAATTAACGGTCCTGACGGACACCAATAGAATTGGATGTGTTAGGTATCAATATCATTAATATGATTAGTTGCTTTTGCCTGCGTAAAACCAATAGATAAGCTAAATAATATTAGCAAGTCCTACATGTATAACAAAAGTTTTCTAAGAAAACATTCTGGCTAAAGACCAACTAAGTCAAGAAATATCCGAGTGTCCCACCCCCAGCATCTCAACGCGCCTAATAAGCCCGCGCCCTGCTTGTTCTCTACATAACCTCTATATTAGAAACATAATTCTCATGCATAACGGTAACCTGACTAACCACTACTACATATTACTAAAAAGGCTGGTTAAAAATAGGTAATAACATGTTAATACTATCTCCTAAAAGAAAATCCTGTTAAACTACTTTGCAATCGATATAGCTCAATTCCCGAGATTATCCGCGATAGGCATATAACATTATCAAGAAACTGGTAATGCAACTTATCAGTAAATTAGATGCTCCTAGAGACCTGCTGGGGTAGCCCATTATAATCGGCTGCGTTTTATTTGCTGTGCAAGATTTTAACGTGGATTTACCATTTGATTATTAATAAAGGTACTTATGCAAGGTATAGATAAAATAAACACTTAAGAAAACGCAATATCTAATATTCTTATGCTGGAATTAAATTTACTATGCGACCTCACGATGAGCAAGGAGATTTGCATAAATAGAAAAACGGCTGTCATCCAACTTGCACTAAACATTCTTGATATTATCAATATCTATTTGACTATATTTATTTTAGACTATATTTCTTGAGCCCCAATATACTTTTTCATCGATAAAATTTTAGTTTTTAACGCCCGCTAATGCATGGATTAGATACTAAGTAAAAAAATCACAGGACGGCAGGGCCTTAATCATCTATACAACTCCTGTGATAGCACTTTGGAACTAGTTCAAAAGAATGAACAAATATTATTCATAAATTTTATAAAAATTACTAGACTAGCTGTGGTTTTACTATATGCATCATGTCATTGCGGCAACTTGTTGAATTATTGAGCTAGGCAGGACCACATCATATTTACATGCTGTCTGTTATACTGACACAATCTGATTTTATCGTGAATTTAACGACATCTATATGATCCGCGCGACTGAGCTCATGACTAAGATGGGTTTTAATCTCCGCTCGCTTTTCAACACCGATGCGCTTCCGTTTTAGTATTTAGTCGATCAAAAACTGCAGGTATCAGAAGATAATTTCGAATTATAATCATTTTATATTTCGGGACTCAAAGTTATTTATGCCGAGTACGCTATTGATAATCGTTTGTCTATATTAGCTGTAATAGCTACGAAAAGACACGCTAAAAGCGCTATGCGCTGATATCAAAATCAACATTTAGTATAAAATACATAAAAAAGTTGATCTGTACTGCGCAAATGCAGTATATAATGCAATTGTGCTTGCGCTTTATGGCAACGTGATATCAGTAACGTACTGATCAGAGTATCGGTTTTTTAGTATCTTTACTTACTCACGTGGAGTGGATATATGAAACGCCTGATTATCGGTATCAGCGGCGCTAGCGGCGCCGTGTATGGCGTCCGTATGCTACAGGTATTGAGCACGTTACCAGGTATTGAGACTCATCTAGTGATGAGCTCGGCAGCAAAGCAAACCCTAGCGATAGAGACAACTTATAGCCAGCAAGAAGTGCAAGAACTAGCGGATGTGGTGCATAATCCCTGCGATATTACTGCCTGCATTAGCTCAGGTTCATTTCAAACCTTCGGGATGATTATATTGCCGTGTTCTATAAAAACCTTATCAGGTATAGTTAATAGCTATAATGAAGGGCTACTGACACGCGCAGCAGATGTGACACTAAAAGAACATCGTCGTTTGGTGCTCGGGGTGCGTGAAACGCCACTGCATCTAGGACATTTACGCTTAATGATTCTAGCGACAGATCTCGGTGCAGTTATTATGCCTCCAATACCTGCTTTCTATCACCGACCTACACAAATTAGCGATATTATTGATCAAACAGTCAATAGGGTGTTGGATCAATTCGACCTGATGCTACCGCAGGATCTATTTAAACGTTGGCAGGATGGCTAACGCTTGTAATTAGCAATACACTCTAATTAACAAGTATTCACGTAATAATGGTACGTGCATATTCACGCACTTAAATGCAATAAATATTATTAGTCAATATAGTAAAATACTATCTATGTATGTACTTTAAAGAAAGTTATTCGTCTAAACTACTACCGGTTTACGATAAAGTATCGTTGTCATTATAGTACACTTCTATAGCAATGAGCACTAACCGTGGTGATAGCCAATGCATTGCATGAAACTTGCAATCGTTTTAACAAACGGTCGTTTTATTTGCAGAA
Source organism: Sodalis endosymbiont of Henestaris halophilus (assembly GCF_900161835.1). Lineage (GTDB taxonomy): Bacteria > Pseudomonadota > Gammaproteobacteria > Enterobacterales > Enterobacteriaceae. Next base: position 1,020,115 of record NZ_LT897836.1, on the reverse strand, counting down.
AAAATATTTCCCAGTTTTTATAAAAATTGTCAGAATTTATTTTTAATAAGGGTCTTTAATTGCACCGGACGGCATTTTTAGCGACAATATCCTAAAACATTGAGATTATCAATGACCGAAGTTATTTCGCTTTTAAAGCAAATAATAATAGTAGTAACCTATTATTTGATATCAATTTAGCAACATAGATGTGAAAAAGTACTAAGACTCAATGTACCATTCGTTGCAAGCAACATTGAACAGCTAATTCCTTCGCTGAAGCGAAAAATCGCCTAGATTAATTTATTTTATCGATGTCAGCATGCGGCAGGGTTAAACTAAGGCAATCTAAGCAGATACGATGTTGATCGTACAAAACATTAGATGTAATTACTTATTAAAACCATGTAGTTAATTACGTCTATTTGCAAATTAAACGTATTAAAGGGTAATGTTAAGTGAAACATGCGAAAGTTAAGATTTAAGCACAATATTACGTTAAAAACTATATTGTTAGCACAAGTAGTAAAAGACGATAAACAATCTTTTGATTTTGAACGTGTAGACAATTAAGTCTCTTATAAAGTATAACTTGTGGTGCTTTATAAGTTCTCCTGATATTTTCCTTGTCAAAATAGGCATATTATATACCTTTTAGTGATGCTCAATTTTATGAAAAGTACGCAAGTCATGTTTAAGCTAAACACTCATAGCTTGTTTACTGATCGTGGTCAGTAACCTTTTATCGATTTCGGTAAAAACGTATCGTGGCTACTGACTGCCGTTTTAAAATTTATATTACTCTTGATTCAAGAAATACTAAAGTTAGGTTTTAATGTTGCTCATTTTGCGATTTGCAAAACTTCCTGCATAAAAATTGCAAAAACCGTCAGTTTAATATTAGGTCGATATCTAACCTGACTTAGGTGGAGTTATCACGCTGTTGCTTTATCTACAGAGTATTTGCATGGAAATCGCACTAGAAGGCATTGTTAGACGGTGCAATGTGCATGCAAATCGAAAAAAGATCTACCGCATTCGGCTTCATAGGCGCGCACAGTTTCTTAAGTCGTATTCCTCTGTTGCGTGCCATGATAAACTTATCCTCCTGTTCAGTATCAGCAAAAATTAATTAGTTACTTTAAATTCCATAAAAGCTGTGATATTGCTGCTATAATTTTATAATGTAGCGATGTCTTTCACGCTCGCAGAAGAGAGAACTGATCAAACATATTTTGTTGCAACATAGTCAACGACATAGAATATTAATTATTATACCTACCATTGTTCAAATGGTGGAGAGATTGTGTTAGTGATAAGCCAAAGGTGCTATTGGTTTAATTGTGGCGAAATTATGACAAATATTCCGTATATAATACTAACATGTCTTGTTATCGAACAACCGACATCGTTTTGTCGTTCTCACGACCAATCCGGCAGAGACTGATTATTGCTATCGCACAAGGTCAGGTATGTAAACGATAGTAAGAGTAGTATTGACGCGGCATAGAATAAACTTATCAGCGAGCCTGGATTTCCACATATTATTTGTGGCACATAAGTGGTATATACAATTCTAGACATTCTTTTATTTCGTAGATGTACACAACCTAAACATCGTGCGTGGCACCTGATCTGTTAAACTAGTTTTCTCAAACTTTATTTAACTAGTACAATTCTAATATGCTTGCGTTTACACCAACAAAAATTCTTGGCAGTAATATTAGCATGTTGCTAGTGATAATCAGCATACCGATACTAGCTTATAGCGCAATTAAGTGAGTTTAATGCTGTAAGCAACTGTGATGGCGTTCACTGTCAATTCAATTCTAATATTTTAAAGATTATCCGCTATGCCAACTCGGCAATGTATCAGCTATTTTATACCTTGGAAATTGTAGGTATTTTCGATGTGATTTATCTAAAATATCTTGTATTTTATGAAGCTATTTAAACAGGTGAAAGAAAGCACTGTAAATAAATTATTATCATTGTGTCTTCCAATTAAAGTAAAAAGCGTATTTTACGCTTCGTTAATGTCATGGGGAGACCTGACAAAAAATAGATTATAATGAATAATAACAACCTTGATATAGAGCGCGATAAAATGTTGAAAAAAAAGAAGCAGTGAAATTATCACACCCAGATGAGAATAGTATTCTTTCATTTTAATTTATGTAGAGATATATTAACTATGCTGGCAAACATCATGAACACGTCAGTATAGATGCTGAGAATCGGTACAATACCGACAGCGCACGCCATAGTGTAGACAAAATATATAATCATCAGTTTATTTATCATATTCTCATAGCCATAATATCCAGTGACATGACCGGCAATAAACACTAATGATGGATTGTAACTGTAGCGTATCAAGAGAAGCTCAGTGGTCTGATAACATAACCCAGTGGGGTCTTGACATATTTTTATTTTTTCGCAACAGGTCAGAAACGATCTACTTATAGGCTCAATGGTAAGGTTGATCACCGCATCGGAACGCATAAAGATGCAATGATTTCGCCACCATGTGGTCTTCTCATGATGGCAATCTTTAGCCTCAGTGCCTGCTGAACGCATTGAACACCACGGATCAAAAGGTGTGATATGGCGCGACGACAAGGTATGCAGTTTTAAATAACCAGGTACCAATCAATATACCTGACGATCTCTTTAGTAACTGCAATTTGCATATTAATATTATATGGATGACATTAAGCAGTGCATATTTACCCACAGGCGAGTACGTGCAGCGATAAAAAAAATTTTCTAGTTAAACAGACATAGATCGCGGAGGCAAAACTCTTGTGGCGGATGCAGCACGCTTAGGTTTGACCATAATTATCGCGAGTCAGTAGATTTTACCAGTATCGCGTTTCCAAATAAGTTTTACTCATAGAAGGATTCAGATATCATTAAGTCAGCATCTAAATAGATGCAAAGTAATCCACGTTAATATTTTGTTTATAAGGTATTATAATATACTAAATGATATTATCAGCGATACTATAATAATTACCTGTAGATATAGTAATTGTCCTGCAATTGTTGTTTAACATACCATAGAACCGGCTGGTTAGGTACCGTAGCGATTAATGACATTAAGGACTTTTAGGGGCTCTAGCCAGAAATAACAATTTTGGCCAAACATAAGTATAAAGCTAGCTTTTGCCAGAAAAGCTATTGCATGTACTGCAATAATCACACAGTACATGCAACAAAAACTCGCCAATTTCTCCCCAAAAAAGCAAAATAGTTCCCGATTCACAAATAAGCTTAACAACGTGCCGTTAAGCTGTAAATTATTTACCGACTATCATCGGTATTTTGTTATTCGATTAAGCGTCTTAAAAAAATAACTTAAATTAAGCTCTGGAGCTTATATCCAAGCAGTCAAAATGATAAAACATGCTTATTTTTTGTAAAGGATATAATCTTTTCATAATTGTTAGGCGTAAGCACATAATAAACCTTTACTATAAGTCTTATGTCAGGATAACGCTAGTGGATTAACTGTAGCATCAAAATAGAAAATAAAAAATAGACGGCGGGATATAAGCAGACTGTAATGTCAATCGACCGAACACAACAATATGTGGCTTTAATGTTTGCTATAGGGATATAATTTATTTAATTTATCCTGCTACTCCTTATGTGCTATGGCTATGTTTTGCCTTCAGCAGTGCGCATTAAGGCTGTTAGAAAATTTTTAAATCAATCCTTGAGAAATCCTAATTACCAAAGATAGCTATAAAGCGGTGTAAGCCACCGGCGTGCTTACATGTTTACGCACCCTAGTCGTGTAATTATCGCTTCACAAGCATATAATTTTCAATAGCAGAATAGATAACACTTTATTTAATTTTGCCTTTTACTTACCATAGCTACGGATTTCGCTAAGAGATAAGCAGCTACTATTTTTAAAACCATAGGTATCTTTATTATTCAATACAGCCACGGCCAACACGGTCTTGTAAAACCAAACTATTTTCTTAAAGTAGCACGAGCAGTTAAGTTTATTTCATTAAATCTAAATAAAACAGCTCGCCTAAGGTGGCTTGTTTTAAGCCTAGTAAGCTTACTAAAGAATAGTTGATTACAGTTGCTCTCATTAGAGAATATTAGAAATATTAATTAAGTAACAATTAAATTTCAGGTTATAGCAAAATGCGTCAATTATTTTTCCTTTTATCATGACGCGAAGTATGATAATTTATATCATCTCTATATAAGAGATGTATATCACGGGCAAAGCAGGTCATGCATCCTGCTACTACATAGCGCCATGCTGTAAATGCAAAATATGCATAATTGCTAACATCATCCATCCAAAAACATATGAGAGTGTAAAATCTGAGATACCTTGGCAGCTTTATATGTTTATATTATGACTTAATAATGTTGCTTGGCAATGTATTCATGCATCGGCTGCATGGTACCTGCCTGGAGACTTGTTATACACAACCCTAAGGTGATATTGTACTCTATCTTATTCACTACGATAGGTAGCATAAAATATATGCATCTCAAATCCAATGGGCGCTGAATAAAAGTAATTCTATTTATAAAATGACACTTATTAATTAAGTGATAAAATTTGCTGTTTAGTTACTTAATCGGTGTTTTATTTATGCTGTAAGAAAGAAATTTATATAATCAATTATAAGTTGCTAGAAGTAATTGTCTGACGACTAATTTTAGTAAGAACCGTCCATCTCGTGCGGTAAGGAAAGATTAACTAGGTTTGTCATTTATCTATGAAAAGTTGAATCAAGTCTTATAATAAAGAAGCTAACACATCTTAAAAACAGATAAAATTTTTAAACACTTATAGTAACTCTTGATTAGAAGTTTACTAAACAAATTTTGTTACTCTACAAAATTAAAGCATGCATAAATAGCTCGTAATATCGCTGTGTTAAAATTTTCTATAGTTATAGACGATGGTTACCATCCATAATATGACATGTTTACACTTATAAGTATAACTTCTTATTATGTCCTTAAAAACAGCTTGGCAAAATTTTATAATACTAATTGCAAACTGCACTGTGGTCCAGAAGCATTGCTCCATTGCGATTCGCACCAATGAGTTCAAAATGTACTGATGTTTACCCGCCAACGGACAAAAGAGCTGGCGATAGCTATTTGCCAAATGAAGATTCATAAAAACAAAAAACGGAAGAAAAATAAGTTTTAATACTTCCTTTTTGTATGGTTTAGCACCGTTACTATCGCAAAAATAAAACATAAGCGAGTTAAGTCAAAGCTGGTATAATAGTATGACGTGGAGTTGTCTTCAGACACTGAAAACAGAATAAATGCCAAGAAACATAAACTACAAAAACATTATCAAAGAAGAATGAATTGCTATAATAATCTATCTTATAAGATATTACAGCGCTACGAATCATGGTTTTGTATGCTATAAACAGTGAGGTAAAATTACTAGTTTTAGTTGACACCAAACCACAAGACTGAGCAGTACCTGCGAAGGTAACCTCAATATTGACCCCCTCGCAGGATAAAAACATAAACTTAATATTTAGTATGTTAGACGCTAACATTGCATAAGCAACAATCATTCTTCAGCATGTTTTGATTGAATGGCTGTCAGCGCGACCGTATAAACAATATCTTCCACCAGCGCGCCTCGAGATAAGTCGTTAATGGGCTTGCGCATCCCCTGTAACATTGGGCCGATAGATATAAGATCTGCCGACCTCTGCACTGCTTTATAAGTTGTATTGCCAGTGTTTAAATCCGGAAAGATAAAGACCGTTGCTTTACCCGCTACCGGTGAATTCGGTGCTTTTGATAGTGCGACATCAGACATAATGGCAGCATCATACTGCAGAGGACCGTCAATGATCAGATCTGGGCGTTTTTTCTGTGCCAGGAGGGTAGCTTTACGAACCTTCTCAACATCGCTGCCGGCGCCAGAATTACCCGTCGAATAAGAGATCATTGCCACACGTGGTTCAATACCGAAGGCGACGGCAGAGTTAGCCGACTGAATGGCAATTTCTGCAAGTTGCTCCGAAGTCGGATCCGGGTTGATAGCACAATCACCGTAAACCAGAACTTGATCTGGCAACAGCATAAAAAATACGGATGAAACTAGCGAACTACCCGGCGCGGTTTTAATCAACTGTAGCGACGGGCGAATAGTGTTAGCGGTAGTATGCACTGCTCCTGATACCAAGCCATCCACTTCTCCTTTCTCCAACATAAGAGTACCTAGTGTCACGTTATCTTTTAGTTGGTCGCTGGCTAACAATTCGGTCATACCTTTGTTCTTACGTAGTTCGACCAGGCGGGCGATATATTTGTCGCGGACCAATTCCGGATCGATAATTTCAATGCCGCTACCAAGTTTCACTCCCTGTGTTGCGGCTGTACGCTCAATTTCATCAGGATTACCCAATAGCACGCAACGAGCGATGCCGCGCTCGGCGCAAATGGACGCTGCTTTTACAGTGCGCGGCTCGTCGCCTTCCGGCAGGACAATACGTTTGCAAGCCTGACGCGCAAGTTCGGTTAATTTATAGAGAAACGCCGGCGGAGATAAGTGACGCGGTCGGTTAGAACTATCGGCCAAGGATTTGATCCAAGCAGGATCGATATAACTAGCGATATAATTTTGTAGTTTTTCCACCCGGCTGTGGTCGTCGTCCGGCACTTCCAAGCTAAAATTTTGTAAGCTAAGCGACGTCTGCCAAGTGTTGGTTTGCACGGTAAACATCGGCAGGCCGGTTTTAAAGGCGTTCTCACACAACCCCTGAATACGTGGGTCGATGTCATAACCGCCGGTTAGTAGAACCGCGCCAATTTCCACGCCGTTCATTGCAACAAGACAGGCGGCGACAAGAACGTCGGGCCGGTCAGCGGAAGTCACCAGCAACGAATACGGGCGGAAATGATCTAGCATGTTCGGTAGGCTACACGCACAGAAAGTGACGTATTTCACTCTCCTGGTCTTAATTTCCCCTTCGTGAATGATCGTAGCGCCTAGATGACGTGCCATATCGATGGCACGAGTGGCTATTAAATCAACATTCCACGGGATGCAGCCTAATACCGGTAACGGGCTATTTTTAAACAACCGGCTAAAATCAACATTAGTAAATCTAACGCTAGCTTTGCTAGAATCGTCAAAAATTTCCGATAGATCCGGACGGGTACGACCTTGAGCATCTACTGGTGCGTTCAATTTATTAACTATGACGCCGGTAATGTTTTTATTTCTACTGCCGCCAAAACTTGAGCATATCAGATCGATGCGTTCTTTCAGTTGATTCGGTAAGTCATTACCCAGCGAAAGCACAAAAACGATTTCAGCGTTCAACGCACGAGCTATTTCATAATTCAGTCTCGTGGCGAACTGATGTTTGCGCGTAGGCACTAAACCTTCCACTAAGACTACTTCCGTTTTTTTTATATTTTTATGATATTGGAAGATAATTTTTTCCATCAAAATATTTTGCTGATTGGTTCCTAGCAAAAATTCTACGTAGCTCATAGCCAATGGCTCTGCATAAATAATTTTAGAATTCGCGCGGATAATACGGGTGGTAGCGTCTATGGTGTCCTCACTAAATCGGGGTTGTGCAATGGGTTTAAACACACTCAAACTTACGCCTTTTTGCTCGATAGCGCGGATCACACCTAAAGTGACACTGGTCAGACCGACGCCAGTGCTAGTAGGGATCAACATAATTGTACGGGACACAGCTAAACCTCTTTCAACGGTTGCTCGTTTAGTCAAAAATCTCCTGCTAGGTACTTACGGTGGCAGGAGGATAATAATTTTACGCAGTCAGACGAGCGGCGTCTTGGGCAATGACTAACTCCTCATTGGTAGGAATGACGATGGCCGGACGGCTGGATGCGGTTGTGATTACACCAGCACGGCCGAAACGTGCGGCAAAATTGCGTTCAGGATCCACCTCAAAGTTAAGCAGCGCGAGTTTTCTCAATGAGAGCTCGCGCACCATCGCAGCGTTTTCGCCAATACCGCCAGTGAAAATTACTGCATCTAGCCGTCCGTCCATTAAGGCGCTATAGGAACCAATGTATTTTGCTAAACGATGGCAATAAACATTCATGGCGCGGAGGGCGTCGGATTTATCACGGTAGTTGTCTTCAACATAACGGCAGTCGCTGGTTATGTTAGTCAAGCCTAACAGACCGGACTCTTTGGTCAACATGGTCTTGATTCTAGATACGGAAAATCCTAAATCATCATGTAAATGAAAGATAATAGCCGGGTCAATATCGCCGCTACGAGTTCCCATGACTAAACCTTCTAGTGGGGTTAGCCCCATAGACGTATCTACACACTGACCATTGCGGATGGCGGCAACAGAGCCACCATTGCCTAAATGGCAGGTGATGACATTAAGTTGATCAACCGGTTTGTGAAGCATCTTAGCCGCTTCGCGGCTAACATAAAAATGGCTGGTACCGTGGGCGCCGTAGCGGCGGATTGCATGTTCTTGATATAAAGAGTATGGCAAAGCATAAAGATATGATTCTTCGGGCATTGTTTGATGTAAGGCGGTATCAAAAACCGCTACGTTCTTTTGTGACAACTGAGGAAACTTTTTCAAAGCTTCTCGAATACCTATAAGGTGTGCCGGATTATGCAACGGCGCAAACGGAATAGAATCCTCGATGCCTTTTAATACGTCATCATTGATGATGGCAGACTGGGTAAAATGTTCACCGCCGTGCACAATGCGATGACCGATAGCGGTTAATTGTGTGGAGAGTTCCGGTTTTTGTGCTAAAATATTATGCACTATAAAGTGCAGTGCTTCACTGTGCGCGACATTAGCACCCAAAGACGATGCTTGCTTGGCACCGTCTATCTTCCATTTAATACACACTTCCGGTAGATTAAAACATTCAGCGAGACCGGAAAGATGTTCTTCACCATTAGTGGCATCGATAATAGCGAATTTCAAAGATGAACTGCCACAGTTAAGAACAAGTACTAGCTTACTCGACATGGAATTACCTATTTTGTATACGTGGTTAATAATTAGTCGAACAGACTTTAATCTGCATCTCATTCTTCTTTTAACATCCATAATGAACATTATAAATGCAGTGATTGTGTAGTTATGAATATTGACCATAACACTTACGTTACCCTAAACGTTAGCCTAAACTGGCTATTTTCACCACTTGTTGCGGTTGACCTAAAATACGCTTAGGTTGTTAAGTAACATAACGAAATATCACGGTTAAAAATCAAGTTGTTATAACGAAATATATAATATAGTGAGAGAATGAAACTTTTTTAATTGTTATTATTAGATCTGAGATCTACTATGTAAACAATTTATTATAGATAGATGAATTATTACAATATACTCTCCGACCTGGACAAAATTATATAAAACCCTAGCAACGCTAAATAGCCGCCTATCTTTCTTGGGTAGCATCTCGTACAACTACATGCTTCAGCGTATGACTATATTTTAGCAATCACAGTCCTTTTAGACTAAGATAAAAAATGCCCCTAGGGGGGATAGCGGTGGTCTCACGGTAAAGATTGCTATTCTTATCTTCATCCTGCTGCTGATGGATGGATTATTGGTGACTTGTGCAGTGTTGGGGGTAACAGCAACCTTATTGAACTTACTTGTTAACCTGGTTACATGACGCCGTACAGCAAAATATTTTGGTCGCATTATTAATGCTGTTAAAATCCTATGATTAACTTTAGTAAAGTGATGCTTTACGTCTAATAACGACATAACCATTTTATTAACGCGAGGTGAAGAGCACAAAATAGCCGATAGATGTGTAATGCACGTTGATAATGTTAAAAATCATATACTGGTGCTGTGTTGCTGATAGCCAATTTAGTGCCCATCGCACTAGCCTAAACCTGGTGATTGAAAATATCTAGGCAACCGCGATAAATTTTATCTGCATGGTGCTGACATGGCCACTATGGTAGCGTATCTAACTCCCCTTGCGTCAATTATCTGGCAGCGTTATCTCTTCGTATTGATCAAACGAATAACTACGTAATGCTAGCACTTATCGTGCTGATATTATAGTTATTATAGGTATAATGATCGTAAAAACTTGGGTTTAAACTATAGCTGATGCCCTTCCACCTCTGTGGAAGCTGGCTACCTATGTTAGGGTAGGTGTTATTTTAATTTTAATTAAAATTAATAAGCAAACATTTACTAATAAATTTAGGGTTGAAAACCAAAAATAGCTTTGAATTAACTCAACTATTATCCAGAAAGATAAAACCATTAAAGTGAACCGTGTTAGATTATTAGTATCTAGGTTAAATTCTTGTCTCGAATCAGGGGTTAAGCCTTGATAGGTTTGCAATTAATTCCGAAAAACATAAACTCATTGCCATGAAAGAAGATACCATGCTTTGAAATAGAAAATAAACTCTTAAAAAGTTACGTCAATTTTAATTTTAGATTCATGCACATTACTTAATAATTGCTATGCTAAATTTTAATACTTATAGCAATAACTATAATCCATGACATTGACGTACTGCTGCTCCTGATACTTAGCGCATTATTTAAAAACGCAACCTGGTAAAATCTAGCGGCAGTTAGTTGCAAAAAAACCAGATCACAAATATTAATTCGAAGACAACTAACGTATTAAAATTAATGATCTTATATTAAAAGCTCACAGTAACTCTACTAAGTGAGATTTAATGGGGCGATATTACGGGTATCTGGATAGAGCAGCATTGAAATGCTCTGTCAGCGGTATTGAATTTACTAGCCCATAAACTCAGGCGTAATTGGCGATAGAAACCTCATTTAGATAAATAGAACTAACTGTTACAACGCTTCAAATAATATATGAGCTGCGTGGTCGAATTTTAGTCGTGACCTCCACAGCGACTAAAGAAGTCATAAAATAATATTTTAAAACGTCAATACCAACAGGTGATGTACCGCTATCGAATAATGTAATCATAAACCTCGAGGTAACTACTAGAATAATAGACAAATACAGAGGATTTCAGGAGTTTGATACATAATAAGAAACCCAAGAACAAACGTATATCTAGCACCTTATTAAAGCGGAGTCACCTATACCTATTAAGTCATAAGATGGTACTAAAGGGTTAATCAAGATCCTTAGTAGGGTTTAAGGCCAAACAAATTAAAACTTCTGTTTTATAACAAGTCAGATAAAAGTGAGTTTTTGTTAACTACTACAGTAGTTTATTCTTTACTTAATATATTTAGCAACACTAGCAAATTATATTTGTTATCCCCGTTGCCTGTATCTTGAAGGTTCCGTTACGATCATTATCGTATAAATATACGATAAAACTTTAAATATCTATAACGTGTATTTCATACACTGATTAAGTTAATAATTAACGGCAAGATCTTCATAAGAGACCTTGTGTAACTACAGTAAATTTGTTTGCTGTTTTAATTATAATCATGCCACGCAAAATCAATGCAATGACGACAATAATTTGAACTAATTATTTCAAATATTAAACAAAGATAGTTAAACAATTAGCTAACACGATTCTAAGATAGTGCTTAAATGTGTATATTAATATCACTTTTAATAGAAAAGATAGGTTACTAGCTAACCGATTAATTATTATTAAGGATAATATTATTTTAATACGGTTATTAACAAAATTATCTGTCCTATCATTAAGTAAGATGGTAATTATCAGTTAATATGCAGATACGTTAATTATATTCTTAATTAGTACGGTACTAAGGCAGGATATAATCCTGAAATAAGATATAATTATTATAATCTAAGTGTATTAATCACTATTTATATGATTACATATAAAGTTTGATTTAAACTTTTTTCTTCTCCTTACGAGAAATCTTATGAGCATTTATATCAAATTTAAATATAAGTACTTGACATAATTGCACTCAATTTATTGGGTGCCATGGTTTTACCCAATGCTTATTTTAGTTGAAGTCACAAGTGCGTATAACTAAGAATATAAATGATATTTATCTTTACCTTTCCATAGAAGGTAAAGATTTTGATAAAGGCTTTTGAGCAGGATATTATCAATATAAGTATTTTGATTGATATCAAATAGCACTTTATTATCTACTTCTAAATATAACACTTACTATTAAATTTAATTATTAATGTAAGCTAAATCAAGCTATATTCTGCGATAGATAAAGTGTAGCTTACATGATGATGGTAAATAATAAAGTGGCGATTATATCGCAGCACTGATTTATATAAAAGTGATTATAGCTTTATTTATAAAGCTATAATCTTTAGCATTGTATCTTTAATTTTTCGCTATACATGAATGTCATCGACACTAAATATTTATAAAGGCTGTATTACTAATGGCTTAAAATTTAAATATTTATTATTAAGTAGCATAAACGTTGCTATTAATCGCAACTTATTTTAATATGTAATAAATTATTGATAAAAATAATTTATATGTTTGACATCGTTAAGAACAGTCTGCTAAATATTGATATGAGTATGCCACCATTACAAGTATGTATATAAATCGGCTAAACAGTTAATATATTTGCAGTAATCATCATCGCTTTTCTTAGGCATAAGCAAATCGTGTACAGCCTAATTCGTCAAATAGGCTCTTTACCGTAGGTCGAGAGGCAAATGATATTTGCAGCATTGGTTTAGAGTGATTGCACATAAAATCATTGCTAGGTGAGCATAAGTTCTGTGATTAAAGATAATCACAACGTAAATGTATCACACTTCTAGCTCGATATCATCGAGCGGCAGGCAGCAACAGGGAAGAATTTCTCGGTTAGCGATAAAAGCCAACGGTTCTTGATGGTATTTTACTTGCCCTGAAAGCAAGAGTAGTCGGCAGGCACCACAATAGCCGGAACGGCACTGAAATGCCACCGGCACCTTGTGCGCCTCCAGCGAATCCAGCAGTGTGCGATGCACACTGCTGCAGGAAAAAAGCGTCGAGCCATTTTGACGAATATGAATAAGGTATTGCTTCTTCATATTATAACTGGAAGTCGCTGAGGTCTTCGCTGCTAATTTCAGCATCAATCTGACCAACTAGATAAGAGCTTACCTCGACCTCTTGCGGTGCAACCTGCACATTATCAGATGCAAGCCAGGAGTTAATCCAGGGAATTGGATTAGAATATGTGGTAAATGGCAAATCAAGCCCGACCGCCTGCATGCGGATATTAGTAATATATTCTACATACTGGCAAAGTATATCTTGGTTCAAACCAATCATCGATCCGTCGCGGAACAGATAGCTCGCCCAATCTTTTTCCTGTTCAGCGGCTAACAAGAATAGATTATAGCTTTCCTGCTGACATTCTAGCGCAATCTTGACCATCTTAGGATCGTCTTCACCGTAACGCATCAGGTTTAGCATATGCTGAGTACCTGTAAGATGCAGCGCCTCATCACGGGCGATGAGGCGAATAATTTTAGCGTTGCCCTCCATCATTTTACGCTCGGCGAAAGCAAAAGAGCAAGCGAAACTGACATAGAAACGGATTGCTTCTAACGCGTTAACACTCATTAAGCAAAGATAGAGCTTTTTCTTTAATTCATGCAAATTTACTACCAATGCTTTATCATTCACCCGGTGAATGCCTTCCCCAAGCAAATGATAATAACTGGTCAGTTTAATAAGATCGTCGTAATAGCAGGAAATATCCTTGGCACGTTTCAGGATTTCCTCGTTAGTGACTATATCGTCGAAAACCAGCGACGGATCGTTGACGATATTGCGAATAATATGGGTATAAGAACGTGAATGTATGGTTTCAAAAAACGCCCAAGTTTCTACCCAAGTTTCTAGTTCTGGTATTGAAATTAGTGGCAACAGCGCGACATTAGGGCTACGACCCTGGATAGAATCTAACAACGTTTGATATTTTATATTGCTTATAAAAATATGTTTTTCATGTTCCGGCAACGATTGATAATCAATGCGATCGCGCGATACATCCACTTCTTCCGGACGCCAAAAAAACGACAATTGCTTTTCAATCAACTTCTCAAAAATATCGTATTTCTGTTGATCAAAACGGGCAACGTTCACCGACTGACCAAAAAACATCGGCTCTAACAACTGATTATTTTTAACTTGTGAAAACGTAGTATAAACCATAGGGCACTCTCGTTACACACGAGCGGTATCGTTATCCCCACACACTCGCGTCCTATTTTTAAATCTTACAGGCGCCGCTTTCACAAACGTCCTGCTGCGTATATTTCATGTCTTCCTGAATATCTTCTGCTCCGTCGCGGGTATTCTGGTAATACAGGGTTTTTACTCCAAACTTGTACGCAGTTAACAAATCCTTTAATAACTGCTTCATCGGAAATTTCCCGGCCGGAAAGCGGGATGGATCGTAATTCGTATTAGCAGAAATAGCTTGATCGACGAATTTCTGCATCACACCCACTAAATGCAGGTAACCGTCGTTACTCGGCATCTCCCATAGTAGCTCATACGCTTCTTGTAAACGGATAGACTCCGGCACCACTTGACGCAAGATACCGTCTTTGGAAGCTTTTATGCTAACTAAGCCGCGCGGTGGCTCTATACCGTTGGTGGCATTAGAAATCTGTGATGAGGTTTCAGATGGCATCAGTGCTGATAGTGTCGAATTACGCAAACCGTGCTGTTTGATATCTAAGCGCAACGCTTCCCAGTCATAATGCAGCGGTTCGTTAACGATACTATCGAGATCTTTTTTATAAGTATCAATAGGTAAAATACCCTGCGCGTAAGTAGTCTCATGAAACCACGGGCATGCGCCTCGCTCACAGGCCAGATCATTTGATGATTTTAACAAGTAGTATTGAATGGCTTCAAATGTACGGTGAGTCAAGTTATTCGCACTACCGTCGGAGTAGCGTACACTATGTTTAGCAAGATAATAGGCAAAGTTTATTACTCCCACACCGAGAGGGCGGCGTCCCATAGCGCCGCGCTTTGCGGCCGGGATCGAATAGTCTTGATAGTCGAGTAATGCATCAAGAGAACGCACTACAAGTTGTGCCAGTTCGCCCAAATCATCAAGACTATCTATTACACCAAGATTAAAAGCCGACAGGGTGCAAAGAGCTATTTCACCGTTATCGTCATTAACATCTTCCAGCGGCTTGGTCGGCAAAGCGATTTCTAGGCATAGATTAGACTGTCGAATCGGCGCTACTGAGGCATCAAATGGGCTGTGAGTATTGCAATGATCCACGTTTTGTATATAAATACGGCCGGTGGAAGAGCGCTCTTGCATCATAAGAGAAAACAGTTCTACTGCCTTGATACGACGTTGGCGAATACTGCTGTCCTGTTCATACAAAGTGTACAACGACTCGAACTTATCCTGATCGGCAAAAAATGCATCATACAGCCCGGGTACGTCTGAGGGGCTAAAAAGCGTGATATCCTTGTCCTTGACCAGACGCTGATACATTAATTTATTGAGTTGTACGCCATAATCCATATGGCGTACTCGATTGGTTTCTACGCCGCGGTTATTTTTTAACACTAATAAGCTTTCCACTTCCAGATGCCAAATAGGATAAAACAAAGTAGCTGCCCCACCGCGCACACCTCCCTGCGAGCAAGATTTGACGGCGGTCTGGAAATGTTTATAAAACGGAATACAACCAGTATGAAAAGCCTCGCCTGCGCGTATAGGACTACCCAACGCGCGTAAGCGACCGGCATTAATGCCTATCCCCGCCCGCTGAGAAACGTATTTTATAATTGCGCTGGAAGTAGCATTAATTGAATCAAGACTATCATCGCATTCAATTAGTACACAGGAGCTAAACTGACGTGTCGGAGTGCGTACGCCGGACATAATTGGTGTCGGAAGCGAAATTTTAAACATTGAAACGGCATCATAAAACTTTTTGATGTAATCTAAACGAGTCATGCGAGGATAGCCAGAAAATAGGCAAGCAGCTATCAACATATAGAGAAACTGGGCGCTCTCATAAATATCGCCGGTTACTCGGTTTTGCACCAAATATTTTCCTTCAAGTTGTTTGACAGCAGCATAAGAAAAGTTCATATCTCTCCAATGATCGATAAATCCATCCATTTGCTCAAATTCTGCATGGCTATAATCTCTCAGTAAATGTTTATCATATTTACCCATTGCAACTAGCCGCGATACATGATCGTAAAGTTTCGGCGGATTAAACTGGCCGTAAGCTTTTTTGCGCAAATGGAACACAGCCAATCGAGCGGCAAGATATTGATAGTCTGGTGCATCGCGCGAAATTAAATCCGCAGCTGTTTTGATAATGGTTTCGTGGATATCAGTAGTTTTGATGCCATCATAGAACTGAATATTAGAACGTAACTCTACCTGGGACACAGATATGTTTTTCAGCCCTTTTGCCGCCCAATCGATGACTCGGTGGATTTTATCCAGATTAATAATTTCTTGACGTCCGTCGCGTTTGGTAACTAGAAGACTATAATTCATTCGGTTTTTTTATACCTATCTAAGTAGACTAGCAAACGCCTCCTTGCCGGCATGTAAGAAAATAGTACCTTGCCAGAAAGGGAGGGAGATGCCCATATATAGGGTTTTGTTATTCTAGTAAAATATAATGACTAAACCTCAGCAATGCAAGTGAGTAACTTGCCTACTTTTATGGATCACGTTAGGGAGGAGTAGTAAAAAACGGATAAACTACTATCGTTACAGAGATTAACAGTTGTCAACTGCAGCAGATTTAATTTTTATTAAAAATACATACTTGTTTTTTTAATTTAATGTCTCTTATTTTAACAGCAGCGTGCGATAGTCCAGAAAAAATTCGCGACAAACAATTCCCCCAATGATAGATAATAGCCTGACGGTTAGGAGACTAACCTTATAATAGAGGGCTAGATAGTAAAAAACCTTAAGCCTACCGCCGCGTATGCAGCATATAATTCACATCCACATTACTGCTTAAATAGAAACGATCTAGAAGCGGATTGTAATGCAAACCAACAATATGTTGCGCACACAGCCAGGTTTTATCCACCCACCCTAAAAGCTCGGCGGGTTTGATAAACTTATTGATGTTATGCGTGCCACGCGGCAAAATTCCCAACACATATTCGGCACCAACGATAGCCATTAGCCAGGACTTTAGATTGCGATTCAGTGTTGAAAAAAACACCTCACCGCGCAACTTTACTAACCGCGAGCAAGCACGGACAATGGATGCTGGATCTGGTACATGCTCTAACATTTCCATACATGTAACTACATCATAGATATCTGAATGTATTTCAGCATGTTCCTCGACCGTTTCCTGACGATAATCGAGGACCATTCCACATTCAAGTGCGTGCAAGCGGGCAACGGCCAGTAGTTCTGCGCTCATATCTAGCCCGGTTACTTTTGCACCTTCTCGCTCCATACTTTCCGTCAGAATGCCACCACCACAGCCAACGTCTAGTACGTTTTTACCAAACAATCCTCCAGATCTTTCAAGAATATAATCTAGGCGAAGAGGATTAATACGGTGAAGCAGTTTAAATTCGCCATCGAGATCCCACCATCGGGTAGCCACGGAATTGAATTTGGTAATTTCTCCCGGATCGATATTTTTTTGATGGGGCATCACTCTATAGCTAGCATTATTACTCAATTCAGGGGGCATTAAAAACTCCTTATAAATTCTTATCAACTAAGTATTAAATATACGCCCCACAACAGGCAGTTTAAAAGCCTCCTCTTGAGCCTACAAAGCGTACGTTATACCTGACATAAAGGGGCGCTTCTGTTAGAATACAAAATGATTCTAGTACATTTTCCGCTATGACTATGACTTTTTAATAAAAAGGATGATATACTTTAAAATATTTGAATTCGGGTAACAGCTTAATTTAGTAGAGGAATAGTGCCTCCATGAGTGACCTTGCCAGAGACATCAAACCGGTCAATATCGAAGAAGAGCTGAAACGTTCTTATCTTGATTACGCCATGTCCGTCATTGTCGGACGTGCATTGCCGGATGTGCGGGACGGACTTAAGCCCGTACATCGTCGCGTGCTTTTCGCAATGAACGTGCTAGGTAATGACTGGAATAAACCCTATAAAAAATCAGCTCGCGTTGTCGGAGACGTCATCGGTAAATATCACCCACACGGGGATACTGCTGTCTACGACACCATCGTGCGTATGGCACAACCGTTCTCGCTACGCTACATGCTGATAGATGGACAGGGCAATTTCGGTTCTGTTGATGGTGACTCCGCGGCAGCAATGCGTTATACTGAAGTAAGAATGGCGAAAATTGCCCACGAATTGCTAACGGATCTGGACAAAGAAACTGTTGATTACGTGCCTAATTATGACGGCACCGAACAAATTCCGGATGTAATGCCCACCAGGATCCCTAACCTACTAATCAACGGCTCTTCAGGTATCGCGGTGGGAATGGCCACCAACATCCCGCCCCACAATCTTGCAGAAGTCATAGATGGCTGCCTAGCCTATATTGATAATGAAAACATAAGCATCGAAGGCCTCATGGAACATATACCCGGCCCTGATTTTCCGACTGCCGCTATTATCAATGGCCGGCACGGCATTGA
Organism: Sodalis endosymbiont of Henestaris halophilus; assembly: GCF_900161835.1. GTDB lineage: Bacteria > Pseudomonadota > Gammaproteobacteria > Enterobacterales > Enterobacteriaceae. The sequence continues at coordinate 1,001,541 of NZ_LT897836.1, read as the reverse complement.
AGATGCTTACCGTACTGGGCGCGGAAAAATCTACCTTCGTGCACGAGCCGAGATAAAAACAGACGGTAAAACTGGGCGCGAAATCATTGTCGTGCACGAAATTCCATATCAAGTAAATAAAGCACGCTTGATTGAAAAAATAGCCGAACTCGTAAAGGAAAAGCGCGTCGAAGGTATCAGCGGCCTACGCGATGAATCCGACAGGGACGGTATGTGCATCGTCATTGAAATAAAGCGTGACGCGGTAGGGGAAGTTGTGCTTAACAAGTTGTATTCCTTGATCCAGTTGCAGGTGTCTTTCGGCATCAACATGGTGGCACTGCATCAAGGGCAGCCTAAAATCTTACCGCTAAAAAATATTTTAGCAGCATTTGTGTGTCACCGCCGCGAAGTAGTGACTCGCCGCACCATCTTTGAATTACGCAAAGCCCGCGAGCACGCTCATATTTTGGAAGCGCTAGCGCTAGCGCTCGCGAACATTGACACGATTATGGATCTCATTCTAAAAAAACCAACACCGTCAGAAGCGAGGGCAGCACTGGTATCTCATTCCTGGGAGATTGGTACTGTTTCCGATATGATGGAACGCGCAGGCAACAATACTGCACGACCAGAGTGTCTGGAGATGCATTACGGTATTTGCAACGGTCAATATCATCTAACCGAACAGCAAGCTCAGGCGATTCTAGATTTGCGCCTGCAAAAACTTACTAGCCTTGAGCACGAAAAGCTGATCGGTGAATATACCAAACTCTTAATCCAAATAACCGAACTCATCCAAATTCTAAATAATTCAGACCGCCTCATGGCGGTAATTCGTGAAGAACTTATCTCTATCAAAGAGCAGTATAGAGATCCGCGGCGCACCGAAATTACCCCCAATACCTTAGATATTAATATCGAGAATTTAATTAATCGAAAAGATGTGGTAGTAACCTTGTCCCATAAGGGCTATGTTAAGTATCAGCCCCTTACGGATTACGAAGCACAGCGCCGCGGCGGAAAAGGCAAGTCGGCGGCCAGCATCAAGGAAGAAGATTTTATCAACTGCCTGCTAGTGGCGAACACCCACGATACGATCTTGCTATTCTCTAGCCGGGGACGGATGTACTGGATGAAGGTATATCAGTTACCAGAAGCTAAACGCGGCGCACGGGGAAGGCCAATAGTCAATTTGTTACCTCTAGGTTTCAACGAACGTATCACTGCCATTTTGCCAGTGCGTGAATATGAAGAAGGACGCTACGTCTTTATGGCAACTGCCAGCGGCATGGTTAAGAAAACCTCTCTCATAGAGTTCAGCCGCCCTCGCAGCGCTGGTATTATAGCCGTTCACCTTAATGATGGTGATGAACTAATAGGCGTAGATTTGACCGACGGCAGCAATGAAGTTATGTTGTTTTCCGTCTATGGCAAAGTAGTGCGTTTCCCGGAAAATCAAGTGCGTAACATGGGACGGAACGCGACTGGAGTACGAGGTATTAGTTTAACGAAAGGCGATCGTGTAGTATCCCTCATTGTACCTCGTGGCGAGGGTTCAATATTGACTGTCACGCAGCACGGCTATGGTAAGCGTACCGCCCAGGCCGGGTATCCTACTAAGTCCCGCGCGACCCAAGGTGTTATTTCTATAAAAGTTAGTGAACGCAACGGTGAAGTAATAGGGGCAGTGCAGGTAAATGACTGTGATCAGATTATGATGATAACGGACGCTGGAACGCTAGTGCGCACACGAGTTTCTGAGGTGAGCATAGTCGGACGTAACGCTCAAGGCGTGACGCTTATTCGCACTGCACAAGATGAGTATGTAGTGGGGTTGCAGCGCGTTGCCGACCCGATGGATGATGAAGATCTGAATTTGATGGCAAGCTAATGCAATTTCTGAAGATAACCTTATGAATGCAGACAAAGCGAACGCTGGTGATCTGGCTTTTGAATTTTATCTGAACGATACGAGCTTAAAATGTTTAAATTCGTTTTGGACCACAGTAAAATACTATACTCCTTGCTAAGGAGTTTATCACTATTGCCTAAATAGGCAATGAATACTGGTTACGCTAACTAATTATTTATAGTATAATTACTATAATTTGTATGGCGTTAAACCTTAACGATACTATTGAAATATGATAAAGCTGCACTGCCCTACGATATGTAAGGTTATATAACGCATTCTGCTTTAGTAAGGAGTTAATAACCAAGGTTTGAGCATCTATTATTTTGTCTTTAGGCGCTTTAAAAGCGTTCTACATTTATATACTATACTAGTGGTAGTGTCGCCTGCTTTATTACTTGTGTAATTTTATCGATCCCAAAGCAAGCTTGATATTTTTACGGATGATATAAAAGCTTTCTTAGGTACTTATGGCACATCACATAAGAAAACACCGACCAAGTACTATCCTAAGCTCAGATGTTTGCTACCCTGCATTCTATGCTTGTGTTGTATAAGCTGCAGTAGCTAAACTTTATTCGCTAGCTCTTTTTATCAAACTGCCTATATAAATAAAGCACTGAGCAACTAGCTCATAAAGCTAGCAATGTCATAAGCAGTATGGTTCTTGCAATAAATATCAAAATCTAGCACAGCTAAAACTACTAAGTACCTTACTCTAAGTATATAAGTTGCTTAAATTATCAAGTGAAGTTGAACATCAAGATAGCAGTAGCTTTTTCTAAAAAGCTCATGTTCACTTTTAAAGTCTATTTTAAACATTGCGTCTCCTTCTTCATAATCTGATCCTTCACTTATTTAGGTGTACCATTTAGTAATCCTGGAGAAATCTTTACCTGGAATGAAAAACAAAGGCGCTACTTATCCAGAGAAGAATCAAACGGATAATATGAATGGCCTGATCAGCATTTTTTATGATCGACTGCTAGTCGAGGACTAGTTTTGCTGTTTGAACATAAATTTAGCAGTACATACTTTGCTTATAGCTTTACTAATAAATAATTGAAGGTTAGTATAACATCTTAACATGTGCAGTTTATACCTGCACTATGCTAGCAAGCAATCTTGCTAGATTGGAAATAAAAATATTGTTTTTATTCTATTACCGTCACCATAAGTGACGGTAAACAGAAACATTTTAAGGTTTAATACCGCGATCAATGATATAATCTTGCCCTGTTGTCAACGGTATAAGCAGTAATCTGAGTATTACTGAACAATATACTTGCTCTTAAAATTTCTTGAATAAAGAAAACTAAAATTACTGCTGACTGTGCATTAAACTTTTTCAAACATTAAATCCCAAATATCGGGACTTAATGTTTGACTGCGTTGTTAAAGCTTAGTCTAAGGGCGACTTATAGTTTTTGGCGTATCTTTCTCCTCATGAAGAAAGATTACGGAAAATTTGGTATTGGACATCACCGCTAGCATATCTTCTGTAGTAAGATTGCCAATCTGTCTCCATATGAAAAAACTACCATAAATTATGGCCTGCGTTCAACCAGCTTAACAATGGTTCCTGTATAATTCGATGCTTATCTTGCCGAATTATATGCCAAGTGTCAAGAAAAAATAACTGCACTAATGCCAAAGATGTATCCGGAATAATTTTCTTTAATACCTCCACTGCATCATGACATATCAAGTGTAGATTGTTCAGGTAAGCTTTCTTTGCACTGAAGAGACAGGCGCCAATACCCCAACAAGAGTAAACTTTCATACCGAAAAATTTTGCTCGGGATGCGCCGCAGATGTGCTAACTAAAGAAAAGTCCCTCATGCAACAAAACCAATTTCTAGCGTTACCGGCGCCACGCTGTCGAACTGCGCGTTGAGATCAAGTTCATGTGCCTGATAATAAATACCTAGTACAAGCCAAAACTTATCAATCGCATGTTGCTGCCTCTTCGTCAGCCGTCCCTCTAGACTGGACAAAGCTGCGGATTAGCCAGTATCGCTCGTCTCTGCTCGTTAATTTCGGGAGAAATGACACTTTTATCATATATTTTCATATGTAATGTACAAGTAATTAGCAACCGTACATAATGCGAGGATTATGCTGTTTAAACAAACAAATAATCATAACAGAGAAAATTTTTTTAAAATTTGTGAAGACTATAATGCAATAACGCATTAAGATGATTAATATGGATCTTCCCACCAAGTTACGGCTATCCAGTGACGCAAAAATCTCTGCTCGTGAAATTTGTATTGTACTAGCACTAAATGTTCGGCCGAATAACTCTCGTGATAACGGTTATCACATACTTCGAATGCTTCATAAACAAATTTCCACCAATAAAATATTATCTTTAGCAATATCAAATTCAAATGAGGTATTGTGCCTATAAACTAAGCTTAGGTGATTGCACCAGCTAGCGCAATTTATAATAAACAGCTGGTTTATTTCATGCACGATAAGGCAGCAAGTTTACTCATAATTTTGATGCAATCAGAGCCATTACTTTGGAATGAATTAATACACTACAGCAGGTTAATATCTGTTTCTAACTATAAACAAATACTTATAATAGTATGAATAGTAATTCAAAACGGATTCTTTCTTTTATGGAAGCTAAGTGAACAAGTCAAGCCACTAACGAGTGAGCAGTGCTACAATTTAACTAGGTTATAATGGGTTTGGCACGATGGCATATATACGGTTTAGCAGCCGTATGCGAAAAACTGACGATGCTTTGTCATACGTTGAATGATTCTATGTAAATATCGTATTAATGTAGAAGCAAGTTTATAATAACCAAAGATGCAATGAAGGCAGAGTACTTTGATATAACTTATCATATCAGCCTTAGCGATCGTAATCAGAGAAGGTAAAACGCATTGCTATCGCAATTGAACGGCCATTGATAAATATGGCACAATTACCAGCATATAATTACAATGAGTAAAAAATGAGCAAAGAAATTTTCTGTAATTTTCTTCAAAGTAAAGCTGAAGGTCAAGATTATCAAATATACCCGGGTAAACTAGGTAAAATTATTTATGATACTATTTCTAAAGAAGCATGGTCTCAGTGGCAGACAAAGCAAACAATGCTGATTAACGAAAAGAAACTTAGCATGATAAACGTCGCTGACCGTAAATTATTGGAGCAGGAGATGATTACCTTTTTGTTTCAAGGTAAGAATATAACATATCTATAACTAGACCACACTGCGCGAATAACGCTTTTGTGGCACTTTATAATACGGAAATTTACAATTCTGACACTGTCAGCAACATGAAGAAAATATTATTTTTATTTATCATTATCCCGTTATTAATTTCCTGCTCTAGCAGTAAAAACAATGTCAACAAGGAAGCCTTTATAAAAGAAACGAATAGTTTTAATATTTTAATGTCCCAGTTTGCTCATAACATCGAAAATCTCTGGGGATTGAATGAAATTTTGATTGCTGGGCCAAAAGACTATGTTAAATATACCAATCATTACGAAACTCGCAGTCATATCAATTTCTGTGCTGGTACTATTACCGTTGAAACCATCTCGAGAAACAATACTAGCACGTATCTGCGCCAAGAAATTATCAGCACCATCTTGATGGATAACGATCCTGAAGACATCGATCTTTATTCAGACGTAGATACTATTACAATCAGCAAAAAGCCTTTTTTCTACGGTCAAGTATTAGATAATAAAGGCGAGCCAATTCGCTGGAAGTGGTCTGCTACTCATTTCGCCAATAATCTGCTAAAAACTCATTTAAAAACTCGCATTGCCGGTCTACGACAAATTTGGTATATTACTATTAAACTAGTGCCGAACCATGTGGATACACGCGCTAATAAATACCTAGGTATGGTGCGTAAAGCTTCGCAACAATATGGCGCGGAGCAATCGCTGATCCTGGCAATTATGCAAACGGAATCGAGCTTCAACCCCTATGCGGTAAGCCATGCCGACGCGTTAGGTCTCATGCAGGTAGTGCAGCATAGCGCTGGCCGTGATGTGTTTAAAATGAAAGGTAAATGGGGCCAGCCGAGCCGTAGATATCTTTTTGATCCAAAAAATAACATCGATACTGGTACCGCTTATTTATCAATTTTACACAACAGCTATTTGGGCGGTATTGTCAATCCAACGTCGCGTCGTTATGCGGTTATTGCCGCCTACAACAGTGGGGCTGGCAGTGTGCTACGAGTTTTTTCTAGTAATCAAAACCAGGCATTCCAAATAATAAACAACATGCGGCCAGACGAAGTTTATCAAATGCTGCTAACGCAACATCCGTCTCTAGAATCGCGCCGCTATCTATATAAAGTTAATAAATTACAAAAAAAATACTGGCGCTGATTACGTACACCATCAGCAACTCTAAAGACCATGTATTCCGTCGGGGATAACTACAGCCATCGGGCTGCTTACGTGCAGCTTTTTGTATATGGAGACCACAGCCAGTGTAAATTATTGCTAAAAACTGATAATAGTTTTATACTCTTCTCCTCACAGGGTTAAAAATAACACTATGTTGACCTCAAGCTGCAGAAGACGCTATCCCCCCCTTTTTTTCCCACAGGGAAAAGGCAACATAATTTTAGTTAAGAAACTTACCTTTGCCTTTAAACAGAGAGTGTTCTTAATCTCTTCTTTTCGTTGTGTAAAAGGCCATATTAGCTCCTTGTGCAGATTTATAGCCATATGCAACGCAAAAAGAAGATTAAGAAAATAATATCAAGCAGTAATTACTTGTTTAAAAATATAAATCGCATGTTTCATTATATTTCCGTGTGTAAACAAAATGTCGCCAAAATTGCAGCCTTAATACCGAGTGCATTATATCCTCCCCGTTTACAACCTTCATTTTCAGCGTGACAGTAGCAATTTATCGGAGCAGACAAAGCACTTTTCGCAAACATAATCATAAAAACAATTTCCATCTTTTACCGCGTAAGAAAACAGAGAAGTTTTGGTCATTTTCTTGATAACGTATGCCTACGCAGCATACTGGGTTCCTATCAACACAATTTGTTTATTGTCACATACCGCATGTTTTTATAGAGTTGTCGCTTCATTCTATTAAATAACACAACTTTCTTCACAAGAAATAACAACTTTTAGTTGGATTTAGTCTTTTCCAGATAAAATTAATGTTTTAGGTGGTATATTGAAACTAATCACTTAATTTAAGGTATTGTGTTTACCTAAAATTATTATAACTTACTTATAAGTAAAGTATTAATGCTAAATTAATAATGGAAACAGCTAAACAAATACCTAAATAAAATTTTTACATTAAATATGCGGCTAAGCATATAAATATTAACCGTTAGGTCTTTATCTAAGTAAGCAACTATCTTTTATGACAGAAAAACTTAGCCAGGCTTGTTATGGACACCTAAAATAGGTAAACCACAGATATAGAAAATATATAACATATAAATAGATCTTCTACTAAAACATCACATCTTAGAAAAAGACTACGGTGCCCTTGATGTCAGACTCATATAACGGTGTTAAGCAATTAATACAATTAGAGTAAGGGACATATTTGTCTTGATATGCCAGATTTTGATATTTATCACAAGAACCACACTACCTATGACGTTGCCAACGCTTGATAAGCCTACTGCTCAGTTCATGATTATAGTCAGTATGATAGAAGAACTGATTAATAGGTTACTTGCCAATTCACAAGTATAAACGAGTAGGAAATTAACATATGGCTTGGGTGTTACGTGGTTGGCTTTCTAGTGTTATGTAATACAAACTATTAAGAAAACTTATAATATGAGCCGTAAATACTGATAGGTGCTAAACGCAATCGGAATAACGCAAAGTAATAAGCTAGCAAAGCTATTGATTAAGTCATAAATAACTTTTAACAAGCTAAATACTAAAGGAATCTCAAGGATTCACTATTACTATGCGCTTACCTAAGCAGAGTGTACGATACCCTATATATCGTAGAGTAATGTAGCGCTATTAAGTTTAATTAGTGTAATACATATTTAATGTTACACATTATGACAAACTCTCTTATATAAGAGAGTTAGGTAACGTGGCTAATAATAATTAAATACTATTCTGTAATGTATCTATCTACCATTAAAACAATAGTAAAACTGAACAAATATAAAGATCTGTTATACTATTCTCTAGCTGGTTAGAGGTCTTGTGTTGCTTTTTGTTAAAACATAAATAATTTATTATATTTATACTACTTAAGAAAAAGTGGAGATAATAATGTTATCTTTAATGGACTTAATTTAGATACAAGAGCAGACAAATAGCAATAAACCTGATTTTTATACATCGTTGTTACTCTTTTTATTAAAACTTTATTATAAAGAAATAATATTATTCTTATCGCAATCTAATTAAATTAATGATACTATAGAACAATACCATTTTGTTCTCTCTAACTTAATTTACTGTAAAATATAATAACCTACTATTATAATCATCTAATTTATTAGTTCATGAGCTAAACGTAGCTCATAGAGAAAATATGAATTTCATGTTTTCATGCAGAAAAACAAGCCTAAAGGACCCATAATACAATATAAGCGCTGTAGGAAGCCTCTTGTTTTAGAGAACATGGTAAAACTGTTTACACAAAAGATAGTTATCAACTTAAATTTATTTACTAAATTATTTTATTTCCTCACTAAAATTAAACTTTTGTTATGCGGAACAACTAGATAATCCTACCGTTACTTATTATCTACCCAATTACAAACTTAACTTATTATTTTGTTATACTAAACTAAAAACTATATGATCACAAAATTCAGCTAATTTTGCTAGTAATTAGCTTAATTTATTATTAATAATTTTCTAAATTTATAATTTATTCTTAATAAATAAAAGTATAAAATTACAGTAAGTTTAAAAAATGATGCTTGCATGAATATTACTATTTTGCAAAAATATAAGCGCTAGTTATATATTGATATATAAATATATAACACCATGCAACAACTTTTATAAAATAAGACGTATAAATAATTAAAGTAAACTTGCGGTGTAGTTTATCTCATACATGTTTAATAAAATTAACTAGTCTTTCATGGCTAAAAATAATTATAACTATTGACTTGCGTTAAAGTTAATTATTTATTTGATAAAACTATCATGCACATAATGTTTAGTTAAAAATAAAATGATTTGTACTAACTACATAGTAGTTAGTACTTTAATTAAAAGTACTAATAATATTTAAAAGCAAACTTGAATTATAAATAAAATAAAGCTAGTCATAGACCTATAGAGTTAGTTCGCTGAACAATATGAAATTTATCACACATTAACAACGCAGAATAGCGGCCGTGTAAAAGCATTACCTCGCGATATATGAATATATCTGCTTTAATTTACCCCGCGCGGCATGGCGAATTACAATAATGTATCTTTTAGATTTGTATGTTACAACATTAATTTATTTAAGATCAATTTATACTATTTATTTAAATAAATTTAAAATATTATTGATATTTTATCTCGTTAAAAAGAAAACCGCGATCATAAATTAATTAAAAAAATTTACTGTAAGATGACTTATAAACCATTTATTAATAATTTTTACTTTTAATATACCTCTGATGTTCTTTGCTGTGAGGTTAAAACATCACCACACTAAGCACAATCTGCTCTAGTAGCTAAAATAATAATTTTGCTAATTAGATATGTTTCTCGCAATGTATCTCGAGTACAGTGCAAAATGGTCTGTACATTTAACGTTAACGACGGCAAAAGTTATATACTTATATGTAAGCAAACTACTACTTATAACAAGTAATTTTTGCTAAGTAAGTTATTTTTATAACTTGCATCATCGTATTTATAATTAGTTTGTCATTAATAGTTAAATAAAATTTGGTTGCTCACCATAATCGGGGTACCGATTATCTGATTGTCTGGCTAGTGTTACTATTATAAATAGCTCTAATCTGGTTTTAGTTAAATAAGCTATCGCGCTGATCTTTACCACTAATACATTTAATGTAATCGTTACATGAAACAAGGTCACTCTTTTGTAAGTTGTATCATATTTTGATTATGATTATCGTCCTTGATATTCTGCCATTATTATTTTAGGCGCGAAGAAAGCTGATTTTGTCAAGCGTGTATCTAATTTAAAATGCTAGCAGCGACTATATTGACACAAATTTGTTGTATTAGCATTTACAGCGACGCTTAGTAGCGCATATTTATCGTTTAAGTTACTAACTGCGTATCACACAGTTTTCCCGTAACATCTATTAGTATTTCTAAGACAGCACAGACCATGATGTTCGCTATTCTTCTTTAGTTCAAAACTATATCAACAACGTGCAAATTTTGCAGCGAACCAAAAGTAAACAAGGTAGACATGCGGGTAAAAAAATGCATTATGTCCCAGACATGAAGATTAGAGGGCGTTTCCTACAAATAAGAATTCCATTTCTAGCATATGCCAATCAGGGTTTACGATCTGGTAAATACTTGCACTGACCACAGTTAGGTCACAATAGATATCTATGTGATTTCCTAAAATAAAAAATTATAACCAAATACAAACACCAGGAGTGGATATCTATCTAGCAGATAAAGGCGTTTTACTGTTACAAAACACTAATGATGACAGCAAAAATGCTGAGAGCTTATTATAAAGCTGACTCAATGCATGAATGTAGTCCTAAACGATCACACGAGAGATCGTTACAAGAATTTCGACGATCATATTTACATATAGTTGAAGCAATATTCAAGCAAAATGTATCAGCAGGACACCATCTATTACTTCAACATCGAGTGATTAATGATCGATTAATTTTTTGAGGCTGAATTTAACTACAGTAGCGCGATTTTTTGCACTCCCTGTCGCCGGCTCGCATTCAATTTACTGAATAAGAAGCTAATCTTAACCTTAGGATGTCGGTAGGGATCTGCGAAACCTAAAACCGGTTTTTAAAAATTAAAGTGACCACGAAATTCTTACATAACTGGGGAATTTTCAAAGCCCGTTTTCAGACGTACTTCATATATCTGTCAACTAATAAGAGACAATGCGCAATAATTTTTTGGGTCATATGTACGGACATTTGACCACAAAGACGGCATAGCCATCTCCCCCGGGAGATGAATTAAAACTGTCATATTCTTCTAGAACTTTTAGAATATTGAGTCGAAATTGTAGAATTTCGACAACCGATATAACGCTAATTAATAATTAAGTGTTACTAACTAAATCGTGGGGATGCAACATTAGTATAATATACCCCCCGATGCTGCTATTTTCGTGATCAATTACAAGGCTAACAACCTCATGTTGCGTCGATTGAGGAAAAATAGGTACTGAAAAAAAGTAACGATAATGGTGATCATACATTGATTACTAAATACAGTTTTTATTCGTGGATATACTATAGATAATGTAACCGTCTGTTCCAAAATACAGTATGTAAAGCACGATGCCGATTAATTAAATGTGATGTACGGCGGTCAGCACTATAAATACCTATTTCAAAAGAAAAATTTTGAAGCAACTTTAATTAAAAGACATCATGTTTTATTAAAATTTCTGCTAGTGTTGTTGATTAGCATATTTATTTGATCAACTGCTATAAAGCATAAATTATAATAAGGAATATTAATAAAATGCTCTTTTATGATTAATATGGCAAAGTGTAAGCGACTAAATAAAAAGATCTTTTAACTATATATAACTTATTAAATTAAGTCACTGATAAGTAAGAATTTATTGCCATAGAATGGCAAGCTTGTTAAGCTTGCATACTTATAGTACCGTGTTAAACTAACAGTATTATGAATACTAGCAGCCACATACCTTGATGACTCAAGCTAAATCAATATTTATAGGAGCTATCCGCTATAGTAATTAATTTTTATGCGTTATCCCCAAAATTAATTAACGCGATAGTATGTCAAGCATATTTTGTAGGCCAGTAACAGGTGATGTTACTAGCATCTCCTGCTAACGTCAAGCATATAATATCGTCCTCACAATAAATTTGCTCCGCTAATCCCCACGAAAATACGCAACTATGATGGTTTTGGTTTCATCCGTAAAAAACGTAACGCGGCAAGTACCGATAGCTTACAAGCTCATAGCTTGTAAGCTTATATAATTAAGACAAAAAATCTCGAGCTTTTTGTTTATATTCTGGCGGTGAGAGAGGGATTCGAACCCTCGATATACTTTTGCATATACACACTTTCCAGGCGTGCTCCTTCAGCCACTCGGACACCTCACCCCATCTTTAACGTTAAGTTAAAGAATTCAAATTATAAGTATTCTCTTCTTGACGGTCAAGTAGATTTTTGCAATACATACGGATTGCTCAAGAATAAGAGCTTTATTCAATTTATCTTTGATGAAAGTTAAGCGATGATATCAATCATGATTAATACGTGGTAATAACATACTGCAAAATTACACAATATAGGAATATTTAATAATTGATAAAGAGCAATAACTATGCGTGGGGATAAAATAGGTGCAATGATCTGCGGCTAACTTTAAGGTCGCAATTTCGTTATTATAATAAGTAAGGTATATGACATACTATAAAAAGCTTTTTATATGTATGGTTGCAAGAATCTTTCAATACATTATTAGCAAATGTAATGTATGGAGGTCAGGTAATGTCAGTTATAATATTTCGTAATTTTACACTTGAATTTTTAATTAGTAATTATGCCATTTTTTAGTGCATAAGAATTCTGATAAAGTTACGCATCCCACGATAATATAATTTATAAACGATTTCAAAAAACATAGAAATGATACTTCATAAAAAATTTACCCTACAGGTATTATAACAGCCATAATCCGATATTATCGGTGGTCTATTGCACAAACACTTATTTTTAATGTCGCGGGGCAACTGATAGCTTTCTCTGTTGAGAATAAGCGCGAAATCATGTCATCAGTAGTATGTGATGACAATGCCGCTTTAGTTATAACTATCATGCTGTTATCTGTAAAGATCACTTACCAAAAGCGCACTCATACAGATAGGTATTTAACGAATGTTAAAGCACTAAATGCTTAAAGTTAAAAATTGTAGTGGTATCAAAATATGCTTTAACTTTGGTAGTCATATCAAATAATTTAAGGTGAGATTAACTTCCGAATAAGTATGACTAGTATAAATTTAGCATTATGAGCGCAATAGCTAAAAATGATGCTGATGATCATAAGTTCTTGTATTTTGTAAAATTATATACACACTCACAGATAATCAAGAAAATTGATCTGTCTATCACCCAACGATGATATCCGCCTAAAGCACCTGCTATTAACTTAAGGCGGGCAACCTTGCCGCAATTAATCTACGTAAATAAAAAATAAGAAGAATTCTATGATGATCAAACGCATGACAATAGCATTTTGCAATAAACATTACCATAAATTAGGTGGCGTTGGTATTCGGTTCCTTGCATATTAGTTCTTAATCTGGATAGCACACGTAACTTAAACCAAAAATCGCACTACTCAACGCAAAAACGGTTAATACATGAAATAGAAAACCAGATCAAAACGTAATTCTCTTCATATTTCGCAGAGGGGCAAACCTTATCAAACAAGGTTTAAATATCGATTAGTTACTCATCTCGCAAAAGTAAATCAAAGAGATAATGCTCAATTTTTACTGGATCGCATGATGGTAGTCAATGACTATTAATTAAGTAATATAGCAGTAACATTAAGATTGCAAACATTAAAGTCAAAATAGCCTGTAACCCGGTAAAACTGTAAAGGCATAAGTAAATCCGACATAGTTATTAACCGTACAAATGATTTTGTACCAAGCATCAGTAGGCATTTAAATATTAAAGTCAATCATTCATAATCTAGTCATTTCATCGCAGTAAAGGTAGAATAATAAAATATTCATAAAAAAGAACATAACTACAAGTAATATATGATATTAAAAAGTGTGAACAATAGCGACTAACGCATCAGTAACAGGGAGATAAGCATGACATCCGCACTATTGTGGAGCTTAATAAGAGTAAGCGTGACTTTTACTGCAGTAAAAATCCTAGAAGCAGTCATCGATAGCAAAGAAATGGTAATAATGTTAGAAGCACAGTAAGCGCTAACAAAAAAGCGTCGTTGCTAAAACGTGCATCAGCATATATTATTGATTTACTGGCAAGATCTTTTTTGCTGGACAGACAGTAGATCTTAAAAAGTATCTCTATCGCACAAGCGATAAATATCAAGACCGTTTATCACGCAAGGTTAACTTACTTGCAAAATAAGTTAGTAGCGGCGAACTTATTTATTCACCACGAACTTCTTTTTTCTGGTTTCACATCGAAAAATAAATGATACTTCTAATAAGTTTGACTCAATATAGTCTGGCTGTCTTCATTAGTTAGTTCTTAATTAGATACTTCATGACTATACAAAAGTAGCTATAACCTGAAAGGTTAATCTTTTGTTTAAATATTGATTTGAGGTATACCACCGCTTTTTTAAACAAACATAAAGTAGTAATGCTATTTGTAAATTATTTAATTACCCAGCAGCTAAGCATCAAGAAGATTATTACTACACATGTTTCTAATTAAGATTTAAAATTAGTAGTCGTATCACCTTGCTGTTTAATAGATAATTGTTCGGTACTCAAAGATACCTCAACGGAGCCGCTTTTTGAGTTGTAAAATCTTTAATGAAGCACATTTAAATAGTTCTATTAACCAGTCAGCTTCAGCAGACTAGCTGGTGGTTTTCTGTGAGTACAGAGTTGCAGCTTGCACATAGAAATATCTTAGATTTATATATTCTATTTGGTAAGATCAAGCAAATGAAAGATGAAACTGCTAGAATCTAGCCGTATTACAACCGTGCAACTGTTATACGACATTAAAAGCTTTTATATTTGTATATCAAACCACGCTAAGTCGCTAATTTTGCTTTAGGTTATTTCCCCCGTAACATCATAAAATTAGAGGTATAAATGCCGCTATTCGGGGCACTGATGCCGTTTTACTGATATTATCGGCAGCTGCACGCTTTAAGGAACGGCATTTTTATTTGCTACTACCTACGATCTATGGGAGTAGTTACTTATTTTTAAGATATAAACATTAGTATATTTCTTTTCGGTAACCGTTTTAATACTACTTAGTAGTAAAATTACTATAGTGTTACTGGTTTTGATGATGCAGTAGTTGCGACTGTGACTTTGATGTTGCAGCGGTGATACTAATGCTGACACGCAACTTACCGTTATAGTTGATCATCTTATTTTCATCGCAAGTGACTTCTAATGCTCAAGCACATACATAGTTTTACTTTCTACGTTGATCATCAGCAGGACATTTACTAGCCAACAGCGTTGATGCTTTATTGAGTACTTTTCTTGTGAGTTATAATTAGAGTACTAATTCAAGCTTATATCATTTGTAATTAAAATACGTCTCTTGCAATAAAGTAAGATAGTCGTAGAGACTACAATTCTTGATTTTATAAGCTTACAAAAAGGTTACATAGCTTATTTCTTGTTAATGAATATTTACTGTAGCGGCAATCTATTACTTAATGTTATACTTAGATAGATGAGTGATAAAGGTGTAGTTAGTTTTCATAGCACAATAGTCCTTAGCAGTTGCCTAATTATTGAACACTGATCGCTGTTCTGCTGCCATACCGCATACAACGAGCGAATAATTGATGGAACATCTCTGACAGGCCGCAAATCTGAAAACTGATGCGCCCAATGACTGGGTAAAAAAGCACAAGCAGTAGTAGCCTGCAACAACTGACGCGTTAATTGCGCTGAGGTAGTAGTAACGAGCGGCGACCGCTTATGCAACTGTAGTCTGTGTTCATGCGTATGAAAATCAGCTCCCCATTCAAGCTGAATATAGGGGCGCTTATCTTTTACCGGTTCGTCGCCGTTGTCATGACAAAACAGCGTCAGAGAGAAGCAACCAAGTTGCTGGCTGGTCAATTCCTCCATTTTTGGAGCTTCGGTTGTAATTAATAAATCCAGCTGGTGTTCGTGCAACTTTTTTATAAGACTTTGACGCAAAGCAATGTGCACCTCTAACTGAAGATCTGACCATTTTTGATAAATATTTTGTAACCAATTCCCTAGCCATGCTTCCCATAGAGATGCACTGGCGCCAATCGACAGCGGATTATGTTGCAAGGAGCGTGTCACTTCCTGCCTGGCGATCTGCCAGGTAATCATTAAATTTTCTGCATAGGGCAATAGGCACTTTCCCGCAGCTGTCAGTCGAATATTATTTCTATGACGAGTAAACAGGATCACACCCAGCTGATCTTCCAACTGTCGGATCCGAAAACTAACCGCTGATTGTGTCAGATAAAGAGCTTCCGCTGCGCGCCCAAAATGTTGGGTGCGGCGTACTTCTAAAAATGTTTTTAGTAATTCCATATCCACAGCACGCTCCAAAAAAAATTTGTCGTACTGATTAAAATATTTTGTTTTACAGAAAGTCAACCATAGCTAATACTCCGCGCCATAAATAGCATGGTTATTTAAAATATAAGAGCGCGTAATATGGCGGACAGTTTTTTTACTTCTAATCGTTATTTCGATAATAAAAATTATCCTCGCGGTTTCTCCCGGCATGGTCATTTTACTATTAGGGAAGCGCAACTCTTGGAGCGGTGCGGCCATGCTTACAATGACCTAAACAGCGGTAAACGCCAACCTGTAACCGATGATGAACGACAATTTGTTGCGGTGTGCAATGGTGAACTTAACCCCCTTAATGAGCATGAAAGGGTATGGTTCAAGTACATAGAACATACTCGACGCCCTAAACGCTTCCATACTCTTTCCGGCGGTAAATCACAGATAGATCTAGTGATAGAAGATTACAACGACACAGAAGATGGATAACAAAAATGCGGATCCGTTTTCTAACAGTTACTCCTGTTGCTGCCACAGTTTATGCAGCAGCCATTAAATACAGCTAAAAGCTAACTGATGGTTTGGCGCAAAGTTAATTAAGATAATTTGATCTTGACGCGCTAAATACACCAACGTAAATGATACTTATACTTAATGTAAGATTTACTTTAAATAAAGCATGCCAAACGCGTATCAAAAATCTCAGAGCGGTTAATGCATTTTCAAAAATGACCAACGGCTTCTGCTAAAGATCTGCCATTGCGCAAATAGAAGCTACTTATATTAAGTTATCTATCATAACATTAAAACTTAATGTACTTCTAACAACGTTTTAGCTGAAGAGCGCTGGTCACCATGAAACTATTAATATATGGATGTGTTATCTTAAATAAGCGGCGTAACGTTCTCAGCAGCATCGGAACTCATACTAACAAATTATAAATAAAAATTTATATAGAAATAATCTTGACATATAATACAACCATATGATTTCAGCTGGTCTAATACGCGCATGCACACCAATATAATCGCTGAAAAGCTAGAATCATTAACCGGAATAACAAAGTGAAAATACTACGGTGCAGTAAATGTTTGGTTAAATTAGTGCGATACAAATTTCACCCAGTTTCAGCAGATCACATGGAATACATTAATTATTCACCGTTTAAATTTCGGCAGTTTATCAAAAAAACACGCATAGTTATATGTTAGTGAAATTTATTTCGGGAAGCTAGAAAAGATACTACTTTATCTTATGGTATGATGATTCTGAAGATAACCAGATGAGTGATAACGGTAATTTCCATCTCCTAGTTTATCAAGTAAATATAGTAGCAATAGCTGGTAATAGTCAGGCACAAATAAATTATGAGTTATATCATGTTCTCACGCTATCAGCAATAAATTTATAGCTAACACCAGTAATAGCAATTTACAGCTAATAGCAAATCTGCTGTTAGTCGATCAACTTCACTCAATTATTATCATCTGAAAGTGGTTGTAAGAGACTTTCCATTGTGTGTCTTTACATTTTTTTAACATGCTATACCCATACGGCTTATTGTCTGGCAGATGCGTGATTGCTTTAATATTAGTATCTGTATACAAGCTCCAAAATATAATTTTGTGCCATCTTTAGCAACTTAATAAACGGTAGGAATAATATTATATACTCACACACCTGTCGTAATCAACTACAGCTTGTTAAGTAATGCATAAGGACTTTAGCCACACACTACAAAAATTTATTGAGTCGCCGCGATAATTACCAGCAAAATCATTATGTTGGTAGACATGTCGGCACCAAACTCAGACTTACAAACCAAACTAAGAATATGAATACTAATGGAAGAACTATTAATATATCGTTGCGCATTCAATACCTTGATGCACGCGCAGTAGTTTGCTTTTCAGCATATACTGTCAGCATAAGATGAGGATCTTACTTACATAAATGAAGATGTTATCTTCATAGATAGATGATCAGATAAAGATTAAACCTACCGATAAATTATCGCTAATACCATGAAATCTTATTTTTAACTATTCTATTCACACCTTACATTGCTACAGCGGGAAGCAATAATGATAAATATATACGCCATACATTTATAAACAATAACATTGTTGAACTATACTTATACATATATATAACTTATATTATAATGAAATATTTATCAGAAAAGATTTTTAAGTTGTGGTAATTAATGTATATTGCACACTGTTATCGAACGCTCATGGCGTATTGTAAATGCATTACCATCAATTACAAAATAACGCATTAGTAATAACTAATTATGTAACTACGTGTAATAATTTGTCCCACATATGCTAAATCCGTCTTCGTTTTTATGTCTATTTATTTTAGCATCGCTGTAATGCCTTGAGATACATAATACGTGCATCATCCTTGTCTCGCTGATCACACCGTTAGGCGATACTAACATTCACCCCCGACGCCATCTTCTCGTCCGCTATACGGGGATACCGCTCTGTTTGCTTTGTCTCCTGGTTTCTTCCGTATTTTTTGCTCATCGACCACGATCTCTTATCAAACAAGCTATTATATGTCCAAAACTGGACCTATCTTCTTATCTAAGAAGAGCCAATTGAAAATTATTAGCCAATAATCTGATATTATTTCATGAAATATAAGGTGTAATCCGCTACAGTTACGATAAATAACATAACGCAAATAGCTGCATCACTACATTATTTATAACAACTTATGTATCATAACACAATATAAACTTATCGATATTATATTAAAGTAATCTATCTGATAGTAATCACTACATATTCATGATCATTACCCCACTAAGCAGAGTCGCACTTTAAACAACGAAAGATTAATTTAAAAATTTAAAGCGTTAAACTAGCCTCTACTAGTTAAGAAGTTAAAGAGTCAATAAAGCGAACAGATAGTGCTAAATGAAAAATTAGAATATTGTTATGTCGTCTGCGGCATACAGCAGAGTTATTAATTGTTAACAGAGCTCTCAATTAAGTTATAAAGGCTCTGAGGATTAGGATTAAGTTTTTTGGACATACCCCTCTCGCCGTCGCGAGGTGGAATATCTTTTATCTTGTCATGAATAGGACGTAAGGCTATTTTTACCATGCAATCGGTAATGTATTCTTTTATCTCTAAGACAATCATAATTTCTTGCAGTATCTTAATTATACAGGCGGTGCCGACGCACAGCTTCTAGTACATAATGAGCATGCTAAAAGACAAAAGTTAAACTGTTTTGCATGTTATCTGTTTTACCATCTTGAAGTTTTCAGCGTATTAGTCATGTTACTCTAGGCAAAAGTAATGCAGATTACTTCCAGATTAAACAATTACAGCACCGCACACCGTTTTGCACTTACAAGTTAAGTGTTGCGGCTGCTAATATTCGCTACCAGATGCTCATCTTGGCTTCCGAACGTTGGAGATATTTTAAGCAGTAAACTATAATTCTTCTTCGTATGTAATAACCTAAACTGGGTAGCGTAATAATATCTTTGGCTAAATTAAAAATTTTTATCTTCATTCATTAAGAAATAACTTGTAGTGGAGAAAGGTAAGATATATACATAACTACAGGCAGCTATAACCGTTAACACTAGAACATACAGCACGTTATTGATTAAATTTTCTAATGAGCAAACCGTCGCAGCTACTAAACATAGTCGGTGAAAAGCTAAATTAGTTAGCCATTAGAAACCAGTTAAACTTAGATATTATCGAAGGAGATTGGTATTTACAAACATGATGCCTTGATTGAATTAATCTTACTCGAGCAGTATTTACAATAGCAATGTTTTTTTATTAGAGGGGTAAATAGCTCTTTTGTATGCATTGATTCGTTTTATGTGTCGACTCGATTTTGATATGATGGGATCATTTGCATACACGAATGCTAGCGTGCTAACTCCTAACGGGACAGGGTATGGAGAAAGGTTATTATATGACTGCTGAAGCTGGCATAATAAAGGGAACATGGGCGATATCGTTGATGGACGCTGAAGTCAAAGATTATATCATCCTCGTTTTCAGCACTGCATTTACGACGTTTTATTGGCGTGATTTTTGAAATAACTTAGTAAGTGTGCTGAGATGGTTCCCAATAGGATATTTAACCACCACTTTAAGAATTTCAAATTCTTATCATAAGCTATCGATGAGGTTATACTAGCCTTATTTGTAAGTTAGTTGTCTGAAAGCCAATAGTTTTGCTATCGCAATGAATTTAGCGCCGTTGCCGTATCGAGGAGGCTATGTGTTGCTTTGCAAGCATTGATGATATGTTTAACCCCCTTAACTTGTATAGGGGGGATTTAATGGTTAGGTCAATCTATTGCTGTTACCAGAATTTATTCCTGAACCGCGGCGGTTTTACCTGCCAATGTTTTATAGGTAAAGTCAGCGATAAAATAAACGTATAATTTTACAAACTTTTAAACTAATTATTTCAACGACTAACTAACGAGGAGAGAACTTAAAAAAAACTTCTTTTTATATTAAGTGTGTTTTAATTATAGCATGATATACTAATAGTTAGACATTGCATTACGCAATGCATACAACTACAATAAAATCAGCTAATTTTTTTTTGATTATTTTGCAACGTAAATTAACGATCGTCTTAGGAGTAAAACATGACTGATAAAGTTATTAATTTAAGTGATGACAACTTCGACAAAAACGTCTTACAAGCCAACGGCCTGTTTCTAGTTGATTTTTGGGCTAAATGGTGTGGTCCATGTCAAATGATTGCACCTATTTTGATAGAAATCGCTGATGAATTCGACGGTAAACTGACCATCGCTAAATTAAATATTGACGAGAATCCAGCTACTGCACCTAAGTATAATGTCCGCGGAATTCCTACCTTATTGTTATTTTGTGATGGTAAAGTAGTAGCTACCAAAGTGGGCGCTCTATCCAAAGAACAGTTAAAAGAGTTCCTTAACAAAAATTTGTAAAATAGTATTTTTGCTCGTCCTTTTTGGACAATAGCGTTTATAAGTATTTATTATATTGTCTTCTAGACACCTATTAAGCGCCATGCTAAACTTATGCCTGCTACATTATGATCTTACCTGTAGTTTGAATCTAAGCTTTACTCCTTATCCGCACTATCAGGTACTCTTAATATTAGTCTTCCTATTATTCGTAATAAATAAATTGCTATTCAGCATCTTAAACAGAATTTACCGAAATTAAATCCCGTAAACAAGCATGGTTTTATGCTGTAATACCACCCATCAAATCAATTAAAGTTAAAGAAAGATATACCCCTAGTTTAAGAACCCACCATTATGAACCTTACTGAATTAAAAAACACGCCAGTGTCAAAGTTAGTGATCCTAGGCGAGAATATGGGGCTAGAAAATCTAGCTCGTATGCGTAAACAAGATATCATCTTCGCTATCCTCAAGCAGCATGCCAAGAGCGGCGAGGATATATTTGGCGATGGAGTGCTAGAAATTCTGCAAGATGGATTTGGATTTCTCCGTTCCAGCGATAGTTCTTACCTTGCTGGACCAGATGATATTTACGTTTCACCTAGCCAGATCCGTCGCTTTAACCTGCGTACTGGGGATACTATTTCTGGCAAAATTCGGCCGCCGAAAGAGGGCGAACGATATTTCGCGCTGCTTAAGGTTAACGAAGTTAACTATGATAAGCCGGAAAATGCTCGCAACAAAATTCTATTTGAAAACCTGACGCCACTGCACGCTAATGCCCGTTTGCGGATGGAACGCGGCAATGGTTCTACCGAAGATTTGACTACACGCGTTCTAGATCTAGCCTCGCCTATTGGCCGCGGCCAGAGAGGCTTGATTGTGGCTCCGCCAAAAGCCGGTAAAACTATGTTGTTGCAAAACATAGCTCAAAGTATTGCCTATAATCATCCTGACTGCGTACTCATGGTACTACTGATTGACGAACGTCCAGAAGAAGTAACTGAGATGCAGCGACTAGTAAAGGGTGAAGTTATCGCTTCTACCTTTGACGAGCCGGCGTCTCGCCACGTGCAAGTCGCCGAAATGGTAATAGAAAAAGCCAAACGCTTAGTTGAACATAAAAAAGACGTTATTATCCTGCTGGATTCAATTACTCGTCTAGCACGCGCTTACAACACGGTAATACCCGCCTCCGGCAAGGTACTGACCGGAGGTGTCGACGCTAATGCCTTGCATCGTCCGAAGCGTTTTTTTGGTGCCGCACGTAATATGGAAGCAGGCGGTAGCCTGACCATAATTGCTACCGCGCTTATCGATACCGGCTCTAAAATGGACGAAGTAATTTACGAAGAGTTCAAGGGTACGGGCAACATGGAATTGCAACTATCGCGTAAAATAGCAGAAAAACGTGTTTTTCCAGCAATTGATTACAACCGCTCGGGTACCCGTAAAGAAGAATTCCTAACAACTCAGGAAGAACTGCAAAAAATGTGGATCCTGCGGAAAATTATTCATCCTATGGGTGAAATAGATGCGATGGATTTTTTAATCAATAAATTAGCGATGACTAAAACTAACGATGAATTTTTTGACATGATGAAACGCTCGTGAGTAAAAAACCTTTATAGTTATATAGTTAGCGTGATAGTTTATAGACGTACGTGTTTATATAATTGATTGTGATTTAATATTACATCTAACGACAATAAATAATCAAAATAAAGAAATAATAGAATTTTATTTCATCATCGAAAAACTTAGTGACAAGAAAAATATCAGAACGGACGCGTAAATCATATTGACGTATTAAACAAACTAATAAATGCAGAAAGATTTCTTATTATAAACATACTTAACATGGCAACTAACTTCATTATTATTTCTCTATATTTATTTTTATATTTGATGCTCAAATCACCTAAAATAGGTGTTCTTGATAAACAACACATCTCTAACAATTATAACCCTATCAAAAATATCTCACTTATCGAAGAAGGGTATTATTATATATATATTAACACCTACTTCTCCTTTTTATAAGGATTATTATATTACCTCTCGAAGACTTTATTTGATGTGCGCTGATATTCTAGTTCGTAACTAGTATGTTCAACGAACAATGCAATATCAGCGTAGTTTAAGACGCACTATAATTTCAGCGTGACGTGGCAATAATTGTTTTTAGTGCATGATATGTTAGTAAACGTGGTTACATTGTCGTCGGCAATAAATAGTACTAGGGCCTTGCAACTATTTAGCCGATACTGCCAAACTTCTAAGGGGGGCTAGCAAAAAAAACACACTATTGTATAATTCATGATACCGTTTGGGCCTTAGCAAAATACATCTTATTCTAGAGAAAATATATTATCATAGACAACTACTTAGTGGCGTTGCTTATACATCGTAGAAGATGTAGCGCGGTAGATTACTATAAATGACAAAGAGCACTCCCTTTGCACACTTAGTCATATTTACTGTTTCAATTTCAACGAAACTAAAAATTGTAACGTCAGTAACTAGGGTGCGTGACGTAAATCAATGCGTTAGCGTTAGTTAACCAAGTAAAATTAGGTTATAAAGTAGCATTAATCTTAACTATTTGTATACAGAATAATAATTAACCTCAAAATTATGATTGCAAAGATCTTATGGTGAATTTACAAGTTGTCTATCTGTTAGATAGAAATTAAGGCAGCAAAGTAGTTAATACGCATGTGTCTATAGGTAAAGGATAGTTACGTGTCTTGTGCCAGGCACCGCTGGACATGATTATAAACAACGCTTGACTTAACGCAAAATAAGAGTCTGGCACGTCCGCAGTTGTTTTCAATCTGAGTTGCGATAATTAGCAACTCATTATTGACGCGATACATAAAGCTACTTTAGTAATCATGTATCTGGCGTATGAATATGTTTAAATCACGCTATAGATGACTTAAGAAAAATGGTGGCTGCCTACTATAAGTAAAAGTAATAACAGTGCAATTTAATTTTAATTATGCGAGGAAGACAGAGCAGTTTCTTCGGTTAATTACAGTGTGGGACTCTGTCTGGTGCTAGTATTTTTAACAAAATGACTAAACTAGCTAGTGGTATATCATCAGCATTAACTAGAGAGGCAAAGTAAATTGCTAAGAACCGTCTAGGAGATCCGCTTAGTTTGTTGCTACTAGCACAATTCGCCGTTACGGTACTTCTGATTAAGTAGACTAATTAAGCTTATTTTAAGCAACAAAAGTATACTGGTACGGACGGGATAACGATGACGACCATAGCACAATATCTTCTGCTATATATCTCACTATAAATTATACTTCTCATTCATGAGAAGGCCTGATTATCTGTCGTCGCTAAAAGCTGCGGGTTGATTTTTATGCGCCTAACGGTATATTCTATTCATGATAAGAAAATACCATTTTAAATAAAATAACGTATATTGTTAAGTTTTATACTTTATAGGAAGTAGTACCCGCTTGTGGAAAGCAAATTTATTAAAAAAGATTATATTTTTCTTTTCTACCCACCCTATTGTCGCAGATAATGCGGTTCGTGCATACCCAACCAATGGCGTAACTCTCTATGCTAGATCTACTTACCGTCCTGGAATTTCCTACTAGTATAATGTTGGTGCTCGCATTAATTTTTGTTCTTATTTATGAAGCAACCAACGGCTTTCATGATACAGCAAATGCGGTTGGCACCGTTATTTATACTCGAGCAATGCGTTCTCAGTTAGCGGTCGCCATGTCCGGGATATTTAATTTTCTAGGCGTATTAATGGGTGGGTTAAGCGTGGCTTATGCCATTGTTCATCTCTTGCCAACCGACCTTTTGCTCAACATTAGTTCTGCACACGGGCTAGCAATGATGTTTTCCATGCTACTGGCAGCTCTTCTGTGGAATCTTGGCACCTGGCATTTTGGCTTGCCGGCCTCAAGCTCACACACCCTTATTGGAGCAATCATTGGCATTGGTTTGACTAATGCCTTAGTAAGCGATAGCTCTGTTGTACAAGCGCTTAATATCCCTAAACTTATTGAAATTCTACTGTCGCTTATTATTTCACCAGCAGTAGGATTGTTGCTGGCTGGAACAATGGTGTTCGTTCTACGTCAATGCTGGAGCAGCACCCCTAAACGCCGCCGAATTCATTTGACCCCAGCAGAGAGAGAGAGAGAAGATGGCAAGCATAAGCCACCGTTATGTACCCGTATAGCCTTGATCTTCTCTGCGGCAGGCGTCAGTTTTTCTCACGGCGCCAATGACGGTCAAAAAGGCATTGGTCTTATCATGCTAGTGTTGATAGGTGTTGCACCAACAGGCTTTGTAGTAAATATAAATGCTAGTAGCTACGATATTAGCCGTACTAGAGATGCAGTTAATTATTTACAGCAGTATTATACACAACATCTAAACAAGTTCACCCATATTGACAGCCCAAACGATGTATTAGTGCCTTCACGGAACGTAAAAAATCCTGGATCTGGCGTGCTTATGACTAATAAGCAAATTTTAAAGCAAGTGAAAAGACCTCAGATGCAAGTTTTTCACTGTGATCTGTCGCGGGCATTATTTATTGTTAATAACACCTCGCTACTGCTTAAAAATTTAGATACTTATGAATCGCTCAATGCGGAGCAGCGCTCTTACGTAAGACGTCTACTGATTTGCGCCGCTGATATAGCCGATAAAATCGCTAAACTGCCAGATACTTCTGCCGCGGATAAACGCTTTTTGTCAAGCTTGCGTAAAGATTTGCTGTATACGGTAGAATACGCGCCGATGTGGATCATTGTTATCGTGGCGATAGCGTTATCATTAGGCACTATGGTTGGCTGGCGACGAGTGGCCACAACAATTGGCGAGAAAATTGGTAAAAAAGGTATGACATATGCTCAAGGGCTATCAGCACAACTAACCGCGGCAGTATCTATAGGCGTCGCCAGTTATACCGGCATGCCGGTATCGACAACGCACGTGTTGTCGTCAGCGGTCACAGGCACCATGGTGATGGATGGCAGGGGTGTGCAAAGTAAAACTGTAAAAAACATCCTGTTAGCCTGGATGTTGACGCTACCGATAGCGATCATTTTAGCTAGTAATTTGTACTGGTTGGCACTAAAACTAATTTAACGGGCACAGTTGTGCAGAGAAATAATCAATAGGCTATCTTTTCCTGAATGCATTGCTAGATAAACAATAAGTCAAAGTTAATACCAGTAATTAATAATATTTGCTTATTCTACTAACTAGTTATGAAATAGACGTTTTAATTCGTTTATAGTTAAATCTTAATGTTATATCAGTGGAGCTTGATGGTATTTGTGATGCTGTGTGTACTATAAAGAGTGATATCTAATTCCGTCTCGAACAGAGCTTAGATAAACTGTCATTAGACATATATTCTGTATGTAACTTACTGAAGAGCGGCTTTATCTAACTATTATCCTCCCTACACAGTAATGTAGACGGTTAATTCTTTGTAAACTTTGATGGTGTGACAGCACCTAACAATCTTTTACCACTAAAGTATAATGGAGTATTTCCTTGGTCGATAGGAAACATCGCACCGGAAAAGGCAACCACGCAGATCCCAAACTATATGTTAGTTCCTCCGCGTTTATGTTTGAAGCTAACACTTGACAACTATTTATCGTTTACTTTTTATTTTTTAGCCAGCTTAGACCCAGATTTATCTTATGACTTCTATATGAGCATCCTTATAAGTATAAGGTTACGATGAAAGTAAGGTCTATGGCACCGACAAATAACCAGATATTATCGTTATATGCTTTTATCAAACTTATATTTTTAATGACACGTTGTAACCATAAAGTTTATTGGTCTAGCAATGTTATTGACATTAGTTGCTACGATAAGCACGAAAAAATTCGCGCAGCTATGTAACTAACTAAATTTCTCAATTACCATCTAGAATCGTTAAGTGAACTTCAGATCAAGAATCTTGCAAGATTTGGGTTTGCCTGCTCTCTGTTAAGATAAAGTATTACCTTCTTCATATAAAACTCTGAATGCGCTGTGTGCAAAAATTAATAACAAGCTTGTCAATATTTTTCTGTCGTTTAAAACGGAGGTTTCTTAAGAGATTGATAACCGAGCAGATAGCTTTCATAAAGTTATACAACTATTTATTATAATGATATGAAGTCCAAAAACAGTGTGGTCTTTTCAGTCTAAATGCAACAGCACGTGCTTTATTTAATTAATTTATTTACAAAAATTCAAAGTGATAATAACATTTTTATTTTGATGGCCAATTTTAATGTACTACTCATTAACTACAAAGAGCACGTCTTATTACTGCACCTTAAGATAAAAATACTGGCAGTGGACCTTTGCATCTGTCAGGCACACAATAGTGACAGCAAAAGGAAATTACTAAGCAATTGGTCACATTACCAACCTTATCTTACTTAAAGTTCTTGCGTTAAAACGCATTTGCAGATCAGCCGAAAGAAATACATTATTTATGGTAACACGCCAATTTATTCTGGTCAATATTTTGACATCGCCTATTCCACATTAAATGCGTTAAGTAATACTTAAACAGTTATTGTAATACCAATAATAATACCGATAATTATTATAACTTATCATTATATGGATTAATTTAACATGTCTATTAATGACACCAAAAATCTGAATGCACACACCCCCATGATGCAGCAATACTTAAAACTTAAGGCACAACACCCGGAAATATTGCTATTCTATAGAATGGGGGATTTTTATGAGTTATTTTACGATGATGCCAAGCGTGCGGCGCATCTCATGGATATATCTCTTACCAAACGGGGTGTATCCGCTGGTCAACCTATACCTATGGCAGGCATTCCCTATCATGCGGTTGAAAATTATCTAGCTAAGCTGGTGGCACTGGGGGAATCGGTTGCTATCTGTGAACAGATAGGAGATCCTACCTCAACTAAAGGTCCTGTAGAGCGGCGGGTAGTCCGGATCGTTACACCAGGCACTATTAGCGACGAAGCGTTACTCAACGAACGCCAGGATAACCTGCTGGCCGCCATATGGCTGTCGCCTCACGGCTTTGGTTATGCTACTCTTGATATCACCTCGGGCCGTTTTCTGGTTTCGGAGCCTGCAGACCGATCAGCCATGGCTGAGGAATTAAGGCGTACCAATCCAGCCGAACTACTTTATCCCGAAATACTGGAGGATATAGCGCTTATTGAGCATTGCCGCAGCCGTCGACGACGACCTATATGGGAGTTTGATCTTGACACCGCACGTCAGCAGCTAACCCTGCAGTTTGGCACCCGGGATTTAACCGGTTTTGGTATTGAAAAAGCACCGCTAGCACTGCGCGCTGCAGGTTGTCTACTGCAATACACCAAAGATACCCAGCGCACTTCCTTACCACACATTCATACCGTATCCCTAGAACATCAGCAGGATAATATTATCCTAGATGCCACGACACAGCGCAATTTAGAGTTAACGCAAAACATAAGCGGCGGCGGCGAAAAAACGCTAGCAAACATTCTTGATCGCACGGTTACGCCCATGGGCAGCCGAATGTTGAAACGCTGGCTACACATGCCTACCCGCAATATTATTACTCTAACTTACCGACAAGAAATTATTCGCACGCTACAAGACCAAGTAAAGGATCTACAACCGCTGCTGCGCAAAGTTGGAGATCTGGAGCGGGTACTAGCTCGTCTGGCGCTTCGTTCTGCTCGGCCACGCGATTTGTGGCGCATGCGTCACTCCTTGGCACAGTTGCCGGCTATTCAAACCCTGCTAAATAATAAGTCAAATACCTATTTGCTTCCATTACTGAAACAAGTCGGCGAGTTTGAGGCGGTGCACGATTTGCTAGCGCGAGCTATTATTGAGTCGCCACCGTTGCTTATACGCGACGGTGGCGTCATAGCACCAGGATACCATACCACACTAGACGAATGGCGTGACCTAACGGCGGGTGCAACTGATTATCTTGACCGTCTTGAACTGCGTGAGCGAGAAAAAACAGGGCTAGAGACATTAAAAATAGGCTTCAATACCGTACAAGGCTATTTTATTCAGCTAAACCGTAATCAGAGCCATTTAGCGCCAATACATTACGTGCGTCGTCAAACGTTGAAACATGTCGAACGCTATATCTTTCCTGAGCTAAAAGAATACGAAAATAACGTACTGACCTCGAAGAGCAAAGCGCTATCCTTAGAAAAAACGCTGTACGATGAGCTATTGAATATGCTGTTGCCTCATTTAGTAGCATTGCAACAAAGCGCTACGGCACTGGCTGAACTAGATGTTTTGTGCAATCTGGCTGAGCGCGCTGAAACACTAAACTATATATGTCCTACTATAGATTCCCAGCCTGGCATCCATATTATCGGCGGGCGCCATCCTGTCGTAGAGCAAGTACTGCACGAACCATTTATCGCTAACCCACTAATATTATCTGAAGAACGGCGTA
Organism: Sodalis endosymbiont of Henestaris halophilus; assembly: GCF_900161835.1. Taxonomy (GTDB): domain Bacteria; phylum Pseudomonadota; class Gammaproteobacteria; order Enterobacterales; family Enterobacteriaceae. The sequence goes on along the minus strand of NZ_LT897836.1, from coordinate 971,792 downwards.
TGTTAATCATTACAGGACCCAATATGGGTGGAAAAAGTACTTATATGCGTCAAATAGCATTGATTGTGCTGTTGGCGTATATCGGCAGTTTTGTACCGGCCAAAAAAGCAGTCATAGGACCAATTGATCGCATTTTTACCCGCATCGGCGCGGCGGACGATCTAGCCTCCGGTCACTCTACTTTCATGGTTGAAATGACAGAAACTGCTAATATTCTGCGTAATGCTACGCGTCAGAGCTTAGTTTTAATGGATGAAATAGGCCGTGGCACTTCGACATATGATGGGCTAGCACTTGCTTGGGCCTGCGCGGAAAATCTAGCTAGCCGTATCAAAGCTATGACATTATTCGCCACGCATTATATTGAGCTCACTACACTGCCGAAAAAAATAAAAGGGGTATTCAATATACATCTGGATGCATTAGAGCATAGAGGCACTATTGCCTTTATGCACAGCGTACAAGAAGGTGCCGCCAGCAAGAGTTACGGATTATCGGTGGCAGAGTTGGCGGGAGTACCAACAGAGGTTATCAACCGTGCACGTCAAAAACTCAGAGAATTGGAATCTTTTTCTACCAAAGCAACGCAAGGTGGCGTTGATGACTCGCAGCTCTCATTGCTGCATCCGGAAGAGCAAACTGCATCACTAGTCAAAGATGCGTCGCATAATCTTGATCCCGACAGTCGTTGGCAACGCAAGGTGCTGAAATGGCTATACAGCCTGAAAAAATGCTTTGATACGAAGCTTCGATAACAAAAATCTACTTACCTCTACAGACAGACTTGATTTATTAGCACTATGCAAAATTACAAAAGGATTCTTACGACAATAGCGTCTCACGATTATTTACGAAATAACGCTTTGCGTCTTAAACATTTGCATTTGCAGGATATCCCGTAAATACCGCAAAACCTAACACCTGCATTTGACGTTTTTACGCAGGCATTAACGGATAAAACTAATGCTTACAGTTTTATATGTTTAAGGTAGGCGGATTAATAATCCAATGGAGCCGAAATATTCGGCTAAAATACTTCACGCTTTTAAAGCGTTTATAGAGAGTCGCTACTCTACAATACTCCATTTTTATATCATATTTCTGTGCAGAATTTTGCAATCTGATATCTCCATAACACATTATGTAACGCTTTCTGCTGCAGCTAGATACCTTCCCAGAAGCAGCCATGAACAGTCGTCTCACACTAAGGTGTTTGGTTATGAGATTTAGACTTCATAGTCTAAATACAATTAGGATATTGTATGGATACATTGTATAAAAACACCGTTGTGTTGTTATTGACTAGATCGAAGTTGATAATATCATTGTTACATAAAACTTATAGCAAAACTATAAAGATTGCACACCGTATCAACAAAGCCACATTGCATGTTCAATACTTTATGTATGCTTTTATAATTAAAAGGGGGAATCTTTTCAAACATAAGAAAATTTTCTAGCAAAGTGCTACTTTAGATTTCTAATACGCAATTAATTTTGAATACTTAAAAATTTGGCAACCTTAATTGGGGGGTATCAGAGGGCCTGTCTTACAATTTTTGTGGCTTAACGTTACTAATAAGTAACGTTTGGCATTAGTAGTTTTGAAGAACTTAGAGAACTTCAACTAAACTGTATAGTAGCTAATCGGTGTGCAAAATAAAGCTAAACCTGTACCATATCGATTCAGTAATTGGGGCACAAGAAGAAAGACGAAGAAGGATGCCAGACAATACAGTTTTTGGGATGTGTTGAACAGACATTATTGGACATTAGAAGTCCTTGTGTATTTGACATAAATACGTTGTATAATTTAATAAATATAAATGGTTAGGTAATGATCTATTCATAACTTTTAGGATCGACTCAATAAACTACAAAATAGATTTTTTCTTAACGTTGTCATGGCAATAAAATAATTTATTGACAGTGTGTTATGCTATCCTTTATAGGAATATTTTAAATAAAGATAGGTTATTGTAACATAAAGAGTATCACATGAAATAACATGTGTTACGTACTAATTCGTAGTGTAAATGATACGTAGTAATAGGGCTTACCCATTTTGGGGCCGATTATATTCAAATAGATAACAACAGAGACTAACGTACATTCGCTGCAACAGTGCTTGAACATACTCAGTCATCGTCAAATACCGCGCTATCGGCTCGGTTGTCGGATATTGCAAGGCAAAAATAAGTGCTGCAATACATACCAAACGTTCAATTTTATTGTTTTTTGTAAATATTAATATCGGCAAACGAAACCTACAGCGACAAGGCCACAATAGCGGCACGCCAGCTGGCGTTAGCATATCCGCCACGATATGGCTAAAATAGCCAATTATCATGGCATGAAAAGCATCGAAAGGGATTATGCTTTCCGGCGGTTGACAATGATTAAACAAAAGAATGCCAGTAATTATAGCTAACAAACTATGGGTAAAGCCGCGATGACCAAAAATATGGTAAACTAACGCGGATAGCCAGGTCAATTTCTGTCCCAAAATTGATTTTGGATGGTCTATATCCGGTAGTAAGCAGGTAATTAATCCACCTGGAATTATATGCCACCAATCTCCATAGGCCAGGTCAGGCGTTAAAGCCATTTTTTTGGCTAAAATAGTTATACCAAAAGCAAAAATGATATGTCCTTCGGAAGTCATGGGAAAACGCAACATTTTTATCATTATGCAATATAATGCAATCCCTTGCCGCTGAAATGGATTACTTTAAAATTTTCTACCCGTTAACGCGTAATCCCAGTCGCCAATTAAGGGAGCAAGGTGTAACCGTTAGCATAATATGACAACATACGACTTTCTAGATACTATTATCATAGTACAAACAAGTAGACTAATAATCTCCAAAATCAATGAAACTTCGTTCAAGGATTTTCTGGCTTTAGCTTCATTTTACGCAATTGTTAAGCATTTATTAATGAGCTATATAATCTGTCGTATGAAACATTAATGCCTTCTAGAGAGATTTGAGCTACTTTGATGATTTTTCTCAATAAAACAAGCATTCTTGTAGAAAAAAACACTTGAATCACTCATTCTAACCTCAATAAAAAACGTAATATCAATGTCTTAGCATATCATATACGTGACTAACACTCTATAATCGCTACAGATTAGCCGTAATGGAGAAAGGGCCACCATATGCCCATCTTCAAGCATATCGTATGACCTAATTAGTAATTCACCATATTAACGATTTAGATAATATCACTAATTGATAACGACTAATACTTTCCCTACAATGCAAAACTTTTCAAAGTTATCATCTAACCTTATTTAAATCAACAACCGAACCAGCCGTTGATTTAAAGTAGCAGCGTCAGGATCTATAACAAGAACATTAACGATTAGCTGAACTTAAGGATAATACTTATTATCAAAATCTATTTTTGAAGGCTATTGCCCATAATAAGGACAATTTTAATACAGATACCGATATGTATCTATAAACTAAGGGAAGATTATCTCTTATTAATTGCGCACTAGACTAAATAATAAGTTGTTTGTAGCTATATAATCAGGTGAAAGATCACCATCTTATAGCTTATAATAACATAAAACAAATTCTCTATTGCTCATAGTGCGTAGTAAAATACTATGATATTAATTATATTCTGCCAGTTTAATTAAACCATATCGTAATATGGCATGTCAAAAGCGAATTTTATAAATAAAATTAATAATTATGATGTCACCACTGATAGTTTTACCCATGACTTTGCATCGTAGCGTACGCAAAGATAATTTTAGTTAAAATAAATGATATGCTTCAGTAAGCTACTGTGAATAATAAAGTGTTAATTGCTTAGCATTTTTGCTCTTAAAATGAATATTCCGCACACTTAAATCTCAAACATTTCTTCTTTATGTTCTATCCCTAGAGGGTCGTAGACTGTTAATTTTAATAAAGCGTAATCCCCTATATAATCCGGAAATAATAGTTTACCTACTACTTGCCGACGTCATGACCAATACTTAACCGGGGTCCGTAATAAACTAAAATATTGCCAAAATAATGCGATCAATGTAATTATAAAGTCATACTATACTAATGAACGATAATATCTGCTTGATTTTGATAAGTAATACTCACGATGCGCAGATGAAGTTTTAATACCAGCTACATCTTTACCCTGCAACACTCAAGAACTATCAAATAAGATTATTAAAATGTTATTGCTTAAATAATAAAACTTCTTGGGACTTTGGTGTTTAGCAACACAGTTAAACCGAATATTACGTTTTAAAATAATAACTGAATGATAGTTTGCGTGAATTTCACCACAAACACGATGGAGGTACTGCACAAGCATGCAAGTCACAATCAGAACTATGATATGATGAGTAGGTCAAGTTTGTAATAACTATCGACAGCTATAAACTTAAATGTTCGCTGCCAGTAGCGCCTATCACACCATGTAAGAATAGCTACATGTAGTAGCTATTAGTTGCATCAGACGATGATAACGTACTAATTAATACTTTGTAGATCTAAATAAAAGTAGTGAAATTACATTTTCAAATCATCAAATTTTTCGTTGACAGGTCAAACGTATGCCTTAAATTTTTTCTGGTAGTTGATAATGAATTGCTATGTTTAGCCCTAACTGCAACTATTTTGTATGTTATCATAGAATTATAAGATGTGTGTCGCTTCAAGGGCCAGCAACGTTGGTAGCTGCACTTGAGCTAGACACCAGCACGGGTCATCGCGCATACCAGCATCCGGCACAACTATCGAGCGCATGCGAGCCGCCCTGGTAGCAATCATTCCATTAATAGAATCCTCTAAAGCAGAACAACGCATTGGCTTGACGTCCAGGTCATCTGCAGCACGAAGATATACTTCCGGGTGTGGCTTGCTGTAAGTTAATTGTTCCGCCGAAGCAATAACATGGAAATAACGCCGCAGTGAAAACATTTCCAATACTCGCTCCAGTATAAATAACGGCGAGGCCGACGCTAAACCAATTTTTAACCTACACTCCGACGCCAGGATTAGAGCCTGCATCACCCCAGGTAGCAATGGCTTTTTTTGTTCGATTATCTCTAATGCGCGTTCAATAATACGATTGCTTATCTCGAGCCGTGATGGTCCTTGCCAGGGAGATTCCTGATACCAGAGATCTACTACTTCATTTATCCGTAATCCCAGAGTATCTTGGGGTGTGGCAGCTAAAACGTCTATTTTTCCTAATTCAGCAAATACTTCCAGCTTTGCTTGATGCCACAATGGTTCGGAGTCAATAATCAACCCATCCATATCAAAGATAATTGCTTGTTGCTTTAGTAATATTGCCATTAATGAAAGTTTTCCTATAGTTAACTGGTAGTGTACAATGCTAGTGTTAGCAGTTTAAGTAACTGCAGCAGCATAAAACCATTGCAAGAAAAATACAATAAATCAATTAGAAATAGACTTAAGCAAATTAAATTTACGACATTTAATTAAATAGTGCATATGAAATATAATTAAGTCGATCGCTGGGTGCTTGTTAAGTACCTTGCCAATAAGTTATTTTTACGCCCAAAGTTATTGCAACCTTTATTTTAGGATTAAGGCTTATAAAGAAACACAACAGTTGCAATTAAAGCATTAACATGGTGTAAGTGATTTTGCTTATCATGCACTTACATTATGCATTCTAACAATTAATTTTGCATTCTTTTGTTATTATTTGCTACTGCTAAATTTCAGTCGTACCTTTGCCAACCTGAATATATTTTTGAAACGTATATATATTTTGTTTAATAAACGGTCGATGTAAGCGATAGGCGCGTAGATGTATCGTCAGGTAAAGCACAACTCATGAAAGCAAGTATAAAAAATCTAATAGTATTAGCTCTGGTGCGTAGCTATATCGATACTATCTACGATCAACTTAAATAACGTATTATCATTTTCTATAAAACCGCAAAATATAATGTGCATACTGTGCATTCTACAAATAATTATTACTGTTAGATCTTATTTACCTTCAAATTACTGGGGGTATGCTTTAATTGCCGGTGAACAACACCTACAAACTGTAATAGAACACTACAAATATATAATTTCCACTAAATAAAATAGCGTCTTATTTACATGTAATAAAGTTGATAAACTGCTTAGTTTCTCACACACTCTTTCGTTCAGCAGCAATACTATCTTTATAGTAATAATCGTAAATTTACGGTGACATAGCGGTATCGAATGAAGAATCGCCTTGATCGCTGTTAGCAGCATTATCCCGATAAAAATAAACATAGAGTAGGGAAATTAGAGTATGATAATAGTGTAGTAAATTGTTTTATCTGGCCAAGAAGAGCACATTAACCTTAAATTAATCTCTTTTACGTCGCTAGATGCCATTAATAACAGCAGTAGATAAGCTGCTCGATAAATTAAAATACACATGATCAATAACGTATTTAGGTATTACGTGGCATTTAAGCAGAAAAATATTTGTTGATATTTAATTAAAATTAATCTATTTACGCTATTAGCGTAAACCAGTTAAATTTTGCTTAAGGTACCAGAGGGATGGGTAAGCACCACAAATGGCAGGCGCGACAGACAATATAGCAGCAAGCAATTCTGCTTTTGAGTGCTGCAGACAAAGTTAACCAGTTTGCTTTGTCAGCAAACTAGTGACAAATTATGACAGTCACTTTAGATGACACCTATAGTTGTGTCACGATCGCAGAAAAATTCATTTTAAAAGAAAAGCCAGAATTTTGATAAACTTTAGGGACTAATCTAAGCAAGAAGCAATCTAAACATTAATACGCATAAATAATAGATTTATAGCATCCATATAATAGCCACTTCGGTATTTTATACTACAAGCTTTTTACGTTTAACTAGGGTGACATATTGATAATTATCGGAATATATCAGCGCCTTTATTTTATATAGGCGCTAGGCACATTGACATGGAATGTGCGAACTTTATGATATTAAAGATATTCATATAAAATTACTGCCTTAAGGATATACGAGTCTAACTCGTAACACTGTCTTGACAGATATAGCGGGATACAATGTATGTAAGTATTTGTTACAGACGCCACCAAATGAAAGTTGACTCGGTAGTTGTGATAAAATTAATTTGCGCAGGGTTATCATAAGAAAGTAAGACTAGTAACGCGCCAATGTGATAAAACGGCAATAAAGCGCGGTTATGATACATCCAATTTTAGTTAACTAATTGTTCTCACCTATCCTGTTGCTGAAACTGGTTTTAACTAAGCAAAAATAACGCTCATAGAATAACGCTACTAGCGATTAAACCTGAATGGTTTCTTAACACGCAAGGTTGGTGCAAAAACATACGTGCATGCATGTATGCTAGGCTGAGGCGGCCTTGGTGTATTGTAACAGCAAACACGATTATGGTTTTATTTTATTAGGATTTCTATTACTTGCAAAAAGTATACTTTGTCATCGACGTGAAGGACAGAGTTACTGGTTTGTCATGTATTTGTATCCACGGGTATTAGAAGCAAGTTAATAACGCATCTACTTATAAATCTTACGTAGATGAAGATGTTGTTTGCAAGAACGCTACTTCAACATAATTGTAGAATAATCCTTAGCCCTAAACTTACATTCTTACATGCTTAATGTTCAACTCTATATATTCAATAGGTTAGTGACACACTACATTTTGGTTGGCTCTCTTGGCCTATACCGACGATACGAGGGGGTAGGTAAATTACTTAAAACACCATAACACAAAGATGTTGTTTTGCAAGACAAGTGATATTATCCACTAAGTGAATAGCGTATTACCGTATGCTCTATTGAATGGCACGTGCACATGATTGAGTTCCAAATTAGAAATGATTAATGAGATGGTAACGCAACAAGAATGAAAAAACATAAGTTACCCAGCGTATTATTGTAGCCATATTACAAATGTAAGGAAACCGCATGCCCGTTATAACTCTCCCTGATGGCAATCGACGTTATTTTTCACATTCTGTATCATCCCTTGATGTAGCCAGTGATATTAGTCTCGATTTAGCCAAAGCCTGCGTCGCCGGTCGTGTTAACGGAGAATTGGTGGATGCTGTCGATATAATTGAGCACGATGCCCAGCTTGCCATAATTACCGCTAAAGATGAGGTAGGTCTGGAAATAATACGCCACTCATGCGCCCATTTATTGGGACACGCTATAAAACAATTATGGCCAAATACGAAAATGGCAATCGGTCCGGCCATCGATAAAGGCTTTTATTATGATATCGATCTCAATTATGACTTAATGCAAAATGATATCGACTTGCTGGAAAAACGGATGCACGAATTAGCCGAAAAAAACTATGACGTTATCAAGGAAAAAGTCAGCTGGCAGCAGGCCCGAGATACATTTGTCTCGCGAGGCGAAGACTATAAAGTAGCTATATTAGATGAAAATATCAACAGAGATGATCGTCTTGGGCTATATCATCATGAAGAGTATGTGGATATGTGCCGAGGGCCGCACGTTCCTAATATACGTTTTTGCCACCACTTTGCTTTGCAAAAAAAATCTGGGGCTTACTGGCGTGGTGACAGCAAAAATAAAATGCTACAGAGAATTTACGGGACCGCCTGGGGCGATAAAAAACAGCTCCATGCTTATTTACAGCATCTAGAAGAAGCAGAGAGGCGAGATCATCGTAAGATAGGCGAACAACTTGATCTCTATCATATACAGGAAGAAGCGCCTGGTATGGTGTTTTGGCATAACGATGGCTGGACGATTTTCCGCGAGCTAGAAGCTTTCGTACGTATGAAACTTACAGCCTATCAGTATCAAGAAGTAAAAGGGCCGTTCATGATGGACCGCGTGCTGTGGGAAAAGACTGGTCATTGGGGCAATTACGCCGAAAATATGTTCACTACATCGTCAGAAAACCGGGAATATTGCATAAAACCGATGAACTGCCCGGGGCACCTGCAGATTTTTAATCAAGGGATAAAGTCTTACCGAGATCTGCCGCTTCGCATAGCTGAGTTTGGCAGTTGCCACCGCAATGAGCCTTCCGGTGCGCTACACGGCCTAATGCGTGTGCGTAGCTTTACCCAAGATGACGCTCATATTTTCTGTACCGAAGATCAAATACGCGATGAAGTAAACAATTGCATAAAAATGATGTACGATGTATACGCTACATTTGGTTTCGAGAAAATTTTAATTCAATTATCTACCCGGCCGCAAAAACGCAGCGGTAGTGATGATATTTGGGACCGAGCGGAGCAAGATTTAACTGCCGTACTCACGGCAAATGATATTACCTTTGAATACCAACCGGGCGAAGGAGCGTTTTATGGTCCAAAAATTGATTTTACGCTGCTTGATTGTATGGACCGCGCCTGGCAATGTGGTACAGTACAGCTAGATTTTTCGTTGCCTAATAGTTTAAATGCCTCCTATGTTAGTAAAAATAACGAACGGGTGGTACCAGTCATGATTCACCGTGCTATTTTGGGGTCAATAGAACGATTTATTGGCATTTTGACAGAAGAATATGCGGGTTTTTACCCAACTTGGCTAGCGCCGACCCAAGTCATTGTAATGAACATTACGGAGAATCAATCAAAATATGTCGCAAAACTAACGCAAAAACTATTGGAAGCAGATATTCGGGTGAAAGCAGACTTGAGAAATGAAAAATTAGGCTTTAAAATCCGAGAACATACTTTACGACGCGTGCCTTACATGTTTATTTGCGGAGACAAAGAGATGAAAACAGGAAAAGTTGCCGTACGTACACGTCGTGGTAAAAACCTTGGTAACATTGCTGTTAACGAGATTATTGCAAAGCTGCAACACGAAATCCGTAGCCGTAATTTTCATCAACTGGAGGAATAAGGTATTAAAAGCGGAAAACGAGTTCAACCGGTGCGTCCTAATCGTATTAACCTAGAAATCCGCGCCACAGAGGTTCGTCTAGCGAATATTGACGGCGAGCAAATTGGTATTGTTACTCTACATGAAGCGCTTGAAAAAGCTAAAGAAGCTGGCGTTGATTTAGTCGAAATCAGTTCCAATGCCACGCCTCCGGTTTGCCGGGTCATGGATTACGGCAAGTTCCTTTATGAAAAAAGCAAATCTACCAAAGAAAATAAGAAAAAACAAAAAATTATTCAGGTTAAGGAAATTAAATTTCGGCCTGGCACAGATGAAAGTGACTATCAAGTAAAATTGCGCAACCTGGTTCGTTTTCTTAAAAATGGTGATAAAACCAAAATCACACTACGGTTTCGCGGACGTGAAATGGCACACCAGCAAATTGGCATCGAAGTGCTTAACCGCGTGCGCGACGATCTAAGTGAACTCGCAATAGTGGAATCTTTCCCATCTAAAATTGAAGGCCGCCAGATTGTCATGGTGCTTGCCCCAAAAAAACAGTAAAACCTGATAATAAGTAAGGCATAGCAGCGCCTGCGTTTCGCTGATTCATATTATTAACAATGTGGAGTAGAAGTACACTTATGCCAAAACTAAAGACAGTACAAGGGGTTGCAAAGCGCTTTAAGAAAACAGCTTCGGGTGGTTTTAAGCGCAAGCATGCTAACATGCGTCATATTCTGACAAAAAAAACCACTAAACGTAAGCGTCACCTACGCTCTAAGTCCATGGTTTCTAAAGAGGATATGGGTTGGATTGTGCGTTGCCTGCCATACGCATAAGCATCATTATCACTGCTTAGAATAAGACTTTAGGAGAGAGAATATATGGCTCACGTAAAACGTGGTGTGGTAGCACGTGCACGTCACAAAAAAATATTGAAACAAGCAAAAGGTTATTACGGTGCTCGCTCACGAGTTTACCGTGTTGCCTGCCAAGCAATCACCAAAGCAGGTCAGTACGCTTACCGTGACCGTCGTCAGAAAAAGCGTCAGTTTCGTCAACTCTGGATCGTACGTATCAACGCAACAGCCCGTCAGAACGGCATTTCTTACAATAAGTTTATAAATGGCTTAAAAAAATCGTCTATTGAAATTGACCGTAAAATCCTAGCAGATATTGCCGTATTTGATAAAGCGGTTTTTGCCGTCCTGGCTAATACAGCGAAAAGCACACTTGCGTAGGTCAGTTAAACAAAAAAGAAGACGCTTTTTGTACATCTAAATGTACAGATGATTTTAAAATAGATATCAAAAGCTTAACAATGTATTGTTGTAACACATTTTACTATTTTGTTTCTTTTTTATCTTAGCATCTATTTTGTCGGGGTCTTGCGCTTAAGTTAAGAAATAAAATAACGCTAAAGCCTCCCGATATGGAGGTTTTTTATTCATAATTAACGGCGTGTACTAGTGCCTTGTAAGAACCAGGTGTTAACCTGACTCATTAATACGATTAAGCCATATACTATAAAATTAAGAAAAAAGAAATGTCACATCTTGCAGAGTTAATTATTCAGGCCAAAATAGCAATTGCGCAGTGCCAGGACATTCAAGCATTAGAATCGGTTCGGGTTAAATATTTAGGCAAAAAAGGGTATTTTACCAAGCAAATGCTAGCGCTGCGAGATCTAGCGCCGGATGTAAGGCCGGCAAAGGGTGCGGTGATAAACCAGGCTAAGCGAGACTTGCAAAAGTTATTGGCAGAACGGGAAATAAAGTTGAAACGGGCAGATATAGAAACTCGTCTGGCTGAAGAAATGTTAGACGTTTCGCTGCCGGGGCGGCGCATGGGAAACGGCGGACTACATCCAGTATCGCGAACAATCGAGCGCATTGAACATTTTTTTTGTAATATAGGATTTTCGGTGATCACTGGTCCTGAAATCGAAGATGAGTACCATAATTTTGACGCCTTAAACATTCCTGTGCATCATCCAGCGCGAGACGCTCACGATACATTCTGGTTCGACGCTACTCGGCTATTGCGTACCCATACCTCTGGTGTGCAGATACGCGCCATGAAGAAGCAGAGGCCGCCGATCCGTATTCTCTCGACGGGCCGGGTATACCGGCACGATTATGACAAGTTTCATACACCAATGTTTCATCAAATGGAGGGCCTGATTATCGACATTGATATCAATTTTGCTAACCTGAAAAGCACATTGCATGATTTTTTGTGTAATTTCTTTGAAGAAGATCTGCAAGTTCGTTTTCGCCCATCTTATTTTCCGTTTACTGAACCATCCGCAGAAATAGACGTTATGGGAAAAAACGGCCACTGGCTGGAAGTGCTGGGATGCGGCATGGTACATCCAAACGTTTTGCGTAACGGTAAAATTAACCCGGAAATTTATTCAGGCTTTGCCTTTGGCATGGGCATGGAAAGACTAACTATGCAACGCTACGATATCACTGATTTGCGGGCATTTTTTGAAAACGATCTACGTTTTCTTAAACAATTCAAATGAAGACGAGATAAACACATGAAGTTCAGTGAACTTTGGCTACGTGAATGGGTAAATCCGGCTATTGACATCATCGCGTTAGCGGAACAGATGACAATGATAGGGCTAGAAGTGAATCAGATAGAGCCGGTTGCTAGCCAGTTTAACGGCGTGGTAATTGGTCATATAGTAACATGCCAGCCGCATCCTAATGCCGATAAGTTATGGATTACTAAAGTAGACATCGGCGGCAAATACTGGCTGGATATTACCTGCGACGCACCCAACTGTCGCGCAAACATGCGAGTAGCAGTGGCCACAAACCGGGCTCTTCTTTTGGAAGAATTCAAAATCAAGGACGCAAAATTACACGGCAAGTTGTCGGATTGCATGTTGTGCTCCTTTTCAGAATTAGGCATTGCTGGAAACTATGATAATGGTATCATAGAGCTGCCCGACGAGGCGCCTATTGGCCAAGATATTCGCGACTATATGCAGCTTGCCGATAATACTATACATATTAATGTCACACCGAACAGGGCTGATTGCCTTAGTTTGCTGGGTATTGCTCGCGATGTCGCAGTGCGTAACCGTATGCCGCTTGTGCAGCCGCCTATCGAGCCAGTTATGCCTACTATCGGCGATACACTGCCTATTCACGTTGATACGTCCGACGATTGTCCGCAATATTTGGGCCGGGTAGTAAAAAATATCGATATAAGGGCCCTTACTCCTCTATGGATGAAAGAAAAACTACGCCGATGCGGTTTAAATTCTATTAACGCGGTTATAGATATCACTAACTACGTGCTATTGGAACTTGGACAACCAATGCATGCCTTAGATCGCGACCGTATTGAGGGAGGTATTGTGGTGCGTTATGCCGTTCAGGATGAGGAGATCATCTTGCTTAACGGCAACAAAATAATGCTCTCTTCCAATACACTGGTAATGGCTGACTATAGAAAAGTGCTCACGCTGGCAGGAATTATTGGTGGAGTAGCTGCCGATATCAACCATACCACCCGCAACGTGATGCTTGAATGTGCTTTTTTTCAACCGTCAGCCATTATCGGACGAGCCCATTCTTACGGACTGCACACCGATGCTTCTCACCGCTACGAACATGGCGTGGATCCGGCACTGCAACCGATAGCTATGGAGCGAGCCACAGCATTATTAATATCAATCTGCGGCGGCCAGCCTGGGCCAGTTATCAATATAACTTCTGAAGCAAAAATGCCACAGAGGTTTAGTATTCACTTACGTCGAAAAATGTTAGACCGGCTGATTGGCCATATTATTCAAGACGAGGACGTGAGCGACATACTTAGACGACTCAGCTGCAAGGTCAGTAGCACCGAAACAGGCTGGAAAGTTCAGGCGCCAAGCTGGCGTTTCGATATAACTATCGAAGAAGATTTAATTGAAGAAATTGTACGCGTATACGGTTACGACACAATTCCGAATATCCCGGTGCGAACTGAACTAGTGATGACGCATCATCGTGAAGCGACCTTGCCACTGTCCCGCGTAAAAACACTGCTGGTAGATCTTGGTTATCAAGAAGCAATAACTTATAGCTTTGTAAATCCTAAATACCAGGCGCTGCTTCATCCGAAGCAGACGCCGCTGATGCTACCGACTCCGGTTTCCCAGGATATGTCTGCTATGCGTTTGTCAATATGGACTGGCCTTCTTGAAACAGTGGTATATAATCAAAATCGCCAGCAGAAACGGATCCGCCTGTTTGAAAGCGGATTCTGTTTTGTTCCTGATAACTCAGCTGAATTAGGTGTTCGACAGGATCTTATGCTGGCTGCAGTTATTTCAGGGGATCAATTTGATAAGCATTGGGATCTAGAGCGACAATCGGTAGATTTTTACGATATAAAGGGCGATATTGAGGCAATATTTGAGCTTACCGGTAAATTAAAAGATATTGAGTTCAGGGCACAACGTCATCCCGCGCTACATCCGGGGCAAAGCGCCGCAATTTATCTTAAGAATGAAAATGTTGGATTTATTGGCGTTATTCATCCTGATCTTGAAATAAAAATGAATTTAAATGACCGTACATTGGTATTTGAACTTTTGTGGGAAAAACTTGCCGAACGTAAAGTGCCTAAAGCGAATAAGATTTCCCGCTTCCCCGCTAACCGTCGCGACATTAATGTGTTAGTAACTGATGACATTGCTGCAGCAGATATTATCGCAGAATGCAATAAAGTTAGCTTAAATCAGTTAGTTGAAGTAAACTTGTTTGACGTGTACCGAGGCAAGGGCATAGCGGATGGTTTTAAAAGTCTGACTATCAGTCTTGTCTTACAAGACACCTCTCGTACACTAAAAGAAGAGGAGATTGCCGCGACTGTTTCTAGATGTGTGGCAGCATTAAAAAAGCGATTCCAAGCATCCTTGAGGAAATAAATTTATGGCGCTCACTAAAGCTGAAATGTCAGAATACTTGTTTGAAAAACTCGCACTGAGCAAACGGGATGCCAAAGAAATAGTGGAGCTATTTTTTGAAGAAGTGCGCCTAGCGCTAGAAAATGGCGAGCAGGTGAAATTATCAGGCTTCGGTAATTTTGACTTGCGCGACAAAAATCAGCGACCAGGACGTAATCCAAAAACGGGCGAAGGTATCCCCATTACCGCCCGTCGGGTGGTAACCTTTCGCCCAGGACAGAAATTGAAAAGCCGTGTTGAAAACACTAAGCCGAAAGAGTGAAACAAATGTCACTCGGTCTTTATTCGCCCGAATATCCACAACTCTTTGTCTTACAGCCGCTGACAACAGTCCTAGCCTTAGCGGCCCAGGACTGTAATTTTTAAGTGAACTTATAAGTTATAATTGCGAGTTACCCGTTAGGTAATATCATAATTCACTTACTGCGCAAAATAATGATAGCCTCCTGAATTTTTGTTTTCTGATAGCGCTATTCTTTACTAAGAAGTTTTCCAACTCGACTTATAAAGTTCATGTCAAAGTTATCATAAGCGTTCATTAATATATCAATAAATTGTCTTTTCTCATATTTAATCAAATAGCCTACAGTAGAGTGCAGTTTTTGTTTGTTCTACCCGTATTGAGTGACAAAATATCAACTGCAAATTAAAAAATATCTAGCTGATATGAGTTTTCCACCATAGATTAATAAGTACCTATTCAAAGGTAAGCGTTACGGATGCATCGTCATCCTTAGGTGGCACATGCGATATAAGTATGTGAAGATACTAATGCTTATTTGCTAGACTGACCTAATTTCACCAGTGCTAAAACATGCTAAGTAGGACAAATTGCCGTTATGCTAGATAAAAGAATAGCACGAAACATGCTGTTAACTTAAATGCATCATAGTACTCTTGCCTGATTTTAAATCAGGCGAGTATATTAATCTGGTAAGATTGTGAAGTCTATAAATAGCGATGATGAGAACGCAATGCTAAAAGCCATAGTTTAAACTCTATTTTTTCCAAAACTTCTACTTCTGTGGGTGCAATGTAGTACGGAGACAGTCAAGAAAGTACACCACCATAAGATGGGTGGTGACTAATATTAAGAATGTAATCCCATTCATCTGCAATTAATATGCAGGATCTCAAATCCTGGTCAAAAAAAACTAAAAAACAAGGCTTGCAGCTACGGGATCTAAAAGTAACCATGATTTACTGGCTTATATCCAACATGCTATGTTTACCTACCAATTTCTTATCTCCACTACTATGACATCCCCTCACGGTATCTGACTATAATTACACAGCTGATATTAACAGGAAGAGTTTAAGTTAACTAATTGATTGGTATCAATACTTATTTAATGCGTTAGGATACATCGTGCTTGATACTGCATTTTTTGCCATCCTTTTCTGCCCACAATAGGCAGTATATTGATTTCTACTGACAGAGATAGCCTCATTCAGAAATATTCTTTGCCTACTTAACTGAAAAACAGTAATAGACTTTCTATAGCTCATATCGGAACAGTTATCAACATCTGGCTGATCCTTAAAAATTAGTAGGTACATAGAAAAGTAATTATCTCGTACTTATAGATAAATTGAAATAAATAATCAGTATTGATACAGTACTACTATTATTTTATATAATATGATTTTTATATATACAGTGATATTTTCATGTCAGGAGCATTTAAATCATCTCTAAATTTAAAATTCAAGAATAATGCTATTCATAACACATATGTAGCTTATTACTAAATTCATCCTACATAAGCTTCACTTAGCGACCCATGTTCGACATAGGGAAATAACGATAGAAAATAATTATCAACATAATTAGAGTCTTACTATTCCAGTAAACACTAAGTCAAGTAAAATTAATTTAATTTTTAAGCTATTGCTAGCTTATTAAATTCTGAGGGGCAGTGTTTCCTGCATTTAGATAAAAATCTAATGCTAGAATACCGATAGTACTATATATAATAAATAGGTAAATAAAATATTAAAAGGCTAATAAACCAAATACCACACGCGGTACAGTACCAGCAGATATCAATAAATATCTTTCATCCGTAATAAATAAAACTACCTAATATTATCCATGGTTGTTAAGACTCTTCTCCATAACCAGAAAGTATGGTTTATAAGCCAGATAGCATGTCTGGGATGAGCAATTTCAAAGAACTAATTAAGCGGTTCATGACATGAATATCGTCATGATTAGATCAAGCTTGACAAAGAAATGCCGGTAATAGCCATAGCATTATACCCGTTACATAATCTGAAAGGCGGCGTCCTATAAACAAATAAATTTTATTATTTCAAATGACCGTCTAGGTCAGCAAAACTGAGTTATTACCGCATATTCTTTCTAAACATATACAAAATACTGAACTGATATTCATGAAATATTCTCCGTATAAATACAACAACATAACAAGCAAATTATTTTAAACAAAACTATCAAGACAAAATACAACAAACACCTGTAAAAGTTAACTACCTAGCCCAGCATTTAATTTAGCCACGCCATTATCGATATATAATAGCGAGTATTGGTAAAATCCACCTACTAAAGACAATTACATGAAAAATCAGCGATTTCAGTTACTATAGGATTTGAGTTCCACCATTAAAAGATCCTTAAATCAAAAGAAAATAAATAAGATCAATGGGTTGCATATTGTTGCTCAAGCTACTAAAAGTACATTGTTACTGACTATTTTTATTACAAAAATCAAGTGGTTTAAAGTAAACACAACAGCAAAGAGGAATGATAAGTAGTAAAATAATACGCCGCACCCAGCAAGCCAATAATCTATTTTGTACGTTCATGATGTGCATTTTGCATCTTTTTTTTGATAAGCGATGGGCAGAACATCTTCGACCATTAACCGATATCCATCGCGCGCAAAAGAATAAAGAACTTCACCATCTTACATCAACTGATAGCCATCAAAACTATAAATAATGATAAATTATATTCATGGGAAATAACATACAAGGTGCGATAAATTCATGAAGCATTTTCTCAACTGATAAACAGATTGCCTGCCGTCTTAATAGGGCAGGATACTAGTATAAAAGAATACTAATAATATATATTACTCGTTTTTTTTTGGTAATAGCAAAAAAATTAATCTGTGACTTCACTGAATAATAAATGAGCACGCAATCTTATGCTAAAAAGCATAAATAAAAGATAAAATCTTTGTATAGTCTATAATTTAAGTCAATAGCTACATCATCATACTTGTGCAGTTATAAGTACAATAGTTTATCGTTTACTGCCAAAGTTTTTTTCAAGCCTGAGATATTTATACAATAGTAAGGACATTCATCAATTAATTGACTTGGTAGGCATTTACTGGCGATAGCGCTTATGTATGCCGAACTCCGGTATGGCTATTAATAAAAACCGTTTATTATCTGTTATCTGATGAGGTGATATTTTACTTCTTAACATCATTATGTGGAGCTGATAAGTTGATTGGTAATCTATTATTTCTGCGGAGCAGTTATATAGTGCAATACTATACGAGACTAATAAGTCAATCTCTGAATAAAGAAATAATTAATCTAGCCATATAAATCTACAACGCATATTAATTATTAATTTTAGGTAAATGGTGCAATCAAATCAGAACTAAGTGCAATAATAATATAAGTAACGAGGAATTAAAGATCAGTTAAATAATTATTCCAAGCCGTGTAAATATTTTTCTCCCTCTGACTACCCACCAGTAATTGAGTTATACGCAGGGAAAATGATCAACACATACGCCTCAAAATAGAGATTGCGAGTATATAAGAAAATTTCTAATCATATTTTATGGTTCATGCGATATTTGATCGTTGCCAGCAAAAAGTACACCTAAGATCGGAAAGGTTTGATGTCAACCTCTTTTGTGCGGTTATGATTTGAAATATAACTTAAAAAATTCGTGAGACTTTAATATAAGTGCATTTTACTGAAGATGAAAGCACCACGTCGGTATAATTATCACCAAAGAAAAGATAGATCTCTTTCATTTTGTTAGAGATGCACCAAAATTACGTCAAAACTTATTTTGTGATTCTGCAAGCGTTTAACGTCTTGTTTATTATAACCGCACATGTGTTTGTCGATAACAACTATTAATTTTAAAAGATTAATTTGACTCGGTCCGATATTATCTGGAATTATATGCGGAGAGTTTATAATGACTAAATATAGAGAAAAGTACATCGTTGATGATAGATCTGCCACAATTGACGGTCAAAGTGCGCCATTATTTTATGTCCTCGATGTATTTGATAGACTGATGTCAGTAATTATACTAAATCACTATTCTTAATAGTCGTCTAGTAAAGTTCAATAGTATCTATTCAATCACATTCCTATAAAAAGGTTAATTACTTGGCAATAAAAAGTTTCCGAAAATATATTTTTTCCGAAATATTTGCGTGCTAATACGGTGTTTGGTTAATTATATTAAAGCATGACAAACTATTATTAAATAGCTAGATCCTGGTCACGATACGCGACTCCCTGACCTTGATCAGGTATAGATGCAATGGGCAACTATAATATTTATTTTATAGTTGCAAATATAAAATCGTAATAACTTAAATTCCATATATTCTGCCATAAAATTATCACAAAGGGTATTAATTCACAAAAGAGGCAGGAGACACCTGATGCGTGAGAAAGACTGCGGCTACTAGCGGAGCTAGTACAACTTTTATAAAAGGTAAAACTGCAATGTCAGGCTGTTTTGCTTCAGGTTATTAGTACTATAACCAAAATTAATAGTATCGTAGATGAAAATATTCTGATATTCACTGCGGGAGTTTTTAGCGATTATCGTATAATTTGTATACTATTTTTTACTGAAAAGACTTACTCAGGTATTGCACAGATGAATGATATGATATCTAGGCATTCGCTAAACGCTAGTAGCCGTAACATAATGGGCATGCTAATGAATCAATATACTCACTAGCTGTGAGTGTGTATGATGCGGCGGTGATTCGGGTAGCGCTAGTAAAATCCAGACAATCTGTCAGCAGTTATTTTGCACCCAGGGTGTTTAGCGGATCGTGGGACTTAAATAAAACACTAATCACCGGCATGATGTTTACAATGAATGAGTGTGTGCAGTATGCCATTTGCTTCTTATTTTAGATATACGCGTCAAATTTAAGATACGCATATCTATAACGATATGGTGCGCATAACCTTTAACTGTGTTCTCTGCCCCCAGCGCAACAGGCCCATCTGTTGCTTTAAAAGAAAGCGGATAATGTTTTCTTATTCTGAGGTAACGATCTCAACACGTCTGTGCCGTCACAGAGCGCGTAGCTGCAGTGTCAATAATACTGCCAAAACCACTAGCTGCTAGGAAGCAAGATAGAGCCATAACATATTTTAATGTGGCATTACTTGACTGGTGTTTCCATAATGAAAGATAAAAAGTACAACGAGGTAACCTGTTGAAACGGCTAGTAACGTTGCTAAACCGCAGCCATACGTCGACGAAGAAGCAGGCCACAAAACCATCATATAAATCTTGGGGCAAAGAATAACACAGGGAAGTTAAGATTTACGTAGTAAGGAGTGATAAAGATGAAGATGATATCGTGTAGAATTACACTATTACAAGTGATTATCACAGGTAAATATGCAGCGGTTTTACCGCACTCTTCCTCTCCTAGCACACTATAGATAAATCTTAGAAGTACTTTATCTCACGCACTAACATCAGGTTTATGAGAATGATTTCTACTCTAGCCAGGCCAGAGGGTAAGGCAGCGTACCAACACGCTGCAACATTGAACGATAATGAAGATTTAAGCAAAAAGTTATTAAATAATAAACTTGGACAAACTAACTAGTGCTGTATCGATAATAGAATAGCAATTATGAAAATAATGGAAATTATACTCTTATTACATTTTAGTGTCATTAAGAAAGTAAATAATAGTATTCACAAATAATTATAATAAGATTCAATAAGAAGAGAACTTTGATATCTTGCATGATGTTTTTTATTGCATGCATTAGGTAAAAACAAAAATATGACCGCCATTTGCTGTTATAATCGTGAAAGTTCAATGTTGCATTTTCGTGACCTAACCACCATTAATGCTTTTGTGATTTGATCATTATAAATGTTAAGATAATTATAAGTGGTTTGACACATGATAAAACCATATAAATCACGTCAATGACGACTAAAAGCTAATGATAATCATTTGTTAAAAGAGAATGACGTTATCCTAGAGCTTATTCTTACCTCATTTAAGGTTATTTCCTCATTGGCTGCTTGCTTAGTAACATTACAAGTTGTTTCCTACTATAACTAGTTAATTTATATGAATATTTATTTAGTGATAGGGGAGAGGAAAGTTTTAATATAATATATTTATCACGCATACTTAAAACACAATATTAACGATTTAATAGTTATATAAAATTAAGGTGTTAACGGATAAAACGGCATTTACCAAGTACATTTTTATTTACCGAAAATACTTATTTCACAATACAGTCGAGATTTAAATATAATATAACTCTTTCACATCAATAGGTTTTACAAATACCCCAATTGGTAATGTCATGAGGTAAATCTGATGAAGGTAAACAATAAGGTTGAGACGTTCTTCCTTAAGAAGAATATTTGGCACGGACTGACAATAACCCATTCCGCCGCTCATCAAATAAAACAACTGGTAAAAAATAGTCCTGCCATGCTAGGACTGAGACTTAGCATAAAAGAGTCTGGCTGCGCTGGTTTTAGCTATGTGATTAAAGAGGCAAAGTGGGTTGAAAACAGCGACCTAATTTACGAACATGATGGTGCTAGATTGTATGTGCCGCTGAAAGCAATGCCTTTAATTGATGGCACAGAACTAGATTACGTTCAGCAAGGATTGAACCACATATTTCAATTTAATAACCCCAAAGCAAAACACTCCTGTGGGTGTGGCGAAAGTTTTGGCTTTTGAGCAATCGATTATTATGACACAAAAAAATACTGAAAACAATAAAGCGATTGACGTGACACAACTATGGGTAAAAAACAAGCGATATAAAGAAGGATTTTTTACCAAGTTAGCAACTAAAGAATTGGCACAAGGCATTAGCGAAGACGTAGTACGCGCCATTTCGGCAAAACGCCATGAACCTAATTGGATGCTAGAATTTCGTCTTAATGCCTATCGTACTTGGATAGAAATGGACGAACCGCACTGGCTAAAAGCTAATTATCAACCTCTTAATTATAACAATTACAGCTACTATTCTGCACCGGCAGAACGATCCCATGACAATACCTGCGGATCACAGTCCGGGGATAAACAGCAGTATGAGGAAAAAGAGCCGAAAAACTATTTGACCGACGAAGTAGAACAGACGTTTAACCAACTAGGAGTGCCTGTTCGCGAAGGCAACGATGTCGCGGTAGATGCGATTTTTGATTCAGTCTCAGTTTCTACCACTTATCGCTATAAACTAGCAGCTATAGGTATAATTTTTTGTTCATTTAGCGAAGCTATTCATGCGCACCCGGAACTGGTATGCAAATATCTGGGCAGCGTGGTGCCTACTAACGACAACTTCTTTGCTGCACTCAACTCGGCAGTAGCTTCAGATGGCACATTCGTTTATGTACCAAAAGGCGTACGCTGTCCAATGGAGCTGTCGACCTATTTCCGCATCAACGCTGCTAAAACTGGTCAATTTGAACGTACGATGATTATCGCTGATGACGGCAGTTATATTAGTTATGTAGAGGGATGCTCGGCACCGGTTCGCGACAGCTATCAGTTGCATGCAGCCGTAGTAGAAGTCATCGTACTAAAAGATGCGCAAGTGAAATATTCCACGGTGCAAAACTGGTTTGCCGGCAACGAAGACGAGAGCGGAATTCTTAATTTTGTTACCAAGCGCGCGTTATGCGAGGGCGAAAATGCCAAAATGTCCTGGACGCAGTCTGAAACTGGCTCAGCTATTACCTGGAAGTACCCGAGCGTAATTTTACGCGGCGACAATTCTGTTGGGGAATTCTTCTCGGTCGCATTAACTAATGGAAATCAACAGGCGGATACCGGTACCAAGATGATCCATATAGGCAAGAATACTCGCTCTACAATTATCTCTAAGGGAATTGCGGCAGGTCAAAGTGAAAACACTTATCGCGGGCTGGTAAAAATCATGCAAACCGCTACTAACGCGCGTAACTTTACCCAGTGCGACTCTATGCTTATCGGTAGCAAATGTGGCGCACACACTTTCCCTTATGTGGAAGTGCGCAATAATACCACCCAACTTGAACATGAAGCTACCACTTCGCGTATCAACGAAGATCAGCTATTCTACTGTCGTCAGCGTGGCATTAGAAATGTTGACGCTATTTCGATGATCATTAATGGATTTTGCAAAGAAGTTTTCTCCGAGTTACCGCTGGAATTTGCCGTAGAAGCACAAAAATTACTTGCTATCAGTCTTGAACATAGTGTGGGATAAAGCCACACGCTACCGAGATTACTGCTTATACGTAATTACAAGCTAGAGAAATCAAAAACTAAAACATGCTATCAATTAAACAGTTAAACGTCAGTGTGGAAGACAATATAATTCTTAAGGATCTTAATCTAGAGGTAAAACCAGGTGAGGTACATGCCATCATGGGACCAAATGGTTCCGGGAAAAGTACTCTATCCGCGACGTTAGCCGGCCGGAAAAACTATGAAGTTACTAAAGGAGAGGTACTGTTCAAAGGTCGAAATTTATTGGAGTTAGAACCGGAAGAACGCGCAGGAGAAGGTGTATTTATGGCATTTCAATACCCTGTAGAAATCCCGGGTGTTAGCAACCAATTTTTCCTGCAAACGGCCGTTAATGCAGTACGTAAATACCGCCAACAGTCGCTGTTATCCCGATTTGATTTCGCTGACTTCATTGAATCTAAGATTAAACTGTTGCAAATGCCAGCTGATCTGCTAACTAGGTCAGTCAACGTGGGATTTTCAGGTGGTGAGAAAAAACGTAATGATATTTTGCAAATGGCAGCGTTAGAGCCAGATTTGTGCATTCTAGACGAAACTGACTCCGGTCTAGATATTGATGCGTTAAAAATTGTCTCTAACGGCATCAATACCCTTCGCAATGACAAACGTTCTTTTATTATCATTACGCACTATCAGCGCATTCTTGACTATATTCAACCAGATTACGTGCATGTGCTGTATCAAGGATGCATTGTAAAATCTGGTGATTTTTTCCTAGTGAAGCAGCTTGAGGAGCAAGGATATGGATGGCTTACAAAACAACAGTAATGCCCGCGTAATAACACAGTGGCACCAATTGTTTGTCAACCAAGGAGCGGATTGTACAGCAGATGCCTATGCTCACTGGCAAAATGTTGAACGCTTGGGATTACCAACCCGACAACACAAGGATTGGAAATATACTCCACTTGACGGGCTTTTAATGCATAATTTTGTCTCAGCCACTGCTAGCACAGTATCTGCCTCTGATCTTGAGGCGCTCAGCTTAACTATGGACGCCTACCGTCTGGTGTTTATTAATGGCCGCCTTGCACCGACGCTAAGCGACAGCAATACCGGTGTATGGCAAGTCAAACTAGAGGAGGGCGCCGCTAGGCGCCCTCTGCCCGCTCCTATATTGCCGGATGTATTCTTACATTTAACCGAAAGTTTGAGCCAGGAAACTACTCGTATTCACCTGCCAACTAACAAGGTAGCGCAACAACCGTTATATTTGCTGCACATCAGTCAGGGCTGCAAAGAAAAAGACAAATTGAACATGCTACATTATCGTCACCATTTAGATATAGGGGCTAACGCTCAGGGCCAAGTGATTGAACATTTCATCAGCGTAAATAACAAAGGTCATTTCAGTGGCGCGTTTACATCAATAGCAGTGGGCAACAACTCGCATTTTGACCATGTCAAACTAGCTGTTGAAAATAGCGCCAGCTATCATTTCGGACATAACGATATAAGTGTGGGCCGCAATGCAATAGTTCGCAGCAATACATTTATTCTTAGCACGGGCTTGACTAGGCATCAAACTAACGTGCAGTTGAACGATGAAGGAGCAGAATTGGAAATAAACAGTTTATTGCTGCCATCAGGGCAGAGTATCAGCGATAATCGCACCTATCTAGAACACAACAAAGGCTATTGCTTAAGTCGCCAATTGCACAAAATAATTGCCCTAGACCGCAGCAAAGGGGTATTTAACGGTCTGATCAAAGTGGCCAAACATGCCCTTAAAACTGACGGTAAGATGATGAACCATAACCTGCTGCTTGACCTTTTAGCGGAAGTTGATACCAAACCACAGCTAGAAATTTACGCTGATGATGTAAAATGTAGCCACGGCGCGACCGTCGGTCCGATCGATCTGGAACAGATGTTTTATCTACGTTCGCGCGGTATAACACGCCAGGACGCCCAGCAGATGATGATTTATGCTTTCGCTGCAGAAATAACAAAAAAAAATTGCCATGATGCAGTATGCAACACGGTGTTGAAGTATATTGCCGATCTTTATAGGGGTTGGCGATATGACCTATCCTATTAAGAAGATTCGCTCTGATTTTCCTATGCTTGCACGACAAATAAATAACCAGCCACTGACTTATCTTGACAGCGCAGCGAGCGCACAAAAGCCTAACGCCGTTATAGATTGTGAAACCGACTATTATCGTCGGGGATATGCCGCGGTACATCGCGGCATTCATACTTTAAGTAGTGAAGCAACTAACCGTATGGAAAATGTGCGTGAACAAGTAAAGCGCTTTATTCACGCCGCGTCGGCAGACGAAATTGTTTTCGTTAAAGGCTCTACCGAAGGCATCAATCTAGTGGCTAATAGCTGGGGTCGGTACAACCTACGGCCAGGTGATAATATTATTATCACCGAAATGGAACATCACGCAAATATTGTACCATGGCAAATGCTAGCGAAGGAAAAGCAGCTGGCACTGCGCTATATTCCTTTGCTGCCCAACGGGGAGCTCGACATCGACCAACTGCACACACTAATTGATGAACGCACCCGTCTATTTGCCGTTACCCAAATATCCAATGTGCTCGGAACGTGCAATCCGCTGCCAGAACTTATCACACAAGTGCGCGAGTCGAGCAATGCGGTAGTGCTGGTCGACGGAGCACAGGGCGTTATGCATCAGAAAGTGGACATGCAGGAGCTAGACTACGATTTCTATGTGTTCTCTGGACACAAAATATACGGCCCATCGGGCATTGGTATTCTCTACGCTAAAAAAGAGTTGCTAGACCTTATGCCTCCCTGGGAAGGCGGAGGCTCTATGATTCGCACTGTCAGCCTGACGACTGGAACCAACTTTAACGATGCACCCTGGCGCTTTGAAGCTGGCTCGCCTAATACCGCTGGTATTATAGGACTAGGAGCTGCCATAGACTATGTTGAGCAGGTTGGACTTGATAGAATTCAGGCCTATGAGCATGAATTAATGCTCTATACGCTCGAAGCATTACAAAATGTACCAGACCTGATACTATACGGGCCAGATGATCGTATCGGCATGATAGCTTTTAATTTAGGGGCACATCATGCTTATGATGTTGGTAGTTTTCTCGACAAATACGGCATTGCTATCCGCACTGGTCACCATTGTGCCATGCCGCTAATGACTTATTTTCAGGTGACCAGCATGTGCCGTGCGTCTCTTGCTATGTACACTGATCGGTGCGATATAGGCCGACTAGTAACCGGTTTATTGCGAGTTCAGCGTTTGCTAAGATGATAAGCTTAATAGGAAAAATCACAAGATGGTGAATTTACCTAATCGAGAAAAATTGCTGCGCAATTTTTCTCGCTGCGTTAACTGGGAAGAGAAGTACCTGTATATAATCGAACTGGGCAGCTATTTAACACCATTGTTAGCGAATATGCGCATTCAAGATTATCTTATTGCCGGCTGCCAAAGCCAAGTATGGATTGCAATAAAAGCACATAAAAATGGCATTGTTCAACTGTATGGAGATAGCGATGTCGCCATCGTCAAAGGGCTTATCGCTATGGTATTTATTCTTTATCACAACTTGACGCTAGTGGAAATTGTTACGTACGACGTCCGGCCATTTTTCGTCTCATTAGCACTCGCACAACATTTGACGCCGTCCCGGTCTCAGGGAATAGAAGCCATGGTACTGGGTATTCGCGCTCAAGCAACCGCGCTATTGTAACCGCAATGAGATAACCTAAATTTTTTCATTCATTACCATAAGCTTGACGATTTTAAAAAAGTTCTCTAAAAATATAAAAAGTGTTTATTGTCATGATCTAATGATCATGATTGTGGTCTGATCAAGTCACATGACTTAGCGAATCATAACAACAACGTTTACAATAAAGTAAGAAGGTGGGTACCACGTGCTTTCTGTTTTTAATTAGCAATTATTTTCTGCCGAATAAGCAGATTAATATGAATTAAATAATTCATATGACATTGTAATAGCCAACTAATACCATAATTGTTTATACTTTAAGTAAAGACTCTAATAACTATCTATTCTTGGCACCTATTTTCAAGATCCTCAAGATCCGTTTCTTCGGAAGTGTCATCATGGTTTGCTTAATTGCAGTATAAGACTTGATACTAATATTATCACTACGCAGATCCCAGATATTCATTTAAAGCACTTTCATAGTTATACCATGAATACGGTAAAGGTCGACACATCTCTTATTTCGCTAGGTTAACGGGAGAATAAATACAAACCACCATTAGATAATATTATCAGCTACATGTATAGACGTCAATAACGTAACAGCACTAGGTCTAAATCAAGATGTATCACGGCACATTAATAATTGAGAAAATCTAGTGTTTTAATCTAATTATTGCTTCTGCGTTTCTATTTTTAAGTCAGCACCTGACAACTAGTTATAACCAGTTAGTTCATCACTAACCACCTAATCTCTTATCTTTAACCATGATAGTAGTACGTGTTATATAACATAAGTAATACTTTTATGTTGATGAAGATGCTGTAAGCAGCTATAGGCTTCCTTTTATTATAATTGTACTTAATCATAAATTAAGTACAATAATCAACTAGTAAGTAATATCTAAGACGGTAGCTAATGCGATAAGTATCAAGCACACAGAACACAATAAATACAATTGAGTATTGCGCTCTGAATTTGTCTTTTATCAAAAATATTAAGTGAGTCCAACACCAAAAGTGCCATGGTTTTTACAATTTTATTCTTTATTTTAATACGTTGTATATTCTTCTCTATAGCTCTATATTGGCTATATTAAGGGGGTTCACATCATTTTTAGCGAGGTTATACTGCCATTCAAAATATAGGTTTATCCCGTAACGCTAGATAGCTAAAAAGCTGATGTTTATAGCTGTAGCAATATCCCTTATCAAGGCAATTTTGTTCAAGGACCAGTTTATTTGCTTTAATCTAACTTATTCAGCAGTTAATTAAAGATCAAGATTTTTACTTACGACGGTAAAAGATAAACGGTAAGAGATCACTTGGTTATCTAACCTTTGGTAAGCAAAGACATCTTTATTTGCGACACAAACTATTTTTTTAAAATAAACATTTAAATAAAACTAATAAAGTCAATTAACTGCTCAAATAAACATCTTATTTTACAGAGTAGCTCAAATAGGCCATAATCCTTGTCGCTGTAAGATTTATACGATAAGAAATCATGAACAAAACGTACTATAACTGATTAACTGCATTAAATATTTTATTTTATAGACGTACTTCTGTTATTTTTTTGTTTAATTATTAACGATAATAATAAAAAATAAATCGTGCAATAAAATTAGAAGTAAACTTTTTTACCTCTTAGTTGTATCAAAGCGAGTATTGCACATGTATACAATTACTTAATAAGTAATTATATTTCTTTAAAATACTTGAACTAAACAACAAAATAGGCTCCCACATTAACAGTAATATGTAATTTGCACCAATACTGATCTGTACACCCTTGGGGTGATCATGTTATTAACGGCATATTAGCACGATTGCTACCACGAGAGTACAACTTATAAACATAATCACCAGTAGTCAGTGTTTAAAGAATATGTACCGAGACGGTATTAGTGGTGCCGCTTAGTACCAGCGCGCCGGAAACTATAACGATAATATCGCCTTTGGCCGCTAAGCCGGTCTTTAAGGCCATGGCCTTACTAATACGGTAAAAATCATCGGTGGATGCTATTTCTTTCACTAGTTGACAAAAAATCCCTTTGCTTAATAGCAACTGATGAGCTGTCCGCATATTAGTTGTCAAAGCAAGAACTTTTGCTTTAGGGAAATATTTACGTACCAACTTGGCCGATTTACCGCCTTCGGTGGCAACCACGATTAACGGCGATTCCAACTTTTCCGAGGTTTCAACAGCACCGCGGCAAGCAGCTTCGGTAATGCCTAACTTACAGTTTTCGTTAAAACTATCGATACGGCTCGGCAACATACGATCAGTGCGTTGGCAAATAGTAGCCATAATAGTAACGGCTTCCAGTGGATATTTTCCTTTAGCGCTCTCTCCTGACAACATCACCGCATCCGTACCATCTAAAATAGCATTAGCCACATCACCGGCTTCAGCACGGGTGGGACGAGGGTTTTTGATCATAGAATCAAGCATCTGGGTAGCGGTAATAACGACTTTGCATGCTCGATTACATTTCTCGATCATCATTTTTTGGGCAAAGATAACTTCTTCTACAGGAATTTCAACGCCCAGATCACCCCGGGCTACCATAATGCCGTCGGATGCCTCAAGAATTTCGTCGAAATTATTCAACCCTTCTTGATTTTCAATTTTTGAAATAATCTGAATATGCTTACCACCATGTTGCTTAAGATATTCACGAATTTCTAGTACGTCGGAACGCTTGCGAATAAACGAGGCAGCTATAAAATCAACACCTTGTTTACAGCCAAAAATAAGATCACTTTTATCTTGTTCTGAGAGAGCTGGAAGAGCTATAGACACTCCGGGTAGGTTAACGCCTTTATTTTCACCGAGATCACCATTATTTAGCACTTTGCATACTACTTCATTCTTAGTAATGCTGGTAACAACCATACCTAACAGTCCGTCATCGACCAGCACGGTGTTGCCCACAGCTAGATCCTGGGTGAAACCGGGATAGGTAATAGCAACGCGCTCGATGTTACCAATAACTCTCTGTTCCGTGGTAAAGACAAAATTTTGACCAGCGCGCAACGAAACGTCAGCACCGTTTTCTAATTTCATAGTGCGGATTTCTGGGCCTTTAGTATCAAGCAAAATAGCGGTTTGTTTACCCGTTATTTTAAGAACTGCCCGCAAATTTTTTATTCTCTGCTCATGCTCTTCATGGTTGCCATGAGAGAAATTTAGACGCATGACGTTCATTCCGGCGTCAAGCAGGCGAGTTAATATTTCTTTAGATTCAGTTTTGGGACCAATGGTACAAACAATTTTAGTCTTTTTCATAACGTTAATTTCTATAAATTATAATAAATGATCAATATGGCACATGCCGACCCTTGTCCATGGTAAAAAACCGCACGCTACTACTGTGGTTTGTATTTAAGTATAAATGTTTACAATCAGAACGTAAGAAAAAAATATGAACGATGCAACGAGGGAGGGTGAGTCAGCACTAAGTGATGATGCTGAATTTAAACCTTAAAGATAAATCAATTATGCCTACCCTTTAATACCTTGAATTTAAATAAATTTTAAAGTTATTGATCGGCTAAAAATAAAGTAAAAAAATGATTAATACATTAATATAAAAGTACTCTTATATCATTTTTATAATAGATCGATACAACAGCCAAAGGCCGTTGTATCGCCGTTCATTCACTTTATTATTTAAACTAACATTATTAAAACCTAGCGTAATCGTATTTCGGTAAATACGATTCCTACGCATAACATGCGACACTAAAATAGTTTTGCAGAAAATTCTGGTAATATAAAGATTTTATTGGGACAGGATACAAAAATATTTGGTGCGTCCGAGTGGACTCGAACCACCGATCCCCACCATGTCAAAGTGGTGCTCTAACCAACTGAGCTACGGACGCACGTGCATAACGTTAAGTTATGAACTCGAACAATTAATCTATTAATATATAAAAATAGTGCTCCAATTAAACAAATTCAGAACATATTTACTAACATCTGTCTGCGTGAATATTTAGTTAGATGATAAACACATATTAACAAATATCTATTACATGTTGCAAAATAAAACGCTTTTCTCCACAAAAAGCTAATTGATTTTAGGTGATTAAACTAATCAGCCGTCTTTTTTAACGTTTTGACGTGTTAGTGACCCTTAGTACAAAGCTCAATGCAAAATATGCGAGAGAAGCTGAGGTTGTAACTATTGCACGTGATAATATCAAAATAGCAAAAAGGTGAGACTAAATAACCTAACTTATAACATGCTGTAATCATGACGAGATAGTAAATTCGTCAATCCCGCAACATAGCCGCAGTATAAGATGTGAAGTAACCAAGTAGAAAAGTATAATAAAAAATCAAACAGATATTTTATAGCCATACAATACACTGCGTTAACAACATGAATAAATTTAGGAAATTAATTAATAAACACTAAAACTTATTGTACTAAGTGATGAAAATTTAGACACTACCTCCAACATTTTATTATGTAATGAAACAATTTATTTAAGCAACAAGCTAGTAAAAAAACTATGCAGCAGGAAAATACGAAACCTATTATCAATTTGAACCTGGAAATAATATACATCTTCCACCTAAAAGGTGGGAGCCAGACAATGTAAATATTCTACTCTACATTAATAGGCTGTGTGGTAGTAGGATACACATTAGTAAACTAAAATTTAGAGCAAAGTTATTGGAACTTACCGCAACGATGCCTAGTGGTGTTAATGAATAGAGTCGCTCGTATAACATAAATTATTTTTAATAACAGCGCGACAAGACCACACAAACCAACACCTTACCTTAACAACCCAATTGCCTAGTTTTTTAACGAGCCCCCAGACCAATTTTTAAATCTCAGCAAAGGTAGCAGGTAAAATACGTAACTGTGTACCTATCACAGGCACTTACTAGCTGCGAAGTAAGTGCTATATAAATAAAATAAGCGACTACAACGATAAGATAGCTACTATGTTAGTATAATGCTCAACTCATACAACCATAGGGGCTTCCTTACCTATTTAAGGAACCTGTTTTTAATTTGTTTAAATGTTAAATTTCTATTCCTATAATTAGTGTCTGATCGAGTTTAGTACGCCGCTTACTCACGAAGAGTTATGATATAATAAGTAGGATATTACATAATATTTTAATAAATATTGGTAGCTTACCTCAAAATTTTTTATTTCAAGCTCCTAAACGCCTCTTCATTAGTTTATTGATCATAAAATAAATTTTTAAATTCCCAGTTCTGATTTACGTGGCTTATAATGTCATAGCATTGGCTGGTATTTACGGGGTGTAAACGAAGAAGTATATTTTCGTTGTGACATAGCAAGCAAAAACCATAGGAATACCAAAACCAAATCCAGAAATACTATAAACATCTTAACGTTTAGCAACAATAGTTAAAAAAATCAACCAACATTACCTATCTTCGTCAGTTTTCTGGCGAACAAATACAGCAACACCGACAGGTAAGGCTAGCATTTCTTCTTCTGAAATATCAATTATGATGCAACATCAAACCTAGTTGATCTATGTTGTTGCTAAATTTACCGTCAAGAAGATAAGGTACTTCAACTTATTCGTTACTTCCACTTTATATTTATGTGTATCACCTAGTTATCGCGAACTTTTTCATTTATTAATTTGCTAGCAAATGACCTATTCATGACCCATGACGATCAGAAATAGTATTTTTGGCACTGCTAATCTATGAATAATATTCAAGCTTGTTTACCAAACCGTACTTAATAACGCTCTTACGCATAAAGTTCAGTAGCTCTCGCTAATAATATTAAAATAGTTGCTACTGCAATACACATTAAAAATCTAGCATAACAATGCGGTTAAGGACTTATACTTTAATCTTTGCCGGTTGCTGAGAGCCGTTGATTATAACAGAGAGCAAGAGTACCTTAGCTTTTTGGCGATGGTATGTGCTCTTTATGAGGACGTTGCATCCTCATTGACTTCTAATAAAGAGGGGTGTATGAACTCCTTAATAAGCCCACCCCCTGTTATTAGATATTGGTATTCCTTATTTAATACCTAATAAATAAACGACTAACATTTATGATTAAATTGTTTCCTTATCGGTATAACTGTAGTTAATAACTATTTAGTTATTGTAAGTACTACAAGTCAATGCGTTGCATTTTAGGTCATTGATAAAAATTTAAGATATCATAACTTAACTTGGGTGATCGATTTTAGTATATTACTACACAGTAAATACCATAACTAATTAACGTCATGCCTAACCTAATAAGGTCAATATTGATGAAGTAAACTGCGCGCTACATAAAGTAATATTTACTTGCGTATCATCTTTTGTAACAATTCAGCAAATAAGCCTGAATGAATAAAACTAAAGCTGCTTCCTTAGTATTATTGTGCACGCAATTACCTTTAATTTGCGTAACAAATTTATACTTATTGCGTAATTCGTAAATTTACGTAATAAGTATAACTAAATTATTTATCGATATATTTTAAATGCTTATCGACTATATAAAGGAAAACTGATATAATATCAAATCTAGTTTTTATTGCATCATATCAAAATTTGATTTTTATATTGTGCAGTAAATTCAACATTATATATTGATATATAGGTATTAGCAAATAAGGAAACCGCATGTTTACGGGAATTGTACAAGCCACTGCACCTATTACTGCGATTGAAGAAAAAGACCATTTTCGTACTCATCATGTCTGCTTACCAGATTATCTAATGTTAGATTTAACCATCAGCGCTTCGATGGCTCACAACGGCTGTTGTCTGACAGTTACCGGGATAAATGACAACGTAGTTAGTTTCGATCTAATGAAAGAAACACTAAGATTAACTAATTTGGGAGAACTTAAGGTCGGCGATGAGGTCAACCTGGAGCGTGCTGCGAGCATGAAGACAGAAATTGGCGGTCATTTAATGTCTGGACATATTATTTGTACCGCTACACTAATCAAAATCGTTAAATCAGAGAACAACCGGCAGATTTGGTTTTTTATTCCAGAAAAGACACTAATGAAATATATTTTGTATAAAGGTTACATTGGTGTTGACGGTATTAGTCTAACTGTAGGAGAGGTAGCAGACAACTGTTTTTGTGTATATTTAATACCTGAAACATTGTTGCGTACCACACTTGGTAAAAAACGCCTTAGAGATAGCGTTAATATCGAAATCGACGCACAAACGCAGGCCATTGTTAACACCGTAGAACGTGTATTAACGAGTGGTGTCTGCAGCTTAACACAGCTAAGCTGCTAAAACATTACCGGAAAGTATGCATGTACTCAGCCTACACTGGCATAATATACCCCATCTAGGAATTAAACAACTTATCAGACAGGAGGGAAACATGCGTTATAAACATTCATTTATCATATCTTCCCACAGTTTTATTCAAACACACAGTCAAGTACGCTTGCTATCTCATTAACTTGCGATCATGATCCGCATCCATTATGTGAATTTTTCATATCTAGTAGTTATTCGAAATAATATCTTTGTTAATTAAACGAATACTTAATATATCAGTTTTATTTGTACGGTATCGTGTGCAGCAAAAACAAAACATCATATTACATGCTATATACTACCTATCAAATAAGTAAAGTAATTTTCGCCACACGTGCTAGAATATTCTTATCTAAACAACCGGTTGAAGATTATACATTTAAATAGCTATAACCTTACGGCAGTATCGTGATACTCCCTATTGTCATCAGAGTTTTTGCACAAGCTTTGTTTTACAGTCGACATAGTGAAAACGTAAAATGTGATGTCATAACCAAGCCTTATTTGAAATTTAATAACGACATAAAGGGCTACAATTTAATTTCTGGCACATTATTTATAGTTTATTTAAGTCTTTTCTGTTTATCTTTATAATGCTAATAATTGCAAAGGATTAATTATCACCAAAGCATGATAATTGCCTAAACTGTATTTTTTATTGATGATTAGGTTATTTTGTGCTATTAGCAATTAGTTAAACTTTACACCATATATTCTTTATATATGAAAAAGACTTACTTTTAAGTGCGCAACTTAAAATACGTTAAAACATATTTAATTATTAATATTTCTACTAACCATTTATATACTATTTACCTCAGTAAAGCTAAATGCTTTTAAGCACGCTCTTCAAAAGAATTTGGTTATTTATGTTAATATCTAGTAAACATAATTAATTTAGTGTAATATCGTCTTAGTAGATAGGTAGCAACCTATGCGATACTAAGTGTTATCTTAAAAGATCAGGAATTCAAATTCCAGCAGAATATATAACTTTTTATAAAGTTTAAATAAAATAATTTTTAATAAAACTACAATATTCTTTCAATATTTATATACATTCAAGCTAGTTATATGAACTCTCATACGATAAATTAATAGAGGAAATAGATATTGAAAATAAATATTAGACTAGATACTTTCACAATATATGAATTTATAAATACTTTCTCAAAGTTAAGTAAATACACAACTCGTTAACTTATTAATATTATTTATAATAATGCTGAAACTAGCTTTAATCTAAAACTAAAATAATATTAATGGTTATGAATAATCTAAAATTAATATATAGACGTTAACCATACTTTATTATAATGTGTTAAACGCTTGTTCTCCATCTTTAAGATGGATGTTGTTTATTCATAATAATCACAAGTCATACCACCTTAATTTGCTTCAGCTTTTTGAACAAAATAGTAAAAGATCAAACATTATTGATAAATATTTTATCAAGAGACAGTTATTTACGAGTAGGTTACAGAAAATTTTTCTGCAATAAAGAACAATTTTTTGTATGAATCGTTCTTAATTAACTCGGAGTAATATGAAAATATTAGTAAAATATCTAAAATTATTATAGATCTTTCCTTATTATTTTTCTTGCTACAGAATAATTTACTAAACTTTGTTATAAACATTAAAAGTTATATTAGCAGCTGCGATACTCTATTACAGCAACATCACTAACAGCATAACCTTGATTTTTGATTGCATGTTTTGAGTAATGAAGCTAATATATAAGACGTTTATGTATATAATGCCATTGCATATCAAGTAATATTTAACTATTGTTTTGTAAAAAACAAAGCAGACTGCCTGCAGGTGACAAGCCTGAAGAACAAATAATTAAGCAAACTTGACTGAAACAATTAATTAGTTGACTCTCATTCTTTTTTTATTCTTAGCTAAAAATCCTCATTGTAATGCAATTCTTACGTGCATAATGAGTAACTTTGATAAAGTGTCTATAGTAAACATATACTATGTATAATCTTGTCACAGAAATAAATGTAGTACATATTAGTGTACGTAATATACAGATATAATTACCGTATACTTTTCACATCACTAAAGTATAAAACTACGGTAAAGACTAAAACTGGTTACTTAAGTTAAGTTATGATATAATTCCAAATTATTTATCAATAATTCAAAATGCAACGCATTGACTTTAGGACTTACAATAACTCAATGGTTATTAACTACAGTTATACCGATAAGGAAACAATTTAATCATAAATGTTAGTCGTTTATTTATTAGGTATTTAATAAGGAATACCAATATCTAATAACAGGGGGTGGGCTTATTAAGGAGTTCATACACCCCTCTTTATTAGAATTCAATGAGGATGCAACGTCCTCATAAAGAGCACATACCATCGCCAAAAAGCTAAGGTACTCTTGTTCTCTGTCATAATCAACGGCTATCAGCAACCGGCAAAGATTAAAGTATAAGTCCTTAACCGCATTGTTATGCTAGATTTTTAATGTGTATTGCAGTAGCAACTATTTTAATATTATTAGCGAGAGCTACTGAGCTTTATGCGTAAGAGCGTTATTAAGTCCGGTTTGGTAAAAAAGCTTGAATATTATTCATAGATTAGCAGTGTTAAAAATACTATTTCTGATCGTCATGGGTCATGAATAGGTCATTTGCTAGCAAATTAATAAATGAAAAAGTTCGCGACAACTAGGTGATAACACATAAATATAAAAGTGGAAGTAACTAATAAGTTGAAGTATTGTATCTTCTTGACGGTAAATTTACCAAAACATAGACTAACTAGGTTTAGTGTTGCATCATAACTGATATTTCAGAAGGAAAAGTGCTAGTTTTACCTATCGGTGGTACCGTGTTTGTTCGCAAAAAAAATAACTAAGCTGGGCTCAGAGACGGAAAAAGTTAATTGTCATGATAAAATAATTCGATGAAGCAGCTTGCAGGAATCTAAAAAGGTAGCTACCAAAGCTTAACAAAACAGTAACTGTTATTAATTAATATACGACAAATACCAGGCTTTGTTACAGCTACATCAAGCTTTAACTGATAACAATGTAAGTTTTACGCTTCACTAAACTGAAAGATTGTTTTATACATAATCATATAAAATAGCCAATGTTACTTGGCTACCACAGTAGAGTTATGACCATCATCTATGCCAGCAACGTCAACCCCCCCCCAAACCGTAAAATTAAATTATTAGTCAATCGTGATGTGCAAGTCGTTCTTAATGCCCGTCGCTAACAACATGTTAATTAAGGTTAATGACGCAGTCATTTAAATGAACAGTAAAGCAGTTTACAAGGCAACCTATTTATGCCGGTGTGGTAATTTAAATGCTTTAGTCATACCTATAGCTACCAAGTAGCGCAAGCTGATTCAGTATTGAGTAAAAAAATGTAAGGATAGGATCTGCACTTATATTAGATGCTCAGCACGTCAAAAGTTGGGATTAAATAAAAGATAGCCACTTGCGCTAAACGTTTTATGGAATGCTTGTTATACTTTCTATGTTTTAAAACAACGATCCGAATATCGGATTTTATCTAATCCGTAGAATTAAAAGTTTGGTCCTAAATTTGTATCTATTTCGTGACAAAAAATGTAGTGCTTACTTAACTCGAAGTACTACGTAATAAATTACGGCAGTATATACGCATGGTTAATAACGTTTCCGGAAAGAAATTACCAACCACTAACAGAAACCTATGAAATATATCAGCGTTAAAGGAGATAATATTAATATGTCAAATAGTTACGCATACAATCAGCATACATCTAGTATGCCATAGATATAATAAACATAACACACAGCATTGCCTATGTGTTAAACAAAACAGATGATCTTGATGTCGGCAAAGGATTGTAATATAATCAACGGCACGAGATTGCCGGCAGGGTATGGAGGAGTAAATATTATGATCAAGTCTAAAATCCAACTCCCACCGATGCTACATAACCAGTAGGTATAATATTTCGCATAAAATTTAGAAAGTTAAAATGCTGCTACTAAGTACTACAATTGTAGTAAAAACTACATAGTGTTCATCTGTGTACGCGAAAGATGCGATAGCGAAAATGCTGCTATTTTATACTCGGAAGCTATAACATTTAGTTTTAATAGTAATACGTTATACTTTTATTAAACATTTACCTCTGATAAAATCAATTTGCCTGCACTACATATTAATAAGGATTGTTCTTCTAAAATTAGATTTTTTACTTCTTACTTACTATCAACCATTACTATCCTCATAGTTAGGTAGTGATGGTTGTATCTTTACATTTCATGAGAGAAGGTTAATGACTCTACAGCAAGAGATCATAGCAGCGCTGGGAGTAAAATCCACAATTGACCCAGCAACTGAATTTCGGTTCAGCGTAGATTTTATCAAAACCTACTTAAAAAAACATTCATTCTTGCGCACCCTAGTGCTCGGCATAAGCGGCGGCCAGGATTCTACGCTAACGGGCAAGATTTGCCAGCAGACTATTAGTGATATTCGTCAGGAAACCGGAATGCTTGATTATCGATTTATCGCTGTCCGATTACCCTACGGTCAGCAAAGAGATGAAGCCGACTGCTGGGATGCGATTGCATTTATACAACCTGATCAGGCGATTACTATCAATATCAAAAGCACTATTCAGGCCAGCGAAAAGACCTTGCGCGAGGCGGGTATCGTGTTAAGCGACTACATCAAAGGCAATGATAAAGCTAGAGAACGAATGAAAGTGCAGTACAGTATCGCTAACATGAACGCGGGATTAGTGGTAGGCACTTATCACGCGGCAGAAGCAGTAACCGGTTTCTTTACCAAATATGGAGACGGCGGTACTGATATAAATCCCCTCTTCCGACTAAATAAACGACAAGGAAAAGCAATATTACAATACCTAGGATGCCCGGAGCATCTTTATTTGAAAGTACCGACCGCTGATCTGGAAGAAAACCATCCTGCTTTGCCTGACGAAACCGCGCTCGGAGTTACCTACGAAATGATAGATAATTACTTAGAAGGACAAACTATTGATCTTAACATCGCACGTATGATTGAAACCCGGTATAAACTGACTAAGCACAAGCGTTATCCGCCAGTGACAGTTTTTGACGACTATTGAGAATTAATAATACCCATCACCGACAAATAAATCAGCCACAAGCCGTTACGGCCACATTAAATTTTAAACAAGCAACGGAAGACCACTCATAAATTTTAGCCGCCGTTCTAGCGGCATGAGACGCGGTCATTACAGTTGCTTTTAAAATTACAATGTTAATTAAAAGTTATGGAAGACAACTAATTAGCATACCGTCGTCCAGAAGTGACGGTGTTAATAATCCTCACGCCATTTAAGACAAACATTATATCTATAGTAACGAAATCAGTCTTGATTTATAGTATATCGCAAAAGTTTAGACCATAACATAATAGAGCATTTAGTGTAATCTACAATGGTATATCCGATCTAGTAGCAATACTATAAGCAAATTAATATAGCGTAAACTAGATTAAATTTAACGGAAATGTACGTCATAAACAATAATTAAACAAACGCCATTATTAACCGCAGTGCTAAAACGTTTGACTAAACGTAAACGTTTTACATCTAAAACTGTTATTTAACAGGTCTAGGCAAAAGTATAGACAAACCGGACACCAACTTTAAATTAGCAGCAGAGGCTGAAGTATATCTTCAGTAGTACAAGAAAACACCTAAACCATAAAATATTGACTAATCGCAGACACGGAGATAGTTTGTAACTGCTGCGATACACAAAAACATGAGCAAGTTGTTATAGGTGCTTTAATACATGAAAGAACATTTAACTAATCGACTTTTGTCATCAGATACTATGTTTATAGTAGCAATAAACCCGATAAGACCGGCGATTAAATAAAGTAAATTACAACTACTGTTAGGTATGAAGTCAACACACTACTGATGTTAAGTTACGAAACATGACGCTGTAGCACCATAATATTGATACCGCCAACCGTAAGCCATGATATCGTAGATGATTTAGTGATATAACGTAAATATATAGTGTACACTCTGCGCTAAAAACTAGCTAGTCTAGTTAATGATAGTAATATAGCTCGTAGAAAATTTGCAACAGTGAACCTTAAACCCTGGTTAAGGTAATAATATTAAGAAAATTAGTTAGTTCTTTATTTAACTATATCATTCTAAAGCGATTTTAATTTATTACTAAATTCCCGTCTCCACATCGATTTAAAATGTTATTTATTTTGTTATGTATTACAGATGAGCAAGCATTATTTCATGTCACGCCTATGACATATTTAGTTATTAACCTTTATGCTTTGTTGATATCAAAATTATTGACATCAATGAAATATCATTAATTCGTTTATGTTTATTGACTGACAACTTTTTCATATCTGTCATCAGATTGCTCACATCATACAGCTTCTATGCATGATTACAATGTTATTACATTTATAATTTTACACTGCTTTATGATCGGTTTATTTTAGAATAATAATATAGTTTGCACTTTCAAAAGGGGCCGACGCCGCGGTAGTATTGATGGCAGAAACAATCTTGCCTATTGCTAACATCAACTTTACAACCCAAAAGCAATTAAAATATTAAGTCACGCATAATATTTATTAGCACTTTTGCTACTATGTATCTATACGTATTTAAAATCGTAGAATTATATACAATAATCACTTGGCATAAGTTAACTTCAAGTAGTGCTAGTTTGAACAATATGTTCAAATTTGAAAATTAATACCTATACAACCAATAAACAAAAAAGAGAATAAGAAATATAAGATAGTAAAATTTATCCAGTGCTTCACACGGTGGTGTAAGCTAACAATTGCGCAGCAATTGCTTATTAGCATAGCTAATAATATTCAAGCTGCTGCCGTTTCGGCTTATAATATTTTCCACAAAATAAAATTTCTTATAGACCACTATAGAACCTTCTAGGTATTTTCTATTAGATACTTTAAGAACTAAAAACACATTGACATCGCTCGCAGCCAAAGCATTAGCTTTATAAATTATTTCATAACAACAAGATCATTGACTATCTTTTTGGCTCAACTACTATCGTACAGGGGCAACAGACTTTTAACTCTGAGTATAACACTTATAGCTATTTGCGCATTTAACTTGGTCAGGGATAACATTATGACAATTGCAAACTAAGCGTTAGCTAACTTTCTAGCGAAAACTGCTAGATCAAATCAGCCAGAAATATCAAAATATTTTCTGCTATTTTTAAATGTCATTTTAGCATACTTAGACTCACACAACATAAGTTAAACAACTTATATGAAAGATCTCTGTATCACAATGGCGATGATTATTCACCTTATTGCTGAAGTAGATACTAAAATTAATGCTGAATTGCTCAATTAACTGCTGATCACCATAGATAGGACAAACACAAATTATTAATTACGGATAGCGCTACTGATCCTCGGCTTTGTGAGTAGCGTCTGCAGCATACTGAATAATCGTATTAATAGTCGTAAAAGTCTTTTAAAAGAGAATTATGAGAATCGACACGATTCCAAAACTAATTATTGTATTCAATGCCCCATGTTCAACGTTAATCAGTTGATGTTATAGTCTGTCTTGGCTATGAATCTTATTCAAGTTAATTGAGCTGGTAGTGTGACTAGGGCAACCTTCATAACAACCCCGAACGCATTAATATATTGAATGGCATATAAACCATATGATGATGGTTATCTCATATTTGAGAACCACGTAATGCTGTAACAGTTTCGCTATCCATCATTTCACTTGAAGGACAAAAGCATAGTGGTGATTTATTATTCCCGCTGACTTTCGTTGGCACTAAATTTTCTGCAGTTAAATATACCATAGAGGTACTTTTTGACAGTATAAATGGCTATTTTACTCGTTAGGTTTACTATATGTTAGATAACACTATAGGAAAATAAAAATAAATTTTGTCTAGCATATATAACCTCCCTGTACTCTTATTGAAAATACATTAAGGACAAATGACAACTTCCAACACCTGCTCAAAAATATACCATCAACGGGATGTTGCCGGAATCATCGCGATTTTTCTAACTATGACTCTTATCAATTTTGGCATGGATGCTACAAAATACGGCTGATATAAATCTGTATGCACGGAGTTTGCAATCGCGTTGTGCGGCAAACTACCGCCGCATTGTATTTAAACCGTTGACCATTATTAATAATAAGTACCTATTCTGATTTTCCAAAAATTCAGCTAGCAACCAGATAACATCTACTTTGATATAGGAAATATTACTAATTATCATGATCATTAATACGATTTTACAAAATAATTCGATTTATTTTTCTACTAATCAAAATAATCTTTACTGGTAGTAACGCCATCAAATAAGCACTTATTAAAATAAAATATTTATACCAGTTTGCGCTAAAATGCTATATGAGCACAGATTGTGAGGACTCTATTTCCTTTCTTGTTGGCCTTAATCATACTAGAATACTTTAATAGAAATTTAAAAGCTTAGCATGCTAATTTGCGCGCCACAGATAAGTACCTGTCAAAAATTTAATCAACACTGACTGGCACTCTGTTTTTGCTTGTTAATATCATTATTTTAATGTATCTCGATTAAGAGTGCAGAATGATGACAGTCATAATTCCATCTCATAGAGATGGCTACTCTGAGTGTGTTGCTCACAGAGCATTAGTGGCTGGTATCAAGTTCTGGGAAAGATTTTACTAATTCATCAATCGCCTTCATCTGGCGCAAAAATGGCTCTAGCTTAACCAGTGGCAAAGCCGAAGAGCCGTCACATTTGGCATGCTCCGGGTTTGGATGCGCCTCAATAAATAGACCAGCAATACCGACCGCCATACCAGCGCGGGCCAGCTCGCTAACCTGTGCGCGGCGGCCACCAGTAGTCGCTTTAAACGGATCACGGGTTTGCAACGCGTGGGTAACATCAAAGATAACTGGGCAACCCTTAGAGACCTGTTTCATTACATTAAAGCCTAGCATGTCCACTACAAGATTATCATAGCCGAAATTACTGCCACGATCGCATAAAATTACCTGGTTATTACCTGCTGCACGAAACTTATCGACGATATTAACCACTTGTCCGGGACTAATAAATTGCGGTTTTTTCACGTTAATCACCGCTCCGGTAAGGGCCATAGCCTCCACCAGGTTTGTTTGGCGAGCCAAAAATGCTGGTAACTGGATAACATCCACAACTTCCGCTACGCTTTGTGATTGATTAGCCTCATGCACATCAGTTATTACTTTTACACCAAATTGCGCCTTTAGTTCGGCAAAAATTTTCATGCCTTCTTCTAATCCCGGTCCACGATAAGAATGAATTAATGATCGATTGGCTTTATCAAACGAAGCCTTGAAAACGTAAGGAATGGCTAATTTTTCCGTCACGGAAACATAGTGTTCGCAGATACGCATCGCCAAATCCCGCGACTCCAGCACGTTCATTCCACCAAACAGCACGAAAGGCAGATCATTCGCTACCTTAATGTCGCCAATATTAACTACTACATGTTTCATGCTTCACCTTTTGATTAAAGTTTACTATTAAACAGCAGCACATATCGTCATCAGTGAATTTATTGTAACCGATTATTGCTTAATAAATTAAATTTGAATTTAGATAATTATACTGAATGAATTGTCTCAATACTGCTTAACGAAGAGATTTAAACAGTTTTGTGCAACGTAATCACAATTTAGCTTTACATGAAACAAGCCGATCGCGCGAATTTCTTATGAATCCGCCAAATTAAACTTAAGAATTGTTTCACTGAAACATAATGCCAATTTTATTTATGTTGCATTTTGCCGCCATATTTTACTGTCTAAATAATCGGCAATCTAAATCTTCTAGATAAGAAACACTATTAATATTTAAGAGAATATTTATAGTTAGCGACATGCAGCAAGATAATTCTTAGAAAAACAGTCAACTCCTGTTGACTGACTTAGGATGTGATCTAAGGTAAAAGGCCGAAAAAACTAGGTAACTAGCAGCCTATCTACCTGATTAGGTAGATGTAGGTTCTTATATTTAAAATAGGCAATCGTATTCATTATCAGCCTTGATTAACAAGGCGATCCTAATCAGGATCGATCAGACATCACGTATGAGTATCATAAAAAAACCAAGAAAAAGCAGAGGTAAAAACACCAAAAGGCGGAGGAAACTTATGGTAACCATAGTTAAACCTCCTGGTTACTAGTTATATTGTTGCTTATTTAACAAAATTTTTATTTCCTTTTTTAAAGGCATTAGTTATAACAGCCACTGTCCTTGGCTAACGCGCTCATTATTACTATAATCACGAAGAGTAGCTATATTGGTAAAACCTACAACAGCAAGCAGAGCGCGCACAGCAGCTCCCTGACTACAACCATGTTCTAATATTAACCAGCCGTTGGATAACAAATGCCTACCCGCTCCGCGACAAATTGCTGATAAATCCTCTAGA
This sequence comes from Sodalis endosymbiont of Henestaris halophilus, assembly GCF_900161835.1. Taxonomy (GTDB): domain Bacteria; phylum Pseudomonadota; class Gammaproteobacteria; order Enterobacterales; family Enterobacteriaceae. The sequence goes on along the minus strand of NZ_LT897836.1, from coordinate 926,937 downwards.
CCATCCTTCCCCGACACCAGAGCGCTGCGAGGCTCAAAACGTACATCACCCTGTGTAAGATGCGGATCGTTAGCCTTTATGTAAGGTGGGTTACTCACAATAAGACTATAGCGCTGCGTCTGCAATACTTTAAACCAATCACTTTTGTAAAACTGAACATTGTTCAGCCCCAGGCTGTTAGCATTGTCACGTGCAAGAACAACTGCGCCTAACACGCGATCAACACCGGTTATCTGCCATGCTGGCCGCTCCGAAGCTAGAGCTAACGCGATAGCGCCGCTGCCGGTACCCAAATCCAGCACCTCAACGCGAGATGGCGGCAACAGGTCAAGCGCACATTGCACTAAACATTCCGTATCAGGACGTGGAATCATGGTATCAGGCGATACCCGCAACCGCAAGGACCAGAACTCGCGTTCGCCAATCAGATACGCTAGGGGTTCGCCTCGTTCGCGGCGGACTAACAGCGCTTCAAGCCTAACGTGCAGCTCGTTAATCAACTGGCTTTCGCCGAAAGCTAGCAATTTAGTTCGCGTTGCGCCAGTAACTAAAGCCAGTAATATTTCAGCATCCAGCTTAGCGCTAAGACTAAAAGACGCTCGCAATCGTGTCACTGCCTGAGTTAACCATTGCTGCCAAGTCATTAGACCATCTCAGACAAAGCAGCAAGCTGATCAGTAGCATACTCTTGCATGATAGGCTGAATCAGCATATCAAGCTTGCCTTCGAACACTTCCTCAAGCCTGTACAGCGTCAGGCCAATACGGTGATCAGTTACCCGCCCCTGCGGAAAATTATAGGTACGGATGCGATCAGAGCGCTCGCCGCTACTCAACAGATTACGGCGCGTAGTAGACTCCTCTTGATGTCGACGCTGAACCGTCAAGGCGCGCAAACGTGCTCCTAGCACAGCTAGGGCCTTAGCTTTATTTTTGTGTTGAGAGCGTTCATCTTGACATGCCACCACTAGCCCAGTAGGTAGATGGGTAATGCGAATAGCTGAATCAGTAGTGTTGACATGCTGACCACCCGCTCCGGAGGAGCGAAAAGTATCGATGTGCAAATCAGCAACGTTTATTTCCGGCAGTTCAACCTCTGGGATCTCAGGCATCACGACTACAGTGCAAGTCGATGTGTGGATGCGCCCCTGGGATTCTGTTTCCGGTACTCTTTGCACGCGATGACCGCCAGATTCAAATTTCAGCACACCGTAAGCACCTTCATGACACACATTGGCAATAATCTCTTTGAATCCGCCATGCTCTCCAGCACTTGCGCTGACGATCTCCATTTTCCAGCAGCGGATTTCGGCGAAACGACTATACATTCGAAACAAATCACCCGCAAATAACGCTGCCTCATCGCCACCGATGCCGGCACGCACTTCCAGGAAACACCCACGTTGGTCATCAAGATCTTTCGGTAACAGCAAGACCTCAAGTTGCTGTTCTAGTCGTTCTTGACAAAAGCGAGAAGCTTCCATCTCTTGTTGTGCTATATCGCGTAATTCAGGATCCAGAAGCAGGTCCTCTGCATTTTGGATATCTTCTTGCACTTGGTGCCAACGATGAAAGTAGCTTGCCACATCAGATAGTTGCGCGTACTCTTTTGATAAAGCACGAAAACGCGCTTGATCAGAAATTACACTTGGATCGCCAAGCAAAAGTTCCACTTCTTTTCGGCGCTCTTGTAACGCCTCTAATTTAGCGACCATTGAAGGATTCATTCTTAATGTATTTACCCCTAATTATGTTTTAGTATGTATCGAGTTTAAAACATAAAACAAAATTTTTCCTATGGATCGCCTTTATTTACAAGCCTGTTACAAAGATTTATTCGTCGCATAGATAAGGACAAAACGGTTTATTAGCTTGTATACCATATCTTTTAAAATTTATTCCTAGTTAGTGGCAAAGTGCCACTGCTAATTCATAAAGTATAAGACTTTCCTTAGCGACGACAGTGTTTTTATCAGTGCAGCATTATTTGCATGCTGCACAAAATTTTTCAATGATGACACTGTAGATAGTCTACAGTGTAAAGATAAGTGGCTCTGACATCTTAAGTCCCGTTCGGTTCAATATATCACGGTACAGCGATATTTAGCAGTAACTATGAGCTTACCAACGGTATTGGTTGAGAGGTTATTCCGCTATTCATTCCTTCAATATAATTCGTTTGCATCTACTGAAAATAGAAGTAATAACAATGTTAGCTTTTCTCAATTAGCAATCAATTCATGTTAAGTTCATGACGTAATCGCTGACTTCTTCCGCTACACGCTAAATTTATTCACTAATTTAGTTGGCGATGACCTACTGCTTCAATGTGTAATTTCACTCAAATAACGATACCAGTTCAGCCGTTTCGGCTAACCTTAGCTTACTAGAAAAACCGTCACTGAAATTTAAATTCAAAAAATCTGCAACACCACAATACATGACAAACACGATCGCATGAAAATTGATCTAAATTTCGTTGCGTATCCCTTTTTTTGCGTCAGAGACCAATATATAAATTTTTTAAAATTTAGTGGAATACCTTCCCAATTAACGTAGTATTCGATGATTCTCTCAATTAATTTGTCATAAATTTGCGTCGAACCAAAACCATCTTTTGTGTTATCAATGCCATGGGAGATGCATGGTATACAGAATAGTATAATTATTAGTATATTTATATCTTGTACTAATTCTACTTAGTACACAAGTGCAAAAAAAAAGCCACAACTCGATTTCTTTATTTTATTTAACGTAACTTATAATTTATAAAATATTAAAGCTATTGACAATAATGATAACTGCAGCTATTTTAGCGTGAGTATTACTAACCTAGTATATTTAAGGAAGTCGCAGTAATGCCAGAGCGTGGTTACGCTATTTTACGGCTGCTGCTGATCGCTGTTATGCCGTTGACCGCTTGTAGTATTCATACTCCTTATGATATAAGTAAAAGTCAACATGCGCCTGAATCGCGTAACCATCACCAGCAATTGCTTTCCAGGCTTACACGTTACCAGACTCGCGGCTCTTTCGCCTATCGTTCCCAGGAACTGAAAATTTTCGCAAATTTTAACTGGCAGCAGACTAGCGTCAATCACTACCGATTAATTTTGACTAATCCTTTCGGCAGTATAGAGATGGTTCTTAATGTTACGTCTAATGTAGTACAAATCGTCAATAAACGGGGTTTCCTCTACATAAGCGACGATCCTGAAGTTATAATACAAAAACTAATTGGCATATATATCCCACTCAATAGTTTGCGTCATTGGATGATTGGTTTACCCGGCGATGCCACCGATTTCACCTTAGATTCCCGCGGTTACCTTCACCAGTTACGTTATAGTCACAACGGGCAACACTGGACTGTGACCTACCAGAGTTATCACGAAGATAGTGTGCCGGCGCTACCATCTACTATGGAATTAATCCAAGGTGATAAACTCATTAAATTAAACATGCATAGCTGGAATCTGTAATGCTCATGACACATCAGTGGCCAGCCCCCGCTAAGATTAACCTGTTTTTGTACATTACTGGAAAACGCTCCGACGGTTACCATCTGCTGCAAACACTATTTCAATTTTTGGATTATGGCGACACACTGTATATAACAAAGACAGTCGGCGGCCGTGTTCGTCTGCTGAATCCTGTAGCTGGCGTGACAGAAAAGAACAATCTTATAGTTCAAGCAGCGCTTATGTTGCAGCGCTACTGCTGGAAAACTAATGACCCAACCACTCCTGGGGCAGATATATGGCTTGAAAAAGTGCTACCTATGGGCGGGGGGCTCGGTGGCGGGTCTTCCGACGCGGCAACCGTGCTTGTGGCACTCAATGCCCAGTGGGGCTGCGGTTTAACTATTACGACCCTTACGAGGCTGGGACTAATTATTGGCGCTGATGTGCCGGTATTCGTGCGAGGTACGGCGGCATTCGCCGAAGGCATTGGTGAACAACTTACACCAGTTGTCTTAGTAGAAAAATGGTATCTTATCGCCGTACCGCCGGTCAATATTGCTACTTCAAGCATTTTTAGCGACCCTAATCTGCAAAGAAACGCACAGTACTGCTCACTTGATCAGCTGATGTCCGTCACTTTTCAAAATGTTTGTGAACAAGTCGCAAAAAAACATTTTCCCTCAGTTGAGCAACATCTTTTATGGTTATTAAAATATGCACCGTCAAGAATGACTGGCACAGGCGCTTGTGTTTTTGCCGAATTCGACACCGAGGATGCCGCTCGTCAGGTTTTCTTGCAGACTCCGGTATGGATGCGAAGTTTTGTTGCGAAAGGTATGAACGTTTCCCCGCTACATCGGGCGTTATCATTGATGCAAAAATAATCTGACCAACGACGATGGTCTAATGACATTACCCGCAGGCGCAGACGTCTTTTCAACGTTAGGCTAGCGAAATGTTTTATCTCGATCCAATCCTGAGGTTATTCTCGTGCCTGATATGAAGCTTTTTGCTGGAAATGCAACCCCGGAACTAGCACAACGTATTGCCAACCGTTTATATACTAATCTTGGTAATGCTGCTGTTAGCCGTTTTAGCGACGGAGAAGTAAGTGTACAAATCAATGAAAATGTTCGCGGAGGAGATATTTTTATCATTCAGTCTACCTGCGCACCGACCAATGACAACTTAATGGAACTAATAGTTATGGTAGATGCGCTGCGCCGAGCATCAGCAGGACGTATCACCGCCGTCATCCCTTACTTCGGTTATGCGCGTCAAGATCGCCGTGTTCGTTCTGCACGCGTCCCCATTACCGCCAAAGTAGTAGCCGATTTTCTGTCAAGCGTCGGCGTTGACCGCGTATTAACAGTCGATTTGCACGCAGAGCAAATTCAGGGATTTTTTGACGTACCAGTAGATAACGTGTTTAGCAGCCCGATCTTACTGGAGGATATGTTGCAGCAAGATTTGAAAAATCCGATCATCGTATCGCCTGATATAGGTGGTGTAGTGCGCGCCCGCGCAATAGCTAAGCTACTTAAAGACACTGATATGGCGATTATCGACAAGCGCCGACCGCACGCCAACGTTTCTCAGGTCATGCATATTATCGGTGATGTCGCTGGTCGCGACTGCGTGCTAGTAGATGATATGATCGATACTGGAGGTACTTTATGCAAAGCTGCCGAAGCACTAAAGGAAAGCGGAGCCAAGCGGGTGTTTGCCTATGCAACTCACCCGATCTTTTCTGGCAGCGCTCATGCAAACATCAAGAATTCAATGATCGATAAAGTAATTGTCTGTGACACTATTCCTCTTAATTTAGCGATCAAGGCGCTACCTAATGTATACACACGGACATTGTCAGGGATGTTAGCAGAAGCGATTCGATGTATCAGCAACGAAGAATCCATATCGGCGATGTTTGAATATCGATAATTTTGCGCCGATCATGGCAAGGTCGTTCGTCTGGTTACTCAAGAAAGTTAAAAGGTAAGCGCCACAATCGCTTTGCCGTTGTTTTAGATTATCTTGCACACTATCAAAGCACAAAGGTTAATGATAGCGACGTTATGATTTTTATCATGTGCGAATAAAAGCTTTTAAGTACCGTCAGCAGCGATCCATTATTGCCTTATAATTACAACTCATGCGCACACTCCGTGTATTAATACAATAATAATCCACCGACTAAAAAGTGCATATTATAAAGCCAGACGATAATTATAAGATTTAATATCTAGATTGAGAGCAGCAGATTTAAGCACAAAATAAAGTTCTACTATTCATCAGTATCATCTTAACCCCCATTAAGCTATTGCTGACTCGCATTGCTAATTTGCGTCTCATATTATAACACTCTCTGATTGTCCTGGCAGGAGCCATTTCAACGTAATTCATTACGCTCATTATTCCCATACATTGATTCATGTATGGCAATAATTAAGTCATTAATTTATGATTAACTATCACAAATTTTGAGTAGATCATACAAATCGGCACTATCATCACTACCAATACCCTGCCGTCAATTAGAAATTGCATTGCCCTAGCTAAGTAAACTAACAAGAAATCTAGTCAGATAAGAGAAAATATGAGGATTAAATTAATTGTAGGATTAGCTAATCCAGGCGCACAATACGCCGCAACTCGCCACAATGCCGGTGCTTGGTATGTGGAATCACTGGCAAAGCGTTACCAGCAAACGTTAAAAGATCAAAGCAAATTTTACGGCTACACCTGCAGCCTGATCCTAGGAGGCAGAGATATTCACCTTCTGGTTCCGACTACCTTCATGAATCTCAGCGGTAAAGCAGTAACTACGATGGCCACTTTTTATCGCATCGCACCAGAAGAAATTATGGTGGCGCACGACGAGCTAGCTCTGCTACCTGGCAAAACTCGACTGAAGCTGGGCGGTAGTCATGGCTGCCACAATGGCCTCAAAGATATTATTAACCGACTTGGCAGCAATCACAATTTCCACCGCCTACGTATCGGTATCGGCCACCCTGGCAACAAAGACAAAGTAGTAAGCTTTGTGCTCGGTAAACCACCTTTAGCGGAATTACAGCTTATTAATAATGCTATAGATAAGGCGGTCCGTTGTACGGAAATTCTTGTTACCCAAGATGCTACGAAGGATATGAAGAACCTAAATGCTTACTAGCCAGGTTAAACACACATGCTAAACGTTTATTTTTACCATATTTTGCGTATAATAAACACTTAAAGATATGATATAAATCATAAAATTAACTAAATAATAATATAAATATTGGAAGTAAGACCACTATGGGTTTTAAATGCAGTATTGTCGGGTTACCAAACGTGGGTAAATCTACCTTGTTTAATGCTCTGACCAAAGCGAACGCCAACGCAATGAACTTTCCATTTTGTACTATCATTCCCAATACTGGCGTGGTGCCGGTGCCCGATACGCGCATAAATAAGTTAGCAAAAATTATTAAACCACGTCGTATCGTACAAGCTACGACAGAATTTGTAGATATAGCTGGTTTAGTAAAAAACGCATCAAAAGGAGAAGGATTAGGTAACCAATTTTTGACTAATATTCGTTCAACAGAAGCTATCGGTCACGTCGTACGTTGCTTTGAAAGCGATAACATTATTCATGTATCGGGAAAAATCGATCCGATAAACGATATTAATGTTATTAATACCGAATTAGCTATGTCCGATTTGGAACTGTGCGAGCTCGCTATTCATCGGGTGCAAAAAAATGCTAAAACTGGAAACAAGGATGCCAAATTGCAGCTGACAGTGCTAGAAAAATGCCTATCCCATCTGAGCAATGACGGCATTCTACGAATGTTAGATCTCTCGAGTGATGAAAAAAATATTATACGCTATCTTAGTTTTCTAACGCTCAAACCGACTATGTACATCGCTAATGTTAATGAAGCCGGTTTTGAAAATAATCATCACCTGGATAAAGTTTACGCTATTGCTGAGAACGAGGGGGCGGTTGTAATACCGGTATGCGCGATAATTGAATCCGATATGGCAAATATCGATGAAGAAGAACGAAATAAATTCATAGAGGAACTCGGTTTTAGCGAGCCGAGCTTAAACCGCGTAATTCGTACCGGTTATGAACTGTTGAATCTGCAAACTTATTTTACTGTCGGGGTGAAAGAATTACGCGCCTGGACTATCCAGGTAGGCGCTACAGCGCCGCAAGCAGCCAGCAAAATTCATACTGATTTCGAAAAAGGGTTTATTAGAGCCCAAACAATTTCCTTTGCTGATTTTATTTCTTATCAAGGAGAGCAAGGTGCTAAAAAAGCCGGGAAAATGCGATTCGAAGGGAAAGATTATATAGTTCAGGATGGCGATATCATTAATTTCTTATTTAACGTATGATGTTTTTTAAAATTTAAAGAACCTGTGGTTATGTCAAATACTCTAAAGCTGACTCTACAGCACAAAACTGTAACAATATCTCTTCTGCACGCAGAAGAGCAAAATGTACTACTCATACTAGCAAAATGTTGGTCACCGTTCATAACAAATTATTTTTACTAAAATGCAGTAACTAATTATATTAGTTGGATTATTTGCAACTTATCTAGTTTAAAATCTGATACGCTTGACTATATCCATCATACTTATTTATATAAAATTGCAGACAATATGCAATAACCATTAATAAGATAAAGCCACTAGTCCGAGTATATGCGTTTTTTTCTCATAAATAGTTACTGCATTTACCATTGATGACTCGATATTCCTCATGAAATAGAGACCTAGTTAACACTACTTTCTGGATTGATTTGTAGTGATATAACTGCACCTCTAGCCACTACAATCATTAGATGACTAGATTTTATAAGCTGCCGTTTGGTTTAGCTCCGCTACCATGCTGCTAGCAGTCATTTGCTTATTACATACGAATCCCGTTCGGTTCACAGCCGTACTACACCATTTAACATCTAATACAAATGCGGTTAGGTATTTAGATAAACTCAAATTATGAATATTTTATTGCGTTTTCAACGAAAGCAAAGTCTACTGCAGCTGGGGAGCTGCAGTAACTCAATATATAATCCTCACACGAAATACTTTCAAGAAGCTAAATAATTAGAGTCTATCTACTTAAATAGTGAGGAATAGAATGACAATGTCTTTATATCAAAATACCGCACGGCGGGCACGTATAATAAAATTCATAAACGAACTTGACAGCTGTAATCCAGCTTAACATTATTCTTTATATAGAAAAACCTGTGAAGAGGAGATGATAGTTAATACACTCAATTATAATTTTTAATTAATTATAAATATCTATCTACCATTAAGGTACTAATGCAAGTGCAATAGCGAAGTGCATGTCAAGCGCTAATTCTCTATTTATATGGAGGTAGTATAAGCAGAAAATAATATTAACGTTTAAATTAACTTTAATATTACTCAATAAGATCTAATAAAAGTAAAACTCATTGACTTATAATGCAAACAGCTAATCGTTGTGGTATGAAAACCACTTTACTATCTGGAATAATTAAGTAATTCAACCACATGCAGGATAAATTTTGCCGAATGTGAAATGGTAGTATTTTACTGGTAACGAAATTACTTTAATAAGTATCACCTAAGTGGAAAGTTTAGTAAAGTTATATGAGCATCGTTATGCTCATAATGCTCAGTTAAAGCTTGGAGTTACAGATAAGTCGCAATTTGTTACAATATGTCGCAGTTATAAATCATTACAGGTATTGGAACGTTCCATATACCATGTCTGTCATTAGATCATCATAGCTTGTGCTTTATCTTTTATCGACATGTAACGTCATTTTATCTTTAATATCATTATATTACCAAAAAATAGGCCGAACAATAATCAAATATATTTATACTTTTACTGACTACTATCGCTAAAGACAACAACAGTAATAAAGTTCATATTAACGTTGGCTGTGTGGGTCAAAGCTACGCGGTACATTGCAATAAAACCCTATTCTGCCACATGTTAAAATAACTGGAGATAATATAACCAGCCCACGCGAGCCCTTGATAGGGCTTATGGTTTAATGCATGATTTGATGTTCGTTGCTGACGACGCCAGCAGAAAACTTTATCATAACGTATTTACTAATTACACTTACTTGACACTCGCGAGCGACAAAATCATTAGAGCAATACATCTTATAGTATTGTATCTAAAAAGCACTAATAGTGATTTACTATAAACACATCGCCTCCCCTTTTCCTTATTTGTAGTACTTATCTACAACGACTAGTAAAATAGCACTGCTACGGTTCATCGAGTTCATTTGATAATTTTATGTGACCCTTTATGGCGATGACGCCGAGGGCGCGAACATATCGAGGCAAGTTTGCTATAAGCAATAAATAATAATCTCGGTATCAATAAATTATTACCATCTAGAAGAGCACGTATTAATTGAAGCTACTCGTTCATCGCCACTGCGAGCGCGATAAAATTTGATTAATACGTTGTAATTAATTGATCATCATATATGAAATGTCTCTAATAACACTTCATCTAAATAATAAAGGGTGTTAAAAGTTGTCATGATCAATGAAATTGCGGCTTTGGTATAACATTTATTGTTAAAGCCACATACGATTACAGTATTCTGACCACGTAAGAAATCACTGACGTGAAATGGGACAAAACTAGGATATTGATTATCCTGCTTATTGATTGCGCAACAAAATGCGACAAGATTGCCAACCAGAGGAAATGCTGCGTAACATGTGGCTAATCAGCCCATATAAAATATGGTAACCACAAATCAAAAGTTACTAAAGAGGACATTATTGTAACTAATTACCCTGCATAGATAAGCAGGTTGTGAAAGGGGTAACACCAATTCATGCATTGCACGACACCATCGTGGCGTTAAAGAGCAGGGATCCACCAATTTCTAATATACACATACCTATCCTAAAGAAACAACAGTTCCAGTCTTGTAGGTACAGGTTAAAATAAAGGAAAAACCGTGCAATATTGTAAGACAAAATGTCACGAAAGTACAATCGTGAGCCTTGAGGTTAAGTGCGTCCAACTGCACGCCCACATTAATTATTCTTCAAGAATATTTATGTAATAAAGAGCACTAAAAATAAACATCTCCACCTTATTAAGATATTTATATTGCTCTAAATTCTATTAAATTGTACAATGAGTACGCATGTACTGCTGAATTTAGCGCGAAATAGTTAAATTGGTTTTTTCCCACAATTACAATAATGAAAATAAGGCTAAGCCCATAAAGATCAGCCGTTCAGCTATCAATCGCTGGGTAAATAAAACCACGTATTAAAAATAGCAAAAAAAACCTTAGCGCAATTATCATTAATACTTGTATAGGGTAATTTAGTACCATGAAAAAATCGATTTAATGCCCTAAAACAAAACTTTATAAAATAACACCTTGATTTTAATATGTTTATTACTGAATTGCTATTCATTAATTGATAAACCAAGATAGCAAATACTCAGACACATCGCTATGCAATTTTTTTTAATATTTATTGCAGTAACTGCCACTAATAGCATGGTTGGATAGATTAACTTTATGCCTAAAGCGTCATTAAAAAACGCAATCTGGTTAAAAAATCTTGGAAACTCTTTACCACGTAATAAATTAGTGATTTTCTAACTATTAAATGCATAACCTGTTAATAGGTAATTAAAAACTTTAAAGTACTAACGAGTAGATACCGAATACATTAAAATATTTCGTTTTCTCAATATGCAAATTTCAATAATACAGAGCAGTTAAGCCTAATAACGGCGATAATGCCGTCATTTAAACTAAAATTACTGAACTAATCAGGCAGCGTAGTTAAATTAATTTGCACTTAAGTCATTGAGATTATAGATGTTGACCTGACTTACAAACACTTAAAACTAACCGTTAAAGTACTTTAACTAGCCTATAAATTGCGTTAGTCAACCTTTAAAGTATCATGTTTCGCTTTAACTCAAATAACCCTTTTACTATAAATACCGGCAGATGCTCTGATTTTATCAGATAAAGCAAAATATAAATGGCAAGGTAAATACTGAAAGAACAACTTAATTTTAATAAAAAAACGCTACAGAGCGTCTCCCTCCGATAAAAAGGTGCCGGAAATAGGCTAATATTACTTACTATCAGGCTCGACTGATGTTAATATAACTAAAATGTAACGTTAAATACATCAAAGCGGCTGTCTCATAATTCATTATGTCTGGGCAGCCAGTATTGATTGATCAGTACAATTCGCATTCTGCCTACTAATCGTTATTAACATTATTGAGTATTAATGTAAAGAGTGGTTTGCGGCCGAAACAAAAGCAGTTATACAAAAGACATACATAAGTGAACTAAAGTGAACATTTAATAGTTTTGTGCATTTAATTTGCCCGTATAACTTAGCTTAAAATGAGAAACGAACTGGATTAGTGTCTAAAATGCAATGGCAAATATATTTCAGAATAAACAGCAGCAATGATGTTAGGTACATAAACGACCAATATACTGGTTTTAGTTTCAAAAAACATAAAACTAAAAATTCAGGTAGCGATGCATAAAATTTGGCTAGTGTAAAGGCACAATGCCGCTGATAACGCATTGAATATTTTGTAAATAATGTTTGCAAAAAATTATGCAGCGATAAAAAATCCGAGAAAGAATATATAGAAGAAATTTTGTATTTTACGACTTTCCATTAAAGCACTAGGATTCAATACAAACGATAAAGCAAAAAAATCGAATTTTCCGACATTGAGTTAGCGAAACCCTCTCGTACATGACTATGATGCGTAAGAAATCATTTTATTAAATAATATTAATATGTTTCAGTAAGCACAGAAGAACATTGAAGTACAGAAAGGATTTGACTTGTTTACCCTGGTAATAAACAACGCTTAATTAATAATAAATTAGATTAAATAAAACATGAGTAAATAACGTATCCTGACTTCCGCATATTATATTTGTAAATTCACTAAAAGTTAGTAAGTTTTTACCCATATCATACTTGCCATAGCTAATGGCAGTACGGTACAACGTCACTAAAGTCATTCCTATTCATTAGACGGATTTAAAACATACTGCGTACTTGTCTCTTCTTAATAATGTGCAAATTACCATTAAAATTAACAAAATGCGTAGAATACGTCTGTGGCAATATTAACTTATTACTAGGTTAGCTATATTTTATTAATCTGTTAGCGGATAAGTAGATAGCGTATTTTACTTAGCGTGCTTTTTGTCATGCTAATCTCCGCTGATACCAAAAACATTAGATAGCACCAACAATAAGCCCGCTGCTTTTACTACATTTATTTAGGATATACGATACTTAGTAGTTTGACATTAATTTCTTTTTACCAGTTTTATGGTACTACCTCATCAGTAGATGACTACTCTTTAAAATTTTGACTGGATTTAGTATGACTTCTATTTACTTGAGGGTACTCTTAGCTTGACCAATTTCGTACTGCTAGCCAATATATGCGTGTTTTTGTGCGTGCCCCTAATTGATCACTATATTAAGCCACACATATATAACAATTTCTTAAGGTAGAAATAATATTACAATAATTAAAAACATCACTCTACCATTACGGTGGTATTCACCTATCGCATAACCAGGATGACGGTGCTGATAAGATAGCCAGACCACACGTGACATTATATTATGCAAATATAATTCATCAATTAAGCAATGATACCAATCCTGTATTATCTGTAGTAGTACATTACTAAAAAAGTATTATTTGTTTTATACCTAGGCACTTAAGCTCCTAGAGCCAAAAGACTCTTCAGGTGCCATAAAATTTTACTAGTTTAAGCAAGGTTTTCAATAAAGTAGAAGCCACCGACAATGTATATTATATACCAGAACGACTAATTATAATAAGATAATGGTACTAGATAATAAAATAGAGTTGTGCATCTCGTACTCAATTACTTACTTTAGCGATAAATCCGACGTGTAGATAACAATAATATTTGAAAGATAAAAAACGAAATATATTTAATCAATGCACCAGTAGCATTATCATTTCGCAGGAAACACAGTATGGAAATACATTCCCAGTTTTAAAAACCTTAACTTGCTAAAAAAGATGCCGCATTTTATTACGGAGAAAACTATACATTAAATGAAGAGAAACACATGTCCTCCTTTGAGGACATGTAGCACAATAAACACGACGAAGGTGCAGTTACTACTAATACTAATATCAGTTGCTAGCAAAATCAAACATTTACCACCAATGAGCTTACAAAATTGGTACCATCTTGCCACGTTGCCGATTATGATCTTCATCAATACATCAATACGGCATTGCCTATTGAGCGATGCTAGATTTTCGTGGAAATTAACATTTCCACTTATATGATAATTATCATCTCTGTAGCGCGGGTGATATAAAGAATTATTAATTCCTATATATAATAGGCTTACGCGTTTAATTTTTAGCAATTTATGGGCATTTTCCTTATCGTCACCGATTGCATAACCAGGGGGAGGAAACATATGCCTCGCAGCAAAAACTATTACTGTACTAAGGTTTCACTATTTAAATTAGTGCAAACCACACAGTAACGGCTCGCTTTTCGATGGCGTCGATCAACCGCTAACGTTACTGATCAATTAAGAATGGCGCAGAGCATATCGGTATCTCATACCTATATGTCGTTTTTTTAGGAAAAGCTATATATATATTGAAGAGAAAATACTAATAGATTAATGAATAAAATTCTGGCAGTAAACAGCCTCTATTTCAATTGCCACAACAGGACCAGCCATTTTACCCGATGAATAAAATAAAGCGTTATAATATTCTTTGTCGCTTGCGAGACAATAATGCTCATCCCACTACCGAACTAGTATACTATTCGCATTTTGAACTATTGATTGCGGTACTGCTCTCTGCGCAGGCTACTGATGTCAGTGTCAATAAAGCAACTAGCCAGTTATTTCCGATAGCTAATACACCGCAGACCATGATAGCGCTTGGGGTTGAGGGAGTTAAAAGCTACATAAAAGCTATAGGACTATTTAATCGTAAAGCAGAAAATATCATTAAAACCTGTCAACTACTGTTAGAACGATACCAAGGCGAGGTACCGGAAGACCGCGCGGCACTAGAATCGCTGCCGGGTGTCGGGCGCAAAACCTCAAATGTAGTGCTAAATATTGCTTTCGGCTGGCCGACAATCGCTGTGGATACACATGTTTTTCGCGTTGCTAACCGCACCCGATTTGCGGTTGGTAAAGACGCAAAAGCAATCGAGCAAAAGTTGTTAGCTAACGTACCAAAATCATTTCAGATAGATTGCCACAACTTGTTTATTCTACACGGCCGTTATACCTGCATAGCTCACAAACCTCGTTGCAGCTATTGCCTAATTGAAGATCTGTGTGAGTACAATCAGAAATATTATCTTAAATAACGTGCCCAATGCATCGATAACGATATCTCGACATAGATCGAGTATTTACGCCGTAAGCTTAATGACGATTTATTACTGTTAATTTACGTTATATGAAATAAATAGACATACCATAACATCATTTAGGGCAAATATCTAAGAAGAACACGTTTAAGGCTATGATTAAAAATCATATGCTACGTGCAAACTTTTGGATGTTATCTACCCAAATAAAAGTTACAAAAGTGCATGGTTACGCGCTATTAGTCTTTATCGTGTTTGGTTAAAAGTCTATCTCTTAACATTTTTACTGTTTGTTTATTATACATATTGAATAATTTAAGTTATAAATTAGTTTAATTAATAACCACTTACCGTTTAGCATAAACACATTGTATTAATACAATATTATATTTATTCTGCGACAGAACCGTATGATGTAACAACATTCAAATCTTCTGAACAACAAAAAACAGATATTTAGCTGTTTACTACCTTGTTTTAAATACGATACGTGTAAAATATGACGCTACCATCATTACCGACAACAATTTAAATACGCTTTAAAGTAAAATAAAAAACGAGGTTCTTGTGTCAACTACAAAGCAACAACCCGCTAAACAGCGGATGATCATTACCGCATTTAAACAACCTAAATCGTTTTATTTGATTTTTTCTATCGAACTGTGGGAGCGTTTCGGTTATTATTGCCTGCAAACTATATTAGTCATTTACCTAGTAAAAATACTAGGTCTGTCAGAATCTGCTTCTATCACCTTGTTTTCGTCATTTAGCGCCATGGTCTATGGCTTTGTCGCCATTGGCGGCTGGCTAGGAGATAAAGTACTAGGCACTAAACGTGTAATAATTCTCGGAACTTTGGTACTAACTGCTGGTTACAGCATGATGGCATGGTCTGGCCACGAAGTTTTTTGGGTTTATCTAGGCATGGCTACAATAGCCGTTGGGTGTGGCCTATTCAAAGCTAACCCTTCCGCCTTACTGTCTACCTGCTATAAAAGAGGCGATCCTCGTCTGGATGGAGCCTTTACCATGTATTACATGGCCATCAATATCGGCTCTTTTCTATCGATGCTCGCTGCCCCATGGTTAGTAGTGCATTATGGCTGGAGCGTAGCATTTTCCTTAAGCGTCCTCGGAATGCTTATCACATTACTAAACTTCTTATTATGCCGCAGTTACGTTAATCATTACGGTTCGGCACCAGATTTTAAGGAGCTAAACGTATCTAGTTTGATAGCAGTTATTGCTGGCATTCTAGTGCTAATTCCAATAGCTACCTGGTTGTTACATTATCAAAATATCGCACGTATAGCGTTAGGGGGGGTAATACTTGGCATTGTACTAATATTCGCATATGAAACTTTGCGTCTGAAAGGTCCGGCTCGCCGTCGCATGCTAGTCGCGTTCATCATGATGCTTGAAGCTATAGTTTTCTTTGTACTTTATAGCCAGATGCCTACCTCTCTCAATTTTTTTGCCATCCATAACGTCCAAACCTCGCTACTGGGCATAACTTTTGAACCTGAACAGCTCCAGGCGCTAAATCCTTTTTGTATAATGCTTGCAAGTCCATTGCTAGCTGTAGGATATCATCGCCTGGGTGATCGTCTGCCGATGACATTCAAATTTGCCATCGGCATGGCATTTTGTTCACTAGCCTTTTTAGTGCTCCCTCTAGGAGCATATTTTTCCAGCAATACCGGATTAGTATCGATTTATTGGCTTATATTGAGCTATGCTCTCCAAAGTATTGGAGAGTTGATGATCTCCGGACTAGGTCTAGCGATGGTAGCGCAGCTGGTTCCACAGCGTTTAATGGGATTTATCATGGGCACCTGGTTTCTAACTACCTCCGCAGCAGCAATTATAGCTGGTTTCATCGCTAACTTATCTACAGTATCGTCCGATATAAGCGATCCTCATCATTCTCTCCATATATATAGCAATGTGTTTATGCAGATAGGGATCTTTACCGGAATCATCGCCCTGATTATGTTGGTGTTCGCGCCAAAGCTAGACCTTCTATCACGAACGGAGGAGTCGGAATAACTAACGAAAAAATAAAATGTCGCAGAATGAGCCGAAGCGGGGGCTAAGAATTTGATTACTGAGTTCACCGCACCGCACATGCCACTCATCATTCTCTTATAAAATGATATTAGTTTAATAAAAATCAGCAATGAGATGGCTAGACTAAGCAGGCAAACGATACACATGATATTGTGGATATTATAAAAACATTTATACTCTTAACGTCAATAAGAAATAATGTTGTAGCAGCGTTTTTAATATATTTTATCATCTGATACACCAGACCTTGTTCACTAACATACACTATGCTTGCCTTAATAAGTTAAAATAGCTTAAGTTTTGATGCGCGATGTCTCGGTAGCTAGTCGCCTGAGAGGCGTAGTAACACTTTTGCCTATTCCAAAATAAAGAGATACATAACAAAATCTAATAAATAAAGTGAGGCGTAGTTCTCTTGTATAGCTGTTTAGTAACCACGCTAATGTGGTTGACAAACCATTAACTGTAGCTATCCTTTTCACAAGTCTAGCCAAACTAGTCGCGTGAACATCATATGCCAACAAGACACAAATAATCATAAATTATATTGCAAAATTGCATGGACACAGCATTTTCTGTATCTCAAGTTAAAGATCATCTAGTGCATAGAAATCAATAGTGAAGCTTATTTATCAACATCTAAGTAAACTCCGTAAAATTAAATAGAAAATATTTTCCATAAAAGCAGCTAATAGTATGCCTGTAATTTGGCATATGCATACAGAAGAAAGCAAAATGTAGATATTTTAAAAATTAATTTTGCTTTTATTGCCAGTACAGTAGACAGTAGTGCTTTTTACCACGCTGCAATAGAGTGTAATGATTATACAACTTATCGGCTTCGTGAAAAATATACTCTGGCTCTGCTTTTTTTTTGCCGTTCACTGCTACCGCGTTGGAACGTATCATGACACGAGCCTGCCTACGCGATGACACTAACTTAGCGGCAACGAGTGCTTGCTGCAAATTATTAACGTCGCACCCAAGAACGACCATCGGCATACCGTCCTGAGCCAATTGGGCAAAATCATCTTCGTCCAAAGACGTTAGCACATTGGTAAATAAACTGGCAGTAATACGCTTCGCCGCCGATAATCCTTGTACGCCATGTACCATACGAGTCATTTCTTCAGCCAAAATATATTGGGCGCGCGGAGGTTTACCGCTCACACGAGTCTGATCCTCTTGTTCTAGTGCCTCGATAGTAGAAAGTGATAAAAAAGTGAATAATTTTAAGAAACGATATACGTCGCTGTCTGCAGTATTGACCCAAAATTGATAAAAATTATATGGGCTAGTCTTGCGAGAATCTAACCAAACCGTGTTACCTTCAGTCTTACCAAATTTGGTGCCATCCGCTTTAGTTATAATAGGCACTGTTAAACCATACACAGTATGATGATGCAGCCGGCGCGTCAACTCAACGCCTGAGATAATATTTCCCCATTGATCAGATCCGCCAATTTGCAGTTCCACACCATACTGCTTATTCAGAAAAGCAAAATCGTAGCTTTGCAAAAGATTATAAGAAAACTCGGTAAAAGAAACACCATTATCAGCACGATTTAATCGCTGTTTTATCAACTCTTTATGAATAAGCTGATTGATAGAGAAATGCTTACCAATATCACGTAAAAACGTGAGCATATTCATAGCGCTAAACCAGTCATGGTTGTTAACAACAAGGAGGCTATTATCTCTGCAGTCAAAATCAATTAACAGCGATATCTGGTGCTTAATTTTCTCCACCCATACCCTAACAGTTTCCGGGGCATGTAACTTACGCTCGGTTGCTTTAAAGCTTGGATCGCCAATAAGTCCAGTAGCCCCACCTATTAGCGCTACCGGAAGGTGGCCGGCTAGCTGGAAACGTTTGAGGCACATCAAAGGCACTAGATGCCCTAAATGTAAGCTGTCGGCAGTAGGATCAAAGCCGCAATATAAAGAGATCGGCCCAGACGCTAATCGTTTTGATAGTCCTCTCTCATCCGTTACTTGAAGAATCAGGCCACGTTCCTGCAATTCTTGCATTAATTTACAACTATCTGCCATTACAAACTCAATTTTCAAATAAAGAAAAAATATCATGAATCAGACGTTAGTGTTTAACCATCGTCTTACTTTAATGATAGGTCTGTTTTTAACAGGGTAATGTTTTACACTACTGCCACGGATTCATCAGGTACACCGTTGCATTTAGCTATGGTGCCAACCGCTCAATTTTCCAACCACCATTTATTCGTTGATATAGAAACCGATCGTGCAAACGGTGTTCTCTACCCTGCCAGAACTCCATCGCATCTATAATGACTCGATAACCGCCCCAAAAACTGGGTAGTGGTACTTTCCCATGAGCAAATTTATTTTTTAGTTCCATAAACTTACCTTCTAGAAAACCGCGAGAATAAATCCTGCTGGACTGGTGCGAAACCCAAGCACTAATTTGACTATCTCGTGGCCGACTATAAAAGTACTTCTTCACGTCCATGACTGAGAGTTTTTCCGCGAGGCCTAGTACTAACACCTGACGCTCCAGTGCATGCCAGGGAAAGTGTAAGCTAATACGTGGTCTATGCGCTAAGTGGGAAGATTTTCGGCTACTAAGATTAGTGTAAAAAATCATGCACTGACGATCAAAATGTTTCAGCAATACTAACCTCTGATACGGCTGGTTGTTATCGTCCACGGTACCTACACTCATGGCAGTGGCCTCTGGAAGATGGGCAGTGCAAACTTGTTTAAACCATTGCCCGAACAAATCCATAGGCTCCGCCGTTAAATCAGCTCGGCGTAAACCACCTCGAATATACTCCCTTCGTAGGTCGGCAATATTAATTGAGTGTTCAATCATGATTTACTTATCAAAAGATGGCAATTATTATACATTGTATGCGTAAAATATTACGCATTTATTTACTGCATCCTAAAATTATTATTATTGATAATAATTCTGTCTTGGCACTAGACCGACCTTTAATCAAAAAAAACTATATATTAACCATAGCGATTCCAGTCCTAGAGTCGGTGATGCTACCAGGGTAAATTTACCGGATGTATGTTGAGGATATTGTTCAACTACTGGGCAAGAACACTACCTAACATTACTGTCCACACAGTATTACGTATTGATAAGGATCATTATAGTATTTTCATCTCTTGATATCTTTGTATCATATAATTATTATTTTAGAGGCTCGGAAGATACCTTGTTGCACTACCTTCTGTCTAATATTATTTCTACATCACAGGGCTATGACTAGCTAAATTTCCCTTAAAGATTTTTCATACCTCGCCTTGTCAGGCGAGGTATGAAATGAGTTGCACGCATTCACTGCAAACAACGCAAGTATTTAAAATTAAATAATATTACAAACCATATCTGATTTGTGATGATTATCGCAGTCAGTTTTTGCTAGTGTTGTTTATTTGCAATATCTTATATGAAAAGACAACGCTTACACACCAGGTATAGCTTGCATCAACCACAATTTAAATAAATCTTAACGATACTTTCTATATTAGAAATACTCAGTTTTTAATAAAAGATTATACAACAACTCTTAGTGTACTAATCTCTCACCTCATCTCTAGCGGACATTTAGTCATAAAGTGCTTTCTGGTACTGCCGGTGGTACCAGCGACTAACAACAACATTAAATAACTAAATATAATTTTAGCTTTACTGCAGCCCTAATTAACAATAGTACCAGATTGTTACCAGAGTATATTTTATTCAAAGAAACATGCATCACTCCTACATCATTCCTAATGATACGCTGCAGAGCGCGTAATAAAATATCCAAATCTCAGCCAGCGTTCACTACCTAGGACATCAAACGCCATATCGTGACTAATGAAATCACGGTACAATAATTACGATACCAGTTTTTGCGAAGCTGCTGTTTTGAACATTCATGCCAGGATATAAACACGACACCTTTTGGCTAGTGTATAATCATTTGAAAGTGATATGCAATATAGTTATTATATTGGTCAGTTTTTATTTCATTTTATCTGCTTTGTTCAAAATATGTCATAGTAGAAGATAACTTTCCCCGCCGTACGGCAGTACGGCGGGGAAAGTTATCAAACGCAACTTTATTACAGGTATAGAAAGTAAACTATCTTTATTATAGTGTAATAAAGAATTAAATCCGCGTTAATATCTTAACACTTTTATTCGCAGTATTAATTTCAACTTAATATACTTATTTATAAAATCAACACATTAATGAGCATTTAGATTTGCTAAAATTAAGCATAAAAATTTAACTTTTATCCAAGATTGATCGCGTAAAACCAGCGTGTTAGCTTATTGGTAAATGCTATTTTAAATGGCCGTAACTTTCAGCCACAGTGCACTATGTTAGACAACATAGTTAGTGTAAACGACAAATAAAAAACTTGAAGTGCGATAAACCAAACCAACGAAATGGTGTTTAAGATGCAAAACCACAGCGACACTATGACTGTTTAATAGCATTAACTTACTCTTTGCACTTAATAATAACAAATCGACCCTAAAGCAATTTTTTCTCTCACGTTAATTTCGTGGCTGTAACGCATTAAGACTTAATATAAAGCTCTATAATATTCTTTTCTAGTTTGGTAATCATATTACTCAACCACTGTATCTCTTCCTGACTAATGCCGTTCATAATTTTATCTCGAGTGCTTTCGATAATATCGTTTACTTCTTTAATAATAGGTTTAGCATATTCGGTAAGTTTGATTCTCTTTGCCCGGCGGTCGTTAGCGCAAGTATGTCGAGTTATGAGACCTTTTTCTTCAAGCTGATCAAGAGTCCGCACCAAGGATGGCTGTTCGATGCCAATAGCCTTTGCTAGTTGAATCTGAGATTGTTCAGGCGGTAACTGACAAATATTATGTAAAGTGATCCAATGAGTCTGTGTAAGATCTAAAGGCTTCAAACGGTGATCAATCAAAGAGCGCCACACTCTAACAAGTCGCGCTAAATCTGATCCTAATGATGATTTCAATTTTTTCTCCTTATAATTAAGCCAATTAAGCTCGCTACTTGGATTGTTCATCATTCTAATAGAATGATGAATAAATTACAAATATATATGCTTTTAACTAAATCATTGTTTATAGATCTATGTAAACACCATGCTATTCCTTAGCAAAAAACACTAGACGTCACTCACATACGATATGAGTTCCATTTTGCAGTGTAGTTTTCTTATGATACTCTGTTGAGAGTAGTTACTTGCTTGAAAAATAACTGCTATTCATTATGTTATATTTGATAAATACGTTTAGCTTAACCGCTATTTCAAAATCTTTTCTCAAAAAAAATAGCTAATTAATAGTCAATTAGGCACCATAATGGCATGTCAAATACGTATTTTGCACAATTAAACAGTCAAAACAATAAAGATTATTTTGGCTAATTCGGCAGTAATTATTTCCTGTCGAACGCAGCGCTACCGCAGATCGTGCTGATCAAAGCTTCAAGGCATCTAGCATTTGCATATTACTAATCAGTCGACTATGAATACATTCTTCTCGGCAAAATTACATTCGCGACAATAGCTATAACCTAACCCCCTTACCCTAGGTAAGGGGCACTAAACAAGCAAAATTCGAGTGAATCTCAGCTAGATGGACTGCTTTTCACTATACAACCATAAAGAGTAGGTAACACGGACGACACCTACGAACACATTTACCAGGCTAGTGATAAATTACCTGTAAAGCCAAGTCGATAAAATATACTACTAGTATTACTACTTTCATCTAAAAACCGGATGGCTACAAAATTATAGCTGCTTGGGCACAAGCACACTTCTATCAACAAGGCATCGATAATTTAACAAAACCATAGTTGCCTGAACCAGCAAGTTCACGGTACTTTACCTTCCGCCCGTATATATAACTAGTTATGCAAAATAAGCCAAAATTTGCCATAATAACTTTTAAAATTCTCTTAACATAAGAAACTAGCATGGCTAAACTAGACGATTTGAACACCTTACGCGCCCGCTTTCGCGGCCTTTATCCCGTTGTCATTGATGTGGAAACTGCAGGCTTTAACTCCGAGACTGATGCCCTGCTAGAAATAGCTACCGTGACCCTCAAAATGGATAACAAAGGATGGCTAACCACTGACAATATACTACATTTCCATGTGGATCCCTTTCCTGGTGCAAGGCTACAACCAGAAGCGCTAGCCTTTAACGGTATTGATCCACGCAATCCTCTTCGTGGAGCGGTGACCGAATATGATGCTTTGCATAAAATATTTAAAATGGTACGGCAAGGAATGAAAGAGCAAGACTGCAACCGTGCGATTATCGTAGCCCAAAATGCCGCTTTTGATCATAGTTTTCTGATGGCTGCCGCAGGACGAACCAGTATAAAACGCAATCCTTTTCATCCTTTCGCGACTTTTGATACTGCAGCGCTTAGCGGACTAGTGCTCGGTCAAACCGTTTTGGCAAAAGCCTGTAGCGCCGCAGGTATATCTTTTGATAGCAATGAAGCACACTCTGCACTGTACGATACTAAACATACCGCAGCACTATTTTGTGAATTAGTTAATCGTTGGAAACGCCTAGGTGGATGGCCGGTATTAATGGCCTCAACGAGCGATATCGAAAACAAGGTCATATCGGTACTGGGTAAGATTAACTCCACTATGGATTTGTAGTCGCTATCAAAAATAGCCTCGATCACTTACCTAACTAATACGTACGATAAATTTAATGCATTAATATTATTTATTAACATACAAACCACTCTCAATGCATGGGTGGTTATTTAAGTATTACTGTATAATGACAGTATCGGTAAAATGCTTTTACTAAGCGTTACTAGACTGCGAATCGTATTTAACTAATATTTCTTGAATGAGAGGCTGCAATTCACCTCGCTGGTACATTTCGACGACAATATCACATCCGCCGATAAGCTCACCATCCACCCACAGTTGCGGAAAAGTTGGCCAGCTAGCAAATTTTGGCAGTTCCGCGCGAATATCAGGATTAATCAGTACATCAACATAAAAAAAATCTTCGGTACAGGCGGATAGGGTTTGTACCACGTAAGCAGAAAAACCACAGCTTGGTAATTTGGGAGAACCTTTCATGTACAAAATAATCGGATTATCCGCGATCTGTTGCTTTATTTTTTCTATAGTTGTAGTCATTATCTTATTTCCTTCTTCTAGTAACTATCTTGTATTTATCAGGCATCAAATATAACGTAAATTACTTTATTAATTACGATAGAAATATTTAAATGCTTTTCGTATGGATCACATTTGCAATATTCAATCAGACTGAATACAAGAAAAGAATCGACATTCACATGTCAACTCTCTTGCCTTCCCTCTCTTTTAAACTTAAAGAGATAAAATAGTTGCAATAGTATATGTTTTAAGGATAATTATGAACAAAAGCTCTGCTGCCTACATTAAATTCACGTTTATTCATGTTTTGTACGAAATACAGATAAATTAAAACTACGAATAGTCTAAATTCAGTGAATTCGTTATTTTATCCATACTTTGAGTCACAGTAGATAGAGTTTTTATCATGTTTTTACGCTGTAAAATTTTAAGATACTGTGTTTGCACAGTTTTTCTCAATTTTGCGCATATTATTATGAATGCGGAAAGACATGCAGCTCAACTACGTAAATTGTAAGCCAATAAGTGAAAGCGGTAAATATAGCTGCCTATAAAACCAAAACTGTTTTCATATTAAATTAGAAAAATAACATTTTTTTATGATTGTTATCAGTCGTGCAAAGCATCATACCTTAATTTTAAAAAGGTAAGAAAAACCTATACCAGTAATCGAGACCGTAAGCTACTCTAGCTACTAACTCGTAAAATTAATGGCAATAACAAAAATTAATATTGTGAATGAGTCTTTTTTCTATCACGCAGCGGTAAATAACCAACCATTAGTTTCGATTGCAGCAAATTGAGTTAATGTGCTTATAACGATTTGATTTGCACGCCGCTGCAGAGCACACAGATAGTGAATTCTACAGTCTGTATTACGCGCTACGCGCGGTAAAATTGAATAAACCAAAAACTGGCACATTAGTATTTTCTACATTTGCAGCACAAAAAATCATGCCGTTTTCTCTTTCAGTAATATCCTTTTCTTTAAATTACCCCCTTATCGAACATTATATCCGTATTAGCTATCTAATTGAAGTTCATTAGCAATGATTATTTTATTGACTACAGTCCACCGCGTGATGACCTATATTATCCTTCGCATACAAGGATATGGATTAAAAATTATGATATGTTATTTGTAAGCCATAACTACAATAAATTAAAGATAGGGATAAGGCTAAAAAATGATAATATCCAATAGTGAAAAAAATAATAGTCATCAAAAAATATGAAAGATCTCGTTTTATGAGAACATCTCATCTATTTGATTTGCAGTAAGATCAAGTAATTTAGTATTTATCTATTAAATAGTTACATTTCTAGCTAAAAACTATCTATATGGCTAACAGCCAACATATAAAACTGTTACTTTACTGTATTGTACGATCCAAATATCTCTACTTAGAGAAATCACTCTTCTCATAGAAGTTAGGTCTTATTCATAGTAAATGAGGGAATAGTATAATATATAAAAAATATAAATGATGTAACCAAACACGTGTGTGTATCACACAATTATAATACCTCATGCATATGGTATTAATAATAACTCGCTGCTGGTAAGAAATAACAGACGCACTATATAGAATTCTATAAAATAGCCAAACCATCCTTCTAACCATGAAGGAACAAACTTAGATCAAATGAGCACTAAAATATCTATCCGTCAGCTTAGTCATCACTAACGAAGTTACCCTCAAACCGCAATAATCGACTTCATAACGCACCACAATTTTGCTAAAGGACACCTGCTATATAACTCTAAGCAGCTTCCATAACAAAACATCAAAATTAAGTCAATCTGTACGTGCTAACATGCTGGTATAAAAAATGATTAATAAAAGTTACTAACAATGTGAGCAAAATATTTTGAGGACCAGTTGAAAGTATTAGAATAATATAACCATGATTACCCATGGTAATCATGGATTAAGGTACAGAGACTTAACCTATTATAATCTTAGATTATGCTTGCGGTGAGCATAAATCTACTAGCCATTTATTACTGAATCTCTATTACTATAATATCAACTCAATATCCGGATAGTATGATGCGCAATATTGAAGATAACCGTCATACTTTAATTATCTCCAGATGTTTAAAAGCCTCATAATTATTACCATAATAGACTATAAATCGGATTCATAGTAATTACAGGTATAATTTTAAGTTATCACACCATGCAATATGTCTAGTCTCCCACGATTAACAGATCAGATATCATCTGTGGTGGCGTCAGAGATGACAATTAAAGCCTGAGACAACATTAACAATCATCGGCAGTAAACTACTCAGGATTAAGATATCCTTTAAAAAATTTATGATTCTCAAGAGCATGTATGAACATTAACATAAAAGTTAACGAGAACAATAAACGCCAAATAGCAATATTTTGGATAATATGACAATTTTTATCAATGACATAATTTATGGTATTTTACTGCTGGATTGTATTTGTTCTGGTTATATGTTAAGCATACCGATCATCCCAAGAAGATAGAATCATGAAAGTTGCTGTATACAGAACACAAAATTAAGATCACAATATTTGTTCCAGGCAAATATATCGTTTGGTTTCGATATAGAATGTTTTTATTTTTGCTGACAATACATACTACCCAAACAGTGGCCCGGATATAATACCGTTTGTCTTTTATTTAAAAACGACGATAAAAGACGAAAGGTGCTAGAGCAATTAGCACGGCGTTAGTCATCACAATATTAGTACTATAATACTCCGGATTTAATAATATTGACCTTGCTGCTGCGCAAAACATTAAGAATTTAAATCGTACGGAGATTAACTTATTCGCCAAAAATAATGTGGCATAATAGGCGGTTAGCATAATGTAGTGTGCCTGAAATCAGGCGCGTATTCATAGGAATAACTTGAGCACCAGAAACGACGCTTTTAATTGACGATATGATTAGTTTCAACATATGTCAACGTACCTTCGTTTATTATTAACACCTGGGAAATAGGCATCGCTGCAATGCAGCATTTTGCACAGAAATGACTTTATGCGCTTTCTGAGTCACAGAAACAAGATTAACAAAAAAATCAAGAAAATACCTACACAAGTTTCGCGCCAAAATATCGAGAATGTGCTGTTATAGTCACTAGTGACCATAACAAGTAAAGTAAAACACTCTCCCAAATACCAAAACTTAATAAACTCAAACAATAAATTTATACAGGCGTTAGTTTATCAAATAACTAACGTCTGTATAGCTTGAGAGAAGTGCTCTATTAGATAGCAGCGAAAGCAAGTACCGATAATCAATCGTTATTAGCACCCAAACCTGCGTTCAGCAGATCAGCCAAATTTGCGGAAGCTTCATCGGCGGTAATCTGTGGTGTGGCTAGTTCCCCATCATGCTGACGATGACGTAAGCGTTTTTGATGATAAGCATAACCAGTACCAGCGGGAATTAATCGTCCAACAATCACGTTTTCTTTCAAGCCGCGTAGTTCATCTCGTTTACCGGCAACGGCGGCTTCGGTAAGCACGCGCGTGGTTTCCTGGAACGATGCCGCAGAAATAAAAGATTCCGTAGCTAACGAGGCTTTAGTTATACCTAGCAGATCGCGCATGTAGGTTATTTCTACTTTGCCGTTGTTTTTTAATTGACGGTTGGCTATCTTGATACGAGAGTATTCTACCTGTTCACCTTTTAAAAACTCTGAGCTACCGCTATTAATAATTGTTGCTTTACGCAACATCTGACGAACGATCACTTCGATGTGTTTGTCGTTGATTTTCACTCCTTGCAGACGATAGACATCCTGGACTTCGTTGACAATATAGCGAGTCATCGCATGCACGCCACGCAAACGCAAAATATCGTGCGGTGATTCCGGACCATCAGAAATTACATCACCGCATTCTACGCGTTCGCCTTCAAGCACGTTTAGCTGACGCCATTTTGGAATCATCTCTTCGTAAGAATCGCTACCGTCAACAGGCGAAATAACTAAGCGGCGCTTACCTTTAGTTTCTTTACCAAAGGTAACTATACCACTAATTTCGGCCAAAATCGCTGGCTCTTTTGGGCGGCGAGCTTCAAACAAATCAGCAACGCGCGGCAGACCACCGGTAATATCTTTCGTTACACTAGTTTCCTGTGGCAAACGTGCTAACGTATCCCCGCTGGTGATTTTGGCACCGTCTTCCAACTGGACAATAGTTTTACCTGGTAGGAAGTACTGTGCGGGCATATCGGTCATAGGCATCAGCACATCATTGCCATTGGCATCCACAATTCGCAGTGCTGGACGCAAATCTTTACCGCTACCAGTACGTTCGGCGGTATCCAGAATCACGATAGAGGACAAACCAGTTAATTCGTCAGTCTGGCGCGTAATGGTTTGCCCATCTATCATATCGATAAAGCGAACAAAACCGTCTACTTCAGTGATAATTGGCATAGTATGCGGATCCCAATTAGCAACAATTTCGCCCCCTAGTATTTCCGCGCCATCGCCTCTTGCCATAACGGATCCATAAGGCACTTTATAGCTTTCTTTGGTACGGCCGAATTCGTCAATAAGCTTTAGCTCAGTGTTACGCGAGGTAATCACTAGCTTACCGCTTCCATTCACCACAAACTTAGCATTGTTAAGATAGATAGTCCCTTTATTCTGCACCTGAATGCTGGATTCCGCAGCTGCACGGGACGCTGCTCCACCAATATGGAATGTACGCATAGTTAACTGTGTACCAGGCTCGCCAATAGACTGCGCGGCAATAACACCGATGGCTTCTCCCTTGTTTACTAAATGCCCACGAGCTAAATCACGACCATAGCAGTTAGCACACACACCAAAATCAGTGTCACAGGTTACAACCGAACGTACTTTCACACTGTCTACGGAGTGTTCTTCAAGAACGTCACACCATTGCTCGTTCAACAAGGTGTTACGCTTAACTAAAATATCCGAGGTTCCATGCTTTAGGACATCTTCCGCAGTGACGCGGCCTAGCACGCACTCACGCAGGGGCTCTTTTACATCACCACCCTCTATAACAGGAGTCATTAAGATACCGGAGAATGTATCGCAATCGTCTTCAGTAACCACAAGATCTTGCGCCACGTCGACCAAGCGCCGGGTTAGATAACCGGAATTCGCGGTTTTCAAAGCGGTATCTGCCAATCCTTTACGAGCACCGTGAGTGGAGATAAAGTACTGAAGTACATTAAGACCTTCACGGAAGTTTGCAGTAATAGGTGTTTCAATGATCGAGCCATCAGGTTTAGCCATCAAACCTCGCATACCGGCTAGTTGACGAATTTGCGCCGCCGAACCACGAGCGCCAGAATCAGCCATCATAAAGATGTTATTAAACGATACTTGACGCTCTTCCTCTCCATCGCGGTTAATGACCGCTTCGGTGGAAAGATTATCCATCATTGCCTTAGAGACTCGTTCGTTCGCTGCAGCCCAGATATCAATAACCTTGTTATATCGTTCGCCGGCAGTAACTAGCCCTGATTGGAACTGCTCTTGTATTTCGGCTACTTCAACTGCGGCTTCATCGATAATTTCGGCTTTTTTATCCGGAATTACCATATCATCGATACAAACAGACGAACCAGAACGAGCAGCATAAGCGAAACCCGTGTACATAATGTGATCGGCAAAAATGACTGTAGATTTCAGACCTAGCACACGATAACAGGTATTAAGCATTTTAGAGATGGCTTTTTTACCCAACGTCTGGTTCACCAGCGAGAACGGCAAACCCTTCGGCACAATCATCCACAGTATGGCACGACCAACAGTGGTGTCCGCCAGATAGGTATTGCTCATCCACTCGCCATTGTCACATTTCTCATGCTCGGTGATTCGCACTTTAACGCGCGTATGCAACTCGGCCAAACCGGTGCAGTAAATGCGTTCCGCTTCTTTCGGTCCGGTCAGCACCATACCTTCGCCTTTACCGTTGACACGATCGCGGGTCATATAGTATAGACCCAATACTACATCCTGCGATGGAACTATAATAGGTTCCCCGTTAGCCGGGGACAAGATGTTATTGGTCGACATCATCAAAGCCCTTGCTTCCAATTGGGCTTCTAGCGTAAGCGGAACATGTACTGCCATTTGATCGCCATCGAAGTCAGCGTTATATGCAGCACACACCAGCGGGTGCAGCTGAATGGCTTTACCTTCAATGAGCACCGGCTCAAAAGCTTGGATACCAAGACGGTGCAGAGTCGGAGCACGATTTAGCATGACCGGATGTTCACGGATAACCTCGTCCAGAATATCCCAAACTATTCCTTCTTCTCGTTCCACCATTTTTTTAGCGGCTTTGATCGTTGTGGCAAGACAGCGTAGCTCAAGCTTGCCGTAAATAAACGGTTTGAATAGCTCTAACGCCATTTTTTTAGGTAAACCACACTGATGCAAACGTAGATACGGACCGACAGTAATAACCGAACGACCAGAATAATCGACGCGTTTACCCAGCAAATTCTGACGAAACCGTCCTTGCTTGCCTTTTATCATGTCGGCCAGCGATTTAAGCGGGCGCTTATTAGAACCAGTAATAGTGCGACCGCGGCGGCCATTATCTAGCAACGCGTCAACTGCTTCTTGTAGCATACGCTTTTCGTTACGTACGATGATATCTGGAGCAGCCAGATCCAGCAGACGCTTCAAACGGTTATTACGGTTGATTACGCGGCGATACAGATCGTTCAGATCTGACGTTGCAAAACGGCCACCGTCCAGTGGAACCAGTGGACGCAGATCTGGCGGTAATACCGGTAATACTGTCAAGATCATCCACTCTGGTTTATTGCCACTTTGCACAAAAGCTTCCAGTAACTTGATGCGTTTAGTCAGCTTTTTACGCTTGGTTTCAGAACTGGTTCCTTGTAATTCGTTGCGTAGTTGCTTACATTCCTGCTCCAAGTCCATGTTTTTTAAAAGGGCTTGGATCCCTTCGGCTCCTATATTAGCCTCAAATTCGTCACCAAACTCTTCCAGAGCATCCAAATATTGCTCTTCAGTCAGGATCTGACTGCGCTCAAGTGTAGTCATACCGCATTCAACTACTACATAGGATTCAAAATATAATACGCGTTCGATATCACGCAACGGTATATCTAGCAGCAATCCGATACGAGATGGCAACGATTTTAAAAACCAAATGTGGGCAGTAGGTGAAGCCAATTCGATATGGCCCATACGCTCACGACGCACCTTAGTCTGAGTCACTTCAACACCGCACTTCTCACAGATTACGCCACGGTGTTTTAAACGCTTGTACTTACCGCATAAGCATTCATAATCTTTTACCGGTCCAAAAATACGGGCGCAAAACAAACCGTCACGCTCCGGTTTAAAGGTACGGTAGTTAATGGTTTCCGGCTTTTTTACTTCACCGAAAGACCAAGAACGAATAATGTCTGGAGAAGCTAGTGCTATCTTGATCGCATCAAACTCTTCGGTTTTAGTTTGCGCTTTTAAAAACTTAAGTGAATTTTTCACGGGTTGGTTCCTGTTGGAGTTGAACCTATTAGGCGTTTTGAAAACGCTTATGCGCACTTATTACCGTCTGTTAATCCGCACTCAGGCGAAAAATCAGACTTCTTCCAACTCGATATTGATACCTAGCGAGCGAATTTCCTTCAAAAGAACGTTGAAGGATTCTGGCATGCCTGGTTCCATAATCTGATTGCCATCCACAATATTTTTATACATCTTGGTACGACCGTTAACGTCATCAGACTTGACAGTAAGCATTTCCTGCAGGGTGTAAGCCGCGCCGTAGGCTTTCAGTGCCCACACTTCCATTTCTCCAAAGCGTTGTCCGCCGAACTGCGCCTTTCCTCCCAACGGCTGTTGCGTAACTAGGCTATAAGAGCCGGTAGAACGCGCATGCATCTTGTCATCAACCAGATGATTGAGTTTTAACATGTACATGTATCCTACGGTCACCTGGCGTTCAAATTGCTCGCCAGTCCGGCCGTCAAACAAAGTTATTTGACCTGAGGTAGGCAAGCCGCCAAGTTGCAATAGATCCTTAATCTCTTTTTCTTTTGCACCGTCGAATACCGGTGTAGCGATAGGCATTCCTTTTTTAAGGTTTTCAGCCAGGCGTAGCACTTCTTCATCGGAAAATGTGTCAAGATCTACTTTTTGACGTACATTATCACCAATATTGTACGCCTTCTGGATGAATTGGCGCAGCTTTAAAACTTCTTCGTGCTGCTTGAGCATAGCGTTGATCTTGTCACCAATGCCTTTTGCCGCCATACCTAAGTGAGTTTCCAGAATTTGTCCGATGTTCATTCGCGAGGGTACGCCTAATGGATTAAGAACGATATCTACTGGCACGCCGTTTTTATCATAAGGCATATCTTCGATCGGATTAATTTTTGAGATAACTCCCTTGTTGCCGTGACGACCAGCCATCTTGTCTCCCGGCTGTATTTGACGTTTCATCGCCAAATACACTTTAACGATTTTTAATATACCAGGGGCCAGGTCATCGCCCTGAGTAATCTTGCTACGTTTAGCTTCTAGTTTCTTTTCAAAGTCGTGCCTAAGATCGTAATACTGTTCAGACAGCTGTTTGAGTTGATTCCGCTTCTCTTCGTCTACTAAGACTAGTTTGAGCCATCGTGATCGGGTCATTTTGTCTAGATTATCCGCCTCGATACCACTAGAAATTAGCAAATTACGGATACGAGAAAATAAGCCAGCTTCAAAGATTTGCAGTTCTTCGGTCAAATCCTTTTTGACCTGCTGAAGTTGCATTTCTTCGATTTCCAACGCACGCTTATCTTTTTCTACGCCATCGCGGGTAAATACTTGGACATCAATAACGGTACCAGAAACGCCGTTTGGCACACGCAGCGACGAATCCTTTACATCAGAGGCTTTTTCACCAAAAATAGCGCGCAGCAATTTTTCTTCCGGTGTTAGCTGGGTTTCCCCTTTAGGCGTCACCTTACCTACAAGGATATCGCTGCCGGTTACTTCCGCACCAATATACACGATACCAGATTCATCGAGTTTGGAGAGCGCTGCTTCACCTACGTTTGGGATGTCTGCGGTAATCTCCTCTGGTCCCAGTTTTGTATCGCGGGACACGCAAGCGAGTTCTTGAATATGAATGGTAGTAAAACGATCTTCTTGTACCACGCGATCGGAGACTAACATGGAGTCTTCAAAGTTGAAGCCATGCCACGGCATGAATGCAATACGCATATTTTGACCGAGTGCCATCTCACCCAGATCAGTGGACGGACCATCGGCCAGCACGTCACCGCGCTCAACTGGCTCACCCAGTGAAACGCAAGGAGTTTGGCTGATACAGGTATTTTGGTTAGAACGGATATATTTTGTCAAGTTGTAAATATCGATCCCAGCTTCACCCGGATACATTTCATCCAAATTAACGTTAATTACGATACGGGAAGCATCTACATACTGTACAGTTCCGCCGCGTTTCGCCACGGCAGTCACGCCAGAGTCAACGGCAACCGCACGCTCCATACCGGTGCCGACTAGAGGCTTGTCAGTAAGCAAAGTAGGTACAGCCTGACGTTGCATATTCGCGCCCATTAAGGCCCGGTTAGCGTCGTCATGCTCTAGGAACGGAATTAGCGAAGCACCTACCGATACTACCTGTTGGGTGGAAACATCCATATAGTCAACTTGTTCGCGCCGGAATAAGCTAGATTCTCCCTTGCTGCGGCAGGTTACCAAATCATCAACAAAACGACCTTCTTCACTAAGGTTAGTGCTAGCCTGCGCAATAACAAAGTTACATTCCTCAATTGCCGATAGATATCTTATTTCTTCGGTAACTACACCATCTTGCACGCGGCGATATGGAGTTTCTAGGAACCCATATTCATTGGTCTGTGCATATACAGCAAGTGAATTTATAAGACCGATGTTCGGACCTTCCGGGGTTTCAATGGGACAAACGCGTCCGTAATGGGTCGGGTGCACATCGCGCACTTCAAAGCCAGCGCGCTCGCGTGTTAGGCCACCTGGGCCTAATGCGGAAATACGACGTTTGTGAGTAATTTCAGACAGCGGATTATTCTGATCCATGAACTGTGATAGCTGGCTAGAACCGAAAAATTCTTTTACGGCAGCAGAAATTGGTTTAGCGTTGATCATATCCTGAGGCATTAGGGTATCAAGATCGCCTAAAGAAAGACGCTCTTTCACCGCGCGCTCTACACGTACCAGACCAACCCGGAACTGATTTTCCGCCATTTCGCCCACCGAACGTATGCGACGGTTGCCTAAATGGTCAATATCATCAACTTCGCCTTTACCGTTACGGATCTCGATAAGTTTTTTCATCACATCAATGATGTCATCTTTGTTTAGAACACCTGAACCATCTATCTCTTTCCGTTGCAGCGAACGGTTAAACTTCATCCTACCTACCGCGGACAAATCGTAACGTTCTTCCGAGAAGAACAAATTTTCAAACAGATTTTCTGCTGCTTCGCGGGTGGGCGGTTCACCTGGGCGCATCATACGATATATTTCTACCATTGCGCTTATGTGATCGCTAGTCGGATCAATGCGCAGAGTTTCAGAAATATAAGATCCATGATCAAGATCATTAGTGAATAACGTCTTAATACACGTATGCCCTGCTTGTATTAGCTTATCCAACAGGTCCTGCGTCAACTCCATATTAGCAGGCACGATGATTTCACCGGTGGTTTCATCGATATAATCTTGTACTACAACCTTGCCGATAATATATTCTACGGGGACTGCAATCCGCGCTACGCTATCTTTTTTTAACTGACTAATATGGTTAGAGGTTATGCGGCGACCTTTTTCGACATAAACTCTGCCATTGGCCTCTATATCAAATGAGGCAGTTTCGCCACGCAATCGTTCAGGAAGAAGCTCCATATGAAGCTTTTTGTCATGAATTTCATAAATGACTTTGTCGAAGAATGTCTCCAAGATCTGGCCGGTGCTGTAGTGCAAAGCGCGCAGAATTATGGTAGCCGGCAATTTGCGTCGACGATCGATACGGACAAACAAATTATCTTTGGGGTCAAATTCAAAATCTAACCAGGAGCCCCGATAAGGAATGATGCGTGCATTGTATAACACTTTGCCTGAAGAATGCGTCTTCCCCTTATCACTGTCAAAAAATACGCCTGGGCTACGGTGCAGCTGGGAAACGATAACACGTTCAGTTCCGTTAATAATAAAAGTACCGTTATCAGTCATAAGCGGTATTTCGCCCATGTAGACTTCTTGTTCCTTAATGTTTTTTACCGTACCTTCTGGAGCTTCGCGCTCATAAACGATAAGAAGCAGCGTAACACGCAATGGTGCAGAAAACGTTACACCACGTATTAGGCACTCTTTGACATCAAAAACAGGTTCGCCCAGACGGAAACTAACATATTTTAGTTCAGCGTTTCCGCTATAGCTACGTATAGGAAAGACCGAACGGAAAGCTGCTTCCAGTCCGTACTGGCCTTCCGGATCTTGTTCTATGAACTTCTGAAACGAATCAAGCTGGATGGATAAAAGATAGGGAACATCTAAAACTTGTGGACGTTTTCCGAAGTCCTTACGAATACGTTTTTTTTCGGTATAGGAGTAAACCATAGGGTTCCTTCAGCTAGCTGACAAGTAAAGCCGCTCTACCGTCCTACTAGAACGGTAAATATAATGCTATTTTCTCGTGTTCGGAAAATTACTATTCTCTACGCAATATATATTTTATTATTAATAATATTACGTTGCTACACTTTACGAAATCAAAAACTCTAATAGATAATGAATAATATGTTCAGTGGTCTATAAAAGATTTAGGTCTAATCAGTAGACACATGATATACAATGATACTGATTTGTTACAGCAGAAAAGGGTTATTAAACTAAAAATCACCAGCCTAATTAAGGCTACAAACCTGCAAGGTGCAGCACTTATTTAACTTCAATAGAAGCCCCCGCTTCTTCCAAAACTTTCTTAAGTACATCAGCATCATCTTTGCTCATGCCTTCTTTCAGAGTGACAGGTGCGGATTCAACTAGGTCTTTAGCTTCTTTCAGACCAAGACCTGTAGCGGCTCTTACGGCCTTAATGACAGCAATTTTGTTCGCGCCGATAGAGCTTAACACAACATTAAACTCGGTCTTTTCTTCTACGGCTTCAACTTGGTTACCTGCGGTAACGGTTACAGCAGCAGCGGCAGAAACTCCGAATTTTTTTTCCATCATAGATATCAATTCTACCACGTCCATTATGGACATTTCAGCAACCGCATTCAGAATTTGTTCTTTTGTGATAAACATAACAAGTATTCCTAGAATTCAGAAAGTGTGTATACATTTGTAATTACTGCAGAATTAAACAGGAGATTATGCAACCTCTTTCTGATCGCGCAATGCGGCTAGCGTGCGAACCAGTTTGCCTGCAGATGTTTCTTTCATAATTAACATCAGGCGAGCAATTGCTTCTTTGTAAGTTGGCAGAGTGGCTAGGCGGTCAAACTGCGATGCAGGGATGATTTCTCCTTCAAAGGCTGAGGCTTTAATCTTAAAATTAGCATTATCTGTAGCAAAAGCCTTGAACAAACGAGCGGCAGAACCAGGGTGTTCGTTAGAAAAAGCAATGAGAGTCGGCCCAATAAACGTATTTTTTAGGCACTCAAAAGGGGTGCCTTTAACAATACGGCGCATTAGCGTGTTACGAACAACGCGCATGTCAACACCGGCTGAACGACCTACTTTACGTAGTTCAGTCATTTTATCTACCGTAACGCCACGGTAATCCGCAATAACAGCAGAAAGTGCACCTTGAATGATTGAACTGATGTCAGCAACAATCTCTTTTTTCTTTTGAAGATTTAATGCCATTAAATTGTGTTCCTGTATTTGAGATAAATAAGACCGAAACTTACTTCACATACCGTCATACTGACCGTATATGTTGATATACGGTCAGTAAAATTCAGCAAAAGAATATATTATTCAAACCATTTTGACCGTTTATGCAGAAAAACTATTATGACACACCTCCGAGATTTTTAAAGAGGATTTAAATTAATAAAACCATAACCAAAAACTTGGTGTTGCGGTTACGTTAAAAACATAACGTCTTTGGCGAAACATTGGGTGTTAGATTTTAGACATATATAAACCAACATTAAAGAAATAATTAAATGATCGTTGTAGAGAGGCTGCTTTGATCTATTGTTATACCTACACCCATGGTCGTAGACAGGCTAATTTTTTTGATATAAATACCTTTTATCTGAGTCGGCTTAGCTTTTTTGAGCGCAATCAGCAGAGCTTCTAGATTTTCTTTCAACTGATCAGATTCAAAATTCACTTTACCGATAGTAGTATGGATAATACCATTTTTATCGTTGCGATAGCGCACTTGGCCAGCTTTAACGTTTTTAACTGCTTCAGCAACGTTCGAAGTAACGGTGCCAACTTTGGGATTTGGCATAAGTCCACGCGGACCAAGAATCTGTCCCAGTTGGCTGACGATATGCATCGCGTCCAGAGACGCTATAACCACATCGAATTTGAAATCGCCTTTTTTGATCTGATCAGCAAGATCATCCATACCTACCTGATCCGCGCCGGCGGCTTCCGCCGCTTCAGCACTAGCACCCTGAGCAAACACAGCAACGCGAATGATGCGGCCGATACCATACGGCAATACAGTAGCTCCCCGTACATTATGATCGGATTTACGTGCATCAATGCTTAAATTGACAGCGACATCGATACTTTCAACGAACTTAGCAGTAGCTAGTTCCTTCAAAAGCGCTATGGCTTCACTTATATTATACTGCTTAGTAAAATCGACTTTGTTGCGTATGACGCACATACGCTTGACCAGCTTAGCCATTTTTTATTCAATCCTCAACCACCAAACCCATGGAACGAGCAGTACCCTCAATAGAGCGTGACATAGCTTCCATATTGGCTCCGGTCATATCATCCGCTTTAATTTTTGCAATTTCACGGACTTGCGCGATGGTTACTTTACCAATATTATCTTTATTAGGCTTTCCGGAACCGCACTGTATGTTTGCGGCTTTCTTCAACAACACAGCCGCCGGTGGCGTTTTCGTAACGAAAGTAAAAGAACGATCGGAATACACGGTGATAACAACCGGAATCGGCAATCCCTTTTCAAGGTTTTCTGTTTTGGCATTGAAGGTTTTACAAAATTCCATTATATTGACGCCCTTCTGACCCAAGGCTGGACCTACCGGCGGACTCGGATTTGCCATGCCTGCAGCAACCTGCAGTTTGACATAAGCTTGTATTTTCTTGGCCATGTTGTGATTATCCTCTTGGGTAATAACGCCGGTTAAGGCCCACCTCTCTCGTGAATAAAAATTCACGCGTTCTAAAGAAGCATAAAAATTAATAAAGTAAATAATAAATTAATTGTTCATCTTGAGCAAGCAACAATAATGTTAGGATACTTATCCTTTCTCAACCTGACTAAAATTTAGCTCTACAGGCGTGGCACGACCAAATATCAATACCGATACCTTCAAGCGGCTTTTATCATAATCTACCTCTTCAACCATGCCGTTGAAGTCAATAAAGGGACCATCGTTGATGCGCACTAATTCGCCCGGCTCGAAAATAGTTTTCGGTCGTGGCTTATCACCAATTTGCTGAAGGCGGTTCATAATTTCGTCAACTTCTTTATCGCTGATAGGCGCTGGACGATCTGAGGTGCCACCAATAAAACCCATGACACGCGGTACGCTGCGCACTAGATGCCAGCTGGCGTCATTCATGACCATCTGTACGAGGACATAGCCCGGAAAGAATTTCCGTTCGCTTTTACGTCGCTGTCCGCTGCGGATTTCAACTACCTCTTCCGTTGGCACCATTACTTTGCCAAATAACTCTGTATTACTATGCAGATTATAAAGTTTAATATGTTCGCGGAGAGACTGTGCTACGCGTGCCTCAAAACCTGCAAACGCCTGAACAACATACCAACGTTTTTTGGGAGCTTCAGACATCTTAGAACCTCAGGCTAGTAATAAATGATATTACACGGACCAGAACGCCATCTAGACCCCACAGAAGCAGTGACATCACGGCAGTTACTGTGACAACAACTAAAGTGGTATTTAATGTTTCCTCGCGGGTTGGCCAAATAACTTTACGTATTTCGGTACTAGCTTCACGCGCAAAAGTAACGATAGACTTACCTTTGATTGTCATCATGGCTACAACACCTGCAATAACAATCACAAGCACAACCACCGACGCTCGCATAGGTAAATTATAATCACGATAAAAATAGTTACCAACGATTGCCAGGACTAACAAAATTGCGACAACTAACCACTTAACCACTTCCAAGCCGCGCCTGCTTCCTTGAGCTTCGGTATTAGCACTCATAAAAACCTGTCACATAGAATTCAGACAAAAAAACTTATTTTTAGTTCTGCAAATATTGCGACTATAAACCGAATTTTGCTATGAATCAGCAACTACTCGATGTTTATGCCGAAAAAAACATTAGTTAATTACAATAATAATTGTAGCTTAAATTATTTAAGAGATAAGTTCTTTATCTTAGCAAAGCTACTCACATGAGTCTAATTTAACCACATCTCTCTTTAAAAGATTATTAGACAAATATCAGTATTCACTAGTTTAAGCGATAAATTAAACAATAAGACTAGCATTAATAGTACAATAGCCTGCACGAACTGAGAAATTCAGATTCTCATCCATGTTGATCAACGCAATAAAAGTTAACAATCATTTTTTATGTTGTCTCTTGGTATTACCCTTTCAACGCCTTCCGGCAGTTAAATGATACAAATCACATTAGTAATACGAAAGTAGAATTGTGTACAGCATCCTTTGAAAGGAGTGTGTGACACAACTGCGTTCATTTTTTGAGCATATCAATCTCTAATTAAAACTAAGTGCGTAACTTGGTCGAACCGGTTATGACCAAGACCTTACCAAAATCTATTGTGTCAGCTTGGTGACATGCAACAACAAACCCAAATTATTGCCTGTACGAAGAGATTACGAAACATTTCAATACCGGTGCAGGCAATTTTCGTAGTGTTTTAATGTTAATAATTTTAGCTTCTAGCCTACTTTTAAAATACATAACTCCATAAGAACCAGTCACCACGATGACGAAGCCATAAATAAAGAATACGTCCTTGATTTAAAAGAGTATTGGTTGTTAATAACGCGTTCTGGTTCCTAATGTAACTATTAAGCGCTTCCGTCGGTTCAATAATTTTATTATACAGATTAACCCCTTACAGCACCTTAAGTACAGAATACACAGATAAATTTGTGTGTCCATTGCCCAGATAATTATCTTATGATAGCGGTTAGCGCGCTCCCATTACCAAAAATTATAACAGCCCTTCGTCATAAACAATGACATATTTGTTCATAAATAATGATATATTATAATGAGGCGGTTACCTAATAACTTAACGGCATATACTCTCGTATATGCAAAATCAAACTATAGGTGACAGCAGCAATTAGAATAGTTTCGGTCTATTTGGACCACGCCCGCTGGTTATATTTTACAAGCCAGCGTATTACGGGCAATTTACGTATGCGTAATGTTAGTTCGGGGCATCATGTTATACTAAACATGCATGGTATTAATAATGATGCCATGAGTTTTTCTTCCGGCGCGTTGCCATATATATGATCAAAGTCTCTCGTCTTATCGTCGTAAGACTTGGTTAGCGCACGGAGGTAATTGAGTTTTCATAGTCGTTTTATTATAAACAACGTAATCAATACTACTGATGTTAATGTTTGGTTTTGTACATTAAACTTTTTCTTGAAGCGTCAATTATTGTTACTTTTTTAAAACAAAATATATGGGTGTAATCAATACATTAGCTAAGAAATAATGTCTACTAATTTTTTCTCCATACAAGGTAGTCAAACATGGTGCTGATAGGCAGATTCGAACTGCCGACCTCACCCTTACCAAGGGTGTGCTCTACCAACTAAGCTATATCAGCAACCCATTGGGAGCGGGCAATGGGAATCGAACCCACATCATCAGCTTGGAAGGCTGAGATAATAACCATTATACGATGCCCGCATTTTAAAACTTGGATACTTCATGATTTCTACAGATTATAATAATGATGCTTTACTTAAAAATGGCTTTTATTGATCTTTGTACTAATGCGCTTGACCTGAATTTTTATCTATTTTTATTTTTTACTGCATCATAAGGTCTTAATAACAAGATTGTATTATTCGTGATACTAATTATGGTGGTGGGGGAAGGATTCGAACCTTCGAAGTCTGTGACGGCAGATTTACAGTCTGCTCCCTTTAGCCGCTCGGGAACCCCACCAAACTTTTTTGATGCCGACAGAAGGTTTCGAACCCTCGACCTACTGATTACAAATCAATTGCTCTACCTACTGAGCTATGCCGGCATTTAGTGCTGCACATTCTAGATAGAATTCACGACCTATGCAATATAAAAATTACATAAATCACGTTTACGTCCAAAAATTACCTAACTTAACAACACGACACGTAAAATTGATTTTTATTCAAGCTCGCATCTAAGCAGTAAAATATCACGCCTTAATAAGTATAATAGCACTGGTAGCATTATGCATGCAAGTAGCACAGTCTATACATAATTATAGTATTGCTATAATCAATGATCGCACATAGTAATGAGAAAGCTAATGCAGCGACTGCTGATTTCTAACCAAAATACTAGTCCTCGACAGCGGCAAAAAAACACTCTACGGTAGGTACGCAACTATTTATACTATGCAGTTTATTTTATTCTAGGAAAAGCTCTGTGACATAAATAAACTATGAAGCAGGCTGACTTAAGTTATGATGACATCATTGCAATTTTCCCCCACAGAATACCTCCAATTTAGCCGCCAACAATGGGCCACGTTGCGTCATTCCGTGCCTATGACGCTCACCGAAGAGGAAATTGTTAAGCTAAAGGGGATTAATGAAGATCTTTCTCTCGAAGAAGTAGCAGAGATTTATCTGCCACTAGCGCGTCTACTAAATTTTTATTTTAGCGCTAATTTAAGGCGCAGGACGGTTCTAGAGCAGTTTCTCGGTACTAATAGTCGGCGGATCCCCTATATCATCGGTATAGCTGGTAGTGTGGCGGTCGGCAAAAGCACTACAGCGCG
This sequence comes from Sodalis endosymbiont of Henestaris halophilus, assembly GCF_900161835.1. Classification (GTDB taxonomy): domain Bacteria; phylum Pseudomonadota; class Gammaproteobacteria; order Enterobacterales; family Enterobacteriaceae. Next base: position 884,605 of record NZ_LT897836.1, on the reverse strand, counting down.
CGTCTTGCAGGCACTGCTTAGCCGCTGGCCTGAACATCGTACGGTAGAGTTAGTAACAACTGATGGTTTTTTGCACCCTAACCAAGTACTCAAGCAGCGGGATCTTATGAAGAAAAAAGGATTCCCAGAATCTTATGATATTCGCAGCTTGGTCAATTTCCTATCACAGGTGAAATCAGGAATTCCACGGGTGAACGCTCCCGTCTATTCACATTTAATATACGACATCGTTCCCGATGAGAGAAAAATTATTTATCAACCGGATATTTTAATCTTGGAAGGATTAAATGTTTTGCAAAATAGCAGCGATTATAATCGTAATCCGTACCATGTGTTTGTCTCTGACTTTGTCGATTTTTCTATTTACGTCGATGCGCCTGAAGCATTGCTTCAGAACTGGTATATCAATCGCTTTCTTAAATTGCGCCAAGGTGCATTTTCCGAACCTAACTCTTATTTTCACCATTATTCTCAGCTTTCCAAAGAAAAATCGGTGTCTATAGCCAGCCAACTATGGACTGCAATTAACGGGCGCAATCTGAAGCAAAACATTCTTCCTACGCGCGATCGCGCTAGTCTTATCCTGGAGAAAAGCACCAATCATGCGGTAGAAATAATCCGGTTGCGTAAATAATTTTGCGAGGCTGACGACTCATTTTAGCAAACGCCTACGCTGCGGCACCCAGCGGCTCTTTCCTAACTGCGTGCACTCTATCACAAAAATAATTGTTACCGTGGCTAGCCCGGAGCTTAATATTTTTCTTTATCTAACATTTACTGTTTATTAGCATAAAATATTTTCTCAAGACAAGTATCATGCATTCACAGTCACATCTACTAGATATAATTGACTTATTATATAGACTTACAAGTCGGACTTCGTTAGACGACTGACCAACCAAAAGCGGAGTACAACTATTTTATAGGTATAACGGCAATTTTTACGGAAACCTTTTCCTGGTAAGCCCAGGAAATGAACAATCGATCAGATAACAATATTATGTATCTGATTTGAAAGAAGTCTATTTTAAAACTAAAAGTAAATTAAATTATTGTTAACTCCATAATAGCCTAATTAAAGCTATTATTTGCAGCACAACTTCTCGTCGTGCTGTTCGATGCACTGCTGCAAGACAAGCTACTGGAGCTATTTATGTAGCTTGACGGAAATTATCATTGGCATAGAACTCTACTATAAATACTGATAGAGTTAAGCTATCACTATAACTTACTAACATATAGAAATAATGGTAATATAGCAAAATTGCTAAAGAGGCAACTTATTAAAACCCCGGCGTACTATTGCGTGCTAAGCAAGATCTACCGGCTGGTACATAAAGAAACCGCCTATCTTATATCTGCAATATAAGATAGAATAAAAAACGAAATAAAATTTCGCTTAACCTGTAATATGCAACACTAATAATAAATCCCCGATCACTTAATTAAGAAATTTCGATACTCTTAAACTTATAACTGTTCAAAACAATACCCACTAGTTAATAACTGCTTCGCAGCGAAAAAGCATCAAAAAGAAAATATTTAACAGCAGCTGAATGAACTCTTGTAAGTCCGGCAAGATATGAAAGTATAATCGTTGTTAAGAGATAGATAATAATTTTTATTAATATCATGTAAGGCAAAAAGCTAAGATCGCCGTAAACCGCTACTTTCTTATATGACTCAACGCGTTAATGCGTTGCAATGGAAGCGCGTTTAAATAGAGAATTACGAGTCGACATTTATAACGACAGTCCGCGCAGCGATATCTCTCCACCTAAATACGCGTGGCATTCTCCATCTTGTTCTAATAATAAGGCTCCACGCACATCAATACCGCGCGCGATGCCCCTAATCTCCCGCTCGCCAATGAGCAATTTTACCGGTTGGTCACAAAAAACATCCAAAGCTTGCCAGCGTGCAACAAAGGGCGAAAACCCGTCACGCTCGAACTGCAGCAATGCCCGACGTAAATTATCGATCAATTCGGCAACTAAAACATTGCGATCGATTGCGATACCTGCTTCTTGCAGATTGATCCAATCCTGATCTATTAATTTGGCCTCTGATGCACTCATAGTCAGGTTAATACCAACACCGATTACAACATTGGCGTTACGTCCAGTATTACCAATGATGTCCATAAGTATCCCTGCCATTTTGCAATTGTTCAGATAAAGATCGTTCGGCCATTTGATGCGCACCCCTTCAGCGCCCAGGTGGCGTAGCATCTCCGCTATAACAATACCAACCATTAAACTAAGGACGCATGCAGAAGACAGACCCTGTTCAAGGCGCCAATATAGAGAAAAATAAAGGTTATTACCGAATGGCGATATCCACTGGCGACCGCGACGGCCGCGTCCATGTTTCTGATATTCCGCCACGCAAGCGTCACCCGGTTTTAGTGTGAGCATACGTTCAATTAAATATTGATTGGTGGAGTCAACAACCGACAAAACGGTAAGCCGACCTGACGGTAGGCGAGCTCTGATTGCAGTTTCATTCAATAACTGCAGTTGCGCATGTAAACAGTAGCCTTTACCTGGCACCGTAAAGACATGTATACCCCAGTTGCGTATGATTTGAATGTATGTGTTGATAGCTGCAAAACTTATCCCTAATGTTCTGCTAATTTTTTTTCCAGAATAAAACTCACCATCCGCGAGTAAATTTATCATCTTAAGTGGGATGCTTATGTCTTTCATGCTATCACTCTCACTGCGTCCACTTCACCATAAGAGCTGATGAATCGCACTTCAGGTTCCAGCCAGACGGCAAAGCGTTCCGCAACTTGCATTCTCACATAGCGCGCAAGCGCCGCGATATCCTCACCAGTGGCTTGATCGAAGTTAACTAATACTAGAGCCTGTTTATCATGTACAGCTGCCCCGCCGATACGATATCCTTTCAAGCCACAGCGATCAATAAGCCAACCGGCCGCTAATTTTACTTCACCTCCAGGTTGAGGGTAATATGGCGCGTCGGGGTAATGATTTAGCAACTTTTCTGCTGCCGATGCATCGATAATCGGATTTTTGAAGAAGCTACCGGCATTTCCTTGATGCGTCGGGTCAGGAAATTTAGCGCGGCGCATCGCACAAACTATATCATATATCTGCCGCGGAGTAGCCTGCTGGGCGTCGAGATGAACCAAATCGCCGTAATGTAAAATTGGACTCCAAGCTTTGATGAGTCGGAATCCGACTGCAACAATAACGTAATGCTCGCGTAAATTGTGCTTAAAGATACTATCGCGGTAGCCGAATTGACATTCCGCTACGCTCATGCGGTGTTTTGTCCCAGTTTCCATCTGCAGTACGTCGACATATTCACAAAATTGTTGAAATTCAACACCATACGCTCCAATATCTTGAATAGGAGCAGAACCAACATAGCCCGGAATTAAAGCCAAATTCTCCAGGCCAGGCATATTCTTTTCAAGACAGGCATTCACAAGATCATGCCATACTTCTCCTGCGCCCACATGAAGATACCAGTAGTCTGTGTCTTCCTCGATTGTCATGCCCGCAATCCGGTTTAGCAAAACCGTACCAGAATAGTTTTCCAGAAACAATACATTGCTACCGCCACCCAGCACGATTCGTGGCGAAGAGTTCGTCGACGCGTGTCGCCAGATAGCAAACAACTCAGCCTCCGTATCCACTACATATAAACGCCGGGCCGACACATCAATAGCAAAACTGTGCAGTGACTTTAGGGACACATTGTTCGTAATCATTAATTAACCTACTATAAATTTAGTTGTTGCTAGTCTATTTGATAATATAATAATATAGATAATAATATTGTATTATGTAGATAGATTCATTGTGTTTAACACACAATTAACGTTTTACAATATTCTAGCCGCTATTAACTTTTAGCATCCTTAGTAACCGAGCAAATCTTTACAAGATTGCTGGAGGAGCACAGATTTCCTTCTTAACAAAAGTAGGTTTTTAAAATATCTAGCTTGGTTAGCTTATTAAAGCTAGCATCAATCTCTTCATAAGTTTTGCCTATAATTGTTACTTATGAAAGTACATTTTGATTAAGAGGGTTTATTTTAAAATATTATATGATTCGTGCATTCAGTATCATTTGGAATATATTTCTTCAAGTTAATTAATTCGCTTAAATGTCTTATTTTATCAGCAGTGACTTTACTTATACACAGTATCTCATAATTATGAAAATTAACTAAATAAAATTTATTTTAATTTATAAAATTAACTAATAATTTATTATATTTTAGCTTGAACAAATCGATGTTAGTAACAATTAATAAATTGTTGTCACTATTATATAATAATAAAATGCAAACATTAAAGTAATATTATTAACAGGTTTGATAAAGTAACTATTTATTATCGACAGAAATAAAATTATATGCTAACATCATTGAGTTCAACCAACAGTTGACCAATTAAGTATTATTTGAGCATTATTTATTTACATTAAATAATGATATATCAAGACGTTAATTAGTTTTAATTTATTCTACATTAAGAATAGCTGTGGCTTCATAGATTTAATGAATTAATAAACTGCATTAAATATTTAATCAAATATGTATTAATTATTATATAATAAATTCTTAATAATCTTGAAGATAAAATATAAACTTTCATGCCTACAATATGTAACTAAATATGATATTCGCATTCCACCATCTATCTACAAGACAAGAAACGAAAATAATTATGAACTTATGCCCATTAACCCTTTATATCATAGTAACTTTTGCCTTTAAATAAAAACTATAAAACAGAAGGTAATACAAAATAAAAACCTACTAACCAGTAGTATCAGATTGATTGTTAATGCCAGAATTATGCTGCAGCAATAACCAGTCAGTTATTCAGATTACTAATGGATCTTAATCAACACATTTTACGCTTAATATTATCAGATAAAAGCTAAAGATTGTTAAATAACATGGCAATAATTGCTGATACACCGCAACAAGATGATTGCAAGTATCGCATTTAATATTATAGTGTAAGCATCATTATTTATACTTATGACAATATCAAATATTGTCGTTTTAACAACCTCGTTCCTAAGAACATACAATTGTGAAAAGAGGAATTTATGCAGTATAGTCATCGAAAATAAAGTAGTTAGCAACTATTTCAAAAGAAAACTCAAGAATTCAGATAATGAAAATAACGAAAGAATAATAATGCTAGCAGAAGTTACGACTATAGTAATTTAAAAGTTAAAAAGTCAAAAAGTAAAAAAGTCAAAAAGTCAAAAAGCAATTTATACCAAAAAAGAGAAATACAATTTACTGATGATAAACTGTTATTAATAATTCATGACCCCAGCAGCTGTAAGCTGTGTCAACAGAAGTATAGCATAGCAGGAGAGCGGCAAAATTGAAAACAAGCGCACTAATGAACTCACTAACGAGATAAAATACCCACAAATATTGAAAAACAAATACGGTCTTAAATAGACAGCTGTAAGTACATAACCATCTGTTATGAATCTTAGTTAGATAAACGTCCCGAGACATAGAATAGTATCACACTAGCAAATACACGCATCAACTTGATCATTAACAAGTTAACTTTTTATTGCGTGTTGTACGATATAGCTTAACTCTTCCTACAACGAAAACAGTAGAATAAACGACCGCTATCTACCCGGAAAAACAATCCCAATCAGCTTTGGGCGAGGGCAATAATCTTGAACTAAAGTAGTATATGATGTCAGATAACTGTATTACTTATATCTAATAAGTATATGCAACCAAAGTAAATAAAATATGGCATAAGTGCTGACGAGAGTACCGTGTTAATAAGCTATCTTGGTAATTATCACTAGCGTTACATACTAATAAAGTTTCACCAAATAACATTTATACTAATGAAACCCTAAGCATAAACAAGTAAAATGTGAGAAGTTGAGATTATTACAATAGCTCAGTTACCTTCAAGAAAAAATAAAACACGTATGTTAAATCTTTTTAGTAAAGATAAAGTACAACACTAGTATAGACGAAAAGGCTTACATACGTTGGACGACGCTCCATCATATAGAAAAAACTCTATTGACTGGCATAACGACGATCACTATTACATCCGCTTTAAGTATGTTGTGCAAAATCCTAGGCATTAAAACAAAAGAACGCGAATTTTTTTCTAAAGCAACCTAAATCACGCATACTACAATAATACAAGTAGTGTGTGTTATACAACAGCAAAACCTAATCTATATTATTAGTTAGGTCAAAGATGTGGGTCACTAAAATATGAATAAACCAGAAAAGGTAGATTTCGTGATATGCATGAACAAAAGTCACGATTCTCTAAATATTCACTAGATTTGTTGGCAATCAAAACCTTAGTTGATTAAGCAAAAAGACAGCCTAATTATATTGTTAACATCAAACTATCCTCAGTCAACCCTTATAAATAAGCATAATCTTGTATGGGTTTAAAACCAACCAAGTGCAACAGTTCGATTATGCACCGATTGCATCACAGCAAATTACTTCCATTATTGCACCTTATAATTAACAAGCCTAGCTGAATACAGCCTAAATTATCTACTATTCGAGGCCTTCGAACGGTTCAAAACAAAATTGTGACCCCGGAAATATTATTAATAAATTTATGGCTAATTATCTTCACTAGTTCTTTACATTGCACACTCGAAGGTAATATTTTAAATATGAGATAATTGCATTAATGCAACATATATAAAACTATGGCGTACGCACGTTCTTATCAACGTATTAACGATCGCTGCGCTTAGCGTGTTGGTATAGACCAACGGCATAGATCTTTAGGACATAACATACATTAGTTCCCATTTCGTTTATCATCGCGCCTGATTTTTAACAACGATACCTAGCGAAAAATCTGAATGATCGTTATAAATAAAATGCATGTTAACTTTTAAACCAACTGACTAGCGATGCTGAATAAACATAGCATTAAAATATGCGGCATTGACGCACGATTAGACAATATCATAACAATATGATATTGTCTTAATTCACTATACAAAATAAGTATGTATAAACAAAATATCGATCACCATACTATTAAGCCTATGCCATTCACCACCAGAACCGAGTTGAAGGTAAGACTGGTACTAAGCTAGTAGTCAGCTAAATACATCGTGGCTCACGTTATTAAAGCCAAGTAAAATCTTTTCCGGAGCGTGAACACGACATAGAAAGCACTTTATAGTCCTATACTTGATGATCAAGTATAAAGAGAAATGTTTTTTCAAAAAGGCATAACAAAATTAATCAAACGAAATCGTAGAGATTAAAAATCGACATGGCGTTATGGTCAAAATGCATGATATTTGCATCAACGTATTTAGCGAGCTTTGCTTAACAAAGCTACTATTTAAGATCATAATTATTATTAATATCAAGGCATATATACTACTTGTAAGTTTACATTTTGTGCTTGATTTGTCATAACATTTTGTTTAAAACAATTATTTAATTTACTTATATTTATCGTACCTTCGTACTTTATATAAAAGACATTTATGTAAACTTACTTGCACTATTACGTACATAACTGTGGCAATGCTGTTAATTAACAACAAAATTTAGAAAAGATTGAAAATTGTTATAATGCAATCGAGATTGTATTTTATTGCAAAGAAAATTATACATACTTCACTAACGTAGCAGTTTTATTTACCGCAAATAGTTAAGGTTAAAAACCTATTATTTTCACACAATAAATTATGTCGTTAAACACATTTATCCACAAGAAAATATAAACAACCATTGTTTGTACGTGCATACATAAATTACGACTATCTCTGAGATGGTGCTTTGAAAAGCAGTAAACCTACTAAATTAAAGCCACAAAATATTTTGATAAAAAGAGGCATGTAATTACAAAATAAAACTGATTGTTATCATAACTAAGATATGCGATGCAAAAAAAAATAATCTTTATAGTCACGTGAGGTTGGTGCATTATTTAATGATAACATGCTATCTGTAGCACGGAGATGCACAGATTAAAATATAATTGTTTAATTAAAAACTAAAATATGGGTAATATATAACTATAAATACTAAAACAAACTATGAGTATACACTTACTGATATTGTCTCTTGGCTGCATACAATAAGCACACTTATCATTAAGTATAATTATATACTTCCTTGCCTTAATTATAAGGTCTTCAAATACAAGAAACGCGGTGTGGAAAATCCTATATTTTCTAAACATATTTATGCAAATAGCAGCACACTATAATCACCTTATTACGAATAAGTATTGTTAAACGCCTTTCGGAGCACGGTAAAGAATCACATTTTGAAAATGATTAGGATGGCATTATGAGAAATGATATCAATTATTATAGTTAACATGGCTAATGTAGATGTCAACATTATGAGTTTAAAGTATAAATGACACTCTTAATTAGTTAATTGCTTAGTTATTATTATAATACATTAATTTCGTATTCGTGTTTTAGTAAGTGTGACGTGTACTCATATTTAAATACTGCCGATAATTAATTTAAATAAGGATGCTGACAATTTATATATACGTTAGGCTATATCAAACACTACGAAATTTTCGTAAATTGCCACGTGTCTTACACCTTAAATTATTTTATAATTAATTTATATTCGTAACTTATATACATACGATTAACTTATAAGATATATTATATTATACACATTACATGTATTAAAACTACATCTATTACATCAACCTTTTGGAAAGCTGAAATTTATTTCAATGCATTACCTCTATTTAAGATAATTTGTATTAATTAAATCCAGTGTTATAAACAGAATAATCATTTCATCTTAGTGATATTTACCATCTTTAAATAATCATTGCTATTGTAGTTTACAGATTGATTCATAACTATTTAATTTAATAAGTACGTTTCGTGTGAAACACACTTGAAGATCACAGTTGGTAATCAAGAAACGTATTTATCCTCTGAAAATATAAAGTTAATTTGGGGCATTATATGCGTAATTCATATTACGCTAGCGAAGTTATTTCGGTTCAGTGTTTCTTTTGTTATTAAATGGGTAAGCGTAGAACTTCAAGGTGTGTAGTACAAAAACTAGCATTAACACCCTTCTAGGGCATATCAGCTATTGATAACGATCACGTATTAAATAACAGTATACTTTATAAGTAAACATTTAATACGGTAACGTGCGTTAACGTGCAATAAAATATTCCAGACATCTTTGACGTCTATCTCAAATGGGATAAACTAGTTTAATTACCTAAGAGATATAAGATCATTAATTTAATCTTTTGAAAAACACAGAGATATTTATTGCTAATAAAATCGGCAAAGGCATAGCAGGCATGGTTAAATATGCTCGCAAACTGTGTGATATGTAAATGCCTTATAGTCAAACAATTGAATAAGAATTGTAGTAGCGTACTAAAATTGGTTTAATAAAAAAGTTGAAGCGTTATATTAAACTCAAATTATTTAAGTACATTAATTACTGAAGTATTGACAACTGAATGTAGACTCGTAATCTACTCACCAGTACCACACTAAAATTACATAAAAAATTCAGAGCTTCAGACCCTTTCGTATCGTTACACTAAATTTTGATGCGTATCTAGATTGCTACCGCTCATAACATTACCTGACAACCAAACTTGATATTTAACGTGTTAATAAACATACTGCAACCACATGCAGTATAATAAAAAAGTTCTATGCTAAACGATTAGCTCTACCAAAGTTAGCAGCATCACTTCTGTACGTAATCTATACACACACGGATCAAAATAGGCTATTGAATTTTGCCCTCTCCGAACAACGGATAAAAGTGGTTATAGTGAGTTGCTAAATAACGGTTTATACCTATAAACAAGAAAAACTAATAATATATTAAAATACTCTATCTTCTTTCCTAATGGTTCCCAGTGACAAAACCCATATCTATTTTAGTCAGGTACTGTCAAGTACAGATTGCACGGGAAAAGTGCTAGTCTTATATAATAAATTATTGTTAGATTTGTTTGTCCCTAATTAGGAAACTAAACTGAGTAGCACACTCGTGTTGAACTCGATAAGCCTAAAAGCACTTCAGATAACCCAGAAACTACGTAGTTAGTCTTATTAGGATTAATATTACTATACAAAAGCGACCAAGATAGAGCTACTATGTTTGCAGTAAATATCGGCTGGCGCCGAGGCAACGCTATTAGATAAATTAAAGTAGGAAACAACTAGAGATGACTTAGGGTAAACCTTTACTGCAAAAATAGAGGAATTCAGGTGCTTAAAAGAAAGAATCATGCTATAAACTGTCATATAATCACTGGTTTGTTAAAACAATAACAAACACCCTATTGCTATAAAATATATAAGGTTAGAGTCAAATACATCATATTAGTTATTTTATTCAACAGTCATACTGAATAAATTATTACTAGATTAATGCTATAACTACTTATCTATTATGCTTTCTGTGGTTTATAATTTTGCAACCAGTCATAGCATATGACTTTTAAAAATTATATTTGTATAATTAAGTTTCTTGCAAATCAATGTAATTATGAGACCTCATACAACCATAAATAACTGGATCAAATTTATGAGGCTACATCATACATAAAAATATAAACAAAATAATTGTGTAAAATTAATCAAATCAATTTCTACTTGAAAGTAGAAAAACTTCAATATACATTTCAAACAAATTTAGAACACTATACTTTTACTATTTAGTACTAGAACTTAATTCATAATATGTGATCAACATTATTTCAATCTAGTTGGTGTAGAAAAGCTATGGTCTATCGCATGTAGGAAGCTTCTTGCAGATAATCTACACTTCATCATCACCGGTAAATCCTTTATAACTCGAGTTGCATGTAGTATATAACTGATATCAGAAAACTACAAACAGTTAAACTATTAATCAACACACCAAGGTTATTTTTTCTTATAGTACGTAACTTGAATGAAGCGGCCAATGTATTTACTTAAACTGATTGCGCCGAGATAAAATAATATATCACTGCTGTTCGTAACAAATGTGGTGCTAGTTTCAAGAGCAGCATAAAGATCAGATATAAAGCCTGTTATTAAAAGCCCTATATGCATTTGACCACAATATGTAAATTTAGTTAATAAAGCAGTAGACTATTATATTAGCAGTAGGTTTAATTACTGCATATATCGTCAAATATTTAATTTACGTACTTACCTATTGAGTTGCTTATTTTCTATATGGCATAATGGTTAATTTATATATTTATTAATGATTATTAATAATCATTAATAACGATCGTTAAATAACGTAATTGTTAATTTCATAACTATCTTTGATGTAGGTAACTATTTCTTTGTACTTGCGTTACTTGTAATTTATTACATGATAGTTATAAACTATAGCATACACATGCAAATTGCATATTTAGGTAAAATTAAAATGCGACCTAAACATTATCATAAATAAATTTTACTCATATGTTTTCTAATTTTAAATTACATAGCATTTATGCAGTTATTAAGATTTTACCATAAATAAAGTTTTATACGCTAAGCTATAAAATTAGTCTTTAAAATTCAATAAGCAAGTTGCTATATAGATACCTATCCTTAATGTCTTATTAAGGATAATAATGTGCTTTGCAGTCTTGTCTGCTAAACTTAAATAAAACAGTGATACTGTTGTGTTTTTACCACGTTTTGTTTATCAACACAGATATTGCTATAGCTTTGGGTTCAATTTAATATCCCTGCAAATACATAACATTAAGCTTTAATTGTATACTTATTCAGCTCCGTAATGTTTTATTAAAAACTACACTTATTATCTTTTACGATGTAATTAATTATTACAAACGATAATTGCTGCAATACCCCCAAAATAGTATAATGATGTGGTAGCTAGTGTTGATATAGAGCATACGTCACCACGCTATTTCATTTAGACACTATCGCTATCATAGATCAAATTGCAGGCAGAAATTACAATCATTGATATATAAGCTATGTATTAACTAACTAAACCATTGATTTATCTAAAAAAGTTTATACGTTTTATGACTTACATAAATTGGAAATAAAGTTTATTAATTCATTATAAATGAAATCAAAGATAATTCAATTTTAATACCTCTAGAATACTGTAAAGTATTTAAATAAATAATTAAATATTTATTAATATAATGTTAACTAACATTTTGTTTATTTTTATCGTAATAATGAATAAATACTATTATGGTAGCATTAGATATCTGGTGTAACCAGGATGTGGTTAACATAAACAGAAACACAAATAAAAACCTCTTCAACAAATAAAACATTAAATGAATTTAAGTATCTAAACAATAAAAATCAAAAGATAAAATTAATAATTACATATAATTTTCGTTAATTGTATCTTTATGCGCAGTATAATTAAAGATACGGAATCAGTAATTTATCACTAGATCGACGGAAAGTTATTTAACTGTCTTCAGAGTTATTCTAACTGATGACATAAAACTAACCTTCTACTATTATTTTAATATGTATTTTATAACAATTATTGTGCCATTTGATATTACAGGTTCTATGTTATTACAAACCGCAAGTAAACATACTATAACTTAACTATCAAGTAAGGATCCCATACGCTACAAAGTCGCTTTTAAAAATATCTGAAATGATATGATTTCATTTATGAATTAAATCATCACAGCAAGCAAATTTGCTATCTTTCAGAGAAGAAACTTTCACCTTTTGACCTAAAATGTTTTAATATCACGAGTATCAACTGTTTTCTACTCGATGTTTAGTAAAAATCTCTTAATTTGGATAATAAATAGTTGGGGGAAGCCTTTTACCAAAAAGAGCTATTTAACACTACAATTGAAAGCTGTACAGAGTGCTGAGAGATAAAATAAACCCTTAGTTTTTGTATTTTTAACTATTGATTTACCTGCTGAGAAGCACCTACTTTTTTATCGAAAATCATAATAACTACTAGATTTAATAAACAAAATAAATTAATAAATTGTTATAAAACAAAAGATACATAAGTTTACTGAACGCCTAAAACGGAGGTTTGCGGGCAAAATTAAAATTAACTAAAAATTATCTTGCTGTGATCGCGGAGAGGAAAGAAGCAAATTATGCAGTGAATTCAATAAGGTTGAACTAAACTTCAAAACCTATCTTTTGACTTGATGTATAAGGTAAGCAATTTAGTACCCATTAATCTGAGTTCTATATGATTCTAAGAGAATCTAAGCTATCTAGTAAATAATACTATTTTCACAACAGATGATGTCCATCCTTATAGTAGGCAGTAAAATGTACCCCACGTAAAATTGCATAAAATTGCACAGCATTTAGTTATTGTGACATAGCTCGCATAGCTATGTTATCTAATAATTCCTATATAAATTATTATTGCTATACAAAACATAACTATATATAAAATATGCGATTGCATGCATTAACTGTCACCTGAATTCAATATTTAATTGAATTATTGTAGGAGTACGTCAGGTTAATAACACAAAATTCTTAGTGCCGCTGATTCAGTCATAATTCTATGTTTTGATAATATTATCTGTAAAAAGAGAAGTAGCTTTTATTAAAATTAATACTACTGTATATTTTGTCATGCGATGGAGTTAATACAAACTTATATCTTGGGAAGAGATAAGAGTCGCTAGTATAGATATATTGTAGGTATAGTAAAATATTGCGAAAATATTAATATGTAACAAAATAATACATCAACTATATAAGCGCAAGAAAATATAATGTTAGTATGACAATACTAGCAAATGAAAGGATATATATCAATACCATATTAATCTAGTAAAAGAATATTAAAATATTAATTAAATAAGCAAAAATGTTACTAATATTCACTATGCTGATCTTTGCACTTATAACTAATCTCAGGAATATAAATCAACTGCACTTGAATTAAAAGTAGTATGTTAAAGTGGTAAACACTCTTTTAATAATTTACTAAATAAGATGTTCCCATAACTCTAACAAAGATGACTCTTGTAATTATTTATAAAATTCAAATATTAATATATGCATTACTAACACTAAGAAAACTAAAAAATGAGTGTCCTCAAAGATGCGTATGTACCTTACATAAATGATAAAATGCACAACTTACGTGTCATCAAATAAAGATTATGTTATGTCAATAAAGTATTGTGTAAATAAATTAGGGCAAAGTAGTAAATAAAATAATAAGGTATCCGCAAAATCAAAATATCACAACTTAAATAATAAGCCTACTTATTTAAGGAGGCATCTATGCGAAACTAAATAGTCAAATCTTAAATAAAATAATACAAAATACGATAAAAGTTAGTTTAACATGTAAGTGTATTACTTACAATATAAATAAATCTAGTTAAGAAAACTGTCTAAGTCCTTCTCAAGGACGTACTTGGTAAAACTGCAAAATATATCTTGTCAAGAAATTTATAAATTCATATATGGCAAAAGAATATAGACAAAAAGGAAAGCTAACTATTTATATGTTTGTATTAAACATATTCTATTGCGATAAATAATAAATTATTAACTTCAAAAACATTTATATAAATAAATAGCATTACATTAGATAAATAAAGTAACAAACTACCTAAAATCATTAAATTTAAGCTTATCCCAAAAGACATTAATTAGTACTGTTAAAAGTAAGTTTATATTAATCTCTGGAGAGTAGAAAATAACACAAAATATTTTAAGATTGAAGTAGTAGGAAAGTTATTTTGTGTATTAACTATATCGATCAAATGCTCTGACTGTATAACTAATTATATTAAAACATACCCTATTAGTTTTACTTGCATAGAATTTACTGATACTTGCCAATATATTTAATTTAATTATTAAATATTAAATTTAATCAGCACAATAAGAATTGATATAACGATTTAGTTAAGCAATTTCATCTGTAATTTATTACTTTAAATGTTTACTAGCCACTGTTATTTATATAAATTGCATTATTTTTAATGATCGATAATATGCTAATTAATCATCCTTCTTGATTTTCTTAATTTATTATAGTATACCTTAAGAAAATGATAGCTTATCTGTCAACCACAATTGAGCAGTCAATGCTAAGTAGCATATAAATAATTTGAAAATCAACTAAGGAAATTATTTAAATGAATTTAATTTACAAGCAAATTTGTTTATCGTATCTAAACGTTAATGCTAATAAAACTATCGCTCTGGTTTATTTAACATTAACCTCCTCTATTATATTAATAAAACTTTATGGCACTTTAACACCAAGATGATATCATGGCTTATTATAGTAGATCGATTTCGGTAATGCTCTAGCAAACTGTTATATACATCCATTCTATCTTTAAACGCTTGAAGTTCGTTTCCCCATTAAGGAAATACTTACCCCGCAGAGTAAACTCGCTGTCTTCTGCTTTGTGTTATCCGCTAACATCACAAAATTGACCGGTATTTACCGTCTGATTACAGTAGAGGTCATTTTGGTGCTATAGAAAGCCACACTAGAAGTCTTGACCATATATCTCTCCCTATACGCTATCTGCGGCGCCTTAAGCAATTCATGCGAAGTCCGGAGAAATCGACATGTTTAAGAGCCTATCGATTTATAAATAAAAAATTTAACCCATGCCACACCATATAAGCTAAAACCTCTACAGTCTAACTAAATAGCCATATCACCTCATAAGAACTTTCCTAGAGAGTGTTGCTGTGAGCATTTTAGTAAAAAAGATTAAGCATTCAATGTATTATTAATTGCATCTAAGATTTATGTTTGTAAATCGATATTTGGCGATTGCCAGATTTTTATACAAAAGTAGCAAGATAATCAATTGATTATCTTAAACCATAGGCATTAGTTGTGATAAAAATTAGGCTGTTAATCCTAATGGATCTATCACTATAGTAAGACTTATTTCATTATATCGCATTTATTTAATACGCTCTAAACATCAAGCTTTCGCGGTCAGGCAATAACATAGAGCGGTAGTTTTAAAGTTGTATACCAAAATCTGGCACAACCATATCCTAAAATATGTGTTTATTAGTTATTAAAAACCTTGCAGTGCATTTAATACTAAGAGCAATAAGAACAGTAACACCTTAAGGATTGCACTATATTTATAAGTGCGTTGCCTTCTGTTCTTCAGAACTATAATTTAAATCTGTTTAGGTGCCGATAGCAATCCTAGCTAGTTTTGTGCTCTGACCTGTTATGAAACGAAGGATATTGCCCCAGAAATTGATGTTAAAATATCTAACATTGATGACCATAGCTCTGTCTTTAGCAGAGTGTAGTATTGGTTGCAGATTAGTAGAGTCTACTATGAGTTTATATTCAATAGCAAATTCTTTGCACATTAGCTATCCCTGAAGAATTTGAGGTAACACAATCACTTCACTGAAGTGATTGTGTTAGTATTCTATTACTTGATACAAGGTGTGGTGCTTTATAGTTTTTTAATAATCAGCAGCAAAATACTAAAATTTATGTGCATGACATGATGCTTATCACCTAAATATTAATAGGTTAAATTCAGAAGCATAATGCAACTAATTGCATAATTTAGCTTGAGAATAGTTATAAATGTGAAGAATATTAGATATTACTATTAATTACTAGTAAATAATTTTTCTTCTATATTACGCTTTTGAACTAATAAAACTTACTAAACTAGAATAATAAAACATAAATTAAGTGCAATCAAATACATTATCAATGCAAATATATAAATATTAATAACGTGAAAGCATTAAAGTCTAATTATTATTAATGCACTTATTTTTAAATTTTGATAAGGATATGCACATAATTAAGTAAACCGTACTTTATAATTAATTAATTTAATTTATAAAGTCATTACATATTACTATATATCAATACGTTACCTAAATTATCTACGATATTGTATTTGTAATTTCTCATTAATAATTACATGTAATATAACATGTGTTATTATGTTAGCGAACCTCTTTATAATTACGGTAATTATTTGATACATTCCTGATCATGCCTAGAAGGCGTGAGTGATAAAATATCAAAATCAATTCCTTACCCAAAAATAATTTGCCATAATTATCTACTACATACTACCAGATACTGGTAGTATCATTAATTTTATATTACATATAAAAGTCTAATTTATCGCTTGTGTTACTTTATATCATGAAAAGGTTTATGCTACAAATTTAACCATAATTTTATCAATTTAGTACTTCGTTTGATATAATTAACTATTTTAAGCTAGATTTTGCGGTTTTATAATATATTTATGCATCATTAATAGCATACGTCTTCGTTTTCTTGCCGCTGACCTTGAACTACATACCACATGCTACTATTATAAGTAATAATTCCTTATTATACTATGCTAAATAAAGAAGCTTTCTCCAAGGGAAACCAGAGTTCCTCCCATAGAGAAGCATTTTCACAGCTATACCGGTGCATATTTCAGAGTGATACAAAACTATTCAAAATATACGTAGTCGTCGCTCACCCAAAAGTAATTACTGCATGATGTCATCATCTTGCATTATGCAAAGATTGCTTTAAACATTTTGCTTTTCGCCGGTAGACGCTTATGTGCATAAGTATGCGTGTGCAACACTGGCAGTATCCGGCTAGCCACAACGCTAATCAATAGTATTCGCTGAAGAAGCGAAACTATATTTTAATAATGTAAATTACATAAATAACGATTTTTACTAAAAACAATATCTATCAGATATAAGAAAATAATAGTTTTGCGTTACCTGCTTCAACTATGGGAGATTTCATGCTCATAGCTTATTAAAAATAAAGATTTCTCCGTTGATGGCAATTTGCTTTTAGGCTTTCATTGTAGGGCCTCCGTAAAATAATTTCGCTAGTACGTCGCGACACACAATAATATGTTAATTTGCTTGGTGATATTTTATTAGCGCTTATCAGTCAAACGCGATACTTACTAAGCGCTGGATGGGGCTAGTAAACCGTATTTCATGACTAATGACCAGAAACTACCGTTGCTCTTCAAAACTACATTTGTTTTTTCGGCAATTACCTGGCATTGTGGCTAGTCAGCCATTAATCACTTGTTTCAAAACTGGGTTATGTTCAATTAATCCTACAGCACGATAAATTTTGTACATTCTAGGTTAGAAGCTACGACTTCTTGCTTTATCGATATGAACCTTAGCATATCTAACAATACGTGTTATTTGTCCTCTTTACCTGGAATGCAGCTTTCAATTTTTCAGATTCAACATAGCTACCGTTGTTACAAACATTTTATGCTGTAGAGCACTGCAGAATTTAAACAGTTGACTTATGATGCCGAATTAATTTAAAGGAAACCATGACTGCAGACATTCGGCGATGTATTATAACGCCAACTGATATTCTATGTCTCGCGCTGTCGTTGCGTTCTCATTATACTCTGACGCACGAGGTGTATAACTAGACTTAAATAAAAATTATGCTACAGTTAGTAGGCTTATCAACGCCAAACGTTGCTGGCAGGTATTTTGCTGGAGCACACAAT
Organism: Sodalis endosymbiont of Henestaris halophilus; assembly: GCF_900161835.1. Lineage (GTDB taxonomy): Bacteria > Pseudomonadota > Gammaproteobacteria > Enterobacterales > Enterobacteriaceae. The sequence goes on along the minus strand of NZ_LT897836.1, from coordinate 866,084 downwards.
TGCATGCAATATTGATCACAAGGATTAATACTATGAGTTTTCTTACTGGTAAGTGTATTTTAGTGACTGGAATTGCCAGTAACCGTTCAATTGCATACGGTATTGCTCAGGCGCTGCACCGTGAGGGTGCAGAACTGGCTTTAACTTATCAAAATGATAAATTGAAACCACGTGTAGAAAAGTTTGCCAACGAATTCAATTCCAGTATCGTACTACCGTGCGACGTGAAGGAAGATACTAGCATTGAAGCAATGTTTAATATACTGGCCGATATTTGGCCAAAGTTTGACGGTTTCGTGCATGCAATAGCTTATGCCCCTCGAGAACAATTAAATGGAGATTATGTGAACACTGTGACCCGCGAAGGTTTCGCTATCGCACACGATATCAGCGCTTACAGTTTTGTCGCCATGGCTAAGGTTTGCCGGCCAATGCTTAATTCTAATTCCTCACTGGTGACGCTGACATACCTGGGTGCGGAACGTGCTATCCCCAACTATAACGTAATGGGATTGGCCAAAGCTTGTCTTGAGGCTAACACCCGTTACATGGCTAACGCCATGGGCCCACAAAATGTTCGGGTGAACGCTATTTCTGCGGGACCTATTCGCACACTTGCTGCGTCGGGCATCGCAAACTTCAAAAATATGTTATCCAGCTGCGAGTCGGTGTCACCCATCCGGCGAGCAGTAACCATTGAAGATGTAGGCAATACCGCCGCCTTTCTTTGCTCTAATTTATCGGCAGGTATTACTGGCGAGGTAATACACGTAGATGGGGGCTTTAATATCGTCGCCATAAACTAATCTCTAACTTGGATGACTTAACCGGGGGCGAAATATACCCTAACTCCACAAGAGAATTTTAGCAAAATATATTTATCTATTTTGCCATGTTACTGTAACACAGTTACAATTTTCACTTATACTATCTTAGTTTTGGGCATTCGTGTGCCTTTTTTCTTAGTAAACTGCACCTTGTTTAAGTTAAGGAGCTATCCCTGTAAAATCACTCTTGCACTGACTAGTATGCATACTAAATTAAATATGGTACCGATAGCCATCAGTCTATTCTGTTTAATTACTATAATGTTGACGATCGGGATATTTTAATTAATGACGGCGTAATAACCGGCAAATCGCTATAATAAACGACTGAGCCGCGTTATATAACCGCATAGACTGGTAAAATTTTCTTACAGTAGTAAAAATCTAGGAACTTTTCAGAATAATACAATGTGGGTAACATTGAAGACATTTGCATTTATATAACGATAAAAATCAGAGAAAAACATTAGGTAAAAACCAACTTTAATCCATAACTTAAAAATGTGTCTCTATGAAACTTCAGCTTTTTAGCAATGTTAGTTGAAAACCAATCTTCATAATAGATATTACGATTAATAAATTACTTTATTAATCGTAATCGCTTAGCATATCTATCGGTCACGGAAATACAGATAACATCTACGTTTAATGCAGCAACTGCGGCTACAATATGCACTATTTTAGTTACGATATTGTGTGGTATAACGCACTATTTAGTGCAGGATGCTTATGACTTATTTGAGGACATTAAATGCAGTTAAGTCTTTTAATAAATCAAATAATTTGATGCGCCTAGGCTATCATTTACCTAATTTAGAGTAAGGCCTAAAAACTGTTGCCTCGGTAGATAATTTTATATCCTATCCTTGTATTCAAAGCATAAACATTAGCTAGGTGACAGCATCGTCGACAAAAATAATACTGCTAATATAGCGCTTAATAAACAGTATGTTATACTAACCTGAGAAGGATTATCCACTGTATCCGTGATACAAACATATGCTATGCGCGACAATCGCTTCACTACCTAACCAAATCTTAATAGGTACTGAACTATAAAATCTCCTCTAGCTATCAAGCAGATAGCTCTTATGTTGTAATTAAGAGCTAATCTAGAACCGCGGTTACACACGCACTTACATAGCGGCGCGAAAGTAAACGGGGATATAAACCTGATCACTATTTCACTCGACTCAACTATATTAGCTTATAGACCGTTTAACGTTGTGAGAAATTTCTTAAGCATAAGAACTATAAATAACTAATACAGCTTAGTAGCTAGACACAGTTGTACCTGGTGTAAATCAACATTCAATTAACCAACTATTGCATATAACGCACTAGCACGCGCAAACAGGTAACACAATATTTTATAAGCGATATTTTGCTGCTATCAAAGTTTATTTAAATGAGTTACAAACGCTTATCGAACGTTTTACTTTTCTTGTGACGGCTACGGCTACTCTCCCCACTGCCTGACCAAAGAGTTTCCATATCTTAATAAGGGGAAATAACCAAGCTGATCACCCCATAATAAATGGGGCATAACATACCGCCAAAAGCATTAAATATCACTAACGTTTAGAAAGTAGTCCTAAAATTGCTTATCATCATAAGTAACATAATTCCTCAACATGAACGCGCAGCCGTTTATTACTTCGCAGAAAATATTACAGTACTAGCGAAAAAATAAAATAGAACTCTAGCCGGCATGTTGATACTGTGCCCCTAACCAAGCCCCCTGCAAACTCAAAATAATGGGATAAATGTTATCCTTAGTAAGACAAGCACAGGGAATGACGAATCCACTTTGACCTCTTAAAAGATCAAAATAAATTAGTCATGTATGAAATACAATCAAACGATACGTCTAATTTATGTATTGTCTAATGTGACCATACTGATGATGGAAGTAAAATGCCCCTTTTATTGAAAAATATAGTGCGGGTTATGTTTTGGATCAGTTGCCGTTTAAAAAACTAGACATCTCTATTAGAGAGAGAGCTGCTTTTGCCAATCATTTTATCCCATAATAGACAATTGTTGTGTTAGGAGCGAGCCAAATGAATAAAAATCCGGGCTTCAACAATACTACTACAACAGTAAGATATGTTAAAAAAGCGGCAGCCGCTAAAAAATTCATGACAGTAAACAGCACCACGGTATAGAAGAGATTATGCAGAACTACCACACTCTATCCGGTCGACGACCACCTCATCGACTATATAATATAATGAAGATAAAAAATGTTAATTGCATAAGTGCACTTAGTGTGTGAGTACATCACCGTTTCAGTTTACGATATTCCGTGCTCAATTAAAACACTAACGGTAGTAATAATCGTCATAATAAAAAATTGTGCAACCCTAGAAGTAGTAACCTCTACATGCGAAATGTAATAATAGTACTGGTTACCGCAAAAACAATAACAGATGACAAACAACTAGTTTGCCATTTGTTAAATCAAGCCATTAATTAAGTACTGATATTGTACCTGAGAAATCATCACTAATAATAACGAGGATCAGCATCACCGCCGCAAATCCTAGCAAAATCCCGACAGCGACGAATACCTAAATTCATTTAATCAATGCTATGCTAAATTCATAAGTTTTGCAGCATATTGCTTCAACGCGCTGGTAACTCCTCGTTGAACAACTCAGACAGTATGTTAAAACCTCTTTGATCAACATTCTTAGCATTAGTCTATTCGTTCACAATCAGCATTGTACTATGATTTATGTAATTGATGGTATTTATAGCAGCATTTACGATCAGCGATCAACAATGTGTATTTACCTTCAAGATCTTATGGTAATCACACTTCAAAAAAGGCGATCTAATCAATATAAAATTCTGTGGAAGGACATCTGTCACGTAAAACTATGAGCATTAAGATAGTCAACTACAACATAAAGGCGCGGAAAATTGACTATCTATTATTCTTAGGTAAACCTGCTGATAACATTCTTAATCTTTAAAGTTAGCACCTTTACATCGCACCCCAATGCAATAACGATCAAATTAATACCAAGAGCAACTTTGGTTATTTAGCACATAATTTGGTAGGGTAGGAGAGGCACTCGCTTATAACAACTACGGATAAAAGTCGTTTAACGTTTATATATAGTATTTTTTATCTTCATATGACCTGACAGACTTCCCGACGAAAACTAAATCGCGTATAATTAGTTGCTTAGATTAGACCTAATCTAATTCAATTTCCCGGACATTATGTTTCAAGATAATCCGCTGCTTGCGCAGCTAAAACAGCAATTGCATTCTCAGTCCTCGCGTGTTGAAGGCGTAGTAAAAAGCACAGAGAAAAAGTTTGGCTTCCTTGAAGTGAACGCCCAAAAAAGTTATTTCATTCCACCACCTTTTATAAAAATGGTTATGCATGGCGATAAAATCACTGCTGTAATACGTAAGGAAAAAGATCGTGAGATTGCGGAACCAGAAAAACTGATCAAACCGTTTTTAACGCGTTTTGTAGGGAAGGTTCAGGTTAAAGCCAATAGTATTACCGTCGTGCCAGACCATCCTTTTATTAAAGAAGTTATCGCAATACTGCCACCTCGCATCGATAGTTATACCTTTCAAACCGGCGACTGGGCAGTTGCAGAAATGCGCGGCCATCCGTTGAATGGTGATCGTTATTTTTATGCAGAAATAATCGCGCTCGTCACTACCGCCGATGACCACTTTGCACCTTGGTTGATTACTCTTGCCCGCCATAATCTTGAGAGGACGGCGCCAACAATGCCGAAAGGAATCGTACTGCAGGAAAAAGACGGACCAGCGCGCAAAGATCTAACCGCGCTAGATTTTATAACTATCGATAGCGCTAGCACTGAAGATATGGATGATGCAATTCATCTGGTTAGCAAAACAGACGGTTCCTGGATTATGACCATTGCGATAGCTGATCCGACCGCATGGGTGTTGGCCGGCAGCCAGTTAGATCGTATTGCCCGTAAGCGCGCCTTTACTAATTACTTACCAGGTTTTAATATTCCCATGCTACCACGTATGCTGTCCGATGATCTATGCGCGCTACGTGCTCACGAACGACGCCCAGCATTAGTCTGCCGCATTACGGTAAGGAAGAATGGTACTCTGGCCAACGACGTACATTTATTTACCGCCTGGGTAGAATCCAAGGCAAAACTAGTCTATGGGAATGTTTCCGACTGGTTAGAAAATATCGGTAGATGGCGACCAGAAAACGATGCGATAGAAAATCAGATTCGCTTGCTGCACGATGTTTGTAAGGCACGAAATGCTTGGCGTCAACATCACGCTCTAGTATTCAGGGATCGCCCTGATTATCGCTTTGTACTAGATGATAAAGGCAACGTAAATGATATTATCGTCGAACCGCGCCGTATCGCCAATCGTATGATAGAGGAAGCGATGATAACTGCTAACATCTGTGCAGCGCGCTTATTACGCGATCACTTAGGATATGGCCTGTACAATGTGCATCATGGCTTTGATCCACTACTGGTAGATCAAGCAGTGACCGTCTTATGTAACCACGACATTAATGTAAATTCGACCGAACTTTTGACATTAGAAGGGTTTTGCGCTTTACGCCGGCGGCTAGCTGCTCTGCCCAACACCTATTTGGACAGTCTCCTCCGCCGTTTTCAAACATTCGCTAAAATTAGCATAGCACCTGGCCCACACTTTGGTCTGGGGCTGGATGCTTATGCGACCTGGACCTCGCCGATCCGTAAATACAGCGATATGCTCAATCACCGGCTGCTCAAGTCATTGATTGGCATTGGTCAAGCAGAGCGTCCTAGTGAAGATATAACGCTCCTCCTTGCCGAACGACGCAGGAAAAATCGCATGGCTGAACGAGATGTGACAGATTGGCTATACGCTCGTTTTCTACAGTCACAAGCTGGCAGCCGCCGCTGTTTTACAGCGGAAATCTTTGATATTTCAAGGGGCGGTATGCGAGTACGCTTACTGGATAATGGTGCGGTGGCATTCATCCCGTCTACTTTTGTTCACAGCGTGCGTGACGAGCTAGTCTGTAATCAGGATACTGGCACCGTGCAAGTAAAGGGTGAGGAAATCTACCGCCAAGGAGATATCCTTGAAGTCACGATAGCCGAAGTAAAGGTGGAAAACCGCACAGTGATTGCCCGCCCAATTTAAACTAGCTTAGCGTAACGCAACGGCATCTTACTGCAGCTGCTCTCCTTCACTTACCCATACTATTTATATGATTGAAATGTAACGATAGTTCTTGTTCTAAATTTTACCATATCTCTATTGCTACGCAAGTTTTGCGTTTGACCTGACCAAAGATGCAAATTCTGCATTTATGTTGTCTCATACACTGAGTTCACTTGCTTTAACAGCCACAAATCTTAACTTTTATGTACTGCTAATATGGCAATACATACCTAATACTGCTATGGAGATGCTCTTTATTGCTCCATAAGACCATGACCACTCACAATATTTATAGTGGGATTAACCAAAGTTAATCGCACTTATATCAGTGAGGCCTGATGGCATTATCCTATGTCTAGTGACTACAAACCCTATGGGTTATAATAAGCTTGTAATGTAGTAGCGATAATAAATTAGGCTTAGGTAAGCTTAATCTATTTTCGGTACTCATTTTATAATAAACATCCTGAAAATGATTATCTACCATTTACTTATTTCTGGAGTGATTTTAATTTATGATTCTCTACTTTATTAAATCGCGATCATATCGCACGTCGGTATTAAAGCGGATATAATAACTTCCTTAGTTGCTTGTGATCGTCACGCTAGAAAGCTGACTATGTAGCTAAACGCTATCTGAATTACTTTAAAAATTAAGCGTTAGTCTAAGCGCGAAGCTCGATATCTTCTAGTCATCGAGATTAACCGGCAGAGAAAACCGGTATTAAACACTATAATAGCTATACACATCCTTGTCTGGATGTGTATGATGCTGTATCATAAAGAAATTTATAAGAAAAATTCTTTAACATGTTTATGTTATCTAAGTTTATGTTAACAGGATAACACCTGATAACGGTACATCGCACCCATTATTATACGCTATAGGTCAATAAATAACCTTTTAAAAAATCTGGGATATGTCTTACGATGGAAGCGATTCTTCTATAACACTCTCAATAATCCTCATTAGCTTTTTAGGTTTTTATTAGATATAGTTTAATGATACAACTGAGTATCAAGCGTATCAATCAATACTATGAGTAGTATCTTCTGAGCTAAACACTAAAAATCTAAAATAGCAACACGACTATATTGTACACTCTAACTTTTTCAAATATTAAAACTTTTAAATAAAGCAAATATCAAGAGTGCCCTAGTTTTTTGGGGAGGATATTTCTATTTCAAGGAGTTGTATCCTTTTATTCATAGCAAAACGTTATATGCTTAGGGATTAATGATAAAGTTAGTATGCTTCTTTATTGCTGTAATTAAGCTAAGTTGCACCCCCGAAGAGACCAACAATAAAACGGCAACATTCATGAATGTTAACCAATTCCTCATCGAAGGAATCTTAGTAGAGATTTTATTTGGTTATTTTAGTATAAATTAGCAATTAATACCTTCCCCATTTAATAAATTATAAAAATTAAAGTAAGCATAATATTTAGTTAAGTAGCTAGTTTGCTAGACTATCACACATCATGATACATCTCTAATTTACGTCAAGTAGGTTGCAATCCTGTAATAATTACGTAATTTCACCTGCTAATATCGCAAAATATTAGCAGCCGGGAACATTTGATAAATTCTCTATACGGCTCCGTACGAAGAAGATAGCTTAAACAGAAGATGTGGTACAAACAGTTACATGTGTCAGTGATAATGTTAATCGAACGTATAGCACAATATACCTATGTTGTGAAAGTTCTATGAACTACCCCGATATTTAGGAGTAAGACACAACAAAATAAAAGTTATTGAAAAAGTTAATAGTCGTAAAGAGCTATTGTATGCTTAACTAATGCCCAGTATTTACACAAAAGATAATGTTAATACGGATTGTGGGCAGTGAAACCGAATTTTTGAAAGTGATAATGAATGAAGTTTAGATCTTTATTAAACTATGTTAAACAACATTTAAAGACTTGTTTTAGTGCGTTTGCTTTACTACCTACGTTAAGATTAAAAATCAATCAGACAATAAAAATATAACATTATCTGATGTTGACGCAACTGCTGATTAACATAACCATGTGCTAATTTCTCTCCCTCCTAATCAAAGCTTAATAATATTCATCAAGATCAATCCGCTAAACGCGCTATTCTTCTCTATCTACACAGTGTTTGGAAAAATCCTACTCAAAACCACAAGGTTGGCATACAAACCTTAATAACAAGCTTGCGGCAATAGGTAGCATTATCTTGCTGCATGATATAAATTCTGCCGCGCATTAAAGATACTCGCATCTGCTATCATCAGATATTGTCCCTTTTTTATAGAACTATCAGCGGTTCATATCGTAATTGCCTATCGACTAAAAAGCCGATTCGTAGTAAAATTAGTTATTTCTAACTCATATTGCTCTTTGCCAAACTTTAACAAGTTATCCGCAACTGCTATTGCCTTCGACTACTTACTGGTCGCCTGGTGAATGCCGAGCTCGCAGCTGACTTTACCACAAGAACGAAACAGGGTTTCCAAACGCCCGCTGGTTATTCCCAGCAACACTATGTTTTTTCAGTATATAAAAACAAAGTATAACACTTTATCATGTTGATTAACAACAATAAAATTTACTTCGACTACGTACTAACTAAAAAACGGATCGACTCATGCTATTTCTCTTGCTACCTGTGACTACATTACATATGTAAACCATAAACATTAACTATGGGTAGTAAGAGAAATATCAACTTTAACATATATGCGTTATTCCTTAAGCAAACATTTGCATTCATCCAAGATGTCTACGTCCACGCAAGCAACTAAGTAACCATAATAAACCATGTATAATAAATCAGATGATAAATCCAGCGAAGAATAGTAAAGCAACAAAAGTTAACACCTAAAATCAACTATAAGCCAATAAGGTAATTAAAGGTTACTACCTGATCGTTATACGGCGCCAAAGGCGCCGTAAATAATACAAATCACTAATGTTAGTAAATATTACTTGGACAGATTTTACATGGTGTTATAAAACCGTGTTAATCTTATGTACAACCGATTAACTAATCTGACATGATTAAATTACTATTTGTTGGGTAATAAAGAGGAATTTCATACATCGGCATCGATGCTTCTTTTAACTTAAGAATGAAGCGCTGATTCAGCTAGGTCCCAGCGCACTGAAATAGTGATTTACATGATCACATTCCGCAGCAATTAATGCGCATGCCAAACGCTACTTGATTTATAATTACACTAATAGCACACATCATCAGTATCAGTAGCGGTCAACATGTGTTGACAAGGTCATACTAATTACCTCTGCATACCGATCAATGATAATAACCGTATGATTAGAGAGGTAATAAAAGCCTACTGCAGTACATTAACACATTGCAACCATATTGGAATCACTTTATGTAATAAATTATAAAGACACAGCTATAATGCGCGCCTATACATAAGCATAGAGTAAATGTTAAATCATTAATGACATAAAGCTTATTAAGCTGGATTATGTAAAGTTAGAATGATGCACAGGATTTTAATAATAAACAAACTTATAACGTATAACGTTTGTCTTATTTTATAACCTAGGCACAAAAAATTTAGCGACCTTAGTTAAAGAAGGAACTCCTTAAAGCTAGGATGGTTTGCATCAGCAAATACCACTCTTTCAATTATTAATAGTCACGTTGCAATTTCTGTCGCCAGCCACTGAACTAAAGTATAAACGTTAAGATCAGCTTGGTGACTGCGTCCAGGTATTTTCTAATATTAGCTATTAAATTTACCTTTTGTTTATCGTTAGACCCCCAGTCACGAAAGATGCAAAAAAACTTAACAGCAAGTTGTGCTAAACAATAACTAATGACATATAGGCAGCGCAATTGATGACAACTCACTACAACAAAACCCATCATAAGGTAATTTATGGCAAAATACTCTACAAAAATTACGATCAAACGCTCATCCCTAAACGAGCATACTGATCACACAACTTTAAAAGAAGTTGGATGCACGTAATTATGTGGTTTTGGAGAGAAAAATGCAGCTTAAACTTGTAGCAAAGGCCAAACTACCAACAATTTGGGGTGATTTTCTGATGGTTGGCTTCGAAGAAAGTGCTACGAGGCAAGACCATCTGGCGCTTGTGTATGGGAATATTACTAATTCAGTATCGGTGCTAGCAAGGGTTCATTCTGAATGCCTGACCGGAGATGCGCTATTTAGCCTGCGCTGCGATTGTGGCTTCCAACTGGAAGCAGCGCTGAATCATATTGCTGAAGAAGGACGCGGAATTTTACTTTATCACCGCCAGGAAGGACGCAATATCGGCCTGTTAAATAAAATTCGAGCCTACGCTCTGCAAGAATTAGGCGCCGATACGGTTGAAGCTAACCATCAGCTCGGCTTTGCTGCCGACGAACGAGATTTCACAATGTGCGCTGATATGTTTAAATTGCTAGGTGTGGAAAAAGTGCGTCTATTGACTAATAACCCCAAAAAAGTAGAAATACTCACTGAGGCAGGTATTAATATTAGTGAAAGAGTGCCACTGATCGTTGGCCGCAACCCAAAAAATGCTCGATATTTAGATACTAAAGCCGCTAAAATGGGCCATTTGCTGAATAGCTTAGCTAAATAAATGCTAATCTTGATAAAAATGAATGTAAAAGCGTTTAATGTTGTATTAGCACTTGCTACCCTGTGTAATAAGTACATTCACCACAGTCGGGTAAGTAAAAACTATATGTATCTTGCACGATAACGCAGCGCATTCAGTAACTAACAATAATAGCAAGGTACAAAGCAATGATTAATCTTGGCAAGATTAATCCGACTCTGAACAGATCTAAATAAATAATTAACATACTGAGCATAAATTACCTTTATCGATAATTAGTTTTTAACATATCAAATCACCTAAGGTGTTTACTACCAGTTAAACAAATCATTGTGTAAAATAGATTATAAACACATCGATTTTACCATTTAAGTTATGTTTTTCCGTGATATAAAAGATCAGTCATAGTAGATACAAGAACTATTGCCTGGACTGAATTTACCTATCTTTTTTTATGTAAAAACAGCAAACATATTTAAAAAAATTAAAGCTGCATAAAAATTAACATAGCTGACTATCACGAGAAACTTTTATAATAAGTAATGGCGCGATCTTATCCTATTTTAAGAAGTACAAAATCAGCACCGAAAATATAAGCAGACGCCTTTGTTCATGCATTTATAAAATGATATGGCAAAAATATTCGTTCCCAACATATCTATACTGCAATTTTTATGCAAACCACAAGTAATCAATTGATAGGAGGATATCTCTATTTGATTAATTTTGACGCACTGGTCATCTAGCGCATGGATTTGTAATGCAACTATTGTGATACACAATAAATCCTAGCACTAGGATATAACAAAGTATTTCGTTATGCAATTGTGTTATAGAAAACCGTTGAATAAGTTACAAAATCAGCAAGATAGTAAGTTTTTTAGAATTATCTTCTCTAATTCTAAATGCGTTGTATTCTGTTTTTATAGCTATAATATTAATCTATTAAATAATTAATCATGAATATCTCAATTTTTATCTTGCTACTTAAGATGAATTTTATCTCTTAGCGAATAGAGGTAATCTAATAGATTACGTTTATGGGTCTTTAGCAATTTTTCATTGAATGTAATTTCAATAAAAACCAGTCTAGATGCTTAGCAGTCTACATTCAATTTAAGCATTAATGTTTTGTTATTTAGTCAAAAGAAATAATTAAAGTTGATAACAACATTTCAACTTGAATAGAATGTAGTAGTACTCTACTACAGAATTTTCTTTATAAGATATAATCTGTACTCCGGAAACACATATTAAACCTCAACTTATGCCAATTGACTAGCATGTGCATTTTCTCTTCAAGACAATTAAATACATTTTAGTACTTGCCAGATGTTGTAATTTGTATATTATGAAGTAGTGGTTTTAATGTTATCGCGCTTGCTCATTCATCTTTTCTCTAGACTGCAACTAGCTTTGTATATCCTGGTGCTGATATGCTACAGTTTATGTTACAACATATTCATCAATCGTAACTTGTACGCAGTACGTGTCATTCGTTATAGCTTTACTGGTATCATACCTTTAAAAATTTTATATTAATAGTTAAATCACTTCTTACAATGTTTTAGCCTAGCAAACTATTTTACGATTACATTTTATTTTTACTGTTTTTTAATGATTGTTTTACATTATAGTAAATAACTTATAACTTAACTTACTATTTTAGTATTATATATGATCAATATAAAAGTCTTTATGGCGACAACATTAGGCGGTATCAACTAGTAATATAAACAACTAATTTAGTGATGCACTCATATTATTCCAGCGAATATAATTGTTTTAAACTCTAGTATAATAGAATTTTTCTTATACTGTTTATTATACCACAAATTTTAATAAAACAATAAAACTAAACTAACATAAGGAATGTGCAACATACTCACCCCTCACTAAACTAGTAGTTTATTACTCATATTATGGATCAAACCGTGTAGAATATTATTCTAATGATATTCTGTCCAGTTTTTTATTTAGTATTGATATTGTGATTATAAAAATTATTGATACAACTAAGGTTTAAACTATCTAGTAGGGAGTACAATCACCGAAAGCTCGCAGTAAGCTTTCAGCAAAGCAAAATAAGAAATATCGATTTTTATCGTTACTGAATCCCATCTTCTTGTGGATTTCGCCGTACGGAAAAGTAAGAGTAAAATCTCTATTTTACATAAAATGTAAATATAAATCCCGCTAAAATATATCTGTGATGACTATCCTCAATCGCTATAGCATTACCTGTTTATAGACGTAAAAACATGACGGCATCGTAAATTACTAGTACATCCCATATAAAATGGTTTAAGTATATCCTACCCCTTAATGCGCTAATATTTCGTTACAAACTTAAATATGAGTAAACGTGCCGCGCGCTATAACATTACAATTGACTACAAAGCAAGTTGTAGAAGTTAAAATCTTCCGTTCTTTACGCTATGTTGCTGCAAATCGCGCAAGCCTTTATTTATCTACTTTGATATTGTCTGCAGAACAAAATATAATTTGTAACTAATCACTTTGATTCCTGGTTAAAAATGCGCTAGGCATTAATATTTTTAGTTATTTAATATAACACAGTTGCATATTTGCAAAAAAGCGATTCTTATACAAAGTAAGTTTAATACGATTGTAACTTATTAATAATAAGTAGAGAGCGCAATGTGCTAACACTTTTTTCTATTGCAGTTGCAAATAAAAAATTTTATAAAACATAGTGTTATCAACTAATACGACTTTTTAGCTATGTTTCTGAGCTGAAATAAATAGCGTGTACATAAACAGGTTTGTCGCTTTATCACAACACAGCGAATATTTGCGTATATTAATCACAGTATCACGCTATAAATTAAGTGATCTTACTTAAAGTAAGATTCGTCACTAAGTTTTAGCGGATTAAAGTTGCCAAAACAGGTTGGAATAATCCATAACTAACAAAAATTAAAGCTAGGCTGATTAATCAGCCTAACACTAACTAAGAGTTTGGTGTCAACGACATTATTACCTAAAGTTTGCTTTATAACACGCGATCACCGCATTATACGTTAATAGCCTAGAAATTATCAAAATTTAACGTTAGAGGTGTTAATACAAAAACTCGATCCTGGCGTATTTTGGGATTTTCAGGATCGCCACAACGCGTACCATATAGAGATTAGGGTATTGGTAAAGACTAACTCGTTACTTATCCAGCGCAACAAGTCCAGATATTAGTAATAAGTTCCTCTACTATCTCAATGTGTTATTAGCGGCATGCCGCCATAGGGAATACCTACAGCAGCAATATATCGAGGCCAGGTACAATAGCAGAATGCCATGAATTTGCTAAGCGAACAATGCTAACACAGCATTAACCTCATGTTTAATATTAAATCGGTCTAAGTAAGAAACTTACTTTAGCTTACACTTTAATTAAAATTTGCCACGTCTAGTATAAAAATCGAAATTAGCTGTCCTAGCATAGCCACGTCTACCTTACATCTCGCCGACGGATCCGAACTCCCCATTCTTTATCTCACCCCATCTCGTTAAAATAATAGAAGTAACTTCGGAACTATCCAAAGTATTTGAACAATAGATCTTGTGCTAATTTAATTAGGCGTTCTTGGCAAGATATTTCAAATTAACTTTATAACAAAATTAACAGATGTCATTTCCTGGTGTTTTTAAAAGTAAGCAAGCTAAATGTGCTTACCCGATAAGCAAGAAAGATGTAACGTTTCAGATTAAGCGATATTTCTAAGTACTTATTTTTATAATACGCGTACCCAAGGACCGTAGGTGTTCACAATAAAAGAATGATCGATAACTAAATACACAGATAAAAAATGAACTTTATCAAATATTACCCCTAGCCGTTTTACCAACTCACGTATGATCACTAAATTAAACGGTACGGCCGATATGCTAGTAAAATCCGGCATCAATACTTAAATGAAATAATCAGTAATTTAAACTTCGGCATAAAAATATTTTCAGTTACTTTATAGCTTTGCATAAATGCGCCGCGATTGAGGATAAAGTTATCCTAGTGATTCACTAGTGTTTGTAACCGTAATTTAATAATTTAGCAGATTATAGATCAGTACAAAAGGTTTTGCTACGTACAAATAAAACAGTGGATATTATGTGATGTGAACCGAACTAATATTTGCTTACATATTTAATTAATATTAAAAAACTCCTCAAAACAAAATTATTACTTTATAACAAATATAAATTCACACAATGATTTTTATCATTACAAAAGTAAACTGTAACTTTTTTATGTCATTGAAGAATGATTATGGTAATAAATTAAATTTAGAAAGTATTTATACAACTAAGTCTGGTGCTTAGTTCAACGAACTAAGACACAACGCTACCGCCCTATCAAATACAAACTAAGTTAAATAGGGTACACAAATAAAAATCATATATCTCACTTAAATAATTAAGAAAAATGTACTTCGGCAAAAGTTAATTTCGGTAGTGTTCTAATTAAGTTTAAACAAAACATTGATAGCATCAATTGTAACACCTGGATATTCATTGCAATGTGCAATGAAATGCAAATGACATCCGTATCAGTAGCAATAAATTCGATCCATGGTGTGTCAAGTCAGCATGATGGAATCCATTACCTTAGTTCATCACACTCAGTAAACTTAAAGATATTAAGTTAAAGTTAAAAATTAACAGGATACTATCGTCATCTCTTAATCGTCAACAACTTTATTTATATCAGTATGTGCCCACTATCATATTGGTGACATAGATCTTAAATAGCACTTTAAGCGCACAATGTTAATTATTGTAACATGTTATTAATATCTATCCTAACTTAAATCTCTTTTATGATGCTATCGAGAAGTTGCACGCTGCGTTTATCTTCTAATATCTTTCACATGTCAATATGTTGATGGCAAGAAATTTTCCAGATTGCATGAGGGTCTAAAAAAGTTTGCAACTAACAATAGTGTTAGTTTAACTCACTAAATATAAATTAATTATTAAGTTAAAAATAACCAAATTATTGGTTTAGGAATAGTTATCGCATGATTTTTTAAACACTTGCCATTCTCCATCAACATAAAAAGCGGTCCATCCGGTGGCCTTACAGGCCTTTTTCGAGCAAATATATTGCTGCTTAGTTGTACGACTAAAACGCACTAAAGTGCTATTTCCCTCATCATCTTCTATGGGCGCATCTGCCAGATATCGAAGCTTTTCCGGCAGACAATCGCGAAAACGAACTAGCTCCGCTACTAGCGGAGCACGCGTCTCACGGGACTTGGGGAAAGTATTAGCAGCCAAAAAAACGCCGGCGGCGCCTTCACGCAATACAAAATAGGCATCCGATTTTTCGCAAAGCAGCTCGGGAAGGGGCACTGGATCCGATTTCGGCGGGGCTACATTGCCGTTACTTAAGATCTTTCGGGTATTCTTGCAGTCCTCATTAACACAGGCCATATATTTACCAAAACGTCCCAATTTTAGATGCATCTCAGCTCTGCATTTTTCACACTCGATCACTGGTTTGTTATAGCCTTTAATCCGGAATTCTCCTTGTGCGATGGCGTAACCATCGCACAGGGGATTATTACCGCATACGTAAAGCTTACGTTGACAATCAATGATATAGCTGTCCATGGCTATACCACATTTTTCACAGCGGCGGCGTGCACGCAGAGCATTAGTTTCAGCATAATCTCCCTCAATCATGTTCAAACTTTCCGTTTCAGGTATTAAATTTATGGTATGTTTACAGCGTTCTTTCGAAGGTAACACATAACCGGAACATCCCAGGAACACGCCAGTGCTAGCGGTTCGGATCCCCATTTTTCGACCGCAGAACGGACAATCAATACTGATCATGACCATATAATTAGGCCGCATGCCTCCGTCTTCCGGATCTTTCTCGGCGTTTTTTAGTTGTTTACTGAACTTGTCAAAAAATACATTTAGTACGCTCTTCCACTCTTGCTGATTAGCAGCTACTTGATCGAGGGTATCTTCCATTTTGGCGGTGAAATTATAATCCATTAGCTCGCTAAAATTTTTTTCTAAACGATCAGTAACAATTTCCCCCATTTTATTCGCGTAAAAACGGCGATTTTCCATGTGGACGTAGCCGCGATCTTGAATCGTAGAAATAATAGAAACATAAGTCGATGGCCGGCCGATACCGCGTTTTTCTAACTCCCTCACCAGGGAGGCTTCACTATACCTGGCAGGCGGATTTGTGAAAAGCTGCCTGGGCAGCACTTTGCTAAGTATAAGTGTTTCACCTATTTCCACAGCTGTCAGGGATTGACTTTCGGATAACTTATGCCAATCCGGCATAACTTTCGTCCAACCATCAAAACGTAGCGTGCGGCATCGAGCGCGAAGTTGAAACTCATTAGCGGTCACAGTTATAACTGTAGATTCGTATTGAGCTGGAGTCATTTGACAGGCAATAAATTGACGCCATATCAGCTGATATAGTTTTTGCGCATCCGCTTCCATGTCTTTCAATTGCTCTGCTAAAACATTAACATCAGAGGGACGAATAGCCTCATGTGCTTCCTGGGAGTTATTTTTGCTTTCATACCTGTTGGGATTCTTCGGTAGATAGGGGCTGCCGAAAGACACCCAGATATAGCATCGCGCCATTTTCAGCGCATCTTGACTCAAATTAGTGGAGTCAGTTCGCATATAAGTAATATATCCGGCTTCATACAGACGCTGTGCCAACATCATAGTTTTTTTCACACCATAACCCAGGCGAGTACTAGCCGCTTGCTGTAGCGTGGAGGTGATAAATGGCGCCCCCAGTTTGCTGCTAATAAGTTGATCTTCACGGGAGCTGACCACAAAAACAGAATTTTCTAGCCGGTCTACTGCTGCCTGAATTTGTCGCTGATTAATCGGTTTAAAGATTTTTTCCTGCTGATGAGTGACCTGCATCGCTAGGGTCAACGATTGTGCGGTTTGCAAATTGGCGTGAAGTTCCCAATATTCTTTCGGTACAAACGATTTTATTTCCCGCTCACGTTCTACTACTAGCCTGACCGCTACCGACTGAACGCGTCCAGCTGAAAGACCACGTGCGATTTTTTTCCAGAGCAGAGGTGAAACCATGTAGCCTACAACACGGTCCATGAACCGCCGTGCCTGTTGGGCATTGACTCGGTCAATATTAAGCTCTCCAGGATGTTTAAAGGCCTGAGTAATCGCATTGAGGGTTATTTCATTGAATATTACCCGGCTAAAACGATTATAATCACCACCAATAACTTCGCGCACATGCCAGGCAATCGCCTCTCCTTCACGGTCAAGGTCAGTTGCGAGATATATATGATTAGCTTTTTCTGCAAGCGCTTTTAGTTCAATTACAACTTTTTCTTTACCTGGCAAGATTTCATATCGCGCTTTCCATCCATGGTAAGGATCGATGCCCATTCGGTTTACCAATGCGTGATGAGGATCAAGTTTATCCTTTTTCTTTTTACCATCGTGGATGCTCTTTGGGGTTACTGCACCGCTGGCTGGCAAATCGCGAATATGACCGACGCTGGACTTAACTAAATAATCTTTTCCTAAATATTTATTAATCGTTTTGGCTTTAGCTGGCGATTCAACGATAACGAGAGATTTACCCATTTTATCTTTACCTAAGTAATGTCTTCTGCGATAACAAAGTTTTTGTACCGAGACCTCACTGGGCATACCTCTTTTTTTATATTGTGGTAGAGCTGCCAAAATCAACTTATTACGTCGCTCTAACTTGATAGAAAACAAACAATAAGTCAACTTATATTGTTGATCTATTGTTTTTATAAAACACTGATAAATTTTGCTTATATCTCCCGTTCATCGGCAACAAAATAACAAACCTACGCATGTAGGGATACCAAGCACATAATAAAAAGCTGGTGCAATCAATAATCAAGGAAAATTATTTTCTGGTTGCGCAATTTGTAACATCATAAACCAAACAAATAATCCTATTAGGATTGCCAAATCACACAAAAAGATATCGTAATAATACGCAAGTAAATATAAAAATGACAAACATGTAAAACTTTATGATCTGAATAAAATATTGTTATCTATTTTAAAATTTGAACCAAATAATTCTAATCAAAAGTAACTATATATATCATATGCCAATTCATCTAGTTGAAATAAAAGGGATATTCAATTTTGCAGTGATTTTTTAAACTCGATAAGATCCATGCAAACCACCACAATCTTTAATATATTTTAGCATCTTACCTATATCTTATCGAAAAACTTCATATAGCAAATAGATCTATTAAATAAGCAACGTAGTTAAAGACATAATAAACATAACGGTTTTGAAACTTAGATCAGCCATGATCATTCAATCTGAGCTAAATATATCGTCAGAATTACAGTTAATCTAACAATAACTGCTTTTTCACTACCAACAGACAGCTTAAGCATAATAACGGTTGCTATCATGTTATCGCGATGTTTTTTTGGGGGCTGCATGCCAATATTTTGGCTATTTTTTCTAACTGAGGATTTGCAACGTTAATATAGCGGCTAATGTCATTTGACATTTTTGGCTAATCAACAACATGAGTTATGTGCCAAAAGCTCCACAGAATTGTGGTTACAATAACTATTTTACGAATACTATCAACTTAAATAGTGTACAAAGCACCGAACGTCTTTTATATGTGCTCATGTGAAACACTTGGTTCATTCTGGTACACAGAAGGCTACTATAAACTTATAAAAAACGCTTATAACGCACCTCTAATAAGGCAGTTGTTTTTATACACTAAATATATTGCGCAGCACTGCGGCTGATACGTATCTGTTTCTTCTCATTGTGCGTAATTTTAACGAATGACAGGAGAAGAGATGCGCGGCACGGCAAGAACAAAAGTAGCTTACTCTACTAAATGATATTAGTGCCTGTGTCGTCAGCAATTACAATGCCATAAGTATATACACGAATTACATCAATGGCCTTAACATAATATAGCCCCCTACAATAAAAATATTTTCATCACATATGATATTTTAGCATGAACCGCAATCAAAATTAGAACATTATCAAACACTATTCAAGAAGCTAGCAACTCTTAACTAAAAAGAGTGCATATCATTTTATGGCGATTAGCGATCTCAACAATGCTCTTTTACTGCAAGTTATCGATAAAAGCATCGACACTAATACCACAATGCGTTGCAACTAAGGCAATATCCATCCCCGACACTATTGCGATTTGCACACCGTTTAAAATAATAATTTATACGTGTTTGACTTTGATGCAATAAAGGATCTATACATTCGTAATAAAATAAGCAGTTAGATCTAAATATATCACGATACCTCTTGACCTATTGTTGTCTGCTTATTTGATGTGCAATGCTAGCATTTAATGCTTTTTACGTTAAAGTCGATGATATCAGTGTCAATGCAATGATGGTAGCACGAACCTATTATTACTTACAAAAGAACATGTCATTTCGTTAGGCTTCATAACCTCCATTTTATCTATTTTCTTCTATTGCCCAAAATATGCACGTTTCGCAAAATAATCTTGCAAAGCTGCGCATATGCCTATTGACGTTCACGCGCAGGAATAATTGGCAAAGTACAGCAAGTCAATGCAATTATCAACCGCTAAGGCAAAGGCGGAATTTGTGCGCGATGAACAACCTAAGAGCACAAAAAATCAATGTTAAAATCCTTAAGACAGCTTGTAGTGAAGCAGTTTTGTGAGTTCTTACCTCGCTAAAAAGTTTCGTGTTATAGTCTATGTGCAAAAATAGGAAAAGTGAAGTCTATATAAAGCAATATGCAAGTTAACTAACTTATGTTAGTTTCAATAAACTTATTCGAAAGAATAAGTACGCTATTTCTTATTTAATCAAAAAAAACGCCAGACAAACTAGCCAGCGGAAACATAAACACCTTAAGATTAATGTTAATGTAAATAGATTACTGCTGACCAACGTTTTTAAAGTAATCATAGGTATTAATAACAATATACCAGACAGAATTATACGTTAGTTACTTATTGTGAATATTATAATTTACTTTCACTTGCCAGAACAGTCACATTCCCAATAAATACTTCATGCTGAAATAGCTTAAAATGAGATTCTCTCACTTTTGATTGAAGTAAGTATTATAAATACTAACATGATTTATGCAAATACTTATATAAGACTGTAGCTTAACTACGTATTATCAAATAATATTGCGTTATCAGGATTATCGTCAATTACTCTATTTAAAGGTATTATTAGTAAATAGTTAAATGATGAACATGCTTATAACTCATATCAATATTATAGGTAATCATGCAACTTAAGATAAGTCTCCTTATACGTGTTATCGCTAATACTAAACTTAGTTATCATGAGTATATTATAATGACTATTCCTTAGCAAACAATAATAATGAATAGTGACTACCAATAAAACTAAAACAGTTATGATATACCTTAGTTTATTCTTGGATATTAGGTGTTAATTTGATTTTATCATCTTGAACATATTGATAACATTAGAGTAAATAAAATATAAGCTATAATAAGCAATGTCAATTTTACTAATATTTATAAGTTAATATCTATTAACTAGACATTAATAATAGCAAAAGGCCATAATCAATCATTTTATTACTTGCAATAAGTAGATTAGTATTGTTCGAGTGTATTGTTCAAATTCTCTATTTAGACGTTATGGAGTCGGTGACTAATATGATGCACATGGATAACAACTATCACATATACTGGATCTTTGATATGAAACATTACGACATATTTTTTACTATGATAAAAAAACGAAACGCCAGCAAGATACATCTGATATTCAAAGAACCACTTTATTCCTGTTTGAGGATATCTGTTAATACGCTATTTAACAAATAGAAACGATCTTATGCCCCCGAATAGCACATGAAAGAAAGTGTTAAATCTTGTATTAACAAGATAGAATCGTCGAACTAATTTAGTTATTAACTATTTTCTTAAAGGAACTACTTTTATGCCAATTATTATAGCAAATACAGTATACCGAGACATGCTATATTTTTTCCGTAATCAATTTACCAGTATTGTGATGTTGGCGATATTGACGGCATTAATAAGCGTCATTCTGAAACATATGCTATCCCCAGACAGCCAGCAGTTAATAGCGCTGAACAATAGTACTTATATAAGCGATATTACCGATATAAACCTGCAACAGTTAGTACGACATATATCGGCAGAGCAGCAGTGTATATTGCTGCAAGCCTCCGCTGCTAAGACCTTAGCTATCTTAGTCGGCAATGTAATTCTAGTAGCCGGTCTTCTAACTATGATTAACTTGATATCTAACAATCAATCCGTAAGCGTATTACGCGCTATCAGCCTATCGATACCTCTTTTGCCACGACTGCTAGTACTTATTTTTCTTATTACTCTACTCGTGCAGCTGGGTTTATTGCTTATTATCGTACCTGGTGTACTATTAGCTATCGCTTTCAGCCTAGCGCCAATCATTGCTACTAGAGATAATTTAAGCACTATTAAATCCATGCATATAAGCACCAAGATGGCATTTACTAATGTGCGACTACTAGCGCCAGCAGTATTATTCTGGCTTCTAGCTAAAGCCGTAGTGTTACTGCTGATGACTCAGTGCACTTTTATGTCTTTGCTAATCGCGGAAATATTATTGAATGGGTTAAGCAATCTTATTTCAGCACTTTTGCTAATATACCTTTATCGACTGTATATGTTATTACCGCAAAATTGATAACAAACGTTTGCAGTATTTACTAGTCGACTGTGTTATGAGTAGGTTTCTTGACTTCATGCCCTGTAGTGTATTTTATCACATATGAGTTGTAGGATATTTACTACGCTACCAGCCTATTGATAATATTTGTCTTCAGCGAATGTATTCGTTTTCACGCGGATGCATTTTCAAAAGTAAAAGATCGTCTTATCACCTTCATATTGTTAGCAATGCCTAGCTTGCTAGCACTTTACCACCATAATTCGGGACTCTATCAAGAGTGAAGGTGATTGTGATTTATACTCTGTTTGTTAAGATACTTTTAATTATCCAATCCTTAATAAATAGGAAGATCATTTAACGCATTTTAGACCAAACTACTCCGTTTCACGGAGTAGTTTAGAAATAATTTAAATATTGCCTGAGCAGTATTTTTCATTGCCTGCGGCGCGTTAAACATTTTATACCTTATTTTGATTGCCGCAGAACGTATGAGCAAATTTTAAGGTTTTTGAATTTTACGACCCGGTGCTCTGATATTTAAGCTGTCTATCGACATTTATATATACTGCATTATAGTGGAATATGAAAGCAATAATAACATCTATTAATCCTGCGTGCATTTGACGTATGTGTCATATAACTAACATCATGATGAGCAAGGTAATTAATACTGCTTAGTGGTAAAATGGTGCTAGATACGATAACAATGTTCGGCTATCGCTTAATTCAACGACAGCCATATTTGAGGTCATACAGATGGATATTGGCAGAACGATCCTGGCAAATCGCTAACTCTAGGTTTCTAATGAACTGTTATAATACATAACATAATATTTCTAAACCCATTAGCTGTGGTCGATGTTTATTAGTTGCTATGTCTAATATTTGACAACAGGGAATAATTTTGACAATTAATATCTAAGTCAAAACACGGGTAAAAGCAATATTATAGTTCATTAAATAGCGCTAAAAGAAAATCTAAACTAGATTTTATTACCTCGGTATCCAGTTGGAGAATAGAAACAAACATCAACTGCTGTGACTTTTATACTAGCTTTTTTATTTATCTCACAGGAATCTTCTCACGTGGTTGTTCTCTATTGTACGGCGACCTTGCCTTGCAGACAGCACCTCTAATATTTAACCGACATCTATCTCTACAACAGAACAAAAAGTGCATTCTTCCACATTATTAATCCCGCTTACTACTGTTATTTACTTTCGCTGAAAACCTTTAGATAGAACTTAAAATTAACTGTATCGATCGCCCCAGCTCACCGAGCTTATCATGCAACCAACGCATATGCCGAAACGGCATATTTTGCTCGAACATGTTGCTCTGCTAGGACAAAACTATGTGTGCATAGTATGCAATTTCACTTATAATTAACATTAACATTAAAAACCTGCTAACAAGCTTTTCTATATTCAGCTCAATAGAGTTCCTTCAAAAGTTAAATAAAATGGTCTATAGTATCCTGATGGGGCGGCGGCGCGTTATTAAAAGCTTTCCTGGTACCTGTTAGTCTGTACGTCATGAGACGATCGTCATGCTGACGTTTAAGCAACAGAAAGCATTAAACATATGGGATATTGTAAAGTGAAAGGTAACTTCATTGAATAGAAGCAAAATACATAACAGAATTAATTCTGTAACCAAAATAAACGTCTAATTAAGTAGACGTAATAAATAACCATATAAAGCTATAAGTCTAATTTAAAATAGTTAACGTAACATTAATGGCATTTATGTTGTAAAAACAACATTTAAATGCATATAGTAAGCATGTTTGCTAACTTATTTATAATCTATTTGTCGTTTAGCATGTTTACCGTGCATAAACAAGCTACTTTAAAAACTGCCGAATATTGTATAATGCTTTATTAAGCATGTTTTAACCTTGTTTTAAACCACATTAACGCTATGGTTAATTACCCGTTATTTTTACTTATTAACTGACACTGTTTTATTCCCTTTACAGGACTCTTTTTTAACTATATATCTTTGACCGTTTATGCAGATAGTCAAACTTTTTGTGGCAATACAAATACAATTTTGTAACGTGAATTAAATTTATTTATACTTACCGAAAAGACGTGGCCGATTCGTTAAAGTAACATCTATTTTCCTATTCATTAATAGTACCTACAACTAATGTTAATCAGAGTTACCTACTTACTCAATAACCTCACACCCTGGTTATTGACTCAGTAAGGATTACTTTTAGAAGTATTTCAGTTATGCAACCGGCGTTGCCAAATTAACTGATCCCTAGAAAATCTACCCTACCGTCTCTCGCACACATGGAAGAGATAGAGTAAGATACGTGTATCTTACGTGCAATACTATAGCTAATGCGACAGCATACTAACACAAAATTTAGCAGTATTGCATATTTCAACAGCAATACGATAAAAATGCAACATACCTAGATGAGTATATGGCCATAAAGAAAAATAAAGGATAGCCTAAAGTGCTTAAGCTTAAAATGAATCAAGCATTAGGCGGCAATTAATGAGATATTACACATTAACTTACTGATTGTTCTATAGATTATATCTGACATTTCATGCAATAGCGGTAACTACATTATAATTTATTTATGCAAACCTTCAGAGTAGGTTTAGACTAACGAATACCATTATAACTACCTTTAACCATGCTAAGCCGCGCATTGGTTACTAAGAATAATGCTCCAGGAAAACAATTTCCTCTTTACGTCCCGTATGCGTAAACTCATACCAACGCTCTGCAAACAGGATTTTACGCTTTTATGACAACGTTTTATACCGTCATCAGCTCGCTATTACTTTTCGGCTATTGGTTGTTGATCGCAAGCATTACTCTGCGGGTAATGATAAAACGTCGCACGGTGCCTTCAGCCATGTCTTGGTTGCTTATTATCTATATTTTGCCTCTGGTCGGAATTATCACTTATTTATTATTTGGTGAACCCAACCTGGGTAAACGCCGCGCAAAACGTAGCAAAGCACTTTGGCCTTACACTGTTAAATGTATTACAAACCTAAAAGAACGTCGTCACCCTTTATCTATTAAAAACAGTGAATTGGCTCGTCCTTTATTCCAGCTCTGCGAACACAGACAAGGTGTAGTCGGTTTGACTGGTAATCAAATTAAACTATTCACCAGCACGGATGATACATTGCGGGCACTAATTCACGATATTAATCTAGCACAAAACAATATTGAGATGGTGTTTTATATTTGGAAAACCGGAGGCCTGGTGGACAAAGTAGCGGAAGCATTAATGACCGCGGCCAGGCGCGGCGTACGCTGCCGAGTAATGCTCGATTCTGCCGGTAGCGTAGAGTTTTTCCGAGGTCTCTACCCTGCGCGAATGCGCGAATCTGGCGTGCATGTAGTAGAAGCGTTACACGTAAGCATTCTGCGCATGTTTTTACGTCGCATGGACTTGCGCCAACATCGCAAAATGGTACTAATTGACAACTATATTGCCTACACCGGCAGTATGAATATGGTGGATCCGCGCTTTTTTAAACAAAACGCTGGCGTCGGTCAATGGATAGATATTATGGTGCGTATAAAAGGGCCAGTAGCTACCGTCATGGGCGTAATTTTTTCTTGCGATTGGGAAATAGAAACCGGCGAACGTATCCGGACCCCACATCCTGACGTCAATATCATGCAATTTAAACAGACCGTTGGACATACGATCCAAGTGATTGCCTCTGGTCCTGGTTTTCCGGAAGGAGTCATCCATCAAGCCTTGCTCACCTCTATTTACGCAGCACGCGAGCAATTGGTCATGACCACTCCCTATTTGGTTCCTAGTGATGATTTGCTTCACGCTATTTGTACCGCAGCCCAACGCGGAGTAAAAGTGCATGTTATTGTACCTCGCTATAATGATTCAATACTAGTTAATTGGGCCAGTAGAGCTTTTTTTGCCGAGTTGCTGGAAGCTGGTGTTTTCATACACCAGTTCGAGGGAGGTTTGTTGCATACCAAAAGTGTTTTGGTTGACGGCCAGTTGAGTTTAGTGGGAACAGTAAATCTAGACATGCGCAGCTTATGGCTAAACTTTGAGATAACGTTGGTTATAGATGATAACAATTTCGGCAACGAACTAGCAAAAGTGCAAAAGGATTATCTTGCCCGGTCACGACTTATCGAAGCATCATTTTGGTCGAATCGTCCATACTGGCAGCGTATCGTAGAGAGACTCTTTTACTTTTTTAGTCCATTATTGTAAATAATACAAGCAAATGTGCTGTAGTAGCATATCCTTCGGTTAACGAAGGAGTTACAATAACTGTAAATAATCATCTAACGAATAACAAATTATTATAAGTAAAACTATTAAAGTTTCCTCTAGTTAGAGAGAATGATTGCGCATTGACGACATTTATATTTAATGTGCAATTTTAACATCGTAGAATAGCATAACTTTTAAACCTGTCAGAATCGTGGAATAAGCAGGTAAATTTTATTTAAATACCAATTAATTCGTAACAATAGTAATTGTTTTCAAGGAACAAAAGTTCCGTATGAATTTTGTTTACAAAATCTTAATTATTTATAACAACATTGAGAAACCTTTCCAAATCTTCTGGAAAAGTTCGCGGTGGCAAGAGCCTACGATAAATACCTGCAAGTCCTACGTCATCTCTTAAACAATGCTGAATCGTGGGGGCAAAATTCCGGTAACGACTTAAGCTCGTACAACACATCATATCCGTTATTAAGTACTAAATACATATTTAGATAAAAATTAATCGGTTACTGCTTCCTTTAATAACCAATTCTCCTTGATTATTGCGGTATTTATTTTGGTCTAAATTTAAACCTTCAAAATTAAAGCTTGCGTAATTAGAAGTATTGTCGTTTGTGGTGAGTATAGTCATAAATATTAATTAACCACAAAATCGGCGACATTACTTTGCAAAAAGTTATTGCCATGTAGTAAATTAAAGATATTAGTGTTAAGTTAACTAGCTTTAGATCGATTTTTCTAATCAATTAATAAATTACCTAAACATTAACCTCTATGTATCGTCGCTAATAAATTACATCTGGTAAAGCTTATTATAGTTCTGGCAAACCTTTTATCCGCATCGGCAATATTAATATCATAATGGATAATACCGGGAATATCAAAGAGCATGATTTTCTAATCTTAATGTTAAATCTTCGATAATGACGTTATCTGCAATAATAAACAATCGGTAATCGTTAATAAATTTATAACATTAATCTAAATATCGTGGCAACGCGTACTTTGGCAACACCAAAGTTTTGATTAGTTAAATTAATAAGGTAGGAGAGTATGAATCCTTTGCTCATAAAACACTGTTGTTTCAACCTTACCATATATCAAACAAGAGGATTTTAAGGACACATTAAAACTCACTCAATTAATAGCTATGGAAGTAGTATCACACATGATTATTACCTCTAATATAGCCCATGGGAACCAGAGCGAAATCATAAAATACTTATAAACAAAAATAAAATCGCGTGTATTTTAATCAAAATATAGCATTACAGGATGTCATAAAATGCGCATTACAACTTTCAATTGGCGTCAGAATCGACTCTAAGGCAAGGATCTGAAAGAGATGACTATTTTTTTGAATATCACACTGAAATGTTATTAACAACATCATATTAAGTCTAATTTGAGCATGATGTGAATCAACTACTTAAATTTATTTTATTACTGCTTACTATACACTGCCAATTTTCCTAAAGGAAAGGGCTAATCACAGCGCCGCGCGCATCTAAATTGCACTCGCGGTTTTATTTAGGCTAAATACATTGCACTTTTAAATGTTACACTTAAAGCGATACAGGTAAGTCATCTTTAAGTCAAACTTATTTACTTTAGGTAAAAGTTAAAATAGATGTTGCAATTATTGGTGATATTAAGTTTGTTAACACTTTTCCCTAGAAAAGTCAGTCATTAACCTAAAAATTAAGCTCAAAATTTCACATTCCTTATAACCTTACGCAGCTTAACTTTAAGCAAAATTATTCTAACAATATCTACTGCTATTTTAGTCAAGTAAAACCTTTCTGTCAAGAAGGATTTGACCACAGACACGCCGTCAATATGCACAAATCATTAATTATCTGGAGACTTAGTGTGCTGGGTAAAAATAAAAAACTAATGCAGTAACTTAATAAAATCAGCTTAAACTCAATATTCCAATCTTGATTCGCTAAATCCATGTACAAAAAGCAGACTACTTGTTAAAGTATGGATAACTTTTTAAAAAACAAATGCGATAATCAGTATACTGGCTGTAACCTTCGTTACAAACGTATTGCCGAATTAAAGCAATTCTTGCTAACTACCTAACAAAACGCAATTTTATAAAGAAATTTAATGTCGTGATAATCATCAACTCCCTTCTTAAAAAAAGATACTTAAGTTACTGTGCTAATATCCAAAAGAAAAAAGAAAGTAAACAACCATTCATTGTCTAATCTACTGCAGACAATTACGTTAATAGCAATAACTGATGCCCGGAAGTACGACGTTGATACCTATATGTTTTGACGTTTTAGCCAGAGCAAAATCTATAAGATATATACACCGACGATAACCCACAAACACCAAGATAAGCGCTTATCCCAACTGATAAGCGCGAATAAAATAATTAGGACCTCGCGCCCGAGCTATTCATATTAAGGACAGTTGCATAAGCAGGTACGCGGCAGAATATTAATGGTCAACAACTTTATGCAAATTAAAGTTATTTTCGTAGCTAAACCAGGAATATTTTAAGTTTTACCGCTGCAAATAATATAGCAATTTTGCTGGTCAAAAGTGACATGCATTTATTCATCAACACGCAGTGAACGTCCTGATATCAATCATGAGTCGCCAAGATCACAAAAAATTGCGGTATTGAACTTTTCCGGAACGAAAAGGCATTTGTATAATGCTGAACTAACTTGCCATAGGTGTAGACACATTCTATTTTTCTCCATGAATACCAGAGTACAATGACGAGTTTTTAATAATTACAAGAAGACTGCAGAAAGTACGTTACGATAGATTTGCTGGAATTTAGTGCATCTTGCAATATTACAACATATTATAAAATAAATATTAACCATCCGTATTGCACTTCGACTTAATAGATAGAATCACATGAGTGAGAACAATATACTTCCGTAATATTCTACAGAATGAACTTAACCAGTATTCTAATTTTTTTGTAACGGCAACAACTGAAAAGATAGCTAACATAATGTTTTATTTCCTAAAAACAATAAAAATTGTGTGTAGCCGCTACCGTGGTATAGCGGTAATTTACCCTAGTTTCAACTTGCTGCTCTCTGTAGTCTATAGCGCCATAATAAATTTCCTCTTTAGAATTAATTGCGATAGCGAGACGATTTACGGGAGTAAATCGCTTCGATCAACATAATATAAAAAACGCAGAAATCTGTTATGAAATTTTTATTTCAACTTTTAGTTGTGGTTGTGCCTTAGCTCACAGCGATATAAACCTTTTACCTTTGCGATAAAATTAGCAGCGTTTTATGTAAATCATAAAGCTTCCTGAAAGAGAAATGCAATTTGATAAATAAATTCTCCTGGATCAGGCAACACAATATCCATACAACTGCAGAGTAATGGGCATTATAAAAAATATTATTAATTAATTACAATCTAGGTATTGCAGAAAAGAAACTAGCGCTCTAATATTGCTCAGAGGCCCTCTTTATAAGATTCGAGATTATATCAATGAGCGAAGCACTAAAGATTCTTAACAACATCCGTACCCTGCGCACACAAGCCAAAGAATGCACTCTGGAAACTCTTGAAGAAATGCTAGAGAAATTAGAGGTAGTTGTCAATGAGCGACGTGAAGAAGATAGCCAAGCTCAAGCTGAAATTGAAAGGCGTACAAATAAGTTACAACAATACCGCGAAATGTTGATTGCCGATGGCATTGACCCAAACGAATTGTTACAATCAATTAGTTCATCTAAATTCGCTGGTAAAAGCAAACGCGCAACTCGTCCAGCGAAATATCAATATTCTGACCAAAATGGCAACGTTAAAACTTGGACCGGTCAAGGTCGTACCCCAGCGATCATCAAGCAAGCAATTGATAAAGAAGGCAAGGTGCTAGAAGATTTTCTTCTGTAAGTTAATGACAAACTCACACATAAGCAACCAGCTATAGGCAAGATGTTGCTTATGTGTCACTGGCATAGCACGAGACATACAAAACTAAAGTAATATGAACCCATCATATTCGAGAATAAATCTATTTCATAAAAAACTGCGCTATACAAATGATTAGTAATCAACAAACGAACTTTGTGTTTATTACATAATAAACAGAGTAATTAACTAGTGAAATATATTCTTAGTAAGAATCACAATCAGCATTTTACTATGGCACGGTCAATTATACTCATTAAGATACAAAATATTTGAATTATCAATAGTCATGAGCGATGTATGTATTACTCTATTTTCTGAACTCATTTGCAATAAATTAAATAACTGTACCGCGAATACGCCGCGATTAGAAATCATTTGCTATTCAAAATATTTGAACTACAATAATTTTAATCATATACTGAACATTATTATTAATTTTCTGCATTATATTTAAATAGGTAACGCCTGATAAAAAAGAAAACTATCATAATTTAATAAATATTATTTCCTAAATTACCTTATGTCACATTAATAATGATTTATCTGGTTATAAATATTTGCTAATTCTCGCATATAGTATATATGCGCAAGCAAATCTTTTTGTTTCATCTCTAACC
This sequence comes from Sodalis endosymbiont of Henestaris halophilus, assembly GCF_900161835.1. Lineage (GTDB taxonomy): Bacteria > Pseudomonadota > Gammaproteobacteria > Enterobacterales > Enterobacteriaceae. The sequence goes on along the minus strand of NZ_LT897836.1, from coordinate 834,957 downwards.
ACATATCTAAATATTACGCCTACTGCTGTGCAAATAAGCGACGTCAAAAATACCTATATTATACCTATACCTTACTCACTACTGATTAGTAAATCATAAATAATATCAACTCGGATTTATATTACTTAAATCCTGATTAATAATTTCAAGATTGTTAATCTTTTATTGTTTCTGTAACAAACAAGAGATATATTAAAATTAATACTAATGTAAATGATTTTGCAACCGTACAAAAGGTTAAATTTGAATAGCAACAACCTTAATATTTCCTAAGAAATAAAATATTTCTGCTTTATTTATCTTCATCAAGATAAAGTTCATTCTCGATCAACCTTGCATGCATAAAGATGCGTCTAAACCCATATTAATGTCAATCTTTGAGTAATCCCTAGAAAAGGGTTGATACTGCCAGCTTAGTTATTTATCTTTAACAGATTAAAATGCAGAAACCTAAAACTATGAAGCACTTTAAATATAAAAATAAAATTCTTAGGACTTACTACCATCTTGGTATTAAATTACTTTATTTAGTAATAAACAAATTAATAGGATAATACTCAGTAATATTATATTTTAGATCTTTGATGTTTATCTTAGTAACCACCGCTAATGTGAGCAGACCTATGAGTCTTATGTTTAGCATACTTTATTAAACGTAATTTAGTAAAAACAACTAACACTAGCCGTACTTCTCGCCGTTGTCAGAAGCAGAGATTACTTTATAATCCATATAACCATAGGATATAAAATAATTAATTGACAAGCCAAAAGATAAAATCTTCGGCATAAAATGATAGTCAATTCATTATAAGGCACATTATCATAAATAGACCTGTTAAAAAAAACTAAAATTTGAAATTACTAACCTTATCCTATTAATATCTGGTAGTGACACAAATGCAGCCATTTTTGGTGCGGCGCATTACTAATATCTGAATAAGTAGGTAATAAACCTATCTAGCAATAGTGCAAAATTTGTATCTACCGTAAACCAGAGTGAGTTGAACAATATTAACCTCTTTAGACTAAGTGCAAATCGTTAAAGTTTTTTGAATAATCTTAAACGTTGCCTATTCAACTTGTGAGATGGTCCACAATGACAGAGAAATATTCTATGTTAGCCGAAATAATAACAGGCTCTTTGTCGCTATAAATTTGCAACAATATGAATCTACAAGGTAATTATTAAGCTAATAAATAACTAGATGAAACTAATCTTCAGGTGCTTAAAAAAGAAGAGGTATAAAAACTATTAGTTTAATACAAAAGTAGAATTAGCTATAGAATAGAATTCTATAGAACCTATCAGGACTTATAAATATACTAAAAGTTGAATGCTAAACAAATTAAGACCGTTATTATCTAAGCATAATAACGGAACAACATATTAACACTGGTAATACTCGCGATACCATTTTACAAATTGTTTGACTCCTTCCGTTACTGGCGTTTGTGGTTTAAAATTAATAGCACGATCCAAAGCCTGCGTATCAGCGCTTGATTTCAGTACATCTCCAGGCTGCATCGGTAATAAATTCTTCTCTGCCTGCATGCCAATCGCGTCTTCCAGTGCCTGTATATAGTCTATCAATTTTACTGGCTGACTATTGCCAATATTGTAAATACGATAAGGAGCAGAACTTGTAGATAACGAACCGGTTTCTATGGTCCAGTCGGTATCTAGTACTGGGATGACATCCTGAATACGCACTATCGCTTCGACTATGTCATTAATATAGGTAAAGTCTCGCACCATGTCTCCGCCGTTATAAACATCGATACAATCACCGTTAAGTATTGCTCGGGTGAATTTGAACAACGCCATATCAGGGCGGCCCCATGGGCCATAAACGGTAAAAAAACGCAGACCTGTAGTTGATAAATTATAAAGGTGCGCATATGCGTGCGCCATCAGCTCATTAGCTTTTTTAGTAGCTGCGTATAAAGATACAGGATGATCCACCGGATCGTTTGTAGAAAAAGGTAATTTGCAGTTAAGACCATAGACCGAACTGGAAGACGCGTACAACAAATGCACAACTTGAGTATGCCGACACCCCTCAAGAATATTAAGATGACCAATCAAGTTAGAGTCACCGTAAGCAAGGGGATTGTTTAGCGAATTGCGTACCCCAACTTGTGCGCCAAGATGAATAACCCGCTCAAACTCTTCATCGACAAATAGGCGGGCTATACCCTGCTGGTCAGCTAAATCAAGCTTGTGAAAACGGAACATGTCATACTGTATCAAGACGTCAAGACGAGCGTGCTTCAACGACACATCATAATAATTACTGAGATTATCAATGCCTATTATCTGATGACCGTCAACAAGCAAACGCTTACTAACATGATAGCCGATAAAACCGGCTGCGCCGGTAACTAAAATTTTCATTATATTTTCTTATAAATGGGAAGCCAGCGACTCGCCGCGGCCAATGCCATAATAAACAAAGCCGCGATTAGAGAGGCGTTTTGGATCATATAAATTACGGCCATCAAAGATAACTGGCTGTTTTAACTCTGCTTTAATGACATCAAAATCCGGATCGCGGAAATTGTGCCACTCGGTACAAATGACCAACGCATCAGTGCCGCGCAGAGCGGCTTCTTTTGTATCCATTAACTGAAGATTATCTCGGTGGCCGTAGATACGTTTGGTTTCATTCATTGCTTTAGGATCGAAAGCATGAATAGTAGCCCCAGCCCGCCATAGCGCTTCCATCAATACCCGACTTGAAGCTTCGCGCATATCTTCAGTGTTGGGTTTGAAAGATAACCCCCATAGCGCAAAGGTTTTGCCGCTTAAATCGGTGCCGAAATGGCGGAGAATAAAAATCAATAATTTATCTTTTTGTTTATAGTTAATATCTTCAACAGCTTGCAGCAAATTGGATTGGTAACCTATTTTTTCGGCGGTGCGAATAAGCGCCTTAACGTCTTTCGGGAAGCAAGAACCGCCATACCCACAGCCAGGGTAAATAAAACTATAACCGATGCGTGAATCAGCTCCGATGCCCTGGCGTACTTTCTCTACATCTGCGCCTAATAATTCCGCCAGATTAGACATTTCATTCATAAAACTAATTTTGGTGGCTAACATACAGTTAGCTGCATATTTTGTAAGCTCGGCGCTACGTATATCCATCCAGATCATCCGATTAAAATTGCGGTTGAACGGCTCGTAGAGCTCATGCAGCAATTCCACGACACCTTCATTGTTGGTTCCTACAACAATTCGCTCAGGACACATGCAATCAGCCACAGCAGATCCTTCTTTTAAGAACTCAGGGTTGGATACCACATCGAACATCAACTTGCTATTACGGTTTTGTAAAGTCTCCCGGATCACAGCAAGAACTTTATCCGCCGTCCCCACCGGAACGGTAGATTTATTTAGAACTACCTTGTAATCCTTCATATACTGGGCTATAGTGCGCACTACAGAAATTACATACTTCAAGTCCGCAGAACCGTCTTCGGCGGGAGGCGTGCCTACCGCGATAAATTGCATGACACCATGATTGACGCCAGCTTGCACATCCATGGTAAAATTCAAACGTCCAGCTTCATAATTCTGCTGTACCAATGGCGTTAGCCCTGGTTCAAAAATAGGAATCACGCCTTTTTTAATATTTTCAACTTTGTGTTTATCCACGTCGACACATAACACGTCGTGCCCCACTTCAGCAAAAACTGCTGCCTGCACCAAACCGACATAGCCAATACCAAAAATAGTCACATTCATGCTATACGCTCCTATATATATTAATCAATATATAGCCCTAAAACTTTTAAATTTCATTCTTTGCAGACGTTTTTTAACCATGTGTTGAATTGTTTTCCAATACTTTCATGACGTAAGCCATATTCAACAAATGCTTGTATATAACCTAGTTTATCACCACAGTTGTAACTTAGTCCCTGCAGGGAATAGGCCTCTACGATCTCGTCGCCTATCAGCATCGAAATCGCATCCGTCAACTGAATTTCATTGCAGGCTCCTGGCGGGATTTTCTCCAATAACGCCCAAATATGGGCGGATAATACATAGCGGCCAGCTACAGACAAATTAGACGGCGCGTCTTCCTCCGTTGGTTTTTCAACTATGCTAATTATTTCTGCGCTATCACCCGGTTTCAGAGTCTTGCCTTGACAATCTACTACGCCGTAGTTAGTAATATCGTCCACTGGCTCTACTAAAATTTGACTACGACCAGTATTTTCAAAGCGTTTTAACATTGCTGCTAGATTATCTATCTGAAGATTAGATTTATATTTATCAACAATCACATCAGGTAGAATCACTGCAAGTGGCTCATGACCTACCAGTGGATGCGCACACAAGACCGCATGACCCAATCCTCTAGCTAGACCCCCCTGTCGGACCTGCATAATAGTTACATCGGGAGGACAAATCGACTGAATTTCTGCCAAAAGCTGGCGTTTGACGAGTTTTTCTAGCATAGCTTCTAGCTCAAAACTAGTGTGAAAATGATTTTCAATAGAGTTTTTGGAAGAATCAGTTACAAGTATGATTTCATTAATGCCTGCAACTATACATTCATGCACCACATACTGAATAAGTGGTTTATCTACCAGAGGTAGCATTTCCTTTGGAATTGCTTTGGTTGCCGGCAACATTCGTGTTCCTAATCCCGCTACCGGTATTACTGCTTTTTTTACTTTTGTCGTAACAGCAGACATAAACTACCTCTTTTCATTAAAATAAATTTTTCTATTCAAAAACAGAACGTTTTGATTATATCAGTTTTGATATAGAAAACTTGGTGAAATAATATATATTAGGTCTAAAAAGATAATTACTCAATTGTGAGAATTTAAAAGTATTAGATTGATTATTTTCCATACAAAATAAACCCAATAGCCTGTTAGTTAGTACTGAATATGAGACACAAACGGGCCATTTGGCCTAAATTAAATATTGTTAAATAATATATTGTTAGCTTCACTAATGCAGGTAAGCAATTATGTATTGAATCCAGGTGTAAGTTATACTATTTGACAAATCTATTAGTTATAAGCATCAGTATAACTTTCAGAATAGCATCTAATAAAATCAAGTTATTTATTACAAGTTAATAATTTCTTACTAATAACTAAGAGAAATATTCTCTTAACATTAACATACGTAAATTTGATTATATTGTCATTAAGACAAGTAATACTAGCAGTTAGTCGGAACGCACGATAAGCCACGTTTAGTTAAACTAAATAGTTTAACTATGTCGTAAGAACAAATATAACTAAATATTTTTTAATTTACTCACATAACGTGAGATAATATATTAAAATTAATAAATAATTAATCATAATTGTAAACTATACGATATCCAGCATAAGATCCGGAGACGCATTTTATAGTTTACTACTAATAATTTACCAGGCATTGTGCGATATGCTATTGCACGCTAGGCTAAAACTACTTAAATAGTTTGATTGTTGGAACAGCAGAACTTTATATTTAAATAGTTACATTTATTAATCTTACTTAACTTTGGAAATAAACATATGGAAATAAATAATGGCCTAATAAAATTAGGCGCAAAAGGAGGAAATTTTTACAACTATTTAAGCAGCATATTCTATATTTTAGTCGACCAACTATGGTTATATAGATTATTTAATTGGCACCAAAATAATTTGGATAATCTTGATACTATTAGTCACACAAAATATAAATTAACAAAGATTAAACCATTTATTATAAATAATATCAGAAAAATCTGATGCAATATGCAAAATGAGCATCAACTTATAAATTAAAAACGATTCTTGATTTTCCTCGAAAATATTAATCCCTAACGTCAGAAGAATAATTACCTAAGCAAAGATCAAAAAACAGTTTTCTTCTTAAATGAAGAAAATAAAAATTATTCACTAAAATTTTTATTTTATATTTTCTATATATCTATAATAGTAGTTGCAATACACCAATTTACTTATAAATAATGACAGTAAGCTTTTGTCCTGATAATGAACTGTTACTTACATTATAATTGAAAATTAGCTGTTGGTTCTTACAGGGGTTTCATAGAGCCGATCTTTAAAGATCTATAAAATATCAGCTGATACGTTAAATTTTGCACGCTTAATGGGATAATTACTATTAAGTAATATTAAATTTTATTACAACATAATATATTTCAGGACAAATTAATAATAACCAACTGACGATATAAAGATCAAATACCAGATTGCAAACACGAGATAGAAATTTTATTAATTAAAATTTAGTTTTAAATCAGTAACAAGAACGTCGCTATTTAGGTAAATAGTTTTGTTCATATATTGCTGATCGTACAGATCTTTAAGTTTTTATTAAAATAGTAAAATCGCTTATCGCTACATCCTTTCAGCAGCGATAAGTGATATACCAATTTTGCCATCCTTGCTATATATAAACACAAGTTTCATGATACTTAAATTATAGGTGCCAACTAATAAGTTAATATAGGTCACTTTACTTTACTGCTTATGAAACATCTGTTCTGATGCATTTAGAGTTAACCCTTAATAATATTAGTGAGTTTAATGAACGCTGTAATATCTAATATTATTAGATCAATACAGTCATTCTCATCTATTTAGATATTAGTTATGTCACTGCACCAAACCTAGTTGCGTATGTGTTACTGGGAGTTGTTAGTTAAGATTAACTTAGTGATTGCAAAGTATTAGTTTACTCAACATATGTATTTATAAGACATAAACTGATAACTGGCTATTGCCCGTTTTTCATAGGATAACCTGATTATTAACTCATCATTTTAACCCACATGTTTTAATATTAATTGCATAAAAACTCTGATTCTGACACAAGTGAGACCGTGACTAAATGCTACAAGCGCGTTTACTATATTATGTCTAATAACACATTCTAACATCATATTCATAAGTCTGACACTACAATCCCAAATATGGAACGGCTACTGCAATAAATATCACAAATCTTATAAAAAATACTACCGAGTATTATGCTATTAATTTGTTGATTACAAAGCATAGATTAAGTCAATCTAATATTAAGAGTGCGATAGCATTTTTAATATTTTATTTTCTTTCAAGGAATTGAATTTACTTCAAGATCTTGGATTGTGATTTATTCAAGAATTAATAGCAAGTCAGTAAGGCTTCACCGGTAATTAGAAACGGTTTTTGCAGCGTTGCTGGTCGCATGGATGATATGACATTCGTAGCTTTGGCCGCATCTTTACATGCGTATAAAATTGATCGAAAATCATCTCGGTTTTGCGATACTAGAAGTAAATATATATTAGTTAATTAAGTAACTAATACCTATCTATAATATTTTCCCAAAGTGTGGCAGTTTCATTATTAATTACATACACCTAGGTTTCCCTGATCTTAATGGAGGTAAAGTGAGTACCTTTAATCAAGATTAGTATCGAGTAACTCGAGACTAAAATGCACAACACCAATCCGCAGTGTGTAAGGTACAAAAAAAGAATTACCACGGCAATCTTATAAAAACTTCCTACTAAAAATAAAACACGCATGTTTCTTGACTGATACAGTAGGCAAGTCGTATTTTTTTGCAACTTAGATTTTATATCATTTGATGATATACTTTAATGTGGTTTAAACAATGAAAGTCGTCTCATTTAATATAAACGGGCTACGTGCTCACCCCCATCAACTTGCGGCTATTATCACCACAATAAAACCGGACGTAATCGGTCTGCAGGAAACCAAAGTCCACGATGATATGTTTCCTATAGATGAAGTCTCTCGACACGGTTATTATGCTTACTATCATGGTCAAAAAGGCCACTACGGTGTAGCATTACTCAGCCGCAAAAAGCCATTAGCTATACGCCGCGGCTTTAATACCGATGGTTACAACGCCCAACGTCGGATTATCATGGCCGATTTTATAACTACTAAGGGCTTGTTAACAGTGGTTAACGGCTACTTTCCTAGGGGCGAAAACCGTGATCATAAAGTCAAATTCCTAGCGAAAGAGCGCTTTTACCGCGATCTACAAGACTATGTTAAAAAAAATCACTACGACGAATCTTTGTTGCTTGTCATGGGAGACATGAATATTAGCCCTACCGATCTTGATATCGGTATAGGCGAAAAGAGCCGTAAGCGTTGGCTTCGTACTGGGAAATGTTCTTTCCTCCCAGAGGAGTTGGTTTGGATGGAACATCTTTTAGCGTGTGGCCTAGTCGATATTTACCGACAAAATAATCCTTCAGGCAATAATCGCTACTCCTGGTTTGACTATCGCTCACGTAGCTTTGCTGAAAACCGCGGACTGCGTATTGACCTCTTGTTGGCCTCGTTATCGTTGGCGGCGGTCGTTAGGGCGACTGATATAGATTACAGCATCCGCGCAATGGACAAGCCTTCAGATCACGCTCCGGTGTGGGCAGATTTTGATCTGTAAATCTATTGCAAGCCGCATGTAACCGTGATTAACTAAGTTTATGAAACATTTTCTTTGGAGATAAAGTTTAGCCAAAAAGCAAAGCCTTAAGCGCTTAGTAGATTCTTTGTTTGCCTCCTATATGTTTTTATCCAAAAGAGGAGAAGTAAATTTAGCTATATAAATTTATCTTATTGTATTCTTAGCGGCACAGCTGCTATTAAATTTTTATAAAACTTTACTCAGTTTCTTTCTAACTCGTTCTGCTGCTGGTGCTATAATGGTGAAGTTATACATGCTTTATTACAGGACTACACCACTCAAGATGCCACCAAAAAGATGACATCATTCTAAACAGAAGAGATATATCTAATGTCGTGCCCTAACCCTCCATGAGCCAGTGCAGGCTAGTCATGACACAGCAAGTTTGGCTACCCTGGCTGTGAATAGAAGTGCTCTAACATTTTTTTTCTTAATACGTTCAATACGTTATCGATGTCGTGTGTGTCCTATAAATGAAGATTAAACTTTTAGTGTCAAGATATCTACATTGAAACATTGATCTCATAGTTCGGGGGATATTAAAAACTAGGCGCTATTTGCGCCACTGAGGTGGTCAAACGCTATTACCTTTTAGCCCCCGACCACGAACATAAGTTATTAAAAGGCCACGAGTCGACTAAAGAAGGTTATAAGTTTTATGCTTATTATTGACCACAAATTTGCGGGGCACACAGTGATGAAAGACGCTGGTTGCTAAACAATCTAATGCATCCTTTGAGTCAAAGGATAAATATTACAATAACAAGTTTGTTCACTTATGTAAGTGAACGACGACTTACTCACTATAAGTGGTATATTCGAATAATAAATACATAGATAAAACTGCATTAGTTATTACTAGAGTGATGTTTTTTAAAAAAACCGCATCTAAACTAAATGCAATAATAAAAAATCGTTGTTCCAGTGACCAATAATAGGAGTATTGGCGAGCAGACTTCTTCTTCAGAAGAATCTAATTCTATACAAAACCGGCAACAGTAAACAGCAGCTACGGCAATATTTTGTGCGCTACACCACTTGGTTTCATTTAAAATTCACTCAGCGCCTAAGCAAGACCATCGGCCATAGTATAAACATCATCATATTCTTACCCCCTCTTTTGCACACCTAACAGCGCGCCTAATTCACTTTTAGCAATAAAACTGATTCGAATGATAAACTGCTTTTACCGCATTAAAAACTAAAACCGCATTTAATACTAACCCTACACCAAACCTTAGATCTTAGTACTAGTGGTATAATTTAGCCTCGCATCATAAGTCTGGTGAACGGCAGGTGTTAATACCTAACACCACCTTACATTTAGATCAAATACTATTACAAAAATAGCGGCAATGAAAACAGAGATACGTGATGAATTCATTGAGTTAATACCCCAAAAAAGATAGGTATCTAACACCTTCTACGTACTTAAGCTAAAATGTTTGTCAACCTACAAATTGGCAATGACGATAACGCAAACGAAAGTAAGACCGTTTCCAACTCCTGTTTATCTTGATACAATATAATCTGTGGTGGCTGACCCGTAAAATACGATCCAATCAAATCCCCCTCCTATTAGGCTAGGTACTAAAGCACTATTCTGAGTCCTGCTAGTTTTGACATCCCGTCTCGTAGCACCCACAGCGCGATAAATTCATTCTTACCACAGAATGACAATATATGCTTTATCTAAAAATAAACTTTTGGCATAAATATTTTGTCATTTTGTTTATTCTTACTACAATTAAACTAAGTGCTAGCGTTTACAACACCTAGTATGATAGATGCATGTCTAACAAGCCAGCATTTTGTTCGAATAAGGTATAAGCAACATCATGCTAATACACACCGTACAGCCAGTCGGTACATGCTCGCAATTAACACCAACACGTAATAATATGCAATCAATATCGTCCGCAGCCGGCTCATAAATTTGCTTATCGTTTGAGGATTAAAATCATTTACTAGGCAACTTTTTCTATGTAACGTTTATCTTAGTTACGTGATCTCCGTATAGTACTAGGTAGTTTTGCACCTTATTTACTAATACCAGATCTTTATTATCAGCGTAGGCAAAAATCTATTTTACTTACACGCAAGACGCTTGAATCACATTCAACTGTTTTAAACGGAAGGTCACTTCTATAGCCGCTACTTGACCAGAATGATTAGTAAATCCGCCAGTACCCATATAATATAGCGTTATCATATATGTAAGTATTTTATTTCATAAAATTATGAAGATAGTAGATCAGGATGCATTTTAAATGATAAACAATTGCATGTATTATGTGTCTTAATTATCGGCTGTGATATAAACTGCAACTTATGCGGTTCAAATATTTGTCGATACACTAAATTAGAAGATACACGAAGGCATCAGTAACGAGCAGGTAATAAACCTCGTGTTAGTTTTCAACTACAGCATCCCGAGATAGAAAAAACGACAAAAAATTTTGCTATAGCAGATAAACGAAGCGCATATATTCGGCAGCTTAGTCCATACTCCAATATGTTAAATACAATTAACTATCTGAGAAAAAACCGTAAGTTATATGAATCGTACCGCGCAGACGGCGACGAAATGTTACTACACTGTGTAAGTACAGTAACGTTGCTCTAAGTATAAACAGTAGTCCGAAACAGAGCTATCAGTAAAACGGTAAGCAATGTGACATGAGAATTTTTCTCAAGCGCTTTTGTATAGCGCAGTAAAATAAATTTTTATATTATAATTTCAAACTGAAATGTTTTATTGGAGAGCTCATGAACACATCGTGGCAAATTATTTTCGCTCCTTTTAAATGGGGTTGGAGATTACTACATTTTATACGCGAATGTATACTTAATGTATTTTTAGTACTTCTTATAATCATGGTAATCGGAATTTATTTACAATTACGGCATTCACAGACAGCGCCAGCAAAAGGCGCTTTGGTAATAGATCTGATCGGCACAGTTGTTGACAAACCAGCAATAAATAATAGATTTCGTTATCTTGGCCGCGAATTAATGGGTGTTTCCAATAACCGGATGCAAGAAAATTCTCTGTTTGATATAGTAAATAAACTACGGCAGGCCAAAAACGATGCTAATATTACCGGGCTAGTTCTATCACTTAAAAATTTTACCGGAACAGATCAGGCATCACTGCAATACATCGGCAAGGCTTTACGCGAATTCCGAGACAATAATAAACCCATTTATGCAATAGGTGACAGTTATAGCCAAGCCCAATATTTTCTTGCCAGCTATGCGAATAAAATTTATCTTACACCTCAAGGCGTAGTGGATCTACGCGGTATTGCGACAAATAATTTCTATTACAAGTCTCTATTAGATAAACTAAAAGTTAATAGCCATATCTTCTACGTAGGCACCTATAAATCCGCGGTAGAACCTTTTCTACGCGATAATATGTCCGATAACGCACGCGAGGCAGATAGCCGCTGGGTAAATCAGCTTTGGCAGCATTATCTGGCGACAGTTGCAGCTAACCGGCAAATTACGCCCAAACAGTTGTTTCCTGGAGCCCCCGCAATGATTGATAGTTTGCGTGCAGTCAAAGGTAACACAGCTCAATTTGCACTTAATAACAAATGGGTTGATGAGGTAGCTTCCCGTTCGGCAATTAACGACGCGTTGACTAAAGAGTTTGGTTGGAGCAAGCGTAAGAAGTCGTTTACTAGTATCAGTATTTATGATTATCAAACTGTAACACCACCGAAAACTGGCGGAAAAATCGCTGTTATTTTTGCCAATGGCGTCATTATCGATGGCTTAGAAACACCGGGGTCGATCGGCGGCGATACCACCGCCGACCAAATACGCAATGTTAGATTAGATCCCAATATTAAAGCTATTGTATTCCGGATTAACAGCCCTGGCGGGAGTGTCACCGCATCTGATGTCATTCGCTCTGAGCTTGCCGCCACACGCGCATCGGGCAAACCCGTAGTGGTTTCTATGGGTAGTGTGGCAGCTTCAGGTGGTTATTGGATGTCCATCCCCGCTAACTACATTATTGCTAGCACAAGTACCTTGACCGGATCCATTGGAATTTTCGGGGTAATCAACACAGTTGAAGGATCTCTTGACAGCATCGGTGTGCATACCAGTGGTGTCGCAACATCACCATTAGCGGATGTATCGATGACCAAAAAACTGCCTCCTGAATTCTCACAAATCATGCATCTTACTGTAGAACATGGATATAATCATTTCATTGATCTAGTTGCGAAGTACCGCCACAAGACCTCTGAGGAGGTTGATAAAATAGGTCAAGGTCATGTCTGGATTGGAAGCGATGCCAAACAAAACGGTTTGGTAGATTGCCTAGGGGATTTTGACGACGCGGTAAATAAAGCTGCCGAACTAGCACAACTGAAAGAATATAAACTCCACTGGCACCTGGATGAACCGGGACTACTAAATTTAGTACTTACGAAGACCAAAACGTCTGTATATACTTTGATGTCTGGTTTGATTCAGTTGTGGTTACCATCACCAGTTACCCAGGTGATAGATAAGCTGAAAAAGGATGCTGTACTTGACCGTAACTGGAACGATCCACAAAATTGTTATGCTTTCTGTCTTTCTTGCAAACAAATAGCACTATAAATGGCTTTACGGAAAGCGCTCCAAAACAAACGCTCGATTTGAAGCCAAGCGTTTGTTTTTTCCCAGCGCTTAACAACGCAGCATATTACTTGCTTTATTAAACAACTAATTAATGATTATCTAAAAGTGCAACTATCTACAACGTACCTTAATCCCATACAGGAAATACATTTATGTCGATTATATAAATAGCATCATTAATATGCAACATTCGAATAATAGTTAAATATCAATTTTTAAACAACTAGATTTTCATCTGACGCTAATGTCAAAAATTTATACCGATAAGCTAATTATCGCTGATCGCGACATGAAGGTTTTTCATACTTACACAAGACGAATTTCATGTAGTTCAACGCCTTTGCACTGTTTTTTTACACTAAAATATTTCTAAGCTGATTATTTTAATCATACGAAAAATTACACTAAGAAAACTACATCTCTAGGAGAAAATTACCCTATCTAATATCAAATGTATTGCTACCCCTTAATTAATAAAATAGTCAACCAGTTTTAAAAACACTATTTAACTCTAATTGAACTATTAAAACCCATAACGATAGGTTCAATAGAGGTAAATTATCAATTTTGCCGAACTTGCTGGAGAAAACTATCTATAATTTATAATTAATTGCCTTTACGGCCGGCAAGCTTAAAAAAGCTAACCTTATCGTGCATTTTATTATATCCCTTCCTGCAAGTAAGCAAGCTAGCAATCGTGGCAACGTAATCTAATTTTTAATTAATGTCTTTTCGGCCAAATGAAATATAAGCAACTATACTACCAGTAACAACCTGGATAAAGCAGGTATTTTAGATGGTTTATATAACAATGAACGTCACCCTAAATAAATTACGTTTTTTTTTGCTTAGTTAACGGCTATTCTGCAAAAATATCTGTCATTTCCTGAAAAGAAATTTGCACAGCACATTAAGCAGCAATGATGCATATAAAAGTCATAGATAAAATGTCATTATTAATTAATATACAGAATTATTTCTGTACGAGCATCATGCTGATGATACTAAATAAAAAATAGATGAAACCCGCAATTAATGCGACGCTAATGTTTTTGTTTGCCCCCAGTGGCTGAACATTAACTACATTTAGCTGGTCAGAATTCGTATCTCTAGGATCACGTTAGCTTCATTGGTAGTTCTATGTAGTCAATTGATACGATCTAAGCGTTCAGGAGTGTAGTGCAAATCTAATACTCTATAAATTGCGTGCAAAATACTTCCGAGGCGAACTTCTATCCTCCCCAGCTAAATCACGATGATTTAGTTAAAATATTCCCAAAAATAATAACGGTATATAAAATGACGCGGCGCAAAACTTCAGAATTATTTAAACTAAACGCGTGTATCACATAGATAAACAACTATCTGTCTTACACCTGAACTTAAATAGCCCAATCTATAAGAGATATATAACCAGGCCCCCATAGATAGCTCCTCCTATCCCATCAGCATATTATTGAACGCATGATCATGCACTCGAGAACAATAAACAGCGCTTAAAATGCCTTAGAGTCAACATTGTATTCAACACTTAATAATAATTTTTAACAAAAGCGCGATATATGACAATTGCGGAATAAGTTAATCAATTAAACCTGCGCTAGTTCCTCACTAATAAAATCTAAATACGTCGAAAAACTATTATATTAGTACTTTTAGTAAAGTACGCCTGCTAATCATAGTTATTTAATCATCAGTATTAATGCACATATTTTAATGGGCAGTTATTATATACTTAATAAATTAGTCCATATAAAAGAGAAGCGGCTTATTGCTCTAGTGTCAAAACCTATAGTCGAGTAATTTTCAAAATTCACACTATCATCAACATTAATAAATTTATGACATCACTAGGTAAGCAAAAAATGCTTTACATTTATTACCGCACTTATTCTTGTGAAATAATCATAAAATAAATAAAAAAGAAAGTAATATAACATTTTCTTCATCATTTATATTATTAAAATTTAGGTAAGTACTGTTGATGCAAACATGTGTACAAAGGTAGATAATAGAACAGTCCATTTTGTAAAACCTATGGTATAATAAGTATTATAAACACAGCAATGGATCTTTTACCCTTTGAATACAGCAGATGTTATCTTAAAGATAACGGATATCATCATTAAATCATTTATTAATAGATACTAAGTCAGCTAAAGTATGACTCGTATTGCCTTTTTAAATAAAATTTCTTCACAAAGCAAATTAGTTAATGTTATTGTTTAGTTAACTTATTTCTAAACAGGTTACCGTTACATGGCGGTTCAATGCCCTACTTGTTAGTTCATATAGAACTGCCTCTCATTTATATCTTGCTTCATAAGATGATCCTGAAAAGATTCGTTATCTATAGTTATGTTGAATGATAAATGGAAACTTTTCTTAAAAAAGTTATTTAACTAAATACGTTATTAACGCGGTAATCAATTTTGACTTTAGCTGTCATTAAAGAAAATGATGTTTAAACTATGGGAAATTATACTAATCAAAAATTTGAGCCTACCAAAATTTATATTGGATTCAGATGACCTAAAGATGGGCAGGTACGTTGAAGTCATGTGTTTACGTGCGTGAGCTTAGCAAAGCTTGATTAATTTATCATAACCTTTGACACAATTATGCTTGACGTCACGCGAAGTTTTTGTAAATTTAAGAGTAACTTGTATTCATTATTAAATAGCTGGTGGAATATATGACTATTAAAGTAGGTATCAACGGTTTTGGCCGTATCGGCCGTATTATTTTCCGTTCTGCCCAGGAACGTAACGATATTAAAATTGTTGCTATTAACGACTTGTTGTGTGTTGATTATGTGGCTTACATGTTGAAGTACGACTCGACGCATGGTCGTTTCAATGGCACTATTGACGTAAAAAACGGTCATCTAGTAGTAAATGGTAAAACTATTCGCTGCAGCTCTGAAAAAGATCCAACTAATGTAAACTGGGGCGAAGTCGACGTTGATGTTGTCGCCGAAGCTACAGGTGTCTTCCTTACTGACGAAACCGCGCGAAAACACATTAACGCCGGCGCCAAAAAAGTGGTGTTGACCGGACCTTCGAAAGATAATACGCCGATGTTTGTCATGGGTGTAAACCATAAATCCTATAGTGGTCAGGATATTGTGTCTAACGCTTCCTGTACCACAAACTGTTTAGCGCCACTCGCTAAAGTTATTAATGATAATTTTGGTATTGTAGAAGCCTTAATGACCACTGTGCATGCCACTACGGCAACTCAAAAAACTGTTGATAGCCCGTCTAATAAAGATTGGCGTGGCGGCCGCGGCGCGTTCCAAAACATCATCCCATCTTCTACTGGAGCCGCGAAAGCGGTAGGTAAAGTCATCCCCGAGCTAAACGGTAAACTGACTGGCATGTGTTTTCGCGTTCCGACACCAAATGTTTCAGTCGTTGATTTGACTGCGCGCCTAGAAAAACCAGCATCATATAAAGAAATTTGTGCCACTATCAAGAAAGTTGCTGAAGGAGAAATGAAAAACGTGATAGGGTACACTGATGAAGAAGTAGTCTCCACTGATTTTAATGGCGAAACATTGACTTCCATATTCGATGCAACAGCCGGCATGTCGCTGAACGATAAATTCGTCAAATTGATAGCCTGGTACGATAACGAAACAGGATATTCTAATAAAGTATTAGATTTAATCTATCATATAGCTAAAAAATAATTTTTAACTAAACGGCGAAAGGCGGCAATCATGTCGCCTTTTACTCATAAATTAAAATGATTTCTGCATATCTTGTTATATTTGCTCGTTAAAGAAACTCTATCACTATCTTTAACTTTGCTCCATCATGAGCAATAGCCATTGGCTATTGGCTAAAAAATTACTAGGTACTTGCAACAGTAACTCAGCGAGGGGCACGCATCTTGTTGCATATTACAGTCAACCGAAAATATTCTAGCACTATTAGTTATTTGCCAGCATATTCTAAGGTTGTACACTGATTTGCTAACCCTTGTTTGACTAGAAAAGTCGTTATTACTAATCAAAACTTATTTCATATTGTTTTCTCGTTGCTAAACAACCACAGCAAAGATAATAAAACGTTTTAACTGACTTTACCTCTAATTAATAGTATCCTAACTGAACTACTTTTCCATTCGTTCACATTTAGAGCTACTTCATCCTGGACAAACCTTGCCTTTATCAAATTATTTATCGAAAGTAAAAGTATATTAGAAACAGCAAAGTGACTTTGCCTTATCAGGCGAAGTAAATCGAGTTTATACCGCAAAAGTACAGACAAATATTTATTCATGAATCGATGCTAGGTCGACTAATCTGCGTTTACTATCATCACCATAGCTATATATTCTAACTGCGGAAAATATTTATAATAATCGATCAGCAATTATGTTAACGACACAGTTACTGTGCTATGTGAACATAGATAATAACGAACACGGGTAACAATTTTCACTGGTGAGCACGGTAAATACACAGCATCGTCGCGTTTACCGTAGACAAGATTTTACCTGCTTTAATCCTGAAGCTTCACTATAGTGAAGTGTCCTGCGCTACAACTGGCAGATTAAAACTGAACGAGGTACCGAAAAAGACTAAGATAGTCTCATATGGTTTTTAGTTAGCAGAGAATTTAATTGTTAAAGCGCAAGTATCTTCTTTTATATGCACTAAGATTAATGCTTGCTGGAAACTGATAAAACTACTTATATCGCGGATAGACCTAAGCTAAGTAAACCTCTGTGTTGCGTTCGCCCATAATTCAAAAGCGATGCCCTAGAAATATGCAGTAACATAAAAATCTGTTGCATAATTTCCTGGTTACCCCATCTGCAAGCAATAGGCAATCATAAGTAAACATCGTGCGGGTAATAACAGTCTTTTAACCATTGGAATGTTGCGGATAAATTATTTACACCAAAACACCTCGTTATAAGATCTAAAGATCGCCTGCCACAATCTAACCACAGTGTGATAATACTAAAACTGTATATTTCGGCGGTAGTTAAAATTTTTTAAGCCTACAAACCAGATAGACGCCCTACGCACGAAACCTATCTACCTGCGCTTACTTACATCGCTACTGTACGCGCTTATAATAAATTTATACAAGCTTAATTGCCAGGAAACGGAGCCCTGTCTCGTGCAATCAAATGTTTTCAGCGCTCATAGTCCCTACTGAAACAATCTTCTTTTAACTACTTACAAAAAATTTGTGCAAATGGGGTGACCCACGCTTGATTATTGTGCTCCACACACTTAGCCACTTTAAGTGGTAAAAAGCCTTCCATAATTGATAAATCACCATATCGATCACGTGGCTATTTTTGTTAAATTATTTATATTCAAGTCATGTGATCATACCAACATATCACGATGTGCTAACTCTTAATAATAACATGTTCATGGTCAGTTCTACATGCAGAGAATATCATTTGTAGGTATCACTGCTCATCCAAACATTGACTACGCACATTTTTGTGGATCACATCTATTAATATAATAGTAGTCTTAATCTTTGGTCTTCCCTATCACACGTAATCCACAGTATTACCGTTAACGCAGGTACTTCATGAACATGAAGTACTACTCGTCCAGGTTTTATGTTACATATAAGTACTTTTACTTAATTAAAGTACTAAAGCGCGTATACACCGTTACAAATAATAATTAGTTTTGCTAAATTTTCTACATAATAAGTCGTAGCAAGCACTTTACTATTTTAAATAAATGTGCTATTTATCATCATCTATCTATAGAGATAGATAAGATTAAAAGTAAGAAATAGTCGAACATAGCCGTAATCAAAAATAAACATAACATAGTTAAAATGAGTCTACAAAACTGCAGATAATACTTTTCATGTATGCATATTTTCTATTAATAGAATACCTAAACATATCTATGCTGGGTATAAAATAAACAATCCTGCACGTAACGTAAATATATTGCATATTCATTGCATATATAAATAGAATAATTGCTAAACTAACTGCTAGTCAAAGCACACGTATTATAGAATATAAAATGAACTACATCATATATTAAAAAAAAGAAAAAGTAGTTGACTAATAGTACAATAATAAATGCTAAATAAAATTTATGCGTAAAAATTTTATTTAATCATGCTAATATAAAGTTCAAACAAATTGTTATAGTAATTTCTTTGCGCAGCAAACATATTTTTGGTACAGTGCTATTATTATTTTAACTGCTTTTGAATTTACGCTAAAAGTAAGTGCGAACATTTTTATAAATGTTTAACTATTATAGTTAAGCCACGCATTTGTAAAAGAAGAAAAGTTTTCCTTACAGAAATGCATCATAATATGTTACCGTAATTAACGTACTTACGCTGACCTCGACTAGTTGAAATGTAATACTCACTTCACATTTCTTAATAAGTAACTCAACACACAAAGCATTTATTACTAAATATAAACTAGCACCGGCTAAACCAGCCCCAAGATGTACTTTTCATACATAAGGATGCAGCAAAAGTTATTAATATCGGTAGTTTAACCCACAGTTTTGGGGGTAAGGAAACTACGTCTCTAACGGAAAGGGAACCGCCAAATAATTGCTATTAATAACTTATAAAGGTTAAATAAGTGGATATGAATATAAGGAGATATAACACTTTCAATAAGTAATAAAATACTAAAAATACTGCAACGCTTTTAATATTATACTCACTCCAACATTTTGTTAACCGACGAACTTAGAGATTAATAATCAATTATATGGCTGCGATAAATTCTAATATTTATCGCAGTAACTATCGCCCATAGCATTATTATACTAATGAGTATACACTATACGCATAATTAAATACATCTTAATAAAATAATCCTAAATTACTAACGTCTGCTACGCGAATATCGAAATATATTTTCTATCGTCATTTATATTTACAGGTTAAAATAAGTTGTTTTAACATACAAAATCAAGAACTAAGCTATGGTCACGTACTAATTCATTAGTACAAGCACTTAGGTAATTAAAACGTTAAAATAACAAACCTTTACACTAATTATTTGCAATAATACAATTACCATGGGTATAATAAAGCAACGTCACTAACATCTGGATAAAGCATAGAGAGAAAGCTAAATGTAGCTGACGGTTTACTTAATAACGTTTACCCATAACCTAGTGAAACAAAAGATATCTCTATTATAAAGAAATTAGGCACTAACTATTAAAGCAGTTCTTATAGCCTGGATACGGCAGCAGAGTTAATTTTATCATGTGATCCTGTCACAGCCAATCACAGCAGACACTATCAAAGCCTTTAATACTAACAAATGCGCAATGGACTAATAAAATGACGCATAGTATAAGTTATAGAAGTGATAACTACTAGTATCACAGTAAAAAGTTGTTATAAAATATAAAGTGTTAGGCACCACCTCCGGTAAGAGGTAATAGTTAATTTTATTGTCTGAAAACCCTAACTGTAAAATAAAAGCATGGTTACTCGCTAACGTTTCTTATTTCTGCTATGAGTCTCAACTCAAACAGTCGATTAATGAGCTTATCAATAAGTGATCCGTGATTAATATGAAAATAAAATTTTATTTATTATTCAGCATACCGATATCAATAAACGCATTTTAATAGGTAAAATATTCGTAATCCGGTGAATTTTAGAAACTACTATATGAGTATAAAGCAATCGTATTAAGTGGCCGTTTGTCTGTGTAGTCAACGATGACAGGCAGAGTTACCCTTCAGCCACAATCGCGAGGTGAAATAAATTTATTTTCTAAATTTTTTAAGAATCAATCTTTAAATTTATTACTTAACAATCTGGTACTGCCTGACATTCAAAAATTAACATAAACAACTTAACAAATACAAAACATATCACTTTAGCCATACCATATAACACGGCGCGCCAGAGCACATTAGCATAACTTACTTGCCGCGATGTAGGATCTCTGATCCTACGATAACAAAAGCGCACTAGTGTAGTCTACTTTAACAAAAAATCTAGCGCAACATTGTGTAACTGCGTCAGAAAATCAACCTAGTACTACTTATAAATAACTTTATTTAACGCTATAAAAACTTGAGCGTCATTTAGACCCTTCTAAAGCTAGTAAGTCATCTTCTGTCTGTGACACTTATCAGGCTTGATAAATTAAATCACCAAAATATTGCAAACATTTTTATATTTTCTATATCTATTCCTGGCCGCACCTACAAACATTGATGGTATATTTTATATACTATACTACTTACAAAAGTAAGAATAAGGTACTTATAATTTTATTTTTTAGAAAACTAATAGTTTTAATCACCATAAAGCTCATATAAGAAGTAATAAAAACGTGCTTACAACCCACGTGAGCACCAATAAAATATAAACGACGCGCTGAAGTCAAGCGGCGAAAACTTGTAAAACAATTTTTTACATACATCATGGACCTGTTAGCTAATCACCTGTTGCTGATGATGCATTATTAACACTATATCAAACTCACCTAACGAGAGCATAAAGATAAACAATGTGGTGTGAATGCGAAGAGCCATAGACAATAATTTACAAAATTTATTTGTGTGTCGTGCCTTTATGATCAGAAGAGTATTGGTTGTCTATTCTGTGAAATGTTTCAAAAAAACTCAACGAAAACTGCTACTCATTGCGTAAATATTTATTCTGAACTAAATTGTTTGTTTATTTTCGTTGTTTTTACCTACTTCCTAAAACGTTCATGTTGAGACAAAGCAAGACCAGCGACATAACCTTAATAAATTATTATTTAAGATTGTATTGCTTACCGCCCTGATAGTGACGGTTAATATTTTAAGTTAATACGAACACCATAACTGAAAATTACGATTGGATAGTTCATTAAAACTTACTGTTATTTAATATCATTAAATAAAATGTATGAGTATCTGGCTACTTATACAATATAGCGTGTCTGCGAGGCCGTTATTACGTTATCAAACGGTATTAACATGCTAATCCTTTCCCCCTCGAGCCGCATGAGAGTAACGGAGATGCCGTTGTTATTTAGTTATTCGCAAGATGGCAAATGTCAGGCTTAAAATGCCGGGATGACGGCATCATTAAAATCGTCTAAGACCAATTGATAATCTAGCGATTGAAGCGGTTTTTGTAATAACATTGCCCCACCGGTAGGTGATGCTTCGTTAGATGGCAAACACCGTGCGCGTGAGTAAAAGAATTGTTTTACCCATTGTGATTAAGAAAACACTTAAACACCTTAAAAATAAATGATAAAACAACTTTTTTGTTGGGAGTAAAAAGGGTAGTTTAATTTATATAAGCAACGGGGTTGCCGGACAAGGATTCCTCATCTCCTTTATATCCGGCGCGGACTCTGACGAACGACACGCTGGGTAATATAGTAAACTTTTCTCTCCCCCTTTTTAGGTCATGGCATCAATGCTTTAAACTAGACATCATGGTAGTAATCTGGGGGATCACTCTGCCTTTGCGGGATAGGCAAAGTATGAAATAAGAAATCAAAAGGAGAGCGCGTTTGGACAGCAGCACCATTTTCAGTTTGTTTATTATTGGTTCGATATTGGTGGGGGGGAGTATCATGCTTAGCTCTTTTTCCTCACGTCTTGGCATCCCTATTTTAGTGATTTTTCTATCTATTGGTATGTTAGCAGGGGTAGATGGCCTGGGAGGCATCGCGTTTGATAACTATCCTGCGGCATACTTTATTAGTAATCTAGCGTTAGCAGTGATTTTACTAGATGGTGGTATGCGCACCCGTGCTACCGCTTTTCGTGTTGCTCTCTGGCCATCGCTGTCTCTAGCCACTGTAGGAGTCATCATCACTGCCGGTTTAACCGGTATGGCAGCTACCTGGTTATTTGGACTAAATATAATTGAAGGCATGCTCATCGGCGCAATCGTCGGTTCTACTGACGCCGCGTCGGTATTCTCGTTATTAGGCGATAAAGGGTTAAACGAACGTGTCACTTCTACGCTCGAGATTGAATCAGGTTGTAATGATCCTATGGCGGTATTTTTAACTATAACGCTTATTTCTATGATTAAAAACGGACAAACCAACATTGACTGGCTATTTTTATTGCACCTCATCCGCGAATTTGGCTTAGGTATGGTCATGGGTCTTGGTGGAGGCTGGTTGTTGCAACAAATGATTAACCGCATCTCGCTGGCAAATGGCCTATATCCCCTGCTAGCGGTCAGCGGCGGCATTATGATTTTTGCTTTAACCACCGTACTAAACGGTAGCGGAATTTTAGGGGTATATCTGTGCGGATTTGTGCTGGGCAATAGGCCGATACGCAACCGGTATGGTATTTTGCAAACTTTTGATGGTATGGCTTGGCTCAGTCAAATCTGCATGTTTTTAGTGCTGGGACTATTAGTAACGCCTAGCGATTTATGGATTATCGCCATTCCGGCTCTCGTCTTGTCGCTGTGGTTGATGCTGATAGCGAGGCCGCTGTCGATGTTTGTTGGTTTGCTGCCGTTTCGCAACTACACTACCCGCGAAAGATTTTTTCTATCTTGGGTCGGTCTACGCGGTGCAGTATCGATTATCCTGGCGGTATTCCCGATGATGGCGGGCCTAGATAATGCTCGCTTGTATTTCAATGTTGCATTCTTTATAGTCCTCATTTCCCTGTTGCTTCAGGGAACCTCACTCGGTATCGCGGCTCATTTAGCGAAAGTGGTGGTTCCGCCAACTGCATCCCCGATCTCCCGCGTTGGGATGGATATCCATCCGGATAACCCTTGGGAACAGTTTATTTACCAGTTGAAAAATGAAAATTGGTGCGTAGGCGCAGCGCTACGTGATCTAAAAATGCCCCGCCATACGCGTATTGCCGCTTTATTTCGTGACAATATGTTGCTTCACCCTACCGCCAATACTCAGCTGCGCGAAGGAGATATTCTTTGTGTAATCGGTAGAGAACGTGATTTGCCCTCGTTAGGCAAGATCTTTAGTCAATCGCCGCCCGTCGCGCTAAATCAACGCTTCTTTGGCGATTTTATCCTAAAAGCCGATGCGCGCTTGCGCGATGTTTCATCTATTTACGGTTTAGAATTCCCCGGCCAAGTAGATAGCGAGCTAACGCTTGGCCAGTTTGTCATGGTTTTACTAGGAGGAAATGAACCGGTAGTCGGTGACCATGTAGTCGCGGAAGGCATCATTTGGACTATCGCGGAAAAAGATGAGCACAAAATTAGTAAAATTGGCATAAAGATCGCAGACAATATAACTTGAATTCAAGGCACGCATCCTAAAAGTAGACGGATAATGCGTGGAATTTAGCTCAAAATGATGTTAGTGTAGCTGCGATAAAACACGGAAGATTATAAACTCAATTGATAAGTACGCTGCCATTTCTATCTGCCACGAACACCGATTACAGTAAATACGACCTCCTGCGCTTCTCTTCTTTTAGAGAAGCAAGGCAGCGTTTCCATTGTGCTGTAGACATTCTTATGAACACGCATAGCAAATTTCGCATATCGGGAATAATCGACATTTAAAAGGATTTTTTCAAGCATTATCAATAATCATCAACAATTTTAGACGATCGCCTTTAAGCGATATGCAGCATTAGACCAATTTTGATCAAACTATCAACTATCATAATAACCGTTACGCTACACTAGTTTACTTTGCCATAGCTATAGCTATTAACTCAGCACGTTTGAATATTAATAAGATATTTAAGTGTTTTTTATTGCAATAAACAGTAAATAAGAGATTATATGTGACATTTCTAAAATTTTAGATTTAATATCTATTAGCTATATTCAATAAATATGCACTAAATCAAAACTAATTACACATTAATCATAAAATAAATGATAGGCAGCTTGCCGAACAAAAATTTTTATACTAATTATAATTATGATGTGCATCGCTATCAGCGATGATAAATTATGTTCATAACATTAACTGCTTTATTTATTTAAAATAATAATGTTTACTTTTTTAAAAAGTTGCATATAAATGCAAAACCTTATTTTATTACTGTTTTTGCTTGGTCGTTGATATGAATATTTGTCTGCTGAGTATTTAATAAGTTTCCACATCTAAAAAAATAAAGAAATTACTCATATAGTTTACTGTTTTACTATATATTAGTGTGATCATTTTAGTAGCTTACACCAGAATAGTAATAGAATGTTTTAAATTCATAAGTTCACATTGCTTAAGTTAATACTACATGACCCAAAAAAAATATTCTTGGCAGATACAATGATTTCTTTTATGAACTTTCGTTTTGATGCACGTGGCTAGTCTGGGGAAGTAAATGTAGTATGCTGCCTAGCATTTGTTCAGTTGCGTTTGAGATAAATAATTAAACAGCGACAAAATGAGCAGTACCTATTCGTTTTATTAGGAAGCCCCTAAATAATTATGTTCATGCTGATCCTCATAAAGAGCTAATATGCTGGCAGCGTATTTCTAATAAAACTTATACCTCGGGGTTTTACGTAGTATTGCACTTTTGATAGTGAACCAAAGTTCATTATATTTGCTTCTAGCAATCATGATCTAACGTCGCTTACTATTTATTCCCTTGTAAAATTTGTAAGCCATGGCAATATCATTTACGTACTTATATTTTGTCATCTTGTAAATCAAAATTAGCAAAATAAGACTTATACTGCTTATTTTGCTAATATTTAGAATAAATGGCTTTTGGATCATGATGGTAAGCCTTACGAAGGCACCGTCAAATTGACAAAAGCATATTTATTAAGAGTGATGTATTATTAAGCAATAGTAACTCCGTTAGAATTAAGTATGTTAATGATGTTTGCTACCACAAGCAATGCTCTAGTCACACACTAAAGGTATTTACGTGAGTAATCGTATTGTGGGTAATATCTGTGACTTCGCAATTAAGTTAATTATACACCAAAATTAACCACGATATGATCTGGTTGCCATATTATAATATTAAGTTAAGTCTTATTAAAGTCAACATTCCTTTAAACAGCGGAGCTTATTAGCAGATTTGAATTGTTACCCGCGATGCTAAAGAGCTCATTAATTTATAGCTTAAGGTGCTGGCAAATGTAGCAACCTCATCTATTTTGATGTGGTTCCCCCAAAGCTCAACCTTTGATCCAATGCACGCTAACGGACAAGGTTTCAAGTCGACCATGAGCATATCCATGGATACCGCTCCCAAAGTGCGCGTTCTTACGCCATCGACCAAAACGGGCGTCCCGGTAGGTGCATGGTATGGATAGCCATCAGCGTAACCGCAGGCAACGACACCGACCCGCTGCGACTCATTTAGCCGACAACGAGTACCGTAACCAATGTGTCCACCAGAAAATACTTTCTGTATAGAAATTAGTTCACTTGTTAGTGTCATTACCGGCAATAAACCACAGGTGGCTATGTCTTGCCAATCTCCGCTAGGAGAAGCGCCATAAAGTATAATGCCGGGGCGTATCCATTGTTTATGAGTCTCCGGATACCACAAAGTAGCGGCAGAATTTGCTAGACAGCGCGGGCCAATCAGCCCATCCCCAGCGCGCAATACTACCGCCATTTGAGCCGCAAGCCCCGCGGTCTGATCGTGATGAGCAAAATGGGTCATCAAAGTCAACGTAGCTACTTGCTTTAGCTCACTGAGCGCGTGCCAAGCACCAGGAAACTCTCGATCAATAAAACCTAGCCTATTCATTCCGCTGTTTAATTTAACGTAAATATCTAGCGGCGCCAGCGGAACTATTCTCCTTAGTGCATTTATTTGCCAGTTACTATGTACGACAGTAGTTAATCGATAGCGATCTATTTCCTTTAAATCCGCTGGATGAAAAAATCCTTCTAACAGAAGAATTGGGCCGCGCCAACCATTTTCCCTTAACACGACCGCATCATTAAGATCCAGCAATGCAAAACCGTCTGTCTGATTCAATCCCTGCCAAACAGCATTCAATCCATGGCCATACCCATTGGCTTTCACTACAGACCATATACGTGCATGCGGTGCATACCGGCGGACAACAGTTAAATTAGAAGCTAACGCAGTGGAATCTACTATAGCGACAATCGGACGTGGCATAAAAACAAGCTCCTTGCCTCTATAGAAACGGATGCGCGTGCGCGCACTATTAACTTACTGTCACGGTAACAGTGACGAAATTAACACCAAGAGTATAAACGCGCTGAATAGTTCGTAATAAAAATATTAATTAACTGCTAACTGATCATCTACATCAGAAGAATCTACTAAGTAGATTACACTATCTAGACTAGAATAAACTATAAACAGTATTAAATCAAAAAAATTGAGATCCTCACCATTAAATCCTACTATTGATGATACTATACAGTATCATAGATTTGAGCCAATTTAAAAGTCATATATTAAATGGAATGCTACTGGTACAAAATATATCGCACATCATAAAGCAATATTTCAGCAGAAACTCAGTAATGAACCTGCTTCTATTGTCTTATTTCTGCTAAAGATAAGGGCAATAGAAGCAGGTAATTGCGCCTTTGTAGATTTTATACAGTACATGCAATACAGCGTGCCCTGATAATCTAACAGTGAGATCATAAACGCATGCCTCTTTATGACTTTAGGCTATAAACAAAACTAGGTAATACACCCTTTAGAATTGGGTAGGATACGATCCTCAGCTAATATTAAATAGGCAGCACTGCATACTATTTCGCAAACGTATTTTCGTCGTCAGTAGAATACTTTAATATAGAAATACACAGATTTGATAATTATAAACACATGCTACGTTTTTCTAGCTATTAATATAACAGAGCACACAGCAAGCAAATAATTCACAATCTTTGATTTAATTATTCGGCAAGTATAAACAAGAAAACTTATTAGTTACGCTTGCTAGCGAGCTATATAATAAACTTTAATTAATTAGTTAGTTTACAATAATAAAAATAATTATTTCTACACGGGCAAGCACGAAATACCTCTTGGGTCTTTAATAGATTATTCATTAGTAAAATACTTACAATATTAAAAGACGATCTTTATGGCAAATACTAATTAAGTTACGCGTGCTTTCAAGCAATTAAACTATATTAGACTAAACAAACTACGCGGATTTTATTAAAATTATCATGTTTATCATTGACATAATTGCGCAAAGCTATGCCAAATCTAGCATAGTTATTTCATATCATCATGCCCTATGATAAATTACTATCGCGGGTAATACAAATATTCATGTCATAGCTTTGAGCTTAAATATCCTAAGAATAAAACGGCATCTTGCCTCTCTTTATATTATGCATTGATAAATGCTAGTTATTTTGATAAGCTTTTAATATATTCAAAGCATCAAATAAACAGATGTTAATTAATAATTATTCGATAATGATGTCTTTATAATTAAACTGTAATTAATTACATCATAACCAATAGTATTAAGTAAATCAGCCGGATATTTAGTGCAACACCAAAAGATCAATAACATATTAAATATTTATTACAATTTTATTGTGCACCAAGACTTAATTAATAAGTCGGACAGTTTAATTTTGTTATGCTTGTAGAGATAACTTATAATCTCTCATGACGATTATCTATGAATAAACAATCACAGATTTCTACATATAATATGCGATTAACTAAAGAAAAATTTTATCTATTTATATCTCCATGAACTATTATTAGGTCTATTAACCATAATAGACTAGATATTAATATTCCTTAAGATGAACGTGAATATGTTTGTCAATTATATTAACTAATCAATTAATAAAACGTTTATGGAAACAAAGTAAGTCATAATAACAGCCAATAGGTCTTGGCCTAATTGTGATTTACTCCAATTTTATTGCATTGCTTATCCCATTAAAATAAGCACTATAATTATGCAGACGCTATGCATAGCTCATACGTGTTAAGTTCATAATTAATTTTTGAAACAATTATTTTTTATAGTTAGGCTGCATGCGCACACAATCGTTGACTCTCTGACTGCTGCTTGTCAAATTATATTACTAAATTCAAAAAACGTTATAAAACAAGCTAGTAAAATACTAATTTCGTTACTGCTATGTTCTAATGAGTCGCAGAATATACTAATACACGCCCACATAAGATCTCGTTGTAAGAAGAAATTACCGTCAGAAAATTAAAGGATAATATTTGTAAAATATATTAACTATCTGTGACAAACGCTGCCGCATAAAAGAAAAAAGAAAGTGCCAAAATATTTTTACGATCTATCCTACAGGTTAGCAAGGTAAACTTGCTATATTTTATGGAAAAGAGCTATTTTTAGCTTTAGTCACAAAAAAAATATTACATGTTACTTGCAAAACATTAGCTAATCTTTTTATCGGCAAAGATATTCTCGTCATGAACGACGATTAAAATACATTATTATCTCATATAACTTGTATGATACGGGTTATATAAGGAGTTAGTTTGTTCTTGAATTTCTGCAAAGCCAGCAAAAACCAGCTTCTGGCTAACTATACAACAATTTATATTAAAAACGTGATCATCTAGTTATGACTAGACTTTGCTTTATTTCATGTGATTAAATTTATTTGATAATCGCCTACGGCGAAAAAATGCTGCTGTTTCCTTGATATGCTGGTAGCGATTTGCTAAAAACTGAGAAGTTTGCTACGTACAATGAACGCTAAAGAAGAAAATTGTATTAGTTAATTTTATCACCAAATGTGATGCATGATTTTGCCTTTTAATAATAGCAATAAATAAAGATTACAAAGATTATCATGAAATAATAACTATTGATAATAAAAAGATATTAAACAGATACCCAGCAATTCTACTTCCGGTAGAACGTACGTTCTGTAAACTAAATATTGAGATCTAAAATGTTAATCTGCACACCTATATAGGTTGGATGACATTGCGTGACGCAACTACAACTGTACACTGAGAGCAAAATCCGGGAGGTAGTAAAATAAACATATTTATCAGTTAGTAAAGTTTTGATGCCTATCATGTAGCAATTAAGTAAATCACAGCCGCTAACAATATTAAAACTATCAAAAATTGTCTGACATACCAGTTGATACTTTGATTTCCTACCCCAACGATTATTATCCTATTCATGGCGGCACCTTAACAAATGGTAATAAATGCAGGAGGTCAAATCCTCACACAATATTTTAGGGCATAAGTAGGTTGTATAACGCGCCAGATATTAAGATTGTCTTTACAGTAGAAGCGTATCCATAACTACATGACCTTCGTCATACTATCCCCACCTTGTTGGATAATACTATTTGTTGACTATAAAGTAAAAGATTGCAAAACAGCTTGCTAGCACGCAAATTATTAGTTTTCTGGCTATTAAAAAATAAATTTGTAAATGAGATTACTTGAGGCAAACTCCTCAAAATATGAAAATATAGTAATTCATGCGGTAAAAAGCATTAGACTTATCCGCATTCGTTTTATCTGCGACCACTCCAGCCTGACTAAAGTAATAACTGGATTGTATCAACATATGGCAATACCGCTAGAATAATCAACATCCCGACAATATTTGTACACATCTAGAGCACAAATTATCTATGAGCTGACTCGCACAATCGAAGCAATCTTCGCGTATTTAAGAAGAATTTTTTAAATGATTATTACTCTTATTAGTTTACCACCATTAGGTGGTAAACCAGTCAACTCAGATTAGTTATTTTTAAATTTTCCGCATCGTTGGTGAGAGTGACATTGATTAAAATCAAAGAATTATCGTGCCGCAATAAGAACATCATTGATTTAAAAACAATGCTTCTAAGATAACCATCTTCATTTATCCCGTATTGCTCTGTTAATCAAAAACTCTTACGCCATACCAGCATAACACTATGCATCTTAACTATAAATATTTACATATTCATCAAGAAATCTTAATAGGGATGCAGTTTTATAATTATGGAAAAACAGGATAAGTTAGCTTATTCATAGCTGACGAGCCGTAACTAATATACCGTTTGTCATTATCTACAAACAAACACTAATCTTTTTCTAATCGTGGAGTTAATAACCTTGCAATTAATAATAGTAAACTTGTGCGAGTAGCGGGAATTCAGCGGGCAAAAAAGTTGCTGATATCTGTGTTTTTAATTTAGAATGTTTTCTTATATGTTGCTAACAACTATTCTGGATAATTCTAGTATGATGCAATCGTTAAATCGCTTCTCCCAAAGTCGTGCGGCTTGGTTACTATTGTCACTAACCGCCTTCATCCTGGAACTAATAGCGCTTTACTTTCAGCACGTTTTAATGCTTAATCCTTGCGTTTTGTGTATTTATCAACGTTGTGCTTTATATGGTGTCATTTCTGCCGGTTTGGTAGGCGCTATCATGCCTGGAACGTGGCTGCGTTTCGCTGGTTTGACAATTTGGTTGTATAGCTCTTGGCAAGGACTATTGCTGGCTATGAAACATACTGATATTCAACTTCATCCTTCTCCCTTCGTTACTTGTGACTTTTGCGTAAATTTCCCCACATGGCTACCGCTGGACAAGTGGCTACCGTCGATGTTTAGCCCTACTGGTGATTGCGCCTTGCGCCAATGGCATCTTCTTTCATTGGAAATGCCACAATGGATGATTATTATTTTCTCTGCTTATTTGCTGGTAGCGGCTATAATATTGCTTGCGCAATATTTCCCATCGCGCAAACGTAACCTCTTTCCCGCTAAAAGGTATAAGAGCATAGCACCTCACTAAAGTTAGCGTTAACGCTAACATAACTATTTATCACTACATGCACGAACAGCCTCATATGTTATTTATTTGATTAAATAAAATTATGTGCTAATTAAACTTTAGTTATTAAAATAACTATTTAGTATTAATTATGATCGATTAGTGCAAGTTATCTTTATTACTAATAATTCACAAAATTGCATGGTTTTATAAAAACATATTGATTATTAATCATCTTGTTTTATTTGCATTTTGTTTTATTCATCAAAGGCATAATGCTTTAATAATAAATGTTAACTATCAACGGTGAGGTATAAAAATTTTAGAAAATTATGCTGTTAGACATAAATACTTATAATGAAAATAGATGCCTAACTTTAATAAGTATGTGTTTAGCTATTACAACCATAACTAGCTTAAATTTTAAGTAATTAATGTAAAACATTACTTATAACCTGCATAAGAATATGTTAAAATATTTAACAAATTATTAATTTCTGAGAATAGCTGCTTATATTCTTCTTATTCAGATAAAATCTATCTGGCATCTATTAGAAATAAATTACTGACTCTTTACAATAATTTTGTTGGTTTTTAATAGAAGAAAATTTGAAAAGTATTATGCTTGCTAATTAATTTCTTGTAAAATCATACAGATCATGCAGATGACACTCTATAAAATACTATCTACAGGTATCGCGGTAACTATAAAAACGGTTGTGACCTATGTTATAATGCATGTAGCAAAATTTTATCTCCTAATTTATTCATACTTATCTTACGACTTAATTTTATGCTTTTAACCTAAAAAATGATGCATACCCACATTGTGGCTATCTCATCTACTGATTTCGCACTGCACCAACATCCTGGTAATCTTCGCCTCTGTGAGGCTTGAATTTAATTAAGTGTTAACTAATACTAAACACTCATACCTAACTGTTTATAGCATGGTTATCTTTCTTTAATTTTTATAGCATTAAAACTATATTATACTAATAAGCTCGATAAAGCCGTAAGTTATAACCAAATTTATTTTGGCTAAGACTCTTATTAGCATATCTCTTTGGCATTTATCTGTGTTGTGGTCGTATAACTGCTTCATTCAGCTTTTATTCAAGCAATTATTTCATCAAAAACGTATTATGGTTTTGTGTTATCTGACAGGCTCCTAGCATTTAAGTATATGTGCAGCTGATAAAATAGCGTTCTCAGTTTCTATAAAACATTATCACGAATTACTAGACTACATAAAGCACTTTAATGATTAGCGCCTAGTACATCAAAGCTAATATTAATGCAATCATCGGTTTTTGAGCGAACATATTTAATACCACCACCAGATAAGGCTAGTACTTTCTTGTCTAAATATTACAGTAATGTACTCGTAACAAACTTACCTTAACTTTATTACTACAAACTTAAAGTTTAAATAACTGCACATTTTAAATTATTAATTTACTGCTCATTTGTATTTATGAGCAGGTACCTGGTAACAAGCTATCGCCCACTATTTCATATGTTGGTATGTCCATAAACTGATTATCTTAATACTTGGGCATAAGTTAAGTAAAATCAACTCTTGTAATACCAACTGCCGAAGCACAAACTTAAAACTTAAGTAACTAAATTATGTTTTTATTTTTACTTACCAAACACTATTAAATAAACATAATATTAATAGCGTGTCGAGATATTTAGTGTCGTGCTTTCCTCAAAGCACGACCTTTTATTCTTTATAATTATATAATTTATATGTATTTATAATAATAACAAATATGAAGATATTTTAAATTCATTTTGAGATAGGAATTTATTAAGTGACCGCTAACTCTAGGGCTATTACACATAACTTATTATATGTAATATTGATAAATACCCGGGATGGATATTATTAATGATAACTTTATTAATAAATACGTTGATCATTTTATCACCTACAAAGATTCTTCAGTTAGCTAATACCTCAAAAAAAGAGGGAAACACTTTTGATATGCCACTACAAACATACACGTATGTAATAATAGTACAAATTACAACATAATAGATGCTATTATACGCGTATTTTACAAAACCTGAAAATAATTGCACATTTATTTTTACTCCGCACTTAAACTAGAATAATAAAAATGGCATTATTATGTTACGCTTTCAGATTCCCTTACATAAATATAGAGTAGATCACTAAAACTAGATGGCATAAACTACCGTAATGCTTTTACGCACGCGTAACGACATATTTTATTATATCGGACGTTAAGTGCTAGAATACAATCAGTCTTTATAAAAGAGCAGATGAAACACACATTCTCTCAGATAATATATAACGCTTACAAACAGTAAGAAATAATAACAACCACTTATAAAATAAGTCTCATGAATAAAAATTTCATAAACATTGTCACACATAGGCTATGTATCACACGAACTAAAATAGATTGTATATCAAATTCTTAATTATAAATATTAAGTACATTTTAAATATGATCTTTCTAGTAAATAACTAGATCTTTCTTAAACTTAAGATATAATATATTGTAATCTAAATACGATATGTATCGTAAACCTTAACGATGATTAACTCATAGTATTTATTAAGGTAATTAATAAAAAGTAAATAGATTTCTTAAGTTAAATAAAGACATTTAGGTTCATAACCAAAACGATAAACGTAACATTTAAACTAATTTATTTTTATATTTAGTTAATTATAGACGTCATTAATATAGTATATTTCATCATGATTAATTCATTTATTCAGAAATAATCATAATACCCATTACACAAATATCTTCATTTATCATCAAGTAGTGCAATAAAAATCAATATGCCAAAAGTGGATGCAAGTATCATACTATACGTAACATGAATTAAAAGTATTACGTAACTTATATTTCTGTATGCATTTTGCAACTTAGGGTGCAATGCCTACGATAAGCAATAGCATAAGTTAAAAAATGAATTATCACTTAAATAACATTAGTCATCACCTGATACTGATTTATACTTAATGTAAACTCATTGCCAAGTTAAACGCTGATAAGCTATCTACTTATTTTCAGCATAATGTCTACAGAACGATAAATAAAATTTTGACTAATAAATTCAATAAATAGCAAGATGAGATTAATTATATAGCAGATATTACTTGTTATAACACTCGTCCCGCTTACTATTAGCGGAAAATCTTCCTGCTAAAAATATCCTCGGTCTGCTGCTAAAAACAAAATCTGATATTAAATATCAACTACAGATTCTTGTTCTTCCCAAGAACGCACTGTTTTAAATACCTCCTGAAAACTCGACAGCGTTCAATTCAGCGTTAATCTAGAAAATATTATCTATACGCTATCTATTTGTTCGATAGCCCGCTTTAACGGAGTCTTAATCATAATTAATAATTCCGATTCATATAGTGCGTGCACAAAATCAATAGTAATAATTATTGCATGATTAACACATCACAGAACGAAACTAAGTTAGATAAACAGCACTAAGTTAGTGGAAGCCATGCATATTAGATTAATATGATTACGATAATTACTGCTTACGCAGACCACATTGCTAGCTCACAATACAATCTAGTAATTAAAACTGCTAATTTCTATATTAATATATTGTGTTATATTTTGCAATCACTTATACCCTGCTCATCTGATTAACACCGTCATTATAACCTAAGGTAATGAAAAATATATGCGTACGGCACACAAACAGAAACATACTGCCGCCCACTATGGCGATCCGTTAACTATAGCTATAGATAAAGTAAACGTGGTAAAGTAAAACACGTAGGCCTAAGCGATCTTTCATTCAAATAAAGCATAAGCGGAAATCCATTTTTATTAAAAATTACTTGTTTTGCATCTATTAACTAATATAACAATTACAAGAGAATATCAAAAGATACAGCGGCCACTATTAATAAAAACGTATAAATCGTAATAATATAATTAACTTATTCATTTGAGTACAACGAAGAATTATTACTTCACGGAAAGTATAGATTAATGATTAGTATATTAATTAAATTCATGTTAGATCATTATGTTAACAGTATTAATACTTGCAGATGAATGTTTTACTTCTATTAAGTAATCACTTAACTTTTATGTCCACAAAAGTGAATTGTATTCTTACTAGCTAAGAACAAAATTATTAGGAATTATGATTTATTAAAAAATATTACCAAGTCTTCGAAGATAAGGAAAAATCTTCTCTCCTTGTCGATAAAGGATAAGTCTGATCCTGTTTTAAACTTCGAAATGTCATATAAAACATATTGTTACTTTATTTATGTAGCCTAGTATCTTGCCTGTACATGATCGTAACTATAACATATACATAGTACTACTGAATATAGGCTACCGTGACGAATTAGTTAATTTCACATGATAAAACTTAGTCAGGATAAATTTTGCAAACGCTAATCGAACTGAAAGGCAGTAATTTTATTTTATCAGTAATTCATCTGTATAAGGCACAGCCAAAAGAAATCCAGTGGGCGATAGAGGAAAAAATCAAACAAGCACCTGGATTCTTAAAAAATGCACCAGTCGTTATTGACGTTTCATGCCTTATTCGCGACATACCCTGGGAGGCATTATCGCAAGCAATTCTAGCGACTGGTCTTCATGTGGTCGGCGTAAGCGGTTGCCGCGATAGTGCACTGAAAAAAGCAATTATTCATAGTGGACTACCGCTAATGACGGAAGGTAAAGCAGTACCAACGTACAACGTTACAGAGATGATCCCTAAAACACTAACAGTAGTCAAAACGAGAATTATCAACACGCCAGTACGATCCGGACAGCAAATTTATGCCCGCAACAGTGATCTCATTGTCACTAATAACGTTAGTGCCGGTGCCGAACTTATTGCTGATGGCAATATACACATTTATGGCATGATGAGAGGACGAGCGTTAGCAGGTGCGTCAGGTGACAGTGAGTGCCAGATTTTTTGTACCCATTTCTACCCAGAACTCGTATCTATTGCCGGCCAATATTGGCTAAGCGATCAAATTAAGGCCGATTTTTTCGGAAAAACTGCGCGCATATGCCTGCAAGACGGTACTCTCAACATTTATCCTTTAATTTAGCCATTAACAAGGAATATATTTATGGCACGCATTATAGTTGTTACCTCGGGTAAAGGAGGCGTTGGCAAAACCACATCGAGTGCCGCCATAGCTACCGGTTTAGCCCGAAAAGAGAAAAAAACTGTGGTGATCGATTTTGATATCGGATTGCGAAATCTTGACTTGATCATGGGATGTGAGCGACGTGTAGTCTATGACCTTGTGAATGTAATACAGGGCGATGCCACTCTAAACCAAGCGCTTATAAAAGATAAGCGTACCGCAAATTTATACATACTTCCTGCGTCTCAAACAAGAGAGAAAGATGCCCTGACTCAGGAGGGTGTAGAACAGGTATTAAATAATCTCAGCGCCATGGCATTTGATTTTATTGTTTGCGATTCACCAGCTGGTATTGAAACCGGTGCTATGATGGCACTATATTTTGCTGATGAAGCCATTATCACTACAAACCCGGAAGTGTCATCGGTGCGTGACTCAGACCGTATTCTAGGCATTCTATCATCAAAATCGCAGCGAGCTGAAAGCTGTCAAGAGCCTATTAAAGAGCACCTATTGCTCACCCGCTATAATCCGGACCGTGTCAGTCACGGCGATATGCTTAGTATGGAAGATGTGATTGAAATTCTGCGTATTCCTTTGATAGGTGTCATCCCAGAAGATCAATCGGTATTGCGGGCATCCAACCAGGGCGAGCCAGTAATTCTAAATGAAAAATCTGACGCTGGTCAGTCATATTCAGATACGGTTGATCGCCTATTAGGAGAAGAACGTCCCTTTCGCTTCATAGAAGAAGAGAAAAAGGGATTCCTGAAACGTCTGTTTGGGGGATAAACTATGGCATTACTTGATTTTTTTCTCTCCCATAAAAAAACAACAGCCCATATAGCTAAGGAACGGCTGCAGATTATTGTTGCCGAACAACGCAGGGGCGATAATGAACCACATTATCTACCAAAACTAAAAAAAGACCTTCTTGAAGTTATTAGTAAATATGTGCAAATAGATCCCAAAATGCTCTCAGTTCAATTAGAAAAAAAAAATGGAGATATCTCTATTTTGGAACTAAACGTGACTCTGCCGGAAAACGAAGAAAACAATAAATGAACGTCAGCACCCGCCTCCTAGGCGCTAGCATTTCGCTGCTAAAACCCAATTTATTTTGCCGTCAATTATGAGTGCTATTTCATAGCTGTACACTTGTGGTAATAAACGGGACGACAGTGATTCTATCTTCTTTATCCATAGCTAAGTTGCTTTAAATAATTAAAGGATCTTATTATCTAGGGACCATGGTACGTATAACACAGTTACAACAAATTTTATACAGGCAACACAATAGATCACAATCTAGCTAATATAGGCTTTTCGGAAATCAACTAATCTATGAGCAAACAACCAGGAATTAGCAATTTTAATACGACGAGATCCAAAATTAGTTACTTCCTGGCGACTTTAATTTTTTTCATTCTTTGCAACGTTAATAAATAACCTCATACTTTCTAACTTACCTGAGCCCAGCACCTAACAGATAACACCTGAGCTGCCTTACTCAGATGTTATCGGCAAAATCTAATAAATATCAATGTTTGTATCATCGCCATGTTGTTCATGAAGCACGTACTAAGTACGTCGGTAAAGAATTCCATTTATATAAGATGTAGTGTTTATGATACCAGTATGTTAAATCCCTAGAAAAAAGAGCATATGATAAACTACACTATATCCTAGTTATCGAATAGCCATCTTAACATCTTACTAAGAATATTACCAAAATAATTTCAAGTCTTTTTTTTCGATAAATCTTGCAATACCTTTGTGGTTTATTGATTTGCTAGGATCGCAAGGCTTACTACTAATAATAGTAAGTAGATAAAGAAAAGTGAAAATATTGCTATTTAATAACTTCATCAAGAACAAACGTGAATAGTAGATGAGAACATAAACAAGATTCGGTATATATCGCCACTCGAGTAGTTAACTTACCTGCTACTATTTATCGTGTAACGACTTATTTAGTCTAATTAAAAAGGTATTTAGATTGCTTAATCCATCAAAGGCGGAGATAAATACATAGTGCATCCGCGACGGATATAAAGCGGCAAAATAACAGGAGTGCCTTTTTACACCTAACTTATGGAGAAACATAAACGGTTTATAACCGTTCACAATCATAACCATACATGTAATCATCTGCTTGATCGATATATCTTTTACGTGCTAGTCATCGACACTGCCTGACAAACGTGATCTATTGCAATGTTAGATAACATTGTTAGACATTGCTGACTATGCGCAATGATGCAGCCAACAAATAACTAGTGCATTAAAGTCACTTCCTCATCATCAAGAGGTTAATGGTAATTTCTAGCAAGCGGCTGTCAAGTTTTGTTAATTCAGTTAACTACTTTACCACAAAAATTCTCTTCTTCACCGCGATATATAACTGCAGTGCATTAATGACTCACACCAAATCGTTCAGCGGCGTAGAAGACATTACTAAAATCGCATCCGGTATCGTACCGTACATAATAAGCTTTAACATTGTGATCAAAAGGATGATCAAAAACACCAGCCAGCATAACAATTATAAATTATGGTTATGCTGACTACGCCTAGTACTTTATATCGTTCATAACCTGACTAAACGGACCTGACATTGCTGGATAATTTTTCCCATGCAATTTTATTACGCAAATAAGTCGGTTCTGCCATCACAACTGACTGAGCGCCACCATGATGATATTGATGCAGCGCTAATGGCAACATATCCTTAGCGCTTGGCAGTAGCGTTTTACCCGCAACGAGATGCAATCCGTCGTGATAGAGTAGGGTCGGATAGGCTTGCCAGCCGGTGCCTGCAGTTGCCCAACATCCGGTCAGATTTGCACTCAATGCAGACAGATCTTCGGGCGTCACCACCACATCGCATGTCTCGCCAAACCAGACGCCTGCTGCCTGACGTCTATACGCTGCCCAATAAACTTCCCCCATGCGAGCGTCTATAGCGGTCAAGACCTGACAAGCACCAGTTTTACGCCAAGCACCTTGGGCCAGAACTTTTAGCGTAGACACGCCGATAACCGGTAGATTAACCCCTAGTGCTAAACCCTGCGCGATGCCGATACCGATACGCACGCCGGTAAAGCTGCCCGGACCGCGGCTGAACGCTAACGCATCGAGGCTATCAAGCGTAATACCGGCCTCCTTCAACAAGCTATCTACCATAGGTAGAATAAGCTTCGCGTGTTCGCGAGGTGCAACAGCAAAACGCTCTAACAATAAATTATCTTCAAACATCAAAGCGGCAGAACAGGCTTCGGTAGCGGTATCAAGGGCTAAAATACGAGTAGGCATACACAAACCTCAGATGAGAATTAAAAGATCTATCATAAGCCTGTATAATATAGCATACCCTCTTCAACACGAAGGTGCGAAGGGTTTGCTGCATGAAATAAAGGCAATCATGTAATCCAAACACAGGGTTGCGGCGAAATTGAGGTATGCGTTGTAGGAAAACATTATCCGTAAGGTCAGATTATCTGCCATTTATAGAAGATAAATAAATGATGAGCCTGTCCGCTCAACCTTCTCCCGTATGAAAAGGCTGACGCCATATTTCAGAATAATAACTATTTTTAGAATCTGCACGCCGGCAAACTAATTACCGACGTGCAGGTATCGTAATCCTCAATGCTTGGCTTTCAGAGAATCGTCTTGTACGATACACATACAGTTTCTAGATAAAATTTTAAAAACAGCACATTTTCATTAGCGTCGACAAAATGACGCAAGTTTGTGCGTCTGCTGATTATTCTGCCTACGGCAAAATAAACCGCGTCAATACAGCATAAAATTCCACTATTAGATGACATCTCGTCTGATGCTAGGTGTCAGAAGCAACTATGGTTGTAGTTATAAACAATTATTCAAATAAAGATCCTTGAAAACTTTTGTTTATTGCAAAAATTTTTTCATGGTTCCAATAAAAATATCTGCGAGCTTAGAAAGTATTGAGCAATATAACCAAACCCACCTAGGCAAGCAAAGTGAAATCGAATTTCATCAGACTCATACGTTGGGTAACGTAATTTATCTTATCATTTATCTAGAGTACATAAAGCGGTTAGAAATAGGGAGCCATTCATGTACTATAGCTAGCTGTTTACGACATGACGTCATGCAAACGATTAAAGACTAGCATTGGCTTTAGTTCTCACATAAATGATGTGTGTTATATATATATTGATTATAATCATTAGTATTAGCAACTAATTGCAGATCACTGGTATTCCAAAGTATTTGGCTAGAAGAGCCTATAAGGATTTATTATAGTCATACATTTAAACGCGCCCTATTAAGTAAAGCTTCGCTGCATTATAAAATAATTTTAGTTCGTAATCATAGCAGTATCGTTCGCTTTGCAAACAGGGGATTAACACAGCCTTCTAAAACCTTAAAAAAGATTAAGGGGTACTATCCCACCCTAAGCTAGAAAAACCTTTGTCGCAGATAAACAGCTAGCTAACTCTCTTTTTCAAAAACGTTATGTCTAAAGCATTAGTAAGGTAAACCACCGTCATATCGCGCGCTAAATTTAGGATGTAGCAGGCTAGTGCACTGCTGACCAAAAAATACTAAACTGCGCGATATCTAGCAGTTAATGCACTTTATCGAAAGCTATCGTATAATAGCTGTAAATTAATTCATCCAAACCGCTTTTGCTACTACTATCTGTCAGGCAAAGATAGTAGTTAGTCACTAATAACATTAGTATCCATGATAGTTACCGCTATATATTTATATTTAATATCATTGATGTAAAACAATTATATTAAGCGCTGGTTACCAGAGAATAAGTAGTATTTATGCGACGATACCGTAGAAAAGTCTGATATCTCCCCTAATTCCCTTTTACCTGATGTTACGGATTGCGTTAAGATAAATATTGTTTAAAATAACTAGATCTAAGCAGATCGTTATACATGGTGATGTACAGGTTAGGGGAATCCAATAAATGTAACACTATAAAATTGAAACCAAGATCATCGATGCATTATAAAAGTTAGTTATTATAAAAATGCGTTACTATATAATTGAAATTTATATAGTAAAAATTCTACTCTAAGAACAATATTAAAGTTTTTTGAGCTTTAATTTCCTATGCATTTATAAACATAAATGACTATTTCGCTGATGTGGTTAACTTCTAGTTAACAGACCACTAGTTAAATCATTTAGTCGATACTGCTGAATAAAAATAAGGTCACGACGAATAATCCGGCCTTTGTTTACAATATTTTAATATACGTGCACATAGTCACTCTGATATATGTGACGGCATGATCGATATCAACCGAAAGAATAAAATTACTCAATCCGAATTGAGCCCCCTATTTGCGCTAGCCAGAAGAAATTGACGCAGTGACAGGTAATAACAGTCAAGATTAATATGTAATTAGTTTTTTAAGGTATTGCATTTAGCTATTTTAGCTCTGATTGCGATCATGGAATTAAAACCTTACCAATGCAATTGCAACACAATCTGTCATAACTGTAAATGTCTAACTACCATTTATAGTTGTGCATTCATTATTACACAATTACTATTGTGAGTTATGACGATCCCGCACTTTTTCTTACTTGATGACCAGCGAGCCGACGAAACTATTTAATCTGTCCGGTATTATTTGGCGCGACCCATATAACCTGCGCCTAGTATAGCAAATCAATCTTCACCAAAGATTGAGTAAAATTTAATAATTATAGTAAATCTGTTGAGTAACGATTTCAGCAACCTGGTAAAATTAGGCAACGTGCGTGTACCTTTGCTATTTTGTTATGTATCGTAGGTCGTTACGATCATGTATGGCATTATTAACACTTTTATTTACTGCTACTTTGGCAAAGTAGCGCACTCGCGGCAACCTGTAAACGCCTTGCGTCTCATAGAACTCCTTTACCTACGTGACTAAAGTGCAAGTAATATAAATAATCGACAGCCTCAAGCAATTATGTCGCAGCATCTTCCGCTTGCACATGAATATTAACATTACTATCCGTACCCCACCTAATGGAGGTTAGTTATTATATTCATCTCATCTTTGGCAACGATTTTATCTTCAACAACGTTAAATATGCAAAATATTCGTAATATCTAGAGAAGGATTAAAAGATCTACTAGTTACTACCGTTTCTCGATTAAAAGTTTATTATTTATTTTAAAACTGTGGCTGGAAACGAGCAACGTCAACTGACATCATTGCTAATAGCGGTGTTAATTCCAATTATTTGCAATACCACCCCGTCGTCGCTGCTTACTCGAAGCAGCGCGTTTTTAGTGTAAGCATGCAGACTAAGGTTTTTCCTAATTATAAAACAGATAAACCTCTCTCCCGATTATTACACGATTAGCCCGCGCTACATGAAGCTTAAACATAGGTAGCTAGCAAAGCAGAAATGACGAACAACTTAAGATGCCTTTGACAGAGATTTTATCACAGGCAATTAGTATTAAGTCGAATACAACATTAATAAATTAGTTTTAACAAGCAGTTAACTTTTAATAATATTAAAACTGAAGCGTAATGGCCTATGCAGGCATGGGTAATTACAAAATTGATTACTACTAATTATTTTGACAGTGATTTCATCAATACAAAATTTTTAACGCATTTAATTATTATAATAAAATTAATGTCACATATTCGTTGCCTTATAAAGGTTTTTGAAATATCAAATTTGATTAGCTTTTAATACACTCAAAAGTGATATTAATATATTAAGTCTCATAGATTAAATTCGATGATAGTGGGTCACTGATTTGCGAACGATTTGATCGAAAAATTTTGCTAACGTTATGTCGAACGTATCGTAGGCGAGGTTGATAGCTCTCTGAACCTAACTAGAAATATGAAAGACTATATTGATTAGGCAATCATCCTTGTCATAGACAGCAAAAGCCCCTTCCCCCCCCGATACAGTAAAAAAGCTACTAATGCAGTGTTTTTACGTAACGACACCCAACGATAGCGGATAATATTGACCAATATTTCCTATAAAATAAACTTTCCAAGAAAAAAACAACATAGCGATTCACTATATCTACCTATGGTAGTACTAAAATAGGATGAATATTTAAATATTCGTAAAAGATTATTGCTCTTATAATTATAAAGTTATGCTTTTATCAACAAGGGATTGCTCGTGGAGTAATCACACATTAGTGAGGACGTAGTGCACAAAGTTCAACACGTTCCTTGCATTTTTCCAGCTCTTAGCAATTGCTAGAATACTACCAAATAACTATTCCGTGAAAAATAACCTGACCTCTCATTTTGCAACGCATTTTTACTAACAAACCTGCAGAACTAGCCGGCTAATTTGCCGCCCTTTTTTTGGACAAACCCAGTCGCGCCTGTCTTTATCGTGGCTTAAATATAACGGAAACGTGCTATTAGAAAAGCAGCGGATGTTTGTTTTATTACACTCAGGTAATACGAAGCATTTAATAACCTATCTTCCTTGATGCATTTAGAGTAAACTT
Source organism: Sodalis endosymbiont of Henestaris halophilus (assembly GCF_900161835.1). Lineage (GTDB taxonomy): Bacteria > Pseudomonadota > Gammaproteobacteria > Enterobacterales > Enterobacteriaceae. The sequence goes on along the minus strand of NZ_LT897836.1, from coordinate 790,535 downwards.
AATTAATAGGTTTTGTCTTAGCGGAGGATATGCCGGTCAATGCAGCGAAGACCGATATGCAAGCAAAGTTCAGATACTGTTCATGGGACAGCATCGCTTTAGCTGCGATGAAAGCGCAATCAATTGCCTTGTGCTAAATGGATTTGTGTTAATAGCAAAGCACTGCGTATATAAACTCGATAAAGTTATTTAACTAATATAAAACCTATAAGAGCATTAATGCAACACACCGAAAAAATCACGAATTATATTTATTAGCAAGATGCCATTCAGTCGTTTAGTACGATAACTAGGGCAACTTTTAAAACTTTAAGGTGAATAAAAAAGTAATGCTGCCTAGCTTAATAGGTGGGTCTAACAAGTCATACCTTGGTTTATAATATTAACTTTTAATCAGAAAAAAATAAATAAAAACAATGCTGAGGAAGGAATTAACACATTACATATGCCAGAATCGGCAAAATAAAGTACAGCACACCATTTAGTAGCTTATTGTCTTTATTATCAATTCTCGCGGTGCCACGGTGCCAGACGCTCAATCCACACAAGTTCTATGCGATACTCAACCATCTGACGAATGGTAAAATGCCACTCGTCGAATGTCAGTACTTGTCCCTCTATTGGCATTTGATCGCACTGAGACAATAATAACCCAGACAACGAGGCAACACTACCCCGCCCGCGCGTCAGCACACGGGTGTTAAGCGCCTGTTGTAACGCATGCAAGTTAGTGCCGCCTTTTGCCAGCCAGCCATTCGCGTGAATTTTGATTTCAGGCGTCTTATCCTCGTCGGAAGGCTCTCCAGCAATTGCTTTTAGCACGTCCAGCGGCGTTACCAACCCTTGAACAATACCGAACTCGTTGGACACTAGCACTATACTGTCTTTAGCCCCGCGTAATTCCTCTAGCAACCCCAAAATATTTAAAGTTTCCGAAACTACGATCGCCGGGTTAGACGCGGCGTAAGATTTTACTTGCTCCCCATTATTCACAGCCATTATTAAATCCTTAGCCCGCACGACACCAATAATCTGGTCTAATTCTCCTTTACAGACTGGAAACATATTATGTGGCTTTTCCATCAATGTTAACCGCAATTCCTCAATTGAACGCTGGCAGTCCAGCCAAGCAATCTCATTGCGCGGCGTCATAACGCTGCTCAATGACAGTGATAACACACGGGTAATCATATTGAGTTCTTCGGCAGAGAAATGAGCTTGTTTAAAATCTTGAGCCAAATTATCCTCGTTGATTTCATGCTGTACCTTTTTACCTATCAGACGCATAATTGATTCTGCTGTAAGCTCGCGAATCGGCTTGACCGACTGATTTTTAATAAAATTACGGCGCGCTATTTGGTTAAACATTTCTATAAGAATTGAAAAACCAATAGCTGCATACAAGTAGCTTTTCGGAATATGAAAACCAAATCCTTCGACAATAAGACTGAAACCTATCATAAGTAAGAAACTGAGACACAGCACCACCACAGTTTGATGACAGTTTACAAAACTGGTCAATGAACGAGACGCTAGCAGCATAATCGCAGTGGCAATCACCACAGCGGTCATCATGACGGGCAAATTGTTAACCATTCCTACCGCCGTGATGACTGCATCAAGAGAAAATACCGCGTCTAGTATAACTATTTGCACTACTACTGCCCAAAATCTAGTATATTTATTGCGGCAAACGCTGTTGTTGTGCTCTTTATTTTCCAGACGTTCATGCAGTTCTGTGGTTGCTTTGAATAAAAGGAAAATCCCGCCGAAAAGTAGGATTATGTCACGGCCAGAAAATGACAAGTCGCCCAAAGTAAGTAATGGATACGTCAGCGTTACAATCCAAGAAATCAGCGATAACAAACAAAGGCGCATTATCAAAGCTAACGACAGACCTACCACCCTCGCGCGATCGCGCTTTTGGGGCGGGAGTTTATCCGTAAGGATAGCGATGAAGACTACGTTATCGATTCCTAGAATAATCTCTAATACGATTAGAGCTAATAACCCCACCCCAATTGAGGGGTTAATTAAGACTTCCATCACAGGATCCACCTAAAGTATCAGGCTCGTAAGGTATCAGGCTGTAATGATTACAGGGTTAAACCACATCTTTAGCCGGCAAAAGCACAGGGGCAGTCCTTATTAATAGACAAATCTTCCTGAAAAAACAGAATCAGGAATTAAGAAAAACAGAACTAGCACGAAACACCAGTAGAAAGGATAATAATAACCGCGGTGGCGGAAAAATAATTAAACGGCTGCGTTGATAATCCATCTGATGGTTGCTTGCTCCCTTTTATCACTGAAATTTTGTAGTATATCAGGGATGCGTCGTCTGGAACAAAACTTTTTAGTTCAAGCCGTTTAGTCATATTTAGTTACTCTCTTTTGCCTACTTGTATCTATTTTAGTAGGCAAATAACTGAGCATTGTCACAATTTTATTTTTCACACACTAAAATAAATTGTGATTTACTTAATGTATGCTAATTATAAGCGTATGCTTATAAAAGTTAATAGCTGAATAAGATTAATCTGTAACACAGATGTCTGTTAGTTTTATCTAATTCCGGATTTTGTAAGTATTATACCACCAAATATTTTAGGCATCTAGACACGGTTGTTGAGATGCCAACATAATTTGTTTTATCAAATTTAGAGGAGATATTAGTGAGTATTGCTATTGTTATTGGCACTCACGGGTCAGCAGCCGAGCAATTACTAAAAACAGCGGAAATGATTTTAGGCGTACAAAAAAATGTCGCCTGGATCGGTTGCATCCCTGGAGACAATACTGAAACATTGATTGAAAAATATACTGCTAGTTTAGAGGATCTTGATACCGTAGCAGGTGTGTTATTTCTGGTCGATACGTGGGGAGGCAGTCCATTTAATGCCGCTAACAGAGTTGTCACAGATAAGAAAAATCATGACATCGTTACCGGTGTAAATGTTCCTATGCTACTTGAAACTTTTATGGCCCGAGATGATAATCCTTTATTCCAGGAATTAGTTGGCATTGCGATGGATACAGGACGTATGGGCATAAAAGCCCTCAAAAATCAAGAAGATAGACAGGATGCTCCATCCTCTGAAGCGCTAGCCCCCACAACAGGTGCAACAGACGTTCAAAGTCGCCGTATGATCATCAGTTTGGCACGTATTGACGACCGCTTGATCCATGGTCAGGTAGTCACTGGCTGGACAAAAGAAACTAACGTTAAACGTATCATCGTAGTCAGCGATGATGTAGCCGCGGATAAGGTGCGCAAAACATTGCTTACCCAGGTGGCACCTCCGGGAGTTACAGCTCATGTGGTTGACGTAGCAAAAGCTATCCGCGTTTACAACAACCCCAAATATGCTAATGATCGCGTTATGTTGTTATTTACTAATCCGACAGACGTCTTGCGTATAGTTAATGGTGGTGTTTTAATTACTACTGTCAACATTGGAGGCATGGCTTTTCGCCAAGGCAAGACCCAGGTGAATAATGCTGTTTCGGTAGATAAAAAAGATATTGAGGTGTTCAAAACACTTAACGAACGCGGGATTGAACTGGAAGTACGTAAAGTGTATAGCGATACTCCGCTAAAAATGATGGATTTAATTAAAAAACTAGAAACTCGGCAATTAAGTTTTAAGTCACATAATAACCATATAAAAGCGTAAGATTGCGTAGAAATGTTATTAATTACTCATATGTATAAAAGTAAGAGGCATATACAGTGGAGATCACCACGCTTCAAATTGTACTGATATTCTTCGTTGCCTGTATTGCAGGCATGGGATCTATTCTCGACGAATTTCAGTTTCACCGTCCGTTGGTGGCTTGTACCTTAATTGGTTTAGTTTTAGGTGACATAAAAACCGGTATTATCATCGGCGCAACCTTAGAAATGATCGCTCTGGGATGGATGAATATTGGCGCTGCGGTAGCGCCAGATGCTGCGCTTGCGTCTATTATTTCTACCATTCTAGTCATTGCAGGTAACCAAAGCATTGGTGCCGGTATTGCGCTGGCTATTCCACTGGCAGCTGCTGGCCAAGTACTCACCATAATTGTGCGCACCATTACCGTTGCCTTTCAACATGCAGCCGATAGCGCAGCAAATCGCGGCAATCTGACAGCGCTAAGCTGGATTCATGTTTCAGCGCTGATTTTGCAGGCCATGCGTATTGCTATTCCTGCGGTAATCGTGGGTGTGTCAGTTGGTACCGACACCGTACATAACATGCTTAGTTCTATTCCAGAAATTGTCACCAACGGCCTAAATGTCGCCAGCGGCATGATTGTGGTGGTAGGTTACGCTATGGTTATTAACATGATGCGTGCAGGTTATTTGATGCCATTTTTTTATCTGGGCTTTGTAACTGCAGCATTCACCAATTTTAACCTAGTAGCGATGGGAATCATCGGCGTGATCATGGCAATTATCTACATCCAGCTTAACCCGCGTTACAAACAGGTCACCGACCAAAATGCATCGACGCAGAATGCTAACAATATCGATAATGAACTAGATTAAATTTAGGTAAAATAGATGGTAGATACTACAACTATTATAAGTACCAAAAAACTAACAACTAGTGATCTGTGCAAAGTATCTATGCGCTCAAACCTTTTTCAGGGATCCTGGAACTTTGAACGCATGCAGGCTCTTGGTTTTTGTTTCTCTATGGTGCCAGTAATTCGTCGCCTGTATCCTGAAAATAACGATGAGCGTAAACAGGCAATCAAACGACATTTAGAGTTTTTTAATACTCATCCCTATGTAGCTGCTCCGGTATTGGGCGTAACAATAGCTATGGAAGAACAACGCGCTAACGGTGTTTCAATTGATGAGGCCACTATTAACGGGCTGAAAGTGGGCTTGATGGGACCGCTGGCAGGGATCGGAGATCCAATATTCTGGGGCACTGTAAGGCCAATATTAGCTGCTCTTGGTGCTAGCATCGCATTAAGCGGTAGTTGGTTCGGTCCGTTTTTATTTTTCTTTTTGTTTAATTTAGTGCGGTTAGCAACCCGCTATTACGGCGTAACCTACGGCTACCGTAAAGGCATCCATATCGTTAACGATATGGATGGTGGCTTCCTGCAAAAAATGACAGAAGGAGCATCAATCCTAGGGTTGTTTGTCATGGGGGCGTTAGTAAATAAATGGACTCATGTAAATATACCCGTAGTCGTATCAAGTCTTACTAATTCCGAAGGGCATACTACAGTCACGACCATTCAGTCGATTCTAGATCAAGTAATGCCGGGTCTTGTGCCACTGTTACTTACCTTAAGTTGTATGTGGCTGCTACGCAACAAAGTGAATTCTCTATGGATTATTATGGGTTTTTTCATCATCGGAATTTTTGGTTACTGGATGGGATTACTAGGCCTGTAAGCCCACAAGCAAAAAAAAATTGAAAAAATTTTATTTCGGTTTTTTACTGTTTATGATAGTTTTTTGCGGTCTTCCATAAAAACGTGTTTTTGTATTGAAGACCGCTAATCAAGAACTATTTAATCTTACTATTATTTTACAACTTACAATAAGTTATCTCATCAATGACTCATGCTATTCGTTATTCGCTATAGCAAAACAATAGAGCTATACCGATTGCAAGTACTCAAGCTATCAAATGACTTAATTAGTCATTACCTAATATTGCACAATTAACAGCATCTTGCTCTGCCAAGTGTATGCGAGCGAATAAAAATCTAGCACCACAGCTGGCGAAATATTTACGAACTTCTGTAACCAAGCGCCGTTTATTTAATAACACCTAATAAACATTAGAAATATCGCGCAGCAATACAACTATGTATTGCGTTTTACATTTATCGATTACCCATAACCACTTTAGGTAAATGCGATATCAACATCAAAAACGTCATCGTTTTAAAATTTAATGGTTTATTTTAAGAAAAAACATATCGTTGCTCATAAATTTAATCTGCTTATAAGTTGATGACACCAGAAAGAAGTTTTACTCTTGCGTTTAATTTAACTGTTTTAAGTCTAGATTCAATCACACATACTTTGTTAAGTAAGTAATTTATAAATAAATTAAGGTGTTATACTTACTTTAACTTCAATGAGAAGATTTAGTATTGCACTTTAAGCAGTAAAAAAATACTAGTGCATAGTAAAATAGTATCGACAAAGAATTAAGATATCGGATCATCAAAAAATTGAGATGGGGCAGGAAAAGTCAAAAGAAAGTACGGTAAATGAAGTTTTACTAATAAGTATTATCTATAAATAACTTATGCGGCCCTAGAGTGTTAACCCACCCAGCTTAGGGGTCTGAAAACATGCTGGGTAGGTTATAGCTTATCTATAAATAAAATAACCCAATATTGCAACAGCAACTTGGACTTACAGGGCAGTTACGTTTACTGCTGAAGGGCCTTTTTGACCATCCTGGATTTCGAATTCCACACCCTGGCCTTCGGCCAGGGTTTTAAAACCGTTACCTTGAATAGCAGAAAAGTGAACAAACACATCTTTACTTCCATCGGACGGAGTAATGAAACCAAAACCTTTAGATTCATTGAACCACTTCACTTGACCTTTTATTTTTGCCATCTTGCATATTTCCTTTGGAGTATTGAAATCGCTCTTTAGCGACACAGAGATCAACTGGAATCGTTACTGCTTGAGGCACTATAAGATAAGGATTGGCAGAGAGAAGTGGTATGCAACGAAATCTTCAACACGCAAAACTCCTTTACTGAAAATGCAACTCATATACAGCACTATACCTTGTTTTACTCAGTTGGGGTTATCACATACTCTGTAAATAATGGCAAGAAATTTTTAATCAAGGCCGGATATGTCGCACATAATCAAAACACTGATCGTATGCTTTTAACATGAATAATGAATAACAGTTTTCGCGACTAGGTATGTAACCTGGTTACTATTTATAAATAAAGCACTTTACATGTCTAAAAAAGTGCTAAAGATCCTTATGTTATACTTGGTTATACACACGATGTATGTCATTACATGACAAACATCACATTAGCATCAGACCTTATCTATATTTAATGCATTATTTATACAAAATATTTTGTAGTATAAACTTAATTAATAAAATTTAATTGAAGCTTTATAACCGTGTGTAATATAGTGCAATACTATGTTAAAATATTACGATCAAATAGATTACAAGTTAAATTGGCTAAAACCTTTTCCTTTAGTTAGTGTCAAACCTACTTATAAGTATTGTATTTAGGAAACGTAAAAGATGTAGCAGCATCTGCGCTAATTAACAAATCAAAAGTAAATCATATATTCTTAATGCATCAAAATAAATAAAAAATATCAAATGTGCATATGTATTACTTACTGAGGGGATACGTCTGACTATCTTGTTATTAACCTAATATTTAAAGTAAAATTAAAACGATATAACAGAAAAATGAAGTAAGTTATTACTAATGCCATGGAGCTCATATCCTCACACTAATTTATTTAATTATCCACCACAGCACGCACACCAGCCAAATTAGCAGTTAAGTTTTTATACACAAAATGCCCTTAGCAACGTTAGCACCACTACTAGCATACCGACTTATCATGGTAGTCTTAGTTTATTCAAGGATGCATCTGCAAGATTAAACAATCTCAATTGTGCCGTTATAAATCAATCTTCATGCCAACAAACATTTAAATTGATAGCTATAGCAAGAAAATTTCTTATAAATTTACCGCATCATGCAAAAGCACTAACGATTATAATAATCTATTATTATACATTACAAATTAAATAGCCAACTATTTGACGCTGAGTCTCGTCAGCGATGTTTTGCGTAACAAACTAGCAAACAGTATTGAATGAAGAACATCTATTAATACTAGCATATAAAGGCGCGCTTAGTATATACCATATAGTTTGCCCTCATGTATGGTGATTTACCCCATAAAGCAATATCTTTGTACAAACCTTAAACTCTGCCTTGTTAGAACGTTAAGCACCAAAGCGCTAGCAAGAACATATCCGGATTAGTAAATCTTCATAAGATTATCGTGACACTTAGCATAATCATACCAGCAATTTGTCTAGATCATGATCGTGTACTCTTTTTGTCAAGAGTGAAAACGAACAGTGATAACAAATTATTCACAAACCTACAAAACAGGTTAAAGTAATAAAATATTTCAATGTAAAATATTAAGTATAAGAACGTATATATTATAACCCGGTTTAAGAATTACATGCTCTAAAACAGTTTTGCTAAAATTACCGGTATGATCGTTTTTTATTTGATAAACTCAGTTAGCAAGATTATACCATTGTTATCTTTGATACTGACGCAATTCAGAAAGAACCATTTAACCTAGTATACAAAGAGAAATACAGAAAAATGCTTCTGCCCGAAGCTAAAAAGCGTCGGAGATATAAAAATATTAACTTCCAGTTAATTCATTTCACTTCTAATTAGAATATTGTTAAAAAACTATCTGTAAACCACTATTGCTGATGCATTTACTTATTCACCAAAACACATGCTCCCACAAATCATCTCACTGATTATACAAATTATTTATAACTAACAACTAAAAGCAAGACAAAGCAGCATAATTTTAATTAATTTACTTTTGCATATCTATTTAAAAGTTTTTTTTAAAAAATCCTGATAAGATTTCTTATATATTAGAAAGATATACTATGTATAAAGATATTATCTAATATTATATATGTACATATTTAAAATTAATATGAAACTTCTTTCACTAAAGAACTAAGCGTGATTATAAACTTAAATTTAATAGGGATTTAATTACTCTAACTTGATATCGGTCATGGCCATAACTTAATCTCACAGCCTCGAGATTTAGTCATGGCAACATGATGAGCGCCTAACTGTTAATGTTTTCATCTTTGCTGATATACCATTACGCATTTTTCCGTGAAAGTAATTATATAAATAAAAACTAGCATCTGTTTTATTGTTAGCTACAAACAACTAGATCAAACTTTAGTTACTAATTTTTAATAAAGTAAGTATGTCATTTCTATTTCAAAGTAAATAATTACATTAAAATCAGATCAATTAGTTAAGTGAATAAGGCATTAAAGCTAATAGTTATTATTAACTAACATTTTATGATACGATACACAGGACACTAAGCAATATTTAACATAATTATTTTAATGTATTCCAAGAAACAAATAAAAATCGTGAAAAACTATGTAATCTGATCGTATTTTGATATCACAGCAGTGATCAAACATGTGGTACCAAAATTACAAACAAGTATTATTTTCTTATTTACGTCTTATACGCACACAGGCTACTACATAATTTCAACATAAGCTAATCGGAGACGGGGATAGAGGTATTAGAACCATATTTAGGGTAAAAACTACATTAACTAGAATTACAGACGAATCAGACACGTCATGTTTACAATTACAAAACTAGTTCAGATTTAATCTGGTTAAACCAGCGAATACGTGTGTAAATTTTAAATAGATTCAATTTTATTGAATACATAGATGATACTATCTTCATCTAGTATACTCAAGTGCATAGTTTCTCTCGTTAAGCTGGTCAACACACGATTTGAATTTTACTAATACGCATTAAATAAATTTTTATAGCTTTTGTAACTAATATAAAAAGCTTAAGTATCAATGAATCTTTTCTATTTTTCTCTATGCAATGTAGCAAACGTATTTGATTATTTGCAGGAAACTATGGTATATAGTGTCTTTACACTATTAATTTTCCAAAAATATAGAAGTGCGATTGTTAAGTTTTACCATAGCGTTTAAAAGATGTCGAACACCTTTAATATCAGTAATACTTAATAAAATTGTTTATATACTTTACTATTATCATATTAATAGCTAATCTATAAAAGATTTGCGTTTAAAAACATAAAATGTTTATAAAAACAATAGCAAGGTCGCTTAACCTTAAAATGGCAATTTTGCAACATAATTCACTAATTAATGTTAATAACATTTCTTACACAAACAGTTTTTATATGGTTAAAACATTAATAATAAAAATGTTACAAACATACAACTCTTAATTTTTATTATATTACAATATTAATGTATCTAGACCAACAATAAGCTTTAATAGCTTCGTCTTAATAATTATATTAAATGTCTTCATTGCGTTTTAAAAAAAATACATTGCTATCAGGCACTTTAACTAACAATGTCAGTGCACTACAAGCTAATTTATCCACCCATCAATTTAGGTGGCTAAATATCACATGCAAGTAAGTATTGATTATTATTTTATTGCTCTTCTTTGCCATCCTTGCAATATTTACGAATATAAACATATCCATCAAATATAAATTGGCGGGTATTCAGTAGTTTATTGGTTAAGCGTCCTTTATTTGCCGTGCGCATTGTCTGGCAGTTTATGACTGCTGATTAATACCTATCTCCTATAGATATTTGACTGCGCAGTGCTAATTAATATTAATAGCATGTTATTACGGATCATATCCGTAACGCGTATTCTTAACAGCTAGTACGGCAACAATCAATATGCTGATGATAGCATAGAGTGTGTTTACTGCTTTAAGTTTTAAACAGTACGGTAGGAGCTTTATCGGTGGTATTATCACTACGTATTCTCCTCATGTTTACCTTCTATTTCTATGCTTATCTGCTTTTATCTATAATGTTAATAGTGGTATTGCTGCAAAATTTATTACTAACATAAATATATTAAAATATATATAGATCGCGACATATGTATTTTCCTAGTTTTAACGCACGCTAACCACTAGCGAAATCATTTGGGCGTCTGATTATGCGCAAAAGCCTTGGCTTCGGATTTATATAGCACATACGACTATCATCGTATCGGCAGTACTATAAACCAAGCCTTATCTTTGGCAAACTGCTCCCTCATAGTTAGGATAAATTATATTGGCGTAAAGCTGGTAAGCACGCTATAAATAACTAAAGATCATATTAGAAGAAATAAGCTTAGACATCAGGTACCATTGTGATAATCATATTAAAATATTTAATGGTTTGCCCCATGAGTCTGTATATTATTTAAGCAGCTACTTTGGCCGCTGCGATTTATTTTATATAATCTTAGAGCACTCATTGCTGTAGTTAGTTTACCAAACAGGGAATAAGGCATGAATAGTTAGCTGAAAGTTTTATTGGGGCCATATATACAAAAAGTTATCAAACTACTATCTTTTTTTGCTCATAACTTCTCTTTAGCCATTGCAGCGCGATAATCATTTTCTCTTATTTATTATTTATAATAACCGACATCACTATTTAGTTTAACTGACATCAGACTGAAACTCGCGATAACTACAATGTAATAATACTTTGCAAGTATGCCGAACATCAATTCCAACACCATGAAAGCGGTGCGATAGACTATATAAATTTTTATTACAATTTCAGCTTATTTCATGGTTTAATAGACATAAAACTCTTAACTCAAGTTAAGCAACGATAAGTAATATTAAAATTATAAAAAAGTTCACGACACCCTGGATCAGGAATATAGTCAACATATCACCATTAACGATATAACAAGTTAAGTGGGCTATTCCCTCCTAGAGGGATCCCATATATCGTACGGTTCACTTTTTTAGCACACTAGTGCTGCTAATGCCTATTTAAAAGGCATAATATCTAGTACCCGTGGGGATTGTAAAAGCACACGTATTCATATTAGTCGCGTGATCAACCACCACATAAGGTATGATAATATTTGTCTGCTACATTTACTCTATCAAACGATATGCAGCAACTAGCTTGCAGTTTCATTACGCGGCTGTTCAATCACTTTACAGTTAATCTAAATGAAGCACCATGCATTTTAATATGAAAAATGAAATAAAGGTGCTGCTCAAACCGAAAATACGATTATTATAATTAATCTAGCGACACTGAAAATTGGAATTCAGTAAAGATACGTATATAATACTACGAATATCATCTCACTACCAAGTTAGTGGGCAGGGAAAAGAGAGATACGTATCCATAAAATATCAAATTCTTTGGAAGAAGAACATTTATTACATAAATAAATCGAAGGTTGCGACTAAAATTTTAAAATATTACGTGCCGCCAAATAGCTTAAAAAATATACTTTTACATGAATTGAAATTTCATTTATTTTCCCTACATGTAGCGAAAGACCACGGTTAGATACACCTTTAAAACCGTCTTAAGAATAAAACGTCATGCCAATAAAATATCATATGTAATGGCCTTAGAACATAAACGAAATCCCAAGCGATGCACATCATTGCATCTGGATACAATCCAACGCTTTATAAGCCTTGGAATAGATTAAGGATGATTTTGACCAGCTTTTTTGACATAAGATCTAATCTGCTTATTCGTGCGCTGTAAACGTATGTTGTTTGAGTTATTCTACTCATCATGCTTGGACGATATTGAGAAAATCCCAATTTAGTTTATTATTTATAATGTGGAAACGTGCAATATCTTGTTAAATATACCGGATTTAGGGTTTTCAGAGATACGCTTTTGATGCATTTCAGCAAATCAGCCGAAAACAACTTTAAATATTTTATCTTAGTATAAATGATAGCGTTGATACTGTCCTTGACAGTACCTTATCTTGATAATTTTACCGATTTTGATAATTATGGTATTAGTGGTTAAGATGATGTCCAATAGCACGCATGTACGATGATTGCTGCTGTTAACTTGATCAAATTTATAAAACTATATATTAAAAATAGACCGTAAACTAGTTATTCCCTCTGCAACAGCTGATCACAATATAACTTAAGAAGTAACATTTTATACCGATTTTTACCGAAAGTTAGTTAGCTAACCACAAACTCTTGACTAATAATCCCGCATCTCCGCAGCAGATATCTCTAACGTGGATGTTCCGGAAACTATCCAACAACATTAACAATCCTTTATAATATAAAATATTATCAGTATTGCTTACCTCGCGCGGACGTTATTTGTAATATCGTACACCTGTATTATGGACTTATCGGAAATAAATAGCTCACAAAGCGATACTGCTTCAATGAAAACATCTCTACCGTTAGAGCGCAAATCGATAATAATGCTCATAACGTTCTTTTTTTAGCTTTTGTGCTTAACCCATGACATCATAATTAAGCGTACACAACAACTAGAAATGAATATAACGCCAAATTTTTTTGATGTTAACAAAAATTTTGCCGATTGATCTTAAAGACGTATACGCTCATAGTAATGCTAATTACACAGTTTTTGTTCCTCTACAAGTAGGCAACGCTGCCTGTCAGTCTTTTGATTATTAATACCACGTCTTAATCGCTAACTGATAACATCCACCATAGGCTTGACTATTTATCCTAAAATCACCACTCGATCGTTTATAGTAATGACTTAGCTTGTCTCTGACAGACAGCTCGGTATTAATGAGCTTATTACAGTGTAATCATTACATATATGCAATACCGCACCTATATATTTTAATGATAGACTTATATAAGCATTAAAATGATTAGTGTTACGCGACGTAAAATAATGAGTGTGTAGATCGATCTCATGCACGAAAGTCGTTTAGGATTAGTTAAAAAATGATTCTGCTATTAATTTTTTATATACGACAAATCGCAAACTGATAGTGCTTGTTCAAAATCGCGCTTAAATATCTTTCTCGTTTTACTGGTGAACTTTAGATTTAACGCGTTATACTTAACTAGGGCATACCATAGCACGTCAAGAGTAGCGTTATTCTTTGACCTGAGGCTGTTGCAATTTATTTCAATAGCTCATTGGACACCGGCATTAAATTAATTTAGTCAAAATTTACGTAAAAGCATGCTTATAATGCTCGTAACGGCGCTGTTCCGTCAAGTTATAACATAGCCACGTTACCATAAATATAGTTTGCCGATATTAAGATTATCTTTTCTAGCTTCTGATGTTTAGTGATGAATTGCGCAACATCCAAAAATCAGAAACATATACTGCTTGTAGTCTAGAATGTTGAATATGATAATTAAATGATAAACGCTGCGTATAAAAATGCTAACCTAACCCACGCAGGCTCACTGTATGCTATTGTCTTTCTATTTTCAAAATAGGTATATAATGATGACTAATTATGTCATTCTGCCATCACTCTACCAGCTAACAACATTCTTCTAATTAGAAGTTATTCTAATAAATGTATTCATGCTTTAATTAACCTCGGTATCAAAATTATATTTGTTATGATCGTACTACCATCCTGGCGGTTTCAGACAAAAATAAACTCGTATTCTTTATACAGCAATTTACATTAAGATTACGTTTATAATATTTTAATTATCTCTGTCTCAAATGCAATGAAGTCAAATGCGGACTTTGATTTCTTATTTTAGGTGCATACACAAACATGCTGTATTTATAGTTAACTATAGGAATTGCCGTCGAGAATAAAGCGCTGCAAGTTGCTCTTTATTAATGTTACCACGAAATATCTGAGTACCATGTAAAACGTAAATATGTTTTTAAACTAACCGCCTTAGTACGCCATAAGGCATTATATAATGCATACAAAACTCGATGAAGTCTGCAACTTATGCAGAAAATATATGAAAAACATTATATTGTATTACCTGGTACTTTAGGTAATAGAAATTGTCTGCCTGTCACTTTGTGATTATATATCGATTATACTTTAGTGATTACTAGTGATTAAACAACACATATTACACCAGTAGCAAATGACCACGATTTACTGCAACCGCAAATATACCTTTTTATTACTATAATCCGGCATAGACAAAAAATTGGCGGAATTTTTAATAGTTAATCAGTCATACATGACCGTAAGCGTACCGATATATTAATCGCCATCAAGTTGATGATACGATATTTATCACGCATAAACCAGATACTAACGATAAACTTAAACTTTAACACGATTAAAAACCATTAAGAAATATTCATTGCTATGATTATTAATGGGTAATTAGCAAAATTTAAGATTAAGAAGTATAGGACAATACCAGCCTATGCATTTATAATCATAGGCATTGCAATAATTATTTTATTGTATTGAAATATTTGTTTCAATAAATAATCAAAATAGCTAATATTCATACGGCTGGAGTTAAATAATTTTAGAAGAAAATAATAGAATGTCCTTCTAAGGCTCTTATACTTAATTATCTTTACGTCTGTTAGATACAGACCTCAATAACATTGATTATTTACCAATTAACCTATAAATTATTCACGAGAAAATTATAATATCATTAATATTTAATTTGGCAACCGTGCTTGTTCATAGCAACACTTATCGTGCGTGCAGCAATTGTTATTAATACCAGTTAACACAATCTTGTGCTTACGTTAAACCGAGCAACACAAGAAGGCGCGTTTAGGTTTAAGCTGCGTGGATTTGACTACTGCATTAGTTATCGAACTATATATGCGATTTGAAGGTCGTAGAAAATAAACGACTATGTTTTGTTCAATTCTCAGAGGATCGTTCTAGCATTTTAAACTTTCTATGCTATGAGCTAGTTGTTGACTAAAGATGCAGAAAAGAAGCATTAATAATAAACGCAGCTATATGGCGCTAAACGATGAGGTCAGTACACAATTGATATAAAATTAATCAGTTAGTATGTCAAACATTACATTGCAGTTTCAGTATTAGATCTTATCTGTACTAACATAAGATATAAATAATTATATAAAATACTCATGATAGTATATTTGCTAAAGTCAGCATAGATGGTAATTTCTATAAATGTACAAATATTATACGATCTACTACATAGTACATAAATATGTAGATAAATATTAACAAGATAATTAACGCATACAGATGTTTATCTTTGCAAGAGTATACTTCAATTTAGCACTTATATTTTTTATTATATTTATAATCAATTATAAAACTATGTGCCAAAATTCTGTAATCGGTTTTAATATCACTTTAATTATTTTATTGCCGCAGTCAGCATGCTAAAATATTAGCGTAAATAAAAATTTTTACATCAAAAGAACAGTATGTATACTACAACTAGTCAACTATTTTGTTTGCACGTAACGCATTGCCTTTATGTGGTATGCGAAACATAGATACCTCTACCTAATAGGTAAGACATCTAAAATAAATAGCGACATAAATAAAATTATGGTTTATCAACATCAAACTCTTAACATTGTAAGACAACCTGCAGCTTTAGATTTCATGATAGTTTTATATTATTTAGTGATCACCTGCAACATTATAAAATCCTTATTTAATTATTTTAATGCTTATATTTTACTTCTTTAAGAAGTTATTGTCTTATAAAGTATAATGTTAAGAAAAATATAAAAATCAATTAACTTTAAATGTATTAAATCAAGATCAAAACTATAAGTGGTGCCTCAGTTACTGCAAAACAACGGTGAAATAGTTAACACATAATATAATAAATAAACCGGCAATATTAGTGTTAACTTCACTGTTATTCATTTAAAAAATTCAGCATGCAGCACTGATGAAAATCTATTTGATATTATTAGCCTGATTGGTACACCGACATTTAAATGCTACATTTTTACTAACTATTAATTAATACACTAACTTGCAACCACAGCTGGTTACTCCGTGATGGCTAGTCATATTACTACATCATTAAAGAACACAAATAACAATTAGCTGATTGCTAATATCAAACTATTCAATTTAGTTTGAAAAAAAATAAAAAATCAGGAAAGCAATATTATAAATATAATCAGCTATAGTATATTGCTATAGCAAGACTTTATTGAACACATGTAAAAGTATTTTGGTTTATTAACCGTTTATGAGATAATTATATTTAATAACTTATAATTATTTATAATCGTTACACTCTCAATTTTTGATACGTTTTTTAGTTTGTTACTTAATTGCCGCAACTATGTAGCTTCTTAACTACATATAGAGTATTTTACTTTTCGCCAATAATAATAAAACGCGTAAAACAAAAACGGGAGAAAAAGTAAAAGCGCCAGAATCTTATCTTTTCGTTAAGATAAAATATGTTTAATTACTATGTTGAACAGTGGATTCAACCGAGCGTATAGATACATTATACTATCACATAGTGTATCTCGCTGAAAGCAAAAACCAAATACAAAAGACAGAATAATTGCTACTACGTAAAATAATATTAAACCGCAGAGCAGTTTAATACCAACATAGCACTAAGCAGAAAATGCAATAAGAATCTTAAAGAGTGGCGCTATGGGATTAATTAATACCCATACGGAATAAAATACATAAAATGAGCTAAATAACAGAAAATGCTAAACAGCGAAATCTTAATGACCATAGTAGAATGATAAATAAATCACATAATAACATCGTGTAGTATCTCGATAAAATATCAACATCAATTTCCAAAAAAGAAAGTTGATATAAAATTATCTGATCATTTTGATAAGCAGCGGGAACATTAATTTCATGCCAAGTAAACACATCAGAGGAAAATTGCTACTATTTTCCATCAAGGGAGATCTATCATTTTTACTAGATACTTTTCGATTTGCAGCAATACCTTATGATATAACCTCGCAAAAACTTCCCAAACCAGAAATAACCGATAATTATAGTTACTTCTCAACAGTCATCAACTGTATCATAAATTGCATAATCTGATCTTAAATTCACACTATAAACAGAGTTTAGTAAGATCTAATCTTTTATCCTAATGTATAACAGCGATTTAAAAATGATTTAGTAAAAGCATTAAGATATACGAAATACTCTTTTGTCCTCTTTTTGTATCGATACATTTAACATGCTGTAAGCCTAATTATCATATTTATGGGCAGTTATATACCTATTCAAAAAATTATACTGTTAAGATGTCATGAATGTAAAAAACATTGCGAATTTATTTTTAGTTATTTCTTAAATAATAAATAAGCTGTGCCACGAATATTAATAAACTTTATTTATAAACATTCACAATGCTAAGCTTCTAAATAAAATATATATTTATGCAAACAAAAGCATCGAAAAATTGTTACCATGTCTATAAGACGTATTACGACAAAGCAGCTTCTGACTGAAGTATCATATTACATTAAATTATTTATAACTAATTCAATTAGTAAAATTTTTAATCCATACTATAAACAGTTGAAATGATTTCCTAACTAATATTTAATTTAATGAATGAAATAGTAATTGCCATACAAATATTTGACATAACACCTTGAATAAATTATAGTCTAAGACTATAAGTCTATGTTTATACTTTAAAATAAAGAATCACGCTTAAAAGCGTAGGTACTTTTTATGTCATACTTACCTAATAGGTCTAGGTAATTCACAGACTAAAAAATAAACCTGGTTAAATTGCTATAACAGATTTTTAATCTGTATTGTATTAATAATACCTCAGAAAATGGTCACTTCGCTGAATTTGGATACTAATTATTTATAAAAAACGCAGTTTGCTGATAGACACCTAGAAAATTTACTACAAATAAGCAGATATCAAAAATCCACATAAGCTAAAGTTATGAAATCTTCAGCTTGATAAATTAACGGATGTAAAGATCTAACGATAGTGAGATCTTAGGTTCTAGGTTCTAATTTACAAACAATGCTTAGGCAAATAATATTTTAAAGTGACTCTTTTCTTGATCTCCCATTTATCAATGATAAAACCAAACAAATTTGCAGTAATTATATACTAGACGGCTACAAAAATGCTGCTTGTGTCTAGCAGAGATGCTGAATTTATTGCTAGTACAACCCCCATGACAAAACATTTCTACGAACTCCACGATAATTATTAAATTACTTAAATAATCTAAAAGCTATTAGTTAATTTTTCTTTTTTGTTTTATAAAGCAACTAAACGCAGCAACTATAACAGTATTAAACATCAGCAGGCGCAGTAGCCCTATAGAATACACTAAAGACATGAGGCGACAAATTAGCTGTAAAATAACATCTAGATAAAGCCGATATTTAGGATCCTTAAAACATAATAAGTATCGATACTATATTAGTAGAAACTTATTGAACAAATCCTTATAGCAATATAAATGCCCCACTGGTATAATGTTTATTTAGTATTAATTAACTATGAAAATAACAGCCCTCGCTAAGAAACAAAAGTAGAAATGGATAAATATTTTATCATTCAGAATAACAGTCTTCTACTCGAGACTTTTGCCATAATGCCTTTGACTACACGCAGGCAATTATACATAACTGCTAAAACGACGCCGGCTGACCGGTACGGTGTCATCGTTTCGACGCGGCGTCAACTGACCGTCACGACTGAGTCGACGTTCGCTGCCACGTGAATGTGCCTCACCTACAAACTGCATATTCATCGGCTTATTTAGAATACGTGTGCGATTAAAGTTAGATAGCATTTCTCTTGGCATGCCTTTAGGCAGTTCAATAGTCGAATGTGAGGCAAATAATTTAATATTACCGATATAACAACTGCTTATATCTCCCGTTTTAGCGATCGCGCCGACTATATGGCGTACTTCGACACCATCATTACGGCCAATTTCTATACGGTATAAATCTACCTTTTCATCATCGCGTCGTGAACGCCTAGATAATCTTTTACTACTATCCAGATGCGCAGTACGATCGCGGCATTCTGGTCGTGGGCGTCTTTCAATAACTGGATCAGGTGGAAGAATCAGTGGGCGGTCTCCTTGAGCTATTTTTAACAGAGCTGCTCCGAGCTTTTCCATATCAAATTCTCCCGCCGGCTGCAGTTTAGTTAACAGTGTACGGTACATATCTAGATCGCTACTCTCCATCTGATTCTGCACTTTCACAGCAAACTTGGCCAAACGGCGGGTGCTTAGCACCTCAGCAGTAGGTAGTTTTACTTCTGGTATAGTCCGCTTCATGATACGTTCGATATTGCGCAATAGACGGCGTTCGCGGTTTTCTACAAATAATAACGCCTTGCCCGCACGGCCAGCACGACCAGTACGGCCAATGCGGTGTACATAGGATGCAGAATCTATAGGAATATCGTAGTTAACGACTAAGCTGATACGATCAACGTCTAGTCCGCGAGCAGCTACGTCAGTTGCGCTTAGAATATCAAGGCGACCATCTTTTAAACGATCTAGAGTTTGCTCACGCAGTGTCTGATTCATATCGCCGTTAAGAGCAGCGCTGTTGTAACCGCTATGCTCAAGCGCTTCAGCTACTGCCAGTGTAGCATTTTTAGTGCGCACAAAGATAATAGCAGCATCAAAATCTTCTACCTCCAGAAAACGAACTAGCGCTTCATGCTTGCGCAAGCCGTTAACCGTCCAGTAACTCTGGCTAATATCTGGAATAGTGGTCATGTTAGATTGAATATGAACTTCCTGCGGTTCTTTCATAAATCGGCGGGTAATGCAACGAATCTCTTCCGGCATGGTAGCGGAGAAAAGAGCAGTTTGGTGCTGTGCAGGCACTTGGGCTAAGATGTTTTCAACATCTTCGATAAAGCCCATACGCAGCATCTCATCGGCTTCATCAAGTACTAGTCCCTTTAAATTAGATAGATCTAACGTGCCACGTCTTAAGTGGTCTAGCAACCTGCCTGGGGTGCCAACCACAACCTGCGGTCCCTGACGCAATGCGCGCAACTGCATTGCATAATTCTGACCGCCGTACAGGGCAACTATGTTGATGCCTTTTATATGCTTAGAGAAATCGGCACATGCTTGACCAACTTGTATAGCTAGTTCGCGGGTTGGAGCTAGAAACAGTACCTGGGGCGCAGTCAGTTCAGAATTTATATTCTGCAAAAGAGGCAGAGAGAAAGCCGCCGTTTTACCGCTGCCAGTCTGGGCCATACCCAGTATGTCTCTGCCAGCCAATAGATGAGGAATACAAGCTACCTGTATGGGTGATGGTTTTTCATAACCGAGCTCGATCAGCGCGTTCAGGATAGGAACTTTTATACCTAGATCAGCAAAAGATATTTCTAATTTAGACATGTAAACGTGCCTCATTTATTAATAGTGACCAGTCTACATACCTCGTCGCGAAAACTTTTATTTATTTTCATTAAAGTATTAACCGGCCAAATTTATTTTAAAACGAAAAAGCAAGATAGTTACCTCAGAGATGAAAAAGAGTAGTAACACAAACCTGGTAAGATCTATTCGCTAACTATTGCTAGTTCGATTTTAATCGTTATTATTGCTATGAGTCTAAAAGCGCAAATGCATTAAAGTTATGTAAGTCTTGATAAGAGCTAATAGGCATTTTACCTTCTAGGTATTAAGCTAGCATGATACACAATAAAAATCCGTTTTATTAGTATGCGCAGTAAAAATAGTGTTATCCGTAATGTTATCTAACGAGGGCATTTTAAAATTTTCCTTGATCGACCTTTACTTTCTTTAAATAAATACTTTTAACGCATTAGGTTTTTGACTATCGTTAATTTTCTCAATAAGCAGTTAGGAATGTTTCAGTTTTCACAAGAAACGTTTAAATATAATTAGATACTAATATGATAAAAAACCACATACAAGAAAAATGCTAAGACTTAAATACAATTAGTTGCATATTAAATGTAGTTATGGTACAAAACCAAATGATTGATAAGTATCATTATCATATACCTTCTTGCGTTAAGCATGTTCCAAGATAATTAAAATATTTATAATATTAAATTAGATCGATAACCCTATAGGAAATCACTACGAGTTAATTGCTTTTAATGCAAGATCATCTTTATAGTATTTAATGCTTATACAATAGCTATTGCTTGTTAATTATCAGTAAGCACTTTACTCGTTTGTGTCTTTTGTTATATGCACCAGGAGAAAATTCTTTATTTAAAGTGAATGTTATTACAAAAAGTCATTGATGCAAAGCAATGCTTCATTCTCCACTCCTGAAAAAAATATTAAATGCATATTTCTTCCTCATCATCTTAATACAAGATAGATTTCTTGTTTATGGGACAAACAAGGTTAACACCAAAGCAAGCAACTCTATTAAATTTTATAGTTAAAGGCTATTCTACTTCTGGAACCACTACGTCACCGCTATGAACACTAGCTTCCTTTATGCTTAGGCGAACGCGACCATGGCGATCAACTTCCAACACCTTAACTGACACTTTCTGACCAAGTTCTATATAATTGGTGAGTTTTTCTACACGCTTATCAGCAATCTGAGAAATATGCACCAACCCTTCTTTGCCACCACCGATAGAAACAAAAGCGCCAAAGGTCGTAATTTTAGTTACTTTACCATTATAAATACGGCCAACTTCAATTTCTGCAGTAATCTCTTTAATACGTCGAATCACTTGACGAATTTTATCACCGTTAGTCGCTGATACTTTTACTATACCGTGATCTTCAATTTCAATTATAGTGCCGGTTTCTTCGGTTAATGCGCGAATTACCGATCCTCCCTTACCAATTACGTCCTTGATCTTATTAGGATTAATTTGAATTGTATGAATGCGCGGCGCAAATTCAGAAATATCGCAACGGGGCGAGCTAATTGCTTTCTCCATCACGCTTAGAATGTGCATGCGCGCACCCTTGGCCTGGTTTAGGACCATATGCATTATCTCGCGGGTAATACCTTTAATTTTAATGTCCATCTGCAGTGCAGTAATGCCTTCACGGCTGCCAGCGACTTTAAAATCCATATCTCCCATATGATCTTCATCATCTATGATGTCAGATAATACAACAAAGTTGTCGCCTTCTTTTACTAGCCCCATAGCGATGCCTGCAACGGCCGCTTTGATAGGCACACCCGCATCCATCAGTGCTAGTGAAGCACCACACACAGAAGCCATCGAGGAAGAACCGTTTGATTCGGTGATTTCAGATACCACACGTACAGTGTACGGAAATTCGCTAGCATTCGGCATCACTGCCATAATACTGCGTTTCGCTAGACGACCGTGGCCAATTTCACGGCGCTTAGGTGGACCCACCAAGCCGATTTCACCAACGCAATAAGGAGGAAAATTATAATGAAGCAAAAAACGATCTGTTCGTTCGCCCTGTAACTTATCAATACTCTGCGCATCTCGTTCGGTGCCAAGAGTGGCAGTAACCAACGCCTGGGTATCACCTCGCGTGAATAGCGCCGATCCATGGGTACGCGGCAATACGCCGGTGCGTACATCCAAGCCGCGAATCATATCTTTTTCACGGCCATCGATACGAAGTTCACCACGCAGTACATTGGCTCGTATAATCTTTTTTTCTAGAATGCTTAGGATATGCTTAATTTCCCTTTCATTCAATGTCTCATCCTGATCTCTCAGCGCATCAACGACACTAGTCCTGATGGTATCCACCGCGACATAGCGCTCTTGTTTTACTTTGATACGGTAGGCGTTACGCAAACTAGATTCTGAAAGCTCAGCAACCCGTGCTTGGAGAGCAATGTTAACAGGCTTTACTTTCCATTGCCATTTCGGCTTGCCGCATTCAGCCACTAATTGATTAATGTTGTCTATCAACACTTGCTGTTGTTCGTGACCATACACCACAGCACCTAGCATTTGATCTTCGTTTAAAAACTGCGCTTCAGATTCGACCATCAGCACTGCATTTTGAGTTCCGGCTACTACCAAATCCAAGCGGCTTTCAGCTAATTCATCTTGAGTCGGATTCAGCACGTACTGATCATTAATGTAACCAACGCGCGCGCTGCCAATAGGACCGCTGAACGGAATACCAGACAGGCTAAGCGCTGTGGAAGCGCCAATCATTGCCACGATATCTGGGCTGACCTGTGGATTAACCGATACCACGGTGGCAATAACCTGAACTTCGTTCATGAAACCTTCCGCGAACAACGGACGGATTGGCCGGTCGATCAGACGAGAAATAAGAGTTTCGCATTCACTTGGACGGCCTTCACGGCGAAAAAAACCGCCGGGGAACCGACCAGACGCGTAAGTTCGCTCCTGATAATTGACAACCAGCGGAAAAAAGCTTTGTCCTATTTTTTCTTGTTGGGCACTCACAACAGCAACAAATACCGCCGTATCATCCATACTTACCATAACGGCGGCAGTAGCCTGCCGTGCCATCATACCAGTTTCTAGCGTTACGGTATGTTGACCATATTGAAACTTGCGAACAATCGGATTTAACAAAATAATTTCCTTTTCAAGGTGCGAGGCGCTTTCAATATAAAAACCTATCGTTGAATAATAACTGTTTCATAACATCCTCACGACTAATGAGCATCTTTTTCTTGAGGAATCAAGAATCTCATTAGTAGCGCAAAAAGTTCATATTAGAAGAATATACTCAAAGTATAGCAAACGTGCAGCCTGCAGTATCCCGTTAATCATCTCCCCCATGATTAACACTGCTTAGAAAAAAAAGGGGCCTCAAAAGTGACCCCTATCACTACAACAAAATAGCTTAGTGCCGCAAACACAAGCGTTCGATAAGCCTGGTATAACATACCACATTTTTACCTTTCAGGTAATCAAGCAACTTACGACGTTTTGACACCATACGCCTCAGACCACGTCGGCTGTGGTAATCTTTTTTGTGTTCCGTAAAATGCCTTTGTAGGTGGTTAATCTGAGCAGTTAAAAGAGCAATTTGAACTTCAGTAGATCCGCTATTTTTAGCATCACGGCCTAAATTTAAAATAATTTTTTCTTTTTCTTCAACACTTAGAGGCATTATAACACTCCAAAATGATTGTGAAATAGCTGAGAGTTAATCTCTAACTCAGCTCTCAGCTTTATAATAAAGCTATATCAGCTTACTCTCAGCCCATATAGATCGCAAGGAGATTATATAATTAGTCCATTGTTTTACTATCAGACAACATGACATCAGCTTATTTAACACGATTATTTCGCGTTTCAGCGTCACAAATAATCAGTCGTTCCTACATTGTTCAAAACTCGTATCATACCGGTTGCCGCAGCATTGTAATCGTTACAATTTGTCTGCAAATCTGCATCTGCTCGGCCATATTGGATAGTAGGTTAACCGATGAAATAACCGCCTACTAGGCATCAACAATAACTAAAAACAAGTTGCAAAACTACACTCCTCCCAATTTCTGGAAATCCCCATAAAGCAAGCACCGTGATATGTGCAACATCAACACTTTTAAAGTATACCCGTCGTATAATAAATAATTTTTAATACTTCAGTAATAAAAACATAAATGACATCTGGTTCAGCGACACAAAACTTAAATAGATCTTGTCTGGCACTTGACATCAGGGATATCGTTATCTTCAACGATCCTGATGGTACTTAATATATTTCACCATCCCCCAGCAAATGCAAAAAATTTGTCATCTCAGCAGAGACACGCTGGCCACATGCATATCACCAGCGAATTGAATGCCCTGCTAAATCCTGAAACTTACCTTGTAAGTAGCCATAAATATATATATTTCATCTTTCTTTCAACAGAACATTGAAAGAACGTCTAAGCAACATATCTAGCAAATACAATACTGCAAATATCACGGTTACGGTCAGTTAAACAAACGATTAATCCTCATTATTATCGATGACTTTATCAAAAATATGACTTGCGCCGCACTGAAAGCGGTCTTTTTGAACCACCTGACTAACAAGCGTGAACATACGCATGCCTTCTAACAGAGAATTATCGTAAACAAATGTCAACTTAGGAACCACACGCAGGCGGATAGTTTTACCCAACAGTCTACGGATAAAACCCGCTGCATCCTGCAGAACCTGAACGTCAGTTTTCACTTGCTTAGTGGTATTATAATTCAAAAAAGTGACGAATACTTTGGCATAAACTAGATCTCGCGAAACTTCAACGCCGGACACCGTCACCATACTGACGCGAGGATCTTTAATTTCACGTTGTAGGATTATGGCGATTTCCTTTTTTATTGCCTGGGAGACACGCTGAGCGCGGCTATATTCTTTTACCATTATTAATTTTTCCGCATAGGAGCTTTTAGCTACCTAATGATATTTTCTACTGAGAAAGCGTTATTAGGTAATAGTACGTTGGATTTTGATGGTTTCAAAAACTTCGATCACGTCGCCCGAGTGAACGTCGTTATAGTTCTTTACACCGATACCACATTCCATGCCGTTACGCACTTCGTTCACATCATCTTTAAAACGACGCAGAGACTCTAGATTACCTTCGTAGATCACTACGTTTTCACGTAATACACGGATCTTATTGTGAAG
Source organism: Sodalis endosymbiont of Henestaris halophilus (assembly GCF_900161835.1). Lineage (GTDB taxonomy): Bacteria > Pseudomonadota > Gammaproteobacteria > Enterobacterales > Enterobacteriaceae. Next base: position 764,376 of record NZ_LT897836.1, on the reverse strand, counting down.
TTTTACCACCCCCTCTGTCACCATACAGCCGGCAATAGCACCAAATTTCCGTGAACGGAACACATCGCGTACTTCAGCTAAACCAATGATTTTTTGTTTGTACTCCGGAGATAGCATACCGCTCATTGCTTGTTTGACTTCATTAATCAAATCGTAAATGACTGAGTAATAACGCAGATCCAAATTTTCTGCTTCTATGATGCGACGAGCAGATGCGTTGGCACGCACGTTAAAGCCTAACAAAATGGCGTTAGAAGCCGCAGTCAGTGTTGCGTCAGTTTCAGTAATACCGCCCACGCCGGAACCGACAATTTTTACTTTCACCTCGTCAGTAGACAAATTCTCCAACGCAGCGCTAATAGCTTCGACAGAACCCTGTACGTCAGATTTCAACACTATATTCAGTTCGGATATCTCACCTTCAGTCATGTTGACGAACATGTTTTCCAATTTAGATTTTTGCTGGCGCGCCAGTTTAACTTCGCGGAACTTACCTTGACGATACAAAGCGACTTCACGCGCTTTCTTTTCGTCGCGCACGACCGTTGCTTCATCACCGGCAGCAGGCATACCAGATAAACCTAAAATCTCAACTGGAATCGACGGTCCTGCAGAAGACACATCACGACCTACTTCATCACGCATAGCGCGCACACGCCCGTACTCGAAACCACACAGAACAATGTCGCCCCGATTTAGGGTACCTGCTCTTACGAGAACCGTTGCGACAGGGCCTCGACCCTTGTCCAAGAAGGATTCGATAACTACACCACTAGCCATACCGTTCCGAATTGCTTTCAGCTCCAATACATCCGCCTGCAATAAAATGGCATCTAGTAATCTATCAATCCCCTCGCCAGATTTAGCGGAAACATTTACGAACTGGCTTTCACCTCCCCATTCTTCCGGAATAACACCGTATTGAATCAATTCATTCTTTATTCGATCCGGATCCGCTTCTGGTTTATCGATCTTGTTAATCGCAACTACAACTGGTACTTTTGCCGCTTGAGCGTGTTGAATAGCTTCAATAGTTTGTGGCATCACACCATCATCAGCAGCCACAACAAGCACTACGATATCTGTTGCTTGAGCACCCCGGGCGCGCATTGCGGTAAAGGCAGCATGCCCAGGGGTATCGAGGAAAGTGATCATGCCATTATCGGTTTCCACATGATAAGCGCCGATATGTTGTGTAATGCCCCCGGCTTCACATGTTGCCACCTTAGTGGCGCTAATATAATCCAAGAGCGAGGTTTTACCATGATCCACATGGCCCATAATGGTAACCACTGGCGCGCGCGATTCAGCAACCGCGGAGCTACCGATGTCACGGTCAGACATCACAAACTGTTCTAGTTCATTTTCACTGCGCAAAATCACCTTATGACCCATTTCTTCTGCTACTACTTGTGCAGTATCCTGATCAATAACCTGGTTTATAGTAGCCATAGCACCTAGCTTCATCATCGTCTTAATTACCTGAGATCCTTTCACTGCCATTTTGTTAGCTAATTCTGCTACAGTTATGGCTTCTCCGATTATCACATCACGACTTAACGTCTTCGCTGGCTTATTAAAGCCCTGCATCAAGGTGCTTGGTTTACGCTTACTCTTTCCGCTGCGCCCTACAGATCGTTCTTCTTCACGATCGGCCTTGGATTCGGATAAGCGATTAGTCTTTTTCTGCTTAGAAGCTTTACCGCCACGAATTCGGCGGCGCCGATCTTTTTCGACTTTAAGATCATTTTCGTCTTCAGCTTCTTGAGCATCATGGAAAGTCGTCAAGTGATAATCGTTGGCATCTTCCTCTATTTGCTTAGGCATGTTATCCCAAGTGTCGATAAATTCCTCAGCCATACTACTTACATATTCCGAGATCTGTTGAGACTTATCTTCGACCTTGTGACGTGTTTCCTTTTCTGCTTTGCAGATTATCTCTGTAAATGGGGCTTCACGGCGAGCCTTTTCAGTTGCAACAAGCAACTTGGTCATATTATTAGTCTGCTGGTTAATTAATTTATCACTTTCCGATACCACACACTTAACTTGTGTTACGGCTTCACACTTGGTCTTATCCTCGAAAGTCCGTTTTGCTTTTTCGGTAACACCAATTTGGGCCTGCGGTTGAGCCAACTCTTCTACTTTCTTACGAGTATTGCTTTCTTTCGCTTTAGATTGATCTTGCTCCAGCAGATCGAGTTGCAAATAGATGCGCTTTTTGCGCACTTCAACTTTGACCGACTTACTTTTACCGCCGGTGACAGGAATATTCAAAGTGCTGCGCATTTTGCGCTGTAAAGTTAATTTATTGGATGACACACCGCGATCGCGGTTCAAGTGCGCTAGTAAAGTTTTTTTTTCTTGCTGAGTCACAGAATCCACTGCAGTTTTATTAATGCCCGCATCAGCAAATTGCTGTACGAGGCGATCAACCGGAGTCTGTATTTCTGCGGCTAGCGATTTTATGGTGACATCTGTCATGCTGTTCCTTTTCTGCTACAGTTTATTACGCGTTGTCGCTAAACCAGCAAATATTGCGTGCGGCCATAATCAGCTCCCCGGCTTTTTCACTACTCAGCCCTACAATATCTGACAGATCCTCAACACCCTGTTCGGCAAGATCTTCTAGCGTACAAACACCACGCGACACAAGCTGGAACGCCATATCACGCTCGAGTTGAGGCAGACTTAACAAATCTTTAGTTTTTAAGTCCGCATCGCGATTCTCTTCTTGCGCCAAAGCAAGCGTGGTCAGCGCATTTTTTGCCCGTTCGCGCAATGATTCTACCGTATCTTTATCAACACCTTTAATTTTCAGCAATTCATTTATCGGTACATAGGCTATCTCCTCAAGAGATGAGAAACCTTCCTCTACTAAAACCATAGCGAACTTTTCATCTATATCCAAATTACGAGTAAAAATAGCGATGGCAACATGGGATTCAGCTTCATGTTTCGACTGCATATCCTCTATCGTCATTACGTTCAGATCCCAGCCGCTAAGCTGGGAAGCAAGTCGAACGTTTTGTCCATTACGTCCGATAGCCTGGGCAAGATTGCATGCTTCTACAGCTATATCCATGCTGTGCTTGTCCTCATCCACCACAATGGAAACAACATCGGCAGGAGATATGGCGTTAATAACGAACTGAACCTGGTCATCATTCCATAACACGATATCAATGCGTTCACCACACAATTCGCTAGACACAGCCTGAACACGTGAACCACGCATGCCGACACAAGCGCCGACTGGATCAATACGTTTATCGTTGGTCTTCACAGCTATTTTAGCTCGTGAGCCAGGATCGCGGGCAGCTACCTTAATTTCAATAACTTCCTCGCCTATTTCCGGCACTTCAATGCGGAATAGCTCTACTAGCATCTCCGTTCGTGACCGGCTAACAAACAACTGCACGCCACGAGCTTCTGGACGTACAGAATATAACACACCGCGGATACGGTCACCTGGGCGAAAATTTTCCCGCGGCAGCATGTCTTCACGACCGATTATCGCTTCGGCATTGCTGCCTAGATCCAGAGTAATGCTATCTCGATTAACTTTTTTTACCACGCCAGTAACGATTGCACCTTCGTGACTGCGAAATTGATCTACCACCATCGCTCGCTCTGCTTCACGCACTTTCTGAACAATCACTTGCTTGGCGATCTGAGTAGTAATGCGATCGAACACTACCGATTCGATTTTATCTTCGATGTAACTACCAAGCTGAGCCTGCTGATTGTCAAATTGCGCAGCAGCCAAAGTAATTTCAAGAGTGGGGTGAGTTACTTCGTTCACAATCAACCAACGGCGAAAAGTATTAAAATCTCCTGACTTGCGGTCGATGCTGACACGAACGTCTATTTCTTGTTCATGTTTTTTCTTTGTTGCCGTGGCTAGTGCTATCTCTAAAGCTTCGAAAATCTTTTCCCGAGAGACGGCTTTTTCATTGGATACCGCCTCCACAACAGCCAGAATTTCTTTGTTCATCCTAGTTGCCTCAGTAAAACGTTAAAAATATGGTATTAGGCTATCCTACTGGATATGATCTATAGCAAACATTTTATCTTTCCTTTCACTGTTACGGTTATCATGTTGATGTCAACAGCTTTAATGATCTTCTTTAATTTACGGCTATTTTTTGCATTGTTATACACAGCACTACGCTTCTATTACTAACGATAAATTAGCTAAAATGCTCACTTGTAAACAACCAGCGATCAAGAGCAAGTGATAAAAAATTCAGGCTATAGGAACAAAAAATAAGATTTTGAACGTACGGTATCTAGATACCATGGTGTCTTAGATCAGTATAATCGTCAACGACGATGCCCTTGTCACCATCGATATTAATGCGCAGCGTCAACTGACGGCCAAAAATAAATTAAATATTAATTAGTTTGACACCATCAGGTCCTTTATAGGTGATGTTATTATATTTATAAATTTTCATCTAATGTAAGCAATCCCCCACAAAACATAAAAGGGCTTATTAGCCCAGTCTCACTACAGTGACATAATAAAAAACCCCGAAGATTCGGGGTGTTACGTGTTTATAACTTTATTTATAGGCATTCTAAATATATGCTAGAAACATAATTTCAAAAATAATTATAGAGATGATCTTATTGCAAAGATCTTGTTAAAACATAAACTTTCAGTTTATAGACCAACTAGCTACCATGATATTTACTCCGCGTTTTAAAACTTTAAAAAATTTTAGTAACTATCCATTACAGCAAGTTCTTTATAAGTTTGATACCGAGGACGGGACTTGAACCCGTAAACCCAATCGGGCACCACCACCTCAAGGTGACGTGTCTACCAATTCCACCACCTCGGCACTTTTATCGGTTCTAAACCTGTTGGATAATTATTATTGCGTCACCACAAACACACTTTAATGCGGGATATCATCAGACAGTTTAGCCAGCCCCTCGTCTCTTGCATTAGAAGAGGGCTGAGTCTGAGTTAAATTATCCCATTGATTGGACTTGTGAACATAATTACTGCTCAGGTTACCCAACAGTAGGCTGAGAACAAAGAATAACGGTGCCAGCACGGCTCCCGTCATACGGGTCATAAAATTATTGGATCCACCTGAACCAAACAAGGTGTTAGAAGCGCTTGCGCCTAACCCCCCACCTATGTCAGAACCTTTACCTTGTTGTAGCATAATGATCGACACTAAGCCAACAGCTACCAACAGAAATATAATTAACAATATTTGATACATAATTTTAGTAACTTTTATGCATTATTACACATTCAACTAGTAAAGTAAAATCGACAGCACATAACTTCACGTTATAAACTCAACTTGTTATTAACTCTACCCAAAGCACCTTTTGTATGCAAGAATATTTTACGGTTATTTGACCATTTGCAAACACAAAATGACAGTGCTAAATGCTCTTGCGCTTGGCAGCCCACGCCGATCAAATGCGACTTTCCCCGCATAAAACTTAATAATCCGGCATTTCAGACCGCAGCTTTCACAGCATTAGCTATGTAATGAGCAAGCCAGCTAACCTTTATGGTATCCTCCCCTTCTACCATAATCCTAATCAAAGGCTCAGTACCCGATTTGCGTAACAGCACTCGTCCGCGCCCGGATAACTGCTGCTCTACATTAGAGCAGGCCTGTTTTACAGTTACTGCTTCAAGAGGATCGTGAAGTCCGGTAGAATGCACATTAACAATAATCTGCGGCAACAGGCGCATGCCATTGCACAATTCATGTAAATTCATGTCATTGCTGACCATCGCTGATAAAACCTGTAAACCGGCGATAATACCATCACCAGTGGTGGTTTTGTCCAATAAAATAACATGGCCGGAGTTTTCTGCACCGATACGCCAGTCTTTTTCCTGCATTTTTTCTAACACATAACGGTCCCCAACGAGAGCGCGCACAAAAGGAACTCCCAGTTGCTGCAGCGCCAGCTCTAAACCCATATTGCTCATCAGAGTGCCCACCACGCCGCCGAACAGCTGGCCCCGGCGTAATTTTTCCCGCACAATGACATATAAAATCTGATCTCCATCCACTTTGTGCCCCAAGTGATCTACCATGATTACCCGATCGCCGTCGCCATCATAGGCGATACCTATATCGGCTTTTTCTACTAGTACCCGGCTTTGCAAAAGCCGCACATCAGTAGCACCACATTCCTGATTGATATTCATGCCATCTGGCTGGCAACCAAGGGTTACTACCGGAGCACCAAGTTCTCGTAGCACACTAGGGGCGATGTGGTAAGTCGCGCCATTGGCGCAATCAACGATAATCTTTAAGCCTTTAAGACTCAGATCTCCCGGAAAAGTTCTTTTGCAAAACTCAATATAACGCCCAGCTGCATCGACAATCCGGCTGGCTTTGCCAAGCTTTATAGATTCAACACAAGTTAACGGTTTAGCCAATTCAACTTCAATGGCCTCTTCCACTTCGTCAGGCAATTTCGTTCCGTCAATAGAAAAAAACTTAATACCATTATCATAAAATGGATTATGAGAGGCAGAAATAACAATACCAGCCTCAGCGCGAAAGGTACGAGTCAAATAAGCAATAGCAGGCGTCGGCATGGGACCGGTTAAGGCAGCAGACAAACCAGCAGCAGCCAGCCCTGCTTCCAGCGCCGACTCAAGCATATATCCGGATATACGAGTATCTTTGCCTATAATGATTTTACGAGAACCATGGCGACGAGCCAACACCTTACCGGCGGCCCAGCCCAGCTTAAGGATAAAATCAGGCGTAATGGGAAAATCCCCAACCTTGCCGCGAATGCCATCAGTGCCAAAGTATTTATGGTTACTCATTTAAAATAATTTTTTTTAGCTGAAAGCGTAGCTTCAACTACTAGCATTGTTTCAACAGTTTGCCTAACATCATGAACCCGTATAATGTGCGCTCCCTGAAGAGCAGCGATAACTGCACAAGCAACGCTACCCTCAACACCCGAATCTGGTAAAAAATTCATTAGTTGACTTATCATGGATTTGCGTGAAAGTCCGACCAGTAGCGGTAGGCCGATCCGGTGCAAATCACTCAGCTTAGCCAACAAGCAATAATTATGCTTCAAAGTTTTGCCGAAGCCGAAACCTGGATCGACTAACAGTCGGTGTCTGGCGATGCCTGCTGCTTCACAGCGGGCAATTTGTTGCAGAAAGTAGGCTTCTACTTCCTCCAAAATATTCGCATAGTGAGGTGCTTTCTGCATAGTTCTTGGCTTGCCCTGCATATGCATTAGACAAACAGGTAATTGACTAGCAGCAGCCGCCGCCAAGGCTCCCGGCTCATTAAGCGAACGGATATCATTGATCAAATGCGCACCAGCCGCGACGCTTTCTCGCATGACCGACGCCTTGGAGGTATCCACCGAAATAAAAATATCAAACCGCTGCGCAAGAGCCGCCACTACAGGCACAACCCGTGCTACTTCCTCCTCTGCACTGATCTCCTTAGACCCTGGGCGAGAGGATTCTCCACCGATATCGATAAGATCCGCGCCGGCCTCCAGCATCGCTGCAGCATGATCAATAGCGGCAGCTAAATGCTGGTATTTGCCGCCGTCAAAGAATGAATCCGGGGTCACGTTGAGGATTCCCATGACGCGCGGAACAGAAAGGTTAAGGGTGCGCTCTCTCGCTACAAGCTGCATAATGCCGGTTCCTAGTGCTGTGCAAAATATCAAGCGATTATCTTATAATCTTTCACGAAAATACCCCAAATATATCCTATAACTCACAACTAGCGGTTGTAAACCGTTTTTTGTCAAGGACACGCTAAAAGAATGCAAAGGAAACTATTATCGATTAACGTATTGTTCAGATATGGTATTGCTAGCATTCGGCGCGCACGGCATATCACCATTTCCGCTATTGCCGGAAAGAGTATCGTCCCAACCTGCGGGTGGGCGAACCGCCTTGCGTTCCATCAAATCATTTATCTGTGGCACATCAATAGTTTCATATTTCATCAACGCATCTTTCATGGCATGCAGAATATCCATATTTTCTGTCAATAACGTGCGAGCACGAATATAATTTCGCTCAATCAAGGATTTTACTTCCAGATCAATGATCCTCGCTGTTTCATCAGACATATGCTTAGCTTTAGCAACAGAACGACCGAGGAATACCGCACCTTCTTCCTCTGCATACAACAGTGGGCCTAGCTTCTCTGAGAAGCCCCATTGGGTCACCATGTTGCGAGCAATCGAGGTAGCCACTTTGATATCGTTAGACGCCCCAGTAGAAACTTTTGCTGGGCCGTAAATAATCTCCTCAGCCAACCGTCCACCGTACAAGGTCGAGATTTGACTTTCTAGCTTCTGGCGACTGGCGCTGATGGCATCCCCTTCTGGCAAAAAGAAAGTTACTCCCAACGCACTGCCGCGCGGGATAATTGTTACTTTATGAACCGGATCATGTTCTGGCACCAGACGACCTATGATCGCATGGCCGGCTTCGTGGTAGGCAGTAGACTCTTTTTGCGCTTCGGTCATGACCATAGAACGACGTTCGGCACCCATCATTATTTTATCTTTAGCCTTCTCGAATTCAACCATCGATACTACGCGCTTGCCACCGCGGGCGGCAAACAACGCTGCTTCGTTTACCAGGTTGGCCAAATCGGCTCCTGAAAATCCGGGCGTGCCACGCGCAATAACTAACACATCCATATCTGGCGCCAACGGTACCCGACGCATATGGACTTTTAGAATCTGTTCGCGACCACGGACATCCGGCAGACCGACCACCACCTGGCGGTCAAAACGTCCTGGGCGTAGCAGCGCTGGATCTAGCACGTCTGGTCGGTTAGTTGCGGCAATTACGATAATGCCCGCATTACCTTCAAAGCCATCCATTTCTACTAACATTTGATTCAAAGTCTGTTCGCGTTCGTCATGACCGCCACCAAGACCAGCTCCACGTTGACGTCCAACGGCGTCAATTTCATCTATAAAAATTATACAAGGCGACGATTTTTTTGCTTGTTCAAACATATCACGCACGCGGGAAGCGCCAACACCAACAAACATTTCCACAAAATCAGAACCGGAAATGGTAAAAAACGGAACCTTGGCTTCCCCTGCAATAGCTTTAGCCAACAACGTCTTACCAGTCCCTGGTGGACCCACCATCAATACACCTTTAGGAATCTTACCGCCCAACTTTTGAAAACGGCTAGGTTCGCGGAGGTAATCTACTAGCTCACTAACCTCTTCTTTTGCTTCATCGCAACCAGCTACATCAGCAAATGTCGTTTTAATCTGATCTTCCGATAGCATCCGCGCCTTGCTTTTGCCAAACGACATGGCGCCCTTACCTCCGCCTCCCTGCATTTGGCGCATAAAGAAAATCCATACTCCAATTAATAATAGCATTGGGAACCAGGAGATAAAAATAGATGCCAGCAAGCTAGGTTCTTCTGGCGGTGCGCCCAAGACTTTGACGTTTTTAGTTAAAAGAATATCGAGAAGCTTAGGGTCGCTAACCGGAATATAGGTAGTGTAATTATTACTATCTTTTTTAGTCACGGTGATTTCACGACCCTTAATACGCGCTTCCCTAACCTGATCCTGATTTAGTTCAGACATAAAAGTGGAATAATCCACTTTACGTCCCTTAGACTCGCTGGGCCCGAAACTCTGGAATACCGACATCAGCACAATTGCGATAACTAGCCAGAGAGTTAGGTTCTTCGCCATGTCACTCAAGGGATTAACCTCATATTACAACAGTATTAACAATTAGCATAAAATACTATTTTTTGCTCCCTATCGCTACAATGAATACTTCTCGGGAGCAGACGCGGGAAGCGTCTGGTTTACGGATTTTCACCTTCATAAAAAGGGAGCGTATTTTCCTCAAGTATTCATCAAAACCTTCTCCCTGAAAAACCTTAACAAGAAAACTTCCACCATATGCCACCACATGTTGACATATGTCCAGCGCCAGTTCCACGAGATACATAGATTTAGGAATGTCTACCGCCGGCATGCCACTCATATTAGGCGCCATGTCGGATAGCACCACATGAACATCTTGCTTGTTTACAAGTTCAAGTAAAGCCTGTATCACTAAAGGGTCACTCAAATCTCCTTGAAGAAAATCAACACCTACAATAGGCTTCATCGGTAGGATATCACAGGCAATGACTCGCCCTTTGTCGCCTATTTGTCTAGCAACATATTGCGACCAACTGCCAGGGGACGCACCCAAGTCCACAACAGTCATCCCCGAGCGAAATATATTGTCACTTTGCTGTATTTCATAAAGTTTAAACCAAGCACGAGAACGCAGTCCTTTTTTTTGTGCCTTCTGAACATATTCATCGCTAAAATGTGCCTGCAGCCAGCGGTGAGAGCTTGCAGAACGTTTTTTGGTCGTCATTGTATTATTTAATATCTTTTAAAGATATCTAGCATTATAAATACTTACAGCATATTTGGCGATATGTATATATAATATAGTATCACCATGTAACTGGTTTATTCTCAATACAAGTAATTAAATAGATTTTAATTTAGTTAATCCAGTCACTCAAAACCTGTAGTCAGTTTAGGCAATAACGATTATACAAAAGGTATATTTGCCAAAGTTAAATAGGAATTAGAACAATATGAGTTTATAATAAGTAATAATTACAGCAAAACAAAGCAACAGTAAAATAATGATCGCCAATATTATTCTTCGTAAGAAGAGCTAGAAAATAATACATAGGCAATATTCCAATGATCTAACTAAAAATGCGAAAGGGCAAAATGAAACTTCCTCATTAACACATCATTGATGTCATATTTTTGATAAGAAAATGCTATTTTTATCACCCAGAAAAAGCTACAAATGATATTTTGCTTTTCTTTACAAAGCTAGCGACGGAGAGAATGCGCACGTAGGCCAATTTCTGAACCTACAATACGCCTAAAGATACTCTACCTTAAGGATCTTGTACTCCACATAACCGCCAGGGGTTTTGATTATGATAATATCCTCTTCTTTTTTTCCCACCAGCCCTCGGGCGATGGGAGAATTAATAGAAATTAAATTCTGCTTGAAATCGGCTTCATCGTCGCCGACTATACGGTATGTTTGTTTTTCTTTACTACCTAGGTTTTCAACACTAACCGTAGCACCAAAAATAACTCGTCCGGTTGGAACCTGTTTGAGCACATCAATTACATGAGCATGAGACAGTTTAGCTTCGATTTCCTGGATGCGGCCTTCACAGAAGCCCTGTTGCTCTCTGGCGGAATGATACTCGGCATTTTCTTTTAAGTCACCTTGTTCGCGAGCTTCTGCGATAGACCGGATAATTTCAGGGCGACGGACACTTTTGAGATATTCTAGTTCTTCCCGCAATTTATTAGCACCATGCATAGTCATGGGGACCTGATTCATAATTGTACCTATATGTAAATTCTTTTTGCGAAAAGTATCGCGGCCCTACCGTTACAATCTTTGATGCGATATGCACTAAACTTTAATCCTAACCAGGAAAAATAAAGAGTACATCCTATAAGTTTTTTCTAGAAAAATGTATTTGTAATAAGTAGTTACCTCAAAGTTCAACATTCGTCATCATTGACTTTTATTTACCTCTATTTGTGGATAGCGTGACAACGAAGTACTTATTTTGATGTCTACATTTAGACATATTATGACTTTAATAAAATTAAATAACATTTTTATTTAATCAACACAAATAACAACAGTTAAAATCCATAAAACATACCTAGCCGAAGGCACTAACCTAGCCCTTTATAGTAAGATACAGGATCTTATAGTTTGTTATTGCTTAATATAGTGTCAATAAACCTTTCAAGTAAGTACAATGAAATTGCTCACTGCGATGGCGGTAGTCTGCTTTTGTAGTTGGTAGAGCATGGACTAACCGCCATGCAACACCGGAAGATATTGCATATGGTAACCTAAACACACGTGTCGGCACCTATCCTACTTTTATGTGACATAGTTTGCACAACTTGATTAATAACAATGCAATAGCAATACGTAATACTGCAAACTAGAAGCTGGTCCAGAAAAGTTAATCGCTTAAACCTTATAAGCTAACTGTAACCTTACCGGCAATTTAACCAATAGCGTCAAACTGATACAGTTAGTATTTTGCTAACATAGCAGTAGTTATACAGGCGCTTATCATTAAAAGATGTAAATTACATTAGGTAGAATATCACGCTGAACGGGCATATGCCGTCCTTGTACATTATGCTTTATCGTGAAACATATGGCAATATGATTTACGGCACAGTCTTACTGTAAGTAAGACAAGAACAATACAAGTAGTTAAGAATTACGCACACGGGCTAAGATGTAGCATAAATAGGACATGTGTCAATAAAAAGAATTCAGTGTGTGAATAAAGAATTCAATTAAACAAGTCTAGACTGGCGTGCTACAGATCATTCGGTTAACAACACATCATAATGCAAGTGTTGCACTTTATCATAGTCAACACATTCAAATACATAATGAACTTTCTATTCTGTGATAGTTAATAAGCATATGAACATATGCTTATATGCCAAAACAAGGTTGCATAAGAAAGAAATCTATAGTGATTTTTTAAAATCACACACTATATGTGAACTCTAATCTAGCAGGTCCCAATTACTATCGCCAAGATAACTACATAACGTTTATGTAATATTTATGTGTATCAATGCCATTGATATTTTACGAAAGCCAATTGCAAAAAGATTTTATTAAAAAATCCTAATTATTATACCTGATAAATATTCTTGGTGGATGAGCGTTAACCTTTTCTGCGCAATAAAAAATTGCTAATGATATTTTAAAATCTTTTACAGTTCACGAAAACTGTAGGTAGCAATGAGGTACTCTACCTGCAGCACAGTACTCTTGTAATTATCAGCGTAGCTGCATCTATAGCCGATATGAGAGATACATTATTTGATATAATCAGCATGATAGATAATAATATTTGTCTGCAAACATTCACTGTAATTTAAAACAATCCTCACAGTCTTTAACAAAAGTTTTCTGAAATGGAGATTATTTACTTATGTCAAGATGGTTATCTCCTCAAATTAAAATTTATAAGTAGTATACGACGCGACTAAAAATTTACTCACAAATACGTAACATAGCTGTGATTATTAAAATGATACCACCATATAACAAGCCAATTGCTTAGAGTGATCATTATAAAAACAATTTAATGCAGTTGCATTAATAAAAGCGATTATCAAAATTGCATAATAAATTCAAAATATTAAACGTTTAAAAAACGTAAAGATAACACATTAAAAAATCTCTATGCTCTTTATTTTGAGAAAAACTAAAGCATCTTTTTATAATAAAAAAGTAATGAAACTTGTACTGCTTACAAAATACAGTTAATGATGGTGCTACAGACTACCGTAGATAATTTGTATCAAAATGTGCAAAGTGAACCGCTCTATGCCGATAAGCATAACATACGGTATAATTACTGATGTGTACAGTAATGCTAAAAGTTAGCGTTAGAGCTGACAGCAGCCTCTAGTATACTTCACAGCCATGCAGAGCCATGTGATGAAAGTAAAACCAGTAAAGCTGAAATAGTGCTATTAAACAATTGTTATCAATTTAGCAAAACAAATGTATGTTTTTGACCGATTTCCGGCATGCTACACTACACAATCTGTATAACAATTGTGAAAAATCTTATTATAATGACAGCGCAGCTTAATCCTGGATGATGAAGCGGTAGGGGGTATAGTGCAACGAATAGCACTATTAAATAACAACATTGAATATTTAACTACCGTCCAGTGGTAGAATTGAAGCCATCTGACAAAGTATCTCTAAATAAATCAATGTATAGGACAGCAAAATGCAAGGATTTATATCCTTGCTCAGATCAAAACTAAAACTAGACTTGATAAAAAGCTTGGTTAAATGCGTGACGAGAACTTTTTATTACATGAATGAATAAAAAGTGGTAACCAACTTATTACTTACTTTTATTAATTACGGCACAATAATACATTTAGGATGATCATGATATTCACTACCTAATTTTTGGTAAAACAGAAAATTCTAACATCTTTATCATATATAAGAAATTACATGTAATATAATGATATACATCGAATAATATTTTTAACTTATTCTTAATTCACCATAAGAATAACCCTATTTCACATTATTAATGTATGATCACGATCAAATCAATAAATAAATTATATTTGCAAAATATGTCTGGTATTCTCTACTATGCGAAAGCATATTAGTTTCACTTTGCATACAGTAGTTATGAAAATTGATAAGATCAAAATCTTAAACTAGAGACAAGGTAATCTTGATTAAGATCACGTTATCATTAGTCTGCTATACTCCTACCGCTTAAATAATATACAATAGCATTGTCATTACTAGAAATTTTTAGAAATCCCTATAAATATATCCTTTATAGCGTTTTAAATAAGTTTCTTGAGCGAGGTTATCCTGGTATATTAAAATGCAGTGCTAATAGATTGTTTCCATAAACGTATTAATAGTATTATATGAGTACCAACCACTTTTACGGTTGCATCGAGGTTACGGCTTGCTTTTTAGCATGGGAATTAATAAACATCATCAAGTCCCAACACAATGCTTTAACACCGTAACCATTGATAGCAGAAATTATATAATATTGAGTTTTCAAATTCAACGCCTGGGCAATGGCTTTTGCGCGTGTTGACGCGTCCTTAGCGTCAAGCAGATCCGCTTTGTTGAATACTAGCCAGCACGGTTTATTAGATAGTTTTTTACTGTATCGTTTTAGCTCAGTTACTATAATACAGGCATTTTTGACCGGATCGGACTCATCTACTGGAGCTAAATCAATTAAATGCAACAACACGCTACAGCGCTCTAGATGTTTAAGGAAACTGATACCTAAACCAGAGCCGTCAGCAGCGCCTTCAATTAAGCCAGGAATATCTGCTAATACAAAGCTATGTTTGTTATTCATGCGTACTACGCTCAAGCTTGGCACCAGTGTAGTAAACGGATAATCCGCCACTTTTGGCTTGGCCGCTGATACCGCGCGAATAAACGTAGATTTACCAGAATTAGGTATGCCAAGCATACCTACATCCGCCAGAAGCATGAGTTCTAGTTGGATCTCACGAATCTCGCCTTTGGTACCGTAGGTTTTCTGGCGTGGAGACTGTTTAACCGAAGATTTAAAATGCGTATTGCCCAGGCCGTGCACCCCCCCCTTCGCTACCATCAATCGTTGTTTGTGGTAGGTCATTTCGCCCATAACTTGATTGGTGCCTAAATCCAGCACCCGCGTACACACCGGAACTTTGATAACTATGTCTTTGCCGCGTTTGCCTGTACAATTACCAATCTGACCGTTTTGTCCGTTTTCGGCATGAAATTTTTTCTCAAAACAGTAATCGATGAGAGTGTTTAGGTTTTTATCAGCTATCAACCAAACGTCGCCGCCATCGCCGCCATCCCCCCCGTTTGGGCCGCCGCGGGGAATATTTTTTTCTCGACGAAAACTGATGCAACCATTACCACCATCGCCCGCTGACACAAGAATAGCAGCTTCATCAACAAATTTCATGATGATTCTCCATAACTTATTTGCCGGGCAACTTCGTCTTAATAACAACGGTCATAAATCATATGTGCCGGTCGGACTAGTCGTAACCGACAACAAAAACATTATACTCGCTACACACCACGAGCACATCGCTATAATTAAAAAAGTTCAACGGTAGCAACGTAAAAGAAGTGGGATAAAACAGCGTTAGTAAATCATGACAAATAAGGGATAGTACTATATTAATAATCTAAAGTTTGATTAGAAATCTAGCGTACTGCTTGACATTATTTGCCAAGCACGAAATAGCTTCTGCTAAACGCCTTACTTGCAGAATCACGACGTTCGCTAAAATTATGCCCTAAAGATAAATGGCTAACGACCTATAAAAGCGTTAAACTTTATATAATTGAATTATATAATAAAATATTAATAAAATCAAAGACAGTTACTAACTGAGCACAATTAGTAGAATACTTGACAACAATCTGTGAACATTAATAAACTTTTTATTTAATGAATGTACCAAGCCATGATTAAAACTTTATTTTTAAAGTACTGCGTAAATAGAAGAGTACCTATCAAAAAAGATATTCAAAGCAAGCATAATTATGCTGAACCTAAACTTGTCTTGTATGCTGTATTTTTCTTAGGATACATAATGAATATTAACCAGTTTAATAAGGTAAAATCCTTGAAATAAAGTACGGTCCCTGTTTCAGCTGTGAAACAATCCTCGATTTATTCAACAATGATGCTAACAAATTTACGGTTTTTTTGTCCTTTCACTTGAAACTTGACTTTACCTGTTTTCAACGCGAATAACGTATGATCCTTTCCACAGCCTACATTAGTACCTGGGTGAAATTTGGTTCCACGCTGACGAACGATTATGTTGCCGGCCTTTACAGCTTCGCCGCCAAAGCATTTAATACCCAGGCGTTTACTTTCTGAGTCTCGACCGTTACGTGTGGAACCTCCCGCTTTTTTGTGTGCCATAAATCTGCTCTTTTTTTAAATGCCAATATCAGTGATTTTAACATTAGTAAACCACTGACGATGCCCCTGATGCTTACGGTAGTGCTTACGGCGACGAAATTTTACAATCATTACTTTATCTCCACGACCGTGAGCAACAACTTCCGCCGTGATCTTACTGCTGTTGATGAACGGATAGCCTATCTCTACATGATCACCGTTAATAATCATCATAACTTGTTTAAATTCAATAAATTCACCAGTGGCGATGTCTAACTTTTCAAGACAAACAGTTTGACCTTTGCGTACCCGGTATTGTTTGCCACCACTTTGGAAAACCGCATACATACAAAACCCCATTTTCTGCACGCTCAATCTATAAAGATCATGGAGAGAGCCATAAATATTTTTTTCCTGAGTTTACTTTACGCAAAATTTTAATAAATACAAGTGTAAAATAAAAAGAAAAAGCACAAAATTGCAATCTCTTCTATCACTATTTATCTTTTACATTTTCAAGTACAATTATTAATATTTTTTTAGCCATCTAATCGCGTGTGCTTGATTACACCAACGGCATACTATTAAATTAATAGAAAATAATGAATCTTAAACAAATTACTGAACTGACTGCTAAGGATATGGTGGAGGTCAACACAGCAATTCGCGAACAGCTAAATTCAAAGGTTGCTTTAATAAATCAGCTTGGCCAATACATTATCAACGGCGGCGGTAAACGCATTCGACCAATGTTAGCAGTGCTAACAGCACGGGCACTGCATCATCAAGGCAAAAAGCATGTCACCGTCGCAGCGCTGATTGAATTTATACACACTGCTACGTTGCTACATGACGATGTGGTCGATGAGTCTAACATGCGACGCGGACAATCGACAGCCAATGTCGCTTTCGGCAACGCAGCTAGCGTTTTAGTGGGCGATTTCATCTATACTCGCGCCTTTCAAATGATGACCGCGCTGGAATCTCTGCGAGTGCTTAAGCTGATATCAGAAGCAGTTAACATTATCGCTGAAGGGGAAGTACTGCAACTAATGCACCGTAATGATCCTGACATCACTATAGTTAGCTATATGCGTATCATTTATAGTAAAACTGCACGTTTATTCGAGGTAGCATCACAATCTTCTGCTATCATGGCCGGCGCCAATACTCACCAAGAAGCCGAGCTACGCAATTACGGTCGTTATCTGGGCACCGCCTTTCAATTGATAGACGATCTGCTAGATTATAGTGCAAACGGAAAAGTATTGGGCAAAAATACCGGTCATGACCTAAAAGAAGGGAAACTAACGCTTCCGTTATTGCACGCCATGAGTGCCGGCACGCCGGAACAGGCAGCAATAATACGAATGGCGATTAAACAAGGTAACGGACGCCACTTGCTAGCAACGGTACTCGACACAATGCGTCAATGCGATTCCTTGGGTTACACGCGCCGGTGCGCGGAAGAGGAAGCAGAAAAAGCTATAGCTTGTTTAACTTGCTTGGCACCATCCCCGTACCGCGATGCGCTAAAGAGCCTAGCCCATGTAGCGGTACAGCGCGACTTCTAATTCTACTTATGGGAGAAAGGAATGCTTTAGCATGGCAGCTGTATTTTAACAGCAAACCGAAAAGTAACAAAGCAGTCGTGCTAACCTAATTTACCTTGTACAGCCAAAATAGCACGATAAACGTAATAAAGCCAGTGAAAGTTATAAATAAACAGTAAAGTAAATTACTATACCTAGCTAATATACAAGCGAGTGCACAATAAATTGTATTTTATATCTGGAAAAAGCAGGCGCGCTCTGACTTGAATGTCTTAAACGAGTTATTACGGAGGATCAAGACTACACTTCCTGTGTATCATAATTTACTATAAATCCACACTGGTCAGCTATTGCATGCTAGCGGACATCTGTTTGTCCTACAAACCTTTTTGCGATGTTTATTACATTTTTAAGCTCGATAAAATAATATATATTCAAACAGGTAAAATAAGCAAAATTCAAAACAAGCAATGATTCTTATATAATGCTAACTAGCCTTGCATTAAAAGTTTTATTTGTATTTTTACATATAACAACAAAGGTTTTTAAAGAAAATTAAGATGTTATCGCTACGTATGATTTAAATAAATGCAATTAATATTGCCATCTATTGAATAGTGCTTGAATTACAGCACAAGAAAATACAGGATAAAAACTGTAGATTAATATTTAGTAAATATCATGTTACATAAAATACAAGTGTAACCTCCCATCTTAGCTTATTGAAAACATAGTAGTTAAGTTTATCTATACTAACCTAGGAAACCATGTAAAAGTGAGTGGCTTATTGCTAACATGCTCGAAGTTTATTCTTTGTTATACAATTAAATGCAATATTTACTTATAAAGAAATTATTTCTCTGTAAAAATAAAAACCATTGAAAGTTAGATCTTCCTTTTATTATCGAGGTAAAATGTCATCTATTTTCTAATTGCATTATTTTATTTCTTCATGACGTCGTTAATAGGTTTATCTGGGCAGTCTAGCCGCGTGTGTAACAAGTTAAACAAACTTATACATATGATAAATAAAGCTGTGAAATCGTATTTCACATTATAAATGTTATTCATTAACTTTATTCTGAATTACTAATTGTCCTAACCATAATTTAAGGAATTATACTGGAGATGAGTAGTTTAACTGTTAGTGCCACCCACGACAAGCAACATAGCGGTTGCCGGCATATAATCGTACAGCTACTGAAGACCTAATACATATATAAATAAAAGTTACCAAATTTATCGCCCCAACTTTCAATCAAGGGATGATCAACGATACTGCATTGTAGATAATTACCAAAAACAACGCAAAATAAAAGTTACATCATATAGTAAAATTGAGTACGATCAATAATCAGCTCCTGCAATAGCGTATTCATGTCAGATAAAAATCACCATTTGAATCAATAATGTTATGTCCCATAAAATGGGACAGCATTACAAAACCGCCCATACATAAAGATATTGCAGATAAATTGATAAACACTTTATTTAAAAAGTGAATAGGTTACTTTTTAAAAGTAAACTAGATTTAACGTACTATTAATTATGTTTTTATCATTCGTAAATTCAAAGTATGTTTTAAGATTCATAAGAAATTATCATGAAAAGTTTAGTCAATTTGCTATTGAGTAGCAATATGCATATTTCATACTCTAGAAAGCTAATTACATTATTTATATATTAACCGCATGATTGCAATCGTTCACTGTTACGTCAATAAAACAGAATTAATAGATATTTTGTTAACTTATAAAATAAAAACGTACAGAAAAATTCTGTAAAACTATATCTGTTAGCAAACAAAATTAGAAATGAACAATAAATCTATGGACAAGTCATGAATTATTTATTCTTTAAAGAAAATTGAAATTTTCTTTAAAGAAGTGAAATAGCAAATACCTGGCACTTATAGATTTATTGAACGATTCTTTTAATCTAGACGTCAAAGTCTCGGTTAAAACTATTTTCTACCTATCCGCACATAATGTTGTTAGATTTGTTGAAAAATGAAAAATCAGCATTCACGAACTATGATCCTGATGCTAATATACCCACTTAGTACCGGCGCACATACATTTATTTAAGATACGTTACTGATAAATATTTTACCTATTGCATATAAAAACGTGCATCTTACCTCGTCTTAGCAGATGTATTCCATCAACAAAGGTTGAATATATCAATATTACCAAGAAATGTATAAAACGCATACCGACTCTATACATAGAGTCATAGCGATTAGCTAATTGTATATTTTATTTTTTAAAACATTTATCTCTACATCTGTCACCACGATTCTCATGCTATAACGACAAGCGCTGATTAGCCTGTAATTGCAATCAAATAATATTTCTCTGTAGACAAGCTTAAAAACAATACCAGTAACGGTAAAACTAAATTTTTTGGTTAAGACAAACGAACTGCACCAACATTATGCCGCATGTTTCACCGAAAGCGAGTACATAATTAACAATATAGAAGAATACTTAATCAGCGATTGCCAGAACAAGTTTTAAGATTGGGATCGCGCCCACTTACTATCGAGAAATAGTGACACCATTATACTATTAGGCTAACTTATACAAGTAAGGGCTGGTACTGCGATCCCCCACCTTCGTATCGCGCGCGGGGTAAAAGAAATTATACTAACCCTCTCACTACTATAATATTAAAATATTTAAGGGCAACGATATGAGTTTGAATCAGGTACCGATAGGAAAAAGTTTTCCAGAAGATATTTATGTAATCATTGAAATTTCTGCTAATGCTTACCCTATTAAATACGAAATTGATAAGAAAAGCAGCGCTCTGTTTGTTGATCGTTTTATGCCTACTGCGATGTTATATCCTTGTAATTATGGATACATTAACCACACCCTTTCCATGGATGGAGACCCAGTAGATGTGTTGGTACCGACTCCGTATCCCCTGCAGCCTAACTCTGTGATACGCTGCCGTCCAATTGGTGTATTAAAAATGACAGATGAAGTCGGAACAGACGCTAAAATAGTGGCAGTGCCACACACGAAACTATCAAAAGAATATGACAATATTAAAGATATCGACGATTTTCCGACGATATTGAGAGCGAGAATTACTCATTTCTTCGAACATTACAAAGATCTAGAAGTTGGCAAATGGGTAAAGGTTGACGGCTGGGGTAACACCAAAGCCGCAAGAGCCGAGATCCTTGCCTCTTTTGAGCGCGCCCAAAAGAAATAAAACTATCAGAAAAAGATTCATAAAAGGTTTTAAAATAGCTCAACTCCCTCATCGGATGGAGAAATTATATCAATTTACCCCCTAACCGGGGGTAACGACCCAAGACATCAGTAACCGGGCGATGATGAAGACATATCTAGACAACACTACAGTTAAGGTAGTGTCAATTAAAGTATGCTTGAATTCGCTGCTTTTGGTGCGCAATTCATCTAAATATGCCAGATTTGTAAAATAAATACGATACGCCTTACCATAAACTGGGCTTGTTGCCTAACAATATGATCTTAAAGCTCATAGCTTTGCTATCTTATCATTTCCCAATCATTGGTAATTATTTAATTAGTGGATATTTCCCTTGCGCATCTTAAATTACAGTGAAAATAATTCGCATGATTAAAATTCAAAACGATAAAGTAAGTTTATCGCTTGGTGAAGACCAGATACGGCTTCGAGATAAAGTTTCGGACTTAAACGATAACGTATCGTTAAAGTTGCTAGTGAGTCAAAAATACCAACACCGTATTTGACTTGCAGATTAGGAGCGATGTAACCACTTACCACTACCTGGGAGCTATCGCCAACCCCTTGAGTGTCTAGCGCTAAGTCGCTAACTCCGAATGCTTGTCCGATTTTACCCATAACTTGTCCGCTTTGTGCAATTCCTAATCCAAGTAACATGGATGTCATCATATTGCTATCAGCGTTAGAAGCATTTAAACTTTGTCCACGAAGCAAATAAGAAAGCGCTTCCTGTTGAGATTTAACAGGATTAGAAAAAACCTCTAACTTCGGTTGATCAGCTAAACCGGTTACGCGTATCCCAGCCGTGACTTCATCCTCAGTAGAATCCGGATTACGGATAGCTTCAATATTCAAATAAGGCTGATCAACCGGTCCGGAAAACAGCAGCTGTCCTTTGTTTACAATTAAATCCTGTCCGTAGGCGTGAAAACGCCCGGAGGGAATATCTATTTGTCCGTTCAGCCCCAGTACTTGTTTATCTTGTACTACTTTTAAATCCCCTTTTAACTTAGCTTTTAGGCCAAAAGCGTTAAAGCGCACTCCATCGCCAACATGAACCAGTAGATTCAAGCTAATCGGGATGAAAGTGCTGTTGATACGATCATCAACCGGTTGCAAATTATCGTTTAGAAACAATTCATCACTGGATATGTTTACTGCACTTTTCGGCATATCATTTACCTCAATGCGTGCCCAGGGAATATCTACTTTGCCAGTAAGAGCAAAAAGTGTAGGCGTTGCCTCAAACATTATATCCGGCGACAAATCCAACCGCACTATTGGCGGCACGGTGATTCGTACCCTATTTCCCTGCGCGTTAATGCGAGCACGCCAGGTTACCATCTGACTCCAGTCTGCTTCACCAGTAAGGTTGACCTGACCATGGGTAGTATTGATAGTTCCATGCAGAGTGGAACAGGCCCCAGCAAACAAGAGAGCCAATTGACTCTCAGTCATGGTAATAGGCATGAAGTTGCCTTTGATCACTATACGCTCTATTCCTAGCTGACCGTAAAACTCCGGGCGCCAAACACTACCGTCAAGACGCAACGCTGCATTGACCAGCCCATCAACGCTTCCGTTCCGCGAAATTAACGGATTTAATAGTGCTAATGAGAGATGATTGATGTTGACGTTGCCGGACAACTCCCGTCTATTTTTGAGATCTGTCACTTGTACTTGACCGCTCAACTGACCGTTGCCGGCAATGTTAATCAACCAATCTAGGCATATTAACCCCTTATCCAATGCCGCACTAAACGTTAACATTTCAAAATTCACTGATATAGTTTTGCCCTGAACAGTTTGATCGACCTTCACTCCTTTACCAACTAACACCATTTTTCCTTGCGGTAAACCGTTGACTGAAGTCCAGCATATATCAACTCGGCCATTAAAGACGCCACTGGTTTGCGTCTGCTTAGGTAATATAAGTTTTAACATAGCTAAATCGAAGTGATTTAAAACCAAACTCGCCTGTCCAGATGCCCCCACCTCAATATTTTGTGGCGCGCAGATTTGCGCATTAGAATTTAGCCAAAAATGTGGACCAATAATAAGGTGTTGCGATGCAGTTTGATAATCCAAAGTCATCGCGCGAGCTAGTTGCCATTCGCCCAGTGGCGTATCAAAATGAGTTTGATTTAGGGTACCCTGCCAACGTTGCTGTTGTCGATCAAAACCACCGTTTAAATGCAGCTGACCAGAAATCGGATCACCATGCATCTCTATTTTTAGTTGATGCTGATTCTCATTGCCAGTTGAGTTCATAGTGAGTTCTGCAATGGATAATGATCCCTGTATAAACCGGTATAAACGCAGTTGTATATTGCCGCGAACGATATCGCCGTAACAGACAATGCCCTGCAGCGCAATGCGACCGATAGTCACAGCCCTCCAGCGCAGCGCATGCACGTCAAGATCTATTAGTAATTGCGGTGAGCGCATATTGCCACGCAGTTTTATATTTCCCAACACTCGCCCATCTAATTCCGGTAGGGTTCCGCTCAGCGTCGGCGCGTTGATTATGGCATCAAGAGATAACGCATCATTTAATTCACCTTTCACCGTTATCTGGTTACGCCCAAGGACCAAAAACAGTTCTGGCACCTGCCATTCACCAACAGAGTTACCGCTAAGTGATCCCTTAGCTGTTAACGAGTTTTTAAGAATATGACCATGGAGATCTAGCTGAGACACCTTTAGTTGCCAGTATTCACCATACAGACAGCCACAGCTAGTGATCTTCCCATCTAGCCTCGCGGGCCAAGCCGGCCATTGGCTGGCAGTATTGATACCGCTTAACGATAATTCGCTACTCCAGCAAATAGCATGCTGCCAGTCTACTACCGCACTCAAATCGGTATTACCATGTAGCGTAGCTAAACGTAACCGCGAAAGTATAAATCTATCGGTATTACCCTGAGCGTCTAAGATAACATCCGCCGGAGGTAATCCCATGCCGCTTAGTCCCGCCTTCAACGTCAATCGATAATCTTGCACTTCACCGTTTAGTTTTAGGGCCAGGCCGCGTACCTGATATTGCGGCGTGCCGGTTAACGGCCACTGCGCAGACTCGCTATTAAGCATCATCGTTAGCGGTAAGCCCGCTTCCGACAAGCGCATTTTCAACATTAACTGTGCTGTGAGCGGACCGGAAAGATTAAGCGCGGCGTGCAACTCATCAAGCAGATAGCCACCCACCGCGAGTTTAATTTTTTCACCTTTTAGCGGTGCGCTATTAACGATCGTGTTAATTGTTATAATTACTGGCCAGCGACCGCTTAGCTCAGCATTACCAGAAGCATTCAGCCAACCTTGAGGTGAATCGATATCCAATAAAGTCAATTCAGCACGCTGATCACGAGTTGCTGCCTGCAAACGTAACCGGGTAATCAGCAAACTGACATCGCTAATCAGAAGCAAATTCTCCACCTCTATATTTTCAACCGTTAAATTCAACGGAAGAGTAAACGAAGTTACTCGCGGTAACAGTGGCTTGGCAAATAGTTCGCGCAATTTTTTGGTTAGCATCGGTAATGCACTAATTACCGACTGTTTTGTCTCTATTTCGATAATTTTTTTCTTAGGTAGATATATTTTAGGTTTAATTGTTCGCGAAGTAGCAGCAACTTTATCTACTACTACTTGTGTCGACGATGGCAGCGCCACCAACAAACCAGTGATGCGCATCGGCGTTATTATCAGGTTATTGCCCTGAAACTGAAAACCAGTGCTTAATGCATCAAGATCGATGAGGATATTATCTAATTTGACTTGCACTTTATTTAGTGTTATACAGCGTAGGTTGATCGGATAAGGAGTAGACAGAGGACCGGCACCTAATTTAACCTGCGTTATAGGAATCGGAGGCCCGCATTCAGCAGTATTAACTCCGATATTCACATCGCGCATGGAAAGATCGTTTAAGCACAGCTGACGCCTACACAGGGAACTTAGTTCCAGTGCTAAATGAAATTCACCAATACTTACCGTAATGCCGGGTATTTGGTACCGTAAATGCTTAATAGTCAAATCGCGCCAGCCGCCGCTGACGTAAGCAATTTCTAGTCCAGGTATCAAGCGGGCCGCACCGTTCAGCAAAAAATGCAATCCACTAGTAGTGCCAACTAAAAATGCAAGCGCGGTAACCAGCAATACCAGCAGCACGACACTCAGGCGAATTTTCTTAACTAAGCTCATAATTCCGGCCCCAATCCAATATATAATTGCACATCATGCTCATGCTTATCCGCAATCGTAGCAGCAATATCTAGCTTGATGGGACCAACGGGCGATTGCCAGCGCACGCCGCCGCCGGCACCGATTTTAAGGTTACTTTGTTTGATATGATTAACTGCTTCTCCGCTATCCACAAACACCGCGCCCCACCATTTACCAGTAACATTATATTGATACTCCACTGATCCGGTGGCTAATTTCGAGGCGCGGGTCAGCTTGCCTTCATCGTCTCGAGGCGAGAGAGATTTATATTTATAACCTCGAATACTACGATCACCACCAGCAAAAAAACGCAGCGAAGGTGGAATTCGATCAAAATCTTTGGTTTTAATCCAACCCAAGTTACCGCGGACCACAAAGCGGTGCTTTTCCGCCAAAGTGCGAATCCAAACATTCTGCGCTTGTACAATGACAAAATCTATATCCGATCCCCAGACAATATTAGAGACATCTACCGAATAACTCTGGCTATCGCCCCAAGTTGGCATGAGACCTCCACTCTGGCGTGTACGGTTAAGATTGATGCAGGGATAAATAAGTATTGTAGTATCTGTCACGTTTGCCTGAGTGAAGTGATCTATACTCCAGCGCAAATTGATAGACCGTTGCCAACCGCTAGAAAGATCCCAATAGCGCGCAATATTTAAAGTGGTGAAATCGGATTGAGTATCTTTAAGATCCTCACATTTAAATCCGCTCTGCAGCAAATAATATTGCTCCAAAGGATCCTTAAGCAGTGGAATTTTATAACTGACATCTGCCGACTGCTCCGGCGCAGATAAGTTGAGGATAGTCTGCAAACTGTGACCGCGCGAGTTAAGCTGGGGTTTATTCCAAATTATTTTGACTCTCGGCCCCACATCAGTTGCATAGCCAACACCGGTTTCAAGACTGTTGCGACTTCGCGGCGTCACTACTGCGTTGAGTAGCAACATTTTGCTCTGTTTAACAGTAGGAAATTCAGTAGAGATCACCACCGAATTAAACCAGTTGGTTGCCGCTAACCGCCAGTTTAACTCCGCTAGCGATTCGGAGCTGTAAGGTTCGTCCTCTCGTACCTTGGAGAGGTTTTGCAGATAATCGTCGCGAATTTGAGCTCCATGGTAACGCACCTTACCAAAACGATAACGTTGGCCGCTATCAAAGTCGATATCCCAATATGCCTCATAGCGTGATGGCGCTACACTCAAATAGCTTTTGCGAAATTCAGCGTCAAAATATCCCTTGCGCAGCGCCAGGCTAAAAAAACCATTTTTGAATCTGTCGTAAGAACCGTGATTCAATATGGTGCCAAGTGCTGGTTTACTGTCTGAGATCCACTGCTGATAATCGCTATCCTGCTGGGCTTCCCCGCGCACAATGACATTGATGCCGGCAATTTTTATCGGCTTACCCGGAATGATACGGGTAATCAGTACATCACAACCCCCATTCACTACCGGCTTTAAGGCAAAATTGATAGTTGGTGAATAATATCCAAGTGCCCGAAGACCTTCACGTACCGTGTTATCAACGCGGTTTTGAAACCGCTCATCAACGGTAACCTCATTGTTGCTAATAGTAGATAAACCAGAGCATATATTACGTTGCAGATCGCCGCTAAGCCCCTCCACTTGCAACCGGGTGCAGGCACTATAGGCTTGCGGCATCAACAAGAGCGCATAAAAAAATAAGGATTTTGGGCTGTATTGTACTTTCACACTTATAACTTTTAATTGTTTTTTTCTGGCAACGTCTCTTAATCCATAATAAATCATAGTTAATGTGATGATTAGCACAGACTCAATACTCTGTTAAGAAAGCCGAGCTGAGCGAAAGCATTAAGCAACTTACTATTTATCCCTAACACGACTAATAAATATAGTGCCTTGAATATTGCTTACTACACATGGTGCTCAAATATATAAACTTCAATAGTTAGTGTTCAGGTATTTTCGCAGTAAAATAACTTATTATTCATATAATGATGTAATCGTGCATTTTGTTAGTAGTAAGGCATGCAAGTTAAACAACCCTTAAAAGAATATTGGCCGGCACTTGTTAAAGTAAAACATCCCTAGTAATGCACGTCTCGACAAAATACACATATTATGCAAAGTTAAGTATTGATGAATGAGCGCACAACGCTAATACTTAACGTGCGACGTAATGCATACGGCGCTGTATGATTATATGATCAGCTTTCATAAAAGAGCGGCGGTAACTAATGTTTACTATAGGTTATCTGTGATGAGTAAAACATCTACTCTAGCCATAACCTCTTTATCTAAAGTACTATCAATAAGTTTATAATGACATCTATATGTCAGCCCCTCCTCATGATCGCGCAAAATATACATATACAATGAATAGACAATCTTTGCTATGACGTGTAGGTGTGGCCGTAGTAGGATCATAGATCCCCCCCCTCTACATAAACATTGTTAGGGGTTGTTTTTGAAAAACATAATCTATAAAAGGGTATTGCACCAGGGGCAAGATCGGCAGTCAAATATCGCTCATTAAATGTTCTTTAACTAAAACGATGAAATTTTATAAGCTGTAAAAACTAACCAGTACGATAATGTAACTGCTTTTAACCCAAAAGGAGGATGGCCGACGCCTACGATATGCAGCTTACTTTGAAAATTATTAAACCCTCAGCACTTTTTTATTACGCAAAAATATGAGTGTACTAATAATACGTTAATAAACATCTTAATGGCTATTGTTCCTCTTAAAGAGGAACAATAGCGTGTGCCTACTTTGCCGGCAGGTTTAGCAGTTTTGCTAAACTGGCAACAAAGACGTTGGCGATAAGTAATTATTCATGCAACACCCAATGTCAGGGAAGAGGGGCAGATATATTAACACAAATCACCCCCTCACAAAGAACCTAATATTTTAAGTAGCCCTAACACATATTTATTAATGCCAAATATTTCATTTATTTTGCAGCTAATTGCAGCAAACGTTTTTATCTATTAGAAATATGACTAGTACCTCGTATAAAATGTAATAAACTTTTTCACCACAATGAAAAGAAAATATAAACATGTAGAACATTCTAAAATTATGCACTATTTCTCTACTCTCTGACTTCGTGCAACGATATCATTGATTGTGATTAACTCAAAATACAGAACAATATTAAAAAGAAAAATTACTTATCCTTCTTCTAAAATTTTAATTTGTGATGCCATAGATCGATCAAATCATTTACTATACCAACTCAAAAACCTGCTTGATAGCAAACTAGACAATCAAAACTTATAGCTAAATAGCAAAAGCACAGATTACGCGCCGCACTGATTTTTTGTGCTTACTACACCACTTTTTTTTCAAAAAAAAATATAAAAGTTTAAAACTGCCGGAGAAAATTTTGCGATCAGATTAAAGCAATATGCACTATCAATCACAATAATCTCTTAGAACCATTTATAATGACTATTATTAGAGAATTTAATAAGCTATGGAACTTCAGAAACAAATAATTGCCAGCAACGAGAACTTTTAGTCAATTGAGGCGACACCCAATTATTCATTATCATCAGGACGTTGCCTATAAATAAGTTGCCGCAAGATGGCACCTGCTAAACCGTCAGTGTTGTTATGATATTTTAGCTGTTAAAACTCCCAAACGCACAAGTTTTATGATACGTCGGCCATAAATTATGGACATCGACAAATATAAATTAATTCATTGTCAGTAACATGAATAAGAAAACACTAGCATTGCTTCTAGCACTGCACTAGTGTCCGACAAAATGCTTATTTAATTTTAAATAGCGATAGCAAAATGAAAAATATACTCCCTGCGCGCACGTCGCAGAAGTAAGATTAATATAGCTCATGCTGCTGTAAAATGAATATTTTAGCCATATCCAGTTGGAGTTGCATTACTAATTAACTTCAGATATGAAGTAAAGATACTATTTATCTAGCACTTTAAGCAACAATACTTTAATTTATTAAATTCAAAATTATCAACATCTTTATTGTAAAGTATGCAGTTAAATAGTTTTCTATTAGAAATATATTCTTTATGTAATGACGTTACAATGTTAAAATATTTCTTATTTTAGTACTTTACTTAAAGTAAATCATTTCTACCTATAGAAATAATAACAAAGATTAACAGTTCCATAACTGAACCATAATCACATTTTATATATAAGTAGTACGTTGCGAGTTAGATAAAGATCTAGAAGATGTATTGCTTGCTTTACATAATTTAGCAGTAGGATGTAAAAACAAGTACATATAACTATAGTACTTTCTTGAAAGTATTATTTCTCACTCTTATACATACTAGTCAACCACTATACACACTAGTTAGCTATTAATAGCCATGTAAGTTTTTAAAATGAGGATCTTTCTATCCACAACATCATTACCCTGACGATATATCATATCTCGTGTTTTCTTTTATCCCATAGCATGCGCACTTACTGCACAACGGTAACTCAATGACATCAATAAATTTATGAATCAGAGTAAAATGTTCTATGAGCATCATATGGTTAGTCAAAAAAAAAGTAGATGGGCATCTTCAAAAAAAAATATTTTGTTTATTATATAGCCCTTAATATTAACATACCAAATAAATAGTGCCTTGCTAAACAAACCTACACAAAGCAAAATCACCGCAAGATTATTACTAAAACAACTAAAATAGTCAATAACGTTTACTTTTTAGATAACGGATAATTTATCCTCCATAAATCGCGGCACGTCACTAACTTCACTGCTATTTTTAGGGCATCAAAAATACAAACAGCTTGATACGATATACCTGACAACTTAAAAATTTGAATATTATACTAATTAACTTCCACATAGAAGTGTGATTAACTAAGAGAAATTGAATTAAACTGCAAGAAGAACGTCGTAATTTTATCAGCTAAAATTCAACGAATTCTGCACTAAGAGAAATGACAATGCGCACCGCGCGCGCAAACTACAGAAAAATAATAATACAGCCTAAGCAGTAAAGAAAGAATAGTAGTCCTCACAAGCAGCATGACCAGTACGGGCGTGATCTAAGAATAGCGACATTAAAAAGCTGGTGCTCAGGGAACATTTATGCGGAATATATAACAAATACGACCGTATTTGCCAATCAAGACTATTAATTTCTGACACCATAGTAGTTTGTGATCTACCGCGTAAATGTTATTCAATTAGTGTTCAAGGGCAATCAGGTAGATAAAATTACGGATAAAGTCGCATCACGACTTGTAATAATAGAAGAGACATAATTGCGGCGATCAATCAATAATTACCGTTTGAGAAACGCCTAAATAATAGAATAAACACTTCAAGCAACTTCCAGTCAAGCAACTTCCAGATCATTGCATAATAATGTCGCACCTGAGACCAGTAACCGAGGCATTTCTTTCACCTAAATAATCCCGGTTGCTTTCCGTTTTAGTCAAAATACTCAGCTGTATTTTGTATGCAGCGACACAAATTTTATTAGTGTTCTAGGAGGTACGATCATACATAGACAACAACAATCATACACGGTACTACCGTTTTTCTTAGTACGATATTAGTTATAAATTCACTTTTGTGTCGCAAAAACTCTTTAGTTTCATTCAATGTAGCAACAAAGAAGAAACTAATATTTTACAACTAAAACTAATGGCTATAACTAAATACGCGGCCATATTTGCAGCGGTAATTAGCGAACCACTCTTCTTTTGATTCAGCTTGAACGGTTTTCAGCATGAAAGAACTGTATAATATCACGCGTTGACAACGCGTGAACGGGTAAAATACGAAGAATGGTAAGATACTACGAAGATAATTCGTAACGAAATGATCTTATCGTCCGATAAGATTAATCTTTAACACCCATCCAGCGAAGAGCGCAGTTTTATAGCGCGCCACATCCATTTAGTAGGCTAGTATTAATTCCCTTAAGATAACAATATGTTGGTAATTTAACTGAAAAATCAACGCGCAAGCTGTAAAGAAAAGTAATAAATGCATATGAGCCGC
Organism: Sodalis endosymbiont of Henestaris halophilus; assembly: GCF_900161835.1. Classification (GTDB taxonomy): domain Bacteria; phylum Pseudomonadota; class Gammaproteobacteria; order Enterobacterales; family Enterobacteriaceae. Next base: position 732,788 of record NZ_LT897836.1, on the reverse strand, counting down.
GTTTGCTGTAGTCAAGTTTATGGAAAATGCACGATTTTCGTCTCTAGCCAATCAGTATCAAAGTTCGCACTTTATCTAACAAAATAATCACATCGATGTCCGAAAGCTCCGTATAGCTGGACTCAGCTTAACCGAGTTATCAAACACGGTACAAACCAGCATAAGCATCAGGGTGATTACAATCATGAACTCGCACCAGCTCTTTGCGAAAAGCTATCGGATTGACTGATCCTCTATATCAGTCAGTTAAAATCTAAACCATATTTAATTAGTTAAAATCCTTCTTCCGTAAGTTTTGTTTACAGAGCAACAAACCCGCCGGCTAGAATTTCACACAGCTATACTGATTCTACCCTACATAGGATTTAATCCGTAACTATACTTGTGTTTCTCTACGCAATTTAATGACAAATTGGTGGTCAAGACCGTGTCTTGACTATTTAAAAAATAAGAATGAAGTTAATAATAAGCATTACAGTTCAAGCAGGCACAACTCATAATTTTCAACCAGATAAAAATATTGTTTCATACACCATCGCTAGCTGCTAATTTTTGCGTAAAATAGTAATCATCTTATTTTACTTTGGCGATATTATAAGTTAGCTAACATTGTAGCACTATAAAAACAAGTAAATAATGCAAATTCAGCTGTTCCACCCCAATTCCGTGCAGGAGCATCTATTTATTCGTAGATAACCGCGACGCTACCGGCAAAAAAAGGTTTAATAACATGTACACACTTACCGAATAGACGATATCCAGAAGCAAAAAAACCTTGTGGTCGGGGGGCTTAAAATAAGCATACGTATAAAATACGTATAGTGTTGTGTCATTAATGGAAATTAAATAGTCCGGCTTTGTTCTGGACCTTTAACGCCATATAACCTTACTATTATCCTTTGGCAACAATCACTACTTTCAAAGTAACGAAAACTTCGCTGTGTACCTGTATTTTAACATTATGGTCACCAGTTGTCCGCAAAACTCCGTTCGGTAAACGCACTTCGTTTTTAACGACATTAACGCCGGCGGCTGTGATCGCGTCAGCAATATCGCGAGTACCAATAGAGCCAAAAAGCTTACCTTCGTATCCTGCTTTAGACGTAATAGTAACGCTACCAAGTTCATTTATTTTTGAAGCTCGTGCTTCAGCGATAGCATGAATATTCGCTAATTTAGCTTCCAATTCAGCACGTAGCGTTTCAAAATGTTTTACATTTTTATGGGTAGCTGGTACGGCTTTACCCTGTGGAAAAAGATAGTTACGAGCGTAACCCGCCTTAACATCAACTTGATCACCCAAATCACCTAGGTTATTAAATTTATTCAGCAAAATAACTTGCATTACTTTATCCTCTCAAAGGCTTAGTGAATAATGACTAATTACTGCTGACGATCAGTATACGGTAAAAGTGAAAGATAACGCGCTCGCTTGATTGCGCAAGCTAGCTGACGTTGATATTTAGCACGAGTACCTGTAATTCGGCTTGGGACGATTTTACCGCTATCGGTGATATAATTTTTAAGTGTAGCAATGTCTTTGTAGTCGATCTCAACAACGCCTTCTGCAGTAAAACGACAAAACTTGCGGCGACGGAAATAATGCGTCATATAGTTAGTCTCCGGACTCTATCAAATCAATTTGCTCGGCATGTAAAACTATTTTACTGAGGCCATTGCGTCCTTGATGGCAACTAATGAACCCCCGCACATTAATATACGCTCCGATCATTATATTTCTAGTCATATATAAAATTTGTTTTCCACTTGCTACTACGATCAGTCGACACCATGCCTGGCGTGAAAAACCTGCTTCCTGCTGTATAGAACGATGTTCAAGTATGAACTGGCAATGCGAAATACCTGAAGGGCTGACCTTATTGACATATGTCTTGCATACGGTTCCCGATAGCATTAGGCAGTTAGTTGCCATAATTAATTATTCATCCTACTTGCTAATAGCATTATAGTCTTTGTTTACTTCGGTAACGAAATCTTCAAGGCGCTCGCGACGTTCATCTTTCGAGTCTTTCATCGGAGATGCTTCAGTCACCGCATGCTTAACACGCGTGATAATACTGCGAATAACGGCATCATTAAAGCGAAAAGCTGTTTCCAGATCGTTTATCACTGTTTGGGGCACTTCTACATTCAACAGAACATAGTGAGCTTTGTGCAATTTGTTGATCGAGTAAGCAAGTTGACGACGACCCCAGTCTTCCAGGCGATGGATCTGGCCTCCAGCACTAATAATAATGGCGCTATAACGTTCGATCATGCCAGCAATCTGTTCGCTTTGGTCAGGATGAACCATAAAAACGATTTCATAATGACGCATAAAATGGCTCCTTACAGATTATTTAACTTTCTGTCAAGATTAATAGTGAGCAAGAAAGTAAGGAACGAAAATAAATGTAAAGTTAAAAATAATGTATAATTTTACTTATACGGTTGACGAAACACAAGAACCCAAGAAAATTCTTTCTAAGTTTGCGGTCGGTATTAGTGTGCAGCATTTGACATAGGAGGTTTAAGTATTAAGCGTGAAGCATCAAATATCTAGTATCTTAGTTTTTAAGAGTAAAGCGGTAGCTAAGTGTCTTGAATAATTTAAAGCATTCTACATAAAAACAGCAAAAAGTGCGACTACACCACATAAAATCACTGAAATATATCAGTAGCACTTAAGACGACACCTAATTATAATTCGCGCTAAGCGCCCTTTACAACAGCGCTATTATTTTCTAGCAACGGGCAACTTATTAAGCATGTTCTACTAACGATATTGCGCAAAAAATACCGGAAAACACATGCTAGCCATACGAGAGAGCATGTTGATATTGTTACGTATAATGTAATAAATGGTACAGATAAAAGCAATAGTCGTCAAAGTTGAGAGCATACCACCCCCCTCGCCTGTAAACACTTAATGCTGATAAGCGAGTCGAATATCAGAGTCAAGATACATAATTAGTAAAAGACACCCGTATCATGAGATAAATTTAATCAAAAAGTAGTATTAGCCCGAATGTATAGCTTTTGCCGAAAGTTGCTAAATGACATTTAACTTCTCTGCCGAACGGCCTCAAATAGACATAACCCAGCAGCCACTGACACATTAAGGGACGAAACCGTACCGGCCATGGGAATACTGACAAGTTCATTGCAATGTTTACGCGTTAAGCGACGCATACCTTGGCCTTCCGCACCTACTACTAACGCTAGCGACCCTGTTAATTTACTTTGATATAGGTGATGAGGCGCCTCGCCAGCAGTACCTATAATCCACACATTATGCTCTTGAAGCAGTCGTAATGTGCGTGCTAGGTTAGTAACGCGGATTAAAGGTACGGTCTCCGCGGCACCGCTGGCGACCTTTTTGGCGGTAGCATTCAACGGCGCGGCGCGATCACGTGAAACAATTACTGCATGAACACCGGCAGCATCAGCACAGCGCATACAAGCGCCAAGGTTATGAGGATCGGTAATGCCATCCAAAATCAGTAGCAGCGGCGAATCTTGTTCGGCTAGCAGTTTTAGCAGTTCGTTACGTTGAAAACGCCACTCTACCTGCACACGGGCGACAATGCCCTGGTGTACTGCGCCCTCAGTTTTCTCGTCTAACCACTGACGACTAACCATCCGAATAACTATTCCGGCCTGCTTTAATTGATGAACCAAAGACTGCAAACGACGGTCATTACGCCCTTTTAACAAATACACATCCAAAAAATGCTTAGGGTCGCGAATTAGTAAGGCTTGTACGGAATGAATACCGTAAATAATTTCATTCATATTATAATCATTTTTATCAGTAATAAGCTATCCCCATCTGGCTTATTTGAGATTATAGATAATAAATATAGCCGCGTAGGTCACTCAGTTTTGTGAGTGACCGGAAGCCAAAGCACGTTTTCTGCGGCGACCCTGCAGTTTGCAGGCATGTGCCGTTTGCTGTTGACGCTTAAAATCATTTTTGCCACCGACGCGTGGCTGCCGGTGGCTAGAAATTAATGAAAAATCTATTTTACGGTCATCAACATGCACCGCTTCAACACGGATTTTTACCGCATCTCCTATCCGGTAAACCTTACCGCCGGATTCTCCTATAAGCCGCTGACCTATATTATCATAGCGGTAATAATTATTACCCAGAGAAGAAATATGTACTAAACCGTCAATAAACAGCTCATGGAGCCGTACAAAAAAGCCGAAACTAGTGACACTTGTAATAATACCACTGAATACCTGTCCAACGTGATCTTGAATGAAATCACATTTCAACCAGTCTGTAACGTCACGAATCGCTTCATCAGCTCGGCGTTCGCTGAGCGAACATTGCTGGCCAAGCTGAAACATTTCTTTTAACTCAAAATGCCAGCCACCGGTAGATGTGGAGCATCCGTCGATATCGCCAGTTTGGCAGCCAACAATATATTTGATTGCCCGATGCAACGTAAGATCAGAGTAGCGGCGAATAGGTGAAGTGAAATGAGCATATGCCTGAAGCGCTAGCCCAAAGTGGCCTCGATTCTCAGGATCATAAATCGCCTGCTTCATTGATCTTAGCAGCAGAGTTTGCAGCATTTCTTGATCTGATCTTTTGGAGACTAAATTCATCATATCAGCATAATCTTTAGGCTGAGGTTTATCACCGCCGCCTAAAGTTAGGCCCAGTTCTCCCAATATTGTGCGCAATAAGGCGATATGTTCATGGCTTGGCCGGTCATGAACTCGATAAAGTGCAGGCTCTTTATGTTTTTCAACAAAACGCGCGGCAGCAATATTCGCCAAAATCATGCATTCTTCGATAAGTTTATGGGCATTATTACGCTTTACTGTCTCAATACGATCGATGCGACGATCTGCATTGAAAATAAACTTAGCCTCTTCTACTTCAAAAGAGATGCCGCCGCGCTGCAACCTAGCCTGTTCTAGCATCTGGTACATATTATGCAGCTGCGTTAGCGGATTGATAAGCGGCGCGTAATCGGCACACAATTTTTGCTGGCCTTGCAGGACCTGCCATACTTTATTGTAAGTCAGGCGCGCATGAGAATTCATGATTGCTTCATAAAACTTATAAGAAGACAGACGACCATGGGCAGAGATGGTCATCTCGCAAACCATACACAACCTATCTACTTGCGGATTAAGCGAGCAAAGATCATTAGAAAGAACTTCAGGTAGCATTGGGATTACCTGGGAAGGAAAATAGACCGAGGTAGAGCGCCGGCGTGCTTCCTGATCCAGTGGCGTATCTGGCCGAACATAGTAACTTACGTCAGCAATCGCTACCCACAAACGCCATCCTCCGCTGCGTTTTTTTTCACAGTATACTGCATCATCAAAATCGCTTGAATCCTCGTCATCGATAGTTACTAAAGGTAGATTTCGTAAATCTACACGTCCTCTCTTAGCAGCTTCCGGTACTTCTTTTTGTAAATTAGTTAACTGTTGATCGACTTCGTACGGCCAGTCGTAGTGAATGTCATGAGTACGCAACGCAATATCGACTGCCATGTTGGTACCCATATTATCGCCGAGTACTTCAATAACTTTACCAATCGCTTTAGTGTTCCTGGTTGGGCGTTGAGTCAATTCCACCACCACAACAAACCTTACGCGAGCGCCCTGGGTCTCTTCGGGCGGAATAAAAATATCAAAACTAAAGCGCCTATCGTCCGGTACAACAAAAGCACTGCCGACATCAATAAAAAAACGACCTACAATTTGGTTGGTTTTCGGAACTAGCACACGCAAAATGCGTGCTTCACGACGACCTTTGCGGTCCGCGCTATGTAGCTGCGCCATGACGATATCACCGTGAATTGCCATTTTCATTTGTTCAGCGGACAAATAATAATCGTCTTTGTTACCCTTCACTCGCAAAAAACCAAAACCATCGCGATGGCCAATGACCGTACCACGTAACACATCCAAGCGCTCTGGTAACGCATAACACTGCTGACGGGTAAAAATCAGTTGGCCATCACGCTCCATAGCACGTAGGCGGCGGCGAAATCCCTCTAGTTGATCCTTACCACTGATATCTAGTTCTTGTGCTAAATCCTTACGGCTGACGGGATTTTCCCGCTTGGCTAAGTGAGAGAGAATAAATTCTCGGCTAGGCACCGGAAATGCGTATTTCTCTCCCTCCCTTTCCAGAAAGGGATCTCGTGACATTCTGCTATCTCCATAATGTCAAACTAGGTTGCCGTTTTACTAGCGATCGTGCGGAATCATGTAACAAACTGCATGGGCACCTGCGGTAACGCCTGTTTTATACTGAAGGCAAAATGTTAATTTATGCTTCCGCATTACAACCCTTTAGCGCGCATAGCGACAGCCTTAACTCCGCCTTATCAAGTGATACTTTAACTAAAACCTAGCACGACATGTGTGTCGGTAAAAAGGGAACATATTAATAATAAAAGTAACCTTTGATAACCAAACCGGCTATGAAATTTATCGGTTGGCAATAAGAAGATTCACAATTATAGTAGAGTAACCTAGTTACTTATTTATATCTAAAAGATATACTCGTGTAATTTAATTTGCTATAGTATTTTACTAAATGACTCTTAATAATCGTTAGGCATCAAACGGATCGCGGATAATCATCGTTTGGCTACGATCAGGACCGGTTGAAATGATGTCCACAGGCACGCCAGTTATTTCTTCTATACGCTTGATATAAAGATGAACCTCATCAGGCAGTTTGTCGAACTGCTTCACCTCTAAGGTATTTGCTCTCCATCCAGATTGCGTTTCATAAATTGGTTTTATGCCTTCCCAGCTTTGAGCTGTCAACGGGGTACTGTCAACCATTCGACCATCAGGCAGCCGATAGGCAGTACAAATTTTCACCTCTTGCAGACCATCAAGCACATCGAGCTTAGTTAAGCAGATACCGGAAAGAGAGTTGATCTGTACCGCGCGTCGTAACACTACCGCATCTAGCCAGCCAGTGCGGCGGCGGCGGCCTGTGGTGACACCAAATTCATTGCCTCTAATGCACAGACGCTTGCCCGTATCATCCAACAGCTCGGTCGGGAACGGACCGGCTCCGACTCGGGTAGAATACGCCTTGACGATACCTAAGACATAATCCACATAACGCGGACCCAAGCCAGAACCTGTAGCAACGCAGCCAGCCGTGGTGTTTGACGAGGTGACATAGGGATAGGTTCCGTGATCGATATCCAACAAAGTTCCCTGGGCACCTTCAAATATCATTAGATCGCCACGGTGCCGCGCAGCATTTAGGAGCTCAGAAACATCTACCACCATCTTTGTCAGAACATCAGAAACTGCCAAAATATCGTTCAGCACCGTTTGATAATCCACTTTTTTAACTTTATAATACTGCACTAGCTGGAAATTATAGTAATCTACTACTTCTTCTAGTTTGGTGGCGAAAGTTTTCTTATTAAATAGATCGCCCACACGCAAAGCGCGACGGGCGGCTTTGTCTTCATAAGCGGGACCGATACCGCAGCGGGTGGTACCAATAGCTTTTATACCACCAGCATTTTCACGCGCGTTATCCATAGCAACGTGATAAGCAAGCAGGAGAGGGCAAGCTTCGGAAATTAGCATACGTTCGCGTACTGGAATACCCTGAGCCTCCAACGCCCCAATTTCCTTCATCAGCGCTAATGGAGATAATACAACACCGTTGGCGATAATATTAATGACATTTTCACGCAAAATACCTGCAGGAATCAAATGAAGGATGGTTTTTTTATCATTGATAACTAAAGTATGACCGGCATTGTGTCCACCCTGATAACGAACAACATACTTAACCCGCTCGGTCAGCCAGTCCACTACCTTGCCTTTACCTTCGTCACCCCATTGGGTGCCTAGTACGACGACGTTTTTACCCATTTTTTAAACTTTACCAGATTACTTTAAAATATATTATAACATCTAACTAGACAACTTTAAGTAATTTTAGTATCTGTTCACATTGTTGTTTGCACTATATTTTAATCAACGATTTTACTATGCAGTATAGTAGTATATGATACTACCGGCGACCACTAAACCACCGCCGAAACGGCGCAGCAGTGTATCCGGTAAATTCACCAAAGAACCTATAACCTTGCGCCAGAATGTGGGAAACAACATGGGTCCTAACCCTTCGAGCACAAGCAACAAACCAAGGGTCATCCAAATAGTTGGATTCATGACATAACCTCAAAGCAAAAACCCTGAATCATCAGTTTCATGTATATAAATTACATATTAAATAAAAGGATTAATTATGATTAAAAATAATTTAAGTCGAATAACGCAAACTTCGGTTTTCGAGTGTTTTTTAGACATAAAACAATAACAAATCTATTGACCAGAAAATGATAGAGCGCAGATCTTTTCTTAAATAACCAAGTAACCAGGACGAACACCATACTTAGGTTAAGTTACTGTATAAATTTGTAAAGCATCATAGTAAAAAACTTTATTTTTAATATAAATTCACTAAATAAATTGGAAATTATTTAGTACAATACCAGTCTTTTGATGTAGACTACCACTAGTGCTTTTAAACAAATTTTTTCAGCATAGTGTCTTCCTTGATAGCTATATGATAGCTATCAGAAGGTAATAGCGCATCTTACTGGTCATCTAAAGTACTTTCGAGATTATTTCTTAGCTTGCAGCAAAATTTATATTACTAAACTTCCAATTAACTAGCTAATAAATCTAAAGTATCCGCCTGATTATCTTAACGCTTTCTTCTATAAAATCATTTATACCGCAACTTTATAAACTTGGTTATGCTGCTAGCATGATAAAATAGACATAGAAGCGTATTCATTGTCTTAATATTTGTATGTGCAAAACAACACTTATCAGGTATTTTAAACTAGAATTTTAGGTTTCTTCAACGAATTGCGCTTTTTATAACATATTTAAGTATTAAGTTCATTATTCCCAATACTACCATGAACAGCAGCTGCTTGGTTAAGCATCTACAAATAGATAATATAGCGCATTGATATGATTGGGTATAGTACTATTCTGAGTTTTTATACAACGAAAATCACTGACTGCCTTCTATCTTAAAGGTGGTAGAAGGTTTTGAGAAACTTTATTTTTCTATTTTTAAGGTTAGTATCCCTTTTTAATATCTAGGTATACAACCCATATTTATAAGTTAATAAAATTAATAATGACGTTTTATTTATTATCAATACGATAGTTCCTTATCCTAGTAAGGAATAGCAACAATTCTAATGTTTTTAGCAGCATATTTAATAAATGTAAGATTGCTCCAGAACTAGCTTGTCTGTGTGACCTCCAAAATTTAGCAGCAAATGCCTTGCTAATTGGGTAACCTATAAAAATTGCAGCAAAATACATATAATAACTATAGCGTGAGTAGCTCATTTTGGTTTGTCTCATATACTAAATGTTCCAGAATAAACATCGTACTCCTTTATAAAATGAGGGTGCTTTCAGTTTAGTCTATCAATACATGCGACCACTATGAACTTAAAACTAGATACGCATCAACTTCAGTTGCATAATTTTACTACAAACATTAGAATGAATAAGAATAATTTCTTCCATACATTTCATCAAAATGATTTACTAGCAGCCTCCTTATTTAGGCCATAGTTAACATCTTTTAGTTTAAAGATAAACTTTAACGTTTGAGCTATTTTCAACCTAAATCTTATTTAGCTCAATAATCACCTAGCACAATCTCAAGTAATCTTTACAGAACAAAATTAGAGGCACAATCAACTATTATTACGACACACCAGTTTTATGTCCCTTATAAATTCACGACTCTTCTTTAGACAACATGCGATTACAACAGGTGTTAGTTACCTGTTGTATTTGTGGTTCTTTTCATTTTTTTAGAATATATTATAATTATTAACGTGAAATAAGATTTTCACAATCAAAATAAACAAAATAGTCTCCATATCGTAGATAAATAAGAGAACATAGTAGGTTTAAATAATGCTGCTAATTTTTTTCTTTAAGAAAATAGTTAGCTAGTTGTTGGTATTAATATTTAAATAGTTAGTTCATCTGGCAACAAAACCTACGGTTATCAGCCCATCCTACATCTACACAAGCAATCTCTAGAAGAAGATACAATCTAACTCTTAGCATGCAGTTTTCTCTGCACACTCATCTCATAAATGTATATTACGCTACAAGTTATGTTGCTTCAGCATATTTATCAGCGAGCTTATTCCTGCCAAATTTTTCTTATCTTTTATATATACTAATAAATTCCGTAATAAGTTTTATTATTTACGATGGTGCTTCTAATTTTCTACAATGAAATCAAATACGCTTACCAGCGACGTTCTATGCTGTATTTTCCACTGTAGTTAGGTAAATTTATGATATGTTAATTAAAATAAATAAACCATGATTTAGGAGCGCAACTTGTAGTTTTCAATATGCAACTTGGTGTTATCTAGCAGCCACGCATCGCTGAATGATAACTAGGAGTTGATATAATTGATTAATTATAACAATTAATTGTTAATAACATATACTTGTATGTATGAATTATCAACCCGCAGTAATGAATGTGGTAGTTGCAGGCGAAGTCTAAATAACCGGTAAAATCAGTAATCGACTACAACCATCGGGTTTAGCTCAATGACATCTACATTATACATATATACATCATAAACCTGTATCAACCGGTGATAATACCCTTACCAAAGGACATTGCTGCACACATTGTTTATATAATTAAGATGGTTTTTAGAGTCAAATACACCGAATATGGTGTTAAGCACGCGGTTAATACCAGAAACCGCACTGCCAGTACTAGTTTAATTTAGAACACAGTTCAAATCTTGGACGCTTCTGATTTCCACTAAATATAATACGCGCGATGACGTGATCGATAAAGAAATTGTATTCAGGTAAATCAACGTTATACTGATAGTAGTAATCAAGCCTGCTGCGCGCCCCCATTTTTGAAACTACCTGCCCATTTTGCAGGTAGTTTGTGAAACAACGGCGATTTTACCTATCACCTGATTAAGCTCGTTTAGGTGCGAGTAGACAATAAGCAATGTTCATGAGCGCAGTCTAGTAAAGCTGTTTTTTATTTTAAAACTACGTGTGGGCGCGCTACATCAATATGCCTAGCATGGCGGCAACGTTATGAGTAATGACAGAAATAGAACTTATCTTTTAATAATTAGGCCAAAATTAAATACTTGTGTAAGTTGATAAGTTACTGTGAACTTTCCAGTCGTTCACTTTAAGTGCACAACCAGCCAAAATTAACTCTTCTTTAATCAGCAACTTGCCAGGCCACACAGAGAACCACGATAGATGGTCTGCGGCAACATTTTAAACAGTAGATTAACTCACGGCGCGTAAATATAAACCTGTTAGGTTTGCGCATTTCTCACTGTTTAAATCAAGCAGCAAAATCAGCCTGATCAAAGTACGGATAGGGGGATACAGATATCAGGCTGAAAATGAAATATTTCATTTTGTATTAGGCAGTTTAACCTGCATATAGCGTAACATATGTGCGATTGCAATATGCATAGCAGTAACGTAAGCGGACATGGAAGCTATGATAATTTACCGATTTGCTCCGTTTCCATATCTTAATAGAACAGCAAATATCGCGTGTATTGTAAATCATCTCATTGCGGCGCCTGTAACAACCTTTAACGCACGATTGTATCACAACGCTAAATATATTTAGCGATAAACCAATATCATATAAAATTCAGGCAAGCAAAAGCTGAAGAGTTATTTGGCAACACATCCAACTTAACCTTCCTTAATTCACAATCAAACACAAATCATGAATACACAAATATACACATGAAAACGCATTGAGAATTAATATTCTAAGCAATAAAGAAAGTATTAATTAGTTTAATAACATGAACTATAACAAGACTGTATTTAGTACAAAAACTAATGTCAATTACCTCTAGTGAAGCCCTTAATTTAGTCATGGCGTACATGTGAAGTATACAGTTATATAAAACGCATCACTTGCATAACTAACACTTTATTAATCTTAAATAAATATTAAAAATAAATTTGAATTAACGTAGCGACGCAGCCATTTTCTTGATTACGATAAGATTGTAGATGCTGCTAACCATAATAGTGAATGATTCACATTCAGATTATTATTGCTTATTTCGCGTTTTTACGCAAATGCGAGAACACAATCTCATTCTAGTCATCGCCTGCTAAGGCTTATAAAACACAGGTGTTCTTCGCCAAGAAGCTTTTTGCACCTTATTGAGGGTAATCACTCAACGTGAAGATGTCCTAAGCTGCTTAATAGCAGTACGCGATTAATATAGGATACGTGATATTTTACTATTTCAGAGAAAACATAAACTGCGTTTATCCGATAGAAAATTAAGTGTGATAGATAAATACCGTTCAGCAGAACGGTACAGAAAAATAAAACTATTTGAGTTAATTTATTTCACTACCTGTCTTTATTACAGGCAGTACTTACAGCACATCCACATTAAACCCTACTAATATTATGAAGATTTTATCTTAAACAAATTAAATACTATTCCGTAACTGGTTAGGGAAGATGCTAGTATTAGTTAATTAATAAACTGCTACGACCCATGCCAGAGACGTCTTTTAATCTTTATCACTAATAAAAATCGATGATGTGGTTTCGCTCACGATAAACAACATCGTTTCGATGTTGTTTATCTCCCCCTCTGTGGGAATAGAAGGAGAAGTAGTAATATAGGTGCTAAATAAAAAATTCATTGGTTGCGAGCTAGATAAAATCATAAGCATTACTCTCTAATTAGTAGAGAGTAAAAGAAATAGTCCTAAACTAGTGTAACTGAAGTGAAGTTAATAGATAATTATCTAATTACTCAACGAGTTCTTACACTGTGAGTGGTTGTAAAGAAAATCAAAATAGTAAGGTTTCGCAAAAGTAAGTATGAATTTACTGATAATAAATAAAGTGCAAGTATAACTAAATATACCAAAAACAAACATTATAATACGCAATATTTCAATCGTTTTACCTAGTTAACTACTGCTAGTACAGCAATTGATACGGAAGGAGTGCAATGATACAAAGAACTACCGCCAGAAAGGACTAGCTTTGAAGCGACGATGCAACCACATGTATTGATCCGGGGATTTGTGGTATAATCTGTTATACAACTTTATTTATATATTTCGCAAAGGCTATAATACTTTAATCTAGCGGTAAGTAGCGATCTCAGGCAAAATTAGCAGTTTGTAACCACGCACGCGCGACAGAAACGGCTCAGTATGAAGGAAATCACAATTCGTTTGACTCTTTTGGGCCGAAATATAGGTTTCGCACCGGTTATCGCGGTCTCGGTTACTGCTAATAAAGGTACAAATACGCTGCTTTACGAAGCATAATCGTAATTTAGCACATATCAGATGATCTATTCTTTTTCAATACGCTAAGTATTCTCTTAATATCCGATCGCTCTAGCATGGATTTATTATATCGTAAACAACACCCAGGTCTACAACCAATCAAGGAATAGGTTATCGTTGAAGCAATAACCTTTTTATACCCGGATATTATACATTTCAAAATTCGCGCACTCAGTTTTAAGATAAGAAAATCTATACTAACAAGTAACATACCTTTGTTTTTTGCTTAATCACTTGCGATACAATCTAAGACGCTAATAGTAACCTAGCGTTTTAATACGCTAATCTAGCCAAAACCACAATCAATTCCGGTTTAAATAACCATCACGTCGACCGACTCAAAAAATTCCGTAATAACACTACACGCTCCGATTTTGGCATGTCCGTAAAACATAAATTGTAAATTTTGGTATTAAATCACCTTTCTATAGAGGCGTATAAAACGCATTGCAACTCGCTCTAAGTGAAGTACGTGCAATGTAAAGTACAGGATATAAAATATATATAACACCAGAAAGCCGAGTATGGCCAGAATACTCAGCAAAGTCAGTCAATTGCGCAGATAAAGCAATAAAACGATTAAAATAGGATGCATAGTTATAACATCTTAAATATGGATATTATAAGTCTACTCCTAATGTCATACATATCATTATATTCCTTAAATTATTCAGGCATGTTATTATCGTAGTCGAATAAAATAACACTCGCTATGCATAATCGATAAACTCAGTTTAGGCAAAAACCTGGAACAATAGTAGCGGCTCTACCAGAGCTAAAATCATTGCTTTAATAAAAATACCATACCAACAAGGTAAAGATATAATCTTTATTAATTAGTAAATAAAACATGTTATAATAGCTCTAGTTTCAAGTATCTACCAATAAATACAAAAACAAATAACGAGTTAAATAACTTACCTTATAAACCAAAACAATCATTTCAGTGATACATTGCAACCTGATTTATGCAGCATAATAACTAATATATGTATAGGAAAGTTTTGAGCTGTTCTAGAAATGGATGTTAAAAGTGCTCACTTTCCACCCTTAGTAAACTGCATAATGTTTACCTCAAAGAGCTATTGGTAATCGTTAAAATACTTGAGATAAACAAGGAGCTTGGTCGTTAAACTTTTTGTATAATATTTCGCAACGGTCAAGAACCTATTATAGAGGTCAATACTAGACGGACACTGTCGCACAATTAAAGATTACACAAAGCATCAACCACAATAAAGGTGGTAACTGCTGTGGTAATAACTCGATTGAAAAGTTATTCATGAGTCAAAAGGAGGCATCAATGTACCAAAAACAGGCTTATCAAAGTTTTTGAAGGAAGATCCACACTATATAACAGGGGTATTATTAACATCATTCTTCTCTGATATAATTACTAAGCTTTAACGCTAAATGAATTAAAGCAATTGTCCCATAAAGTTAGACATATAACTTCACAGATTAATTAATTACTACAAAATTAAAATTATTTAAACGAAACATTCTTAGAAGTAATTTTGAAAGAAATCATAAATTCATGAGAAACAATGAAACAAATAAACGATACCAAAATAAGCCTAATTAAAGCATCACATAATGATGGCATAGTACGCAGGAGTTTCTGTAAAAACATGTAAGAATAAGGTATAATATAATTATTTAAATTATAAATATTTTAATTGAGTAACGACACAGCTAATTCCTATAATTCACCATTTTCCCAGCCTTGTTTGACGTTATGACACACTATGCAGCAACTTGATTTAATCAGAAGTCATTCTGATATACATCACAGTATCTAAATATAAAATATGGCAGTAATACCTTTTACATTGCTTAAAAAACTTACATGAACATCTCTATATGTGCTTACTAGAGCAATTAAACAACACATGAAGGATACAATATCTGATTAATAACACATTGAGTAACGTATTAAAACAATATCTTGTGCTAATTATCACCTTACGCTTAGGAGATACTCTCTAGTATAAATATATCATACTAAACAAATCATCAGATCTACATTTTAAGCAATAATCACAACCATACAATAGCAGATATTTTACTATTTTGTCATTCACTAACGATAAAAAGAGCATAAACTTATCAAACATAAGCGTCAGAATTCTTATATCTATTATCATAGTACAATACACTAACTAATATAATAATTGAATACTCATTCAACCATCGCTTATTGACTACATTCATATTGAATAGCTAAAATTATTAGCTAATAGGCATCACATTATCTGGATATCTTGATAGATATCATATCTTAAAAAGAATGAGCAAAATAATAACTACCTAAAATAAATACAACTAATTTAGTAATCTCTATTATTAAAAATGTAGAGATCAAAGATATAAATATATTTAAATATAGAAGGTAAAATAACAAAATTAATCATGTTATGGCATTACTATTTACCATGTTTCGTGTAGCCATGGATGAATAAGTAATCAAAAGTTATTCAATTAAACGTAAATTTATTTTCTAGATAATTAAAGTTGCATAACTATGCATTAACAAAAATATAATTCTCTAAGAAAATAACCTCTGATCACATTATTACCTTGTTTTGATCCAAATCAAAACCTATCTTTTGTAAGCGGACAACATTTAGGAGAGATGTAAGTTTTACCAAAAATTGTAAAAACGACCATATCTACATCCAAGCAAGAAAAACAGACATGCAGCTAACACTATAATTTGATTAACAAATATCTACGCTAATAATAAGCAGATGATTATGCACAAAAGAAATTGCTATAGCATAAGTTATTTGAGTTTATAGATAAACATTAAGATAAGAAAAATATTTAAATAAGCTTAAAAATTTTAATAAATTATTCTAAATTAAATTATTTTAACTTATTTATTTAATTATTAAAAGCTTCAATATCATATTTTATATTCAGCTGCATGATATTTAGTCGAACACGGCGTAAAATACGCTGGCGATGGATTTTACCAAGCCTATAATCAGGAGACTACACACCTAAACATGTTTAGGTGGCAAATCAACTTTGCGCGCCGATGCAATAAAAAGTCATACGGTTAGCAATGGCTATCCGCGCAAGCCCCAAGTTGGTAGGTCACGATCTATAACAAATGCACACAACAAAAATCGTATACGCGTTTAGAATTCCTTATAGGCGTTAAGCAATTTTAACGATGCAACAATGATTAATTAGCACCCTCTTTTTCTACGATCTGAAGCATCAGATGTTCGCGTTGCATGCCAAGCTTAAGCGCTAATGCTGAAGCAACATAGATAGAACTGACAGTACCGATAAAAACACCGATAAAAAGTGTTATCGAGAAGCTACGCAGCATTACGCCGCCAAAAATTAACAGCATTAGTACTACCATTAAGGTGGTGGCAGACGTTATTATGGTTCTACTCAAAGTTTGCGTTAGAGATACGTTTAAAATATCGTATGTACTTCCGCGATGGATTTTACGGAAATTCTCACGAATACGATCTGAAACTACGATACTGTCGTTTAGCGAATAGCCGATCACCGACATCAACGAGGGGATGATCGTAAGATCAATTTCTATACGGAACAGCGAAATAATCCCCATAGTAATTACCACATCATGCGCAAGCGCCAAAACCACTCCTGTAGCCAGCCGCCATTCAAAACGAATGCCAACATAGATTAAGATACAAATCAACGCTACCAACAGCGCCAAAACGCCGTCTTGCGCCAGTTCACTACCGATACTTGGTCCAAAAAACTCAATCCGCTTTAAGACGGCGTTTTGACCAATTGCATTATTAATAACCATGAGAACTTTATTACCCAAATCCTGGGCTTCTTGTACCGGAGGCATGCGAACTACCAGATCGCGACTGCTGCCGAAATACTGCACCAGTAGATCCGTGAAACCTGCATGTTCAAGTACATTACGAATCTGGTGAAGATCTACGGTATTTTCTAGATTAAGTTCAATTACCGTACCGCCCGAAAAATCCAACCCACAGTTAAAACCGCACATCACCATAATTGTAATGGAAGATATAAACAAAATAGCTGATAGGCTAAAAGCCACATAATCCCAACGCATAAAATCATAAACGATCCGTCCGTGATTTAATTCTCTAACATTTATTTTTTGCTTATACACAAACTACTCCTACTATATAGACAGCTTATTAATACGTTTACTGCCGTAAAGTAGATTAACGATAGCGCGAGTACCAATGATCGACGTAAACATTGAGGTAGCGATCCCGATAGCCGTGGTAATGGCAAATCCCTTCAGTGATCCTGTGCCTATTGCATACAGAATAGCAGCGGTAATCAGCGTTGTAACATTAGCATCAACAATACTGGAGAACGCGCCTCGATATCCCTCATGAATGGCCTGCTGCACTGTACGCCCGTTGCGTAGCTCTTCTTTTATCCGCTCATTTATTAACACATTAGCATCCACCGCTACCGTTAACGTCAACACAATACCGGCAATACCAGACATGGTTAGTGTCACACCAGGCAACAGGGACATAATACCGATAATAAGCACCAAATTGGCTATGATTGCCGTAGTGGCAATAAGACCAAACAGGCGATACCATACCACCATAAACAAAATTGATGCCATCAACCCCCAAAGACAAGCTTGCAGTCCCTGGGTAATATTCTTCAGTCCTAATGTCGGACCGATGATGTGCTCTTCTAAAATTTGTATCGGCGCAATCAACGCGCCCGAACGCAGCAGCAGTGACAACTGGTGCGCTTCGTTATAATTTTTGATGCCAGTAATGCGAAAACTCTTACCTAGTTGCGATTGAATCATAGCAATATTAATAATTTTTTCTTGTCTCTCTAAAATGACGCGACCGTTAACATCTTTCTTACCGCTATCCTTATATGCCACAAGCAAGGTGGCCATCAGCTTGCCGACATTATTCTTGGTGAAGTTGGACATTATATTACCGCCACTACTATCCAAGGAAATCGTAACCTGTGGACGGTTATATTCATCAGCACTGCAAGTAGAGTGAATGATATGATCGCCGGTTAAAATGACCTGTTTATACAACACGACCGGCTGACCGTCACTGGTAGTTTTCACCTCTAAATTTTCCGGCAAGTTGCCGTTAACAACAGAAGTTTGATTCGGCAAGATATTAATCAAACGGAACTCGAGCGTTTCGGTTGCCCCCAAAATTTTTTTAGCGAGCTTTATATCCTGTATACCAGGCAACTCAACCACAATACGGTTAGCACGTTGACGACGGACTAAAGACTCGGTAATGCCTAGCTGATTAATGCGATTACGCAGTATGGTTATGTTCTGTTGCACCGCGTACTCACGATCTTTACATAGGCGATCATCTGACAACTTAGCGCTCAGCGCGTTATTTCCAACACTGTTGATAACAAGGTCGCGGTGATTCGAAGCCAGCCATGATATTGCCTGATTGCGGGTATTAGCATCGCGAAAGCGTATTTCATTACCGTAACCCTCGATTTTACGCACCATCACATATGAAATATCTTTTTCACGTAAATCACTGAGTAGTGTATCCCTTATTTTTTCTTGCTGCTTGTTGAACGCGGTGTCCATATCTACCTCTATAAGAAAGTGAACGCCGCCACGCAAATCTAGTCCTAGCTTCATCGGCGTTGCACCTAACATAGCTAACCAATTAGGTATGGCTGGTGCTAGATTAAGCGCCACAACATAATTCTCACCAAGTGATTTTACTAAGTTGTCTCGGGCGAGCAACTGTAAGTCCGGGTTGGAGAAACGAGCTAAAACAATACCATTCATCAGAGTAATTGATTTACTAGCAATATGTTTTTGTTCTAAAATGGTTCGGACTTGAACCGACGTCAATTCATTGACCTCCTCATCCTGCGCACTCGTAATCTGTAAGGAAGGATCTTCCCCATACAAATTGGGAAGAGCATACATAAATCCAACTAACAGCGTTAGCACTAACATGCTATACTTCCATAAAGAATAATGATTTAACATGATATTCCTTGCAGGATAATAAATTATTACAGCGCCTTTATCGTGCCTTTCGGTAAAATAGCAACTACAAAATCACGCTTGATGATAACTTCATTAGTATTATTTATCGCAATGGAAATATAGTCGATATCCGTAATTTTAACCACGCGCCCCACTAAACCGCCGGTTGTCAGAACTTCATCGCCTTTGGATATGGAATTTATTAGTTTTTTATGCGTATTAGCACGCTTCTGTTGTGGACGAAAAATCATGAAATAGAAGATTATGCCAAAAATAACTAGCATAACGACTAGAGAGTAAGGGCTAGATTGGGGCATAGTGCTAGTGGCAGCAATTGCTTCAGAAACTGAAAAACTCATTTAAATTTCCTCATTATTTAATTAGAAAACTTAAGGTAATATCGGCTTAATTTAATCCGATGATGGAACTAAGGTGCAAAATATTTTGGTCTACTACCATCGAGGTCTTGGCGTAAACATGCAATCAAAAATTGCTATCTATCATCTGTAGATGATAGATAGCGTTAAACATATTCGCTTAGCATTAGGTTGTTACGGTCAAGATGATAAAAAACGCGCGACTGTAAATATAACAATCACATGCCACATACATCGGCACAATAATAGTTTTTAATATTTAGATTGCGAATTTTATCAAGCTTTCAGTAACAAGTAGATCACCATTGTAAATGGTACCCTTCTACCAGATAAGGGTAAGTATATGATGTAGTAAAACATATTGCTACTCAAATAATACAACATGCTATCTCTTTTTATAATTGAGAAAAATTTGGCGATGTTAATCATATTATAAGAATGTACTATTTTTGATTAATCTTGCTAATCTTGAACAAGCATCATATCTAAAAGCACTAAAATAAATTAGTATTTAATTTTGCCGCTATATAAATTCGTGCAAAATAAACACGACGTTTTATTATCTCCTGCCTGTGGCGTTCCGTGAATAAGTAATAAATAAAATACTACAAAATTATACCTGGTTTCTTTATGTTCATTAATTTTAATGAGTGTTTATTAGTGGTTATTTAGGTGTTATACGTTTTATAACGTCATAAATAATTAACGAAATAAATGCTGTCGTTTTCACGACCATTTGATTTAATAACAGTTGCACGCGGCAGCAAAGGCAATCATAAACATCAGTTTTTACTCATTGATATTTCACATATAATTCAACACTAAAAAACAAGCTTGTGCTTGTTGCACAAGCGCATTTTTTAACAACTACATCAATTACTATACAAAGTAAATCCACGAAATGTGTTTAGTCTGCGCTATCAATACAGATTTTTACCGACAGCAATCTGCACAAAATAAGCATCTAACGTCTACCTGTCTAGATTATGTCTATAATAAGCTTCAAGCCAATTGATAAAAGTAATGACACGTTACCACACTAAAATAACCCCATAAATATTTATTAAAAATAATGATATGCAACACAATCAAGTTTGTAGATATGAAGCAATAAAATTATATAACATAGCTAATATCATTTAACGATATCAGCATAATGTCGGGTAAACTATAAAATAGTTAAAAATTAATAGTAGAGTTTACCATCATTGTGACAATTGATGTGCTGTCATCGCCTTAAATAGCAGCATGACGCTAGCTTTCAGTGCATTAAAAGAGCACTACGGCGCAGGTTTTTGATTATCATAGAAAATATTTTGCTAGGTTTTTAACTTTAATGCTGCTAATTTTGTTGAATAACTAAGAATGGAAGCAGCTAGCTATCGTTAAATACTAATAAATAACTAGGTAATATATCTAAAGAAGCCGCAACTACTTGAATGCCATGGTGCAAATCAGACTCGACCATAAGGCAGATACTATCTTTTTACCTATAAATAGTAGTTAATCAGATTATAAGATCTTTCGAATAAACAATTAGCAAGCGCGCATAACAAATCACTGCAGCTTAAGCACAAAATACCTAGGCTATAACTAGGTGTTCTAGCCTACAAAATTAAAAAAATGCTAATTTTCTGTTTCATATCATAACATTCATTTTCTATTTATTTTATACGCATATTATATGCGCTAGCATATAATTTCCTATTAGGCAACTTGCCGGCAGTAATCAAGTAAATATTACGAATAACGATACGCAACATTTTCATAAAATCTTTACATTGTACTTTATAAAACCTAAATTACTATGTATTAAAAGTTGACATTAGGTTAATGACCTTAACAAAAAATATACTTTCTGTAGTATGTATTGTGTTTTTCTCAATTGTGCCAAATAAGTCAACACAACGAGCATACAAGTATACTTTAGTATAAAATTTATCTGGTTCCCTACCTAAACGATTAAAGCTATATCAACTCCTAGTTAGACGATGCAGTAAGTGCCAAAGTAAGTTATTGTCTCTGTGCCAATAGCTTAGTATCACATATCGAACGACAATATGAAAAATTATCACTATTCGTTGTACAAAAGGATGAAACACAAAGATAACATTACGTTACTAGTATAGTAAAGTATTTTACTGACCATATTACTTTACACTGAAGCATTGTTAAAAGAAATTTAACATAAGCATTGTCGTTATTAGCCTAAAACAATAAAAGCGACGACACGTAATTATCTTCAGTTCCTCAAGCGTACTTGTAATACCTGGTATTCTATCGAATTACCGTTATCTGCATGCTGATAAACTCTCTATAGGAATCCCCTCAACGTGTTTACGCAGAATTATACAAATCACAGTAATTATGAGATAGGTATATCCACTTTAATAAAGTGCACTTGATCATTAAATATTTTACTAAACACATACTCTATAATAGACAAGTAAAATTAATATACTAACATCAAAACTTCAGCAAAAAAAAAATATTTCAAGCTAATGAAATTTAATTAGTTGAGAATTAGCAATTTTAGATCAACATTCCTTCCCTCCTCAACTTGTGTCTGTTGGACACGGCAAAATATTAATAAATCAAAATTATCTGCAAACAAAGATAGAAAAATCGAATAGCTAGCGCTATAATAGCTATCATCTAGCAGGTATGATAATATCTGTATCTGTAATAAACTAGCGAACAGTTTCTGATGATAGATCATCAGAACCAGTAACTCCTCTCAAATCTAATTTCTTTTTCAGTACCAGTTTGAGCGGTTGTAGCCAGTTAGTCATCAGTCATGCTTCCTAAATATTTTGCGTAGCGAAATATTGACACTAATAACTCAAATTTAGGTGTTATGTTTACTCTATAGTCTTTATCACTAATCTAAATTAGTGATAAATGTATTGCTGAACTTATACACAAAATCTCCTTAATGAGAATCGAATAATATTACATTGAACACTGATGAAGATACGGATAAAATTACGAAAATTAGTCGTTTTACCATCAATTTATCATATAAGGTAAGGCCTTAAAATAACACCTTTATAAGCCTACGGAACTCTTGATGTCTAACTTACTAAACGATTTTCAGTAATCAACACACAAAAAGTGATATCTAATCATAGCATGACGCATCATGTCATATCTTGATATTTATCTCAGTAACTACTATATATAAAGCATTGCCAAGACGATAAACCTAATGTTTATCGCGTCATTAAGAGCAATATGGTAAGAGAAGCTTGTCAGCAGGCAACGTCTAAGACGAAGCTACAAGCATAACTTATACTTAACCACCATGCTCATAGCATAAATATAAGTTATTAGTTTTCCGGCCAGAATATGAACTAGCTAGTGATAGTCAATTGTCATCTTACAAATACAAACGCAGAGGCAACTAATACGTCAAAATAACAAGTTTATCGTTTACCAGTTCATCATGATACAACTTAAGAAATCTCACAAGAAAGAGATAAGTTAATTATTACTAGATGAAAAACACTAAACTGATCTAACGGTGATGCAAGATTTTACCTGTTACCTAGTCAAAGAGGTAATATTGCTATCAAATTCGGTACGAACCGTTAAAGCGTTTTAAGTATTCTAAGAATTCTGCATGATTGATCTTCGGTCTTTTAGAAGTGTCTCTGTATAGAAAAATAAATAACTATACAAGCTAAAAATACTGTTAAGTGCTATGACTATAGAGGATGAATAAAAAGCATGCAAAAGCGGGGGGATTTCTATGAGAATAATAACTTAATGCGTAAGTACTCAGAAGACTAAAAAAGAATAAATGCCCAAAAAGACCAATAAGATACTTACGAAGTAAAAGTTGCTATAATTTTCTATGTTACAAAACATTTTTACAGCACAATCAAGTTTTACTAGTGTTATGAGTATTTAAAATAAGCGGATCAGAAGTATTATTTCATAAGCAATTTAGGAAATTAAATTAATATTAATACTAATTACTAAAATGAAAGACGTCAGACTCGGCTCATGAAATACAGTGGTAAATATATTTTCAAATAAAAGATATCAAACAATATTATGTATACAAAACGGCTAACTTACTAAGATTATTCTTTTATAAGGAATACAAACTAAAAGTTAAAAACACGCTGCAAAAATGTGATTAACAGCAGATCATGATGCTATTAACACAGACATTGATATTATTTTACAAGCAAAGATATCAGAGTAGTATTTTGCAATTATGAAACTAAAAATAAAAATGGTATTATATAATAACTTATCAATAAGTTTGTCGTTAATAAAAGACAAGTATTATTTCTTTATCTTGTGCAACAGTAAGATCGTAAAGAGAATGCGTGTATCACTGTGGTTTTATAAAAACCTCTACTACTAATATTTTAGTTGCTTTAATTTAATGAAATTGAATATAATTGAAAACATTTAACTTATTACTTAATAATCAATATCATATTATTTAAAAATCACAAACGACTTCTAAGGTAGAAGAATTTTACCTATCATAACTGTATATACCAGATATGATTAATAATCATATACATTAGTTAATTGCTTTACAAGCAATAATTAATCTAATCACCACCATAAACTTATTGACATTCTTATTTGCAATAATTATAGTATATTATCGATAACAATATTTGTGTGTTGAATAGTATTAACTTTTCATATCAATCTATATTTACTAAGTAAATCTACATTTATTGCACATTACTTTTTTAAATACCTCACATTTTATTAAGTAGTTAAACCAAAATTTAATAAATAGCACACTGCATAAATTTATGCAGAGTTGCATTTCTTCAATATAATATATATTAACGCGTTAAAGGCTTACTATAGACGAAACTAATAACTCTTTATAAATTGAGTCTTAAGGCAGATAATAACACACGCAGATACAACTACTTCATGCATTCAACACAAGTGATAAAATCATACAACTCAATAACAAATGTCTATCTGCAAGTACGGCCTCAACACCGACAATATATCTTCAAATATTAGATTATCTCTGCACCACCAACACCTATTGCATCACAAAATAGCAATCTTGTGTTTAATTAACACAACAATTGAAACATACCGGTAACTACTAAACATATAACAAAATTGTCTGAAGAACAATGATCGCAATCCTATTCGTAATATTGTGCTGCAGCAAGAAACAAGGATATTTGTGCTAAATAATCAATTAGTTATCGCATTTAGTTGCAATTAATTACAAATAACACGATTGTCTGAGCTGGTAAATAGCTCAGCATGGATGTTTGTGAGTAAATTAGCGTTTAACAATAATAGATTGAGCAGTATTTACTTAGTTCAAATTCGTTTTAACGACTGATATCAACGCACAATAACACGCGATGAAATACTAATAGCGTTCAGGAGATAGCTGCTGATTTATTAAATAGTGGCGCTAATAATGCATGTCAAGACCGATAACGATGTAGATACACTCAAAACGGTCGCGATAAATATTTAAAGATTTCTAATAAAATATTTACGATACTTACTCTATTCATTACTATTATTTTAACATAGTAGAATTCTCAACAGATCTTATAGCATTATCATAATTTAACTAAGTAATTTACATTTAATTAAAGCACATGGTAATAATGTAGATACCCTGTTCGTATTTTATCGCGGCTAAGAAACGAATACTAGGTGCCAATTGTTGACGTATAAGTAAAATAGGATGAGAGAATCAAAACGTGTGATATCGCAGCCGACGATCTAAATAAAGTGAATGCTTGCCAGTTACTTTTCTTTGTACGACTTGCATGAGTCAGAGCGATGGAACAGAAAACTACCTTCACCTCTAAGATAGAGATCTTCCCTTTTAATATACAGCTATTTTAACTGCACATAGTTTACCGATATCAGCTACATAAATATAATTTTATATATTATAGATATCAGGAAACGCAGCGGTAACAAATTCGAGCTGTTCGTTGAGTAACATACGTGAAACATACCAGCACAACATCTTCTAGCAGGGATAAAAGCATCTGGTGCAATACTAGATTACAGTGACGAAATAAAAAGATAGCCTATAGCGATATAAAAAGCCCATTGCGGTGTGCCAACAACATCGCACGGCTAAACTAGCACGCTTATTCCGGCCTTGCTAGAAGTGTCATTCTGAAATATCTCGGTTTGAGGAACCATCTAAACCGCAGTTGCCGGCTGCAACAGGCACCTAATGGCTGACAAATGCATAGTTTATGCTATCGAGGAAAGAATAACAATAAACATCTTAATGCCTGCCCATGCATCCATCAGTTGTACATTCCACTAAAACTAAAGGTCATCACGAAGATCATATAAGGTTATTTATCTCTCTCACCGTATAAGGGGCATTTATCTAGATGAATAAATGCTAATGATAATATGTTAGTATGTTGGCTCTAGTACAACTCATCGTCTATGTTATCGCATTGCACACTCCAGGGTTGCTTGCTTAATAGCGCCATCGGTAGATGTATAAGATAGCGCTACTTTCTGCTAGTGAGCATTTTTTAACCATCGCATGGGCATAAGATGCATATAGTAGTGTTGTTATCGAAATATTAACGGCATGATCAGCACCTAATATTCGTTAATTTAGTTTGTAACCCAAATCGTTAATGACAATATTAAATTTCACAGTTAGTATCGATTAATTTGTTAGTATGAGGAGCATAACAATAGCAGCACTGAAAGTTTCATTGATAAATTAACTACCTAAAGTTAGGGTGTAGTATTAAACTAAATGTTAGGACCTAGCGACGAATTTTAAAAGAAAATAATTACATACTCATAGAAGTGTCCATGCTATGTTCGATGATGATTATAAATAATAACCTATTGCAAACAGTCTGCCAATTATGACCAGCCGACGGTAGTCGATTTATTTGCTGTTATTATTTTACTGCAATACTTACTATTGCTCGCTTTTTCTCACCATTAAAACAGTACTTGTATGGCATATAGGTTTTTATGATTATCGTGTATGATTAGTTAAATTAATTACAATAAGATAACAGACGTTAATTGCCTATATTTTACTTGTTGTTTAGGATCAAAGTGCATAATATTGGCACTCAATAAAGCAAAATTCAACCGCAAAACGTATTGACCACTTTGCAACCATTAAAAATGGTCATTCCAACCAATATTGAGATTCAGCTTTTAACATCCTAGCTCTGCGTAGCCAGCAGAGAGATAGATAAGCAACCGATAGATTTTGTTAGTGCTGATTCTCAGTTGACTTAGTACAGCTGGTTACCATTTTAGCATTGAATTTTTGGTAAAATATTTAATGCAAAATTTAAATTTGCTACTTGTTATCTGCGACTTTACCAGCTACAGCTGGTAAAAGCGCACTAGCAAAAATGCAACACCAGAAGTTCTGAATCTTTTGCAAGCAATGAATCACTAACTTACCTTGGTATATAAAATGTTTTAACAATGTTTTGCCCTGATGGTAATAATCACTGTACATTAAATACATAATTAATTAAAATATCATGTAAAATTTGACATCCATATCATGCGATATTTTTTCAGCGTGACGCAATACTAATGTCAGTACATTAGTGAATGTCTATCTAAATTAGATTAACTAAATTTTACCGGCGGGAAGAGAAAATATACTTAAGTATTTAAACCTGTCGTTATTTATTAACAAGAGTTAAATCCCATGCAAACAATCATGCAAATTGTTAGTAATTATCTCACACCATAGTTTATGGTGACTAATTCTTTTTGATGTCGTAATTTTAACCACTGTCCGCAAAGGGTTTTCTAAGTGATCAACCTCACCCAAAGTGAAAACATTTACCTGATCAACAATGAAAGCGCGGTGATTATTGATCTGCGCAAACGAGATGAGTCCCGTAAAGGGCATATTGCTAATATGCCTGAATATAACACAGCGGTAGATATTAAATACAGCTAACCGATCAAGCTATAGAACGCAAAAGTGAAACTAATCGTTGTCATTCGCACCAGGGGTACCACTTCGCGCAATGCGACTAAAATAGCTTATCAAAACTGGATTTGAACAGGTTTATATCCTGCAAGAAGGATATATCCGGATGGATCGGAGAAAATTTACCGCTGGTGCGGAGGTAAATGACCATACTATACAATGAGAAAAAAAGAACTATAACTAATATTGAAATGTATACAAAAACTATTTAACATTATCCAATTGAATTTAAAGTCCATCTATTCCTAAAGGATCTTATTCAGCAATAATTATTAATAGAGTAATGTATATTCGGAAAGAAATAATTTAACGCTGCAGCCGTACTAAGATGCTGCAGACTTTTATTAAAAACAAAAAGATAAGCGACTGAGATGCATCTGCATGAGCTAGATTTACGTAACGGCTGAGATTATTTTCTTAAATAAACATAACTAAGGAGGCGCGCACCTTGACAACTGCATCTAGACCTTAACTAAAATTTTTTAATATCAGAATCAGAACAAAATAATACTGAGATAATATTTCAACTTTAGTGCATTTATACTAAACAGTGCATTGACACGAAAAACTTTTCGTTTAAAGTGCTAAACACGCTTAGTGCATTCCAGCGGGAATGGCCGTCTGCTATCAAACTGGAATTTGATAACTTGTTTAACCAGATGTTAGGAGACATCTGTTATGTTTTGTTGCGATTCAATATGACGACGCCACTTGACAATAATACCGCGTTTTTATGCGAAGGCCAGCAGGCAGATATCTTTACCATCTTTGGTATTAAAGGCACCCAGACAACGCACTACCTCAACACATATGTCTTGAATATTTTGTTGACCGATGACCACCAATGCATAACAGTCAGGTGTCTTGATATACCTTCTAGACACTTAATTTAGCCCCGGTTAACTTTGATAGGCTGGCTGTTCATGAAAACCACCTGCAGCTAGCTGAGAAAACAAAGTTAGCCAACTAGTTTAGGACATCTAATTATGCCTAGCGATGCTGCAATGATTGTTATAGGTGCTGGCTCTTATGGTACAGCTATGGCTATCACTCTGGCACGTAATAATCATGAAGTGTTACTCTGGGGGCATGATCCAGTTCATATCCAAGCGTTGAAGACGGCACGCCGCAATCAGACTTTTTTACCTAATGTGCCGTTTCCACCAACGCTGCGCCTGGAGGCATTACTGCCGACAGCACTGGCTGCCAGCCGTAATGTTCTAATCGTAGTCCCGAGCCACGTATTCGGCAACGTAATTATGCAACTTAAACCACACTTACGGAAGGATGCACGCATTGTCTGGGCTACTAAGGGACTGGAAACAAATACCGGAAGACTGCTGCAGGAGGTCGCGCGAGAGATATTGGGAAACCAAATACCACTAGCAGTGGTATCAGGACCGACGTTCGCACGCGAATTAGCGGCTGGATTGCCCACTGCTATAGCAGTAGCGGCCACCGATGCCACATTCAGCGCTGATTTACAGCGGTTATTACACTGCAGCAAAAATTTCCGCGTTTACATTAATCCCGATCTTATCGGCGTCCAATTAGGTGGCGCCGTGAAAAATGTTATAGCTATCGGTGCTGGCATATCTGATGGTCTCGGTTTTGGCGCCAATGCTCGCACAGCATTGATCACTCGCGGTCTGGCGGAAATGTCACGACTCGGCGCAGCAATGGGAGCAGAACCTAGCACTTTCATGGGCATGGCAGGTCTAGGCGACCTGGTGCTTACTTGTACTGATAATCAGTCGCGCAATCGCCGTTTTGGCATGCTATTGGGACAGGGTGCCGCCGTTAAAGACGCACAAAAAAAGATTGGGCAGGTGGTTGAAGGTTACCGCAATACCAAGGAGGTATTAACGTTGACAGGTAAATACGGAGTAGAAATGCCCATTACCGAACAAATTTATCAAGTGCTGTATAAAAACAAAAATGCGTATCAGGCAGCAATGCATCTTCTCGGACGAGCTCAAAAAGGCGAAAAATACAACGGATAAAACTTGTAACCTAGCACCAAAAGAACAATCGAGCGGTATATCGATAAAATCGTGAACTTACATGGTAAAATATACAAAATAAATCAAGATTTCATGGAAAGTTATGAACCCAGGCTAGCCGCTTTTTGTACAATTATGCTTTAAGCACAAAAAGTTAGATAATATATTAAAGTTATATTCTGACGAACAAACTTAACAATTCCATGCATAATTTTACTCATCTGCAATGTGGTAGTAAAGGCTTATAATACCGATCTAAACACGATTCTATGACGCGTGCAACGTCGTCGCTCACTGCCGCAAATCTGTCAATAAATAAATATGCTAAAGCCCTAGCTTATACCTATAAGCCGGACCCATACTTTGTAGACACATATTATTAATTGTGATAGTCATCAATACTAAACCCGCTAGCATATAGCTATTTATTTTAGAATCAAATTTCTAGCTTTCGTGGAATAAACATATATCACGTTGCACGATGCTACAACAACATATGTAAAATCAAAACCTAGAGATCGTTATTCAAAACTCAGAAGGGAGGAAAAGGATGTTTCTATTTATAATTCTTTCCGCTTAACGGCATCGGTGAGATCAGTAATAATCTTGAATGCAGATCTTAAATATTGTAGTGATCACAACAATATTTTCATTTAACTAGCGCTAATTTTAATATCCTAAAGACCGATATCGTGTTAGATAGATGCATGCTATGAATGTTAAACAACTTCATCTAAATAAGCATCTCATATGCTATGGTAGGCAGTGTGCCAACATTTGAAGGCGAAAGCGCGAGAATCTTACGTTCCACACAGAATATTTTATCCGATATCTTATCTGATATATAGTAGTTTCCCTCCTCTTGATCGTATGACGTAAAAATGCTTAGTTGTTTTTCTCAGGAGGCAGCATATAATCATCGGAGATGATAAATCATAAATACATTATGATAATACAGCGCATGCTCTTATCGTTTTAGGTAAATTGCAGTGCCTTACTTTAGTAGTAAGTGAGGGTAAAACTAGTAATGATGTACATACAGATTATGTTGTTTGTATTATAAAAAGTTATTTGATTCAGATAAAATGCAATGTTTAGCATGCATACTATATTATGGCACAATCAAAATGCACATTAGTAATATACTATCTCTTATAGCCATTTATTTTCGCGTCTGGAAAAGTATCTTGTCAACTACAATGCATCAATGTTGATTACATCAAAAATGCCATCTGAGTTCTGTAGCAAAAATAAAGCGATATAAAAATTGCCTTAGTCCGTCGAATGAGATATCCTAGGTTTATTACATAGCCTCGTAATAACATGACCACAATTTCAACAATTACTAACCCCAGGATACGGTTGCTACCAAACTAGCAGTTATCGCGTTTGACTAGTACGATAAAACGGTTGGAAAATATACTCGCGATCATCGTCATTAACGCCATGCCCATCATCGTCTACGATAATAATCGTAACCTGCTAATTAACGTTAAATCTGGATAAAATTCACTCGTACGAATAATATAAGGAGTTGCGCAGAATATTCCTTTTATAAGTAAACTTCTAACAAAGTTCAGAAAGATTACCTAACAGATTTATGATTGCCTGGGGCGATATAAAAACTTCAAGCTTTAACCATTTGCTCCGATTCAAACTGGGTATCGTTAAGTACATTAGACTACAAAATGTTGGTTATTAACACTATACGATAACTCGTTTATATATGCTGAATGAGAGATAAGACAAGCAGATCGTTAATTATTAAATCTAGAAGATGTACCTCAGTTTTAATGCGTGCAAGTTCATGCTCCGCCATGGCATCTACGCTGTTAGTACGGTAACCAATTATAACCGAGTTAATAGCATGTGCGTAGCTAGTGAAAAACATCGTAAAATAAACGCTACTAGACAGTCATCATCTGCTCCAGAGCACTGATTATATCATTAAAACTTAAAGCTAGTGACTAAAAAATTTTGCAGCTGCGCTTCCAGATTAGAATCTTGCCGTAAGCTCTCACGAGCTACTTTATCGGCGGCATGCTTCAGTGTACACATCAGCATGATTAGACTCCACAGACAAGCCATAACACAAATTAAATATTAATAGTATAACGGACAATTAAAAATATCAATGAGCAATCAAATAAACACTCATGAAATTCGATTGAAAATACCTACCAGATGAATATAGTTAAACTGATAATGGTCCTAACCATCGCAAATGGTGAGAGCTTCATTAGTTACGAACGACTATGTTTTTATATTGGGGTATTAGCTAATTAGTCTATAAAATCGTGGGTAATTCTCATCTCGTTGCGTTAAGCGCCGATAAACCTCCCTTTGCTAATCACCATAATAAAACGCTGGTCTGGCGGACCTTAGATATATAATTCAAAACAAACAACTACACTACATCAAATCGTTAGCTATATCCACAGCTCATTCTGCCTCCACATTCTCTTGCTGCATCAAGAATTAATGCTGCTCGCCATCAAGCAATTGCATCATTTAAGGAAAGCTTAGTCTGGGCAACATAAAAACTAATGCCTGAGTTAACCAAAACATAGCAAATATACGCACAGTCACACTAGTGATCATGCAAAAGATACCATTAAATAGCCCCGTCCACGCAAAGTTTTAAACCAAGGATAATTATCTTTCCTC
Source organism: Sodalis endosymbiont of Henestaris halophilus (assembly GCF_900161835.1). Classification (GTDB taxonomy): domain Bacteria; phylum Pseudomonadota; class Gammaproteobacteria; order Enterobacterales; family Enterobacteriaceae. The sequence continues at coordinate 700,334 of NZ_LT897836.1, read as the reverse complement.
TCAGGTAGCTTGCGACGTAAATTAGAAATATGCATATCAATTGACCGGTCAAATGGCGTCAATCGTTTACCCAAAACATCCTGACTAAGATGTTCGCGCGACACAACTTGCCCTAAATGCTGTGCCAGCAAATAAAGTAAAGTAAACTCGGTACCTGTCAAATTTAGTGGCGTACCGTCGAAGGTTGCTTCCTGCCGACCCGGATTAAGGCGCAGAGAATCTACTTCAAGGGAAGCAAGCATGCTAACCTCTTCAATTTGTTGTTGCTCCGTCCAATAAGAACGGCGTAATATTGCGCGAATGCGCGCCATCAATTCGCGATCGTTAAACGGCTTAGATAAATAATCATCCGCTCCCAACTCCAGGCCCAAAACATGATCAAGTTCTCTACCTCTAGCTGTTAACATGATAACCGGCGTTTGGTGTTGTTGGCGTAGTTCTTTCAAAGTATCAATGCCATTTTGCGCGGCTTCTTGACATCAAGAAGCAATAAATCAAATGAACTATCCATTTGGCTTAACGCCTGTTCGCCATCATACGCTACTTGGACGTTAAACCCTTCTGTTTCTAATAGTTTTTTTAAAAAAGTGTCAATTCGCGATCATCATCAACTAAAAGAATTTTATTCATTGTATTGAACTCAGAATTATTAATAAATTTGGTGTGTAAAATTCAGGCTATATTTAATTCTTATACTTCGTGAGCATTCTCTCTATCTTGAAAGAAAACATTGTTCAATACCTGTGGTCAGTTCAATCTCCTGGGTTGATTCTAGCTTTCCTAATTATATTAAAACTGTTTAAATACTATTAACAAAGTTGTGTTTTCGAACTGCAGTTCTTAATGTAGCAACTTGGTCGTCTGATTATCGTACAAGCTTCTATTAAATAAGATTTATCGTTCCTATTAAGTCCAAGGTTCTAACTAATAGTCGTATAATTACAAAAGTGTTTTTCGATCTTTCTGCAGTTTTTTTTCATCATCACTGTAAATTTTTACTAAATAGTTTTATTAGTGATAGTAAAAAATTTAGCTGGAAGTAAATCTTTCGAGATCGACTTTAACTTTCGATTTGCATTTTTATTAAAATCACAGATAACACCTTCGTTAGGGTAGCTGTTTAATATTATTCGTTATGCGTTTAGAAAATATTTACCATCTCATTTTCATAAACTATTGTGCTGTCTCCTATAGTAGAAGTCAATTAATGTTAATTACTCTACTTAAATGTCTATGGAATAATTGTCCAATTTATTTATTGTTAACCCCTTGTAATATACACGGCGCTTGATGATAATATCATATCCTATGATATAAAAAAGATTATAGCAGATTACGCTTTAATAAGCTTCTAGAGTAACCTATCTTCGGCATATCTTCAGCTTCTTACAGAAAGACGATATTTTAAAGTTTTTTTGTCCATAAATTTATTCACCCAGATTTAGTAACTGACTATCGCTATGTATTTAATATAGCTAAACTCATAGTAGCCACATAGGTATGTGGTTTAACTAGAAAGTTCTACTTTTATCTCCGATAGTCAAGGCGATGTGATCGTTATAACCTCTTGTTCACCAAAAACTAATTTAATTACAAGCTAAACATAAAAATGATTGAATCACAATGATATAGGCAATAACTACTGGAATTTTTATCAAAAATCGAGAAAAGGATGTGATTTAGTATCATGTTTTGAGTTGATCGATTACTAAGAAAAGTTAAGTAAAATCAGATATCAAAAGCACCGTAGCGTTTTTAGGATATAATTATTTGTTTCAAAATTTAGTTTTTCTTTTTTACAACACAGCATTCAATGCTCATTATAGGTTAATGATAAGTCCTTGATGATTTTTCTGTTGTTCAACACTCAGTTTTCTTATTTAACGATAAAAGAACTGACAGCTAATCTTCATGGTTTAATATTATATTTAGATATTGAATATTATTCAAAAACTAGTATAGCTATTTTGAGTATAAATTAAGCAGTAAATACTTAGCTTATTAGAACACTGAAAGATAATTTGAGATAAGTTTTTAACTTGAATGGCTATTTAATGCTTCACTACACACTGAAATCTAATATTCACTGCTACGAATAAGCCTAATAAAACAAATTAATTGCTTGTTGTTAAGATGCTAGGCAAAAATATAAGATAAACAATCTGATGTCAGTCACCTAGACTGACCAACATTTTACTACAGTGCTGTGATCGTTATTGCCAGTTTCAAGAACGTTGCAAAATAATTTTTTTGATCAGCCAGATAAATTGATTTTGGCGTTGGTAGGAAAATCAAATCCCGTTTCTGGAAAGCTAGAATAGCAGCATGTGATAAGTGATAATATACTAAAATTTATATTGTAAATAAGATCCGCGATCTCACTACAATTAATATTGTTTGCCGCAAGCGTAATCTGTTAATAATTGCACTACAAACACCTAAAAATTAAGACAACAAAAACATTTGTTGGAATAGTCATATAAATAACGCACAATTTCGCTACATTTTGGCGCACAGCCACACACAATCGACGTAACTATAGAGTTACCATTCCTGATTACATTGTCTAGTATAATATTGTTAGAATAGATTACGTCTAATAGCGTGTACATCTGCAGGCTACTATCGGCAAAAAACCTACCTATAGCATGATATTTACGCACAAAACGTGCTTCTAGGTACACGACCAGAAATTCTTTAGAACGCAGATACACTATAGCTTTGCGGCTAAACCAGTATTTCAAACTATCGAAAACATAGAAATACACAATAACCACCATAGAACATATGTATACCATAAACCTTTTGAGATAAAGCTCGTTATAGTTATCACCCACAAAGCGGGAAAGAGTGACATCCCAGCACTAAGGTAGCTGTACGTTTTAGTAAAGCCTGAATATTTCTGCTTGCGCGATCTTATCGGATCCGGATTTTGCATGAAGCTTCATAAGAATTATCTACTGCGATTTTTTATTTTTGATATTATTAATCTTCACGAAAGATTCATTTTAAAATTTATCAAAATAACTCTCTTTTATTAAAAGGTATCTAATAATTATCGCCTATGTGCTATATAATAAAATTTGTACCGTATCACTTACATCAAGGTGCTACACACCTTGACATTAACCTAAGAGATATTCAAAAAATGCCGTTCTATTGCTTCTGAGTGAACTAATAACATCGTTGATAAAAGCAAGGCAAAAAACAGAAACGGCGATGGGGTAAAGGCTATTTCGCTAAAGGTAAGAAGCATGATAATTATCTTTTCCGGAAGGAATGAAAACAAATAAAGCATATATCATGTACTAACTTATCTGCGCTCGAATAAGCAACATTAAAGTCAATATGCACATCTAGTTAATTTATCAATGCCGGAAGTTTTAGTTTTTATTCATAAATCTTATCGTTATATAAACACGAGTTTTATCATAACTCATCATAAAGATGTTTACTAGTTTTTTACTACAATAGTAAAGCTCTTTTACTAAAAAACTTACTTAACTAAATAAACAAAAGTTGTTTCGCGTGTTTATTATCTGCGAATACAAGTCCCTACAACCTAAAATTAATTATTTACTAGAACGTTATCGTTTGTTTGTAGCCGTGCAGAAGATCAGCTAGAAACCTTCTTTGAAGGTTCCCTGCTATTAGCACTAAAATAAAATTGAAACCTTTGCAAAGGTTAATTGACACTTACTAACTCAATCAGTAAATCATCTTATGGCATGAACCTCAGAGAGGTGAAAGATTTTTTAATTGCCGCTGACATAAGTATTTAAGGCACAAATACTACGTAGTATTAATTTCAATAAAACAAGACACCATGATTATTCCAACTCCGGTATAATATAAAACAAGATAAGTAACTTACATATACCATAAATGATCATAAGAATAAGACAAGTATTATCTTGTTTATCGATGATAACCGGCACGCCTTTAATTAAAGTGCTCATGATCTTCTAAACGAAGAAGATAAGGTAGAATGTATTTACTAAACAAAATGCCCCATTTTTAAGAAGGAATCTCTTATAACCATTATTGCTTACAGGTTTTCTGTCTGGTCTTTTGATTAAAGATATATAAATAAAGATATCTAATTTTTACTTAAGTAGCTCCATACAATACAGAATTCAAATAAACAAATCAGATAACATTATAAGTTATCAAAATATTACTTAATCTTAATAGTATTAAGATAGCATGATTAAACACTCTTATATGTAATATATTTTAAATAATTACCGAAAACCTACGAATTGCTCTAAAAAGTAAAATAGTTTGTCAGTACTTTCCATTTTCTTTGCCTGGTTAAACTCTATCTCTACTGAAGAACAGCATAATCTAAATACGGAATACCCCGCCTAACTTGTCGCTGATAACTAGCTTTTCTAGTTAGCACCCTTGCAATAACCCCCTACACAATCAGTCGGCGCTACAATCAGCATATTAGCTATGGAAGCTTAACATTTGGTAACTTTTCATCCTATTTATACTAATTGATCGTATCGACGTCATAACTTCTTATTAGAAGTACACAAACTTTTTTAAGAATATACATAGTTTGTGTTCTTCATGAAAGAAGGTGATAGTAGAGAGATAAGAATTAACGATAGAAGACAAAGTTCTACAAACTTCTGTAGAACTAAAACGTTAGGAATTGTATAGATCTTTTAACTTAAGTGTTCCGTAGTTGCATATCGGATAATGCCCCTAAAGAAATGACCACTGTATAGCAGCACTTTTTCATCAAGAATTTTGATATCAAGTAAATTTGACTTGATTTTAAAATTATGTCAATCCTTACGCAGCATTGTATTTTACATTAAATTTAATAAAATTAAAAAGGTAATGTTGTAAAATATGCCTACTTAAGCATTTTAATTCTTAAATTACTTTTTTGATCTTCTCTTGCTAATAAGCTATATCGTTCATTCACAATGATATTACTAAGTCAAAAAAAAGGAGTTAAATAACATTTACATTAATATTAAGTTTTAAATAATAAATCTCTCTTATAACATTTAATTTCTGCCGCAAAAGCATAACAGCTTATATCATTTTGTTTCCAGAAACTTATAATAAAACCACAAAAAATCGATTAGCCTAAAATAATCATGTAAAACTAACGACTTCAAATATATTTTAGTAAGTTAAATATTTTAATAATGCCAAATAAAAACTTATTCATGTATATCAATACGATATCAAGAAAACAAGGTCATTAAGCTACTTATAAAGTATTTTTGAGTATTGTTTAACACTGATAGCACAAATTAATTTTCTTAACCTCCATAGCTCATTATGAAGTCTTTTACAAATTTAATTAAAAGAAATATTTCACCTATCTTTAAGAGAGCACGTAAACTATAATATTAATATTCATGACAACAAATATGTTGTCATGAATATCATTTCTTTATCAAGGTTTTCAATACTTTTAATTTAATTAACTTTGATACATCTATAAATTTCTTACCTCTTTATAATACTTAATCTGATTAAGTAACTATATTCAAACATAACATTAAGCTATAGTAACAAATACTACTATTGAAATTAACAATTGTTTACTTTCAAAACAACTCTAATATACACAAAACTAAATAAACTGCGTAATTCACTATTATTTAATTAGTTATCTTTTAGACACTTGCTTTATTACATTATTAATTTATTATTTCTAAATAATAAGTCAAGTTTTACATATAGTTTAGATGTCAAGAGAATGATGACAAAAACCTAGTTATCGTCAATGGGCAAAATTAGGGGCTAATAAGAGAAAGTTTAAACTGCCTTGAAACAGAATGAAATACGACTGCCTAGTCGTCTCTCCTAAGCAAAATTAGCATGTCAATGTATCAGCGTAAATCGCACGGATAAATCAAATTACACATAAAACTTATATTAATCAAATATTATTGGATGGTATTAATTTTACTTATTCGTGTAAAATTAATAAAAATTTATTAGCACATGTACTTTGCAGCTCATGCTTACTGGTTTATAATTACAAACATGACAATAGCACGAAGCGTTCTACTAAACGTAAAAAATACCATAGATACGGTTTTATAGACTTAATAAAATTCATGCGATTTTAGCACACACCGATCTATAGTTTAGTGGTTAGTAACTAACTATGTAATGCTACTTGACCACAACCTCGGAGAAAACGATTCGAATTACTCAATTAGACTGAGTGGGAACAAAAGAAAAATATGTGATGCTTGAAATAACTGATCACATTTGCCTCATGCTAAATAGTTATTTGCATATCGCATTAATTTTACATGTGAGAAACGCAAATTTATATCAACAGTTCGGCTAATGGATATTAATTATCAGTATATGTTTAATTTGTTATGTATACCTATCTATGCTTGTAATGATACGATCACTATGTTAATATATAACTTATTAGGTTTTTGATATTTGACTCTCAGGGTATCTTAGTGCTATCACGCGCTAATTACCTTAAAAGGTAACATACTGCAACTTTAGGTCATTCGTAAAAACATTAGACCCTACAATAAGTAATGTAGAAATACGTTAAAATATTTATATATACATATAATTCTTTTAGGCAAGTAAATTACATGTACAAGATCATAATATAATTTTTATATTTGTTTATTTTATCGGTGGTAACACCGAGCTTGTCTTAAAATTAAGGCTAGAATTATGCGATATTAATTTTGTGACTAATATACATTTATAAACACTTGTTACTGCTGATCATTAGTGATCATTCTATTCCCTATTTCACATTACCCCTTTACGGAAGAAGCTGTTTAATCTGTGTGCGGTCATTTTATTTCGCGATTCTATTTTCATAAAAAGTTTCCAGTAAACCAACCATAAGCGCGTATCAATCATTTTAATAAACATGCTTATTACTACTATTACCAATTTGCTGTTCCTGTTAAAGGCAAAATCCATAGGCAGAAAAAGGTGAGATTACTACTAGCGAATACAGCACAGTTGATGCTTGGCAGTAACTGCAAAATGACAACGGATAGTTTAATGTATAGATAGTCGCATGGTATGATTTGAGTGAGCTACGATAAGAGTAAATTCTTTATTAAATGCAATAAATAAATCTTTTTATTTTTTACTATGTTGTGTCGAAATAAAATTCTTTTACACGTCCATGGCTTTATTTTTTCTGGTAATCGAGCTGCTGAACAATAATAGCGGAATACTTTTTTACTGATGTGGCTTCTAAAAACCCTCAGGATCTGTTGAACGAGATCAGTATAAAATCATCTAGAGATTAAAATCGTGAGAGTACGCCTAATCGTAGCCAGGAGCGTTTCTTTTGGGAAAACTATTAACTGGTTGAAGCTTTTTGCTAGTCTTTGGAAAATAACTAGCTTGACAGATCAAAATATCGGCGCAGCGGTGCAGCTAAATCAATAAAGTGTTGATTACTAGTCTGGAACCAGCGCGTCTCATACCATAACAACATCAAATAGTTAACCCAGGGAATCCAACTTTTAATTTGGCGGCATAAATGATTGCACGTAAGGCCTGGCATGAGCTGTAAATAATCTGCCAACAAACGCTCGCGATCCGCAGAAGGCAGGGAGTTGCCACAAAACAACGCTGCTAGTTCCAGAGCAATATCCCCATCGCCTGCGTATTCCCAGTCTATCAGCATCAGAGAACCTCCCTTCTGATGAAGTACATTGCCTTGATGTACGTCCATATGCAAGAGGGCTTGGCGCATAATCGACGGCTGAGATCGATGCAAAAACCTTCTGTGTAACCTCAGCCAGGTTGGGGAACGTCGCGAAGGGTCACTAGCCTGCCAGTAACGTGCATAGCGCGTCTGCAGGTTGAGCGGATAACCGCTACAACGATGTTGATGCAACCTGGCAAGTATTGCCGCTATCGTTCCCATCGTTAGCGCCTGTTGCCATCCCTGAGCATTGATCGGTTCTCCTGGTAGCCACTCCATAATCAACCATTCGGAGGTGATACTTCGAGGACGAGGCGCTAAGCCGCTACCCTTAAGCACTCGCAGCAAGCGAAACTCTCGACGTCGATTAACACCTAGTTGCATTTTCTACCTACTTGCTTCGCGAACTAGTAAATCGAAACCAGCTCCATGCAATCGCCAGCTTTCACCGGTAAGTCCGCTGGCTGGCAGGAGTACGATTTTTTCTTCCTGCGCGGATGATGATAGATAATTCGCTAGTACCGAATGCAAGCTGCTGTTATTCCTGGGCAACGCCATTACCATACCAAATGATTTCTCCGGTCTTCGCCAAAATTAGTTGGAGCTTCAGCATGGGCTTCGTTACATCGCCAATAGCGGTACTATAGAGCACGTACTGGGCGTTTAGATGGCGGGCCAGCCCCACCGCTTTACTAAGCGACTCCAAACTATCGTCCGCAAACAGCCCTAAATTTTGGCGCGCAGCATTTAATTTATCATCATCCACTATCTGGAATTTTTCAGAGCCATTCGCAATGAGGAAAGTAAGCATCTCGGTGGCTTTACTTGTTTGCAAGTTACCGTTAGTAGCGTTTTTTAGTTTATTTACTAACAAAACGCTGCCATCGCTCATTGCTTGCACCGCCAACATTTCCTGCACCATAGGTGAGAAACTGGCCCGCCAGTCAATAGTTTTTATTTTTGGCGGTATAGGGACTAGCTCGTTATTCACCAGCGGTAACGTGGGTTTTATAGTGATTGGGAGCAATTCTGGAGATCGGGTAGTACAGCTAGATAACACCATCGTTGCAAAAACGATTAAAGCAATCTTTTCCATTGTATACTTGATATTGACTCTTTATTGCAAAATAAATTGAGACGAACGTGTTTTTCGCCTTTAGATTAATATCTCTGTATTCACTAGAGAATATTAATTAAGGGAAATAACGGTAATACAAGCCAATAAGTACCAGCACATTAATCAACCGTAATTGATGATTAGTCATATCAAACAAGTAATTAGACTATCACTCTCGTTAAGATAGGTTAACAGTAACCATTAAATACTGCGGTGCGAACTATATGTTTTTCAAAGCATTACGGTACTATCGGACCAAGTTGCTGTCCGCCCAAAAGATGCATATGTAAATGATAAATTTCCTGGCAGCCATGCCGGTTGCAATTCACTATTAGCCGGTATCCGTTCTTATCAATGCCCTCTTGTTGAGCGATTTTTACAGCTACGGTAAACAGCCGTCCCAGCACAGCCTCATGGTCAGCTGTGATATCATTGACGGTAGGGATGATCTGATTCGTCACGATCAGCATATGACTGGGCATTTTGGGTCTTATGTCGCGAAATGCGGTCACTAAATTATCTTGATATAGAATATCAGCCGGAATTTCCCGGCGAATAATTTTACTAAAAATAGTTTCTTCGGCCATAGCAATATTCCTCTGGTTTCTTAATTAATTCGTCAAGGACGTATTAGTAGTAAGTTACTTAAGATACTTCACCAGTCGTGTCATGAAAACAATTGCTTATCGCATAATAGTAAAGATGTGAACGTATTAACTATAGCAAATAGATGATGCTTTTCGCCTTATCTCAAGTGAACAAAGACTTACCGTTCGCATACGTGCGAACGGTACGAATATACAATATTAGATAACACGCAGATATTGACACTGAAGAATACCGCTCATATGAATTAAGACAAAAGACACTTAATGAGTCACGGAAGTTACAATAATATTGGTTGATACAGATAATTATCCATTGCGGTTTCCAAATGATTTATCTGGGTATCAAAATTGTCTTCATACTAGCAGTTGCCATAATCACACTTAGGATGCCTGGAGTTTTTATACCTTTTATTTTACCACATCCGTTCGATGAATGCATAGCCTAATGATATACACTCGTCAAAATTAATGTGATGTTTGTTTCGTGACTAAACGCTGTGCCCAAAGCACCTTTGCTCGTTTACTCTAGTCCGTTGATATAACCTCGACAATCCGGATTAAACATCACATAACCCGACGTATTAAAATGTAACTTCACGATAAGTAAAAGCGACAAATTATAATATACTAAACATAGGTAATTACCACTAATAAGAATAACAAAATTTAATTGCTAACGTACCTTGATACGTATAAAATCAATTGGATCGCATACAACATAAGACCATCCACATGCTTAAAATAAATACACCGCAAAACATTAGTCAACTAATACGATAAACATGAATGCATATAGTAGCTGCACCACTAAAATAAAATAATATTTTCTCAGTAAGACCGTTTAGAGAAACAATCAATGCGATGTAATTCATAAGTACTAAATAGTAATAGCGATAGCGCACAAGGTCTTACAGTTTAAATAAGAAGCTACTCATAGTTGGCCGGCACTAAGGTAGTTATATATAAATGTAAAATATCGCCATGAAATAATTAATTAGCATCAGTTAGCTAATGCCAAAATTTGCATGTAAAAATATTATAGATATAATTATGCTAAAGATCTCCGATGCAAGATTTACCACTCCTTGAATTTGAATTATTATGGACTGATGCAATTAGTTTTTAACTAACTTATTTTTAGTTATTGTATTAAATAAATCAATTAATAGAAACATATTAAATAACGATACCAATCGGTCGTTTAATAACCGATATCATTACGCCAAACAAGATCATTATATTGCCGGGAATAATAAACATAAATAGTTTAATCGTAAAATCCTGAATATTTCAGTAGATTGCTACAATAAAAAGGTTAAAAATCAACGCCGAGATATCGACGGTAATAATCACAACTAACACCTTGTATAAGACGAATGTTTGTCGGCAATCTCGTCGGCGAAAAAATAAGTCATGATCAACATCAATAACATTAAAAAAAACTGATGTAAATAAACCTAACTCTGGAAAACTACTATTTAGTAATATATTAAAGATAAGTAAATAATAATAGCAGCAATAATGAATTACCGATTGTTAGCAGACAGTCAATACATCTTTCAAAGATTTTATTTTTACTTCTGAATTTAAATCTTGATTCATCATAATTCTCTATTAAAAAACGGCGGTTTTTATTAATTAACATCTACGCCTTAATAAAAATGCAATCTCGTAACATATCGTAAAATCAGTAATTATTATATTTAACCAATGTAAAAGGAATTGCACGCAAGGGTAAAACTACTTAACTTTACTTCATAAAGTTACTATAATCATTATTTTTATTAGTTGGTGTTGAGGTAGGTATGCGTCTCCACGTGAAATAGCCGACCGAAATTAGCAGTGGTAAGGGCCGCTAACTGCGTCAACGAAACCCCCTTAAGCATCGCTATAAAATCCGCCACATCACGCACATAAGCAGGCTGATTTTCTTTACCGCGATAAGGTACCGGCGCCAGATAAGGGGAATCGGTTTCCAACAAAAGTCGGTCAAGAGGGACATAACGCACTACCTGACGCAGTACCTCTGAATTTCGAAAGGTGACAATACCAGAAAAAGAAATATAGAATCCCATTTCCAGCAATACCTTGGCAGTCGAACAGTCTTCGGTGAAACAATGAATTACACCACCGCAGTCGCTGGCTTTCTCCTCACGTAAGATAGCTAATGTATCTTCACGTGCATTGCGCGTATGCACGATGAGGGGCTTATTTAGTATTTTTGCTACGTGAATATGCTCGCGAAAAACTACATGTTGCTGCGACTTTTTTTCCTGGTGGTAATAGTAATCCAGACCAGTTTCACCTAGCGCTACCACGCCCTCTTCGGTTGACAGACGCCGAAGCTCAGCAAAATCGTAAGGCTCATTAAGATGTAAGGGATGAATACCACAAGTAAATAGCACATTGTTGTGACGGCCAATAATGGCTTTCATGGTATGAAAGCCAGTCAATGTAGTACACACTGCCAGCATTAATTTCACGTCTCGAGAGCGAGCTTTAGCCGCAACATCTTCCACATCTTGATGCAGAGTTTGGTAATTCAGGTAATCAAGATGACAATGGGAATCAACTAAAAACATAGTTTAAATTTGTAATCCTCTATTATAAGAAAGCATAGGCATTCGCGACGCCATATTCACAATTCAGCAAATGGTAAGTCAAAAATAATTCTCTATTAACACCGCTTATCTCTTGACATTGGAGCAAACAATGCAGCAACTGCTGCCAATGAATCATAAGCACGCGAGCTGGCCAGCGCGCCGCCAACTCAGCCACTAAAGGAGTCTTATCAGCGTTGATTATAAATTCTTGAGCATTTTGCTGCCATTTCAGTGCATCAGTCAACAAGCTCAGCAACCAATGCAGCGGTTTGATATCTTTATCTCGATTTAGCGTCGGCAGCAGCGCTAATAAATCTCCGTGGGTAAGAACTTCTCGCAATACTACGCACAATTCCTCCCGAACCTGCCAGCGAATCGGATTCAGCAAAATCTTTGCTGCTAAGGGTGCACCGTCGCACAGACGCAGTGCAGTGACTGCTGACAGCGGATTATCATAACCCATCTCCCGTAACCAACGCAGGCCTAGCTCTTCATGCGGGGTCCGCAGCAACCAATAAAAACATCGGCTTCTCAGCGTTGCCAACAAACGCGCTGGCGTCTGGCAAACTAGCAAAAAATAAGTATTTTCAGGTGGTTCTTCTAAAGTTTTTAATAGTACATTAACTGCGAGCTCCGTAAGTTGCTCAACGTAAAGCAGCGAAACAACTTTCATTCCGCCTTGATAAGCGCGCTCATATAAGCCATCTATAATAGTACGGATACTGTCTCCTCCCAAACTCTGCTGGTTTTTTTCCAGCTCTGGTTGATAAAAGTCGGGATGATTGCCGGCCAGCATAAGACGGCAACTATGACAACGACCACAGCTTTTAATACCGTTTGGCTGTCGGCATATTAACCAACGGCTGATAGCATAGCACAACGACAGCTCTCCAGTGCCGGGCTTACTATGCAGTAGTAGGGCATGATGCCCGCGCGCTAACTGATATCGAGACAGAATATCCCGATAAGGAACAGTGAGCCAGGGATACCATTTCATAACGTAAGCTCCTGAGAAAGTAACCATTTTGTCAGCCGACCGCGAATTGCGGCGCTAACTGCAGTAAGAGACTGACTTGCATCAATAGTAATAATACGGTCGTTAGCGGCTACCAGCTCCTGATAACGCACACGTGTGCGTTCAAAAAATGCTAATGATTCCAATTCGATACGATCTAGCGTGGCACGGGATCGAGCACGTATGAGACCCACCAATGGTGGAATATCTAAATACAAGGTTAAGTCAGGGGAAAAATTCCCAAGTATCGCATCGCGCAAAGTTTGCAGCAGGTGCCTATCTATGCCTCGTCCCCCTCCTTGATAGGCTTGAGATGAGAGATCGTGGCGATCACCAACCACCCAGGCCCCCCGAGTCAGTGCAGGCTTGATAACCCCTTCAACTAACTGGACCCGCGCAGCGTAAATCATCAGTAATTCTGCGTAATCATTGACAAGTTCGTTTCCTACGCCGTCTTTAATAAGCGTGCGCAGCACCTCCCCGAGCGGCGTACCACCAGGTTCGCGGGTAAAAACCACATCACGAATGCCCTGATTAAGTAAAACATCAACCACTTCGGTAATCGCGCTAGATTTTCCAGCACCTTCAAGTCCCTCGATCACGATAAATTTACTATTCATGATTTTCCTTTGCATTTTGCCGTTGGCAAATAGTATTACACCATCTGATTAGAGATCCCCTAACTCGTGATTAAACACATGCCACTGCATCCAGTCGGCAACGGATAAAGCAAGTGTCTTTCTACGAATACGCGGCCGCCTAAAAAAGTCGCGGGGTAACTAAAAGTAGGAGGCAACGCAATCACGACGTTAGTGTTAATTTTGTAATGATATAGGTATCATCATACGGCATATATATCATTAGATCCTAATAGCATCATACTGCTGTAATAATTTTCTTTAGCACCTTAACTAACTGTGGGATATATAGTAATTTTATTTCGATACGCAACTGGTTAATAACCACATCGATACAACAAGCGACTCTTCTCTTTTACCTAGTTTTCTTTCTAAACGATAAACATATACTCAACAGCGACGACAACATTTTGTACGGCATATGCGCGACTAATTATTGCCATATTTAATCTATAGTAATGATCATATGAGTTGGCGAACGTGTTTGAGGATCGTACTCTAGGGAAATTAGCAGTATAAAAAATAAGTTCAGGATAAAATTCTTTCCCAAACAAACAACTATCTTGCCGTAGCCACAAGTGTTGCTCTCAGCGCCTGCGGCGTGCCACCCGCTATCGTAGATCGTGTTTATATACGATACCTAACCCAGAATGATCAGAAACTCCTGTGGTATTTTTACTTCGATAAAAAAGATAAAAAAATGCACTTCTTTGCTGCTAATCAGCAGTTGCAGCTAATCATGCACTGTTATTTTCTACTATCACCTGATAGATACTGACCATTATCACTTATAGTCTCAGTCTTCAACTCAATCAAACACGGCAACTAGACTCTATGTCACAATAAATGCTGTTGACATAGCAATATTTACAGACAACCACGACCGCTTCTCCTGCTGGAGAAGCAATAGAACGGAGACAAAGTATTTAATCTATAGCAGACAGTTGCTGACCAACATAATCAGCACCAATGAAAAATGATGAAAAGCGTTTTTTATTGATAACTTTTAAAATCTCTTACAAGCTAATAAGCTGGGTGCACTCCGGCACACACATAAATATAACAATTTCCCTATTTATGATCAGTTAATAAAGTAGCTGAAGCTACAAATATAGCATATATAGTTGTACTAATAATACATTCATAGTTTTTATTACCACACCATTGATATCTCCAATACTAGCGTTTCATTTGTGTCGTTACGGTTCAAAATAACGCGGATGAGCTACCAATTTCAACTGGTTATTGTGTTAAATATGCTAGCTAGCAGCGGACTGTGCGCTAAGAAACGTACTTTAGTTTATTAAACTACTCTGCTGACACCAGCAGAAATAATATGATAGCACAATAATGTTAAAACTCAGGATGTCTGTCACAGCATGATGTGATCAATAATCGCGACGTTGCTAGATTGCAACTATTATAGATAAAACTCTACAGAAGAAATTTCTCTGGCAAGACACCGAACTGGGGTTAAAAAACTTTTGCCGAAATCTACGGCATACTTGATAAGTAGCAATTGTGTCTAAAGATTAATATATTTTTCTTGTAAGCCTCTAAATAAAGCCTAAAATAGCTTAATAAAAACTATTAAACAATGTGCTTAAATCAAATTGCACGAAATACCAGAGAACCATTAGTTCCGCCGAAACCAAACGAATTACACAAGGTGTAATCCATTACCTTAACCTGGCGTGCTTCTTTTGGCACATAGTCCAAATCGCATCCTGTATCAGGATGATCTAAGTTAATGGTTGGTGGAATCACTTGATCGCGCAATGCCAATACGCTGAAGATAGCTTCGATAGCGCCGGCAGCTCCTAGTAAATGACCCGTCATTGACTTCGTGGAGCTTAACATAACTTTGCTGGCAGACTCAGCGAATACTGCTTTTACCGCTTTAGTTTCAGCATTATCGCCGGCAGATGTCGAAGTACCGTGTGCATTGATGTAGGCCACCTGCTCCGGTGTTATACGCGCATCGCGTAGTGCATTAATCATTGATCGAGCAGCTCCGGCACCGTCATCAGACGGCAAAGTTATATGATAAGCATCGCTGCTCATTCCAAATCCTACTACTTCAGCGTATATTTTTGCACCGCGCAGTTTAGCATGCTCATACTCCTCGAGAACCATTACGCCCGCACCATCGCCGAGAACAAAACCGTCACGATCTCGATCCCAAGGACGGCTTGCCGCTTGGGGATTATCATTGCGGGTCGACAGCGCACGCGCCGCGCCAAAACCTCCGATGCCTAATGGCGTACTGCCTTTTTCGGCGCCCCCCGCTAGCATAACGTCCGCGTCGTCATAAGCGATAATACGAGCTGCATGACCAATATTATGCAATCCTGTGGTACAAGCAGTGGCAATAGAAATATTTGGACCGCGCAATCCGCAAATTATAGATAAATAACCTGCCACCATATTGATAATAGTAGCAGGCACGAAGAATGGACTAATTTTACGAGGTCCACTGTTCACGAGTGCGCTATGGTTCTCTTCAATTAACCATAAGCCTCCGATACCAGAACCTATAGCCGCTCCAATACGATCAGTATTTTTTTCGGTTACCTCTAAGCCGGAGTCCTGCATGGCCTGTAGTCCAGCGGCTACGCCATACTGTATGAACGCATCCATCTTGCGGGCGTCTTTACGCGGCAGATAATCTTCAAAATTAAAATTCTTAACCAAGCCTGCAAAACGTGTTGCATAGGCAGTCGTATCAAAATGGTCGATCAATCCGATGCCACTCTGTCCGGCAAGGAGCGCACTCCAAGTAGATTCTACGGTGTTACCGACAGGAGACAACATGCCAAGTCCGGTCACAACTACTCGACGCTTAAACACACGTTTTTCCTCCAGGGGGTAGCAGTTTACCATGATACTAAAAATTAGGCGGTCACTAAGACCGCCTAGAAAAGTTCACTTACTGCTGACTTGCCTGTATGAAATCAATTGCTGCCTGCACAGTAGTGATTTTCTCAGCTTCTTCGTCTGGAATTTCGGTATCGAACTCTTCTTCCAGCGCCATTACTAACTCAACGGTGTCAAGAGAGTCTGCTCCGAGGTCGTCAACGAAAGAAGCATTATTCACAACTTCTTCTTTCTTAACGCCTAGTTGCTCAGCGATGATTGCCTTAACGCTTTCTTCGATAGTGCTCATACTCTAAATTTCCTGTCAAAACTCGCTTACGCGATGGTTTCTTAGTGTATAAAATATTAAAAAGATGCAACTTGATCCAGGTTAGTCGAACAATGATTTTATGCTATTTTGCAGTTTTTACCACAAATAACGCAAATGATTTTCGTACTTTTATGGCATATACATGCCACCATTGACATGTAGAGTTTCTCCAGTAATGTACGCTGCCTCCTCAGAGGCGAAAAAAACTACAGCGCTAGCAATTTCTTTTGGATAGCCGAGGCGGTTTGCCGGAATCTGGGATAAAATGCCTGCACGGTATTCATCTGTCAACGCTTCAGTCATATCTGTAGCTATAAACCCTGGCGCCACCACGTTGACTGTAATGCCGCGCGAGGCGACTTCACGCGCTAGGGATTTACTAAAGCCGATTAAACCTGCCTTGGCAGCAGCATAATTCGCTTGTCCAACATTGCCCATAGAGCCAACTATAGAACCGATTGTAATAATTCTGCCATAACGCTTTTTCATCATAGCCCATATTACCGCTTTCGACATACGAAATACTGACGTCAGATTAGTATCCAAAATAGACTGCCATTCATCTTCTTTCATACGCAATAGCAGATTATCCCGTGTAATACCCGCATTGTTTACAACAATATCCGATTCGCCAAATTCCTCGCGTACTTTTTCTAAAAAAACCTCGATAGAAACATCACTAAAAAAATCCAGCTTCATTCCTTTACCACTATCACCCAGATAAGTGCTTATAGCGGCAGCACCTGCTTCGCTGGTAGCGGTACCAATAACCATTGCACCACGAGACGCCAATGTTTCTGCTATCGCACGGCCAATACCTCGACTAGCACCGGTTACTAGCGCAATTTTACCTTTAAAGCTCATTTATAACCTCAAGTTAGTATTTAATCGCGGATGTCAGCGAGGTTGGATTGTTCACCGCAACACCCGACAAAGTGCAAGCCATGTGTTTAATCAGTCCAGTAAGTACTTTCCCAGGGCCTATTTCTAACAATACATTTGCGCCTTGTGACGCAAGGTATTCCATAGTTTCAGTCCAGCGAACCGGGCTATAAAGTTGGCGCACGAGTGCTTGGCGGATGGTAGCCGGATCCTGCTCTGCGCGTACATCAACATTATTGATTACCGGAATTCGCGGTGTAATAAATGTTATTGCTTCCAGCGCCAACGCCAATTTTTCTGCGGCAGGCTTCATCAGGGAGCAATGAGACGGTACGCTAACTTGCAATTGTAACACGCACTTAGCTCCATTTTCTTTACATAAAATGCCAGCACGCTCCACCGCTTCTTTATGTCCAGCTATAACTGCCTGATTAGGCGAATTAAAATTTACTAGCGAAACAACCTTCCCTTGAGACGCTTTTTCACAGGCAGCGGTGATAGTATCGTTATTCAACCCTATAATAGCAGACATCGCGCCGCTTCCAGCAGGCGCCAATTTTTGCATGAGTTTGCCGCGCAGCGCCACTACCTGTATGGCCGAAGTAAAATCCAGACTGCCAGCGCAAACCAGCGCAGAATACTCACCTAAACTATGGCCGGCCAGCAGAGCCGGCATTCGTCCGCCTTGCTGCTGCCAAACACGCCATATTGCAACCGATGACGCTAATAATGCCGGCTGGGCCTGACAGCTTTTATTTAGTTCTTCAGCTGGTCCTTGCTGCACTAGCTGCCATAAATCATAACCCAGCACGCCGGATGCTTCGACAAATGTCGCCTCGACTACAGAGTAGTTTGCTGCTAACTCTGCCAACATGCCTACAGTTTGGGAGCCCTGTCCTGGAAATACCATGGCAAAAATAGTCATTGTTTAAATTCCTATAGATTAAAATCGTAACAGAGCTGATCCCCAAGTAAAACCCCCACCAAACGCTTCAAGCAGCACTAGTTGTCCTGATTGGATACGACCATCACGCACCGCTTTATCCAAAGCAAGCGGCACCGATGCAGCAGAGGTATTACCGTGCCTATCAAGAGTAACCACTACTTTTTCCATGCCCATGCCCAGTCGTTTTGCAGTAGCAGTAATGATACGCAAGTTAGCCTGGTGGGGTACTAGCCAGTCTAATTCAGTAAGATCGAGAGCGTTAGCACTGAGAGTTTCATCGACAATATGTGCTAGTTCAGTAACTGCTACCTTAAAAACTTCGTTGCCAGACATAGTCAAGTAAGCTGAAGTAGCTGGATCCATGCGATTATGATATGGAAGAGTCAGCAGGTCACCATAACGACCATCGGCGTGCAAATGCGTGGAGATAATGCCTGGTGTCGTCGAGCTTCTTAGTACTACGGCTCCTGCGCCGTCCCCAAAAAGGATCAATGTACCACGATCGTTAGGGTTAAGAGTATGACTTAACGTATCAGAACCTACCACCAGTGCGTAGTCTAGAACACCATTTTTGATATAAGTATCCGCCACGCCCAGTGCATAAGAAAAACCGGCGCAGGCTGCCGCTAAATCGAAAGCAATGCAGTCATGAATGCCCAGAGCACGCTGAATCTGACAAGCTGAACTGGGAAAAGCGTGGCTTGGAGAGGTCGTAGCAACAATAACCATGCCAATCTTCTCCGCGTTGATGCCAGCCATATTCAAAGCTTGCGCAGCAGCATGACGCCCCATGCTAGAGACGGTTTCATCAGCACTAGCAATACGCCGTTCGCGAATGCCGGTTCGGGTAACAATCCACTCATCTGAAGTATCAACCATTTTTTCCAGGTCAGCGTTGGACCGGATGTTTGCCGGAAGATAGCTCCCGGTGCCGAGAATCTTAGTAAACATGTACGCTTAATCACTCTTGGGTAGTACGCCATCCCAACAGGCTGGTAATAATTAGTGCCTGTATATGCAGTTTCATCGCTTGCATTGCCTGTTCAATAGAGGCGGTAAAAGCGTGATGGTTTACCGCCCCTGTGGATTTTAATTACAGTCCTTCGCAAAAATATAAGGCAAGCACCATTATATTAGTCCGTATTTAGTTGACCTAATTTACGAATTAAGAGACGTTTCATCCAGCCTTGACACATTGCATAAATCATTCAGTCCGGCATGCCGCTTTCCCCAGAGAATTTTAGCAAATTACAAAAACTCTGTTCTTTAATTTCACGTTATCTGAAAGTTATCACAGACTAGGAAATCGTTTTTTACTTACAATTATTGACTTTTAAAATAGCCAAACTTGTTTGGTAAACATACCGTAACAACGCCAATACATGATAAATAGGCTAGAGGAGGTTTTTGGTTTCTTTATCCTGATATTTATAAGCACTACGTGCGAATTCCTTACCCCACGATATATGCAGACATTACCGTATCCATTACGGTAACTTTTATCAGCATAAAGTCATTAACCTTGAAGATGTTGATGAATAAATTCATCACACTTCTTGCCCTACTTGATAGCACAAAATCACCATGAACTCCGGATGTTTATATGCGATTAAAGACTTTTTAACCACCTCAGTTTAGTCCACTCGCGTTAACACAAATGAAATGTCTCGCGGTAGTACCGTATGGTTTTGTAGCGGCTCGGCATTCAGTAAATAATAATCGCTACCAGCGAACAATGAACTTAACTCGCTCAAGCAAAACGAAATCCATTTCACATAAAGAATTAATTACCGCAGGTTTGCCAAGAAACATAGTTCAAGTCGCGTATATAATTTTACGCCATGCAATGCTGATGGCGCTATCAGGTCAGAATCGCTGTATACAAAAAATTAAATCTAACGCAATGTTTAGACATTTTAATATATCGCCTTAGAAATTTGACTTAACGATAACTTTACGACCGCGGTAAAAACCTTCAGCGGTGATGTGATGACGCAAGTGAGTTTCACCGGAAACTTGATCTACTGATATAGTAGAACTGATCACCGTATCGTGAGAACGACGCATACCCCTTTTAGAACGGGTAGATTTGTTTTGTTGTACGGCCATAACCCTTACTCCTCGATGACTTATTTTAAAACTAGCTAATACAAAATAGATTAAGTTTTTTCACCTTAGCAGATGGTTTACTAGATTTATGTTTCTATTAAATAAACTTTATAATGCTCAGAATCATGTAACGACGACATGGTAGAATAGACAATAGCTTTATGAGCTAAATTTGGTTACCTAAATGAATATACGTAAACCACTGCGTACACTTCCGAAACAACTTTAATCTGGTAGTCAACAACGACCAGATTAAAACTGAATACCATATGAATCTCATGCAAGAAAAGTTAACTGCAAAGTCGGTAACAACAATTTACTTATAGGTAACAATCACTGCTAACAGCTAATTATTTCTACAGAAAATCATAACTTTTTTGAATAGGTTGCGCATATTTACTTTGTAATACACTCTATTCAGAGACAATGATGCATTGTACCGTTTCTGAAATTATCATTTTTGACTCCGGGTCGCTTAAAATACGAAAGTTATTTTAATACTATGGATAACAGTCTAATAATAAAATCTTTAACCCTACATTTTACTTATTAAGTATCATGCCTTCACGATGGCCATCGTAAAAGCACTATCTTTGCGCCGATCGCTATTCCAATCAACCGATAATTAATTATGATAAGTTTTGTGTTTAAACGGCTACATTAATGAGTAAAAACTAAGTAGACGCAATCTAACTATCATGATTATAGAATCATTGCTGCTGCTTGTGATAGACGCGCAGATGCAGCAAACATTGGTGCAACGTAGCATCTAATGGCGCTGTTATTCTAAAAGTTTTACCACTGTCAGGATGCTCAAAACGAAGCGCGACTGCGTGTAAGAACAAGCGATTTAGACCACACTCTTTTAGTTTCTGCTTAAACCTACCACTGTCTCCGTATCGATCATCAAACGCAATAGGATGCCCAGCATATTGGGCATGAACACGAATTTGATGGGTACGCCCAGTGACAAGACTCGCTCGGACTAGCGTAGCTAACGTAAACCGCTCCTCAACTTTAAAACGGGTTTCCGACGGTTTACCATCGTTACTGACCCGCACGATTCGTTCACCTCTGTTGCATATATTCTTTAGTAGGGGAGCTGTAACCGTTTTGACATGGGACTGCCACTGACCGCGCACTAGCGCAAGATAATCCTTTTGCATGCTCTTGGCGCGCAATTGCTCATGCAGGGCGAACAGCGCCGATCGTTTTTTAGCCACTAATAACACCCCTGACGTATCCCGATCCAGGCGGTGAACTAGCTCCAAAAAGCATGTATCGGGATTTAAGGCACGTAATCCCTCAATAACGCCAAAAGTCAAACCGCTACCGCCATGTACAGCCGTTCCAGATGGTTTGTTCAGAATAAGTAGATAATCATCTTCATAAAGTACGGCGTCATTTAACGAATGTACTTTAGCCATCTCGGTAGACGTAAACATTTGCTTTTCATTTAACCCCAGCACTGGCGGGACACGTACTTTATCATTATTTTGCAGCTTGTATATCGGCCTTACCCTCTTTTTATTAACTCGCACTTCACCTTTACGCACGATGCGATAAATTATACTCTTAGGCAATCCTTTTAGGTACCTAAGCAAAAAATTATCGATCCGCTGACCAGCGTCGTCTAAAGAGATATTGATAAAATGTACACCAAGCTTATTTCTATTCATAAGTCAAAATTCTAAATATATTGACACCATAGCAAGACTTCTTTTTATGTGCTTAACTGTATGGTTTCATCGGCAAAAGATTTTCTAGACCAATAGCCTAGTTACATGATTGTGTGAGAACCTATCCGTTGATGGGTAGTTTAAAACTTGTTATCAATAGATATTAGGCGTATTGCTATATTCGCATCAGCAGTGAAATAATACACTCACTTTCCATGCTTCGCGTCTAGCTTGCTAATTACGAAATACTTAATTTTCTGGTTTAACATAACGCGGAGATAAATAAAATAATTAATAGTAAACAGATTATCTAAATGAACAATTGCAGCTTGGTCGGCAAAAGGAATCTGTTCTGGCAACAACCATCAGACGTCATTCCCCTTATCAAAGTGCTGTTTCTCGTTATAGGTAAACAGGCTACCGAAGTAATGCTCTCTTTAGCAAGCTACAAACATGAGGTTAACAGTTTTCGCCAAGTCACGTAGTTGATGGTGATAGAATACTCGACCACACGTTTGCCACCATTCTGCTTTTAATGTATAAAAATGAGTAAGTCACGATGAAAAGAATGTTAATTAATGCAAGTCAACAGGAAGAGTTGCGCGTTGCTCTAGTAGATGGCCAACGGCTGTATGATCTTAATATTGAAAGCCCCGGGCATCAGCAGAAAAAAGCCAACATTTACAAGGGTAAAATAACTCGTATTGAACCAAGTCTGGAAGCAGTATTTGTAGATTATGGCGCCCAGCGCCACGGTTTTCTTCCCCTTAAGGAAATTTCCCACGAATATTTTCCTCTTGAATATTATATTCACGGCAAAACCAACATCAAAGATATGCTGCGAGAAGGCCAGGAAATCATCGTACAAGTGGATAAAGAAGAACGGGGTAATAAAGGCGCGGCACTGACAACCTTTATTAGCCTAGCTGGCAGTTATCTAGTGCTTATGCCAAACAATCCACGAGCAGGCGGGATTTCGCGTCGCATCGAAGGCGACGACCGTATAGAATTAAAAGAAATACTTTCCTCCCTTGAACTACCTGACGGTATGGGGCTCATAGTCCGCACTGCGGGTGTTGGTAAATCAGCTGATGAGCTGCAATGGGATCTTGCTTTTCGTCTCAAACATTGGCAGGCAATTAAAAAAGTCGCCGAAGGCCGCCCAGCACCGTTTTTAATTCATCAAGAAAGTAATGTTATTGTTCGCGCTTTCCGCGATTATTTACGGTCTGATATTGGAGAAATCCTAATTGATAATCCTAAGATTCTTGACCTAGCAAAAGAGCATATTGCGTCGCTTGGCCGCCCTGATTTTATAGGCAAAATTAAACTTTACAGCGGTGAAATTCCTCTCTTTAGTCATTACCAGATAGAATCCCAGATTGAATCAGCATTTCAGCGTGAAGTGCGGTTACCATCCGGAGGCTCTATTGTTATTGACACCACCGAGGCCTTAACCGCCATTGATATTAACTCTGCGCGTTCAACCCGCGGCGGCGATATCGAAGAAACCGCTTTTAATACCAACCTTGAAGCAGCCGATGAAATCGCACGTCAGCTGCGCCTGCGAGACCTGGGAGGTTTAATTGTAATCGACTTTATAGATATGACGCCAGTACGTCACCAGCGTGAAGTGGAAAACTGCCTGCGCGAGTCAGTACGCCAGGACCGTGCTCGCATACAAATTGGCCGCATCTCCCGCTTTGGCCTGCTAGAACTCTCCCGTCAGCGTTTAAGCCCATCACTAGGTGAATCTAGCCATCATGTTTGCCCACGCTGCGGTGGCACCGGTACTATCCGTGATAATGGATCTCTTTCCCTTTCTATATTAAGGCTTATCAAAGAAGAAGCTCTAAAAGAGAATACCCACGAAGTGCATGCCATAGTACCAGTTCCCATCGCTTCTTATTTATTGAATGAAAAACGCGAAGCCATAAATGCAATCGAGAAACACCAAGGTGGTGTAAGAGCAATTATAGTACCGAATGATCAAATGCAAACTCCGCATTACGCAGTTCTACGTGTTCGCAAGGGCGAAGAGGCCCCTACCCTAAGCTATTTATTGCCGCAATTACATGAGGCAGAAATAATCCATCCGCCTGAGGCACTATCAACAGGGCGTAAACGCCCCCAGCAACCTGCCCTGGCAACTTTTGTAATGTCTAATCCGCCGCTTATCAGCGAAAAACGGACTGCTGATGAAACTGCAGTATACACGACTTCAGCCAACGCTAAGGAAATCACGAGCAATTCCCTTGGCTTGCTTGCCCGCTTGATCACTAGCTTCAAATCATTAATCAGTGCACCAATGCAACAACCGGAAACCAATTCCGCTGAAACAGTCATTCAAGAGTCGACTACCGAAATTGACACACCGCGACTCCAAACGCGTAAGAATCGCCGCAGTCAACGCCGACAAAATTACCGGAGCGAGAACAATAATGAACCGACTTGCGTTGGTACGGAAAATTGCCAGACGAAAAAGAGCCGTGCTGATAGTCGTGACGATAAGCCAATTAAGCGGCTCCATGACGTCACAGAGACACAAACTATGCGTAATATGATTGGCGAAATACGGCAAGAAGAGAAAGTACAACAACCGTGCTATGAACTACGTCAATATTGTCAACAGCCACCCCAGCAGAAACTAAAAATACAACAAAATGCTGATCAAAAGATAAAAACAACGTTACAGCCCGTTCGGTTAATACCTGCTAATAATAACGAGACAAAAAGTTCCGTTACCTCACATAATGAGGTGATGGAAATACACGATGGCTATACTGTTATCGGTACGAAAGGCAAGAAAAACGTCAAAGACAAACGACATGGCAATGAGGATAATATACCGAAACGCTTCCGTCGTATCATTAATCACTTGCACAACACCGCACAACGCCGGCGGTGTTATCGTGATGAACTTTATTCACATCCATCGCAGCAGGTGCTGATTACTAGCACAACGATGGAACCAAAAATGAACTCAGGTAAATCCTGTATGAGCTATCTCGCCAGCCACATTAAACATCCTAAACAAAATACGGATACCGATGCAGCCCTGCATCATGCACAGAAGGATTTTACCGTTATAACTTCAGGCGAAGTTGAGGTAGCAATAGTCAGCAATACGTTAATAAACCAACAACTACCGCAGTCAATGATAGTTCCGCTGGTGCCATCACATAAGCAAGATACTAGCACTAATGCAGTAAAGCCGGTGAACACCCCCGATAAACAGCAATTAGCACAATGTAAGATTCAGCCATCCACATTCCCCGACAGCTGTGATATATCGTCAACCGCTAAAAAAAATATTGTGCCGGTAGACCCACGCGACGAAGCCTATAACAATGCAATCCACAGTAACAAAACAGAACCGCTATCGGTTAACCCGCGCAATGTAAAACGTGTCGCTTATTCCATCTCGTCAACAGTCACGGTTGCACCCAACGAGAATTACGGTATCTCGCAGGTAATACCATCTTTAGTAACTCAAGACACCACCTTTTATACGTCACCGCCTGTTGGCCTACCGCTGACGCAGGAAAAATACCCATCGCTAACAATGAAACAAACAACCATATCACGCTTTAAGCACCATGCCAGTGCACCTATGACTAAAGCATCAGCGCCAATTTATACTCCTTCGTCGCTGCCTAATAGCGATTGGCAGCGACCAAATTACTGTTTCAACGGTCGTGGCGCCGCAGGCGGGCACGCTGCAGATAAACAGGCAGCTGCTCCGGCTATCCGACCAACCGCTCTAGATCCACTGTAAAGAATCACAACCAAAAACCCCATATTTACGGGTTTTTGGTTGTTCACACTGCATTTTATTGATAAGCCAAAAATAATGCAACAAGAGAGCCTTACGCTTACTCTTAATCAGAGTTACACATTTTTGACTAAATTAACCAGAAGTATTAAAATGCAAAAACTGGTCAATTACCTATTTTATTTAACAAATTCTATGGTAAATATGAATAATAATTCATAGGCACCGTCAGGCGTAGGAGGTATTGAAGTCTACGTCTAATTCGAGCAATGTTACTACCCAATTATTAGCTCTACATCATCTTAATGTTACTGGTATTTATCTCCTCCTCCAATTCGAGATTATACAGACGATCGGCATGCTATTACTAATATATTATCAATTGAAGGAAAGAATATTAATACCTTTGAACGCGAAAAGCGTTTTTTGCACAAAATGACGAGCATTTAATGCTATTGTCTAGCGTTTAAAAATCATTTCCACCCACAAAGGTCGTTAACTGTGTGCTAGCCAACTATGATTATTATGAAGCTATCATTTATTTTTAAATAATAAACATATTCTGAAGGAAGTAGCATTGAAAATTTACTACATACTAACTCTTAAACATAACGTCACCTGAGCTAAAAGGTAGCTGGTATTGTGATCTGCGGTAACTAGAGGTTATAAAATTTTTATCTGTACCGATACCGCAACGCATACAAAATGACGTAAAATTAGGCAAGGCTTATTGCCGGTATAGTTTCAACCGTCCCCCTGACGTTCTGTAAGCTTATCGATGGGGGCTAGAGAACGCATTATCAACTCACATGACATATTATGGAATAACTGCTATGATTTTTAGTGTTAAATATCCGTTATGCTAGTAGCACCTGATGGCACTACGCTTTTTTATGGTATGCTTCTTCGAAGCAGGTTTCTTATATCCTGTTCTCAGCACGAATTATAACCGACCCTAAAAAGGTAATATCTTAATTTGTGCTTTAAATCCGCATTTATATTTGCGAATTGGCACTCAGCAACTAGCTATAACTTAATCTTTAATGCACAGACCGATGAACAACTCACGTTACATCGTGACCTAATGTATTATGTGAGGTTACTATGGAAATAATGTTACTATCTTTGATAGATAAGCAGCTAAAATCACAGTCTTATTTTACTACAGATTGTATTTTTAATAATACAATTGAGCATTAGGCTCATTGTGCTGGCAATGCCATGGGCAGAAAACTACTTTGGATAAGTATAAAATATAAAAAATATATGCAATTTGGTATTACGATCTAAGCGTGTAAAAGACTAATCATTGTGCATAAATTTTAGCTTAAAACTCCGTAACCTTTTAAGGTTTAATGTTTTATTTTAAAGTGTGGTATCACTCTTCATAGTCATCAAGTTAAGCTGTACAAGCGCATTAGATTTTTTATGCGGTTTTCAATTTATATTTGAAGTAAATGTTGCACACAGGTAAAGATTGATGACTAAAAAACTAAAATAATAAATTCAGCCATACTCCATCAGTCTTTACGGTATAGCATATGCTAGACTAGAGTAATATTAATTAAAAACTACTAGGATGATTTCGCGTCTATATTAAGTATTAATAGCTTGAATAATCATATTACCAATAAAGAATTGAAGGTCAGCATCCCCTACTACTTGGTAGACCTCGTTTTAAAATACTTAAACCACACGTTAAGTCTCCGTACTATCGCGCACAATTCAAAAAACCTAAAAAGAGTAATGCGAATAATTTTACGATATGGCTGATACTTGTTATAAATATAGATAAAACTTGCTTTTCCGTTTGGCTAAAATTCTATAAGGCTATTATAAACAAATAGATATATCATGATAACATCACATAATATAGTTTATATATAAGAATGACAGGCGCGGATGTTGGCCGACAACAAACCGCGTACGACCATTTATTTTTAAAGTCATTTTACTTTAAGCAACCAGCAAAAGTTACGTTACAATTTTTATCAAGCGCTTACGGAAATGCAAGTATTCGATCGCATCTATTATTGCTACAGAAGTAATTAACGCACAAATTAGTATGCAACGAAAATGTTTTAGAATCTTGCAAAAGATGCTGTACTACGCGTGTTAAAAGTGAAATAGACAACGATGGGACGGGGCGTTGAGCGACGATAGCAAATCTTTTGGAGCACTACGCATGAAGTTCGACTACGCCTCGTTGCTGACGGCACTCAAAGATCCTATATTTAATCTGGCCAATATCGGACATTATCTGAAAACTGAAAACGCTAATGTAATGGCGGATAATGCAAATGCACTTTTGTTGATTTATAAAACTACCATGAATGTTAGGTAGGTTATTTTGACCAGACTATTTAAATTCCATTCAGTACGTTCTGTAAATAATTACCGATGGTGGTGAATATTTTACGGTACTATAAAATAAAAAATATTTTTTATTGCACCGGCGGAATCCGCTGCGAAAAAGGTAGAGCCCGTTATACTACTACATAATGGTTTTTAAATGTATATCAAGTAGAAGGCGTGGTATTCAATAAAATTTATCGGCAAAATTTTTGTATTTAATTAACGTCTGGGCAAAACTATAACGCCAGATATAATTGCCAATACCACCAATGAGTTGCCCCTCTGATAGCTATACCAATTGCAGTAATCAAGGTTACATTGTTTTGTTTATCCAGTGCCCTATTTGTAACAAAAATATAATGGCTGCTGTAGCATATAACTACCAGAAGAAGCTATATCTTCCAAGAAGCGGCAAAATGCCAATAAAACAAAATTACTGCCTCACCTTAGGAAAAGTGAGCATTATCTCAAACCCAAACGCTGATAAATTAAAAGCCATGGCTAATTTGATCGGATATCATCAATATATTTTTATGACCAAGACGCGTATCAGGAATAAGATTCCAAGCAATAGATAAATCATAAGTGCATGACTAATTTCCAAGTTACGTTTCACCAGGAAACATGCGCAAAATCAAAATATTTTCACACAATCCTTGATCTAAGACACCAAAAATTTTGCGATAATAAAGCAAGATAATGCGATGACCATCATCAATTTTACCCTCCTTAAATATATTCTCTAAAACCATTAAGTTATCAACAGTAATGCTGTTTTAACGTTTAACGTAACGATAACGTTAAAAAATATTTTGGTTAAATCGCTTGCTTGTTTCTTGACAAGCAAGCATTTTATATTATGATTAGGATAACATTAATCGCTTGAATCAACACTCTAATAACAAACAATAGTTTTTATTTTGATATGAACTATCTTCATACTTCGTTTTTCTAGTAATAAGTGTAAACGAGGTATTAATTATAAGTACATTTAATTTGTTTTCAATGGCATAAAAAGTTGAACACCACCCCATTAGTCGTATGGCTAATGACAATGAAATCGTACTTATTAATATAATACCCCTTGATCGTATTTTAACGACTACCACGCCAGAAAGAAATAAATATATTTATGGCCTATAAATACGTAATTTACTTTCTATATACAATAAAACTAACGAAAAATCAATTCATATAAGTAAGATTATAGTTAATACGAAAATAACAGAACTAATGTTTGCAATAACCCAGATGTTCCATTGCTTATATTTTGACAATGCTGAACTTCGCAAATACCGTGTTCGAATATAAAATAATGCTTCTTAACGATATTAATTATTAGATATAACGTAGGTTAATTTAAAATAACAGTAACTTACATCAGTAATATCTTTATCAACTAACCGATGAATATAAATAATTTTCTTTTCTATATACTTTTTACTTCTTGTAATTAGTATGATTATAAGATTTCTTCTTCTCTGGATCCAGGAATATTTTTATTATACCCACTTTTATTTTTCAATGAAACACTGGCGTCTAATGAGTGATATCGTTAAGGACGACACTGTCAGTACATTGTATGTATAGTCGCGTACTGCGCACTATCGCAGCGATTAATTTTGCAATAACGAGGGAAGGCTGGCATCACTGGCATTAGGCAACAAAACACACTTTTTGTTAATTTTAAAATATTTTATATCAATGCGATACTGTTTTAGATCTGTTATATAACACAAGGTTATATTTTAACAAACAGTTGATCTATTTTTATTCAAGCTAAAAGAAATAGATCTTTAAAATAACCACCTAGTATGCTATTCGCTTATGCATTAATAACTAACTTAAGAACATTTCTGATAATAACTTTTCGTTATCATAATATTATTCAGAAAGTTATAGTATTTTTTGGGATAAATACAGGTAATATGATAAAGTAAATAATAACTTCTTTCTCTTCATACATTTTAGTGGAAAGTTTCATTATCTTAGTAAAAACACAAGAAAAGCTCATATAGCAAGGGTACACATAATAAAAAATTTTATGAGTTACACATCTAACTAAATTCTTTAATTAGAAGACGATTCCTAATCAGTTCGAAGATATGATTTATTGTTTAATAACTTCCTAGGAAGGATAACAGAAAATTAGCATATTTAGCGAAATATAACTTTTATGCGTTTTTTATTAAAACTTTTTTCATAAGACCCCTTCTGCAAAAGGGCAACTAATATTCATGCTTTACTATTAATAGCTATAGGGGCAAAGTAAGTCGGTAAAACAATTTAGATGAAATGAAAATACAGCGCCATAAAAGTCAGCAATCTAGCGATCTATGCGATGCGGTATTTCTAATGTAGCAACGATATAAAAACTGGCCACTAAATTTCAGTTATTGCGTTTATTATATTACTTATAAGTGCATGATAAGTAAGTACTTCATTACTAACTGTAGAATAAAAATATTCGAAATAATTTTCGACTAACTTTACACTCACTAAAGCTAGGCGTTAACTACAAACGGTAAACTTTCAACTATTAATAACTTAATAAAAACTATGCCTCGCAAAGAAAAGAACAAAAAGTCGCACAATTAACATAACCCCCAAAACAAGTTTGGCTTTATGTCTATGAAATAGGGATACAGCATTAATAAACACAAAATAAAACCTGTAAAATACTAAGGTGTTCTCGATATCAAATTTATGCAACGATTTTCGATAATCTACAAGTTTAAAAACTAATATCTAGTTAGATTTCTACGCTATATTTTTGATGCTTAGCTCGTCATGCAAAACACAGAGCTTCTGGCAGAAAGAAGCCTTTGACACAACTTAGCAGTAGCTTATTGATGCCAGAAGCAAAGCTTTGTATTATACGCCTTGTTATACTTATAGAGGGAAATTCAGATGAATTATTGTTTGGCAGACAGCAAATGCAAAAGCTCTAGCTATAGCCAGTCCTGAGTGCTGGCTCACAAATATCAATACGAAGGCAAAGCACACAATAAAATATTACCTCTTTTAAATCGTAAAGTTGCGGTAACACAATCTGTTTAGATCTAGTGTAGTGACTTATTAATATTTAGATAAAAGAATGATGAATTTATCTGCTGAGCAATAATGCTGAATTTATTTTCCTCCTTTCCAATAGGTAGCTAAGCGATATCGACCTATACATATTTTGTGTAGTTTTGGCGTTTAACCGTTAAAGCGCTTCAAATAGCCATATAGATATATAGCTAAATATATTTAAAGTATATTATATTAATTGTAATCTACAGCGACTAAGAAAAAGTTACAATGTCAGCGCCGTAAATACTCTAGCAGCGGCTGGAACTGTGGCCTTATTAGATAACGTAAGCATATGATCTGAAAAAGTAACTACTAGTATAGTAGATTAATTACATCTCTTTTATATAAAAACCTAAAGATAGAATCTAAGTACCGAAGACAAGCACCGAAAGTAAAACCTTATTAAAGTGGTATATACTACTATATTAAAAAGTATTACAAATACCATTAGGTTTTACTGCGAATTAAATCAGCTATTTCCATACACAGTATCGAAATATAGTCATATTAATTCACCATGGCAGTTGAGTAGAATATTGCGGTAGTTGAAGTAATGAATAAGTAAAGTATGACAGAAGTGATAAGTAAAAAAACCACTTCGCCATAAAAATAACCCTTCGTGAATAGCAGTATAATCAATCACGTTTAATTATTGTAGATGAATCAATCGGCATGAGAGGATTCGAACCTCCGACCCCCGACACCCCATGACGGTGCGCTACCAGGCTGCGCTACATGCCGAACACATTGGTAATCATATTAAAACTTTCACGTTATTAACGCAAGAATCGACCCAAACGATTGCTTGAATTTTACTAATTAAGTTAGCAATAAAGAATTTTTATTCTTTAGCACTTACAATAACAGCAGTAGTTTTCTAGTGCTGTTCATGTCGTTAAGGTTAACAGTATAATAACTTTTATTGTTACTCAACAAAATATTTCTCTTGGCACGTGGTCATGACTAACTAATGTTTATCTGTAATCAGTGCCCAATCCTTACTAAGGTGAGTAGCAAAAGATCTTTTTACTTTTTTCATAGTGATCAACGTGGTTTGTTATTATACATCTGACGCTGTATAAGCATTACAGGTGATATCGTTATAATTATTGATTTATTATATAATTTGCTCCTACCCTAGATCAATGCACTATTAGAGACATCTGTAACTATGAGCGATTAAAACAGGTAACACTATCGTGTGCAATACGCTCCGTTGTTATTATATTTAAAATCAATGATGGCGATGATAATAACTACGGTGTTGTTTAGATCGTAGCAATTTTGCAGATGATATAGCATTTTGAGCTCAAGTGTTATATATGCAAATACTAAACTCTTTATTGGTAACTCTTGAGTTTAGCAACGTGCTTGAATATGTAATATATAACGTAAGCCTTTGGCAGTAACCGTTTTAGGTTAACAATCCTGTTTGTTTAAGTTATGTTAAAGTACCAAAATTTAGATATTGCAAAATCCCGTTTAAATAAAAGACAGCAATTACATAAATATATCCCGCATAAAACAGTGCTGACCTGATTTACTAGGGATGCTAGCCTAAGAAGGTCTAAGAAATCAAAATTACGGTCTAACTTGTTATCACGTAATACATTAATAGTAATAATGAATATTTAACTTGTTGCTAACAATCATCGTTAACAATTACTAACCTTGAAAGATAATACACTAACGTCAAAACTAACTGGTCCCAAAGCAAAATTAACCACCTCTAAAGGCAGCGATGAGCGTCTGGCACAGTCCATGGCATTTTATAAACGAAGTTGCTTATTATTAGGATAAAACAACAGTAAATGGACTTGCTGTAGTAATAAAACGATCATATTCGTAGCAACTCAAATATAAGTTAACTGAGCTACAAAAATACTTACTAAGAAGTAAGTCAATTACTTACCGATATGATCGCGATTGAAACTAGATATTATTTATCAGATTTGGGCGACAAATAACATTTTCAATAAAAGTATTAGCAATATGCTAATAAAAATTAATTACTAGTCACGAGACCATCTTGGTCTGATTCCATTTTATTACTTAATTCCCACCCATGGTGTTAATTTTTTATAAAATGAAGAATAAAAACTAACAATTACGGAAACACCGCTACGAAAATGATAGTCAACACCATCAGAGATGGTATTACGTAAAGCTAAGAAAGCTAAAATAGCCAAGCGAGATAGCAGTGCATATGATTGGCAATCAGCAAGCCAGAGGAACATTACGAGACAAATAAATTTTAACTATTCTAGTACTAAAATAAATAAGATACTAAAAAATAAGCACGTTACTTAAGCTAATAATTTGGTATACATGACCACTGGTGCAATAAAAACTTGTTACCATAAGTATTTCTGCTTTAGCTTGTATTTAATTAGTGTCTTTAAAATAACTAAAAGCGTGCTACTGACATTAATTTTATGGCTTTTGATCATACGGTTTCAATTACATTCATAAAATTATCAGTGCTAAAACTAGCAATGAACAATATTTTCTAGTAATCTCGCGCATATCAGGCAAAACAAGAGCTTTAGCTGTTTATCATCTGTATTGTGATACCTGTATAATATTTATTATCTATATTATATGTTATAGTCAAACATAGTAAAGGTTAGACTACCTTTTCCGTTATTGTATTTTTTAACCATTGCAATATTTTATGGTCAACCCGCAAGCGCAAACTATTCTGTATGTGGTAGTCAATTAGTAATATCTTTTATTTGATTCTTTATGGAATAATCACTCTGATACATTTTATACTCAATCCCCATCAAAACAATAGGGCAGATAGCACTATAATACTTTGTGATATAGTACATACTGCTTTAGTAAGGTTTTGCTTTCGATGCCTGTCTTAAGCACTTATTATATCTTTAGGTTTTCTATAAAAAGAAATAACATTAAGCTGTTATTCTAGTAGTTACTAGGCAAGCTTATATACTTGCGTTATCTGATAACACCACAGTCTCAACTAATGCTGGTATTTATGGCTGACATTGTGGCTGTCTTTTTTGGTAGCTGTAGAGAGAACAAAATAAAACTTCAAACATACCTACCACGCAACTCTCTGGACATTTAAAGCACTTTAACGGTTAAACACCTGAAGCTATACAAAAATATGTGAGGTCGATATCGCTTAACTACCTATTTCATGGGGGAGAGAATCCAGCAGCATAATTGTTAAGCAGATAAACCCATCACTTTCCTATCTAAATATTAATAATATTGCTACACTAGATCTAAATAAGTTGTGTTACTATCATCTTACGATCCAAAAGAAGCGGTACTTTACTGTGTGCTTTGCCTCAGCATTGATATTTATTAATCAGCACTCAGAGAGACTGGTGATAGCCAGAGTTTTTTATCTGCTTGTCGGGCGAACTAACTGCTAATCTTGCCTCCTAAGTATCATATATATAACCTTAAGATAAAGAAGATCTATATCTTGCGATGACAAAACTGTTGCTAGTATACCAAATATTTTCTAGGCTAAGAACTGCGTTTACATGACAAGCTAAGCATCAAATGCATGAAGCTAGATATGCCATGCTCAAATATTTACTGGGATAAATATCAAAATACAGCGCAAAAATGTGACTCAATATTTTGTTTTACAACAACAAAATCGTTAAGTAATTGTAATATTACGAATATCCAGCAATTGATGGCAAAATCACTAACATTTATGGCTTTAAAATATCTTCATCAAGAATAATGTTAGAATAAAACCAATTTGGTCGTTTCTAGTTGAGATTAAATTGTCATTATTTTCTTATTTGATTACTTATAAATTATTTAAAATTAGCATCATGTGCTAAAATTAATTAGCCATTTTAGGATAAAACTAGCCGCCAAACGGCATGCATATGCATAATAAAACCTAAAATAACTGATAAATATCCAGTGATGTGCAATAATAATCACTATTTATAATATAAATACATAATCACCAAAACACATCATAAACAATAAGCAAAGAGTCAACATATCAAACAGGCTTAGCTGTTTTATCATAGCTAAGAGTCATTGTTTAGTCATTGAGAGCTCACTATCGACTCGATAAAATAATATTTTTACTAAATTATCAATAATTAAGAATATTATTTAATGCGCTACAAATATCACCAATTTATCCCGGTGCAACAATAGCAATAAATTAACGTGATTATGACCTAAACTCGACTAATACATTAAATATGTAAATAGATAGCAATGTATGTTAAAAGATACAAACTATATAATTTATAATTATTGACAAAAAGCTAATAAACAATGAGATGCAACCTCAATTGAAAAAAACGATAAACCTAGCTGTTACCGTTAATGGCTCGAGCCTCTATCAACTAACAGAATATATATAAATATCAGTTTTGCCAGAAAAAAATAAAAAGTTGTAGCTGATTTTCTTCAACTTTATGATTACAAACATTAACCACCAACAACGTTTGTTTAGTGTTGTTGATATGATTGCATTGATTGCCAAGACTGTTAAGTCAATAGCTAACAATCCCGAATCTGGAACTAAACAAAAATAGCTGCATTACCACGCCACATAGACGGCGGCGTCACGGCATAGAAAAAGCAAATAGATGCGTATGGTAAAACCATACGGGGACACTCAATCATTGTCGCAAATAAGAAGCCAACTACAACCTCACAGTAGATTTACTATACATTAAATAAAATAGTAGTATGAATCGATAAACAAGCAGCATAAATGCACCGGTATAGACAAAAATTAAAATAGACTAAATTCTTTGACTATTTTCAAAGAAAACCATAACCCCTTTTCAGAACTTCAGCAAAAATATCATAGTCACCCGCCAGCTTGCTAGATACCCTTGATTATATATACAGGTAGTGATAAAATACAGAGTCATTCAAGGACAAGATAGTGCACGCTAATCATGATTATGCTCTCCTTCGCTTGAAGTTGCTGCGCACGTAAAAAACAATGCGGACAACAATATTTTGTATATTTATTTTAAAAACAGTGCAATTCTTGTTCACCGCTTATTACTAATTTGCGTAATTTTGCCACAGCACATTACCTTTTATGAAAGGTAAGTAATAGTTTATCCAGCATGTTGCTGATGGCGGTGATATCAGCGACCATAATTGTAGTCGTAATAGCACTTGATATATTCATGATATCAACAACGGTGGGTACGGCAGATAACCGATCTGATCACACCATTCATAGAATATTTTCAGTTTGATCAAAGAAATATAGAAACTACGCTACAATCTGATCGGTTTTTAGGCTTTTATTAATTAATATCTAAATAGGCTGGCATCGCTAATTATTGAGTTTGTGATACGACCTAAACAATCGCGACATTGTAATGTATCATGACAATGTCGTAACTTCATTTAGCTTATTATCTGCTCGATCGGTGGCGAGCCTGAATAGGCAACGATTATAATATATTCGAAGCCAAAAAATCTATCTTTGTTATATAGATGCGTGTAATTGTGAGCTAAATAATTACCAATGACATTTTTAATGGCATATTTGATAGAAAATAGATGTATTTAATCTCTAGCGAGTATCCAAAAATCAAATAAACAGCCGTATAAGTAAAACGCCGCACTAGCACGTCACAAGTAATAATAATTGCTAAGAGATTAAATTTTCAATAAAGATTTAGTCTTTATATATCAAGGGGGAATCTAGGGTCTTGTATTGCAACTTGACTGTGCGTCTGTCTGAAATCAGTTGCTGCTAAGAATTCGTGATGGTTGCTCCGAGTGTAAGCGCGTTCTTGTAAAGGCGTCGTTCTTGTGGCAAGTTATCAACTTGAAGAATATTTTGATCAGCTAAAGAATTAGATAAGCGGATTTACTATTGCTAATTTTGCCGTAATGTAATACGATCTTAATCGTAGCACAAAAGAAAACTTATCATTACCAGTGCTCAGCAGAGCAATAATTAATTGATTAACTATTACTTCATGAACTTGCAAAATAGCCAGTTAGACTTCAGCTTACCCCTAAGCATATAATCAAAACCAAATATTGTGGCCAATACAATATGCAATAATTTATGGGCACTGTCTTGAAACTAGAGAGTTTCAGCTAGCAACTATTTTCCCAGTTTATATTCCTCATGGCATAATAAAAAGAATTTTTCTATCGCTTATACGGTTTTAATTGACAATTAACATTAAGCAAGTCACATAGCAGCACGGAGCAAAAAAAGGAAGGTTGCTCTATTCAATTTCAAAAAAACTAAAGTCGTTAACAACCTATAACTATATTAACGGTAAGAGTTTAGGCAATCTTCGCCGATGTATGTAGATTGAGATTACGTAATATCCGTAAAAAACCTGTGAAACTAACGCGTTAACTTCTCTTGTAAGGCAAGAGAAATCTTTTTTATTTGTTAAATAACATTATTGCTAAATGACCGATATCGCATATCATTCTGTCATAGAGCTTAAAACAAAATAGATAATGACTTATCTATAGTTATTGATAAGAAACATATGGTTATAGACTACACGAATGTTGTAATACGCATGTAAATAGAAATCACAGTACTGTCATTAAGCCTCAATTGCAAAACGCATTTTCTTCATGGCATTCTTTTCAAGTTGTCGCACGCGCTCAGCGGAAACTCCATATCGATCTGCTAACTCCTGCAAAGTGCTTTTTTTGTCTGCATCTAGCCAGCGCGCACGAATAATTTCTTGGCTGCGTTTATCGAGACCTTCCAGTGCAGGAATGAGCTTCTCGGTGGCATTATCGTCCCAGTTATCGTCTTCTATGACGTCGGCAAAATCGAACGTTTTATCCTGCAAGTAAAGCATGGGTGCCATCAACTGCCCTTCGCGAGTCTCATCATCTTCCGGAGTTGGATCAAGCGTCATATCCTGCGCGGACATGCGGGATTCCATCTCACGTACATCCTTATTAGTTACCCCCAACTCTTTTGCAACCATTTCTACTTCGTCCTGGTTAAACCAGCCCAGACGCTGCTTGGTTTTACGCAAATTAAAAAACAGTTTGCGTTGCGCTTTAGTAGTAGCCACTTTCACAATCCGCCAATTACGCAGCACGTATTCATGAATTTCTGCCTTAATCCAGTGGATTGCAAACGATACAAGCCGCACGCCCATTTCCGGATTAAAACGGCGCACGGCTTTCATTAGGCCAATATTCCCTTCCTGAATCAGGTCAGCCTGAGGAAGACCATATCCGGAATAATTGTGCGCAATATGAACAACAAAGCGCAGGTGAGGAAGAATAAGCAGCTTGGCCGCCTCCAAATCACCCTGGTAATGTAGCTGTTTAGCCAGTGTTTTCTCTTCTTCAGCCGTCAGCATTTTATAAGTATTTACAGCACTGACATAAGCTTCTAAACTTCCTTGGGGCACATAGGCTACAATTTGCATATCTTTTATCATTTATGACCTCTTACTAGAAACTAAGGACGCCATTCTTATAATAATTACACAAGACGTGACTTGCCGTACTTGAATGATATACATATAATAAGACTGCGATATCGTCTAGTAGTTCAACAACTATAAGATTTTATCTTAATCTTACTAAAGATATTCGTAACGTATGAATAGTCGTAAACATTTTACTAGTAGCCAAACAGGTAGAAAACCTACCAATGCTGACTGAAATCAATAACAAAAAGATGGTTTCATTCCAACTTAAGCTATTGCGGTACGCATGCCTTACTTAAACACCCACAATAGATTTTTAATCAATGATTATAGCTGCGAAGTCTAGCGTGCCAGACAAAATTAAAACAGCACTGCATTCTCCCGTTTAAAACTGTTTGTAGGATACACTCATTAATGGCAACGATCAACTTCATGACGTTGATGGTCGTCGCGCCAAATGACAATATTTAACAGAATGTTTTTACCGATAATTCATAACTACCCTGATTACCATCAGGATGGTTATCCTAGATAATAGATTATACCTAACAGATCACAATAAGCGCTGATAATACGGGCAGGCAAACTATCATCTATATTGCAATTTTGTCTACCCCAAAAGAACTTTATCGATGATAAAGTTTGAGCGCCACAGTCGAAATACGTCCTCAGCGCGGAGTTCTTCTAAAAAAGAACCTTTGGTTAAATTAATCACAACTAACAACAGTGGATTTTTGCCCGTAATGTCTATCGCAGTGGCAAAAATAAAAATAGTTGAGTAGCGCAACAAGCGTCTTAGATTTTGCCATATTTGCCTTTCCCTCCCTTTGAGGGCATTGCGTTTAACCAGCTTATTTAACCCTCGCATCTTGGCAAGATCTATTCGTAAATATTTTAAGCTTGATTATTACACTATAAAATTACGCGCGTTATCTAACTAAAACAAAATTCACAACAACGCATATCTTTTAGGCTACTAATAACACACTAGTAGTGCACTTAATTATCATAGATGGTATGCTTTATAAGCATACCATAATTTTAAAAGATCATGATTATCTTACGGCATATGAAATACACTTAACTGTTTTGATCTTATTGTAATATCAGGAATAGCAAAACAAAATACGCTTTCTATGCTATAAGCTCTCAATATAACATATCAGTTTTAATGTAGCGCGAGGTGACGCTACGAGATGGTATTTACTAACCTCGTTCACAAAAATTATTTTTTTTAATTATCTCGGGCAAGAATGCCTGAATAAAATCGGCAGCTTTAAAATGTTGCAAATCCTTAATACCGTCCCCCAAGCCAATATAGCGAATAGGAATACCGAAACGTTCTGCTACGGCAAAAATGATACCGCCTTTGGCGGTGCCATCTAATTTAGTGAGAACAATGCCGGTCAATCCCACCGCGTCATTAAATAAGCTAACCTGGCCCAAAGCATTCTGCCCAATACTCGCATCTAGGGTCAGCATAACCTCGTGGGGAGCTTCAATGTCCAATTTTTTGCTTACTCGCACTATTTTTTTTAACTCTCCCATTAAATGGGCTTTATTATGCAGCCGACCCGCGGTGTCTACTATTAGAATATCAATGCAGCGGGCTTTAGCCGCCTGGATTGCATTAAATACAACCGATGCTGAATCAGCTCCAGTCTGTTGCGCAACTACCGGGATACGGTTGCGATCTCCCCATACCTGCAGTTGTTCCACAGCTGCCGCACGAAATGTATCTCCCGCTGCTAGCAAAACACTTTTGCCTTCGGCCTTATACTGCCAAGCAAGTTTGCCAATAGTGGTAGTTTTTCCCACTCCATTAACGCCAACCATCATAATAATGAACGGAGTCTTACCCGTTACCTCTAGTGGTCTCTCGACATTAGATAGAATGGCCTCCATTTCTAAACGTAATTGACTTTCTAAAGCCGCAGCGTCCTCAAGACGGCAAAGCTTAGCGTGAGCAATTAAACCATTAATTATTTTATGTGTGGTCTCGACGCCCACATCGGCCATGAGCAATTGCTTTTCTAAAATCTCGAAAAAACTATTATCGATTTTCTTGCCGCTGAACAAACCGATAAATCCAGATCGCAAATTTTCTCGCGTTTTCACTAAACTATTTTTTAGTTGGGCCAACAATCTTGCGCGACTAGACGCTAATAGTAAACCATCTTTTGCCTGCGGAGCTAAAGTTTGCTTTGAAATAAGAGCAACTTGAGTATCAGTTTCTATCTCCAGCCCGGTTGCTTTGGTTTTTAGTTTAATTAGATCATCGCCATTGGCATCATACTGGCATTTAAACCTTAACCAGGAAAATAGATCACGTTTTTTTTCTATTGTCATCGCAACTATAATCCTCTACCCTAAATAGATAAATAACCGTCCGTAGTAACATCTTACCAATTTAATGTGACGGGCAACATGCGTTGTGACGAGTTTTAATGCCACATGATAAATAAATATGAATTATTCATTTCATCATGCTTTTCCACCACGCTAAAATAGACTATTTTATGGTATTTAAGTTATTGGCGCGTAACAATTTATCTATGGTCAATCATAATAGCAACCGCACTTCCGGTAAAATTCGTATCACTGGCGGGCGCTGGTGTGGTCGTAAACTACCTGTGCTCAACAGCCC
The DNA here is from genome assembly GCF_900161835.1 of Sodalis endosymbiont of Henestaris halophilus. GTDB lineage: Bacteria > Pseudomonadota > Gammaproteobacteria > Enterobacterales > Enterobacteriaceae. The sequence goes on along the minus strand of NZ_LT897836.1, from coordinate 658,596 downwards.
GGGCTTAAGGCCGACTCTCGGCCGTGTGCGGGAAACACTATTCAATTGGCTGGCTCCTGTTATCCAGGAGGCGCACTGCTTGGACTGCTTTGCTGGCAGCGGCGCGTTAGGCCTAGAGGCCTTGTCACGGGGGGCAGCTAGCGTCACATTGCTAGAAAAAAATCGTACAGTCAGCAAACAGCTAGCCAAGAACTTACAAGTATTGCAGGCACATAAGGCTAAAATAATCACCGCCAATAGCCTGCTTTGGCTCGAGCAGCAAAGCGATGTGTTCAATGTTGTCTTTATCGACCCTCCCTTCCGAAATGGTCTGATAACTAAGACGGTGATTGCATTGGAACAAAATCGGTGTTTAGCCTATGATGCCTGGATTTACATTGAAACCTCCGCGGAAAACCTCGCTTTTAAAGTGCCTGCCCACTGGCAGTTACATCGAAAAAAAGTTGCTAGACAAGTAACATACCGACTCTATATCTGTCACGAAACGCCTCAAAAACATTATAATACAGATTATACAGATTAATCTAGGTCGTTTGTTTACACTAAAAATATAATGATTTTGTTGCTTAACTCTATTGAGTTATCGCCTAATATGTTTAAATATTTAAAATTATTTTTTTTTAGTAATGATCAATAAGGTTAAGTCTAGCTATAGTTATCAAGCAAAATCCTTACTTTTTGATGTGTTTGAAATAGTCTGCTTGACAGAAACAGCAATGCTATTAGCACAATTGTGCTTTATTTGGTATCAGTCATTAACGCCCATTAAAATTAAGTAACAATACTAAGCGATTCGTTCATAACGCACTTATGTCTGCCATCGTTGTAACATATTATTATAACTAATTTACCGGGATAATAAGAAAACATCGTTATGTGTCTCCTAGCTAGGAAACACAGGCACTACCCTTTTGAATCACAAAATCGATGATAATGATCGCCCTGCAACTGCAGGTCACTGCGGTTAACGACAAAACTAAGCTACATTTTTAATTTTCTGCTGAAGGCAGCCGACTACCAGTTAGTTGTAGCTGCTACAACTACTGAACAAAATTGCTAATTTCAAGAAAAATAATCAAAAAATTTTGACTAAAATAACGTACTGATAGCTGCTAATTAATGTTCTTTTTTAATAAATTAAGTACGATAAATAAACAGCTGGCTTATCATATAATACTACTGTCTTACACAATATAGGCACATAAATTACACAGAAATAGATAGCATAATAATCAGGGACAACCTTCCTATATTAGTAGGCAGGTTTATCAATACAAGTCCCGAGCACAACGCCATTACGAGATAAACTAGTTACGTTACCTTAATAGTCTAAACTTTTTAAAAAGCATAACCTAAACACGAACTAAAAAGAATATTAATAATTTAGCCTTTTATCGAAAAGTCTTCCCTAGCTTACTGTAAATAAATAACTCTCACCGTGGACTAATCTAAAAGCATTTTCTATTTTAAGCACATAATGCTATTACTAATTCTTGAGCTAACCTGGAGGGCTTCCAACTTCACTTTTACCAAGATAATTGATTATAAATTAACCTGTTGACCGTGCTGTTAGGTAGCACGTTACTGATATTATCAAGTGAATAGGTACTTTTATACAAGCAGCGCATGTTTTATCTGCTATAAACTTTACACCATCAGTTTAGTTAGCCATTATCATGCTAATGATATTCTTGCCATTTTATTGATAATTGCAATTCTCGGCACGGCGTTAATTACGTTGTTGTAGTCACTTGACTTAATAAGTGAAATTAATATGTATGCGCTTATATTAACATCATGTTTTGATGGTATGGATAGCGGATCAACAATAATTCCAGTTAGGCAAAAACTTATACTGACCAGCTAGTAGCAGTAGCTAGCTTACTGCTGTTTGAGGCGAGAGTATGGTTAATCAGTAATTAACGATATCAACTAAAGTCCATTCATGCTCTAATCGCCGAATGCTACTTTTCCTCGTCGGCTATTTTATAATAATATTGTAATTATGTCATTTACTGACCTTAACCAAAAGCTCTTAGTACACACGTAATCCCTTACGCACCAGGTAGTGATAGAGAAGATTTTCCTTAGACTGCACAAGCAGGGTGTGATCCATAAACTGACAAAAACTTGGAATATCGTGAGTGGTAGTCGGATCGTCTGCGAAAATAAGCAAAGTTTGCCCATTAGCCATATGGCGTATGGTTTTGCGCACAACCATTATCGGCTCTGGGCAGCGTAGGCCGCGAGCATCTAGGACTTGATCCGCACTAAAAAAGATATTAGACATACATAAATTCCAAAACAAGCGTATTGTTAGCTAATTGCAGATGTAACTTGCAAAGTCATTAAAAGATTTTTCTGTTGAATTGAAGGTACAAACAGTATTTTAGCCTCTCTTGCTAAAAAACGTGCTGGAAATGCTGATTGTGATCCTCACTTTATAATGTAAATAACTTAAATTATATTCAGGAGTTTTACAAAAAAGTAGCGATACATATTAAATATAGTGAAATCTATTTTATTTTTAAATTATTCTATCAATCACTCATCTCATTCAAATGCCGATATCAATTTTAACCTTCACCACTAATTTTTAGGACGTGTTTAGCTTTATTTTTTGATAGTGAAACTTTCAGAGTCAAGTATGGCGCGCAGGAGGAGCATCTTCACGATCTGATTATTCTTGAGTTCCTGACATCTTACTACGCTTCGTAGATGTTTTATTAATTAGAATTACAGAGACATTGCCGTGCTGGGAATATTCAATTGTTCGTGGAATAGTATCACGCACACTAGTTTGTAACCTCAAGACCTTCGCTTGTTTTGGATGTATACGTTTTAAAGATCTACCTCAGGTACCTGAAACAGGGTGTAACTAGCGTATCGTATACTACCCCTTCTTGACTTCTTAGTAAAATCTACCTAATACCGGGCGGTGGTTATCGCCTTCTATTAAATCCTAAATCAGTTTATAGTCGCGCATGGAATCAAAATGATAACTAGAATTATAGTTAACAGGATTTTCCACAGATATATGGTGTAAGAATCTATCTTTTGCTTAAATATTTTTAACGATAAACTAATATAAAATAACTAGGGATAAATTAATGCAGCATTAGTACTAAAATCTATAGCTGATGAATTACCATCAGCGCTAGTAGACAATACTAATCCTAAATGCTGACTTGCCCTACGTATTGGTTCATCGTTTATCCGCTTGCAAAAAAACGCAGCTGCTCACAGATAAAGCATTAGTGCTTATCCTACTAATGATGTTAGCACTAAAAGTGGTATAATAAAGACGTTAGCTAATAACATGTTTGTATATGCGAATACGATAGACCGTAAACCGTAATTATCATTACGAGTGATGATAAACACTGCAGGCAATAGATGTGCTAAAAAGCAACTGGAAACTTAGTTACGTGTTAGCAGTTACACTTTTACAAGTATAAAATAATAAAGAAGATCACCGTTGACGATAAACCAGCTTCATAAGCTGGACAGCATTATCGCTAACTGCGCAACCTAACCTATTCAGCAATTGTGTTTGGTAAGGTGAACAATTATAGGTTAATTATACTCGGCTGATGATACAGATATGCCGTACGGATAATCAAAAGACAACACACACCAACCATCACAGCATCATTGTCCTAACTGAACGATGATGTAAAGCAACGAGAAAGTCAAGAAAAAACCAGCTTGTAATCAGAAGCGCGCCTAGTTAGTTAATGAACAACTATAAAACCAACTAGACCAGTAACGGATTTATCATCTTCATTATATTTCATTTATGTTAGTCTACATACTAACAAAAGAAGCACTGCATAACGTCAGACTATACAACATACCTAGCTTAACGGCTGGTAGAAAACAACACTAATCATCACGCATAAAACAGCACTAATCAGCGGGCAAGGAGGTTATGCAACTGCTCATCTTGAGTGACAAACCGACGGTCAATGCGCTATTAACTAACCATCCGTTACACGAGATGACTAGGCTAATAACGGTAAATATATATCGCACAGACACTAAAACACTTTAAACGACTTTAATAATCAACGGCCTTGAAACACATAGTAGTCTAATGATATTTTGATAAAAACTAGGTTTGTAATGACAAAAATAATACATATCGCTTAGATAACACACATGCTGCTAGAGCACCACAATGCGGCTTTAGAGCCGTGCGACCGTGTCGGCACAATAACTTAGAATAAAACCATGTCAGCAAAATAAAAAGATAGTCGAACTTATCTCCTATCGCAGGTTGCAAGTAGAAGAAGATAAATGAATAAAATTTTGGTGATAACATCGAACATTAACAGCAAAAAATATTAACGGCTGGTATATATCACAATCAAAATGAATTTAGTATATACAACAAAAACATAGTCTTAATAATCGTAAGTATAACAAAATATGGGCACTGTACATCTCACTTATCATGAAGGAAAGAAACATTAAAGCCAGCTTATAATCTGTTAGGTTATTGCCCTTGCAGCGCGATCATGCTGATCTTTACAGAGTTCTCGGAAAGAGCATTAAGCCGATAGAGGCTATTGGAAGAAAGTGTAATATCTTTCACAACAACATGCAGGTTTGTTAACCAGATTAAATTAATTCTTAAAAACTGTACGGCACAGCCTGCAAAACAGAACTTGACAATACTAAAAACCTACGCAAATAGGAGTGAGCAAATCATAATCACATCATGCATATAAACCCGTCGATATAAAAACTTACACGTATAGTGGCAACGCTATCTTTTATTAGAAGATATTTTAGTATGTACGAGGGCGTAAATTTTATAAAAGTAGTAGTTACAGCAACTTTGTGAAGCATTAAAACTTAAAAGTCGCAGTACATTGCTCATAAATATAAGAAAACCGTAATACCTGAATGTGGCGGCAACAACTAAAGATTTCATTAAATATCAATGAAGTAAAGAAATAACTTTTATTTACCATGAGCACATTTGTGTATTTTAATCTTAAATAGCATTTAAGGTGCTTATAAATATCTATAAATAAAATACTGCAATATTATAAGCAATTATAGTAATTTCTTAAAGTGCTTATATGAATCATATATAAAATATTGTTACAGTTAATAAGTTCTAACTGAACAGACTGAACATGATCTTGTATCATCATGCTGTATATGATTAATTGCATGGTATGCGCACACGATTATTTACTAATATGATCGTATCATATATAATATTGTGTGATATAAAATACATATTTAATTCTTATAAAAGAATTGATCATCTTGCACTAAGGTATATAAATAATAAACGTGGCAAATAGAGTTAAACTACATTAAGCCGTTAGCAGAAGTATCAATATAAATCCCAAAGTAGTAGAGTACATTACTAATATAAGTTACTTATCTACTTTACTAATATTGAAGCTATTAATTTTATTTATTTACAAAATATCACTCGCCTGTGATAATATTGTAAACTACGCATACGAAATACACATAACGACAGGGTAATTTTACTGAACCAAACAATTTTATTATGTAATATTATAAAATAAATTAGATACTAACTAACGATTGTTCAAGGCAATGCATTTAATATGCTTAACAAAAACTACTAATCGTGTACTGTAGATAACACCTTACCAAAACCCCAAATATTGGTTTTATCATCAATAAAATTTATTACTACAATATACCCTATATCTAAATTTAATTATAAAATATAGATGCCATGCCTATAAAGGCATAGCAAATGCATAAATAATCATTGTGACAAACAATAAGTGATAAAATTAAGGTGAGATTATTAAAAAAAAAGCAAAACAGATAGATACTCTCATCTTGCTGTAACAGATTGAACCTACGCTGTTATATATATTTATTTAAATAACGTACGATAAAAATAATATTATAGTTACATAGCAAGTCATGCTAGTGTTCAATCTGCCTTTTAAAGCATAACTTTAATAAAACAACCACGATTTGCAGTAAAAGATTATCCTGCTCACGCTTAAAAATTTATGTTAAATAATATTTATTTATATAAAACAAATATTAAATTTTTAATCTTAATTGATTTTACTTTAAGAGAGAGAAAATTACATTTCTAGTTACTAATGGTATTGTCAATCAGATTATCTCTTCATTATTTAACCAGATAGTAAAACAATATGTTTCCTAATAAAGAGTTTTAACATAAGGATTACGCATAGATAATTATTTTAATAACTAGGCATAACTACTAAACGTCGCATGATAAATTACTAGGTAATTAAAATATAAAACATGCTAGAACTTATAATTTTTATTACCGAGAGGTAATTTATAACTGAATTAATTCATACCGTAGCAAAATAACATTACTGAATTAACAAAAGCAAAATATTAAATAAATAAACTTTGTATTACTACATTGTTATAATATTTATTAATTAAAAAGAATGATCAGTGATATAGTATTCAATACTAAAGGTTGTTATTACTAATGTAATTACTAAGAAGTATTGTGAGCTTACTTTAAATGTACTTTTAGAAGATAGTTATCTTACTATGAACTTACCATGTAATATAAATAAGATGTTAAGTACATATTCTCGTATGAGAAGATAACAGACTAAGCACTAATCTTTATGTACATATAAATTTAAGACAATAAGCTATTATTCTTTAATATAAAACACTTATTATAAGGTAGCAAGTCATTTTAAAATTGATAGCAAAACTATTATACCCTGCTGTAAATTAAAACTATATTACAAAAGTAAACTAACATATGTCGCCTCAAATGACAAAAAGTTCTTTGTTATTACAAGGTAATTATTAAATTAATTAATATTGTTTTCAAACATATTGTGCATACTTGAGAAGTATTATTTTAATAATACGCCATAAATATATAGTGTGCTTGTCATATTTTAAATTATGCTTCTTGGTAATAACTACTAGAACTTCCTCAGTATTTTACATACTATCATGAATACTATATATTCATATAAACAAGATCTATAAGATATATTTAATTAATACCTTTTGCTAAATTAATATATTTACACTTGTATATTATAGTTTTAGATGTTTTAAAATAAAAATATAAGTAATTTAGTAAAATTACTAGTATGGATTTATCTATAAACAGCAAATTTTATTTGCTCATATTATTACTTACTGTATTACAGTATTACTATAATACAGTATTGCGTCATTGCTGTGGCAGTACTTAAGAAATCATACGTATTTATTATAAGCATTAATAAAATATTGTGTTAAGATTGTTTCACGTGTTTTCTAAAATTCTTACATTTATTCGATATAAAAATAAGTTTTTTTTTTGCTTCCGTTCGGTTATTTTTAATAAATATTTATTTTATTACTCCTATGCACTACATAGATTAATTTTCTGAAATAGTTGTGTCTATAATATAACAATTAACCCTACTAACATCAGCCAACACTGAATGTTTATTACTACTAACTTGGTAATTCATTAACAAGCAAATGATTTATACATTGTATTTTACAACACGATATCAATCGCACTTAAGACTTCAGAAAAAATCTTTTAGACTACATAAAACGCACAGATCTTGTTCCCATCAAGACTTTGATGGCAAATAAGTTGAAATTATCATGATAAGATTTTAAAAAATTATGATTAAAATCTTCATAGCTTATTGCTAATATCTAGTAATATAATACATTATTACTCTCAAGATATTTATCGGTAATAAACTTACTGCTAAATTATATTTCTCTATTTTACTTTACATCTAATATTAATAAATCCAGTAACGGTAAGATAAAATTAAACTAACCTCTATTTTATATATGCAAATTTATTAATTAGTTTGCTTGACAAATCCTTAAAAAACTACATTTTTATTAAAATAAATCATAAAACCTTACAACAAAACAGTAATTAAAATGCTGAATCAAAATCATCATAAAACTTGAAGCAAGAAAAGAGTAAGTAAAATAATTTAAATTATAAAATCAGCAATTATTGTTGATATGGTTTATTACATATAATATATTTATATAAGCTAACATATTAAAAATAACTCTTATCTAAATATAAATACTTATAAATAGTTTAGTTTAACCACAGATTATCATGATCAGATAAATAATACTAGTGATTAGTCGATAATCGTAGACGTTCCGTGATTCCCCTGTAAACAAACTTCTATTTTATGTTAGCTAAAAAAGATTTAACAGATCCCTCCTCTATTCCTATAACTCACGCACTTTGGCATAGTTTAAATGTAATAATTAAATAATGTTAACCACCGGATAAACCTGGCATATCAGATAGTGACAGCTGATAAATAGCGCATTACTAAACAATATTGTTATAAGCTACAATATCTAGTGTGGGACTAATATAATAAAATAGCAATATTGTACATATACTCAACTATTTCTTGTTTACAACTAAATTTATATATCCTAAATATTCTTGTAAACACCACAGTAAGAGACAAGTTTTGTGTAAATATGTAAGAACTTCTAAAATATCTGATTGCATTTAATTAACTCTAGCATACCATGCTGTGAAATAGGCAATATATATAGCTCTACAATATATTATAAGCAAGACGGATATTATTATTAAATTAACACGCTATAGATCGGTACCAACCACAAAGGAAGTTGTTTACTTAAACAGAAAAACTTACTACCTGATAAAGCAAACTGAGCCTATGGTATTCAGCGTAACAAGAGCTAGACAATGGTGTTTAGATCTATTACTCTTCCTTAAATATTAATACATTTACGCTATGGTAGAGGCCTTGCCTAGAAATAACATACTGTATCTATGGTCTTGACATATGCTATTCATAATTTTGTGCCAGCAACCTTTAAGCAAAGGATTGATGCTGATCATGTAGTTAAGCCATCTATAATCAGAGATATAGCTAAGATACCGATTACCAGCAGTCGCGGTACTATTTAAGTTATCACAGGTTTTTCTTAACTGCGACTCTAGTTTATCACCGCTGATATAAAGATGTTAGCACGAACTCTATCTGCTTTATCTCACACATAAAATTTTTAATGGCTACTAAGGTGTATCGATGATAGCGATCGACTGCCGATATCAGCTGGGATCTATATTTTGCTCGGGTCTATTGATCAATCTTGCCTAATCTAAAGAGAACATTGTTCTTTATAATGCTATTTTCGAGGTTTGTGCAACCGCAGTCAAGATAGTGGTGATTCTATAAATTTTACAGATAGTTAAAAGGTGCTTAATGCCATTATATTAGTTGTGAGCGAGACCATAATCTTATACTTCTAACTATATAGATCGGCCACTAGCATATGCATTTTAGATCTTTAATATTATTCCTCATCATTAATTTACAATAATGCTGCTTAAAATTATTGCTTAAAAGTTAACAGTATCTACTAAGAAAATTAGCGATCAAATATAAAGAAACTTTAGCATAGTGCCTCCAGACCTTTCATAGGTAACAAGCCGGCAAGCATGGATGCGATCCTGACGGTAGAGCGCGCCAACGCTAGTTCGATCAGGCGTGTGATGAGGTTAGTACAACTCAGGCCGCTAGCCTGCCACAATTTTGGATACATACTAATGTTAGAAAAACCTGGCAATGTATTTACCTCATTGATTACTACCCTACCATCTGAGATCAAAAAAACATCCACGCGCGCCATGCCAGTGCAGTTAAGTATAATAAACGCTTGCAATGCAGTCCGGCGAATTTCATCGCTAATCTTCTGACTAATGTCTGCTGGTATCATCACCTGTACTCTGGCTGAATTACAGTATTTTGTATGATAAGAATAAAAACCACCACTTAACACAACTTCGCCACATATACTTGTTTCTGGCTCATCGTTGCCCAACACGGCGCATTCCAGCTCGCGGCCAACGATAGCGGTTTCCACTAACACTTTATGATCAAAACTGAATGCCAGCGACAGCGCTTGTTCGAAGCTTTCCCGGTCGGTAACCTTAGATACGCCAATCGATGATCCCTGATTTGCCGGTTTGATAAACAGCGGCAACCCGAGAGTAGCGGTAATCTCTTCAAACTGAATATGTGCATGCTTAGTACGGTTAAAGGTCAAAAAAGGGGCCACCTTCAAACCTGCGTCGCGTAACAATCGTTTGGCGATATCTTTATCCATGCTGATGGCGGAACTTAAAACGTCCGAACCAACATAAGGTATATTGGTCATCCGCAGAAGCCCTTGTAGTGAACCATCTTCACCCGGCGTGCCATGCACAATAGGAAAGATGACGTCGAGTTGAATCAAATCGTAAGGGCGTTCAGTATGCATAAACTGATACTGCCGGCAGCCAGGCCATAAAGCAATTTTTCGGGCATTGATATTAAGCGCGATACGAACAGGGTTATTATCATGTAGAAGATAATCTTTGGCATCATGAAGATGCCAGATCCCATACTTATCGATGCCCAGCAATATCACGTCAAATTGTTGCCGATCGATAGCATCGACGATATTTTTAGCAGACTGAAGGGAAACTTCATGCTCCAATGAGCAACCACCAAAAATTACTCCAACACGTATTTTAGCCATAACATGCTCCTAGATAACGCTCTTATCACTGATAAGTTAAACCCCGGCTTGACCTATACAGACTACAGGCAGAGGTTAGTCAAGCACACTTTGTCAGAGGTAAATCACGTACAGCAACATCGTAAATTATATACAAAACTGCCGAACGAGAATAGTCCCTTCTCTCTCAAAATATTAAGAGAGAACTAGCAAAAATTATTGCAGCAGCTATAATGTACCAGGCAAAGAATATATTACCATCGTTATAGATTTCGATAATATGAATTATCTAGAATAGAATCGCTTATAATAAGATAAAATCAGTGATATGATATTTTATATAAAGATGTGTGTTTAGTTTTCCACATTCGTTACCACGACGGTAAAATAGGAGCTTAATTGAGATATTTTATGATAATCTAGCAAAATATTTTTTTTGAAAACATAACCGCGTAATAACTATTACTTAATTAAACAAACCGTAAACGCAATTAATAAGTACAGAGCATGTTAAGAGTATTAAAACTAGTTTAATGTGTCTCGTCCTAGCGCTAGATGTACATACCAGTACACAAAATATATTTATTATACCAACTAATATGTTCGTAAGTATAAATAAAATGTTTATTAGATAATAACTCACGTGTAGAGATCTTAATAAAACATAGTTACAACTGATTGTATCGAAATGATGAACAAAATGCTGCTTTAAATAGTTGATAAAGCCGTCTTGCTGATATTCACAGAGAACGCAGAGAAAAATCACATGAACTGATTAATACAATAACACATTAATCAAGTTACTGCCTATTTATTCTTTAGCGACTTTTAATGTATCGGCTTTTCAAGCTAGTTAAGGCTCGTTATACAAACAGTAAATTATAATGTTAATTATAATTAAAACGGCATATAAACCGCTCGGCACGATGATTTGTTGTTTTTTCAAATCTAGTTACATAATAAACTTACCTGAACTTCATCTTTAAGTACCGTAGTCTAAAAAGACTATTCACTAAAAATATTTAGAAGCGCACAGCACATAGAAGTTTACAATAGACTGAGTAATACATAAGAATATATAATATTATAGCCTCAGTTGGATACGCACGGTAACTCAAGTCATAAAGGCGGGATAAAAAACGACGTTGTTAACTTACACTTCGCAGCCTTAGTACAAGGAATATGGTGAATGTAAAATAACTTTATCTACGTAGTTGTCGGTTGATAACGTATGTATATTCCAAATTAGAATATAACAAGTTGTTATAGCAGTATTACCCTTAAACTAGCCAACTAAGTTTAAGGATGTCATTATGCGCATCGAAATTCTTTATGGGTAAACACTCATGAACAAAGGATTTGCTATTGCATTTAAACTCTAAACAACCAAAGTAGTCGTTAATTGATATTAATTAACTGAAGATGCGGCTAGCATCATAAATGTTAGTATTTCAGCAATTAATAGAACCGTTCGAAACTACCATTTCGAACTGACTTAATAATTATCTGTAATAAACAAGGTAAGAGTGCAATACTTAGTAGTATTTCTATGCTAGATTTTTAATACTAATCTAAGTAGCTATCGCTCATAATATTGCCGGACGGATCCTGATGTTTATTAAATAATTAAAGGCGGTCTGGTAAAAAGCCTTAAGAGTTAACGGCGGCTCTACTGGTACCATAAGCATCGTTTTTTATCGTACCCCACTATACCCCAAAGGTTAAAATAAGCCGTTGGCCGATTCAGCTAAGGAGCGAGAATTATTAGTTGCCAGAAATAGAAGCTCATAAATACAAATGCGCGGGTAAATAACACGTTGCAATAATAGACTTTTTTATTATTAGCTGACAGTAATACAGCCGTAAACAAGTTTTGTGTAGCTAACTCACTTAATATATCAAGAAATATTTTCGTCTTACATGACAGTGCTAGGTTTGTTGACACGTAAATTAGAAAGCTGAAAAGATGTCGACATGGTTTAAACTTAACACTAACTGTTAAACGCTTCAGATGACCCGGTAACTGCATGGTCAATTTTTTGTGGACTATTTTGCAGAGCTACTAAGAAAGTCATCATGCAATGGTAAATACTGATAGATACTATGAATATTATCAAATAAATTAAAATGTTAGGTGGTGCGTTGACTACTGAGATAATAAATTGATGGAATAGAGCTGTTGTCATTAACTAAAAGACAAAAATGAATATGAGAACAAGATGCCAGAGCATCATGAATGCAAAATGCATTATATACCTTGTTGGGCACATATATCATAAAATATTACGGCACTAATAGTACGTTAATAACAAAAAAAAACGAGGTTGAATATCAAAAAGTTATTAACATTACTGTTTAATTAACCTGCCTGTATAGTAACCTGTCTTAATTAACTACTACACTTTTGTAAATTTAAAAAAACAATATTCGAAACTTTAATAGAAATCATAAGCCTATTCGGACTTCTCTCGCTGGATGGTCGATCAATATAGATGAGGAAAAATGATAGTTTCTTTCTAGAATTATACCCACTAATAATTTTGCTTTTAAAATTGAATAATGATAATTATCATCGTATGTATAGAGAATTATGCATATTTAATAGCAAACAGTGTTACCTAACGTAAAAGATAAGTGTACAGACGACCAGTTTGCTATCTCCTTTTGCGAGAAAATGATTTAACAATGCATTTTCTACTCGAAACAGCTGAATCTTGTGTGACATATTGTAATTATACTTTTTGCTTATCTCTGGCACTTATGGTTAGCTGTTAGCTATTGACCACTATCAGTGTAAGTGACAATGATAAAGCTAGTCTAATTTAATTGATAATGATAACTATCACTATCCCATTGATTTCTAATTGCTGACTTTACAATTATCTTCCTGTAAATTGTTGCTACCTAAGCGTTATATGATGCTTGAGCTCAACGTCAAACAATGTAAGGGGAATGCAACTTATTCTAGTGCAGTCACAGTTGGCAGTTGCACAGTTAAATGAATTACCAAACGCATATTTATGCAACAACTAGTTTCGTATTACCTTACCTTTTAATTTAATCTAACACTAAGTTTTAATGGCATATTCATGATTAGCATTTATAAATACTGCGAAATTAAGTTTTACCGCATAAAAACATATTGATTATAGATCGCTGCCCTTCTAGCATTGTACAGATAAGTAATGAGCAAATAACAATTCAGAATTTCTGAGCATAACTGACGCACAGAAGTCAACTGATAATTATCTGTAACTAGCTGTCGCGTGGTGATAGTTATCGTACACAAATTCTGCTAACTGCTCCTTAGTCATTAATAGTTTGCTAACTATATTTAGCACTGCATTGCAACATCGCGACGATTTTTTATGGGTGATTTTATCAGTAAAATATAGACTCTTTACAGTCAGCATTAATTGCTGGCAATTTTACTCATTCAGTATTGATAATAATGAATCTGGAGTACCATTTATAGTAATAATAGCAGCGACTATGAAAATCATCTGAATATCGCCTGGCATTACATGCCAGTATTTTTAGTAAAATCGACAATAGCTGGACGTTAATTCAGGTATCATTATACATTCTAATAGGCTTTTATATGCTAACTACACACACTATTTCAGATTGCTTTAGGTACAAAATACTTTAGTAATTATTTAGTTACTATTGATTAATAAAATCACCATTATTATTTCTCTTATGAGAAATTCATTATAGTAATAATAAATCACATTAACTATGTCAAGAAAAAGACATGTTCCATGTTAATCATTACGGTAGTGTTTATATTTAGATTAATATATTCATACAATAAAAATACTTACTGATCCCCAGTATTTAAAGTGTCTTTAACATATAGACTCTTGTTTATGTCTGTGCAAAAATAATTTTGTTAAGTATCAAGACGATACACCTTAATGCGTAAGTAATTGAAATAAATATGTTTTACAACTAATTTATCATAAGAAAATTTCTGATCAAAATTAGTCAGAGGGGAATGATTTTCCATAAAAATATTTTCAGCAGATTTTTGCCGCTCTCATTACAATAACATCACTTTCTGTTCATTTTTTTGCTAAAATGGTAATGTTGTAACGACCTATATCCTGGGTAAATATAACACCAGAAGAAAAAATTGATGCATACCTGCAAAATACAAAAATGTTTATCAAAAAAATAAAAAGTAAACTTAAGAGTTTAATAATGAAATAAACTATAAGAATAAGATATTAATAGAAGTCGTAATTTTATTAATGCTAAAAAGTTAAAGTGTATACATTACGCTAAAAGGATAAAAACCAATGATACGTAACTAATCATGAACTACTAGTTCATGTCTATACCTTAAGTAGTCATAGAGGTTATCGCTAGGATGTAAAAACCTTGGCGTAAATGCAAGAATCAAAAATTAAAACATGGCAACGTTACAAATATGCGTTTGGTAAATTACCATTACAACTACTCAACTATTGTCGATAAATATAATCAATCTTTAATAGAATCGATAGATTCGCGCTGTTTGCAATGAAAACTATTAATTAACCGACTTTTACCTTGATGTATATAGTGCAGCGCCTAAAATGTTTGAGTAGACGTATTATTATAAAATTAATGTTATATCACGTGATTTAATTATATAACGAAAGGGTTCCCTTAGACAGCAATAAAAATCAAGTGTAAAATTGTCTTTATCAACGCATCGTGCTGACTATAACTCCCAAATAACAGTTGGGTTACAATATCCGCCTTATTAAAAGTAGCTTAAGCTAGAATACTATTTCTAGTTTATCTGATAGAATATGTTAAGCAACATAATTATTCACTTTTAAATGTATGCTTTAAAATAAAAATATGGCGTATTTACTGATGCGCACAGTTCTTAGTAAGAAACATTTACAGTATTTTACACTAATGCATGCAGATAACAGCGCAAAGATAAAGTTATCTAATGCTCAGGTAAAGAGTTTTTTAAATAAAAAAAGCTACATTGCGCAAACAATCAAGAATAAGCAACGACGCGCATGTTAAATAATTTTATAACAATACAACATCGGCGTGGCCTTAAAAACTCGTTTTGCTTTCAACCAGATTAATCTAAAAAGGGGAATACGCTGAGTCTTGTCTAGTATAACAAAAGTACCTACATAGCGCACAGACCATGTGATATGTCAATCTCAAAGGTATACGCCGCACTAGAAGAAAAAATCACCGCCAGTTTTCAATGCGGATGTAATCTCGGTGCATGAAACATCAAAATACAGGATTGCATTAGTAGTTAGATTAAACGTATAATTGTAGTTGGCAAGATAAAGTATGGCTAAATCTGAAATGATAGGTCTATCTTTACATGCATTAAACAGAGGCAACACTTCACTTGCACTAACTATTGAAGCCTGTACTTAGTCAAAGTACATTTGCGGTAGCTAAACTAGGGCAAAGGCATTTGCCCACATTCAAAGTTTTACCAACCAAAAGTGTAATATATTTCACATGTAATCAAGTACAGCGTTATTCTCTCTTGCTAACGCACGTTTCACCCTATGAAATTTTCTCTCGCAGAAAATAGAGATCTTCCTTATAGAACCCATCACGTGTCATCTATAAAATCATTTCAGCACCTATTAATTCGGTAACATATCTCAAGAGTAATCGACTTAAAGCAGATGGGTATCAAGCAACTTTTAGCTTGATTATCAAAAAAATTAATGTCATCTGCTAATCAAGCAGAGTGTTCTCCTCTAGCCCCTACTTGGTTATAATAAGTTGATCAAAAGACATATCTTGCCACCAAAGTAACTTTGCAATTAATATAATTATATAAGATATAAAATGTAATATTATGAAAATTCTGGCGGTTAGTAGAAGAAACCAAAGTAACTTAATAAAGATTAATCAAAATTAATTACATTCGCTATGTAGAGAAAACCTTTATCACTTTACACCTTGCAGTTAAATCTGGAAGGGTGTAACGTTAAGTAACAGCAAAATACAAAAGCATGAAGTTGTCATACAAACACGTTGATAGGCCAGCATACGACGCATTCATAAAAAAATTATCTTATGACCACCTAACGCTGTCACCAATAAAATCTTAGTAAAATACTGAAATAAGTTAAATCAATGCGTCAAACCGGATATGATGAGATAAGTGCTATATTTTGTACGCATCCTTTCTTCATCATCATCTCGTAAGAGATGAAAGAAAGAGATAAGACCATATTTTCTAAAATAAAGTAATAATGGGCAATACAGCATATATACCACCATTTTAACGAACAATATTATTTATATTAGCAAGATTTAGCTAGAACATATAATTTATACCCAATGCAACAATGTTATTAGCAGGTTTCTGCGCGATACAACTCAGTTTGTTACTCGACAGAAGATTAATGCGATAGTCAACAAAAGTTGACATATTCTTATTAAATTTATAGCTAGCGCCTAATTCTATGTATCTTTTGATATCATATCTTTTGCCCTTCTGGTCGCCGTGAATGCACGACTGTATGTAGCCAAGAGAAGGCCTTAAACCAGAGTTAAACTGATATTGTGCGACTAGTTCAAGATTATGTGCTTTTTCAGCAAAGCCGTAATTTTTACTTGAAAAACAAGCAAATGGAGTCATGTTTTGGGTATCATGATAAAGCGCGGCCAAGTAAACATTATAAGTATCATATTTCAAGCCTAAAGAGTAGGCTTTAGTTTTTTTACCTTGATTATGAACTAAATCTAAAGATTGCTGAAATAGCGTACGGTTGCTACTGCTAACGGCTGCACCAGCTGACACGCTGTTACTCAAATCATAAGTAACAGACAGACCATAACCATTACCATTTCCTTTCTGAAGACTGCAACCTTTTTTATCGTTTGTTTTGCTGTTATTTTTACCCTGATATTGCAACGCAAAATTCAAGCCATCCACCATCCCAAAAAAATTAGTATTACGATACGTAAGCATACTATTGGCCCGACCAGCAAAGAAATTATCAGTAACAGTAGTATTGCCGCCGAATTCTGGCATCACATCAGTCCAGGCATTGACGTCGTGCAGTACGCCGTAGTTCCGGCCATAGTCAATGCTACCTGCATCACCAAACTTAATACCGACAAACCCAAGGCAAGTAAAGGTTCTGTTATCCCCCTCGCTTTCGGCGTAACTTAGACCGGCTCCCTGCTCCCAAGTACCTAAACCAATAAGCTCGTTGCTAAGCATGGCTTCACCACGGAAGCCATAACGGATGAAAGAACGATCGCCGTTTTTATCATCATCACTAAATATATAACGCATGCCATTGAACGTACCGTATAAATCCAATGTGTTGCCATCTTTATGATAAACTTCGGCAGCCTCGGCACTACCGACAATAACCATAGCAAAAATGAGTACAGATAAATACTGCATTTTCATGTTAAAACCTCTACATTTATTATATTTCTATTAGTAATTTCATAGCAGCATGGCTTTAATAAAAACAAGTAGTTAACATCTATTAATTAATAAATCTCATAGTTGAACTAAACGCAAAGCGTCATACTCGAGATATTTTAACCATTTAAACTACTAGACGACAAAAACAACCTATTTATAAAATAACAATGTAAATGAAAAACATTAAGATCAACTTACTAAAGTAGTATACGTTATGAGTAAAAATAAAAGTAGTCAAAGTTATATGAAACTACACCCCCTATGAAACTGCACTTTTGTCTGCTCTGTGCACAGTTCAGAAAAAGTCTATCTTATTTAAGATAAACAACCGATTTATCATAACGGAATTTGTCATTTTGTTAGCAACATTGTAAATAAGATTGACGAGATAATAAATATTGATCACCGTATGTAATAAAACAAGTGATGGAAAACTATATATGTATATAATAACTTCAGACTAAATAAATATGGGTACACTTCCTTATGTTTAACGTCATCCAATCTAGCTGTTCTAAGTGCTGGTCAGGAATAAAAATTTAACCCAATAAAAATGTAATAAAATCAGGAAAACTATATAAATACTATTGAGTATAGCGTACAATACTAAACAACATTAAACGATAATTAAACATATTGCTAACCGCAATTAGTCATTTTATATACTATATCATCGACGGCTACAAGCAACAGCAAGTGACGAAACTATTATAGGTATAACCGACAATGTACTACGATAGCTACTTACTTCTCTGAATATTCATAAGATTCAACTAACTAGTATTTTATAAATCAATCTGCATCAGATTGATTGCATATGATAGGTTACTGCTTTTAAACCAAATTGCTGTTTTTATTTCATCCTTACCTGCTCACAGTTCGACCGGTATTAACTATATTATATATGCAAGACGAGAATATAGATGACGAGCGAAAGCTCAAGCAGTTATCAAAGTTATAGTTTATCATCTCTCTTATTATGATATAATACGCTTTATTAAAGCACATTGCAGGTAAAAACTATAGTGCAAGAGACACGATAACCATAGCAAACCACTTCCTCTAGTAGTTTATCAACGAGCCGTAGCAAGTTCTATGTCAGAATTGGTCAAGAATAATCTGGGTTATGCGATTAGCTCTGTCGCCTCATATTGGTAGGCAGGCCATCACGATAACAGGATAATACTTGCTAACTCAAAAATATTCTCTTTAGCTTAAGTTTTATAAATAAGAAGTATGCCTTATAGTTTAAGTAATATTAAAACAATTAGGCGCGGCATGCGCTTACATCAATGCACATGATCTTGATCAAGACTATAATGTGCTAATAACGAAAGATTCGTCGCGTATGAGCACACTATTTGCTGCTACTGATAATAAACATTCAGGTCGTAATGATGCTGACACCAAGAAGATAAAAGACACGTGTCAATTTTAACGCACTTAATGCCTAAAATTATTTAAGCAATTAATTGAGTAAGCGGCTGATAAATTTAGAAAACAAGCAGGAGGTCAAGAACTAAAAAGTTCATAAGAAGCTATCGGTCACCACAACCAGTAAAAAGCAGATAATGTTACTATGATTTATTTGTTGAAACACTAGCTGACAACGTCAGCTATATACTTAATAGGTAAAGATAAAAATATAAACGATTAATATAAATAATTTATAACTTTAAAATGTTGCTTATATTTTAGAAAAATAAGATTTATTAAATATGGTTTATTAGTTTGTTTACTTAATATTTATCACTAAAACAATCTAGCACAGTGAAATACTGTGACCTACAACTTATAATTATCAAAAACTATAATGTAATTATAGCTAATGATCACCTGATTATTTTATTAATAATTAGTATATTCTTGTGGTAAATAAAAACTGGTCAATATTGTTGAATTCAAGGGGTTAATATCCTAGTTAATAACCTTCTTGGCAAATTTGCCGTCATGTCTTTATTATGAATGTATCTATCCAAAAATAGTAAGATGCTAACGTTATTCCAATTAAAATATATTAATCGTCATTATGCGAATCTAGTAACTATCGTTTTCCTATGAATAATATGTAAAAATTGTTCCGTAACACTTGAGTTGTTAATAGCTCTAAAAATCTAGCTTAATAATAATGCAATGCTGCAATATCCAAAGATCTTGGTTTATTATCAGACAGAAGCATCGATTTAATCTGGCTGACCTGCTTCCGGTCACCACTACCATAAACTATTTTAACTGTTTTATCCGTACTCGAGTGATAACGTTTATCAGCATAATGATTACGAGACTTGGATTATTATAGCATGAATGTAATAAACTATTTCGTAAGTTTTTGTTGTTGATAATCAACATCAATAAAATTGATATGCTACTATAAATAGTATAGGTAATTTACTAGTAATTTTCATAAACACATGTTGTTAAATAACAATCCTAGTTCATTACTAAATGTACAGAACAAAAAGCAGATAGTTCAAAGTGAACGATTTATGAGTAAGTTATATTAGTTTTCTTACAACTGGTAAAGGTTGTTTAATGCTGGTACGAATACCCTCAGCTCACTACTCAAATAGCCAGGTTAGACTCACTATCGCGAATACAAAAAAATATTTTAGATACCATAATGTAAACACAGCAATGTATTGAGATAATCGATGGCTATGAGGCGCAGCATAGAAACCCCGTACTCAGGCGCGGGTGCGATAGCAGTTTTTCGTCGTAAGTTTAGCTAACACTATGATTATAGCTAAAAAGTCTGACTGCGTCGTAAAAATGCTAAACGACGCAGTATTTTATTCATCAATAGTTTGTTTATGGCATGAGAGGCATAAAAGGCTCATAGGTCGATTACTGATGTTAGTAAATACCTTGGTCGTATATTGTGCTAGTTCTCGATCAGCGCTTCAAGATTATTGCAACTTTCGTATCGGTTTGATAAAAGCGATCCAAGGTTGCGTTTCCTGTCGGTTAGTCAGGAAACTCATTGTAAAATTTACGGATATGACGCACTAAATTTTTTGTCACTTCAACGGCGACAAATTCCAAATTCCCTTGCTTAAATAAGCTCGGTATAGACTTTCGCCCACCGATATAAAATACCTCAAATACTCGGTTAAGATTGTAAGCGTAGGAAATATATCTTCAAATAACTAAAAAAAACAAGTAGTGTTCTGACTAACATGGCACAAAACAAAACTTTTTTAACGCGCTCTCTATTGTAAATCAGCGTAACGTAGCAAGGATAGATTAGTTTACCGCCGGCGACGTCCCACATATCTAACCTAACCTTATTTATATATCAGTAAGTTTTTATATATTTTAGCTGCGCGTGATATTTAACAAATTGCTAGATATAATTATAGCAGTTGCTCTTTAGCAGCTATTATCGTATTTTTGCTAAAATACACATGTTTACTAATCCGTGGGTTAAAAACGTAAAGTGTATTTATACACTAAAGTTGACCACCTATATTAGCATATTATGTTTACCTCAACTTTTCTTTAAAAGAAAAACCAATAAGCAAAACATTTACTGTTACTTTTAGATTAAAAAAGCGTTAAACTAATTCTTTACTAACATTGCACTATTAGAAAGATCTAGATCAAGCCATCCAGATTAGTAGTTTGATTATTAACCTCTGGGTAACACGTTCTTCTCGAACGGAAAAAGGAAATCTTGTTATGCATTTATTACTTACTAAACTATTTAAATGCAGTGTCATGAATAAAGAAACACAACACTTTAAAATAAAGAAAAAATAAAAAACAAAGTGTCTTTGATCTCAAATTTACTTAATAGTGCTATATAATAAATAAATTCATAGCTTGGTGCTAACTAGCTATAACTTAGCTATATTTTATATTTATCACAAAATATACTGTCAGTAACATAAATTAATTTAAATTTAATGAAAATGCCTCAACAGTTAACGACGCAGCCTTCGGTTGTGGCAATCATAGTATCCATCGATACCAATATATGAGATGACAAGATTGGTTATTAACTGAAAATGAATAAAACTACTGGCTAATAAACCAAATGGTAGGTACTAGCACGCTAGTATAAATTAAGGAAAATAATACGTTGCAATAATATAATTTTTCAATATCAATTAGTCATGATACAACTTAGCTAGATATAGTGCGTTATCAACACTGACCTTTAATCGATGGGGAATTATTTAGTGTTTGTACTAGGTTTTTGCTTGTAAATCAGTAATTTTATTTAATGTAGTCCTTATAGGGACACTAACTTTTCCAAAGTTTAAATGGTTTTTTGAATCAGAGTGGAAAAACTCCTAATTGAAGTGTCCAGTGCAAAAAAAAGAAGTAACTATAGCAGCCAGCGTTCGTACTCTTAAGATCATGGAAAACATGTGTCATCTATGTAACTTCTGGCCTAATAGTCCAATGGGAGCCACCTTCAGGAACTTGAAGGCAAGATATCGTTTATAGGATGACATGGATTACATATTTTTTACTAGAATAGTATACATTACATAATCACATAAACTACTTAACTCTCTATATAACAGAACTCGCGATAGGTTGGGCAGTGAACATAGCAAAAAATAACCTAGCTAATACAGCAAAATTAACTATCGGGATCATTATAAGGTAATAATATAAACAGCTCCTCGCTGTTAGTTTATATCATTGCATAGCGGAACAACGCATTCGATGTATCTCTTGCCCTTTAGGGCTTAAGGTTACCAGTACGAACAGACGCTTGTAGCGCATTACACATGTGCACAATCTCACACCGGTTTATTTAATAACATATAAATCACTAAAAGTAAGAGAATTACCAAAAAAAAATCTACAGCACGTTCATAAATAAATATGCACAGTGGCCCAAGATTACGGACGCGATCTTGCGCAGATTACCTTGGTCACTGTCAGTAAAACCAAACCTGTGATAGCGATCAAAACCACGATTAAAGCTGGTCAGCATGTATTTGAAAAATGCATCACATACAAAATGTTGTAAAAAATAAATTGATTAGCCAGCACACAAAAAGTGAATGAACTGATCTGGTATTTTAGTTGTCCGCTATAGACTCACAAAAGCTGCCCTGGTAGTAGAAAGTATTGATAGGTGCTACACCCCCTAGGCCGTCCGCATCTAACCAAAGAAGCTAAACCATCAGAGACTAGCAAAACGCACTACATGCTCAATATGCTAATCTAAATCAATACTAATTGCGCATTTATCAAAGCCGTCATCAAACCTGAAAAAATATTAACGTTTGCTGCGTTCATCACGGAGTGTAAGCGCACTTACAATTGCGAAGTTTCATGGCTATTTTAACGTCTGAGAAAAATTTCAAGCAGCAATAATCGGTATTCAAGTGAATAAATAATTTTTATGAAGACTTAAAACACGTACACCATGACATTGATAAACTATCGCTTGGTATGAAGCGATACACCGGAGATACTACCGCGCTGCCGGCAGTAAACTAGTCTGCTTATCGGTATCACTATTTTAAATGCTAGAAATTAAGGTTGCACATACAACTGCCTAAACATATTAAAGAAATAACATGCAAAAACCTAATATTATTTTATTAATGCTATCAATATAACTTTTGGGTCGTTATATCTATTTTATTGGTCGATAAAACAATTATCTTACACATTTAATTATGTGTCTCCTTCTACAACGTGAGCGCGTTAGGTTTTTGACTTTAGCTATAAAATCAAAACTTCTAGTTTAAATCTACAAACCAGTACTGAGAAAGCATATAGATTTTCATCAAACTCATGCCCTCCATCGTCGCAAAGTCTTGCCGTCAAACTGTTAGATCTAATGCCAGGAGAAAACATCGATATTTTACGGGTGATAATAAACACTTTATCTTTTGAGAAAAAAGAAATAAGCATATTATATATACACTACCACTACTTAGCGAACAAGGGATGGCATGTAGCGTATAATTTAATAAGAGCAGTGAGTACCACTCACATCTTAAACACAAAACAATATTAACTTTATTATCCAACTGCTAATAACACAATAACTGCAAAAATAAAAATTATTCTGATGAATATCAATAATAATGCATTTGTTAATATGACTAATAATAGTTATCTCTTATGCTTTAATACTAATTTTGGTTAAAAAGCTAATTAATCTTTATATTATGATGCCACTGCTGCACGTTTAAATGCAGTCTGTTCGTTGCAATTTTATAATTAGTTTTTACAATTTGTAATCAAATTACACAGCCAATTATATTTACGCTACGATAGTTTATATCCGATAGCAGGCAGATAAATAAAGCAGAGCTGTTGCCTATCTTTTATTTTGACAATAATCAAATGCCTCGTTTGTTGACACTGATTGAAATGCGTGTTTTGATTCTCAATTTTATATATTTTCTAATATGCTTGCTAGTTATGATGAAACCGCTGGTAGCTAGCATTTGGGGTAATAATTATGCGTTCTTTATTTAGTTAAATTAGTAAGGGATGCTGTAGTTTGCATAGTTTTGATCTTTTACCAATTAAAAGAATTTATAATGTACTTTATTCTCCGCATTTTACCAGCGATTAGTCGCATTGATTTTTAGTCGATGGCACTCCTTTTGACCCTATACGGCTTAAATTATTTTGGCATGTATATGTTCCTGGAAATTTAATATCGCTTATAATCAATATTTAGTGCCATAGTGATTATTTATTGCATTTTACTATATATTATTACACTCAGCCTAAGTCTGATAAAAATCACAGCGCCAACGCACTAACGTAATGTCACATCAAAATCATTATCATAAAAAACTGATAGAAGGCGATAAGAATAACTATTAGATTTGTTTTCTATCCAAGAATTTAACGTGGTTAAATACCGCTTAATCCTAAAAAAGGAAATGTAGAATAATAAAATAAACTATTTATTTATATAGTTATCTAAGTGTACGTCTACTAGACTATATATAAACTTTTGATAAATCACCACGGTATGTTGCTTGTTATATAATAATTACGGATAAATTATGCAAAAATATAATTAACCACTAGCAACTTCGTTAAAATTACGTTATGGTATTTTTAGAATGCTACGTATTGATCTTGCTCGCATTATGCGGGCAAGAAACTAACAACTATCTCAGCATCTAAACAACTTACTAAAGCAAATATCATCTTTGTTT
Organism: Sodalis endosymbiont of Henestaris halophilus; assembly: GCF_900161835.1. Taxonomy (GTDB): domain Bacteria; phylum Pseudomonadota; class Gammaproteobacteria; order Enterobacterales; family Enterobacteriaceae. The sequence continues at coordinate 633,459 of NZ_LT897836.1, read as the reverse complement.
AGTTATCATTAGTACAATACGAAATTTTACTGCATACTTTGGTTAGTTGTGTACTATATGTCGGATATGACGACAATTTGATCTAGTTGATGTGTCATGGTGGCTTAGCCGGCATTTATAGTTTCAGTTAGAATCTCTCGTCTTTATGTTACTGAGCAAGGCAGCACAACCTTCGGCCTTAGAGCTGAAGAAAATACTATCTCAGTCGCTATTTTTTACCGCAGTAGGATACTGCTAACATGCCTACTGGACTACTTTGAACTATGTATAATATTTATCTCGCCCCGCTTAGCCTGTATACCTTCATATTTCCTCGTTCAGTCAAAATACCCTTATGCGATTTTAATTATCATGAGCTGAAAAGATAATTACCACATAAAGAATATGTAACACATTTATTAGCGGATTTAAACCAAAAACTCCCGCTGATAGCAAGACGAACTATTAATACTCTATTTATCGTCGGGGTACTTCTAGCCTACTTTTGTCCAGCTACATACATTCGCTGCTTGACGTTTTGCGTCAGCGACTACCAATGACGCAAAAAGCCGAAATTACTCTAGAAGCGAATTCGGGCACTGTAGTGGAGAATTATTTTGCGGCTTATCAGCAAACTAGTATCAATAGCATATCTATCTGGTGTACAAAGGCTTTGAGCGGTAAAATAACTAAGCTTGGCCCCGTGTAAATACACAGAGCAGAAGAAGCGCGCAGCACGGTGCGTGTAGTAAGCCTCTCCTAGGCGCCTGCGAAACTTTAATCTTGATTTGATGCACAGCCTGCCTAAACAGACTGTTACAGAAACACTTAATGATTTAACCCAAGTGATTGCTCTAGCGCCAGAGCATTTATCTTAGTATGCATTAATTATCGTACCGAATACATTGCTTGGCTCACGGCCGCCCTCGCTGCCGGGTGATAATATGTTGTGGGGTATTTACTAGCATGGCAATAAAATGCTTTTCGCGGCGGTTTCCCGTATAAAACCCTGAGGTTTTGTTCTATAAGGGGCTTACAGTGCGCCATAATCTTAATTATTAGCGTTTTGGCGAATTAACTTAGTATCCGGCTTCGTTTCACCTACGGTAAGCTGACAACGCAAGCCGGCATAGGTTAGTACGCATGGTGAAAACCCGCCAACTACATGTTTATATGTGTAGTTATTATCTGGATAAATATTATAAGGTTGCCACGGCTAATTTACCATTTGAATACTTCATGAATAATTTCCGGTTACTGAAATCTGTGCCACATGTAGAATTAGCCATCTTTACATGGCTATCATAAAACTCAGTATGTCCAGCATTGGATCAGGGCATTAGCTGGTGGCTATATAACCGAAATTAATAGCTATTGGTATGTAATAAACAAAGGGATATTATTCCTTGATTTACTTCTAAAGTTGTTTATTTAAAACTCCGCCGCGGCGATGAATATCCCGTACCTCTTTCCGTAGCGGCGCAGGAGTGCGTTAGACACGCAACTCCGATATTTACATATTACTATGCTTTGTGGATTAAACGGCATAGATTATAATGGTAGATAATTGACCTTAGTGTTTATTACTATTGCTTAAGGGCGATTACCTGCTTGGTCGATTTATTAATTAACTTATTGATAATACTGTTTATAAACATTTTTGGCCTGTAAAGTCATTATCGATAGCCTAAGCCATCTATAACCGACTAGAAGTCAATTCTTTTCGTTGATCTCCTGAAGCATACCTAATTCATTAAAACTAGCCATACCAAGTTGTCCATCATATTAAGTTAAGCTACTAAATCCCAGATAAATGAGATGTGATTATAAGAAATTACGTATTTTTACTGTTGCAGCTGCAATATTGATCAATAATTTTATTAAGCGGCTGGCATTACTTTTCAGATAAACGAGCACTTTCTCGTTAAGTTAAGTTACCCCGCATTCTTGTAGAGCGGGCTATGATAAGACTTAAACTAATGCAGATTTTATCGTACTAAAACTCATACTGATAATATGTCATGTAGTGCATCCTACTAACATATATAGTAAATTCACTAATATTAAGTATCCCCACCTGTGACTGTTGATACAATAGTCACTCTTATTTGTTCTGCATTACATCACAATATACTTGTGGGGACAAAATAAAGTTGTTATATCAAGATTATTAATCTTGTAGTTACTTCAAAAAACTCATATTTTCAGTAAAATGACAGTGCTAGAATCTGCTGGTATATGAGCTTACTTGTTCATATGCTGTAACAATAAAACTAAAGGACCATATTAAGACCAGTTTTCAAGCCATCAAAATGGTATTTAAAAAATTAGTGCTTTTATATTAATCAGTATTTATATAATTTTACTAATTTATAGACAAAATAATCACGTTAACAAATACACCGAACCCCCGAACCGACTAACAGTCATTGCTAAAGACGAACTATATCTAGCTGGTTGTATTATGGCTAATTAATATTGAGAAAGCATCTTTTGCAACATATTTTACTGAAAGTTTGTAGTTGCGTGCTAGTACTTAGCATTTTGCTTATTCGCTAGCAATTGTATTTTCTTTTAGACAATGGTCAATCTTAACTCAGTATATATGGAAATCGATCGACACTATGCTTATAGTTATGATATAATTGCCGTTAGTCGTTTAAGACTTGCATTAGATTAAAATTAATTTGTGCTTATCAGTGGTAGTTTTATAAAAACATCAAAAAATCCGAGCGAAGTTATGATGATTTAGCATGATACTCTAAGTTTGTTAAGTATCTATGGTCGTTGAGTGAATTTGATATTCATCGTACCTTAGTCCTTTAAATTTTTTCTCTATTTATTTAGAAGTTGTTGTATCCCTTAATGCACATATTATTGCATTCAAGCGATTTAGGCTGCAATGCAAGCATGACAAGATTTTCTTTTGCCGTTCGAGAAAAAAGTTTCTAACGCCTAGAGATTGATGATAAAATCGCTAATGTTGATGACTTAATCCACAATTTTAAAATTAAAATATTCATCAAGGGCTGCTTATAATTGTTTTGAGCATAAAGACAATAAAAATGCTTTACGTATTAGTTTCTTTACAAAAATTACAGCAAGCATAACACCTCCAACATAGGTGGCTAATTATACTGTGCCGCCAGCAAGTACAAGGGTACGGAGTTAATAGCAGAACGCTAGAGTATCCACATATATATCAAATCTGCAACGTGCGTCAAAAGAAAAAGTTTGGACAAACTGAAAAGAAAGCAAGATATGCTCCTGACAGAGCGAATGATCACGTACAAAGATTATTTGTTATGTGTTGTTAACAACACAGTGAAAAAGCCTTTCAGGCATCTCACTGTAGAGATACAACGCATAAATACATAAGTAGCATAGATCGACAAAGATGCTATCACAATAGCAGATGAACAGGCATAGCACACAATGTCATCAAATGAGTCATTTTTATAATAGGGCATTAAACACGCGCAAGGATATGCCTATGAACCCGCATCGCTATCTGAAAAACGAGATTAACGCAAACCCAGCCTAGTCATACAAAGTATTATAAACGACAATAGTCAGTGAGCTCGCTAGAATGGTAAGCAGTATTCATCTTCCTGATTTACAGGAACTATTTTGCGGACGCAGCGCCGGAAATAGGATTACATCGCGAATGGTTTGACTATTAGTCAAAAGCATCATCAGGCGATCAATACCAATTCCTAAGCCAGCAGTCGGTGGCAGGCCATGTTCTAGGGCGGTGACATAGTCTGCATCATAAAACATGGCTTCATCATCGCCGGAATCTTTAGCCTGAGCCTGCGCTGCAAAACTCGCCGCTTGATCTTCGGCATCATTAAGCTCTGAAAAACCATTACCAATTTCACGTCCACCAATAAAAATTTCAAAACGATCGGTGAAGAACGGATTTTTATCATTGCGGCGCGCTAGCGGAGAAACCTCCGCTGGGTAGGCGATAATAAACGTTGGTTGAATTAAATAGCTTTCCGCTGTTTTTTTAAAAATTTCGGTTTGAACCCGACCAAGGCCCCAGCTCTTTTTTACCTTAATGTCTAAAGAATTGGCGATAGCGGTTGCGAAAGTCATATCTTCAAGCGCCTCTGGCCGAATTTGCGGGCAATAATAGCAAATAGCTTCTTTCATGGTCATCTGGATAAATGGCTTGTTGAAGTCAAATATTTGATCGCCGTAATGCACGACACTACTGCCCAGTACTTTCCTGGTCAAAGTGCGAAACAAATCCTCAACGAACACAATCATATCGCGATAATCCGCATAAGCCATATATAGTTCCATCATAGTGAACTCCGGATTATGACGCGACGATAATCCTTCATTGCGGAAATTACGATTAATTTCAAATACCCGTTCAAAACCACCAACCACAAGCCGCTTAAGATAAAGTTCAGGTGCGATGCGAAGATACATATCAATATCCAGTGCGTTATGGTGGGTAATAAACGGGCGTGCCATAGCGCCACCGGGAATATTTTGCATCATCGGCGTTTCTACTTCCATAAAGTAATTATCTTTCATAAAACAGCGAATTTCCGCCATAATCCGCGAACGAACTTTAAAAGTTCGGCGCGATGAGCCGTTAACGATCAGATCAAGATAACGCTGACGATAACGAGTTTCCTGATCATTTAAACCGTGAAATTTATCCGGTAGCGGACGCAGAGCTTTAGTTAGTAGACGAATTTCGCTACATTGTATAGAAAGCTCGCCAGTGCGAGTTTTGAATAATTTTCCACGAGCGCCTAAAATATCTCCAAGATCCCATGTTTTAAACTGCTCGTTGTATTGTCCTAAAGGTATATCGTCAAGGGTAACGTACAACTGGATTTGCCCGCCCACATCCTGCAATGTGACAAAAGAAGCTTTGCCCATGATGCGGCGGGTCATCATGCGGCCAGCAATACTGACTTCGATATTTAATGCTTTAAGCTCCTCATTTCTTTTTTTGCCATAGCGAGCATGCAGCTGGTCGGAAAATGCATCCCGACGGAAATCATTGGGAAAAGCAATACCCTGCTGGCGCAACTTAGTAAGTTTTTCATGCCGTGAACGCATCTCATTATTTAAATCCAAGTGGGGCACTGCGTCTTGTGATAGTGATTTAGACATATGGATTCCTCATAGTCCTGCTTTAAGACTCGCCTCAATAAATTTATTTAAATTGCCATCCAGTACAGACTGAGTATTACGGGTTTCCACGCCAGTACGCAGATCTTTAATGCGGGAATCATCTAGTACATATGAACGGATCTGACTTCCCCAGCCAATAGCGGACTTAGTATCTTCTAGAGCCTGCTTTTCAGCTTTCTTTTTTTGAAATTCAAATTCATACAGTTTAGCTTTCAGCTGTTTCATTGCCTGCTCTTTGTTTTTATGCTGCGAGCGATCATTCTGGCACTGGGTAACAATATTAGTCGGCAAGTAGGTAATACGCACAGCGGATTCGGTCCTATTAACGTGCTGGCCGCCGGCGCCAGAGGCGCGGTAAACATCTATACGCAGATCTGACGGGTTAATTTCGATATCGATATCATCATTAACTTCTGGATAAACAAAAGCAGAGCTGAACGAGGTGTGACGTCGACCGCCCGAGTCAAAAGGGCTTTTTCGTACTAGACGATGCACGCCAGTTTCGGTACGTAACCAGCCATAAGCGTAATCACCAATGACCTTGATGGTCACAGATTTGATGCCAATTACCTCTCCTTCTGATTCTTCGATAATTTCAGTTTTAAAACCACGAGATTCTGCCCAACGCAAATACATTCTGAGCATTATGCTGGCCCAATCTTGCGCTTCGGTACCTCCGGAGCCAGCCTGAATATCCAAATAGCAATCGGCGCTGTCGTACTCGCCGGAAAACATGCGCCGGAATTCCAGCTGGCACAATTTGCCTTCCAGGCTGTCTAGTTCGCTTTGAGTTTCTAGGAAAATATCTTCATCGTCTTCTTCTACGGATAACGAGAACAAGCTGGAGACGTCTTGAGCACCCTGGGTAAGTTTGTCAATGGTTTCAACGAACGCCTCAAGTACTGCGCGCTCTTTTCCCAGTTCTTGAGCACGTTCGGGATCCTTCCATACATTAGGCTGTTCTAACTCAAAGTTTACTGCTTCTAAGCGTTCTTTCTTGAGGTTGTAGTCAAATACATCTCTCAAAACGACTATCCTTTCCGCCAGATCTTGAATACGGTATTTTACTAAATTTATTTCAAACATGGAGTTAATTGCCCATTAACAAGAAAAAAATGCATGTTAAGTTAAATTTTTAATGAATTAGCTCCCTGAGAAGTGGTAGTAACTATCGGCCGTGGCTACCCCGAGTTTGCAGGTCTCTCAAGCAGCCAAATATGATGTATTCATGTTGTAAACGGCAATTGCTACGAAACTTTTATTAACCTCAACTGCTTTGTAAATTATTTCAACGATAAACACGCTATTGTTAAGACTCAGTCGCTGATCGATATTAAAATCTGCTCCATTTAACCTAGAGCAAATAGCCAAGGATTTAAGTGGGATTTGTAGGTGCTTACTCTCCTACCACGCCGCTAATTTAACATGCGCAACCGCCAGTCAAACAATAACTAATCTTAGAAATGCCTACTACAAAAGTCGTCGTCGCACAGTAGCTCATCGGTAATCAGGAATAGTAATTTCTGGCAGGTTAAACTTCTTTACTAGCCACACAAATCATACCTTCTAGCGTGACAATAAAATGAAGCCACATTAAACTCACTAATTAAGAAAAAACCTATAAATTCGTAACATCGTGTATACTCCAGTTTTAGATCGCAATCGGGTCAGATACGATAGCTACATCTTAGTATCAGTCCAGGATGCAATTTGTGCAGCCACTTCAGAAAATTGTGCATATGTACGCAGTCCAGTGATCACTGAAAACCATTTGGCACGTTCAACCAAATGAACACACAGAGAAAATATCACTAGTTGATAAAAGATCTTTAATTTAAAACGCGTAAATTACGCCTACTAAATACTAATACTTCTCCCCCTTATGTGAATAAATAAAAACCAGGACACAAGGCCATTGCTTGCTCATCGTGCGCTACTTATATTTTGGCACACTAGCGCCAAAACGCCTAGAATCACATTCTCTGTTCTATTGCCGACGAGTCTGGTTTATATAGCATATAACTCTTCACTATTATTGCGAATATATCTAAATAGCACAATGGCCGGCCAGTGTTCATATGCGACTTAAAACCTTTTTGCATCAAAATACAGATAATTAGTATTTAACGGTAATACTTTCGACACAGCATTCAATGAAATTTAATTCAGCATCTAGTCTAGATTAAAAGTAGGAATACCATGTTGCGTAAACTAGCCGCAATTATTAAACCGAGCTCGTCATAATTCAGCTTTACTCAGCGTGTTAATGACGCAAGCGCACGTACAAAAAATTTAAGCAATAGCGTAATACCACCCCCAACAAAGTCATTCAGATTTTACGAATCTGAAATGAAAGTGCTATTTTGATTGATTCAACAACAACGGCGCGGGCTGGCGCTAAAAGCCGTACTTCATGTAGTACATATAATGTAGTAACAGGTCGAGGTTTAAAAATTACCTCTTCTCCCGATTTATTTTACCCAAACTATAACGCAGATTAACATCTGAATGATGTTAAACCCATCAGTTAGGTACGAGACGACAATTTGGGCGTCGATACATCGGTCAGGCTTTTACGCTGCTTACGACCCCATCATCAGGATGAAATGACTTACCGGTGAGATATAAGATACCAGTATCTTTTCCTTAAATTGTGTTTAAAGCACAAGGTATGAAGAATTTAATCAAAGATGACGTTATTTATTAGTTTCATATCTGATTTCTATAAAGCAGCATATAACAACATGCCTGGACTCGAATCTAAATTCGAGTCATATTATGCAATGAATTGTTTGCTAGAGCGATATGTATAGAAATATGAATAGATAAAAACATTTTATCATATAATTTCAGCACTAACTAACATAAATAACTGTCTATAAAATTTACGCTATGCTCACAGCCAATTTTATAAACCAACATAAATTGCAAGACTTTTTATCGCAAACATGGCGGAGTGCAATATGCTGCATCCCCCGTCTAAAACTTCGGCGAAATTTAGAAAAACTGGAAAGCAATTTGGCAGCAAACGCATAACATAAACTTAATTAATGCAATCAGTGCACGACACAGTGCATGATAATGGTTCGAGAGATGAGTTTAAGTACTGAGATTTTTGGATGGTAAAGCTATTTTTTAATATTCTTAGACCGACAAGCACCAAATTCATAGGCTAACCCCACCGATATATAATTATAAGTTCACGAAATAAAAGACGCACCCCCCGCACCTGGGTTTACGTTAAGGTTAATACAATGCCAACTTTAAGCATCTAAACTTTATAAGTCAACATTCACTCCTTGCCATGTAATAAATATTTTGGTTACTAATTAATATAAACTTCACGGATGCAAGGAACATAATATTGCGATGACTGACATTACATTGCAATATCACAAACCTTGCCCCCAGCGGGCGCGTAAACCATGTCATCAACTCATAATTCTACGGCTAGGAAGAACATAGAATCAATACTTCGTAACACCTTAACGCAAAAAATAAATGTATTTACAAAGCTGAATGTAACTTAGAAAAACCATAGATGTTGTTATCTCATTTAAATCATTAAGATAACCTAATGCTAATTAGCATCGGCTAGTTAGTTGTGTTTTCCTAACCAGGAGAACAAATCATTATCAAAATCCAGAGTAGCCGGACGCCGCAGTGTTTACCCATATAGTCATAAATAAAATCTAAATACTTTCTGTATAAGCAGAAAGGCTATACACATCTAACGATATAAGCAAATCAGTAAGTACGTGCTGTATTAAATATATCTATACGTTATATTATGTTATAAACGCTACTTACTACTAACTTATCTAATTATGTTCTGCTAATCAAGATGAAATAAAACATTTTACAAGTTTTCACGTTATTTATGCTGCATCCACAATTAGCGCGCATCGAAAAAACCGCAAACAAAATCTGCTTGCAAAACTCGTACAGTTTTTTACCATAATTATATTGTAAAATTACTAATAAAGTATAATTCATGTTCTCTGCAATTTCCTTTCCTTCACATTTGCCATCGCCTTCTAATCATTTGAAATTGACGCTAATTTCGCTGGAAGATTGGGCGTTAATCACACTTAATGGCCCAGACAGCGTTAAATATTTGCATAGTCAGCTGACATGCGATGTAGCATTATTGGATATTGATCGTTTCAGATTTGCTGCCCATTGCAATGCCGAAGGGAAAATGCTTAGCTACCTGTGCATCTTTCACCACCGAGAAGGAATAGCATTTATCGAACGGCGTAGCGTACGCGATAGTCAGTTGGCTGAATTAAAAAAGTATGCCGTTTTTTCTAGAACAACTATCATCGCCGATGATGAGGCGGTGTTGTTAGGTCTGGCCGGTTTTCAGGCAAAAGCAACGCTAGAAAGATTTTTTGCTAAAGTTCCTGATGCAGATCATCCAGTGATGCATTATCAGAAAACAACGCTTCTGTATTTTAATTCACCCACGCCGCGCTTTGTGCTTGTCACCACACAGGCGGTGCGCAATGCTGTGCAACACAAGCTTCAAGGTCAAGCTCAGCTTAACGATAGTCGGCAATGGTTAGCGCTAGATATTGAAGCATGCTATCCAATTATCGATAGTGCCAACAGCAAACAATTTATCCCGCAAGCAGCTAATATCCAAGCTTTAAGCGGCATTGACTTTAACAAAGGCTGTTATACTGGTCAGGAAATAATAGCACGAGCTAAATATCGTGGCGCTAATAAACGTGCCATGTACTGGTTAGTAGGCAAAGCCGGACATCTTCCGAATACCGGCGACTATTTAGAACTAAAAATGGGCAACCTTTGGCGTCCTACAGGTACAGTACTTGCTGCCTGTCAGTTAGCAGATGGCAGCGTTTGGATACAGGCAGTGATAAGTAAAGATCTTGCATCTAACAGTATGCTACGCGTGTGCGATGACGATGCTGGAGAGTTAACCATTCATCCGCTACCGTACATTATCAACTAGTAATTTACCTCACGCTAGATCAATGCATGTCGTTGCAGGCCAAATGGCTGATAATGCGAAACGCATCGGAAAAACAAGTAGATCACAAAAAAATTATACGCGTATTTTTAATACTAAGCCCCTTGCTATATTTAATAGTTGAATCGTATCGTCTCCTAGACGGGAAATACCACTCAGAGTTGGATTACCTCCCGGACACCATCATTACCCAGAAATACACTTATGCCGCTGGATAAACGCTAAATTAACTGATAAATGTACTAAATGCCATAACTAGTTTATGGTGACATCTGTAATAATAGATTATGAGAATACTCATCCAGCTGATGGGTAAAATAGATGAATTATAAAAGGATCTAATACTGATAACTCTCTTACAAGTTAAAATGATACCTTTTAGTTCCACTACTGAATAAACCAAAGACGATTTACGTGGTTTATTATTTCATAAATAACCCAAGCAAATATAAAAGGGGATGGATAACTACAAACCATAGGTCAAGAAAATGAAGTATTCTACAATATTTTATCCTCGTGTTTGTATTTATGAATTAACATCTAATCAACTTGGTTACAGCCAACCACTTCATTTATATCGTTGAGTTAGCTAACGACTGATATTGCTCCTCGTGAATATTAGGACAATAAATATGGTTTCTCTCACACTAGTTTTGTTGATGTTAGCGCTCATACTAATTTCACCAGACTAATTTCAATGACGCATAAAGCATTAGCCTCATCAGTAAGACAACACCATTTGGTGGGATAGTTACTGCGATAACCACTAAAATCTAGTTTAATGATGAAACTGAGTATTGCGTTATAAATATATTAATTACAGAACACAGTTTAATAATTATCGAGATCAAGCACGTCGGCATTACTTCTTTGAGTGGTTTTATTATTTCTTTTAAAGCTTGATACCTTTTCATAGCCATGTATTCAATTTGTTTAGGTGTTAATAACAATTTAATTGACTGTTCCATTATCGTGCACGACGGTGTTTTCTCATCCTAGCGACTTATGGTTGAGCAGCTGAAGTTAATAGCTTTATTAACATATGCATGGTTTATAATATTGACCTCAACAGATAAATGCTTTATTTATCTTCTAGCCGTACAAAATCTATCCTCATATCTTAATCACAATATCACGTCCCGATTACCCTAACATGTTAAAGGGTTAGCGTTACAAGTATCTACTAAACGGCTTAGTCACAAGTGGTAAAATTAACTACTAAGTGGAATTTAATTCGAAAAGAAAATAAATGCCCCTGATCTTTTATGATTTTACCTCAAATATTGAGAATGTTAGTATTGATCGTTTTGTTAAATATCGCGAGTTTAAATAAGATCATTGGTCTAGTAAATGAAGCAAAAACAGCAGAGGCAGCCATCCGTGATATCAATAACAGTTATACGGAGGATGGACGCGAACATGTCAGTATCGTACCCAATAACATTAATCTACTGATAAATAATGAGGTTAATGTTATTATTTAGACTTGAAAATATAACAACATATTGGTGTCGCACGCCAAGTGCTTTTATATAACTAGATCCGCTAAGACATTTTAGCGTTATAAATTCATTACCTGTGAGAATAAAATAGCTCATAAAAGCTACGCAACGTAAAAAAAATATAACTATTATAGTATACTACATAAAATAAAATTTTTCGTACACAAAAGGAATTCCAATAAAAGATTTATATCTCAAGACAACATTTATGCTTTTTAAGCACTGTGGTATGGCACCTGCATTAAACAATGCAATATAAAATAGTAAAATAAAAAATAATTTAATCAAGTGGCTCAGATACTAGCCAGGACGGCAAATCGTTCAATCCCATTGCTTGTTTAATAAAGCATAGTTTTAAGCCAGGTAACGAGTCTACCAATTGTAGACCAGCGGCACGAACCCATTTCTTTAGCGGCTGTTGACCAGCGAAAAGCTCACAAAATCCTTGCATACCTGCCAGAGTTAATGCAGCACTATATTTACGGCGGCGCTCATAAAACTGCAAGTAGGGGTAATGACCAATATCCTTGCCGGATTTTCGTAAACGCCGAACTTCCCCCAATAATTCCGCTACGTCCATAAAGCCCAGATTGACGCCCTGCCCCGCCAAAGGATGAACAGTATGAGCAGCATCACCCACTAACACTAGGCGGTGAGAAGCGAAATTACGCGCATAAAGACCAGTAAGCGGAAAAGTTTGTCGCTCACCATGTAGTTCGCATACTCCCAGAGCTAAACTGAAGTACATAGCCAGATTAGCGTTGAATACTTCAGCGGACACCATCAAAAGCTCTTGTGCCATCGGCGGAGGTAAAGACCAGACGACAGAACTTAAATGAGGATCGCTTAACGGTAAAAACGCTAGAATACCATCGCCGTGAAATACCTGACGAGCAATATTGCCATGAGGCATCGCGGTATGAACGGTTGCTACTAGCGCATGATGTTGGTAGCCCCAAAAAATTATAGGGATATCGGCATGGGTTCGCAACGAAGAGCGTGCACCATCTGCCGCTACAACTAATCTAGTGATAAGCATACGATTATCATTAAGTGTAATTAACACTTCATTTTTACCCCAGGTCACCTGTCGTAGTGTATCAGGTGCAATTAATGTCACCTCAGACAACTGTTCGGCGCGGCGCCATAATGCTTGCTGCATAACTGTATTTTCAATAATATAGCCCAGTTCAGGATATCCAAGCCCAATGCCATCAAAGAAAATTCGCCCAAAACTATCCCGCTCCCATACTTCCACGCCTAGATAAGGATTAGCGTGCATCTCAGTGATAAACTCCCAAACCTGTAAATGATGCAATAAACGCCGGCTAGCAGCATTTATAGCTGAAACCTGCAGAGACGACTGCACAGTAGAGAGAATCGCCTCCGGCGCATGTTTCTCTATAACCGCCACGCGCAGTCCAGTTCCTTGCAAGCCGCAGGCCAACGCTAGACCTACTAGACCGCCACCGTGAATCACAATATCAAATGACTGCATAGCTTATTGAATCCTTGTTTACTTGGCTTTCGGTTATCTGACCACCCAGCCCAGCGTTTTACGCGCCAGAACATTTCGCAACGATGGAATATGAGCCATAGCCATTAATCCAAGATTACGGCACGCCACTAACGATGCGTGCCGATTAGTGAACAGATTAATAAGCCCATCGGTAATACCAACGGTCATTGCTTGATCTAACTGCCTACGACGCTGGTAGCGCGATAGCACGGCGTAATCGCCGATATCTTCCCCCTGCGCCTTAGCATGTATTATGGTTTCCGCTAAAGTCATCACATCGCGCAACCCCAGATTAAAACCCTGCCCGGCAATGGGATGCAGTGTTTGTGCAGCATTTCCCACCAGGGCTAAACGGTGAGAAATATGCCGTTGTGCTGTGCACAACCACAACGGGTAATACTGTCGCTCACTAACGGTCGTAATACGACCGAGCCGCCAGCCAAATAAATGCTGTAATGTTTGGCAAAACTGCCCTTCGTCCCAATCAATAATATCACGCTGATACGTAGCCGGTAGGCACCAAACTAACGAACTGCCTGCACCGAACATAGGTAACAACCCAAGCGATCCATGCGGAGTAAAATGCTCGAAAGCACCTCCTTTATGGGATAAGGAGGTGCTGATATTGGCGATCACCGCAATTTGCTGATAATCCCGGCATCTCCAGGAGATGCCACATTGTGCAGCTAGCGGCGAATGCGAGCCGTCCGCTGCCACCACTAGTAACGCGTTTAGTTCTACACCATTATCTAGGGTAATAAAGTTACCCACTCGCTCTCTCCTGATGTCTTTAAGCATTGCTGGACAATGCAGGTGCACACCTGGAGCCTCGCGTAGCAGGTCAAATAACCGTTTACCGGCCGCATGTAGTTCTACGACATAACCCAATGCCGGCAACCGATAGTCGCTGGCCGTAATCTGAACCTTACTCAAGTGATTTGTGTCACTAACCTCTACCCGGGTAATCGATGTAGCAGAAGATTCCAATGACGGCCATACACCGATCACAATTAGATCGGAACAGGTTCCCTGCGCCAGCGCGATAGCACGGGCATCGAAGACAGAATGTTCGCGGTCTTCCGGCATCCGTGCCTCAACTAAATCGATTTGCATCGTGCCTCGGCTCAGATGCGAAAGAGCTAGTGCCAGTGTTGCACCAGCCATACCACCACCGATAATGGTGACACTCATTTTTTATCCCGATAACATAATAACTTTAATTGCATCGGATTCTTTAACCATAGAAGCAGCAAGACTTTCACTAACCGAAAGGGTAACTATTCTGTCTTTAATGCGGAAACTTATACCGCGGTAGGCAGGAAGAAAACCGGCATCTTTATAGATATCAATATCTAGCTCTACGATCATCACAATGCAAGGCTCCAGTGCCCGAATAAATAATTAACCATACCCATTGATGTCGTAAACATCAAGACTTAAGCCAATGACTCAGGACATTCATAAAAAATTTTGGTGCACATGTTTCTCAATAAGCGTCTTTACCTCCTTCATAGAACATAACATTATAAATCTAGTAACCTACTACATACTACCTCTTCACTCATCTCCTGAATATCAAGATCAGGTTTATAGAGCGCAAAAGCAGGGTTAAACCCTGTTAGAATAACTATTCTAAATCGTACGTTGCGTCAAAGACAATCGGCCATTTTACAGAAAAAATACGGGTTATATTCCCAGCGCATCCATGATATTCACAGTTAACATCGATTAATACCAAATAGTCACTGTTCATCTTAGACACATTTTTTAGTTTGGTGAAAAGTATGACCATTTTCACTGACACCAACAATGGTGTTATAAGACAGATGATGGGAATCATTCCGGTAAAATTCATGCTAAATTTCGCATTACAATTGATACTTATACATACAAAAACGTCATTGCCACATGGCTCGAGCATGCGCCAACGCGTTGATTTGGAAAACAAGTCGCATCACCTCTAAACTCGTTTTCAGATTTTATCAGCCAAATTTCGTGCACTAAAAGACCGTAATTAACTTAGCTATCATTGGCACTTGAAATTGCTGACACGTGTCATCACACAATATATACAGACCGCTAAACAAAAACATATAGGCAAAGTCGTATTTACTATAAGTGTGGTACACTACGTCCAGAACGTCGAGCAACAAATGCAATGAACTGCGGGAAACTAATCCCTCACGATGGGCAGCTACCAAGAAACTCCTTAGGCGCTGTTCCGGCTACCCTCACCGGCCCAGGGGCGACTTCCGGTCTAGATTTCGGTAGTTTGATCGCATGCTTAATTATATAATATGCTGTAGTGATGGTTTTGGCAGTTATTTAATAAAATTAATAGTGACTACGGCTAACTAAAGTCAGTGAATACCAGAAATACTTGTCTTAACGATAAGGATACTGAATAATAGGTACTTCGGCTAGCTTACCGAGACAGCAAAGATCAACGAAGCACTTGCAGCGCCTATTTTGCTAGTAATAGTTGACAACGGCGAGTACATTCTTATAGTGTCATTACCTTAACAAAGTCTAGGTGATGCTTACAACTTTACGCTATAGCCAAGATCCCAAAGTAAAGCTAACGTTAGTGTTAACATAATACTAGATCAAACGATGGCTCACCAAACCAGATAGGCATTAATTAGCTTAACCCGGCCGGGGTTTGCTTTCATAACAACCACACATTAACTTCGCCATTCACTGTTATCAACAATAAATATTAAAGTGGTGCATCTATTTAGCTCATTGCAGTTAGGCCGTATGCACAGCAGCTTATCAAACCGTTTAGATAAACACCAAAAAATCGTCATTAGTCCAATTCATGTATCAATACCTCCTTTTGCGTTACCGTTACACAATATTCCAATTTGTGGCTCATACATCACTACTGCGGTTAATACTAACGTCTATGCTGTGCTAAAAGTCAATTTAAGTTTTTTGTAATCGGTAATATAGATTATGTTTGAATGTGCGTTTCCATCAATTTTGGCAAGATAAGTGTATGTTCTGTTATAAATAACGTTCGTTGCTAACCCCAAAAGGTCTTTATTTTCTATTCAAATAGATTATGGCAATGTTAATTCGCGCTTTGTCGACAATTATGCGTCATTAGCAATGGTTAGCGTGGTAATAAAAACAGGAGGCTCATATGTAAGAACAGACTTTATTAGCATGCAAATACTTGATTGTAAATTAAAGGTCCATGTTGCCAAGAACAACAAAACAGCAAGCAATATACTAAAAAGGCAAAAGATTTTAATAAGCAATTGCAAGATATTAAAATTCAAAATAAAGTTAACAAATATCTACTGGCTTATTTTAATATCCTACCTACACATCAGCAATTAATTAGAGTAGGAAAGTTGAAAGCTTTATGTTGATGCAACAAATAGAAAACAGCACATTAGTTTATTGCAGTAAAATATTGAGCAAGCGTTGATATAACCAGGTTGCATAATGCATAAAGAACGTCCGGATAGTTAAAAGTTTATAAAACAACATATAACACACCATGAGTTGTTTGGTTTAATCCCTCCATAGGCTGGAAACCAAATTATCATGCATTGTGTACCAGAAAATAAATATTTAGGCTAATATTTAATACCACAATAATGTAGATCTTCTTAACGAGTGCGCATACTAAGTTCATTAAAAATGATGTAAGACCTACAATATTGTATTATTGTGTATTAAAAATGTTATGGGGACATTCCATAATAAAATTTATTAGAATGCCTAATTAAACAAAATTTGCCTCATGGCTATCGTTAACAGGAAAATATTATTGTGAAATATTCGAATAACTATATGTGATAACTCTGGCTAACGTAGTTAACTCAGGAAGAAATAGCAACCGCACTTCACGTTATTAGGTATGCCATGAAAGATGCATGTATATAGGGACTACCCGAAAACCCTAGGCGTATTAATTGTATTTGATAGCGAAAGATAAATACTTATCATTTTATTGATACCTATGGGCCGAGAAACAAACTTTGTTATTTAGCGGTGCTTAATCCTTTTAATTTCCCTCCTCCTAAAGATATTACTGTTTATGCATAATATATACAGATAGTACATCTATGTGTAAAACTAGGCAAGGCCATACCGAGAAACTAGGTGAAATCTTATCCTACCATTACCACTGGTGGGCTTGCTAAATATTCAGCTTACGACGTTTATTATATTTGATTAACAGTAATTGATAGTAGTGTTACGGCATTGGCTGTTATGAACATATTTAACATGTGTTAGCGAGAAAAACCTTTTATACCTGAGATATATTCAACCACAAAAGCCAGCAGTTAAGCGCCTCTCTCCACGCTAGTTAGGAACTCTGACATGTTTCACCAAAAATTATTAATTTCCCTAGATCCAGGATCACTAGCATGAATGATGGATGCATAAATATGCAGTATATCAAAAGAACCAAAATCATTCTCATGGAAAATACAGCAAGTTGTACAACATTATTTGTGATACTCAGGCAATAACAACTCAATAAAAT
Organism: Sodalis endosymbiont of Henestaris halophilus; assembly: GCF_900161835.1. Lineage (GTDB taxonomy): Bacteria > Pseudomonadota > Gammaproteobacteria > Enterobacterales > Enterobacteriaceae. The sequence continues at coordinate 615,793 of NZ_LT897836.1, read as the reverse complement.
TAACCACCGATAAAATGATACTACATTGTCGGAATTCTTTCCTGGTTGGTCGGTTTAATGCTATGTTGATATTTTCTTGGGATTACTGAATTACGTCACTGATATACAGCCTAAAAATAACATTGTTAAACCTAAGCAACGGCGAAGTTAAAAGATTTATTATTAAATACTAGTTCTTCTAAAAAAATCAATAACAAATAGAATCGGTCACATAATTGTAGTCAGTATCCTAACACAAAGTCTAAACTTTACACGATAATACCGCGGAAAGAGTTAATAAAAACTTACTGTATTCAATTTGCACAAACTCAATTCCCCTATTCATCATCATAGTGCGAGCAAAACGGCATCTAGGATATACAGACTTACCATATTACTTATTGTAATTCATCTAGGATCAATAGATCGTAATCTGTTAGAAATTATCTAGCGTGCATCTTGCTTTTTGATATTGTAAAAGCTAACCTTGTATCCCTTATAGATACTAATAAGTATACTAAATTACGTTTTGATATGGTCTCATATAGCTAATAAGCCGCGTTTTTTGACTAGTTACTGTATTATAGGGCTTTACTTCTTTACGTCCGTTTGTAAGCTTGGGCCCAAACAGGATGTTAGTATCAGAAATAATTCATTCACGTTTTTACGACTAAATTCTTATCAGAAGAAAATGCATTAAACACCTAGACGCAAATTATTCATCTTGGTCGACAAAATTGCTTTGGATAAAAGCATTCTTCACTATCACTATTTTCTCCTATGCGGATAAAGCACTCATTCTGTTAAATGAGTGCGAGAATGATTACTGACAAAGTGTACGGTGCCGATCGCGTTTTTATTATTTTGGTCTCAAAATATGCTTTTGATATATACAATTGCTTTAACCAAATAATTTTAAATTCTTAATCACTTATAGATGCAATTATATTAAACTATCAAAACTTTAATCTTATGTAGTGTTAATATTTTTGACCCTTTACGTCTCCTGACAAGATAGAGGCAATAAATGGCGTTATGCTAAATAACCTATTTATTATAGTGGGAGTAATTAGTATAGATTACTGTCAGGTAAGCCACTTATCGACTATCAGTTTATCTGATGATTTTAATGCCCTGTTTACTACTAATAAGCGCTAAATCAGCACCGCGGCGCGCAAACAGGCCGACAGTTACGACCCCTGAAATATTATTAATTTGCTCTTCAAGAGTCACTGCATCTAGGATTAACATATTATGAACATCTAAAATAATATTATTGTTATCAGTTACTACTCCGCGGCGATAAACTGGCTGTCCGCCTAGGCGAACCAGTTCACGGGCAACCCAAGAACGAGCCATGGGAATCACTTCTACTGGAAGTGGAAACGTGCCAAGCACGTCAACCAACTTACTAGAATCAGCGATACAAATAAACTTGCAAGCGACGGCAGCAATGATTTTTTCGCGAGTAAGCGCGGCACCGCCACCTTTTATCATCTGCATGCTACCGTTTATCTCATCAGCGCCATCGACATAGAGATCTAAAACATCGACATCATTAAGGTCAAATAGAGGAATCCCTAGACTCTTCAGTTTGGTGGAAGATGACTCTGAGCTAGAAACAACTCCCTCGATTTGATGCTTTATCGATTTCAGTGCGTCAATGAAATGCGCTGCTGTAGAACCGGTTCCCACACCTACAATTGTACCTGGATGGACATATTTCAACGCAGCCCACCCCACCGCCTTTTTAAGTTCATCCTGAGTCATGGTCTATATTTCTACCTATGTGCACCCCTATGTCAGTTACCAATACAAATTAATTTTGGCCGCGATAACCTGAATATTTTAAAAAAACTAGATCTAAAACAAACCTATATCAGGATTAATATCCTGCGCACGCAATAATATAAATTGTACGTCATAGTGCAGAGTTCACTGGTTAACATAGGATAAAATAAATAAAACTACCAAATTATCAAAGGCTAAAAAGAAGATTTAAAGCTATAATACAAGAGTTCGTTTTTAAACGCAACTTACAGAAACTATGTACTACTCAGTAGACCGTGTGGCATAAAATAAAACAATATAAAAATATGTTTAGCAAGCTACTGCTAGTACGAACTATCTTGCATCCGCCACAAGAGATTAAAGTATTGGCATGTTATGTTATGCATTAAGTAAATTAGCTCAGATAAGAATAGCTCGACTATTATATGACAAAGATACCACGTAGCCACCATTATCTTTATATCAGTTAATATTAACAGCCTCACGACCTGGCAACGGAAGACGCAAAAGTCAGTGCTGAGAGATGACCCGATCCGATTAAATATGCGGGTAGAACACACATTATTACACAAGAGCTCAGCGAGCCTTTAGCAAATTGATAGAAATGGTCAATATTATCCTGAACTACGTTTTCTGTAGACTGCTGCCTGTACACATTCGATTATTTGATCGTAATAGAAAGATTGAGCTAGGTGATACAACGAGCAATAGCCAGCACAAACAGGTGACGATTTCCTCTGCGATAATGAATTTATCCTCCGCAGGTAGGTGATAATCAAAACTATCCTGATAAATTTTAAGTAAAAACGTCACATATGGCCTGCTAGTGGTTTAATAACCGTGGCTTCTCAGCCAGCCTTACATAATAAATATATCGTAATACAAAATGATATTTAAAAAATAACGCCAATGAATTTACTACCACGTCGCGGTAAGAATACCTACAAAAACGTACGTTTAAGAATATATGCACAAAGAGGATTTAAAATGTCTAGATGTAGCAAGGCACGGCACTAAAGGGAACTAATAAACAAGGCAAAGTATATCTTTTAGCCACGCTGCCCAAAAAATAGGCAACTCTGATTTTAACCCTAGCGAATCGCGCTATGAGCAATATACGCGGTACAAGTAAACGTGAAGCAATTGCTATTGGTAGCAAAGCTACTTTCTCTAGCTAATGATTCTAATCATTCAGCTGATAGTATCAAATTGCTAAATCTTTTGAAGATAGCTTAAAACCGGGCATAAGAGGTTAGCCACTATTACACTTGTTAGTTTTTTTAAAACCGCACGAAAAATAATCGACAATATCGCGTTGTTGTCGGTCTGCTGATTTTGATTTGGTTACTGCTTTGACATACGGTATAAATGTACATTAATCTGTGGATATGGAATGTTAATCTGATGCTTATTTAAAGCTATCTTAGTTTTTTCCAGCAAATCGAACATAGCGTTTTGATGATCGCGATGAGGTACCCAAGCTCGCACTATGAAATCCATTGAGGACGGGCTGAATGCATTTAACCGAACAGTTAGTCCCATGTCATGGATCACCCGGCTATCAGCAACCAAGATATCAGTGATAATCTTTTTTACGACCTCGATATCAGCATTATAGCTAACGCTGATGATAGTATCGATTAATCGATTAGGCTCCTGGGAAAAGTTAGTAATATTGCCGGAGATAATTTTGCTGTTGGGCACCACCACAATCTTTCCATCGTAGGTTTTTAGTGTAGTAGAAAAAATATGCACTACCAAAACTTTGCCCGAAGTGCCGGCAAAATCAACATAATCTCCAGTGTGAAAATGGCGGAAAGTAACTAACAGTACTCCTGCCGCAAAGTTAGACAAGGATCCTTGCAAAGCCAGTCCAATTGCTAAACCAGCTGCACCGATAACAGCGATTACTGAGTCTGTTTGTACGCCTATTCGGTTCAGGGCGGCAATGAGAGTAAATATTACAATACCGTAGCGCAAAATTGCCGAGACAAAATTAACTACCGTGGCGTCAATGTGCCGCCTTTTCATCATCCTGGTTAGAGTACGGGAAATAACCCCCGCGACAAGCAGACCAATAAATAGGATAATAATTACAGCAATGATATTCACCGCATAATTAATCAGTAATTCTTGATTATTCACTAGCCAGTTACTGGCATGATTTATTTGATTTACAACGTCTATATCTTCCATTTAAGTTTCCCGCTCTGGCTTATGACATAGGTCCTTCGGACCGGTCCCGGGGGCAGGACATATGTATCCTTACAATGCAACAACTTAATCAAACCGGAGCAATTAAAAATCTGCAAAATAAAATGATTTATCAGGTTAATACCGACTTAAACATTCCTAATCCTCCTACTATGAATCTTGACCACAAAACGCTAGATGTGATCTAGATAAGGACCTACCATAATTACCATAATGTATCATGCAGCAGAACATGTACTACCTTCCAGTGCATTACTCAGTTAATATTACTTCGTACCTCACCTAACTACACGGCGAGAAGTCAGGCACAGTAACAACCTCACTGTACTATTTAGAGTACGTCGATAGCATTTAGTTCCTTGAAAGCCAGTTCCAAACGAGTTATCATGGATAACTGACTAGCGCGAATCCATACACGCGGATCATAAAACTTTTTATTGGGTTTATCGACGCCTTCGGGATTGCCCAGCTGAGCCTGCAAATAACCTTTGTTCTTTTGATAATATTTTAAAATACCTTCCCAAGACGCCCACTGGGTATCGGTATCGATGTTCATCTTTACCACACCATAACTGATAGCTTCCTTAATATCTTCCGGAGAGGATCCCGAGCCGCCATGGAAAACTAAGTTTAAGGATTTAGCGGGTAAACCAAATTTTTCTGAAACATATTGTTGATAATTATTAAGAGCTTTTGGTGTAAGTTGAACGTTGCCAGGCTTGTACACGCCGTGGACATTACCAAAAGCAGCCGCAACAGTAAAACGCGGTGAGATGGCATTTAATTTCTCATAAGCATAAGCGACATCTTGCGGTTGAGTATACAACGCGGAGTTATCTAAATGACTATTATCCACGCCATCTTCTTCGCCGCCGGTACAACCCAGCTCTATTTCCAGAGTAATATCAAGATTCGCCATACGCGCTAGATATTTGGAACTGATTTCAATGTTTTCTTTTAGCGACTCTTCAGATAAGTCAATCATATGGGAGGAGAAGAGCGGCTTGCCAGTAGTTGCATAATACTTCTCGCCAGCGGCAAGCAACCCATCGAGCCACGGCAGTAGATTTTTGGAGCAATGGTCAGTATGCAGGATCACCGGAATCCCATAATACTCAGCTATATGATGCACGTGCATTGCTCCAGACACCGCACCAAGAACAGCAGCGGTATGTCCTTCGGACTGCAAACCTTTGCCAGCGATAAAAGAAGCGCCTCCATTAGAGAACTGTATAATAATTGGCGCACGCACTTTAGAAGCCGCTTCTAATGAAGCGTTAATGGAATCAGTGCCCACACAGTTTACGGCTGGTAAAGCAAAATTTTTTTCTTTCGCGACAGCAAACACGTGTTGAACACCATCACCGGTAACGACACCTGGTTTAACATAATCGAAAATTTTAGACATATTGCTTTATCCTATTTTATAGGTCATTAAGAAAAGGAAAAAATGCCTCATCGCCACAGTTAGAGTTTATATACAACTAGCCAAGAAAACGACGAATACTTAAAACATCTAAAATTCTTAATACTCAATGTTTGGCACGTGCTTCTAGCATGTCTACCACGGGTAATTTGTTACCTTCGATAAATTCAAGAAAAGCGCCACCTCCAGTAGAAATATAAGAGATTTGATCGGCAACGCCAAACAGATCGATCGCCGCTAAAGTATCACCACCGCCTGCGATAGAGAATGCCTTACTAGCGCCTATAGCGCGCGCCAACACTTCGGTTCCTTTCCTAAAATTGATAAACTCAAACACGCCTACAGGGCCATTCCACAAAATTGTTTTGGCATTTTTCAAAATTTTAGCTAAACTGGCAACGGATGCGTCGCCCAGATCAAGGATCTGTTCATTATCCTGAATATCACTGGTAGATTTCAGTATTGCAGTGGTAGTTTCAGAGAATTCGGTGGCAACACGAACATCATTAGGTACGAGAATATTGCAGCGTTTCAGCAAACGTTTAGCTTCCGGAATTAAATCGGCTTCGTAGAGCGATTTGCCAACATTGTGCCCCATGGCAGCAACGAAAGTATTGGCAATGCCGCCACCAACTATGAGTTTATCAGCAATTTTGGATAGAGAGTCCAATATAGTCAGTTTAGTAGAAACTTTTGAGCCACCAACGATGGCCACCATCGGCCTATCCGGATTATCTAGCGCTTTACTCAACGACTCAATTTCATTAAACAAAAGTGTGCCAGCGCAGGCGATGGGGGAAAATTTGACTACGCCATGAGTGGAAGCTTGGGCACGATGTGCAGTACCGAAGGCATCCATTACACACACATCGCAAAGCGCGGCATATTTTTTTGCAAGAGTTTCTTCATTTGTTTTTTCACCTTTATTAAAGCGCACATTTTCTAACACCACCAGTTCTTTTTCAGTGGTCTCAACGCCATCGAGGTAATCTTTGACTAAACGAACTGGTAAAGATAGTTTATCTTTCAAATAATCTACTACTGGTTGCAAAGAATACTCGTCGTTGTATTTTCCTTCTGTAGGACGGCCAAGATGAGAGGTAACCATGACGCGCGCACCTTGTTTTAGCGCTGCTTTAATAGTAGGTAGAGAAGCGCGGATGCGCGCATCGGAAGTGACTTTTCTGTTCATAACCGGTACATTCATATCGGAACGGATAAAAACACGTTTACCAGCCAAATCCAGATCGGTCATTTTCATTACAGTCATTGTAAACCCTTTTATTTGATTGCCAAACTTCCTTAGTAACGGAACAAAATTTCCTTACATTAAGTAAGAAATGCACTCAGTATTACCGCAATTTATCAGAAAATCATGCACAATGCTAAAAATACATAAATCAAATCGAAACAAGCTACAATTTTTAGGCGCTTACGCACGGCAAAATGCCAAAAGAAAGCCACACATTCCCCAGAGCCAAAGTTAGAAGAAACCTAACGAACTTCGGGCCGTGTCGTCTACATACACGTAAGGGGTAATCGCTATGTCAAACGTGAAATCGATGATACCCCGGCGGCATCCGTGTAATACGCGAATTACACGCTAACTACAGACACAAGCAACTGCAAGCGTTAGACACCAGTTAATTATCATGATAATAACTCATTATACTAATCATCATCCCTTATCCTTAACGTTATTCATTTTAGGTAACAAGTAAAACTTGTAATAAAACGAGTAAACTACATATAGATCTGCCTTTGAATTCCTTTAGGAATTCATTTTACAATCCGACATCCAAATTATTTTTAACTAATTAATAAAACGAGTCAGTAGCATATATGAATCAAACTGAAAATAACACAGCATTATGGAAGCCAGTATCTTCTTTGTCCTATGAATTCACTTTCATGACACCATCTTAATTGCATAAACATATACAGTGGTAGTATAGACAAACAAGTTATGCACATTGACAAAATTTCCCGATAGAGGCTCAACAACGAAAAATTTATAACTAACGCATTATATAACATATCATAAGAAAATTACGTCCCCCCGCGTAGCAATAACTGGCTACATCAATATAATAAATAAACGTTACTATCAGATTCGTAAGTGATGCAAAGTAAGAAAGAACATAAAGCACAGCACGCCTATCAGGGGGACTTATTTTGCTCTCTCAGAGAGAAAAAACAGACGATAGTTAGTTGATCGCCCATGCTTTCGGCATCGATTATAAAAGCTAAAAGCTAACATACAGAACTGAATCGTCATAAACTATACCGCTAGTCGGTTAATATACTCCCATTACTCAGATCGAAATACGTTTAAATTAAGCGGCAAACATTAAAATAAAACTACTAGAACCAAGCACGTTATGTCAAATTCAACATACCGTGCATATATTACGTATAAACATTATAAAAATTACTTTAACTGCTCCGTAACTATTCATGTAATGCGCAATGGTTACGTGACTATCTGCATTGCATTAAAGAAATTTACTACAGGCTTCTAATAAATACGCGCGATAGAGCATCAGCCTCAGGCGATGTATAGCGCACTGAATACAGTTGCGCTATACATCGCGCAATGACATTAAAATCAGCACCGTGTGTTGCGCCTATTCCGCACGACCTGACTCAGTCATCTAAATCTAGTGCGAGAAATCGTGTTTATTACAAATATAGCTTATGTCCCCAAATCACATTGTTTGCATATTAATTCAAACCATAATTGTCTGCGCCATAGTACTATGGAACGCACCCATTCATAATAATCTTATAGAACACCTCCGACGTTAAAACACTTATCTAAAAATCAACTTTAAAATGCAATATTAACATAAAAGCGCGTTGATTCATGCCCGCCAAAGCGATATCGCGTATATTTTCGACAAGTGAGAACTTTGAGAAGTTAAGTAAAATACAGTAGTTGCAAATTGTCCAGCGGGTACTTTGCGCGCAAGATATTGACCAGAATGCAGTACCTGCGCCGACGCCAAACTAAAGAAGATTTCGCACCTACTCTGGATTACTTATTTACTAGAGAAGCTATGTAAGCGTAATCACTCCTATGCTCCGAAGCGCGGCACTACATTTAGTCACTTATCCCACTTTAGCGCAATCTGATTTTGGATAGTTTTTCTGTCATGGGATAAACTTTATGATTTATTTTTTTCACCAATAAACACAAAGAAAATATATTACCTGTCTTTGTAGTTTGCTGCAAACGAGTACTGCGCTAATCATGCCGACATGAGCCAATACCGCGCTATTAGTTCTGTCTTATAACAAGACTACAAGACGAAAATGATAATTACAATTGCTTAAAGATTCGATAATGTGAGCAAGTACGAGTTAACTTTGATATCGTAAAACAAACAATAGCAGCCCTGATAACAAAAGAATTCCGCTTCTGACAAAAGCACAGCATTAATAGAATATAATTGGTTATAACAATACACTCCTCAAAAATCTAAATCAGAGGAAACGTTAATAACATAATCCTAATCTATTGCAACATATTCATTTTCCTGAAATATAACATTATAAGGTTACAGCATTGCACTGATATAACTGTCGTTTATGTTTATCTCCTATTTTGAACACAAGATGTCTTGTCTAGCCGCGTTGATTATTAGTTTTGTGGCAAAATTAACTGATAGCAGTGAGCCTTCCTACGGCTATTCTAAGCCTGACGAGTGTTATCCTCCCGTATTAATTTTATTCCCGTTGACTATGTGGTACTCTTTAATAATAATGCCTAATGAATATTATTAGTTGCCTGACGTGCTACGCAATAAAAACGAGATAAAATCATATATTGTACGCATTATAAATCCTTTCTCCTGATCAAATCAGGTGCCTAAGACAGACAATAAAAGATAAGTATAAAATTTTAGAGCCTATTCGGTTAACTCTACTGATGCCAGAGATTATAAAAGCGCGCGTTTTTATACATGTGAGTGGAAAAATAAAGACTAACTGATATTAGTTGATCGACATATGAATTTTCAATTCAAACTCGCTAATACGCTGATATATTTGAGCCAAAAATTACTAGTATTTAACCCAGTTCTCACCCTAAAATAAACATCTAGAAGTAAATCTATTTATCATAATCAACTATTTTCTGCTGAACGATCAATTCAAGGATTAAGGGGGTAGAATCACATTTACTATCATTATCCGGGTCTCGTGCATTGCAATGATGCCCCCGTTCCTAACGGCTACATAGTCATTTATAACTTATACCCAAAGGTAATAAAGACCAATGGCTAAACAACTATTTACCTCTGAATCTGTTTCAGAGGGACATCCCGACAAAATCGCGGACCAAATCTCAGACGCTGTATTGGATGCTATTTTGGCACAGGATCCTAAGGCGCGAGTCGCCTGCGAAACCTATGTTAAAACTGGTATGGTTTTGGTCGGCGGCGAAATTACCACCAACGCCTGGATAGATATTGAGAAATTAACGCGCAAAACTATACGCGAGATCGGTTATATTCATTCTGATATGGGGTTTGATGCTAACTCTTGCGTCGTGCTGAGTGCTATTAATAAGCAATCTCCGGATATAAACCAGGGAATAGATCGTACTAATCCTATGGAACAGGGTGCGGGCGACCAAGGACTCATGTTCGGTTATGCTACAAATGAAACCGATGTACTGATGCCAGCACCGATCGTCTACGCGCATCGTTTGGTAATCCGCCAGTCCGAGGTCCGTAAAAATGGTACCCTGCCCTGGCTTCGTCCAGACGCTAAAAGTCAAGTGACTTTTGCTTACGACAACGGTAAAGTAGTAGGTATAGACGCCGTGGTGTTGTCTACGCAACATGCAGAAGAAATAGCCATGTCGCAGTTGAAAGAAGCGGTGATGGAAGAGATCATAAAACAGGTTCTGCCCTCGGAATGGCTTTCTCCCAAAACCAAATATTTTATAAATCCAACCGGACGTTTTGTTATAGGAGGACCGATGAGCGACTGCGGCCTAACCGGCCGTAAAATCATCGTTGACACCTATGGTGGTATGGCCCGTCACGGCGGTGGCGCTTTCTCTGGCAAGGATCCGTCCAAAGTTGACCGCTCAGCGGCGTATGCAGCGCGCTATGTGGCAAAAAATATCGTCGCCGTAGGTCTAGCTGAGCGTTGCGAAATTCAAGTATCTTACGCTATTGGCGTGGCTGAACCTACTTCCATCATGATTGAAACTTTTGGCACTGAAAAAATCCCGGTAGAGAACCTGACAGCACTTGTACGCAAATTATTTGATTTGCGTCCTTATGGACTAATTACCATGCTAAATCTATTGCAGCCAATCTACCAAGAAACAGCTACTTACGGCCATTTTGGCCGCGAACATTTTCCATGGGAAAAGACAGACAAAACCGAAATACTGCGCGATGCTGCCGGACTGAAATAACGCACTAGTATCCGTGAAGTACTAAACCTTAAAAAAACGCACCGCCGAAACGTAGATCGAGGCAATCACTGCTTTACCCTACGGAAAAGCATCTCGTCAATCAAGACTGACGTTATACAGAAATGCTATTCAACTCAGTTCTTGCTTGTATAAATCTACCAACTATTGGAGTTTGATTTGTAGTTATCCCACTCCATACACGTCATATTATGGGGCGATAAACGTTATAATTACCAGACTGCCAATGAATTATTGGATAGATAAATTTCTTATTGTACCGCAGGGTTGCGATGTCTTTTAATGACCTTTATACTGCTTGTATATCTTGATGTTAGCTTAAAACTTATTAAATAATACTTTGTTTCAAATAAACTAAAACACATGATCATAGCAAAAAAGGATTAGATATTTGAAATAGATGACATAGAATGCACTAAATTTTATGCGATTATTACAAATACAGCATCAAATAAATTTCTTCTTTCGTATTTGTTACAAAATGGGTAATACATCAAAATATTTTAGATGATACCCATTTTGGGGCCTCTAATTAGTAGCAATTAGCTAGACAACGCTTTTAGGTACGAATCAATATGTCGGCAAGCATAGATTAATGAATGTAATTGGTTACATACTTGTGATTAATATCACACTTTATCAGTGTGCATTTACAATAACATTTATAATTATTAACTTACGTAGTAAATGGAGGTGTTATGAGTACTGCCATACATAAATTAGGCAGAACCCATGCTCGTTTTACTTTTTTTGTTTGTTTTATGGCGGCGTTGGCCGGCCTGTTATTTGGTCTTGATATTGGAGTTATCGCAGGCGCGCTGCCTTTCTTGTCTACAGATTTGCACATTAATAATCAACAACAAGAATGGGTAGTCAGCTCCATGATGCTTGGTGCTGCATTAGGAGCGCTGGCCTCCTGCTGGATGTCAGCTCAGCTGGGGCGAAAATTTAGCTTACTAACCGGTGCCGTTTTGTTTATTGTTGGTTCGCTATGGTCAGCACTATCGCCGAATGTGGAATCGCTAATCATCGCACGTATTTTACTAGGACTTGCAGTCGGGATCGCTTCCTACACAGCTCCAATTTACTTATCAGAAATCGCACCAGAAAAGATACGCGGGTCGATGATTTCCATGTATCAATTAATGATCACTATAGGTATTTTGGCTGCCTATCTCTCTGATACCGCTTTTAGCTATAGCGGCTCCTGGCGCTGGATGCTAGGTATCATCACTATTCCTGCAATTTTACTGTTTATCGGTGTGCTGTTTTTACCAGGCAGCCCTCGCTGGCTGGCAGCTCATGGCCGTTACTATGAAGCGCAAAAAGTGCTAAGTATGCTTCGCAGTTCCAACGAACAAGTACATAAAGAATTAGAAGAAATTCGTGAAAGTTTAAAAATCAAACAAAGTGGTTGGGCGCTGTTCAAAGATAATAGTAATTTTCGACGCGCAGTATTTCTCGGCGTTCTACTACAAGTAATGCAGCAATTTACCGGTATGAACGTTATTATGTATTATGCTCCTAAAATTTTTGGAATTGCCGGTTTTACCAGTACGGCTAACCAAATGTGGGGGACAGTAATTGTCGGATTTGTCAACGTACTAGCAACATTTATCGCTATTGGTCTGGTAGACCGTTGGGGGCGTAAACCGACTCTAAAATTAGGTTTACTAGTCATGGCGGGTGGTATGGGTGTGTTGGGTACGTTATTGCATCTAGGTGTCGATACTGAATTTCAAAGATACTTTACCATAATTATGTTAATGCTGTTTATAGTCGGCTTTGCTATGAGCGCCGGACCATTAATTTGGGTACTATGTTCTGAAATTCAGCCGCTTAAGGGACGTGACTTCGGTATTACCGTATCAACTGCCACTAACTGGATCGCTAACATGATAGTCGGAGCGACTTTCCTAACCATGCTAGAGACGCTTGGAAATGCTAACACCTTCTGGGTGTATAGCGCGCTGAATGTTATTTTTATTATATTGACGATTTCTCTTATTCCGGAAACTAAAAATGTTTCCCTTGAGCATATCGAACGTAATTTAATGACGGGCAAGCCCCTTCGAGAAATTGGTGCGCAAGACTAACACCTTTCTTTTCTGTTCACCGACGAATAAATAAAAAAGAAAGGTAGAATTTACGGCTAACGCCTCGCTTATAGCGTTAAAATAGCATAAAACGTAGTACAATTGCTGTTAGAAAATCTAGAACACCATCAAAGATAAACTGATAACGCATGAGCGCACGCATATACTGAAGTTTTAATAATCATCTTGTCTAGTAAAACAACCTAACAGGCAACATAGGTCTACTATTTTAACCCCACTAGGATTGCCTGTGACATCATGAAATTTTTATGCTTTTATATATGTTTAGTGCAAGTCTTAACGGTATATTAACATAATAACATACTGAGCGGTAAAAAACTGTAATGCGGCTGCATTAGTAGTTGCAAACTATTACAGATCGAGAAAAAACTAACTACTTAATGCTTTATTATTTTACTAACTTGTTATTTGTCGCAGACACGATTGCATTTTATATCATAAAGGTAAGTACTATCGTTTTAAATAGTTAAAAGAGTGTTAAAGTGTTGGCAGCATACTCTCAAAACCAAGAATAATAGCTGCATTACCTAAAATAGGTATATTTTAACAGGTAAAAATGAATTGCAATATTTTACATTCATCAAGGTGGTACGTGATATTACCACGACATTGTTTTAGACGCTAGATGAAATCATGCTATAAGACTAGAGGAGAAATAAAACTTATGAAGGCATAATATAACTATTACGCATTTAATCAAAACGACCTATAGTCGTAAAATTTGTATCTAATTATGCCACAAGTGTTAAGCACTAAGACCACATAGCGCGCTCATTGCCATCATACATCCCTACAAGGGAGTTTTAACAATTTAGGGAATAAAGAATAAAACAATGATTAAACTTGGCATCGTGATGGATCCAATTTCATCCATTTCTATCAAAAAAGATAGTAGCTTCGCCATGCTGCTGGAAGCACAACACCGCGGCTATGAAATTCACTATATGGAAATAAGCTCATTGTATCTGCACGGCAACGAAGCGCGGGCCTCCACCATACTGCTATCAGTAAAACAAGATGATAACACTTGGTATAACTTTAATAGCGAGCAGGATATCAACCTGGGAAAACTAGATGTGATCCTGATGCGCAAAGATCCCCCCCTTGATAATGAATTTATTTACGCCACCTTAATTCTAGAATACGCGGAAAAAGCGGGAGCGTTTATCGTCAACAAACCTCAGAGCCTGCGGGACTGTAACGAAAAATTGTTCACTTCCTGGTTTGTTCGCCATACGCCAGATACGCTGGTAAGCTGTCGTGACGACCATATTCGCGACTTTTTGCAACGACACGGTGACATTATCCTGAAACCTCTTAATGGCATGGGAGGTATGTCAATTTTTCGCGTGAAACCAGACGATCCTAACCTCACGGTAATTATCGAAACCATAACCAAATACGGAAATAATTTCTGCATGGCGCAAAATTATCTACCGGCGATTAAAGACGGCGATAAGCGGGTGCTGGTTGTAGATGGAAATACGGTTCCCTATTGCCTAGCACGTATTCCCAAAAACGGTGAAACTCGCGGTAATCTAGCTGCTAGTGGTCGCGGAGAAGTCCGTCCGCTCTGCCATAGCGATTGGAAAATCGCACGCGACGTAGCGCCAGTACTAAAGAAAAAAGGACTAATGTTTGTGGGACTAGATATCATCGGCGATCGCTTGACCGAAATTAACGTTACAAGTCCTACCTGCATAAGAGAAATCGAGACAGCTTTCCCCATTTCTATCACCAGTATGTTGATGGACGCAATTGAAAAACGCCTAGATAGCGCAAACACCGATTGATGTCTATCTATAATAATTTAGCCGCAACCTGATTGCGCTTGCAGCCAGTGACTTATCTACCTTTTAGCACATATTAAACGTTATCTATTTTTAATTTTTTTGATATCTCATACTTAAATCACTATCTTATAGCATCATTTTCTTATACCCAATACCTATCGGAAAAATCTGTTGTTTAAGTCTTAAATATAGAATATCTGCGAGCATAATAATGATAGCTACGAGGCATTTTTATCAAAAAATCATTTGAGCCGTTCGATGTCAAAAAGTGCCATAGTAAGATCAAAATATACTCTCCATACTTGGGATATGTACCATATGCTAAGTGCCCAAAGATTTTGTAATACAGCATCTAAGGATGAGATAAATATGCTCGTCGTTGCCGTTCAAAACCTAGGGTATGCTGAAGTGCTGTCGGAAAATACCTAAATTAACAAAACCGGCAATAGTGAAATGCTATTTAACACTCTTATAGATGCCTATTGGCGAAATGCAGTCACACTCCCTAAGTATCACAATATTGACAATTATAGTTCAAATACGTTGGTTGTAACTGATGGTCATCACCAGTCATTTTATGGCATTTGATTTTGGTACCTGGAGCATTGGCGTAGCAATTGGGCAACAAGTAACCTGCACCGCTAACCCATTGACAACGTTGAAGGTCCATGATGGCCTTTCTCACTGGAAAAAAATAGAAAAATTACTTAACGAGTGGCAGCCGGACATGGTAGTAGTAGGGTTACCATTGAATATGGACGGTAGCGAACAACCACTAACCGCCCGAGCGCGCAAATTTGCCAATCGACTCCATGGTCGATTTAACATTAAGGTTGTGATGCACGATGAACGCCTCAGCACCATTGAAACTCGCGCCAAACTATTTGCGCTCGGCGGTTACCGAGCACTAGATAAAGGTCAGGTAGATGCGGGATCAGCAGTCATTATTTTGGAATGTTGGCTTAAAAACACTTTCAAGAATAACTCTAATATACAATTACCAAGCAGCCTATAAGCTTCGTCGTTGTTATATGTCCTACACAATATGCTCTATATTTTGTCGCATTAGCCAGTTATCAGAATGTTTTGATCCGAATAATATATATCAATATCATACATGGTTCATATAATGTTTATTATTGCGTCTTAATTTCACTATCCTATCTAAGATCAATATTTGCTTTATGTAGTGACAATCCATGTCAACTCTTATAAAGTAATAAATATAGTATTGCTTTGTAGCTGAACCCTGCTTAAAAACTAAAAGCAGTAAAATTTTATGTAAGATCTACTCCACAATACCCAAAATATCGACATCAATCTTACCGATATTTATTTGTAGTATGCTACTGGTAATAGTGTCAGAATAAATAACATTCCTCTGCTGAAAAATATCTTACATCGCTGTATATAGCGATCAAACCTGAAGCGATAAGTTTTTATATATATCTGAAAACATCATATTCGCATTAACAAATGCGTATGCAGAAGACGTCAATACTACTTGTCATCTATCAGGGATACTAGAATCAAGTTAATAGCTAACAATTATTAAAGACAAACAATATCAACGTCATGATTAAAAATCATGTAATTATTTTATATTGTTCATTGCCCTAATAATGATCAGTATGGCAATACGGCATATTGATTTATACGTATATGTATTAGCATGATTGAAACTAAAGCAACGAGGATATATTTTGGATCTCTGCAGGATAACTTTGATCGAGTTCATACAGCCCATCAACGATAAAATCATACTATACGCACTAACGAACAATACAAATTAATCAATGATATGTGCTACAAAACAAAAAAATACTATCTGTTACTTCACGACCGCACTGAAGATCTTGGGTCGTATAGCAGAGGCAAGCAGCACTTTACGTCAGATTAAACAAGGTCAAAATCCGACGGGGTAGCAAAATACTGTAGAACCGGTAGGTAGCCCCGGCACTAGGCAAAAAGAAAATTATTTCAGCAGCAAACGTGCTTTGTTTAGCACATTATCAACGGTAAAGCCGAACACTTTAAACAATTCTTCAGCCGGAGCTGATAAACCAAAACTGGTCATACCAATAATTTGCCCATTTAAGCCAACATACTTATACCAATAATCGCTGATGCCAGCCTCAATGGCCATACGGGCAGTAACCTCTTTCGGTAAAACAGACTCGCGATAATCCGCATTTTGCAAATCAAATACATCAGTGGAGGGAAGCGATACAACGCGCACTTTTCGGCCTTCATCTTTTAAATTATTATAAACGGCTACCCCCAACTCCACTTCAGAACCAGTAGCAATAATGATCAATTCTGGTTGTCCCTCACAATCTTTGAGCACATAGCCCCCTCGAGCTATGTCTGTTAATTGCTTTTTCGTGCGATCTTGCTGCGCAAGATTTTGGCGTGACAAAATAAGTGCAGTAGGACCATCAAACCGCTCAATGGCTTTCTTCCAAGCAACTGCGGTTTCTACCTGATCACAAGGACGCCAAATGCTCATATTTGGTGTCATGCGCAAGCTGGCCAATTGCTCAACAGGCTGATGAGTTGGACCGTCTTCACCAAGGCCAATAGAGTCATGGGTATATACCATGATATGGCGCGTCTTCATGAGCGCTGCCATACGCACCGCGTTACGGGCATATTCAACAAATATTAAGAAAGTGGCAGTATAAGGCACGAAACCGCCATGATGGGCAATACCATTACCAATGGCCGTCATGCCGAATTCACGCACGCCGTAATGAGCATAATTACCGGAAGGATCATCTTTAATATAGGTGGATTTTGACCATATAGTCAAATTACTGGGTGCCAAATCCGCTGACCCGCCCAAAAATTCCGGAAGCAAGGGACCAAAAGCTTCCAGTGCGTTCTGCGAGGCTTTACGGCTGGCAATTTTCGCTGGCTTCGCCTGGAATTGCGCGATGATTTTCTGGCTTTTTGCATGCCAGTTTGCCGGTAATTCTCTGTTCATACGGCGTTTGAACTCATACGCAAGCTCAGGAAAGGCTTTTTTATAGGCGGAAAATTTATTATTCCAAGCCGCTTCTTTCTTTTTACCTACCTCTTTCGCATCCCAATCCTGGTAGATTTCAGCCGGTATTACGAACGGCTGGTAGTTCCAGTTTAACGCTTTACGAGTAGCAGCGACTTCTTCTTCTCCCAGGGGAGCACCATGAGAGAAATGGGTACCAGCTTTGGTTGGCGCACCGAATGCAATAACTGTTTTACACATCAACAGAGATGGCTTATCAGTGATAATGCGGGCATTGTCGATAGCCGCCTTAACAGAATCGCTGTCGTGACCATTTACGCCCCGCACGACGTGCCAGCCATAAGCCTCAAAACGAGTAGCGGTATCATCGCGAAACCAGCCATCAACGGCACCATCGATAGAGATACCGTTATCATCATAAAACGCCAATAGCTTTCCCAACTTCATAGTGCCAGCTAACGAGCAAACTTCGTGGGATATACCTTCCATCATACAACCATCACCGAGGAAAACATAGGTATAGTGATTAATAATCTCATGGTCAATGCGATTAAACTGCGCAGCCAGCGTGCGTTCTCCAATGGCTAAACCGACAGCGTTAGCAATGCCCTGACCAAGTGGTCCGGTCGTGGTTTCTACCCCATCAGTATAGCCGTATTCAGGATGACCTGGCGTTTGAGAGTGCAATTGCCGGAAATTTTTCAACTCTTCTATAGGAAGATTGTAGCCGGTAAGGTGTAAAAGGCTGTAAAGCAACATTGAACCGTGACCGTTGGAAAGTACAAAACGGTCACGATCAACCCATTTTGGATTAGACGGATTATGATTAATATAATCACGCCATAGAACTTCGGCGATATCCGCCATGCCCATCGGTGCTCCGGGATGTCCGGAATTGGCTTTTTGCACAGCGTCCATGCTTAATGCACGGATAGCGTTAGCAAGCTCTTTTCTTGATGTCATTAGATGCTCCATAGGTTAAAGTTTATCGCTAAAAGATATTTTTCTTTGTTAATTAACCAATAACTGGTAAATATCTTCGGCTAGTTTGTTTAAAGTCATGCATCCTGGTTATGTTTACTAAGAAATTTAGATTCAAGCAGCAACTACTGATAAGAATATTTGGTATAAAAAGATAGTTCAAACACAACGAACTCATTCCCTTGTTCTTGTTACTTTTAGCAGAGCTCAAATAAAAAAACTACAATCGGACAGCTTCATAATTCGTTTCATTTTGTAAAATAAAAACATTAAGGCAATAATAAATTTATTAAAAACAAATAGTAAGCATGTATTTGTTACACTACACGAGACAAAACTTAATCTTCGCATATCACGTATGGATTGAATGATTTGTGGTGGTTGTATCAGTTATAAAAACAGTTAGTAAATAATGATATCAAAATATATGTTCTTCAACAAGGGAATGACTATGTAAAAAAAGCATGACGTCAAATTATAATTAATCTTTTACTCATTTATTTTACGGATTACTGTCCTATCTAGGGCAAAAAAAAACTTAATAAAATACGATTTTCATCATTGATAAGTGCCTTATTTCTAAAATTATAGCTGCTAGTTTTATGGTCTTGAGCCATAAACCCGAGCAATTATAATCAAGGTATGTTTTTATTTTGTGTGGAAAACAGGTCCGAGTACACTTCTCGTAATTTTACGCCAATATTAAAAGCTAATTTATCGCTGACGTTAATACTCTTTTAGTTTTGCAAAACACTGCCTTATTTGTGCACATTAACCAACATATCTATCAAATGATAATGTAACGTACAGATATACGGTTGCATATTAATGATCTGTTTAAGGTGACGTTTGCGGTGCGTTATGTCGAATGGACGTAATGTCTTAGATGTCAGTCACATCAGTAGCAAGTTATTTTACACCTTTAATTGATTAAATTTTACTCGATAAGTTAAATGCTATCAATCTCATAAATAAATTATACTTTTATTATAAAAACTAATCAAAATATTTGTAAAATTTTTTTTATTATATTAACTATAATTGAACTATGCAGCTAGCGCATAAAGCTAGCATATTAATACATAGTAGCAATTTCATGTTTATCTTATCATAAACATTTATAGAATATTCCATATATTTATATGCTGATGATTAGCGTTACGTTTAACACGCATCTAGTAATTAATCCAACTGACACAAAAAAAATTCTAATTTTCCAAATACACAAGCGTCAGTAAACCACTTATCTTTCACCCAAACACCTATTTATGCTACACAGTTACCCATAAAATCTAAAAAGTCAATTTGTGGCACATTTTAATTTAATGATAAAGGTCGCTGATAAAATCAAGGTGTCAGCGTTAACTTCAATAACAATTATGCCACTAGTGGAATTATCAACGATAATAATCAGATAGCACGCGTCGATGTGGTTAATAATTTTATTGTCCACCACATCAAAACTAATAGCAATGCACGGATAAAATCTGATGACGATAGCCCCGACAATAATTTGTTGGCCACTACAGAGCACCCTGTATTTTTTCATGTTAAATAGCAATATGAAACAAAATATCTTTCATTAAACGACAAAAAAATCGTCATTCACCTAAATTTAATAGTCTTAATCCCGCATTAAGTCACGAAACGGCAAAATGCTTAACATAAGCATGGCTTTAAAACAATCAAATGATTGTTCGTAACGATATTTTTAATAAAACAGCAGCGGCATATACATCAAAATAGATTCGAAGCAACCGTTTGATTACAGATCAAAAAACATATAGAACCATCTTACACCAGATTAAATTCGACATATCAGCTACATCAATAGAGCTAAAAGTATTGCTTGCGCTCGCCCCAAAAGCATATGACTTTTGCCAGTTTAACCATGGGAAAAATGAATATTTAAATAGTCCTAGTATACAACGTAGAAAGGGTGAAGATCTGATTGAAATTAATGATAGTTCAATAATCTAAAAAAATAGAAAATCCTTCGCACGGTAATGCAAAACCTGAGAAAATAATTATCGCACTAATGCTTGCAGCAAGGAGCAATAGGTACTGCACGGATGACAAATAATATGCTTAAGCTTATTTTTGTACAGATTAACAAAATAATAAATCATATTTTTGTATAGGCCGTAAATTGAATGTAAGTCAAAAATACCACCAAATCACCTTATTAGTGCCGCATTCAATTTACCGGCTACAAAAAGAACATATTAATGTGGATAGTGAGTACGTATAAGTTTTCCTAAAATACAATCAGAGGTAAGTATATAATATTATAGGATCGACCAACTAATTTACGCGCATGTAAGTCAGTGTCGTATACCGGAATAACATGCACTCTTACTAGAAAAAGATTTATACAGATATTCTCGAAGATTCAATCTTGATGCATAGTACCTATATTCATCTGCGACTCTTACAAAACGCTGCCACAAGTTTCCGCAGAAACTAGCACAATCGGCACGCAGCAGTCAAACGATTAAAATCGTTTCTTGCAATGCAAAAACTATAAAGATTGAGTCTAAGATAAATTATGAACCCCTGATTTTCTAAGGAAGAAAATAGCTAGAGGGGTATTGGTGGCGGAAATATACGTCAATACGAACCATCGTAGCACTGTTTATTGATCCTAGGAGTGTGATCCTCACCCAAAATTATCACCAAAGTGCTTATAATACGTATGTAAATAAATTTCTTATTGTTGTTCTAAAATTAATCAAATAGTCCGCAAGGTAAGGACGACACAGTATATTTCCATATAAGATACGCAGCACTAGAATACGAAATGCAAGACAGCATCAATCGAACAAACGGCTGATTTAGAAGTGAGATATTAAGGATGATAATATAGCTGGTAATCTTTCTGCCAAGTCAGTTCAAAGTGCGTATACTGTTTTTTCAGTTAGCAGTTATCATGCATTCACCGTCGACCCTTGAAGGAATTTATAAAAACATACTGATAACAATAATGAGATCATCAAAAGAAAAAATAGACTTTATGCTAATTACTCATGTAATGTGTGGTGTACGAATGTAAACTAATGTTAGTGTGACACTACAATTAGTAGTTTTATGGTTTAACTAACGGTTAATATTCTTATCTTGTGTTTGCTTATGAGCCAACACGAATAGTTTACTCCTGTTAAATAGGAGTAGGGAACAAATCTTTTACGACAAGGATAATATTCTCTTGTTTGCAAAGGAAATAGTTATTTATCTGAGGAACAAAATAGCCGATTGGGCAGTCAGAATATTTTGCTAAGCTAAGGAAATCAGTAACAATACAGTGAGTTTATTAAACTGAACTTTTCATGTTCATATAGTCTTTCTGACTCAGTCCTGTCTAAGACAAAATATTGTTAAATTAATGATATAATCATATATGATTAAGCATGGTATGTCATTTATGAACAAAAACAGATCATAAATAATTTTGTACAAAAGCGACATATTGCGTCGCATTCCCTCAGCGCAGGTACCGACGTTTTCATAATTCTACATATTCCGACTGGTGGGAACTCACAGCACTTTATTCATGCATAAAACAACTCACCACTTATAATCAATATCCCAACCTTCAGCTAGCAGAGGCAAATTGCGTTATGAGGCTAACAAGATCACAAAACTGCGACGTTAGACGTCGAGAGGATCCACATCTAGCCACCATTTTACCTTACTTGCATGAGATAGGTTGTTTATCAGCGGTAAACTAACTACAATTAGGCGTTGTAAATGCGAACGCGATGGATGAGATAAAAGTAACTGCCAGCGAAAACGTCCACCGCGCTTATGATCTAATGTAGGAATTGGTCCCATTAGCCATAAATTGTTGTCACGTAGCGGACTGGAGTCTAGAAGTTGGCATAATTGATCAAGAAACAGCAGCGCCTGTCGGTTATCACGATCGTCTGCACGAAATAGGATATGGTTGGTAAAAGGAGGAAGATCTGCCTGACGACGTTCGTCTAGCATTTGATTAGCAAAATCCATATAATTATTATGTAGTAACTTTTGCAGAAAAGGATGCTCAGGATGGTGAGTTTGTAATAAAACTTCGCCCTTTTTGCCCTCGCGGCCAGCATAACCGGCAACCTGGGTATAAAGCTGGGCAAAACGTTCAGTAGCACGAAAATTGCTAGAAAACAATGCACCATCCACGTCCAGAAGGGTAACTAGCGTAACATCTGGGAAATCATGACCTTTAACCAACATTTCGGTGCCAATTAAAATGCGAGCGCCACCACGTTGCACTTGAGCCAGGTAATTTTCAAAAGCTCCGAAGTGCGCTGTGGTATCCCGGTCGATACGTGTAACCGGGATATCTGGGAACAAAGGTGTCAACACCGCTTCCAGTTGTTCGGTGCCCAATCCAATCGCTACCAACTGGGTAGTACCGCATTGAAAACATTGATACGGCAACAGACGCTGGTTGTTGCAATGATGGCAGCGCAATTTGCGATACTGTTGATGTAACGTATAATAATGATTGCAGAATTGGCATTCTGCAATCCAACCACACTCATGGCACAGCAATACCGGTGCAAAACCACGGCGGTTTAGAAACAGCATGACTTGATTGCCAGCTTGCAAATGCTTACTCATTTTATCTATTAACGGCACCAAAAATCCATTTTTAGTCATCGGCAATGTCTTCATGTCCAACAATTGCCGTGTAACACACTCGGTGTGGCCAGGACGATTGCTCAAGGTAAGCTGGCGGTACTTTTTTTGCTGCACATTATAGATAGTTTCTAGTGACGGTGTAGCAGAACCAAGAATGATTGGTATATTGTTTTCTCGAGCAAGAATAACGGCCAGATCACGGGCGTGATACAGCCAGCCTTCGTGCTGCTTATAAGAACTATCGTGCTCTTCGTCGATGACAATGATCCCCAATTGAGCAAATGGGGTAAATAACGCCGAACGGGTTCCTATAACAATAGCGCATTCGCCTCGCCGCGCTTTTAGCCATACTGCTAGCCGTTGTCTATCGTTAAGCCTTGAATGCAAGACTTCTACGGGTGCATTAAAGCGCTCGCGAAAACGAGCGGTGATCTGCGGCGTCAAACCGATTTCCGGCACTAACACTAACGCCTGTTTTCCTTGAAACAAAATATCTTCCAGCACTGTCAAATAAACCTCAGTTTTCCCAGAGCCGGTAACCCCAGCCAATAACCAAGTAACGAAACAATCATTTGTGCTACGAATAGCTTCCACAGCCTTAGCTTGTTCGGTACTCAGTCTCATCCGTTTTAAGTTAATGCCGAACCCTGGCCGCCAGTCTCTTACATCTATTTTCTTAGGCCGCAAATCGCATAATCCTTTAACACGCAACGCTTGCAGCGCCGGGGCGGAAAGCAGTAGTTCACCCACTTGATGACGATAAACTGGCCTACGCATCAGCAATGTAAGTGCATAGTGCTGTTTGGGTGCCCTCTTCAACAGGCTATCAAGCTGCGTATGAAGTCCTTGTTCTGTAGCAAACCACTGCCATAACGGTGCAATTTCTGCGGGTTTACCCTGACGAAGCATAACTGGCAAAGCGTGAAACAACACTTCTCCTACGGGGTAATGGTAATAACCTATAGCCCAGTTCAGTATGCGCCATAAGCTATTCGAAAATAGTGACACGCTGTCTAGTACCTTGATAATAGGTTTTAATTTATTTAGGGCTACATCACTGTGATAACATATAGCGGTGACGATGCCAATGGCCTGACGTTGACCAAATGTAACTAAAACCCGACCACCAATAGCAGGTATGATGGTATTGGCAGGGAGGAAATAATCAAAAGTCCGAGCTAACGGCACCGGTAACGCGACGTTTACAACGTTCATACACATTCATCCTAGTATCAAGTAAAGAGATGATAGCGTACAGTATGTTACTTTTTGTTGTCATCTGGCATCATTTGACATTAAAATTATACGTTGCATTTGCGTATTATCTCTAGCTAAAGTAACCTAGAAGGTAACGTGATCTGACAAAGAGATTTGTTATGCAAAAAAAGATTCATCCCGAATACGTAACAATTACTGCAACTTGTTCTTGCGGTAATATCATCAAAATAAACTCTACCGTTGGTCATGACCTTAACCTGGATGTATGCAGCATTTGCCATCCATTTTATACAGGTAAACAACGGATAATTGATACGGGTGGGCGTGTTGATCGCTTTAATAAACGTTTTAGTATTCCAATAAGAAAAAAATGAGCGCTGTTTCCATAAGCAAAAACGCCGTGGCCTTCTTTTTAAGAAGCTTATTAAAGAGATAGGCTAATTCGATTTGTCTTTAGTTACACCCCCGAGATGATCAAGAATCATTGGTAGATCGAGTGTAATACTTAGTAAATCTTTTCATCTTTCTTAAATTAGTTTTGTTTAACTCCGCGGTCAAACGATAAAATTTACTTAACTAGCTTTAGTGTTTAGAAACAAGGCTGAAATAACATAAACAAGAGTAATTTCTCGAATTACAGTTTTTACCCTGCAGTATTTACCGCTTTTACTATCGCAAAAGCCTATTCGATTAGATTCGTTGTTCTTTTTGGCTCCCAGCACTGTAGGGATAGCATAATTAGCAGCCTCGTAACTTATTACTAATTAGTAAATATGCTTAAGCTATCAATTACACATAACTTGAGGAAATAAAAGCTAGTATGTTTTAGTCTATTTGTTTTAAAAAAAATATAAATACTATATATATCAGGGAATATCGTCTGCCACATTCTAGCATCTTCAAGTTTTGCCTACGGTGGAAAACCCAGCTAATGCACTTAAGATACGTACAAGTAAGTAATTAAAAAGTTTAATCCGGCTTTACTCTGATTATAAATAGCTATCTTAAATTCCAACCAGCTCCTTAAAGCTATGTACCTTCATACTGAAATAGCTATCAAAATTGGGTTTATCATGCTTATTTCACATGCATTATAATTAATCTAATGATCACAACAAATGTATTGCTAAAAAAGTGCAGGCAACCAGTTTGTGATAGTCGGTATTCGCTACCAAAATAGCGAATAGATATTCATAGACTTAAACAAACCGATATCATCAAACATCATCAGCTTATAAAATAAATAAAAATAATTTACTTTTACATAAGTGTCACTCACTAAATAATAGCCATATAAGGTTTTTACATCGCTCTAAAAGAGCGATGTAAAAATGAAAAAATTAAATATACCACACAATATAAAGATAATTTATACACAAAATAATTATATTTTAAAATGCATCATAAACTGCGAGATAATAATCTCGCTTAGCAAATAATCACATTGCAATATCATTGAAATTTATCAGTAAAATGTTACGATATAGCATATGAGAATATGCTTGACAGCAAATTTTTATAGCATTTTATTTTGTAGTAACATATTATAAATAACTATCATATAGGTTATCACGTGCTTAAATACCATACCTGTGCAAGGTATGTTTAGGGGTGCAATAAACGCGCAAAAAACATCTTGCAAAGTTAATTAAACTCGAGATAGCAATCTTATGTTTATAAGCAGCATCGTTGTTTTGTTGAGTTTAACACTCTATAATACCTAAATAAATCTCTCCCTAACCTTACGAATAATTTTTGCTATTTCTGGGATTTCATACTTTTGCTTTTTACGTAGATCGCGGTAGTCCAGAAGAAGCAGTTAGCTGGTGAAAACGTGTAAAAACGCCTCAATCAATAGTTCGCATGCGTAACATAGTACAATTTATTGATCAAGCGATGAGTTATTTCGTCAGTTAAAAATCTCAAGAACCATAAGAGAAATAAATACTGTTATATTTTAACTTTTCGTTTTTTACCATAAGTAAGCATAAGCGATGACATATTCACTTTTCTATTCCGCCATAAGACACTTGAATTTTTAACGAATAAATATAAATTATTTAAACTTTACTAAATACCTAGTATGCGGAGAAGCCTCTACTTAATATTGGTTAAATTTACCATTTATCACTATTGTATTAAATATGATTTGCATCATATATTATCTTTATGCGCAATACATGCATTAAGAATGTTTAGATATCTAAATCTACCAGTGTTTATATTCTCGCTGATTATTCTTTTGTTTTACATCTCGTTAACATTTAATAGAATATAATTCTATTATGCGCAAACTAACTATATCTTGCGGTTAGAATTAACGTCAAATAACCATTAGCAATTATAGTGCAATCATTACGCCGGTTACTCTCTTAAGTACTTATATGCTTTTACTGATCGCAACCAGCCATATGGCACCTTACTGATACTAAGGGAACCCATGCATGCAAGATATTTTGCAGCTGGTGGCAGTAAATTTAGTGCGAATTTGGTAACAAATAATATGTTAGCCATTAATTTTGTGTGTATTTTTTCTAAAAGCAAGCAGCGATATCATCGTGGCAACTTATGATTAACATGAAGATAACAACCATGGCTGCTTTAGAGTCAAAAAAGCGAAGCACGATGGTTAATACTGATCGAAAATTACCCGCAATTCTCTCTTTAGAATTGCGGGTGGTGCATGTCGCCGCTATGTGTTCTTGACGTACACCAGACTAGCACGTTATACGTCATAAACAAAATATAAATCAGCCCAAAGTTGCATAAGCCGCTTGCACTATAGATTTTAAACTAGTTGTATCTATTCATACTAAAATATCACAACAGGCATTTTGATATGATGGCAAGAGCATTTATTACCAACGATAAGCATGCAAATACTGAATTGCCCAGTGGGGCATCTATATCGTCTCGTAACTAACAACATACTTAACACAGATGTTTTTGCTACTGCCTGCATGCGTAAATTTTATTAAACAGCAAATACTGAAATAGCCGGGTAATACCCAAGATATCGACGCTTATTTATCAGCAAAATTACCGCAGATACAAAAAGGTAGAATGTCAGCTACGATATTGCCTGTTCTTCATAAAACGGTTTTGCCCTAAATTAAATTTAAGGATAAACGACTATAAAATATCCTATGTTAATTACTTACTAAGATTAAGATATTCACTCTAACCGCATCGATGGGAGTGTAGAAAACCTCATATCCAAAATATACCGCAATCATGATACATATGCGTGCAGATGCTGGTATTGACGAATACGCTTTTGCGTGGTTAGCCGCAATTAAAGATAGCAAAGATTTCATGACCGAACTAGAACCAAGCAATACAGGAAATAATGCAGCGATAAACATGAATCTGTTAGTTACAATAAAAACAAACAACTCGATTAGCCGTGAATTTCATAATTTTGACAACAGTGGTTTAATCGATATAAAATGCTACCATGCTGCTGGGGGCTATTATGTGTTAAGTAAAGGTAGGCCAGGTAATCTGATGGTAGTTCTCCACAAAAAAAAGATACATTACCAAAAGCTAAATAGGCTGATTAATGCTAGGATACAGCAATCATCAGTCTATTCATTAGATGCAGAAGAATTTTTAATATCATAAAAGCAAGCTAATTAACCTACTTAATATTTTATAGTACGGAAGCTAAGTATTGCTTATCACGTTTATGCGCGCCTTAGATAGTTGACAATAATAATATTGCTTAACAGATCTTCATAACTCACGTGGTTTACATCCAAATAGACTAAAGCACGATGAAATATGATCAGAACTAATTAGCTTATTTAATATGAAAGCATCATATGCTAGGCATGCGCCTTACAGGCGACCATCAGCACCAGTGCTAAGAAAATATTGACAGTTAAATTAATCAGTACTTAATTCAAAAGTAAACAACTTGAAAATAATCTGCATATCAGGTGGGATAGTAACAACCAAGCGTCGACCGATCTTCGAATATGGCTAAAACAGCTAACAAAGTAATAGAGCGGCTTGGTACGATACAAAAATCGCAGCAAAATAGTGATACTTAAATAATCTCGTACAATCAAGATGTTGTGATGATCAACCACACTAACTTGCAGCGTGCACAACCAGTTATTTTTGCTCATTAATGTCCGGTTTACGGCGAAATGCTATCCTATAATGATAAACTTCTTGCAGAATAACATTAATATGGATATATACAAACCAACGTGACGCTAGTGTATTAGCTAGCATCGCTAATACTATTAATCGTTATCATATTTTAACATTACTACCATACGAAGCAATGAACCTCATAGATCTTTCCTTTTTATTTTAACTATCTGATCTTGATCAATACTGAACGAAAGGCACTTTAATCTAGTTATCAGACAGCGTCACCTCTAGCTTATTGCTGATGCTACGAAAAATGTGTAGATTATCTGTGCTACAAATGCAGATAAATGCGGGGGCATGATAAACCGTCATCATGATAACGTTAAAAGGTGGTTGTGCATATCCTATAAAAGGTTACGCAGAAAGATAAAAATTACGCAAAGTTAGACGCATTAAACACCTAGACTGACCGCATATAAAACGATAATATTTTATGGCGCCCAGTTTAAATGCTGCTAAGCGGCCATGAAGTAATACAGAGAGGACTATGTAAATGTAATTAAACTGAAGAATTACCCCTGGTAGCGCAAGAGTTAAACTCTTTGCAAAATGCGCGTCATATCATCAATATGCGTTATTTTATAACTATTAGCCAAAAACTAACTTCCTATGAAGGCATTGGCATAAACCTCGAGTATTCTGTGTTTGGCATAAAAACTAACACGTCACCGACGCTGACATCTAGTCCAATAGACAACATCGTATAGTCTTATGCATCAGACACTTCAAAAAAAAATCAATAGCAGTATTTATCTAATTTAACAAAATGTGTTTTCTACTCTTTAGTTATGCAATAGCGCGAAGTAAACATTATGCATGTTAGACTAAAGCCTAACAACGATTGCTTTATCTACATGGCATATCATGCATGAATTCGCCATGGTCTTAGACAATATATCTAACTTAATCCGTATGATAATCTGCTTGCCATATATTCATAATCAAAGTATCGTGAACGAATAGACATAAAATATTATCTACGACTTGCTATGCAACTATATCTGCCAACTTAGTTATCAGGGCGGATATGAATAGAAGAGCTAAACGGCGTAAACGGCAAAACAATTAACATTGTTAACAACAAAAATAGATTAAACATAGCAGCATGCTTCTATTAAAGGGAATTATTCTTGGTCTGTAAACATTGATGGAGTTAACCGTTGATTAATATCATATTTATCGATAATCGCTTTGACTCCACCAAAGAATGTAATAAACATTAGCGATCTTGAGTATTTAATATCCTTAAATAGGCATCGTCATTTTCGACATACCATTAATTCCTGCAATATGAGTCATCCTACTTTCAGAGGAAAGTGACATAAGTTAGAAAACAAAGTTAGACATGATGTTATTATAACTAATTAGTCGTAAAGTATTACGTATCTAAGCTGCTTGTTGCGAGTAGATTAGGCACATAAGTGCTACGGGAAATGAAAGTTACGCACGAAAATGGCCTAGTTAGCAAAAATAATATATGTGAAAAACTCTGCATATTGACCTTCCCCCAAAGGGGTCTTTACCTTTTGTTGCCGCATATTTTCCGATGTTGCACCAAACCTTTTATAATCTAAACATGTAGTAGAACGAGTCCTCCAGCTAACCAACTGTTGAAACAAACTTGATAATGATAAATTAAATTATACTATTTTGACAATACTAAAATAGTAGAGAGCGTTTATTGAGATGCCGCTATTCAATCAACAGATGCAGTGAATAATTTATGCAAGTCTCTCCTGGGGAGTAGAGCTATATCGGATACTAATAATAGATTTTGTAGTGGAGATATATTAATACTGGAAAATAATTATTGTCTACGCGATCAGGCATAGAGTTTATGTTTTTAAAACGGCACTTTTCACGAAAATACGCACTTACTGGGCTACTAGTTAGGTAACCATGCGTAATATTGTGGCAAGTAGAATCACTTTACTTTCCGCGCTAGTGGGACGGCAAGAGCGTAAGAAGAACAGCATTTGCTACCTTAGCTTTTGCTCTATAGACAAAAGTCCCAAAACGCACTACCACCCTGGTATATTCGGCCTGATTCACCGCCACGTAATTGTTATCAACATTTAGCGAACTCATATCCGCAGATATTATATACAAAGCCCACATGAACAATGTGTCATCTTAGAAAGATGTACCTCTCCTTTAAGGGACCGTAAATAAATTATTAAAATATCGCAACACAAAATATGTTTTTAAAACAAAATAATACCTTTAGGTTTCTAACATGCATGACAATACATTACGTCTAAGACAGATGTTGAATAACACCGAGCCGACTTTTATAAAGAATATTCATAACGGTAAGTTCTTATTCAAATTTGCTAACATTGCTGATTGTTGTTATAACATAAATTATTGGTGATAATTTGCAATTAAATACACATGGTTTATTCTGTGATGATTGTTTATGCGAAAATATAACTTCAATCGTAAGTTGCTGAAGTTACCAAGACTAGTTTGTTAATTACATCACTGATGGCATAAATATAACGTGCTAAGATTTAATATATGCTGTTTATTTTTAAAATAAAATGGCTATCAGAATTTATTATGGATATTATCTACTTTACTTTCTAGTTTAAATATATTAATCTTACCTGTACAGTAGCTAGTCTAAAAGCTCATTCGGCTTTTATGTAATTGCCAGAACGGCAACCTATTTAATGCCATCATTAAAAACTTTAATTTATTTGTATTTTCTGTTGTGGCCAATTGATACATTATTTTCTAAAAAATAAAAAGGAACATCAGACATATTGTGATAAAAGATCGCTATTAATTGATCGCAAGTATCAGTTAAATTGATCTTAAAGTTTGTGATAAAAATTAATAAATAATCTTAGACGATAACGCCATAGCCATAAAAATAACATGGTAGTAATCGTTACTTCAATATATAATTCACTTACTTATCTTAAATAAGTATATATTATACACTTATATCTTGAGAATAATAGAGCATAAAATCACAAGCGATAAAACATTATGACGCTAATTATCTAAGATGGTGTTATATCCATAATTGATGTAGTACAATTGTTGTTTAGAAACAACACTGGCCTCGTTGGCACATATATGATAGTATTTTGTTCGAAAACCTACCGATACATATTGTAATATTGTTGTTTTATACATTAATCAATAGGTCGAAGAATATCGACGAAACTGGTATGGAGAAATAGTATTACCATGCAAAGAAAACCTTGATAAAATCTTTAATAGTCATGCAAATCGCCTAACTCAGTACTTTGGCGGAAATAATCCCGTTGTGATTACACCTTCCAAAACAGTTATTTTAGTGTTTAATTACCGCGCCTCACATGCCAAGATTGACCAATTATAATAGCTAACTGCACAACTGTCACAAAAAATAAACAAAATTTAATAGCCTGATTATAACATCAATAACCGCATATCCTAATTTTTAACTTATCAGAATAATAATTCTGACACAGATCATTTTCAAGTAGCTTTGTTTAGTCATAAACTGGGATAAAAACAAAGTATATTGAATATATAATTGAGATTAATCAATGGCATCATAATGAATTTCATGTAATTATTTTGTAGTTATGAAACTAAATGGTTTATAAAGGCGTAATATTACAACAAAAGAACGGATAAAGCGTTTACTCATTTAGGCAGCGTTCAGCAAGTTAAGCGCCAAACGTAGTTTCGTTAGCCTGATTTTGCGTTAAGTTACCCACAGTATTGGCATTTTCCCATCTGATTTTACCGACATTTCCGCGAAATGAATAAGCTAAGCCCTTTACTATGATAGATAAAAGAAGTTTAATTGTGCATCAATTAATAAATCAAGCGCGTCAACGCATCGTTAAGGGGCAATGTAATAAGCACTTAGGTAGGTATCTTTATGTAATTTATCTGTAACAATTTAATACTTTTCGCCTATTGCTGCATGAAATTTCCGGCACTTCTAGTAACTTTTGTGCCGCAATTGCGCAGGAAACTCAGCTCTGTTATCTCAGAGCTCACTGTTTATTTGGACATTTAAAATAAAATACCACGCAATTTTACCGAAGCACAGGCAAAAGCAGTAATTATTATCGTCTTAAATGCTGATGTAGAAGTACTAGATGTGACTTTGGAACAGCACAACTTGCTAGAAATACGCAGCTAGTTCTGTAACTGCGTATAATTTCCTACAGAGCTTTTATAATACAGTGCTGATTTGTACCCAAAATAATAGCAAGTAACAAGTGACGCACCCCTAGCATAACATCATACTTTTATTAACAATAATTGCATAGCATCCCTTAATAAAATTAAGTATTGCTTAGTAATTTATTTCTTTTCATTTTTTTCACATGTTGCCAAATACGCTATATGTAATACCCCTACATAAGCTCTATTAATAGAATAACGATTCTAACGGTTGATTTATTGTTAGTAGCTACAAAATTTACGCTGAAATTACTGCTGTACAGCAAAAGTGCGCCCAACTCATATCTTTTTTGCTATAGGATATAATTTCGTGCCATCAATGCTGGCAATAATTCTGGCATCATAGATTAGCTAGCATCTAAAATGCTGTTATTATCCGCAAATAAATGTATATAAAAATCACAGACACCTTTATCGTCCCGGACGAATAATCTCTTACCTAGAACTATCACATGAATCTAACACTAACGCTTACCACTCACAAAATGATGCCTGATAGCTCAGATAGATATTTGTATAAAAATTTAGATCACAAAACGTTAGCCGTTAAATATTGCACAATAGCTGCGCGCCTAAAGTGAAGTGGTTATGCAACAAGGAGGAAAAGTGGGAATTGCAGAAGATATACAATATGCATGCATCAGTCCTTTATACTCATCATTTTGTAATATTTTACTGTTTCATGCTCAGTAGCATACATTGTAAATAACCAATTATTAGCAACTCTTGTCACGCAAGTCAATATTCTTCACATGAGTACACAACCGTGCCTTTCGCATCGCTTTGGATGCATTTATATTGACTATAAAATTAGTTATTACATAATTTATATATTCAATATCATTGATATAACTGACGGTTATATTGTATCATATTAACCGCACAATATTTTAGAGACTTCAGTGGCTAATACCCTATCGGGGGTTACATGATAACTCTAAAAAATATCGCTGGCTCATTATTGCTCTGGCACATCAATTTACATGCCCTAAGTTCGGTAAAATCCCACGCCATTGCAGCATATAATATTTATATCAACATTGCACTGTATATAACTGTCATCTTCCCATCGCTCGATAAACATGAAATCGTCTATAGGTTAGGCTCTAGATGACATAATGGCCATTCAAGTAGTTTTGTTTTGATAAGCCAAATAAACTAAATTCTGCACACACGGACGTGCAATTATCCGTCACGTAGTCGCCTGCATCAATCACGTTAAGTGCAATACATAACACAACCATCGGCTATACGTGAATGTATTAACCGATTTGTCAATTTACGCAGTAAAATAATCTGTTTGAACCTGTTTAGAAAAAAAAACACTAAATCTGAGCATATCAACATCATAATCTTTGTTATGAGCTAATTGATACAAAAAATGCTAACCATAAATGGTTGATGCATATTCGCTCTTTGACTTTCAGATCAAGCATGATATGCTAAAGTTTTGTACTAATTATGCATTGATAATCCGGAATTAAGCTTCTCATGCGATCATGAGTTAGTTATGCATAAAATCCATAGCTATAAAGCTATAGTGCCAGCATCATCTATGCAAATAGTTCTATTATGTTGTCAACTGTTTTACATACTAAATGATAAATGCAGGTACTAGTTGTCTGAAAATAGTAATGGTATCTTCTTTTGCTGTACTATGCAGTACTGCAGATCAGTAACCTAATCTCGGCTAACTCTAAAGCTAGCTTTTATATGCTAGTTTATAAAAACTATATGAAGCTTATTAAAGTTAATAAGCAATTTGATATCGAGCAAAACAAGAAAGTTCGTTGCCCCACGTTAAATTAACATTTAACAACCTGACGAGAAAATAATTACGATATCGGATTGGCAAATGAGAACATCAAAGGAATAAGCTCATTTGCAATAAATGCACTGTTCTACCAAGTAATGTTGTAATACCTTTAAGATCTGATCAAATCTAAGATTAACTAAATATTGGATGACTGCATCATAACAAAGTAGTTTAGATATCCATTAATTTAATCGTAAAACATTAATTACACTGTATAATACAGTTAGTTAGGTAATGAAGTATTCATTACAACACTAATCAACTCGCAAGCTGAACTACATCGGTATTTGGAATATTGAAGCGTAATATCCATACATAACCTAATTAACAATTTGTGTTATACTTGTCAATATGTTACTTATTGTCAGCATGTTACTTGCTAAGCAGCAAGATGCGTATACTGTATTTAACGAGACTTATGTGTTTTGACGGCATCATCAAAAAAAAACCTACTATTCTTATCTTCGACTCTGGTGTAGGAGGTTTGTCAATTTATGATGAGGTCAGGAAAATATTGCCATATGCCCATTATCTATATGTGTTTGACAATGAAGCTTTCCCTTATGGGGAAAAACCACAGCAATTTATTATTGATAGAGTAGTCGCCATCATCGATGCAATCTGGCTATTACATCAAATCGATTTGATCATCGTTGCCTGTAATACTGCTAGTACAATTTCATTGCCAGCGTTGCGAAAGCGTTTTCCTTGCGAAATTATAGGCGTAGTGCCAGCAATCAAACCAGCTACTAGCCTAACCCGCAATGGGATAGTCGGACTACTGGCAACTCACGCTACCATACATCACAGCTATACTTACAATCTTATCAATCAATTCGCAAGCGATTGTCAAATTTTGCAATTGAGTATGTCTAAATTAGTAGAGATAGCTGAAGCTAAATTGCAAGGAGAAATGGTACAGCAGCCAATGCTTTGTAAGCTTTTACGTCCCTGGTTAAAAGCAGAACAACCTCCTGATACGATTATACTTGGATGTACTCACTTTCCCTTGCTAAGTCAAGAATTAAAAGCGGTACTTCCCGCAGGAACTCACCTAGTCAATTCTGGATCAGCCATTGCACGTCGCGCTGCCTGGCTAGTAACGAATAATATGGATATTAATGACCTCAGAGAGGGGATGGAAAACGTAACCTACCGACTCGCCAATACTCCGCAATCTATGATGCTGAAACCAGTATTGATGCGTTATGGTTTGGGAACATTAAAAAATCTTACGCTGTAACTAGCAGAATATGCTTTGCTATCATTTTTCTCTGTGCTTATTATACAGCTATAAACTCACGATCTAATTGGGGATAGTAGATTTCATCTACGAGCAAATAAAAATTTGCAACGCATTGGTGTTTAAATTAATTACAGATCTTAAACAATAAACAAATGTTTAAAATTATTTTATGTATCAACAGGTTACGCAAAATTATAATTAATGCTTGTTATATGTTATGAAAGTGCTATAATTAATCTTAGTAAAAGACCACCTTTTGCTAAGGGGTTTCATCAAAAATAAACTAGTTGCTACAAGCAAATAAAACTTGACTTTACAGCAAAAAGGCTGTAAGGTGCAAAGCCTAGTTTTTATGAATTAAGGTTGTACACTGCTCTTTAAAAATTTATCAGACAATCTGTGTGGGCACTCACAAGATGATATCAACACATGCAATATCAACTCCTAAAGAGAGTAAGGATAAGTATTCATTTGAATACCAATGTTACTCTTTTAGAGTTAAGCAATTAGTTAATTGAAGAGTTTGATCATGGCTCAGATTGAACGCTGGCGGCAGGCCTAACACATGCAAGTCGAGCGGCAACGAAAAGAAACTTAGTTTCTTTGTCGGCGAGCGGCGAACGGGTGAGTAATATCTGGGAATCTGCCCGATGGAGGGGGATAACTACTGGAAACGGTAGCTAATACCGCGTAACGTCGCGAGACCAAAGTGGGGGACCATCTATGGCCTCACACCATCGGATGAGCCCAGATGGGATTAGCTAGTAGGTGAGGTAATAGCTCACCTAGGCAACGATCCCTAGCTGGTCTGAGAGGATAACCAGCCACACTGGAACTGAGACACGGTCCAGACTCCTACGGGAGGCAGCAGTGGGGAATATTGCACAATGGGGGAAACCCTGATGCAGCCATGCCGCGTGTGTGAAGAAGGCCTTAGGGTTGTAAAGCACTTTCGGCGGAGAAGAAGACAATGGTTGTTAATAGCACCATTGGTTGACGTTAACCGCAGAAGAAGCACCGGCTAACTCCGTGCCAGCAGCCGCGGTAATACGGAGGGTGCGAGCGTTAATCGGAATTACTGGGCGTAAAGAGTACGCAGGCGGCCAATTAAGTCAGATGTGAAATCCCTGGGCTTAACCTAGGAACTGCATTTGAAACTGATAGGCTAGAGTCTCGTAGAGGGGGGTAGAATTCCAGGTGTAGCGGTGAAATGCGTAGAGATCTGGAGGAACACCCGTGGCGAAGGCGACCCCCTGGACAAAGACTGACGCTCAGGTACGAAAGCGTGGGGAGCAAACAGGATTAGATACCCTGGTAGTCCACGCCGTAAACGATGTCGATTTGAAGGTTAGGGCCTTGATTCCTGACTTTCGAAGCTAACGCGTTAAATCGACCGCCTGGGGAATACGACCGCAAGGTTAAAACTCAAATGAATTGACGGGGGCCCGCACAAGCGGTGGAGCATGTGGTTTAATTCGATGCAACGCGAAAAACCTTACCTACTCTTGACATCCAGAGAACTAGGCAGAAATGCCTGGGTACCCTTAAAGGGTACTCTGAGACAGGTGCTGCATGGCTGTCGTCAGCTCGTGTTGTGAAATGTTGGGTTAAGTCCCGCAACGAGCGCAACCCTCATCCTTTGTTGCCAGCGATTTAGTCGGGAACTCAAAGGAGACTGCCAGTGATAAACCGGAGGAAGGTGGGGATGACGTCAAGTCATCATGGCCCTTACGAGTAGGGCTACACACGTGCTACAATAGCGCGCACAAAGAGAAGCAATCTCGCGAGAGTCAGCAAACCTCATAAAATGCGTTTTAGTCCGGATTGGAGTCTGCAACTCGACTCCATGAAGTCGGAATCGCTAGTAATCGTGGATCAGAATGCCACGGTGAATACGTTCCCGGGCCTTGTACACACCGCCCGTCACACCATGGGAGTGGGTTGTAAAAGAAGTAGGTAGCTTAACCTTCGGGAGGGCGCTTACCACTTTATGATTCATGACTGGGGTGAAGTCGTAACAAGGTAACCGTAGGGGAACCTGCGGTTGGATCACCTCCTTACCTAAACGATACCGTTAAGTGATGTGTCCACACAGATTGTCTGATACTTGCAGTAAGCGAAACCTTCTTTAGGCTTGTAGCTCAGTTGGTTAGAGCACACCCCTGATAAGGGTGAGGTCGGTGGTTCAAGTCCACTCAGGCCTACCAGGCATGCTTATTTCAATAAGCAAGACAACAGGTTGTAAACAAACAACCTCATCAAGCAAGTCTAGCATGCAACAAAAAGCACTGGGTTGCCATTCTGTTTACTGCATATTATAAATAGTGGTTACCTATCAATACAGATAGCTAATGGTATGTGCAAATTCAAGCAATTTGGGGCTATAGCTCAACTGGGAGAGCGCCTGCTTTGCACGCAGGAGGTCAGCGGTTCGATCCCGCTTAGCTCCACCATTAGGTGGTATAGGTTTATACTGTAATTTGTTTAGAATACAATTCTAATCCATACCAAGAAAATCTCGCTCTTTAATAATCTGGAACAAGCTAAACTTAAAATAACAAACAAACCTAAAACAGCACAGTAATGCTATTTTAGCGCTACAACCAATACTGCTATTTAGCAAAAGCGCATAAACAACGTAGATAAGTGCACGTAAATTATTATGGCAGAACTTAAATGCATGTCATACAGGCATCTTAGTAAGGTATATGTGTATTAATAAATATTATACATAAGGCTGCCAAAAGCTTGATTGCACATAGCCTGGTAAAACAGGCAAACAGCTCAGGGTTGTAAGGTTAAGTAAATAAAGCGTACACGGTGGATGCCTAGGCAGTCAGAGGCGATGAAGGACGTGCTAATCTGCGAAAAGCGTCGGTAAGCTGATGAGAAGCACTATTAGCCGGCGATATCCGAATGGGAAAACCCGATGCAACAAATTGCATCATTGTTAAGTAAATAAATAGCTTGGCAAAGCAAACCAGGGGAACTGAAACATCTCAGTACCCTGAGGAAAAGAAATCAATTGAGATTCCCTCAGTAGTGGCGAGCGAACAGGGAACAGCCTAGAGCCATCATCAACTTACGCATCAAAAGAACGGTCTGGAAAGTCCGGCTACAAAGGGTGATAGCCCCGTACTCAAAGGTGCGCTTGTTGTGAGCTCAACAAGTAGGGCGGGACACGTGATATCCTGTCTGAAGATGGGGGGACCATCCTCCAAGGCTAAATACTCCTGACTGACCGATAGTGAACTAGTACCGTAAGGGAAAGGTGAAAAGAACCCCGGTGAGGGGAGTGAAATAGAACCTGAAACCGTGTACGTACAAGCAGTAGGAGCATCTTTTCTTAAGGTGTGACTGCGTACCTTTTGTATAATGGGTCAGCGACTTATATTCTGTAGCGAGGTTAACCGTATAGGGGAGCCACAGGGAAACCGAGTCTTAACTGGGCGTCTTTAGTTGCAGGATATAGACCCGAAACCCGGTGATCTAGCCATGAGCAGGTTGAAGGTTAGGTAACACTAACTGAAGGACCGAACCGACTAATGTTGAAAAATTAACGGATGACTTGTGGCTAGGGGTGAAAGGCCAATCAAACCGGGAGATAGCTGGTTCTCCCCGAAAGCTATTTAGGTAGCGCCTCGTGAATTTATCTACGGGGGTAGAGCACTGTTTCGGTTAGGGGTCCATCCCGGATTACCAATCCGATGCAAACTGCAAATACCGTAGAATATTATCACGGGAGACACACGGCGGGTGATAACGTCCGTCGTGAAGAGGGAAACAACCCAGACCGCCAGCTAAGGTCCCAAAGTCATGGTTAAGTGGGAAACGATGTGAGCAGGCCCAGACAGCCAGGATGTTGGCTTAGAAGCAGCCATCATTTAAAGAAAGCGTAATAGCTCACTGGTCGAGTCAACTTGCGCGGAAAATGTAACGGGGCTAAAACCATGCACCGAAGCTGCGGCAACGGACGTATCACTTAAAGTACCTAAACATAAATACATAATTACATATCACACAACAAAGGCACTTTAAGTGATACGTCCGTTGGGTAGGGGAGCGTTCTGTAACGCCTGCGAAGGCAACCCGTGAGGGTTGCTGGAGGTATCAGAAGTGCGAATGCTGACATAAGTAACGATAAAGCGGGTGAAAAACCCGCTCGCCGAAAGACTAAGGGTTCCTGTTCAACGCTAATCGAAGCAGGGTAAGTCGATCCCTAAGGCGAGGCCGAAAGGCGTAGTCGATGGTAAACAGGTTAATATTCCTGTACTAGGTGTGACTGCGAAGGGGGGACGAAGAAAGCTAGGTTCGCCGGGCGACGGTTGTCCCGGTTTAAGCGTGAAGGTGGAATAAGCAGGCAAATCCGCTTATTCATTAACACTGAGGCGTAATGACGAGCCACCAAAAGGTGGTAAAGGCAACTGATGCTACGCTTCCAGGAAAAGCCTCTAAGCACCAAAATCACACCAAATCGTACCCCAAACCGACACAGGTAGTCAGGTAGAGAATACTAAGGCGCTTGAGAGAACTCGGGTGAAGGAACTAGGCAAAATAGTGCCGTAACTTCGGGAAAAGGCACGCTAGCATGTAAGTAAAAGGTCTTGCACCTCTAGCTGAGAGCTAGCCACAGATACCAGCTGGCTGCAACTGTTTATTAAAAACACAGCACTGTGCAAACACGAAAGTGGACGTATACGGTGTGAAGCCTGCCCGGTGCCGGAAGGTTAATTGATAGAGTTATCACTTATGAGAAGCCCTTGATCGAAGCCCCGGTAAACGGCGGCCGTAACTATAACGGTCCTAAGGTAGCGAAATTCCTTGTCGGGTAAGTTCCGACCTGCACGAATGGCGTAATGATGGCCAGGCTGTCTCCACCCGAGACTCAGTGAAATTGAACTCGCCGTGAAGATGCGGCGTACCCGCGGCAAGACGGAAAGACCCCGTGAACCTTTACTATAGCTTGACACTGAACATTGACTCTTGATGTGTAGGATAGGTGGGAGGCTTTGAAGTGCAGACGCCAGTCCGCATAGAGCCAACCTTGAAATACCACCCTTTAAATGTTTAATGTTCTCACTCAGACCCGTAATCCGGGTCGAAGACAATGTCTGGTGGGTAGTTTGACTGGGGCGGTCTCCTCCCAAAATGTAACGGAGGAGCACAAAGGTTAGCTAATCACGGTCGGAAATCGTGAGATTAGTGCAAAGGCATAAGCTAGCTTAACTGCGAGAGCGACAACTCAAGCAGATGCGAAAGCAGGTCTTAGTGATCCGGTGGTTCTGTATGGAAGGGCCATCGCTCAACGGATAAAAGGTACTCCGGGGATAACAGGCTAATACCGCCCAAGAGTTCATATCGACGGCGGTGTTTGGCACCTCGATGTCGGCTCATCACATCCTGGGGCTGAAGCAGGTCCCAAGGGTATGGCTGTTCGCCATTTAAAGTGGTACGTGAGCTGGGTTTAGAACGTCGTAAGACAGTTCGGTCCCTATCTGCCGTGGGCGCTGGAAGATTGAGAGGGGCTACTCCTAGTACGAGAGGACCGGAGTGGACGCACCGCTGGTGTTCGGGTTGTCATGCCAATGGCATTGCCCGGTAGCTACGTGCGGAAGAGATAACTGCTGAAAGCATCTAAGCAGGAAGCTTGCCTCAAGATAAGTCTTCCCTGAGGCCTAAAACCTCCTGAAGGGACGTTAAAGACGATGACGTTGATAGGTCGGGTGTGTAAGCGTTGCGAAGCGTTGAGCTAACCGATACTAATGACCCGTGAGAACTTAACCTTACAACACCTGAGCTGTTTGAAAAACATATAATATAAAAAGAATTTGCTTGGCGGCACTAGCGCGGTGGACCCACCTGAACCCATGCCGAACTCAGAAGTGAAACGCCGTAGCGCCGATGATAGTGTGGGGCCTCCCCATGCGAAAGTAGGGAACTGCCAGGCATCCATTAAAACCCTTTGCTTAACGCAAAGGGTTTTTTTTAAACTCAATTTACTTGTACGATGGTAAGCACCATGCCGCCACCGAAATATTAAATAGGTATATAAAGCCAATGTACTTTGGTAGCTTACATCAACAGAATAAAAACTCTCCATAACAACTTTGTTATTCAAAACAACAAAGTAAGCTTATAATGAAACTTATTTCCAGCAACGAATTATTTTATGACACTATATATCTAGTCTTTATGTAAGAGATATTTCTGTTGAGTTATCAATTTTAGCATTTTGCAAATTACTTTCAATTTTAATATCATGCATTACATGACACACAGAAATAATTTAATATAATAAATTAACTTACATTTAATAATAAAAACTATATGTTAGTCAGTAACACCTAGTTATAAAGTTAATTTAAACTAATTAATAGTGTTAATAATACTGTTAATTAGTTATTAAAATATTACAAAGGCTTAACTTCAATATCTTAATACTTCTGTCAATACGGTCTAAAATAACCTGATTGTACCGCATTTTACTAACACAGCAAACAATCCGTTTTATTGTCTAGATTATTAATGATAATTAAGTTGACTTATTAGGTAGTTAAACACTTATACTGATATTGAGGTTGTGAAC
The DNA here is from genome assembly GCF_900161835.1 of Sodalis endosymbiont of Henestaris halophilus. GTDB lineage: Bacteria > Pseudomonadota > Gammaproteobacteria > Enterobacterales > Enterobacteriaceae. The sequence goes on along the minus strand of NZ_LT897836.1, from coordinate 573,168 downwards.
AACAAAATTAAGAATAAATCGTATCTACTTCACTTAACTACAATACGATAAAGGGTTTCTAATTAGTCATCTGGCTATATTTAACTTTGTGATATAACTAAAATAACTGTAGAATATGCTCAAAAACTATTTACATTCACACAAGTCAACTTTACATTTATATTAATATAAAAATCTGAAGGAACTATCGCCTGCTACTGCATTAAATAAAATATTTTCTTAACCTTATCTAAAAGGGCTACAGCATAAATATAATTCACTACCATAACACGTCAATATTGAAATTAGTGTGTTACTAACATCATATCTGCAAATAACTCATTAGGCGTAATAAAGCAACCAAATTTTGGTGTATTGAAAACCTGTTAACTTCTTAAAATAGCATGAAGAATGTAATCTCAAAACAAAGTGATGATAAAATGGCAAATAGGATTAAATAGTTTTTTAACAAATAATTTTATGCCTTAACATCATAAAACAGACTTGTGGTATAGTTGATTTCTTAGCAGTAAATGGCACAAAAACAATCTTAAAGTAAGGTAAATCCCGTATAATAACAAAGAGAATAATAATACTACCATTTTAGAAGTAACAAAAATACGTTGCGCCAAACATCTCCTCTAGCGAGATATTATTTTTTTTCGTAAAAACTCTTGCTCCTGTGATGCTAGTATGCGTTAATATAAGAACGAGTCTGTAATATAGACAAATTTATGTAAGTCATTTAGTAAAGCCACTCAATAAAAGAAATAGGTTAATGTCAATTATAAACGAATATCTTTCTTAAATACTTATTCATAAATACATGCTACAAACAGGCTCTTTATCCCCATGAATGTTTTTTCTTAAGTAAGGAATAATAAATGTCTAACAAAATCACTGGCTTAGTAAAATGGTTTGATTCAAGTAAAGGCTTTGGTTTCATTACTCCAAGCGATGGAAGCAAAGATGTGTTTGTTCATTTTTCTGCCATTCAAAGCAACAACTTCAAAACTCTTGATGAAGGCCAACGCGTAGAATTCACCATTGAGCAGGGTCAGAAAGGTCCATCTGCTGCTAACGTAGTTAGCCTGTAAATACCATAATAGATCCCAATGAAATGTCGGCGAAACACTAAGCAAGTCGCCGTCGTTTTGTATAGATTGAGACTAACATAACGCAAATTAATAAGCGCATCGAACGCGACAATATAGTGATTAATTCAAAAACGTTTTATTTTAATGAGGAAATTAGTAAAACAAGCTTATTTGTTGTAACAATAAACTATTGATGACGTACGGCACATCGGGAGTGCATTTTGTTTTATAAACTTTTTGGCTTACCGATGTGTTTTTTTTCAATATAAACAAAAGAAAGATACGCGCATTAATACTCTTTACATATCGAAACTACGCATATACGTCGTAGTTTTCTTATAACCATCATGGAGTGCTATAAATTATTTTCAACAATACGGGCGCCCGCCCTAGAATTATCCTCCTTTCTTTCCTAACCATCAACATCTTTATACTCAAATATAAAAGCTAATATATCATTAACTATATACTTATAACCATATATAATTAATAATAAGCAAAATGAATAAGATTTAAAATAAATGATAATCATGTTTTAATTTAAATATTCATCCTATCAAGATATTCTAACTCCTAAAGGTGGAGAATATTAAAATCAAACAATTATTGCTGTAATTGATATTTAGTCCATAAATGACTGGCAAAGTTATCTCTCCGTCACAGTCATGTCAGCCGACTAGGCTACTATTTATGTTAATTATATCGAAGCCTGGATTTACTAAAGAATCGTAACAATAGTTTGCTTCCCTTTTATTATAAAATTGTTATTAGTACTATCCCCGTTACAATTGCAATGCGTTACATATCATGCTTTGTGCCTACCGTTAAGGTTTCAAGTTAGAAACCATATTAGTATCATCAGATACCCGTTTAGAAATTAACAATAAAACATTATCTTATTTTAATACAAACAATAACTTAACTCTGCAATAATAAAAGTTTACACGGTAGTTCACCATTCATATTTATTATTTTGTTACAAGATGAAACATGAACCCTGTTCAGGCTTGATTATAGTACTTTCACATTAAGCTAAAATATTAAATAGACCTCTATTGTTACACCGGCCACATTGTTCATAAAACATTATCCTGTATGTAGGTTAATACAAAGAATGTTTACACATCACTTCATCTAAATAGATGAAAATAAACTAACCCTACATCCGAAACTACCAAATTACTCATCAATCTAAGTAACTTTTTTCTTACTGGTTAGAACTTTACTTCTGCGCTGCGAAATGATAAAATTTAAAGGCATATTTGCAGAAAATCCAGAATAAATAATACTATTCTTGTTATCAGGTTATGATTTATAACGACGTTGAAGTAAGTTGTAGCCTTATTAGACTTTAGATAAAACTAACACCATGATATGTAAAAGTATACTGCAATGTGAGAATAAAAAAACAAATACTATAATGCTGTAAAAACACCTGATGACCAATGATTTACAATGTCCCGACTAATACCAAAAATAAAATTAACTTAAAGTAAATAAACCACAGGCTTGAGCAACCTATAATGAAACGATTTGTTAAATAACTTGCCTCTAAACATGTAATAACATATCTGGGTAAGTGATAAACCGCCATGTTATCAACTCGTTAACTATTTAAGCGTTTCTGCAGCGACAAAGCTAACAAAATGGCACTCTGTGCGTCTAGTAAACGAAAGAAAGTAATTAAAAATTATCACGATCGACCTAGATGGTGATAACCTATCATAACTTAGGAGTTTTGGAGAAGGGAAGATCTATTAACTAAGAGTCACTCATGTCAGATCATTATTTTAATTTTCTACATGATACAAGGTATATTTAGCAAATACTTCGTCGATCACAAATTATATGACATTAAATAAGTAAAACATTAAGTAATCTGTAACTCTGCTGGTGTTAATTAAATACGACTGGCATTAATTGCTATCTTAACACTAACTACCATTATTAATAGACATTTTAAAAGAATAAAAATAAAATACTTTCCTAAACGCAACTATCTCTCTCCATGGAGATGTTAAGTAAAAAGAGATTAGTGTGCCTCTCCTATTAAATTTTAAAAATCAACTGTGATACGCTCGCTATGTGCTCTCAGAAAGCTTATACATAAAACAATATAGGCCGCGCGTATTACACATTTGGCAATTATTGTGATAGAAAATAGATAGTTAACTATACATAGATAAATAGAATAAGGCAGGATGCTAATATCTTAGTATATGAAATATGCTTTGCTAACCATTTATTAATGTGTCTCCGTAGTTAAATGGATATAACAAGCCCCTCCTAAGGGCTAGTTACAGGTTCGATTCCTGCCGGAGACATTATTTTATACAGCATTTAAAATTATTTAATAAAATATATCGTTTATTTAATAAACTATATATAAATAGCGTTAATTAACGATTTTAGATTAAATTTAATATAGCTTATGCATACTTTATAAGTTTTACGTAATTAATTTTGGTATTCAGAATAATTTACAATTAAATAGATAATTATATAACTATATATAAACTAACTACTTAATTCCTAGAGTTAAGTCGCTTTGATGAAAGCAAAATAATAAACTTGTAAAGTATATACTAAATATTAAATAATTTAAAATTACTATTTATCTTAAATAGTACAACCAATAACAAAAAAATGAACAACTAATAAAACATTAGTAATGTATACTACTATAATAAGTACTTTATTAAATATTTTATTCACCATGACAATAAACTTTATCAAACATAACATCACACTATCTACTAATATAGTACTAATCACTAACAAAATAAAATTTATTTTAGTTAATTAATAGCATGATTTAACTTAACATAAATAAAACACATAAGTAATACCATCTTAAAATAACAACACATTTGCTACAAGGTTAGCAAATCTATGCGCAATCAAAATAAAACATAAAAATGATTGTAAACTAATTTAGTTTAAGTATATTAATAACTACAAATAAATTATGAAATATACTATTTCATAAGACTATTATCATATTAAGCAATAAACTTTCCAAAACAACCAAAACTATAAATAAAATCACGAATATTTTAGAACATATGAAATAATAAATAATAAACCGAATATTACATTAGATATCATCTATATCATCAAATAATTTAGTATCAAATAAATTTAATTTTATATATAACATAAATATGTTGTGTTATATGTATATTTTTATTTTAATTTAATTAGCTAACATCTAGCGCTTGTTAATAAAAACAAAAACATGAATGTATGCATAATATTTATAAAGATAGAAGAATGCTATAGCACATATATTATGTGATAATATTAATAGTAAAAGCGAAGTGCTATACTTTTGTTAAAATGAATACAACAATTTATCTTGATATTATTTTAAAATTTTCTTAGTAATATTTAGAATAAATAATTATAGAATATAATAGCTTTATTGTTTGTATAAACGTTAACATTTTACTACTTTAGCCATAAAACTAAGTAATTTAATTAAATATGACATGAACTGTTAATGTTCTATTAACTACATATGTTTTTTAAATAAAAATTATGAAACACTGCCAACTACGTTTAGTATATAATAAATTATAATAGCAACAAACACGTTAAAAGATTAATTTTTCATTACTAGTTATCAACTATACAGAACAATATGATACTTTGAAGTAACTTACATATAAACGGTTGAAGTTTTAGTGTATATAGCGTTCGTATTAAGTTACTTCTCTCATAAACAAATAAAATAGCTAAGTTAACTTAGTTAAATAAAGCAATCACTGATAAAACATTTTAGATTACCAGGGAGTTGCGTGTTAGATTTTTAAATGTAATGTTTTACAAACAAACTAAAGAAGATACGTTACAAGTAGTAACTCTCTAAAAAGGAGCGCTGCGCACGTTATAAAATAACGCAAAACATAAACAGATAAGAGGATTTAACGAAATAGGATAAACCTAATAGAGTCAATTCACAGGAGCTACAAAACATAATAATGATAAGGATATATACAAATCAAGATGTTACCGAAAAGTATTTTGTGATTATACCACATCATAAAGTGACTATAGAGACATTAAATCTCAAATTTGAACACCGAATTTTAATGTCAAATGCATTAGAGAGATTTTCATAATCAACCAGCTAAAAGTCAGCACATGATGTGCTTACTATAATTTTCATTTATCTTTAAGCTTAAGCACATTGTACACAACATCAAACCATACTTATCTGTTTTACTAAGTTTTTAAAAATATGACAATCGATTTCCCGCCGCTACACACATCAACTAATTCTATTCGTATTCTTTTAATATATGCATCAAGCTCAATTATCAGCTAAAATAGTTATCAACTAATAATAACTCTATCAGGTCCGCATAACAAATAAGATGGTTAAAAATTAATTGCTATATCCTCTATTAGGAATTAGTTATGGGTTGAGCAACGTTATAATTAACAACAATTTAACCATAAACCACACCACGCTCATAGCGACCTATCTTAATGCAGCATGGCCAACTCTAGCCAAAAATTACAGCTCGAAGTTAATCACCACAGTATTACTAAAAGGGAAATAAATACGAATAAAAAACCCGACACAGCAACGTTCCCGTTAGCTTCTTAAGCTGCTAATTATAATGATGGCATAATGGATCTATCAGGTTTATTTCGTGATAAAGATCATAATTAAAGTCAAAAACCTTACAAAAGTAATAACTTTGTCAGCGCAGCCGGTGACAGTAAGCACTTTTACAATACGGTAAATTTAATAATCAAAGTAAACATGACTAAAATATCTAAAGTTTTGTAACATTAAAGACCCTAGTAAGATAGACATCTTAAAATAAATCTGATATTAATCATATATAATAAAATACATTTATCAATGTTTCATTATAAATAAATATTGACAATAGCAAATAAATTAAACCGCATTTATCAAACTTAGCTTTTATACGCTAATATAATCTTATAGGCTATCACAGCAAATTTGCCGGAAACACAAATAAACTTAGCATCAAAGTGCAGAACACATAAATCAGTTATTTATTTAAAGTATTATTAAATACCATATTAAAAACATAATTATTATCAATGAGATAGCTTTTCTATGTTTATAATATTTTGATCAGCAAAATAAAATTTTTGCATTAGTTACACGATTATGTTACGGATTAAAGTTAATGCTCATATATAGAGAAAAGAACGGAAGAGTATTGCGGATAAAACTTATAACTTCACAAAAATGAAGGTTGCTAGAACTATAGCAGGAAAACAGTAATTATATTATTATCAAAAATAAAACTTTATATTAATACAATTTGATACAAATCATCTATAATAACAAGACAGGTAATAGTGAATCATGTTCTGAAACAGATAATTGTTGCCACATACCGACACAATTAATTTGCAAATATATATGGCCAGTTAGTATTTATTTAGTAAAACCAATCAAAATATTTAGCCATAATTATTAATTACTGTAAGTATACAGAAGTGTATTTCTTATACTAATAACTAAAAAAACGAAAATTTCTCAGTTTTATTCGTATTTTATCCCGATGGCAATCATCTACCTCTAATCTCAAAATTAATATCAAAAGTTTACGATAGTATTCTTAGGGTTAAACTAATTTATAATATAATTATACGTAACGTGGTTATAAGACAATACTGCTAATTTTTGCTCTACAACTTACAGAAAGTAACTAACTGCAGTTATAGATGTGGTAACACAAAAAATAAAAGGATTAGCACAGATACTATTATCTGCTAACTCATTATTAATGAGTTAATCGTAGACGTAAATGCGGATCTTTTATCAAACCTATTAGCTGCTGCACGAAAATAATAGTATAATAAAGAAACTATTAAACTAACTGGAATAATCCTATCTGGTAAATTTAGTTTTGATAAAATCAAGCATAAGGTGCGTGTAAAAGTATGCAAGAAAAACAAAATACAAACTAAGAGATCCTGATTGAATTAAAATATTTAAAAATCTGCAAAACTAACGATAAATCACCTTTATAACTCAATAATACAAATCAATTTGATGGTAGCAGTAGCCACGTCATAACAGAGTTAATTTATATTATTCTAAAAAATTACAGCCAGTAAAATATACAAAATATTTAGTTTCTATGCCCATGCTATTGTTTTAAACAATATTATCACCGGAGCTTCTTTATTGAACAGCATGTGTCTAGCAGAATATTTTAGATATTCTAAACCATAAACACCTATGGAAGATAAATATCTTCATTACAAAATTACTGGTAAATATTAAAAACATTATAAAGCTCTCGTAAAGAGATCCGGCTGGTTCTTGATCAACCTTCTTACGAGATCATCGTGTTAATTATTATAATAATTTTCTCTTGCAGCAACGACAACGTTACATGACACATTAGTAGCAACTATAGATAAACGCTATCGGTGATGTGGTATAATATCAATATCGTGACACTATTGATTGCCGCACGTCTTGTAGACCCACATAAGGATTTTTATGTATTTACCCAAACGTATACAGTGCCACGTACTCCCGTATAATTAAGCAAACAATAAGACAAAATATTAAGCACAGAAATAAAATACTTCCTTGCAAGTATCTTTGCAACCAATTAAAGCAGTTATATATTTGCTAAAATGAAAGTTATTAAAATGCTTGTATTATAAAACACATTTTATAACGTGAAATTAGATTTTCTGATAAAATAAGCGCACTGTATTGCATAGTACATCACATTAATACATACTAAGATATCATGTTGTATTAATCTTCTCACTAATTTTAATTAAGGATTGTTTACCAACTATGGTTAACAAGTTAAATTCCCTGAATCGATTTAAATTTTTCTAATCATAAATTATAATAGCTATAGCTAATAGCTATAGGTTTGATTTTTTTCAAAGAAGAATCTTACTCGTTGTGAGGCTTCATAGCTTCAGTATGCAAAATCAATAAATAAAAATTTATGAGTTAATATTAGTGGCTTTAATAAAATTTACTGAAATTTAAAAGTTCTTATTTAGATTTTCTCAAATCGCTTCATCACCGCAAGATAATTTATTTAAATATTGCCAACAAAATATCAAAAGCTTAATTAGCAGCTTAATTAATACAAAACAAATATTTTCTCAAATCTATTTTAACGGTATATTTATGCTTTTAAGGAGTGTGCCAGTGAGAATAAATATATTAATTATTTTGTATAGAAAACACCATTAGTACCGCATATCAAACAATATATTTGCCACTACATTCCAAAAGTCAAGTTCGTCATCTTCCGTGTAAGTTTAATGAATACGGTTTAGTTATGTATACGTATCTCCCTTGAGAAAGGGATTATATATATTTTGTTTAACTCTAGTTAAGTGAGTCATTACAGAAATACTGTAAAACTTTACGCGCGTAAATGCGTAAAAATAATACAATCTGATTAAATATATGCTATCCTTATTAAGGATCTTTACATTAAACAATTTCATTTCGATATCTCTGATTACTATCTATATAGTTAGCTATGGCACAGAGTCATGAATCATCATTTAATAATATAATGCTAATCGTAGCAATAACGTTTAGCGTATCGTGCATTATGACTTTATGTTCAGCTTTAACAGTAGAAGCAACTAGTTATTTAACACTATTGCAGATAATTTCATATAAATGGTTACCTGTTATATCTAGTTTTGCGAAATATTTGTCCCGAAAGATTCTTTATGGTTATAACAGTTATGTTGTGAAAGCAACTACCATATTAATAAACTAGATACGTTATCTTATCTATAATTTTGATAAATTATAAATACACTATTTACCTACATTTATAACTAACATTGTCTGTTCTAAATAAATTTACTATGAGTAATGCAATATAATAAGCAAAGTTGAACTTTTAAATTAATTACATGCTCTAACAGTTAGTTTTGTTAATAAAATACCGGGGGAATAGGGTATGCAACTTGCTATCAAACGCCAGCAATATTATCTAGTAAAATACAGTGTGTTCATTGATGACAAAATGATAGTAGCAATAGTTAACATTAGTTAAAATTAATAAGAAGATGTATGTTTAACTTAGAATAACGACAATAAGCATCTCTATTAATCAATAAAAGTATTCGTATCTCAACTTAATGAAGTAAATGATAAATTAATTACATTTCATTTTAGATACTGTTTATCAAACATTAGACAAGTAGTTTACTTTAACTTAATTTATTAAGATGTTTAATAATCATTATGTTAACCATACTAATAAATAGTAGTTAAACAAAAATTTGCCGATCAACGCACATATTCACGAATATGTGCGTTGACGATATGCTTATTAAAGCACCAGGATTTATCTTCCTTACGTAATTTGACTAAAAGATAATTACATTTTCATTTTTATTTAAATTATGTATAAAATATGCTGCCGAAGTAGCACATGGTATGAAAATAATAAGTTATACTTTTAAACTCAAAATATTACTTCTTACTTCTCTACAGTAAATTCTACTCTTAAATCATATATTTACCATAAAGTTCATGATAGAACATATCACGCTTATTAGTATTGGTGCCAAATTATATACATATTATTTATAATTATCTAATAACCGATTATTGTTTAATATATTTTGATATGCGTACAGATTTATCTAGGATGAAGAATACTTAATTTTAGTATTATTATCCTTATAACATGCGAAAAATAATTTTGCTTTGAATATGATTATTATAAATATGTTGCAATTCATTATTTAGAATTTATTATGATTTATAGCAAAAGATAAAGACAAAATCCTATTTATTATCTATATTTTAACAAAGAGTAAATTGCTGAGATATTGTGATTAAATCACGTAAAGATTACGCTCCTTACAAAGATTTTATTTTACTTAAGGTATGCAGTGAAAGTCACACATAATTTTATTATGTGTGTTTTATGAAGATGTAAAAAATACTTCTTGTTTTGGATTATATGTTGACATATGTATTACCTGATAATTTAGATAATCTTAAGTGTTTTATGACAGTAATCCCTACAAATTTATTTAAATTAATTACAACCATTTATTCTTAAGAAGCTAAACAATCAATTAATTACTTCAAAGTGTGTTTAACAAAATTAATTATATTATTATACGTGCAATAATAAACAATACCTTATATATGTTAATATTATCATTTACTTTTACTATCAACTTTAAATGTATAAATATACAATAATAAATGCAATAAATATTGCAACTAAGATATAAATAATTAAATAAATAATCACTAAAATTAATTATTTGTGCTTACTGTTGTTGACAACAATTAATATTGAATTAATTGCTTAATAAAAGAAAATTAAGATAATGCCGGTAACTAACTTTGATGATTAAGTAAAATACAGTCACATACCATCACAAGTTAATAGTATTCTGCATTAACGTCAAATACCAAATACTTTTATTATATAGTACGTATAAATAACGCAAGCACCTTTTGCAAGGTATTCCTTTAATAAACTTTATAGCTATTTCAATAAACTACAGCATGAATTATAAAATAAATTATAACAATGATTAATAATATTGCTTTACAATATATTCTTATAAATAAGTAATGAATTTTACTTAATTCATTACTATATTCACCACATAAATAATATCAATTTGAATTTAAATAAATATATTATATATGCTAGTGTGTAATATACATAAATGAATAGCGATTTATATAATTTTATTAAAACACTTCAAATACATAATTATCTTGCGCAATAGTTAACAAAATAAAATACATATTTATTATTCATTTTAAATATCATTTAACATTATTAAATAAATACATCATTACTTTGCCATTATATTGATTCTTACCTTATGTTTGATAATTCTTAACTATTATATTAAACAAAACAAATCATAAGTTGAAATTATTTCAATGCAAATTTATTTTGCAGTGTATTCTAAATTTAAGTAACTTATAATTAACGTTTAGTGTTAGCAATTAAGTGATTACAATTACTTGACTCGCTAATACATATTAATCATAACAGATTACTATTAATGTTATACTTAAAGAATAATTAATATCTCATTACTAATGTTATGCATATTACGTACTAAACTCAAAATGCAAAATTATAAACATCATGAAGTATTTTACTTCAACCACAATTAAAATTACATACAAATTATTGTATATAATTTAATGTGTTTAATGTATTATTAATTGATATTAGGAATTATATTCTATCACACTTATGCTATTATTAGTTATATATATTATCTTGATTTTAATATTATTAAACATAGTAATAATATTACTCCTCAACACTAACATATTATGATTTAATGTATGCTAGTAAGCATTTATTATCTAAATAGATTATGTAGATAACAATAATATTCCGAGAGTTTAATTTTGTAAAATACATACATCTTATAAAATAAGTAATCCGACTAAATGAAATTAATAACAAAACAAGTAAAGAATAATGTACTATGACTACATTTAATCACCTCTTATAAAAGAGGTGATTATTATTCGAATAACTTACATGTTATTATAGTATTACTAATTATTTATTTTAAAAAAAACTTACTGAGCATATAGTTAAATATAATTTACATAAGAAATCACAGACATTAAATATAGAAATTTACTATAAAGACTTATATTATAGACATATGATTGTAATGTTTAATATACACAACATGATTGACGTGAGGTTAATATTACTAATAATGTCAAAGACAACTCAACTCATTTAAGTTAAATGAGATTGTTAGTTTATTAAAACTATCTTTGTTAAATAAAAAGATAATGTGATGTCTATTTATTAACTATAAAATACTTAATCACAAGTTTATAATCTATAAACTACATAAATGAAATTAAGATCTTTTATAAAACATTAATTATTGTATAAACAGAGTTTATTTGGGAAACATTAAGTAAATTAATTGCTCAATATAAGCCATATCATGCCAATTATAGTGGCCCCTGCTGGACTTGAACCAGCGGCCAAACGATTATGAGTCGCTTGCTCTAACCTCTGAGCTAAGGGGCCTAACAGGAACTTATTCTAAATGATAACGTAAGCCACGTCTATAGACGCTGCGCTAAATAAATAATTTATTGCTGTTGAGTCTACAAATTAAACTATTAGACGCTGAAGGAAAATATAAGCTAGAGAAACTAATAATAAAAAAGATCTTTCAGGCAACAACAATAAGTTAGTTAGTCTATAATACTACTCAGTAGTTATCCAGCGCACATACAGGAATGTTTTCGCAAATCTCAATAATCATTTTGGGCAATTTATTTATCTAGTTGTATGTCTTGCAAGCAACAACAGGGTAATAACTAATAAAACAAGCTGCTGCATAATGGTAGCATCTTGATAACTAAGAGAAAATCTTATCATTACTAAATACTAGCATTGTTAGTAAGCAACTTAATATTACCAGGATTTTAGGTAAGTAATGCATTAAAAAATAAAAGTAATGCGCATTAACGCCAACGTCTCTGTAGGTTTTGCCTAATCCGGGTTAAATTAAAACGCATATGAGTGATGACGGCAAGCTAGGTACCTAGCTTGCCATAACTTATATTATTCCCTAAGCACTAGCAAATAACTTACGAATAAACAATCATGGTTATTTAAACAACAGTTAATAAATCTCTAGTTTGCTCTGCAAACAAGCTTATTTCTTGGCTTGTTGACGCAAAATGGTTAGCTTAAATAAAACTTAATCATCCAGGAAACTGCGTAAGACCTCAGATCGGCTAGGGTGACGCAGTTTACGCAGCGCTTTCGCTTCAATTTGACGAATACGTTCGCGAGTGACATCAAACTGTTTACCCACTTCTTCCAGTGTATGATCAGTATTCATATCGATACCAAAGCGCATGCGTAAAACCTTAGCTTCACGAACAGTAAGTCCAGATAATACATCATTAGTCGCTGATCGCAAGCTTTCTGAGGTGGCAGAATCAAGTGGTTGTTCGAGGGTGGTATCCTCAATAAAGTCTCCTAGATGCGAATCTTCATCGTCGCCGATAGGCGTTTCCATGGAGATAGGCTCTTTAGCGATCTTCAAAACCTTACGAATTTTATCTTCCGTCATTAGCATACGTTCAGCAAGCTCTTCGGGCGTCGGTTCGCGTCCTATTTCTTGCAGCATCTGCCTAGAGATACGGTTAAGCTTGTTGATGGTTTCAATCATATGCACCGGGATACGGATTGTGCGTGCTTGATCAGCTATAGATCGAGTAATAGCCTGGCGGATCCACCAGGTCGCATAAGTAGAAAACTTGTAGCCACGGCGATATTCAAATTTATCTACCGCTTTCATTAAACCAATGTTACCCTCCTGGATCAGGTCTAAAAACTGTAAGCCACGATTAGTATATTTTTTAGCTATGGAGATAACTAAACGTAAATTCGCCTCAACCATTTCTTTCTTAGCGCGCTGCGCCTTAGCTTCTCCGATTGACATGCGGCGGTTGATATCCTTAACTTGCTCGATAGTCAAACCAGTCTCTACTTCAATCTGTCGCAACTTTTGCAAGCTACGATGTACATCATCATTAACTTCATATAGTTTTTCTGACCAAGGTTTGTTCATCGCCAATGCAGCTTGGAACCAACTTTCGCTGGTTTCATTACCTGTAAAGAGCATGATAAAGCTTTTTTTCGGCATTTTGTTAATTTCGACGCAAAGCTTCATAATCAAGCGTTCTTGAGTACGCACGCGATGCATCATAGAGCGCATGTTATTGACCAAATAATCGAATAGTTTCGGCACCAGACGAAACTGTTTAAACACGTCGGAAAGATTAAGAATCTCTGCAGCCGATTTAGCATGGCTGTGGCCGTTATTTTTTATGACATTACGGGTAATTTCATACTGTTCACGCAGCTCGATAAATTTTTGGCGCGCTAGTTCAGGATCAATGACATGATCATCGTTAGTACTATCGCCATCTCGATCTTCTTCATCTTCTTCAATAAGTTCGGCAGCAGAAATTTCAGAACAAATATGAGTTGCCGTGGGCATCATATCTTCTTCTTCGTTGGTATAGACAAAACCGGTTATAAGATCGGACAAACGAATCTTACCTGCCTCTACGCGTTCATACTGTTCCAATAGGTAGGTTATAGACTCAGGATACTCGGCTATGGAACACTGAACCTCATTAATACCATCCTCAATACGTTTGGCTATATCGATCTCTCCTTCACGGGTCAACAATTCTACAGTACCCATTTCGCGCATATACATACGCACCGGGTCGGTCGTGCGTCCAATTTCAGACTCGACGCTAGATAAAACTTGTGCAGCAGCCTCTACCGCATCTTCGTCGGTATCGGAAGTAGTTTCAGCTAACAATAGGTCATCGGCGTCCGGTGCTTTTTCCATTACTTGGATGCCCATGTCATTTATCATCTGAATTATGTCTTCAATCTGATCAGAGTCAACAATATCCTCCGGCAGATGGTCATTGACCTCAGCAAAGGTCAAATAGCCTTGCTCCTTACCACGTGTGACAAGCAGTTTAAGCTGTGACTGCGAGTTTTGCTCCATAAGACGGTATCCACACTGCAGAATAATAATCGGTGTTTGTTGTTGCAAATGCATCTCTCATTAAGAGATCTAAGCTTTTTCTCTTCAGCCAATACATCATTTCACATGATCTAACAGTGCCAGATCATAGTCAATTCAGTCTAGTTATTCAGTTTTTTTGCCAATGCTTGATTAAGAGACCAAAGTTCTTGGCGTTCTTTTGGTGTCAGCCCGCTTACCCGATCACGGGCAATAAGCGCTTCCTGACGATGTTCAAGTATTGAATCATAAAGATTCATCAGAGTATCAATAAATGTCGCCTCGATCATCTCATCTATGATCATATGGTTCCAGGTGGCTAGAGTTTCAAGTTGGGAGTAAGATTTCTTTTCACGATAATGTTCCAGCAACTGGCCGCTAGTTAACGCTGGCCGAGCCTGCTGGCAGAACCGCACTAACTCAATAAACAACGGCATACCTGGATAACTTGAACTTGCCTGCGCCAGTCCCTGAATTGCGGGTACTAGAGCGGAAAGCTGCGGATGCTGCACAAGCAACCCTATCAGTATACGCATAGTTGTGCGTTTTATGAGTGGCTGGGGTAAAATATTTGCCTTTAACGCCGCTTTAGGCAATAATTTTTCCAGCTGACTATCGTCAAGGATACCCAATTTATTACCTAGCTGTTGACGTAAATAGAGCCGCAATGTATCACCGGGCACCTGATTTATCAACGGCAGAGCTAATGTGCTAAGCTTAGCGCGGCCGTCGGGACTGCTCAAATCCACCTGCCGCATCAGAGTTTCAAATAAA
Source organism: Sodalis endosymbiont of Henestaris halophilus (assembly GCF_900161835.1). GTDB lineage: Bacteria > Pseudomonadota > Gammaproteobacteria > Enterobacterales > Enterobacteriaceae. Next base: position 557,725 of record NZ_LT897836.1, on the reverse strand, counting down.
AACGTCGACATCGGCTGCGCCTGTTCAATGCCTTTTTCAAAGGCATTTTTACCAATTTTTCTCACCAGCGTATCAGGGTCTTCACCTTCCGGTAAAAACATAAAATGAAGCTGACGACCATCGCTTAAGTAAGGCAACGCGTTTTTAAGCGTGCGCCAAGCTGCTCTACGCCCCGCGCTATCTCCATCATAGCAGCATATTACTCGATCGGTAGCACGATATAGCAGTTGAATATGATCAGCAGTGGTTGAAGTACCCAGAGATGACACTGCATAATTGATGCCAAATTGAGCCATCGCTAAAACGTCTATATACCCTTCGACTAAGAGTAACCGAGATAATTCCGAATGCTGTCGTTGAGCTTCATACAGACCGTACAAGTGGTAGCTTTTACGAAAAATATCAGTTTCCGGCGAATTTAGGTATTTTGGCTGCCCATCGCTTAATATTCGTCCTCCGAAAGCAACAACACGACCACGTTTATCACGGATGGGAAACATTATACGATCACGAAATCGGTCGTAAGTTTGACCGCTATCATTGATAGCTAACATGCCAGCATAGTTTAGTAAAGCCAGATCTTTAGCTAAACGACCGAAACGCTTAATAACATTATCCCAGCCTGGCGGTGCGAAACCTATAGCAAAATATTTGATGATATCTTCGCTTAGTCCACGCTGTTGTAAATAGTGATTAACACCCGCTGCAGGCGGTGCCTTTAACGCCTGCTGGTAAAATTTGCTAAGCTTATCCATCAACTGATAAAGAATTTGTCGCTGACAATACTCCTGATAATTTTGGCCTGAGCCGACTTCATAAGGAACTTTCAGTCCGTGCTGAGTGGCAAGTTCCTCTATTGATTGAACAAACTTTAACCGGTCATACTTCATTAAAAAGTCGATTACATTACCATGGGCGCCGCAACCAAAACAATGAAAAAATTGCTTTTCGACGTTCACGGTAAACGATGGAGTTTTATCATGATGAAATGGACAGCAGGCAAGAAAATTCTTGCCCTGCTTCTTTAGCTTTATCCGCGCATCAATTAGATCGACAATGTCGGTACGCGCCAACAAGTCATGGATAAAAACACGTGGAATTTGTCTAGCCATAAGCCCTGTTAGATAAGCACTTAAATGACAATAACACTCACAATATATTGTTGCTACATAGCTATCGCCTTACAAGCTAATAGCTATAGCTACGGATTAATTCCGCGGTCAGGATAAATAAAAACTATAAACATCAATACATACGAATACGGCGTGCGTTTTCGCGAGATAATTTCTTGGCATGACGTTTAATCGCAGACGCTTTAGCGCGCTTACGTTCGGTCGTTGGTTTTTCATAAAACTCGCGACGACGAACTTCGGCTAGAATTCCCGCTTTTTCGCAGGAACGCTTGAAACGACGCAGTGCTACGTCAAAAGGCTCATTTTCACGTACTTTAATTACAGGCATATGCCTATTCACCTCAATATAATTTAGATTTTGTTTCTGACTAACACTTATCTTATGAGCAAAACTGCGGAATGTTACTTCAAGCCTAACATCTTTGTAAAGCTTTGCGATGCATAATCTTTTATTCTGATCGCCGCATACGATACATTTGCTAAAATTTTAGGAAAAACATCAATAAAAATACACAAGAGAGAAATCAATTAATTTAATTGATCGATTAATAAAATAATTAGCAACTAACATTGCATCTCAATTTAGTATCTATAAATAATATCGGAAAAGTCACAGTCGATTAAAAGCGGTATCCTGATATTATCCGGCTATTAAATAGGTCAGAGTTTGATCATAACAATAGACGAAAGAAACTAGTTTAGTTAAAACTACAGCCTGCACTTCTTGTCGTTTAGCAAAATATGCTAGACTATGCAAAGTAAAAAGGTAATAATTATGCGCGTATTAGGTATTGAAACATCATGCGACGAAACTGGTGTAGCAATTTACGATCAAGATCAAGGCTTAATCGCTAATCAGCTATATAGCCAGGTAAAAATACACGCTAATTATGGTGGGATAGTACCAGAGTTGGCCTCCCGCAATCATGTCCATAAAATTGTGCCGCTGATTCAATCCGCGATGTCGCAGGCCGGTCTGAATGCATCAGAGATCCACGGGGTGTCCTATACTGCCGGACCGGGACTGGTAGGTGCGTTGATGGTTGGTGCTACTGTCGGACGCGCGTTAGCCTATGCCTGGAGGGTAGCAGCTGTAGCTGTGCATCACATGGAGGGACATTTGCTAGCGCCAATGCTGGAGGAAAATCCGCCGACATTCCCGTTTGTGGCACTACTAATTTCAGGTGGCCACACCCAGCTTATTGCGGTAACAGACATAGGAAAATATCAGCTATTAGGAGAATCTCTTGATGATGCCGCCGGTGAGGCGTTCGATAAAACTGCTAAGCTTTTAGGACTAGATTATCCTGGTGGACCAATGTTAGCACGTCTAGCTCAACAAGGAGTACCGGGCCGGTATACTTTTCCACGCCCTATGACTGCAAGCTCAGGACTAGAATTCAGCTTTTCTGGTTTAAAAACTTTTGCGGCCAATATTGTTCGCGCCGAAGCCGATGATCATCAAACGCGCGCTGACGTAGCGCGAGCATTTGAAGATGCCATTGTGGAAACACTAATAATAAAATGTAGGCGGGCGCTTGATCTCACCGGTTTTAAGAGATTAGTTATAGCCGGCGGCGTGAGTGCCAATCAATCTGTCCGCGAAAATTTAAGAGAAATGATGCGCCAACGGGGCGAGGAAGTGTTCTATGCACGTCCTGAATTTTGTACGGATAATGGCGCGATGATCGCTTATGCTGGCATGGTGCGTCTGCGGAGCGGAACGTTTGCAAATTTAGCAGTATCAGTGCTTCCCCGATGGTCTCTAGAAGAATTGTCAGAGCTTGGTGCTTAAGTTATTTTGCTGTGTTATCTACTTATCTCTTGTTTTTTTGACGAAGCCAGATTCGGCTTTCCTGCCCTCGCAACAGCCGCTGAATATTGTTTTGATGATGCAGGATAACCAAACAGGATAGCATAGCGATAGGGAAAGTGAACTCCGACTTAAACCACGATACATAAAATAGAGCCATAAAAGCGCTAACGATCGCCCCCAGCGAAGAATAGCCAGAAAGCAAAACTGTAAAAAACCATGTCCCCACCATTACACCAGATAAATGATGGTCAAGAGGCAAAATGGCCCCAAGAGCAGTAGCAACCCCTTTACCGCCCCGAAAATTAAAAAATACTGGATAAATATGGCCAAAATAAGTGGCAATTGCCACAAGACTTAACCAGAAAGGCGGCAGTCCGAGACAACAACTTAAACACACCGGGATCATTCCTTTAAGGATGTCAAATATCATCACAATCGTGGCTACCAGTTTGCCACCAAGTCGCAATATATTTGTAGCTCCGGGATTGCCGGAGCCACTAGTGCGTGGATCAGGTAGGCATAAAAGCTTACAGATCAAAATTGCGCTGGAGACTGAGCTAAACATGTAAGCAAAAAATATTATTTCAATCCAGGTAGTATGCATAACTACATTTTATTCATAAATATTCTTTTTATTTTTCTACAAAATAATACGCATATTCCCGAAAAATAATAATGAATAATCTAAAAAGACTGAATATATCACATGGATATTGTATTTATTGAACAATTAACAGTAATGGCGATGATTGGCGTTTATGAATGGGAAAAACAATGCCTACAAAAATTAATTTTCGACCTAGAAATGGGCTGGGAAAACCGGCAGGCTGCGCGTAGCGATGATCTTGCGGATTGCCTGAACTATACAGCTGTTACCGAAACTGTGCTGACGCTCGTAAGAGGCCAGCATTTTTCACTAGTTGAGCGGGTCGCCGAGGAAACTGCTGCACAACTCATCACCCAGTTTAAATTATCCTGGATACGCATCAAAGTCAGTAAACCAGGCGCGGTATCTATGGCTGAAAATGTTGGCGTTATTATTGAGCGCGGGCGTCAAAAAATCTGAAATTATCGTAGCCGTAATCATTTTAATATGCGTTTTTAACCAACTTATCGTATTTATTATCGGAGGAATAAAAAGTTAAAAAATTTCTGCTTATTTCTTTGATAAAAAATAATTTTGCGCGAGTAGCCTGCTGGCTTTTAAGTATGTTAAAATTAATACCTTAAATTTTATCATATATTTAGTATTAATCTTGTGCATGCAGCATGTCATACATGCAATTATTATCAGTTCTTTGCTTCTACTTAACGGGTAATCTTTAAAACAGAAACAACCGCGTTGTAATCTCGGATAATTAATTATTTAACATACTACAAGACTTTTAAATTTACTATTTTCAGTATCTTGCACTATTGTAAGCATTTTGCAGTAACAGCCTCATCATCATGAGGAAACTATTATTAAACCGCATTACAGTTTTCTTATATATCTCTATATGGTTATATAGGCGACATAGATGATTTCAAACGCTACAATGTGAGATCTGTATCTCAGACACTAATTATTGTAAATATGGTCGAATATTCATTCGCACCCGCTTTTGTCAATGTATTGACCACCTCATGCTACCAGCTGTTTTATAAAATTATGGAACCAATGATTCGCTTGGCATTAAAGTTATATTTTAATTATTAGACTTAATGGATCTAATCTCCAATCTTATCTAGAAAAGAATCGCGTGAATTTTATTTTGTATAATGATGATAACTTGCAACACAGTACCAATACTGTGAATGTAGGATCTTGACAAAACAGCTTTATGATACTGTTGTTATAGAGTATTCAAAATGCTTACTAGCATTGATACGACTAGTTATAATTGCTTTTCTCTGAACACTTCTAATGCAGCACACTAGAAAATCGTTAACCATTAGTGCTTAATCTAGTTAAGTCTGCCACCCATATACCGAACGATGCACAGAATAACCAATCTAACACTATCTGCTAGATAAGTTCAGTCTTTACTAATACCTGTTAGGTATTAATGACTATACTGCGATAAATCTTATTTAACTGAATAATAGCTACTAGTAATTGAAATTAAATATTTTAACGTATTTATTCCCGTTACGTTTGTATTAATTAGCTAGAATCTAAAATTAATTATAACTAACTCTTTCATTCTTTAATAGATTAATTGACTGACTATCTTCACTCCGTGAATATAAGTTGTAATAGAAAATAAAATTTTAAGACCGACAAAGCTATATTTAGAATAGCAGCGTTATAGTATTAACCCGCATCTCAATTACGCATTATGCATTAGGTATATTGATCAAGCAATACCTTTAGTAGGTAGCGACTGCGATAAAATTAAAATTTAGCAAAGAGATACGACGAGATATTGCGTTCTTGACTTTGTCAGTTATTTATAACTCTGTGAAGTGCATTTCAAATATAAAACTACATAGCTTTTGAAAATTTATTTTATTTTAAAATTGTTATATTTTACGTTATAGTCTTGAATTCAAGCTAGTTATGGATTAATGACAATTAAGATGAATTATCTCTATATCTATCATATTAAAAACAAGAGATTTAATATTTAGCGATTAATAGACAAATATCTGACGATCATAGGTCTTAACCCCTATCTTTCAATCAGTGTAAGATAGATTGATAAGCTATTCAGCTGTTTTGAATCTCAATGCAACAATATATCTTTTGCTAATTAAGCTCACTTATTAAATAAATTTAAGTGAGTATAGATTCTAACTTAAGGTGATTATTTTCAGTGTGTAACTACACTGCCTTTATGATAGTAATGTTCACTCATGGAATTATTGCCACAAATCATCAAGTGGATATAATTATTTCTATTTGCCATCGATCTCTTTTTATCGGCAGTTTAGTTTTTTATCATTTTGTTATCGCTACGTGCTCGCTGTCTCTTCCAATTCGCCAGCGCCTGCTGTCGATGCCGGATGAGCTCCTTGCCTATCTGATCGCTGCTGACTCTCCCCGTGATAACGTCGCAGGCGGTAACCGAAGCAGCCACGCGGAACGCAGCACGCAAAAAAGCCGCTTGCGGATATATCTGGTGTTCAAAACCAACACGCCCGCGCGCGTCAGCCTCGCTGACTAGAATCATTTGCTCAAGACGTTCCGGGCGGCGCCAGACATCCATGGCGTTAAACAGTTTTACCAGCTCCTTTGGTGTTAAACTCTCAGCGCGGTGTAACGAATCATGGTATTGAGACACACTTTTTGCTAAATCACGCAACGTATTAGGCACTGTCAGGCGCTGACAAAACTCTTCCACTACTTTCACTCCCGCCGGACCATGGTTGTGATGACTGGGCCACAATTCTGGGGGAGTCAGCGCTTTGCCTAGATCATGACAAAGGGTGGCAAAGCGTACTGCAATATCATCTGATAAACGGGCCACAATCGACATTGCCATCATAATATGAACACCGGTATCTATTTCTGGATGCCATTTGGACGGTGCCGGTATGCCAAACAAAGAATTTAATTCAGGAAATAATACCTTTAACGCACCGCAATCGCGCAAGACTTGAAAATAGACTTGAGGATTGCGGGTTGTCAGCGCCCGCTTAGTCTCTTTCCAAATTCTCTCGGGTGCCAGTAGTGACAGCTCATCGAGCATATACTTCATGAGCTCCAGAGTTTCCGGAGCTATGCAAAAATTGAGGTGAGCAAAACGCGCGGCAAAACGGGCGACCCGCAGTACTCGCAGCGGATCTTCGCCGAAGGCGTCGGATACATGGCGCAACAAACGCTGATTGATATCACGCCGCCCCTGATAAGGATCGATCAAATTGCCTTGGTCGTCACGTGCAATAGCATTGATGGTGAGATCGCGGCGTCGTAAATCTTCTTCTAGCGTGATTTCCGGAGAGTAATTGCAGATAAAACCGGTATAACCCTGACCGGACTTCCTTTCCATGCGAGCAAGTGCATACTCTTCATGGCTCTCTGGATGCAAAAAAACTGGAAAATCTTTGCCGACCTGCTGATAACCTTTTGCCAGCATATCTTGCGGTGTAGCGCCCACTACTACCCAGTCCCGCTCCGTGACGGGGAGCTGCAATATATCATCACGCACAGCGCCACCTACCAGATATTTTTTCACAACGTTCTCCTGACAAAGACGGTTTTACCTTTTTACTTATAATTTATAGTTATTAACTAATACTAGTCTTATAATTATATATGTAACTGTTACTTTGATTTGTTTAGAATTAAATTTTTTAGTTCACATTAGTGATGAGCTAGACGGTATTATAATACTTATAATGTAGCCAACCATAGCACATTTAGCTTCAATAAAGCTCCAGTTATCCTGTTAATTGGGGTGCTTATTGTATCTATAAATGCTTGAAGATCTGCTCTAGCGGATCTGTATCATACTAAAAGTTACTCACTAGTTTATGCTGTTTCAATTATCTGATATAGCTAACAGCACCTACTAATATTTAGATATAATAAATATAAAGACGTCCTTGGTATCTTTTTTTGGGGACAAACATTAGAAATCTGACCACGAACTATAATAAAAGCGATCTAAAGAAATTTAACTAGTTAGCCTAAATCTTAGGCTAATTTAAACTTTATAAGTTCATAGATATTGACTAACTGCCCTAATACTAATGCAAGATAAGCTTAACACTTAACTATTAGATATAAAAGAAGATACTGCTATAAACCTGGTTGTGCTGCATAACAGCTACTAGCAATCGAGAAGATCTAATTCTTTCAAAATGTTTTTTGTCATACCTTTTGTATTGATGAGCCAGCACTTCAAACTGGCTATTAACAACTATTTCATCTGTTATCCGGTTAATCAACAAGACTATTTTACCACGTGAATATAAGTTACGATGTAAAAGAGACTTTTGCACCAATGAAACTACCGGTAGTAGTATAAATTTTGTTATTGAACTGCATTTTTAATAATGCATTATGCATCAAGTTTATGAGTCAATGAATATCATGGGCGGGTAGCTACTATTATTAACATCAAAATAGTAGTAGTTTTTTATGATCTCATTCTTTATTTCAAGATAAAATATCTCTAGTTTTATAGCCTTAAATTCAAGTTATTCAGGGTGTAATAAATGCCTGTTTATCCAACTACTCTCTTTTGCTGTTGAAAAGAGGTTTAGTACTTCGTGGCTGATAGCCAAACAGCTTACGAATAAACTTAAACCCTTTATTTTAAATTAGTCTAATATTAATTAATACCTAATTTAGCTTTTTGGATCCTCAATCCAGCATTAAATGATTTGTTCATGGGATTACCTATTAAAAATTTAGATAATCATAACACCCTAACTTGAGTAACTAATTGTAGTGTATCAATGCATCGCAGCTAGCGGCAGGATCTAAAAAGATGAAATAGCTACATGAGTTACAAAAGATGAAATGTATAAATCATTTTATAACAGACATTACAATGTGATTTCTTTATCTAATTCATTTAATATATAATCATTGAATTAATGTTAGTTATTTTAATAAATTTATTTTATTCAATCGTGGCATAAGCTTTAATTAACCATTATGAATGGTTCTATCTCATACTACGAATAAAAAGTTGAATTAAAATATGTCGTTCAACTAAAGACGTTATCAGCACTACGATGCTAATTATTAATATATTCTAGCAACTTAATAATCTAATGCATATCTGTGCGTCACAGATTCTTAGATCTATGTGATATCTACGAACCCCTAAATAATCTTAGCCAGCTAACGAAAACTTTCCTTAATCTCTCGACACGATTGGCTATGGCATGTGTGTAACTGAGAATGGGGCACGCACTGCAATGTTGACGGCAACCCATAACCACTACTAATTTTGGCCCGGATACGCTGGACAGCCGCAAGCAATATATCTCCTCAGATATTGATCTAATTTTAGCTTATTCAGAAAACAATTTAATCATCAACCGCTAGCTGGTCAAACGCACAGTTTTTCACTCATTTCGGTAAACAATGTTTGAAGGTAAGCACTCAAATAACCTAACTTAGAAAGTTCTATTAATCATATGGAGATGAGTTACCGTCATTTTGCAATGATAACTACTACAAATAATAAAATACAGCATGTTGTTTTTTATCTAACTTAAGTTGGCATTGAACTTCGTAGTTATTCCATATAATCCCTACAAGAATGAACAAGAGGCTTACGAAAAATGCGCTACCGCAACTGGATTCTAAGATAATATAAAATAAGGTGTGAGAGTTATTTGTAAGTTAATATATAGTTTATTGTCCACAGATATTTCAATTAATTATAAACGATAGGCGTATTTAAGTGCACCTAGTATGGTGCAAGCCATGTTATTTATTTATGGTGATTAACTTTAAATACAGTTAACATCGATGCTAATCAGCATTGTTATTTTGTAAACCACTTATATAGAACATTGCTACTAGCATAAATCAGGTTTATTAAGACATTTGATTCTCTTGTTACCCATGTCGTCGCTGATTTACCGGTTAGTTCGAGCAACATTCTCACTATTACTTGACGCATTATGCGAGTACGATGCTCTATTTACTATCCACTGATATCGGTGGCAAATTATTGGAAGAACTGTCTTAATATTTACTTTTTACTTCTAAAGATAAATTAGAAACAAAATTGAAAGCACTGCAGTAATTCACAATGTTAAAGTATGCTTTATACATGACCACAGACAATATAGGCAGGATGTACGAATAATGATATATATTAAAGATAACTATGTCGTATCATAGATGATAGTTATGATTTATATCATCATCTACAGATATAAAATAAAGTATTTCTGCATGTCATGCGCATCTTTTACATCCGGGATATGCTTAGTATGCTAAATTTATATAATTAACTATAGTAACCTGGACAATTGGGAAAAGATCTACAACTCCTATTTATACCTAGTATTGTTGCATCAACATCAAATTATTGCCATGTTCGATAGACTAAGTAGAATTGATGACCGACGAGTTTATTTGTGACGAGTTTGGTTATAAAAAATCGTGCATTTATTTAATAACCGGCAAAGAGAAGCTAATTAACTAAATAAATACTAGACCTTAATGGGTACTCTTGCACTACAAGAGTAGATTCAAATCCTATTAGACGCGGCGCCGAAAAGTAAGTAAAATGTCTGATACAGTACGGTAACCATTAGTATATTAAGAAACCTATCGTTTTAATATCAAAATACATGAGTATGATATCATCAATATCTAATTTTAGCACAGCATTTAATTGCTTCGACACTCGGTCACACATCCTAAATTGAAGCGATTATCAGATAATATGCGTATTTTGAGCTGATTGTAAATGCGAGATCATTCATTTGGTATGATTAAATAAACACACGATGCTGCAAAATACTTATCATATCAAACTATAGACATTAATTAGTTTAATGTCAGTAAGTACAAGTTTGCCATAGATATACTACTGTACGGGCAGGAATGACCTACGCAAGTGGTGGGTGGGCAAACAAAATTACGCTCAAAACTGCCCCCCGCATAAGGGTTTCCGATCCCCTACCGCCTTATGATATTATTTTGACCTTTAAACTGAATTTCGTTGGAGCAAAACAAATGAAAGTAGCCTTGCCTGATTTCCGCCGGGCAAGCGTTCTGGTCGTGGGTGATGTTATGTTAGACCGATACTGGTACGGTTCCACCAGTAGGATCTCACCTGAAGCTCCGGTATCTATAGTAAAAGTTGATGCCATTAAGGAGCGTCCCGGAGGTGCCGCCAACGTAGTGATGAATATTGCCGCGCTGGGATGCTATTCCAGGATCATCGGCCTAACCGGCATAGACGACGCAGCCAGAGTTCTAAGAGAGCTGCTTAGCGATATGGATGTGACCTACGATTTTGTCGCTGTTTCTACTCATCCAACGATAACCAAGTTGCGAGTATTATCACGTAATCAGCAGCTTATACGACTAGATTTTGAACAAGGATTCGACGATGTCGATGCCTCTCCCATGCTAGAATGTATTCAGCGCGCGCTACCAAAAACAGGCGTATTGGTGCTGTCTGACTATGCGAAAGGCGCGTTAGCACAGGTGCAAGAAATAATTACGCTAGCGCAGGTGGCCGGCGTACCGGTGCTTGTCGATCCAAAAGGTACTGACTTCAGTCGTTATCAAGGGGCGACACTGCTAACGCCAAATATATCTGAGTTTGAGGCAGTGGCAGGAGCATGTAAAAATGAGGAAACGCTAGTAAGCAGAGGCATGAAAATAATCGCAGATTACCGGCTTTCAGCGTTGCTGATTACCAGGGCAGAGCAAGGCATGACCTTGATCTGCCCTGGTAAATATCCGTTGAATATACCTACACAGGCACAAGAAGTCTACGACGTTACCGGCGCAGGGGACACGGTCATTGGCGTGCTAGCTGCCGCATTAGCTGCTGGTAATAGCCTTGAAGAATCTTGTTTTCTAGCCAATGCTGCAGCTGGAGTGGTAGTCGGAAAATTGGGTACGTCGACAATAAGTCCCATCGAATTAGAAACAGCCATACACGGGCGCGTTACAACGGGCTTTGGCGTCATTACAGAGAGTGAGCTTAAGAAAGCGCTAGTGTTGGCACGCATACGCGGCGAAAGGGTGGTTATGACTAACGGTATTTTTGATATATTGCATGCAGGTCACGTCAGTTATCTCACTAATGCACGGCGATTGGGAGACAGGCTTATCGTTGCGGTGAATAGTGATGATTCTACCAAGCGTTTAAAAGGGGAAAGCCGTCCAGTAAATTCTCTGAAGCAGCGCATGAATGTTCTGGCAGCGCTCGAGTCGGTAGATTGGGTACTACCTTTTAGCGAGGACACTCCTCAGAAGCTAATTGCGAATATACTACCAGATATACTGGTCAAAGGCGGTGATTACCATCCGCACCAAATCGCCGGCAACCAGGAAGTCTATAATAACGGAGGTGACGTGAGAGTACTAAATTTTGAAGAAGGTTGTTCTACTACCAATATCATTAATACCATCAAAAACGACAAAAGAGGTTAAACTGCAAGTTAAAGCTAGTATAGCGGTACTTTAATATAGAATACCTCGGATAATAGAAAAAATTCAACATTATTCCAGGCACCATTGCACCACACCTGTGGTCCATATCAACCTTATCAGAAGTTAATATTTTGGTAAAAGAGCTTACCTCTATACAATATATCCTTTAATATATGTGTCTTTAGCCTTTTTTGTAAATTCGTAAGTAACGTCGTCTTCAGTCCTTACCCTTAAATGTAGTAAACGCGATTATGGTTTAGTTTTAAAACTTTGCTCACACTTTCGTGGCTTCTCTACCGCGCATGCATCATTTTTCTAAATCTTTTTGCAGAGCGTTAAGTCGTAATTCTAATTGATGCAGTTTCTCACAAGTGCGCCGCAGTAGCTGGGTCTGTACATCAAATTCCTCGCGGCCTACCAGGTCTATACGGCTGAAATAATTTTTCAGCATTTGATAGAGTATTTTTTCCAAATCGTCACCCCAATCGCGGATGCCTTGGGGTAGCGATTCCTGTACCTGACAAACAAACTCTTTAAGTTTCTTTGGATCAATCATCAAAGATTCCCTCATTTAGTCAGAATAAATAATGATAAGTTTAATGCTTGTAACTTCTAAGTAAAAACAAAAGCATGCATTGAAATTATGCGTTTGCTAATTGCTTTAGTTCCAGATTTAAGCTAAAATATTATTTATTAGTTCTCAGGGCGGAATGCAATCCCCCACCACCAGGGAGATACACCACTGGCTAGAGTATTGCACAAAAAGCCCATGAGCAATAAGAATGCGTTCGATCTAAGATTCGCAGATCAGACATAACTCAAGGGCCGAGGTAATAATCTCGATGGGAAAATAATGATATCTAACTATAAAAGGATTGATATCGTTATTCTGGCCGGTTATCGGCCAATCCTAGATCTGCCCTGATTATGGTAATCCACATTAATTATAAGGATTTTATTTACCATGAATCAGACAGTTCTTTCCGAATTCGGTTCTCCACTTCAACGCGTGGAGAATGCATTGGAGGCGCTGCGCAACGGCCGCGGAGTACTCGTACTAGACGATGCAGATCGTGAAAATGAAGGAGATATGATATTTGCCGCAGAAAACATGACTTTTGAGCAAATGGCGCTGACTATTCGCCACGGCAGCGGTATTGTGTGTTTATCACTAACTGAAGAACGCCGCCAACAACTAAAGCTACCGATGATGGTTGAACATAACAGCAGTCATTATCAAACGCCTTTTACCGTGACTATTGAAGCTGCTCAAGGCATTAGCACAGGGGTATCTGCCGCTGATCGACTCACGACAATTCGGACCGCAATAAAAGATAACGCTAAACCAAATGATCTTAACCGTCCCGGGCATGTATTTCCGCTGTTAGCGCAGCGAGGTGGTGTTCTGGTGCGCGGTGGACATACCGAAGCAGCCGTTGATTTGACCACGCTCGCCGGACTGAAGCCAGCTGGCGTGCTATGTGAAGTTACCAATGACGATGGCACAATGGCACAAGTTCCAGAAATTATAGTTTTTTCTCAACATCATAATATGCCAGTGCTTACCATTAAAGATCTAGTCACTTATCGTCGTCTTCTGGAAGTGTGAAGTAAATTAAGTATCTGGGCAATCACTTTAATTGGAGTTAATTGGCAACTGACTTTAACTTTTACATCTATTGCTAAGAGCAAATCCTCAATTACTCCGTGAATAACTGATCAATAAATAAACGTATAATACTAAAGACTACAACACATATAAAAAACTCCAATAGTGTATCCACCTGATAAATAAACTACTTTATATACTTGCAGATCAGTCACGTATGCTAACACCGAATAATTATCTTATATGAAGTGATAATCTCGTAGAATTAATTTTGTTGGCGTTATGTATCATCGATATGCACTGCGAACTGGTATGACTAAGAGATAATTTCGCAGTACTACTGTCATGATTGAGCAGTATAAGCTATGATCTAAATCAGGTGGGCACTAAGTTAGAATATAATAATACACTGACTAAAATTATATTTAATCTTAATTTATTAATTTGAAATTCTATAATTTCTTGATTGATTTAATTATTTTATCTCATTTATGCGATAAGACGTTAAAATCTTACCATAAATCACAGTAACAAAAGACAACAAATTAAGGATAAATGTTGAGTAAAATGCTAATATCTATCTATTAATAAATCATTAATAGTTCGATACAAGACCTGAAAGATACCACGTTATATCTCGTTTCTGATAACAGCTGTATCAAACATTTTTGTAATTAAGGGGAAATATTATCCCCATGTGAAATAAAAGTAAATAGCCAGTAACAAATACGGTCATTTGATTATAAAAACTTGCGCACAAGTTACACCCATGTAGGGAAAAACTATCCCTATTAATATGCATAATCATTTAATCAGTGAACGCAGGGGAGGAAGATAAAAACGCAAAAACCCCTTGCTTAATAGATTATTAGCAATATTAAATACCGAACTGTTCAATTCCCAAAGGGAATACTTTGTTGTTAGAAAGCAAGATCGACAATTAATCGATTACAAGACTGAGAGTCATGACTCATAACACAATAAGGTATATAGCAACATACTTTATCCCCGTTTAGGTAAATTTAAACATTAACAGGAAAAACAAGATTAATCAAAGATAATATGCGGATCAAAACAGGAAAGATACTATGTAATTATATATCTACATTCACGAAAAACAATGACAAAGGTTTCATAGTTGACCAGCCAATTACTGATAAACTATAATAGCTATACCCCAGAAGCGTTACAGAAAATATCTGTATAATAAAATATTCCTAGCTGTACCACACCACTTAGATATTTTCTCATTTTACTAGAATATTTGAACGTTCACACCTATTGAAAGAGAATATTAATTCTACCATACATCATTGTTTATCAGCAGGAAATTTTCTTCTAAAATAGATTATTAATAAATTAAGATAGTAAAAAACTCTTATCAGAAGAGTACTGATAAAAGTTTTTTTGTTATACAAGACGCATTTCTAATACGATAGCTAACCAAAGACTCCCATTTATCAAGCTTAATAGATAACATCTTGCGGGGAATAAATTCCCAAAGGTAAAGCTTGAACAGATTGTTGCTAACTTGATTATACATATTTAGAAATTTCCCTTTCTCTCAGATACTGGGAGCAGCAATATAAAGAAACGTATTTTAAGTAACGTTGTCTCCATGACAAAACTCTGCAAATGAGAGATTATCACACGATCTTTTATCAAAGCTTTTGGTACTTAATCGCCTATAAAGTATAGATAAATCGTGATGCGATTAAAGTTACAGCAAAAGAAGATTAAATCTTCTTGTAGACTATTGTAATAACCAGGTGTTGGCAAACAATATTACTTAGCATGAATCCAGATATTCTAGATAAATCTATTGAAATAACACTGCTTCATACAGCACAATAAGTGTATTGTTATTGATTTCTAACAATTTTGGCGGATAATAGATTTTGTTTGTCCAGTCAAAACAAAATTAACATAACAGCTGAAGTTACTTGCTAGACGTGTGGTATATAAACAATCATATATGCAAAGGTACACAAAAGCAAGTTATCAGTCTATGGTTAAACAACATCTTGTCAACTACCTGTAAACATATTTTTGATAGCCCTTAGCGTTATCCGCCTCCAACGTTTTTATTTACACCCCAAGGTGCAATGAACTAATAGCGATCGTATAGCACTTTTGCGGCCACTGACAATGATGTAAAATGAAAATCAGACTTGATAGCTTTCTCGCGCGTCGGTATAGTTTTTATCGATTACGATGTATTTTATGTTCTGTTAGTTATTTATAAGACGGTGATTAAGAAAACTGTATTACAGTACATGGATATTTGTTTGCTAAGATAGTGATTGATACTAGTACGATAGTATCACTGTGTGTGTACAACATAATATTTCATCGCTTTTTATAACTGGTTAATAGAAAATAGTATCTATTCATAGTATTATAATCGCTATTTGATAAAGGGACCAAGTAGTTGCCGAGAGGTAACGTTATTAATCTATTTAGTATATTTTGTATTATTCCAATCCTGTTTTATTAAAAGGTAAATTGAATTAATAGAGGAGACATGATGACAAATAAAGCATAGACCGTTTGCAATCGATATCTTTACGTAATTATACATTTCTTTATGATCTTTTTCTTTAACAGCAGGTAAAAACAAAAGATATCGCCAGCGGCCAAGATCAGAAAACAGATATAGCTATATCTCTAGAATAGAACTTCATGCCGGCAGTAATTGCATATAATAAGCTCATTAGACGTCGGTGAAGTAGCTGCTATAATTAGGATAAATTGGTTGTATACGATAGTTGAGGAACCACAAGTAATACTTGCTACTGAACGATATTTTGAGGGTCGCTTTTGCAACATACCAAAACCATCGGCATGGGCTATCTTAAGGAGCATTTTCGGTGAAACGATCTGCGGATCCATGAGTATCGTTTTTTAAACGTATTCGTATTATTCAGAGTTATTAACTTTGATTTATTCAAAGTATAAAGGGCAGATGACAGGTTTAACTTATTAATCTAATCGCTTTATCTAACCTGGAATAGATTTAGTTTTCCACGATATAACGTGTTAGTAACGCAGGCAGCTCGTGCAGCTATTATCGTAAAAATGTCTACCTAATAGTGAGGTTTAAACACCCCATAGAATTTTGCTCAAAAAAATCTTTTTCGTAGGCAATAACAATGCAAAAATGAAATTAAAATATTGTTAAACGACGAACGCAAAATCCTGACCATGGTGCCATGAGCTTTTTTAAACTGTTAACTTACGCTAACGAAATTATAATACACGTTGTAACTACTAACAGTTAAAAAACCGTAACTATAACACAACATATTAAAACAATATTTGAGGTTTAGTCCGATATCTTTAGCTGCTTATAAGCATTAATAAAGAAATTATTATAAGAACTAAAATAGTTCTCTTTAGTATAGCCGAAATCAACAACACATTTATGTCCAGAGTCGGCAAATAACCGCTTAGTAGCAAAAGATTTGTTCATAGATTAAATCTTGCGAAAACGTGTTAATACCTTAGGTTAAGATCCTATTATGAGTCTCTTTTAAGATGTTAATAATCGCATTCTACGCTAAGTTTTTAAACTAACGATAATTCATAATAACTAATTACGGATAATTAATACTAATAATATACTGTAGCGCTTATAGCACATTGTTAAGATCATGATTAATGATCATTGTCGAAAACAAAACAATATTATATTACGTATTCTCATGTTAAATATAAGTAATCTCTCCAAAACCAACGTTAAAAAACACGATTATTTGCTTTATTGACAATAAACATCTGTTTTGCGTATGTTATATTACAATATTTAATATATTACATTAGTATTAAATACATTAAGCATTAATAATTATAGATCAATATGACATATCTTAAAATAGCCATTGCTAAGAGTTGAAATACAGTATTTCGATATATCGAAATAGTATAAGTCAATTCTAGCGCCTCATTGAACCCGTTGCAATTGACACCATGGTTATCGTAAAATACTAAGTGCACGTATAATTTATTTCAATCATCATGAAAAACCCTAGGGGGGACTATTCTTTCATTAAGTCTTGGAAAAGACATATTGAGAGTGGGGTAGCGAAAATCGCAGGTTGAAAAAAAACTCATCTACTAATACACTTGGTTGTAGTCTGTGGTGGATTTTACACCTAATTATTTTACTAAAAGTTCACGAGACTCAATTTTATAA
Organism: Sodalis endosymbiont of Henestaris halophilus; assembly: GCF_900161835.1. Taxonomy (GTDB): domain Bacteria; phylum Pseudomonadota; class Gammaproteobacteria; order Enterobacterales; family Enterobacteriaceae. Next base: position 539,902 of record NZ_LT897836.1, on the reverse strand, counting down.
GTAAGTAAAATAATTTATTTAGTTAAATTGTTTTAAATAACATAATTATCAGAACAGAATCAGGAGGCTGTACGCGCCATGCCGGCATTATTTACAATAGTGAGGCACTACTCTTTGTGATTCATAATAAATATTAGTTTCTAGCAGTCTGATTGAACTAACCTGTCTATGGAGTTATTTCATAATAGGAGCGCTTATAATGACTTCTTCTTTTGTTACGCCGGTTACATTTTGTCGTGATGATGTTGAAATGCTTTCCCGTAACACATTGTATAATGGCTTTTTCAAGATGAAACTTTATCACTTCCGTCACAAACTATTTAATGGAAACATGAGCCAGCCCGTGACCAGGGAGATTTTTGAGCGCGGACATGCGGTTGTACTATTACCATATGACGCACAGCGTGATCAAGTTATATTATTAGAGCAAATTCGTATTGCCGCTTATGATAGCAGCCTGACCCCTTGGCTATTAGAACTAGTAGCTGGTATGATTAAGCCTGGAGAAACATTCGAACAGGTTGCCCGACGAGAAGCGGTTGAGGAAACAGGCCTATCGGTAGGTCGCTGCAAACATATGCTAAGCTATTTAGCTAGTCCTGGAAGCACAAGTGAACGCCTGATGGTGATGGTAGGAGAAGTAAATGCACAAAAAGCTGAGGGTATCCATGGATTAATAGATGAAAATGAAGATATCCGTCTCCATGCAGTAAGCCGCACACAAGCATACTGTTGGGTGGAAGAAGGAGTTATTGATAATGCCGCCTCTGTGATTGCTCTGCAATGGCTAGCATTGCACCATGAATCTTTAAGAAAAGGGTGGGGTTATTAATTATGTAGATAAAATATCTTCTATTACTTTTATGACACCACCTACCGAAATAAACTTTCTTTTTATGATTATTACGCTACAATATGAAGCTATAATTAAAAAATGAATTTTAGGCAACTGATTATTAGCTACACATCGCATTTAACTTATTTAAAGAAATACATTCTTTCAACATTTATGTATTAACATAAATTAAAAATCTTCGCGAACAAATTACGCTATTCTTTTAGAGGCATATTGCCATAACAATTCCTATTTGTTAAGTTATATAGTTAGATATCCAAAGAATAATATTAAGATAACATGTTGACTATCTTTTGTAGCTAGAGAACGATAATGTCGGTATTTTAAAAATCGTCAATACCAACTTGTTTACGAGTGAGTATGAGATATTATTCTCGCGGTGGGTCAAATACCTTGCGCAGGCATAGCCAGATACTGAAAACACAGTACAATATTACAGCTATAACAGCTGCTCTTTCATTTAATAATCATTACTAGCTACCTAAACGCGAGGTTACTAAATCTTAGGTCTATCGTTATTCTACTACCGAGATTATGCGCATGACCCGCTCTCTGCTGTTGTCTATCCCTGTTAACTATGATTTTTCTGAAAACGATACATAGTAATTAATATGTACTTAATAAGTAGATAATCTCCAGTGCTAAATAGTTACTAATCGGCAAAAAGTAGCAGTTAATACTGCTAAAAAACACAGCTTGCTAACCAGCAAATTAAACAACTATTAGCTTTAGAGCTTGTAAGGTTTGGTGGGCTGGTTACAACCAGCCCACCAAACCTTAGAAAATATATATTGCTATTACATATTAATATCATACTTCTTTTAGGCTATATTTAGATTGATTGTTACAACCTGAAACACCACTTACGAACGTGATACAACCACCTGTATTAATTAATATTATGTACTGAAAAATATTCATCAAGCACTAAAAAGTTAAATTGACTAGGACAGTACATGTAGCAACGCCTTTCACCTACGTGTATTTCAAACCGCATTGTACCAATGTCAATATAGGCACCCGCAAATCAATTTGACCGGCGTCATTTCTAGCTTATTGCTTGGGTGCACCGAACAGACTACAGCGCGGCAACTAAAAATAAAACATATACGCGTGCACTGATTAATCTACACGCACTGATTTATAAGAGATACTTATGTAAACACGTTTATATCCACATAACTTCAATAATTCCTACTTGTTAACCTAGCTATCTAGCTAGATATTTACTAAATGTACCACCGTACAGATATCTATCAGCTAATGCCTTATTAAAAATAAATAATAAAACTATTATGAAATAGCTAACTAAAACTGCCAAAATTGATGAATACATTTTGAATAATGAGGTTACACTTAATTATCGCAATTTATTCTAATGCTGACGATTAATCCCTTGAATTTACTTATGTAATATTTTAGAGGGCAAGAAATATTCACCTCATATCAAAAATATTTTTGCAACGCTGACATCTATTAAATTAAAGATGATGCGGGTAAATGTACTAAAGTTGCAGAATATTACTTGATTTCTGAAGCAAAGAAGCAGCTAATATCCCAGATTACCTCCTTGCTAAGGTTTAAATAGACCTATTATAACTAAACCGTATAATTAAATGACACACCGCACTTTCGTAGGTTTTAATAATTACTTTACATCATGGAATTTTAAGGCTTACCTCCTGGTTAAACTATAATTGACGCTACAAAGTATATCTAATTCCAAATTAATAACCTTTGAGGTAAACTACCTAAACGGTATATTATAATATAGGAGTCAATTTATAAATCATATAAAACTATAACTCTAATACGATAGAAGTACTAAGCGTATTAGAACCAATTCGATGACATCTAGGAATATATACCGATACTTCTCGGCCTAATCATCTTAGACAAGAAGTGATAGATAATAGCTTTGACCAGGCTATTGCAGGCTATGCTAAGAGCATTAATGTAATTTTGCACGCCGATCAGTCGCTAAAAATTAATGACAACGGGCGCGGTATTCCGGTCGATATCCACCCTAAAGAGGGTGTGCCCGCGGTGGAATTGATACTTTCCGATTGCACGCCGGCGGCAAGTTTTCTAATAAAATTATTAATTCTCCGGCGGACTACATGGGGTAGGTATATCGGTAGTTAACGCCCTGTCCACAAAAGTTGATGTAACAATGCGGCGCAACGGTAATATTTACCGCATCGTGTTTGAGAATAGTAATAAAGTAGAAGATCTAAGAGTAATTGGCACTTGTTCCAAGTTTAATAGCGGCACTAGTGTCCATTTCTGGCCGGACAAGCGATTCTTCGATAATCCCTGCTTCTCAATATCACGTCCAAAACATTTGCTAAAAGCGAAGGAGATTCTTTGTCCCGGCGTAAAAATTGTCTTTCAGGATCAGGTGAATAATATTCAACAAAGTTGGTGCTACCAGGCAGGCTTGACTGATTACTTCAATGAAAAAATAAATGGACTTACTACGCTACCAAAATCTCCTTTTTTTAGCACGATAAAAGGCGGATAGTGCAATAGTAAATTTGGCATTGCTCTGGCTGCCGGAAAATGGAGAATTGATGACCGAGAGCTATGTGAATTTACTCCCCACCCCACAGGGGTGGAACTCACGTTAACGGGTTGCGCCAGGGTCTGTTAGATGCGATACGAGAGCTTTGCGAATATCGCAATCTTTTGCCGCGTGGCATTAAATTGTCGGTGGACGATATCTGGGAGCGCTGCTCTTATGTACTATCGGTACAAATGCTTAATCCACAGTTCACCAGCCAAACCAAAGAAAGGCTGTCATCGCGACAAAGCACCACATTTATTTCTAGCTGTGTGAAAAATGCTTTTAGCCTTTGGCTAAATCAAAATATATTAGAAGCAGAGCAGCTTGCAGAAATAGCTGTCATCCACGCCCACCGTCGTTTGCGTGCGGCTAAGAAAGTAGTGCATCAAAATTTACTAACGTTCCATCGCTGCCAGAAAAGTTGGCTGACTGTACCGCTCAGGATTTGGAACGTACGGAAATATTCCTGGTTGAAGGGGATTCGGCTGACGGGATCTGCCAAAACAGGCAAGAAATCGGCAATATCAAGCTATTATGCCGCTTAAAGGGAAAATACTTAACACCTGAGAGGTGTCATCAGACGATGACATTGGCATCGCAGGAAGTACATAATATATCAGTAGCACTTGGGTATCGATCCTGATAGCAACGATCTAAGTCAGCTACGGTACGGCAAAATTTGCATCCTGGCAGATGCAGACTCAGATGGCCTGCATATTGCAACGTTGCTATGTGCTTTTGTTCATGCAGCATTTCCGTAAACTGGTAAAGGAGGGTAATATTTATTTGGCTATGCCACCACTCTATTGCATCGATTTCAATAAAACAGTTTATTAAACACTAAATGAAGAAGAAAATAAGCGTACTAAAACAATTAAAACGCAAAAAAGGCAAACCTACAGTGCAGCGTTTTAAAGGGCTAGGGGAAATGAACCCGCTGCAGTTACGCGAAACAACACTTGACCCCAATACTCGCCAATTGGTACAGTTAACGGTAAAAGAAGACGATATGCAATAGTCGCTGGCAATAATGGATATGCTTTTAGCAAAAAAAAACGTACCAAAGACCGCCGCGATTGGTTGCAAAAAAAGCAACGCAGCAAAAATTGAAATGTAAGCGATGGTGGTCAAAACACATAATTCAAAATACTTGTTTTCTGCTACTAAAAAATCACATAAAATATATCAAACACGGCATTACAAGCAGTGTAAAGAACGTAGCGCATAACTTCCCAGGCCTAATATTTAAGATGCTTTTGCGTTGATATCTCATCCTCATAAATCACGCATCACTCTGGCATTACAGCTATTATAATTTAATAAAATTATTAATATGTTAAAGTATTATTCTTGACATAGCTAATTATCAAGAAGACTATCAAGATAAGCGCAATCTGTAAAATAATGGTAATATCACACATGTGTATCGTAAGACTGAAGCTTACGTTAATGTCAACTTGTTGACATTACATAATCTGAACTTACCAAATATTCTTTGGTAAATTGACTAAATAAACATACTATTTATTACTAACTAATGAGTTGATAGTGAAATATTAAATGAATAAAATAACCCAATCCTTATTCTTTACTTTACTTACAAAGTAAGTACCACACTAAGTGGTGTAGCTTGCTTAATGCTATTAGTTTAACAATTTAAACTTATTTTAAGTTTAACATGGATCTTGTATTCAGTAATATCTTTTATTTAAACTAATTTAAATTATTACAAGGATCTTTATTAAAGATACCGCTCTTATGTTGTTACAAGTAACTTTATAAAAGTTTATTTTACTAATAAAAGTAGTACTAAGTGTTATAATAAACATATTCTTATGAATTAATTAATACTTAGTAAATAATTATATATCGTTAAAGTTTGCATAAATCAAGCATAGTTCAGTATTAACATTCAGATCATGAACTAATAGCAAAACTTATTAAGATAATTAGACTAATGCATGTTATTTTATTTGTAAAATATTATTTTAAAATTAATAAATTCTTTAATTTTATTAATGTACAAATTAAAATGAAATATAAAATATTTTATTAATTACATAAATCAATATTACAAATATATAACTAATTGACAAATTATGAATAATTTGTTTTTTAAGTTTATAATAATATTTAATTCATAAATATTTACTATTATAACTTATAACTAACTCATAATATAATATTTTATTATGCAACTTTAAAGTGCTCAAACGCACTTTTGATAAAAGTGATGGACATTTTCTTATTAATTTAATATACATTAGCGAATAGCTAACTTTAAATTACTTATTGGAGTGGTAAAAATAAAAACCAAATACAAAATTTTACTTACATTTATGCAATACAGTTATATTACCGCATTATTTATTACTACTACTTATATATAATGCGTAAAAATTACATCACCAACCGTCATTCCTTTATAATAATTTTATTACGTGCAAATAATATAAAAGAATGGCTTTATTTGTTAGAATATTTAACACTAAATAATTACTTCTTAATAAATGATTCATTAAAACAAGTAAATTACGTTGAGTCAACATACTCGTTCTACACCTGATATTAAAAGACCATTTAATAAATATTATTAATAATTTATGGTTTTAAATCTTCTTACAAGAAAGCGCTAGGTAGAACTTTAATTCTTTACCTATGAAGATAAGTTAATGCTATGCTGATGGGCATTTGTGTATAAATGTAACACCGTATATCAAAAAAAATTTCAATTAATATGCATGCACTCATGCACTAATACTATTAATCCTAAATTTAATAACTAACAGCTTTAATTAAAACGATATTAGTAGTTAATTAAAACCATTTAAATAAATGTAAGCAATTATTCTTGATAATAGGCCAGCCACCTCGTAAAAAATTTGCGTGGTTAACGAGTTTCCCGCACATTGCTTTAAATGTGAAATTAATTTTGGTTGCAGCTGACCAGTAGATTTTTCTCGCGCACTATAAAACTGTAGAGGATAGCATACCAAATAATAGAGCGCAATAAGCAACTAACGCCATTCACAGTTACCGATATACTATTTCCATCACTATAAATCAAATAACTTTAACTATACTAAAATGCAGTTTTACTACAAACGATCATTTCAAAGAAGAATAAAAGCATGTATGATTAGTGCATAATCAAAGAAACCAAACCATAGAGATTATTAATTTATATTAATAATAGCAATTGAATACAACCCGGTATTAAAATACGTCACACTTAGCTATAATTACTAAGTGTGATATTATTTCATTGTAACTACTCTGTTATATTACTACTCAAAACCAAATCACCTTGATCTTACTAGAATAATATTCTTTATTTTAAAGAAAGGAATAACGCATTCATAACCAAAGTTATGAATGCAAGTAAAATAAATACTTCATACATCTATTATCCTAATATGCGATCATAATTGCAAGCACAAGCAATAAAGTCATGAGAAAATGCTCACAGCTATTCTTACAATAGCTGATTTGTCATAAAATGACTAAGTATATTAAGACATATCTCTTAAGCATCAAGAGATTACAGCAGTAATAATAAAATGATTGCGTTAATGCTTTACTATTGTGTGTGATAATACATCAGTCAACTCCAAATCTTTATTAATTAAAATGAACGCAGTAAATTATAATCACACCTAAATATGTATACAAACTTTTATATTTTCTTTTGCACATTTAGTTGCACAAGATTTATTAACCTACTACAACTTTCTGGTTTAATTTGGCATCATTAAAGCGCTATCCGCTCATCGCCAAACACTGTCGCATACAGACATAACGTTAAGCCAAAAGCTTATCAAAAATATTGATAAGTTTATTTTAATTTATACAATATTAATTTTGTTTATTATAGCGAATAATATTTTATTAAACCTCATATCATGCAACTAAAATAATATTTATACCGATGTCTACTACATAAATAAAAATTTCTAACAAAATATAAAACCGTAATTAATTCTTTATTAAGTGACTATATTATAACCATAGTAATAATGTTATCACTGACAGATTGAAAGATAACTTTCATATATAAGAAAGTATTATCACCTTCACAACTAAAACAATTACCTAACGTTATTTAAGTTAATATTTCGCAGTACGATAAAAGCAGTGTATTAAAAGTTAATCCAGATCATATTTGTATGATGAGAGTTAATAAGAGACCGTCATATATTGCTCAATTATCAATAAAATACTTACCGTTTTATTTTATGAGATTGAAAAGTTTTGCACGTGTTATTATAGTAAATAATATAAATTAATTATCTTAATAATTATTATTCAGGAACCAAACATAATTAAATAATGTTGCACCTGCATTTTAATTTAGTTAATGCTTTTGTCAACTTAAGTCAATAGAATTTAATTACTACTCATACAAACGTTAAATAAATTTAATCAAAACACGAATGACTAGATAGATAAAGGATAGTAAAGATGATGTCAAATTTATATAAATTTTAATTACCAAAATCAATATGAACAAAATAATAATTAATTATATATACTAAATAAAGGTAACTCAATCATAAAAAATAAAAAAGAAAATTCCTAGTAATAAATAACTAATAACAATCCACCACAAATAATAAATTATTAACTGATATTATAACCTGAGAAGAAATCATGACATTAATATCGCTATTATCAAGTATAAAGTATAAGATAATTTCTGCGCTAATTACAGCAATGCGGTATCGTTGTTAATCTAACTTATAATTAAATTATCATACATTATTACTTTAACCGCAATAAATTAATAAGAAAACGTGAGCATAGATATACATTAAACTTGATGAGCGCTTACACCAATTCCGCATGCTACCAAAGCAACAAAGCAATAAATTTTAACATCAGAGAAAACTTATATCTTCCTTAAGCTAATCACATGGCAAAATTTACTGGGCATATCCATGTAAGCTTCTCAGCCATTTACTTCTATTTTAGAAATAGTAATATTTTAATTACTATTACACACTCCAGAAACGTTATAATCTAAAACAATATTAGGTAAAATTATGAGTGCATAAATATTATGTATAATATAAGGTACTGCACTAATATTGATTAAGTCGATATCATCTGAAGATGATGTTATATTAATAAAATTGTTATTAAACAATAAATAGATCTTCTAACTGTTATTTAACAGTAATAGTTAAACTGAGACTGTAAATAACTTAAAGTTAATAACTATATATTAAAATAAATCAAACTATTACCCATGATTATAATATTTATTATCATAACTTCTTGCATTGAAAAACAAAAGATTAATATTAAAATAATTAAGAAAGATTTAATCTTTCCTTGATGTTAATCAGTAACACAAAAACACTTACTAAATAACTTACTTATAATAAAATGGTTGCCTTGCGGGTATTTAATATAACTAATGATTATTAATATTTATATTAACAAGTAATTTTACGTAAATACTACACTACAATATTTATTTAAAACTGCATTAGCAAGTGCAAAGTAAGTTGCTTACTTAATATAAAAGATGTTTAATTTTAAAACAATAAAGTCATCACACTATGCTACATATTGTGTTATTAGTAACATTTTGTTTATAACATAGATAGAAGATTAAATAAGTAATCAATAAATTAATATTAAACTGTATTAAAATACAGCATACGAGATAACATAAATCACTAAATATGGCTCATAATATTAAAGATCATTTATTAAAAATATAATAGTACTATATTTATATATACACAACGTGTTACGAGAATAAATTACTTATAGATAAATGTAACACTTGTTGTTATAACATTTAATTACGTATGCTGATATATAATATGCCTAAAAGATATCTACTAGTATGCGCTTATTGCATAAATTGACGGTAGATAAGAACACGATCTTAAAATGTGGCGTTAATTATTATAGACGATATAGTGTATCCTTGACGCTAGTCATAAACACTACGTATATTATTCTTTTAGTAAATAAAGTTTACTAAATAAGTGACAGTAACAAAGTGCATTACATTTTTATAATGAAGCAAATTAATTAACAGTATGAATATATACTTAAGATTTTTATTAATAAACCTAGTATATAAAGTTAGTTCATTTTTCTAAAAACAAGAAACTATTAATAGTATTTACAGATTGTTTATCAAATTACAGCCATTCTAATGGTGTTTATAACTTCATTAGTGCAAATAAATTTAATTAAATAAATTACTCTTATAGATCTTTATAATCTCTAAGAGAAAGGCCTAGAATATTAAAATATTATTTACCCTCTCAAATTATTAATCCTTAAAAATACTTTGCTAAAGTTATCATTAATAAAATTAACGGCGTAAATATAATCCCTTAATCAAATTACTCGCAGTTAAGTCTTTACCCTCGATTGTCTTTAAGCAGCAAAATTAATGCATAAACTTTATATACTCAACGCCATTTATGTTAAGTATATAATATTCTTAGAATTATATTCTAACTATAACAAATAACATCTTGTAGTTATTAACTACAGTCACAATAAAGAAGGAACTAAAATATTAATAATCAGGACGCCTTATATAAATAACAATCTGGTTTAGAAACTCTATTACTTTAAAGAGTTAGGAAATAAAATTAGATTTTTTAATCTTTATTATACGCGACAAGCTACTTCTTATAAGAAAAGTGCTAATTCTTAGATACCCAATAAATTAACAAATAAAATTTAGCGAAAACGTAGTTTTTTTGCTACGCATATATTTCGCATAATCATCTCGCCCAACGCACCAGAAAAACTAAAGATGCGTTTAATAAAAATATCAATGATCAGAAACTTTAAATATGACTATAAAATAAAACTGCGCAAGATATTAATTAAAGTGGTACGCCCTACTGGATTCGAACCAGTGACCTACGGCTTAGAAGGCCGTAGCTCTATCCAACTGAGCTAAGGGCGTATAACGTATGACAATTTAGGGTTATATGCGAGTCGGATTATACGGAAGCAAAAGTTTGAGTCAATAGCTTACTTCCCTTTTTTAACAACAAAAGTTTATATATTCTATGCCTGACAGCTAGATTAATTTCTGTCAAAATAACGCGCAATCTACTTACATTGATAGATTTCAGATTTAAATGGTAGCAAAAATAATTGACGGTAAGGCCGTTGCCCAGCAAGTCAAAAATGAAGTGGCGACCCGGGTTCATGAACGCATCAAAGCGGGAAAACGCGTGCCGGGGCTAGCAGTTGTGCTAGTTGGCAGCGATCCCGTATCAAAAATTTATGTTTCAAACAAACGACAAGCCTGTAAAGACGTTGGTTTCATCTCCCTGTCCTATAATCTACCCAGTAATGTGACGGAAGAAGAATTACTGGAACTAATTGATCAGCTAAACGCTGATCACCGCGTGGATGGAATTTTAGTTCAACTACCGCTGCCCAATAGGATTGATAATGTTAGCGTACTAGAGCGCATCGCTCCGGATAAAGATGTAGATGGTTTTCATCCCTATAACATCGGCCGCTTATGTCAACGCGTCCCACTGCTGCGGCCCTGCACTCCGCGAGGTATTGTGACATTACTCGAACACTATAACATCAATATTTGTGGCCTAAATGCCGTCATGGTCGGCGCGTCTAATATAGTCGGCCGGCCCATGAGTCTCGAACTATTATTGGCTGGCTGTACCGTGACCGTCACCCACCGTTTTACACTCGATTTACGGCGACATATCGAAAATGCAGATCTGTTAGTAGTGGCAGTGGGAAAAGTAGGTTTTATTCCAGGCGAATGGATCAAACCTGGTGCAGTAGTCATGGATGTAGGGATTAATCGTCTAAATAACGGCAAAGTGGTTGGCGACGTGGATTATGCTAGCGCCGTCGAACGCGCTGCTTATATTACACCAGTTCCTGGTGGCGTAGGTCCAATGACGGTAGCCACGCTCATTCAGAATACTTTGCGGGCTTGCGAGGATTATCTCGATCTGTAAGAAATGAGATACAAACAATAACAATATGTTATCTTAAAAGTGTCGTTATAGATAATTATCTAATCTTTTAAATATTGCTAGTTGGTCAAATCACGACGCGGATACCTTCAATCATCATTGATCATCACGGTCTTTTGTGGGTAAACTGCGAAATAAAAATATAAGTTAGCGTTATTAAATCCCGCTTAAATAGCATGTCACGTTTTATAGATCATCAAATGAGTTAACAGCATAAGCAACTAAAAAAATGTGGGAGATATAAACCGACCATAACCGGTTCCTTGTTTGTGCTACACCCATATAACTCTTGCTGCAAGATAGAAAAGCTGGTAATGAATTTATATATATCAAACACGGCGCCAGGTCGTACCTTGAGGACCATCTTCCAGCATAATGCCCAACTTCTTGAGTTTATCCCGAGTTTCATCTGCCAGTGCCCAATGTCTAGCTTTTCGTGCATCGCAGCGCTTCTGAATAAGCACTGCAACCTCGGTATTTTTATTTACGTCGTCGTTGCTTATTTGCTGTAGGAAAGCAACCGGGTCCTGCTTAAGCAACCCCAGAACGCTGGCCAGCCGGCGCAAAGTAGCAGCCATACCCTGTACCGCAGATGGCTGAACAATTTTTTTACGGTTTACCTCACGAGCAATATCTGATAAAATAGAATATGCTCGTGGGGTATTGAAATCGTCATCCATTGCCGCATTAAACTGCCTAACAAAATGTTCACCGCCATCAGGAACAGCTACTAAATCAGTACCACGTAAGGCGGTATAAAGACGTTCGAGCGCAGCCCGCGACTGCTTGAGATTTTCTTCGCTGTAATAAATCTGGCTTCGGTAATGACTGGACATCAGGAAGTAGCGAACCGTTTCAGCATCATAACACCTCAAGAAATCACGCAACGTAAAAAAATTACCTAAAGATTTGGACATCTTCTTACGATCGAGCATCACCATTCCAGTATGCATCCAAACATTTACATAGGGACCGTCATGAGCACAAGTGAATTGTGCAATTTCATTTTCATGATGCGGGAAAATCAGATCCGAACCGCCGCCGTGAATGTCAAAATGATAGCCAAGCTGTCTAATGTTCATGGCCGAACACTCAATGTGCCAACCTGGTCGGCCATCACCCCATGGAGATGGCCAACTAGGCTCGTCAGGTTTTGACATTTTCCACAAAACAAAATCCATGGAATTACGTTTTACTTCGGTCACTTTGACGTGAGTGCCAACTTGAAGTTTCGCCAAATCCTGGCGGGATAATAAACCATAATCTTTGTCACTGTCTACGGCGAACATAACATCACCGTTAATAGCCACATAAGCATGTTTTCTTTCAATAAGCTGAGCCACCAATGCAATAATATCGTCTATATAGTGCGTAGCACGCGGTTCATGATCAGGGCGCATGATGTTTAGTTTATCGAAATCAATATGCATTTCCCGGATCATGCGTTCAGTAAGTACATAAAATGGTTCACTGTTTTTAGCAGCTCGACGAATAATTTTATCTTCAATATCGGTAATGTTGCGAACATAATTGACATCAAAACCGCGATAACGCAGATAGCGGGTAACTACGTCAAAAGCAACGAAAGTGCGCCCGTGACCAATATGGCATAGGTCATACGCTGTTATGCCGCACACATATATACTAACTTTACCAGAGTATATAGGTTTAAATTCCTCTTTTTGGCGAGTCAGGGTATTAAAAATCTTTAGCATCGAGAAATTATTCCATATGCATCTATATGCAAATTACGGGTTTAAATCACCTAGAGGTAATAGTCACTAAAACTATTAGATTATTGAACCCTTAAGACAGATATATTGCAAGAATATTCTTCTCCCAGAATTATCCACGATCAACTAAATGCTGTTATCTCGACGTAGTTATTAAAGCTAACTACTCAAAGCAAAATATTAACTTTTAGAGAGTGTGATCTTTAATCAAGCGCATTTTTATAAGTTACCTAACTAATAAAGCATTTTTACTACTAAATATAACACTAGAAATAGCTCAACTAGTACCCCACTAGTATTACATTGATAAAAGGCAGTTAAAACTCATAAATATCAGTTGCACGGTCATTACACAGTAGTTAGAGTAAAATTCGTCTATCTAAGACGAATGAAAAATGTTATTAAGATTAATTAGTTACCCCTTAAATAAATTACATTTAAGACTATTAAATAAAATGCAGCACCTTAACACAAGGAATTAAATCTTAAAAACTACATGAAGTTATTAATGTTAGAGTCATTAAATATTTTCGGTAATCAACACGCTCAGAGCGTCATACCAAAACGTATCACTATACTATAATTTAATGTTTTTGCAGTAGCTACCAGCTACCACATTATTAACCAGATGAGACTAATACGAGCTAAAGTGATTAAACGTAGTTTGATCAAAAAGTATTGAAACACTAGCGAAGTCGTCAAACTTACTCTACTGCTAATAAAATTATTTCTATCTTCATCTATACTAAATAGTATGAATGTGTCTTAGATAAACCCAGACAGCAGCTGAAAGATTGCTTGATAACATGTGTTTTATAACACAGCCTAATAAATACAAAAGCTTGGTATCTAAGATATTTAGATGTCTTATTTTATAAATTAACAACGCGCAGTGATAAAGCTTAGTTAAGTCTGATTCGACGACAGTTCAGACAGTGAAATGAAATAGTGCTGCATTTATCACCACAAATGGGACTATATTTATCTACACATAAACCTGGGGGGCTAAGTGATGCAGAATTCACCATCAGAAAACAACAGACCTCACCGTGACATTGCTGCATATGGCTTGGAAGTTACGTGTCCGACAGGACCATAGAAGTACTCTCATAAGAGTAAATATACTAAGCAATAAATACCATCAGAAGCTTATAGTAACGCTAAAGGATCAAGCGAAGCTTGAACTAACCCCCGCGAGCATAACTGCTAGGATCGGTAATCAGTCAGCTGAAGCAGCGCTACAGGTGCCTCAGTATAGAATAAAAACACCAATAATAAAGATAGGCAACAGATAGGCAGGACTTCTAGAATAGAAATTTATTATCCCTAGCTTATATCATAGGAGGCTATAAGCCATCATATCCCATTGATATAAATGTTAATGATAAACGAATCAAAGTGTTTGTTACATGAACTTTACGATAAAGTAAAAGCTAGCATTAACTAGTCATTTAATAAAATTCATGGGGTAAAATTGGATCGATATTGAATCTTATTCAATAGTTACGCTGGGATATTTTGTCTATGCGTTTTGCATTAATTTAACGTATCACACTTTTGTACATTAAATTTAATTTTTTCATATACCAATCATCGTGATATCGTTATCAACTTTATTTGCGTATAAAGCACAGTGAACTGTTGGTAATATTTTAATTATTGATATCAAGATTTTCATAATAATACCACTTTTATTCGAATAATAATGCTTTATTTAGGGCGGTTTGTCCCGGCTACTAAACAAAAGGTTTTATATATAATGGTAAATAAAGAAGTCAATAATAGTCTAAAAAACAATCGCAGTAAGCTGACGATCGCTAGTGCCAGCCATCCATATTACGCCATTTATACGAAAAATTTTATCTATGTAGTAAATAATGACTTCCTGACTTTTTACTCAAGGCATCTAAATAAATGGGAATATTGTTACTTCATCGAAGCAATCGATAATCTGTAAGTAATAAAAAATAAAAAGCACAGCTATCATCGAGGCTATGTAAGCCAAAACGTATCAAAAAATGTCATTCTTAATAATATAACTGTTGCGGAGTAACCTAACCCGCATGTCAATTTTGTTCGTTGCAGATATTCATCTTTGCACTCAAGAGCCGGCAATTACCGCTGGTTTTCTATATTTTTTACGTACCCGTGCGATTGCTGCTCAAGCGCTGTATATTCTTGGTGATTTATTTGAGGTGTGGATAGGCGATGACGATCCTAACCCCCTACATCATGAGATCGCTGTTGCGCTACAAGAACTTAGTCAGCACGGGATTCCCTGCTATTTTATTCACGGCAATCGTGATTTTCTGCTCGGCAAGGACTATGCTAAAGCCTGTGGTATGACTCTGTTACCCACACAACAAATCATGCAGTTTGACCAGCTTAAGATTGTAATATTGCATGGCGATACGCTGTGTACCGACGATTTCGACTACCAACGTTTTCGTCGTTGGGCACAGCATCGCTGGCTGCAGCAGCTGTTTTTATCTATGCCGCTGTCTATGCGGCTACGTATTGCCGACAGAATACGCATTAATAGTCTACGTGCCAATGCAAAAAAAACCGTTAACATAAAAGATGTTAACACACAAACAGTCATGACGGTGATGGAGCACACTGGCTCGACGATGATGATCCATGGCCATACTCATCGACCGGCGATTCATCTCCTTCTCGGAGAGCAAAGGCGGGCGGTACTTGGCGCCTGGAACCTACAACAAGGGTCAGTAATTGAAGTTGCAAGAAACGTCATCAAGCTACATGCATTTAATTTTATCAACTGATATCTGCCATATCAGCCCGTTATTATTTGTATTATTGAGTAACTGGACGTTACTCATTCCCGAGGAACATTCATATCCTCACCTTATCTACCGTTAGTTATTTCTCTTAACCAAAGAATGCTGCATGTTTGTCAATAAAACATGCTTCCGTATTTCTATAGAAATTCAACTAACATAACTTTTTGTACTACGAACAAAACTATCATCGTGTTACAATAAAGACCATACGCCGTAGACGAATAAAATATACAGTAGTAATAGCAAAAATCCTAAGAGATCAGCACAGCCTCGAAATGCCAGATTAGCAAGTACGCTAAATAGCGTAATAGAAAGATAGGGGTTAACTCATTAGTCGATAACCAGTTAACTTTAACAACATAAAACGACAAACAATATCATGAAAGCTTCACAAAATATATTCAGGACGCCATTAGATGTATCTTTACTACACCGAATCTTTTTTGGTTTTTGCCTATAGTATAAATGGCGTTAGATCGGTTCCAGTTTGCATCCAAAATAGAAAGCTATGGGCGAGCACGTAGGGCCAACACTGCCATAAACCACACTAGTTTAAAAGATAATTATCTGATCGCAGTTTGAGACTTTAACCTTCCACTCTTCAGCGGTACCGTCAGTAATAGATTTCCCAATACCACAAGGTTTAGTATCATAATAAAAAATAAAAAACACAAAATAGATATGCAAAGCTTACCGCGCCATGCGGTGGTCGAAATGCATTAAAACAACGTCAAGGTCGTATCCCCAGCAAATATACCACACAAGCTATTGTCACCATCGTCGAGAGCGGCAAAGATCCCTACGTAGAATAAATTTTCTAATCTCGACTCACGAATAAACGAAATGGCCTACGTAAGCACGACAATCATCTTAACCCTGCTAACGTTAAAGATAAAATTTGGTATTAATATTAATTAATATGTGTACTAACATGACGTACTTAAAGAACATTGGCTTCTAGTATTGTACTTTTATTATTTTGTTGACATTAGTAGCATGTAACAATACTAGCTGCGAAAACATTACCGCCATTGGGGGAAATGGCTCTTTGCTATGTGTAGCTATCGTATTCCGGCCACATGCACCGGAATTGTGCTATTAGATGCACGTTGATACAGATAGCAAGAGTATTTACAATAATCTGGGTGATTAACGCCTGCAGCAACCATGCTAAATAATAATCTAGCTGTGGGGATGATAATCTATGCAGTTTTTAGGTAGTACACGTCTAACAAAAATTAATAAAAATAATTTTCTTAAACTAAGAAGCTTGCATTCAGCCGCTGATATTGCAAATCTTCTTACTATCAAATTTACGTTAAATTTTTATAAAAAACCTTCAGCATTATTTATCTAACGCTAACGAATCGATATACCGTTTTTGTACTGACGTTCTTCTCTTGTTATTAATAGAGTATGTTTATATAAGACGGAATTAAGGCAATATGCCAACATACCATATAAATCCGAAACGCATAGTCTTTAATCACGCAATATATAGCAAAAACCACCAAATGCTTTTATTAAAAAGCAATGAGCAAGAAACCTAAAATTGAATCAAGTTATTTTATTATGCAAAAGTTGTGTTAATAAACAATTGCTTGCGCGGTATCCTATTGGCAACAATCATTTTTATATATTGCAGGCCGACTACCTGTGGTAACTAAAAACACTGGTTACCCTCAAAAAGGCACATGGGGCACCTGACAACGGATAGATTTGAGACCCTGATATTTAAAAGATAAAGTTAGGTAAACCCCAAAGAATTAATGCTACCACCGATAAGGCCTATCTCTAGTCTGATAGGTAGACAGTGCTATAAAGTTTTTTAAATACAGGGTCACGATATCTGTATGCAACTTAAACACCTAAGCTGTATTAAACTGTAGCAAAAATCTTTACTAATACATTTATTATTCATTAATTATCTTGATAGCTGCTTACTATATCAACTTATGGTTAAGTCAAATTATTTAGCACCGTTAATTCATTTGACTATTTTTATCTACAAAAATTATGCTTATGTTGCTGATAAGTTTTCCCTGAAAATGTGGTAGAAGAAACTACGCAGTTGGCCACACGGCTACAGTATGCGAATTAACTTGTTTAAGATAGTTTAATTCGTCACGTTATTTAGAACTACTCTGATTTAACACACAATGGATAAAACATTGTATTAGTCGCAAGCTATCATTGAAGGGATTTACTTGGATGCTGGTGACCGCTTTGTTGGTGGTAATTAATTCATATAATAATACTCTACCTTACTTTTTATTAAACAGCTTATAAGACATATATCTTAATCCGTTTGATATTAAAAACTACCTAATATAATAAAGAATCTGATTGCTATGTAGTGCATGATGATATTAAAGTGAGAATAATAAATTTCTATTCGAGAAGGTTATAAAAGATTTTCCTAATCCTTAGTACCGATTTTCGGTTGAGGCGACTACAGAGTTGCTTTAGCAGGCTGTGTTTATAACAGCAATGAACCTCTCTATCTCTAGCTCACATGCTTTGCGTGATCCTTTATAGCCACATAAGGTCGCCTGACGGTATTTGCTGCTTAGTTATAGCGACTCTGTTTTAGTAAACTTAACACTTCTATAACCCACCCGGCCGGACACGCAGCAAATTTAAGAGACTATATGTAATAAGTTCACAGTGAACACTAAGTTTCTATAGGGGACTATATCGCTTAAGACCCCTCATTTTATATGCAAACAAATCTAGTGCAATGGCTGAATAATTTTAGTACTTTTTCATTTAGATGAGGGGGCCAGAGCCGCATCAGACTTAACTGGTCTGTATCATTTATGTGCTATAAGTGCATTAAGATAAGCTATGTACGTGTCATAAATATGCCACGATTTTGTATTTATTAGACTGAATTTGACACGAGTTATCGAGCGATCTTTCATCCGCTAGACGGGGGCAAAGAAACATTCATGCTCTTAGTTAGTATAGATAGATAACGATGGAAATTATGTTACGGGTAGCTTGGTAGCTTGGTAGCTTGGTAGCTTGGTAGCTTAATAAGCTAAACTAGCAGCAGAGTTATTCAACTATAATATATTTAATAATGTGCTAAGGGTCAGACCTAGCGAGGTTGGTAATATCGTGAGAGATAGCTATTGCCACAAACATCAAAAAATCTAGCATGACAATACGTTTAGTTATGGCGCTCTGCATGCGTCAATAACCGGGATCTGTGGAGTGAATTTGCCATGAAGAACTTAGTAAAGTTTTCAATATGCCACTCTTAACATAAAATTGTTGCATCATTTTTATAGACTAGAAATGCAATTTATTCGGGAGTAAATATCAATTTTTACAACTGTTCCCTCTGCCGCTCCAGGCAGAGTTTTATAATTAAGCTGCTATGACAGCCGCACAACTAACATTCATTATTTTCTTACTAATCACTAAAGTATTAAGTAGGGGGCGAATTTAACTTTTTCTAGTCCTAATGAAATAGTAAAAATACTTTGCTCGTTGGATAACTTTAAGTCATCGAAGTTAATATTAATGACCGAATACGTTGTGATACGCCAACGTATGGCGATAGATAAAACACACGCAAACAAAAAACAGCAAGTAGGACACAGATTAGCTTGCTTGACCTAAAACAAGATGATTGCAAAAGTTAAGCAACGTATTGACAATAAATATAAAAAATAACATAAGTTTCAAGACTTATTATACTAAGATTTGTAGTAAAATAACACCACTAATAATAAATGATAATGTTATATTAGCTATTCTTTACATAAAGATCCGATTAAAACCCCATCACGGCAATGGGGTTTAGGTATTTTAGACGCACAAGTCAGTGCTTTTATGTTACCTCTGGTAGTTGCTAAAAAAATACTATTTTTCTTGTAATCTAGTTACAGCTTCAAAGCTGACATTAACACAAATCTGTATTAGTCGCGCATTATTCCCTTTTATCATAGATACCTTTCACTTAATAGAAAGCCTGATAGACCTTAAAACGACCGTTTTTAGCTAACACTTGATGATTACCGAACACCTCATCCAGCAAATTCGGATAAGGTAGAAAAGAGTTGGCTACAATACGCAATTCGCCACCCAACCGCAGATGATCTCGTGCCCCTCTAATCAGCGTCACCGCTGATTTTAGATTAATTTGCACATCATTATGGAACGGCGAATTCGATATAATCATATCGAAGTAACCGCTGATGGCGGAATAGACATCACTAGCCAATACATCACCTTGTAAACCATTAGATCTCAGGGTAGCTATACTGGCAGCAAGCGACGGTGCATGTACATCACTTAGTGTTAACCGCACCCCAGCTATGCCTTTTTTCGCCAAGACCGCTGACAGGACACCAGACCCGCAGCCAATATCAGCTACATTACCCTGAATCGGTTGTTTAAACGTTGATAGTAGCAGTTGACTACCCTTATCAAGCCCGTTGCGGCCGAAGACGCCTGGCAAAGTTTTTATCACCACATCATCAAGCAGATAAGATTGCCAATAATCCCCCAAATCAAAACGGGTTTGTTGGACTAGTTTGCCGTAATATAGCCCGCATCGGCGGGCGCCATCGATCTTACTCAGCGGACACCACAACTCCAGCATTGACTCGGCTCTGCGCACACCACATCGGTTGTCCCCTACCACAAACACATCACAACCCAAAGGCAATAACGACAAGAGATTAGTCAACTGAAACAGTGCTTCCGATTTATTTTTAGGCCAAAAGTAAATTAGAGTCTCACACTTGCTGACTAGTGTAGTGTCCGCTACCAACCCGAATTGCACCTCTGGTTCGCTCATAACGCGAACCAGAGTCTGCTGGTAATGAAACCAGGCGGTATGAACCCGCACACTCCTCGCGTTAAGCCAAGCTGGCAGCAAATCCTGCACATTTCCGGCAATTAAAACTTGTTTATTTAAGAACATATCCTGATGCCGAAGTATGACTTTACTGGCAGGTTTTAATGCGTACATGCAACAAACTCTCCTCAATAATCAACACTAGAAGTATAGTGCTTCTGTTACTGTACTCGATAAGTTATAGGAATGCGATATCATAAAAATTCAGAATAAAACCACCGACAGGATAGACCATGGAGACAAAATACGATTACTTCTTAAAACAACTCGGCATTACTCAATGGACGCTCCGTCGGCCAGAGGTACTTCATGGAGCATTCGCAGTAAAATTGCCAAAGCATATTCGTTTATTACTAGTCGGCAATCCGGCACCGGCGGTAGATCATCGTCTGGTGGCAGATGTAGCGCACAGCATGAAATTAAAGACGACGCAGCTTTACGGAATGACACCCGAGCAGGTAATGTCATTGTCAGACAGCGTTCGTTGCCATTGCTGGTGGTTCGGTTTGTCCGCTCTGCGTGATTTTCATAAAATATCTTTACATACTCCACCACTGGCAGCGCTTTTAGGGGATGCTAATGCCAAGCGAGAGCTATGGCTCCGTATCAGTAATATTGTTTTCTAACAATATTTAAGTTCACAGAACATAGCAAATTAAATAAGACGACCCCAACCCCCGTGGGGTACTAAAAATTTTGATAATCACAAACTAATATTCTTTTAATCTTAAGCTAAGCGTATGCAATTGCATTACATCATGGTTTGCACTATCAAATGTACAGTGCTAGCTGGGCATCCCTATTTTATCGGGGTCGTGCTCGCTTTTAGAAACAAAAAGCAGTTGAGAACATTATAGAATAACTTCATGAAATCAACTAATAAGTTATTCATATTACTGGCTCTGTAAGAAACATTAATAACCTGCTTTACTCTTAGTATTTTTAATACTGCTATTTTGACTAAAATTTAAATAGATTATAAATTATGATCGAATAGCCTCTGGCAACATATTATTTTAATTTAGTTTAAAGGCAGTATTACTTATACCTATTTATTGTCGAATCTTGTACCTATAAAAAGCTTTTATTATGGATAAATACAGCAAAAGGAAACCAATTTATGCAGCTGGCAAAGAGAGAATAATAAGTAATCGTTAGAAAATATGAAATATAATTCAATCAATTCACTATTAAATATTTCGTAAAGATAGGCGGTCAGCAGAAGCTGCTATGTTATTGCACTCGGAATGTTGAAAGTATTTTCACACAAAACGCAATAAAGCTGCATTACTAAAAGACTATAACTGCAACCACTAATATTAAAAATATTTTTTCTTGTATCTGATAAAAATTGTGAATTATGATAGTTACTTATTATGTAGTATATACCGTTGAAAGCAAAAATGTGGCAAGATTACTGATGAGTACAATAAATACCCAGATGCTACATAGGTCAGGCTTGCTTAAATGAAACAAATACCGTTACTAGGTAACTGTAAAATAACTAACACGACCACTAATATGTTAAAATTATCTAAATTATTTTTTAAAACGCTAAAATAATTAATTGCATGGCTGTAGAAGGTTTTGGTTATGCTGGAAGGAAATCTTTATTAACTGATAAAACAAAAAGCATCGCCATGGCAGCACCCGTGGTATGTTACCACACCAAGTCACAAGCACAGAGTAAAAGTTACTTTCGGTGACTAAATGTATACTTAAATCTATATATTATTTAGCGCAAAATTACGAAATTAGAATCGTTTATCCGATTTAAAATGCGGCACTAAAATTAGAAAAATAAAATAACTAAACCTGCTGCATGGATCTCTCGCCACACATAATTAAAACAGTCTGTAACTATATTGACACTAATTAGATAAATCTTCATTGCTCAATATCGCGGTTTATTCTTAATTTTAGCAGCAGACATTGTCTCTATAGTAGAGAGATACCAAACAATGGTGACAGCAATCACGTTGAATAATATACAAGGATTTAATAAAGTCTAACACTAGAGTCTTATTACTACTATTCGTTGCCAATACGGTGTAGCCCCTTCCGTAATTATGGCATTTATTCAGTAGCTACTCTTAGGTACAGAGGCATCAATGCCTACCGACATGATCTATAGAATTTATGACCAGAAATGATATATAGACTAGACTTACCATATTAAAATCATAACTTAAAAAGTTACCATGAAGAATAAGTTCCAAGCTGACCAAATGGAAGCACTGTTCATTTAAATTATGATAACAACTATGACGCTGGCAAAAAGATACTAGTTGAAAAATACTACTGTGTATACAAAAATGTAAATCATTAATGCTGTTAAGGTCAGTAGTATAAACCAATACGCGAAATTCAAAACGAGATAGCAATAGAAAACAGCACAGTATATACTATGACCACATACGTAATACAATTCTATTATAACTAGAGAATAGTAAATTTCCTTTATATTTTAGGTTATTAAGATTTTCCCAATGATACCTATAGCACCTATTGATTGCAGTAGACTGCTGCTTAATGATAATTAATACAGCCAACACATTGAAGATCAAATACGCAAGATGATATGGCAGTCACCCTCTACGCGCAACGCCGATTCTGATCTTTATGAATAAAATAGTTCTCCATATATGCAATTCAATAAAATCACTTGATAAAGCAGAAAGAAAATGGCGTATTGCCTACTTAACCAAGTACTTATTCTATTGAATGCGGTAAGTTACTAACTAGTATTATCATCTGGCTAAAGATAAAACCTATCTTCATCACAGAGTAACCGCCAGGACCATAACTTTCATGTTGTTAGGGTATTAAATGGGGTTTAATACTCCAAAATAGTGCACAAACTACGCATTTTCCATGCATTTTATAACTAGTCTTCCTAAAAGATGGCCAGCTGTCGCCATTATTTTTATTGCCCTTTTAGACAACTTTGGCATCAATTAGATACTGAATGGTTTGGTAGTTGGTGAGCCACCACTCATATAGCGTCAGACTAATATTTGGGTAGAGAGCACCGCAGAAAAGTGCGCCGGCTTTTTGTTCAAGATCCAGGATAAATATATACGCTGCACCAAAACCCGAGTATCGTTTTCCGCGTCGTATCGGGTCGATACAAAAACAATATTAAAATACATTAGTTACATTTTAAAAAGAATACGTTAGCAGAACAAATACTCTGAACTTTACGGCGGGTGTTCACTATGCTTTGCTATAAGTACGGAACAACTTAGATCGGCGATAACTTCTTTAAGCTAAGTAGTTTAAATTTACCCGAATTATAAATTTCGCGCTAGCATTATTCTACCGTATCAACCTATACAATTAACTCAAGCAAAAGCAATCAGTTAATAATTAATGCAACTCTCGGAAAGAGGATCGTGCAAATTTTTGCCAGCTAACCTATAAAAATATTATTTTCGAAGTAGTCGGTATGCTGAAGTTTGATGTGGTCGGGGCACAACTAAAGAGCTAATACAAAGTTTAATAATTATATAAGCCGGTAAATTTTTTTCACTGCTCGGCAAAGCCGGATGCAATGAAGGTAAAAAAAAGATGAAAATTAAGAGCAATCTTAACACTATCAAGTGTTAATAACCTATTGTATATAGCACAAACTTAAACTTGACTAGGAAGCTATGTACAAATTTTCAGTTTCATAAAAAAACGCGAACATTAATTCTGTTTGTCACTACGTGACCGAGCAAGAGGAAAAGTTCCATGTTTGCATATTTTGTTAAAATAACTAACCTGTAAGAGCCGTCATTGTTTTATTGACGACAGGGCTCTCATATAGAGACGCATATTGCGACTGTGACAGTTTCCAGATAACACCAAAAATCTAGTCATAATCTGAATTATCACATCCTATCCTTGATGCAGTAATATCTGATTCATGCATGCGATTCGCATTCAATCCTTTTACATATATTTGTGGAATGAGTAACCAAAAACTGAGTTTCAATTTGGGAAATAAAATACATATTAACTTTTTATAACTTACCTAATGTAAGTAAGCATTACTTGCTGAATTTAAACGCAAACCTAAAGCTAGTACATCGAAGTAATGTACATTGATGAAGATGCGTAAGGGGGTAAAGACACGAATGTCAGCATTCATAGCATCAGTCGTTGAGTAAAGCAACTACTGTCTTAGGTAATACTGAAAACGTCACCAATATTACTATTACCCCTTAAAATATAATTTAAGATTATTAAAGGAAGCGCAATTTCTTAATATTAAATTAAATATTTAAAACTATATACAGTAATTAATGTAAAATACACTCAACAGTTCTCAGCAATTAAAAGAATTAGAGAGAAATAATAAATTGCATCTCTATACTAGATTTTGATGTTTTTCGCAGCCGCTGCAACCAAAAAATTACCAGATTAATTTATTTAATACTAGCACATTATTAACCTTAGTCTGATAAAAAATCTTCTGAGTTGATAGCGGCGGGCTCATAAATACAAACATATAGCTCTTATGACATTTAATATCTCATCTGATATATCCATATGTTCATGGTAATACCAGCCACAACTAAATTTGATACGACGAAGATACTGACTTCTAAATAAAATGCTCAGCTTCATTTAACAATGAAGCTGTATTTATTTTCCCGCTTATCAAGAGACTAAGCGATGCAGATTTTACTAAGGAGATCTCAGCACTAATCGTTAACAGAGTTTATATAACTTGGTAGTCTCGTGGTCGGCCTTAATAGTATGGTGGGGGAACTTGTATACATAAAGTTAATAAGTAATCCGCTATATTAGCGGTAAATATTTTCTAACACTATAAATTTCAAGTAGAAACTTAGAGTTGATTGTTATCAATACAGAGATGCATAAGGATTACAAACTCACATAGGTAAAATAAATATCAATACAATTACTGCAAATATTATTTATCTTATTGGTAAGTTTAAAGAAGGAATAAAATAAACGGATTAACTACAGCAACCGTGAATATCACTCTTCACTTTTTATTAAGTTATTACAACAATTATAATGCACAGAAATTAATTAATTGTTAAATACTAGATTAATTTATCTGATTTGTGATACACAACAACTACTGTACTTGTAAAGTACAGTTAAGATATTGTTAATAACAATAAACAAAATATCAATAGCAATGTTGCACGATCTTTGATCAGATATCTGAATAAATTAAGTGATGTGGCAAACGTAACCACAATAAAAGATACCACCATTACACAGTGCACTAAATTAGCAATAAATACTACGAGACAGAAAATCAATAAATTAATTAAATCAACTTTAGGTATATGTTAAGCAACAACTCTATGATCGCACAAACAACAGCATACTCGTCGAATATGCTTCCATTAATAACAACTATATTTTGTAAAATACTTAATGTATCGTTACAATAAGTAGTTTATCACAAAATATAACCATAAAAACTGCCTCTCCTGATAGTAATGCAAAAACGTGAATTATTTAGCTAAAAGTCATAAATCAAAATAATCATAACACGTTAGTTAAAAGCTATATGCTAGCGCATTATGCGATAATAAGTGATGTGAAGCACAATTATTGGCGAATAAAATATACCGCAACTGATGGTTAATCGTGTAATTATTAATCGCATATTACAATTGAGCGATAACGTTAGCAATAGCTCAAATAATCCATGTAAAAACATTAAAAAAACGATGGAGAGAGTGAAGAATATTAAAATGCTCTGACGTCCTACGGACAGTAATTCCGATTAAAAGATAATTGCATTTATTCAGCGATTAAAGAGTAAATAATTAATGTAGTTACAAGAAGGAAATAACTTCTCTTCCTTAAATAAATATTTAGTTTTTTACTCAAGGGATGAAAACCACGTCATAAATTAATACAGATTTTGTGTATTATCTTGATTGCGGCTGTATTTGAGCATAGTAACTGAACAGATACGACTGCTCGTTAGCTAAATATTATTTGGTATCTGCATCAATTTCTTTATTGGTTAGCATGCTTATCTACCGTCGTAATAGGTTCGTTCTAGTCGATGTTTAAACTTTAAATAGTCACCGTTATATCTGGAAAAGCATGCTAAAAGGTAATTTCTAGGGGTCCTTCTGAAAAAGTACATCGTAATTGGTAGATTGTAAAAAAAAACTACAAAGATAGTGCTTGTAGGCAAAGAAGGATTGGCAGCAACTTGTTTGCTTAGATTGCAAAATCTATGATTACTAATCCGGCTTTTATCAAAATGATAGCAAGGAAGTTAAAGCATAATCTATGCTAGCCAACTAACTTAGACTATGATGCATTAACAAAGTTGCCTATTTAACCCTACCGGTATACCATGGTAGCATCAATTTTCTTTGTTCTGAACGGCAATTAACCGTAGTTATTAAACTTCTCTTACCCCAAGCAATCATACTTCTTGCCGTAGTGTATTATTATAATCATGCGTAAACTAGAGTTAGAAAAACCTTATAGTTTTTTTAACCATACCAAATTCTTGTCATACATACAAAAACTTAACAAACTATTGCGGACTATCACCATTTCGCGTGCAAAATAGTGCATGCTTAGGCCGTAGCCATAAGCAGGAAAAGTTATTTTAATAATTTAGATCTTATCTCATTGACGACATTGCTATTAATTACTTCTGCACCAGTCAGAACCGTGAATGATTTAACTGTCTACAACATTATTATTCGATTTATATCGAAAGCTGACACCGGAGATTGTTGAGGAACTTAATCACTACACTTATCAAAATAAGTTGTATTTATGCAGGCTGTGCCAAGCCAAATAATTTCCTAATCATTTAATTTACTAGATGCCGTAGGCGCAGTAGCAGGGGATATACATGAACACTGAGGAAAAGGTAATATCTAATGCACCAGAAGAAGAAAACTAATTAGTCCCATAAAGAAAATAAACAAGCTCACTGGTGGCTAGGCTACACGCTGGTAGCATTATTTATGCATAAACACGCGGTAATACAGCATCTTATTTTGATCAACCATGAGAAATAGTGAAAAGTATAATACGGGGAAAGCAGGATACTCTTCTAAAACAGGATAATAACGGGTCAAAAGAACTTTAATGTCTACAGTTTCCATGGTTGAGAGATTGTTAGTGATTTATGTAAACAAGCCCATGAGCCTACTTTTGTTACAAGTGCACAGTCTCGTCTGTTACTGTTATCTATTTACTAATGTTGACCCACAGAGCGAATAGATAAATTAAAGAACTTAATCCATTAATTAACACTATAATACTTAGTGCACACTGCTCCTCATAGATCTGGCTACCTCGAATAATTACTATACTGATTACCAGATGAAAGATTTTGATGAGGCCAAGCCCAAAATGTTGTGTAACATACAGCAACGATTTGTTTTATAACACAATTTGTATGATAACCGTGACTAATATTTCTTTAAAAGAAAAACTTTGTGTTAAATTCTGCGCTAGCAGAAAGCTACTTAATATCGTGTATAGCCCAAATAGGCTATATATTATTGTCTGCTATCGTACACAAAGTTATCACAAGCAACGAGCAAATGAGTCTATACATAATGAACAGACACATTTCCTGTGCTACATTTTACTAGCCATACTAAAGTAATCATTCTGCCAGTTGATACTAATCAACGTCCTCCCAGCTAAGAATGCCCCGACATTGTGTTAAAAATTCTAGCTGACGCTAGAACTATCAATTAAGCAAGATTAAAAAACTAAAATGATGTGTCCGTGTCAAACCACCTATTTTACTGAACAGGGTAAATGGTTTATCTCATCCTTAAAAAGGATAGCATCATGCGAGATGGTTCAGACAGAGCCTATCATTTATATTTTGGCTATTTAAGTCTATTAGACCATAGATGGATCATGTTAGGATCCAGAATTACAAAACTGCCGTAAAAAGTTCCTCAAACTTTGCAGTCTACCACCACTATAACAATAAAGCTATATATTTTGGACTTAGAACTTAGTTTTACCTTACGAGGGAAGATACAGTATTTAGAAAAAAGAAACATCCTTAAACAGAAGGTTAGATAGCCGAAAGCGTAACGTAAATTTAATTTCCGTTAGTGGGGTACGAAAAAATACTAGCTCAAAAGACAAATTTTATACGCTAGCACCGATCATTTTTTTACAATATAAACCTGCATAAGCACACGGGGAACTAATACTTGCGATGCAAGATTTAGGTCATAAGCATTACTAGCGTCGAGAAAAGTTAAGCCGTAGGCAGTAGTATATAATACTAGCACTACTGGTGTGTTAACCCGATTATTAGTCAAACTAATGAAGCTGCTCCCCGCAAATAAATGCATCTACGCTACTCCTTAATATTAGAAATAGTGAATTAGATTTAGCTAATAAACAACTTTTACTGAGGCGAAACAACTTACGAACGAAGCTATATTTATTAGTTGATCAACGCGTCAAGGTAAGCGATAGCACTGGTGAACAAGATATTTTTGGAGGTTTTCCCCAGGGGCCAGGTTTATCCGCCGCCATGGCCGTTATATCTACCAGGAACATTATTAGACGTAAGCTCGCTGTGTCGTAACGTAACCACCCCATTCAAAAAACACGGCGGAAGCTTAGAGGCTAAAAAAGCATTTAGTCGTAAAAGGAGAACCATTATGCAACGCGCATTTATCATAGTCTTGGATTCATTGGGTATCGGTGGCGCTGAGGATGCCGACAAATTCGGCGATCGCGGGTCTGATACCCTGGGGCATATTGCTACATACTGTGAACGTGGTGCAGCAAATCACAAGCGAAGCGGACCATTGAAGATTCCTCATCTAACAAGTCTAGGATTAGCTAAAGCTGCTGAACAATCTACTGGCCGTTCCCCCCCAGGATTAAATAAACAAGCTGAAATCATTGGCGCATACGCCTATGCCAGCGAGATTAGTTCCGGTAAAGATACGCAATCGGGACATTGGGAAATAGCGGGCGTGCCAGTGTTGTTCAATTGGGGCTATTTTCCGAAAAAAGAAAACAGCTTTCCGCAAGTGTTGCTTAAAGAACTGGTCACCCGTGCGGACTTAACGGGCTTTCTTGGTAACTGCCACGCTTCAGGAACGATTATTATCGATCAATTTGGAGAAGAACATATGCACACCGGAAAGCCAATTTTTTACACATCGACAGATTCGGTATTTCAAGTAGCCTGCCATGAAGAAACTTTCGGACTGAAACGTTTATATTATTTATGCAATATAGCCCGTGAGATTCTTATTGACGGTGGTTACAACATAGGCCGCGTTATCGCCCGGCCCTTCATCGGCGCGAAAGCCGGACGATTTGAGCGAACCGGAAATCGATACGATTTGTCGATGCTGCCGACCTCCGACACCGTCTTGCAAAAACTGGTAGAAGAAAAGCAAGGGACAGTAGTATCGGTAGGAAAAATTGCCGATATTTATGCCCAGGTAGGCATAAGTAAAAAGGTGAGGGCTACCGGCTTTGATGCTTTATTCGAAGCAACGGTGCAGGAAATGAACGCGGCAAGAGATAATACTCTGGTGTTCACCAATTTTGTTGACTTTGATTCTAATTACGGTCACAGGCGAGATGTTATCGGTTACGCGACGGCGCTAGAGCTATTTGACTACCGTCTGCCAGAGCTAATGTCGCAAGTAAAAAATAATGATGTATTGATTATTACTGCTGATCACGGATGTGATCCGACTTGGCACGGAACCGATCATACACGGGAACATGTGCCGGTGCTGATCTACGGACCTAAAGTAAATCCAGGTTTTTACGGTCATCGAACAACTTTCGCCGATATTAGTCAAACAGTGGCGCGTTATTTTGGCTTATCGGCAATGAATTATGGCGAAGCCATAATGTAGATCGTGCTAGGCAAACAATCAGGAATGTAACATGTTGCAAACACTTTTTTTTGATGCAAGGCATTTTAACCAGGTAAGTGGTATACTAGGCTATAGTAGCAATTATACTATAAAATAAAAAACACATAAAATAGGCATCCTGTACCTGATCAATGTATGATAAAAACTAATTACCGATTTTGACGTGAAATAAATTATTCGCGTAAGATGTTTTAGTGCGATCAGAAACGACATGAATATAAGGGATATTGTTTATCAGCATGAGCTCCAATAATAAGTTAACAATAAACCGCATACGCTTTAATGATCACAATTTTGCTGTCATCACCAATTTTCGTATAACGCACAGTGCGAAATATACAGCTCAAACCACCAGAATCCTGGCATAACTAAACAATATTTTCTCCACTGATCTTGTTCTTATACCATCAATCAGCAGATTTTTGACATACTTAGAAAATTAAGTATGGAGGTAGAAATACAACAATCGAGTTATATAATGTGGCTGGGAGAATTTAACACAAGCGCTGACAAATTGCACTGTTTGCAATTATGTTGTAAACGGAAAAGCCTTAAGTGCAGCAGATCACTAAACAATGTCCAACAAACATAAGTGCAGTCATGATATGGTCTGTATTATTGAGCGACGTGCGCTCAATCCGCGCCTACGACCATCCCCTGAGATAATGCCTTTCCATTATGGAACCACTACCAGGATATGTAAGTTACAAGACAATGCATGTGTATAACCTATTGATACAAATAGCGAAAGATAGCAGAATTGAACGCAATAAGTTAGTCATATAATTTATTCATTGAGGTTTCTTCTCTAACACGTAGTTAGAAAGCATCACATGTATTAAATTGACCTGATTCTTATATGTGATTATTCACAACTTTAATAATTAAAGAAGCTATACGCCCACTGTATTGACTTACGCCATACAGTATAATGTAAACGGCTGATATTTTAGTTCGATTGGACCATACAACTACCGTACATATTATATGTTATAAATATCGGCATAACACTCCGGCTATTACCCTTTAGACGATTCAGAAAAGATTGTATAACCGCATTATTATAGGCATGTTTGGTCATTATTGCTGATCCCAATTGATTATTAGTAATAATCCGTATACACATTAGCGTATCTGATACGTATTTCAATCGCACCGCGCAGTCACCTTATACTCAAGATAAGGTAAGCCACGTCCCAGAATACAATAACTAAAATAAAGAAGCCGATCAACACTATAAATGTGTGGTATATATAAAATATAAATGTAAGGAAAGATACAAATCTCTTTCTTTTTTAAACCCTAATCTTGCAAAAATAGGCGGTCATAAAATCAATTATTACGCGTTGCTAACAACAACTAGTTATTAATTCACAGAAATAAAAATTTTAATAATATGATTTACTGTAAGATGCCCAAGGAAACTACAGTATAACCCTGATTGTCTTTTTAATGAAGAATCGATAAGATCGATTCCATGCAATTATTAAACAAGTTATACCGTTTCCTTATGTACTAAATTTTTTTTGGATCAACAAAGCTTGTTTTAATATTAGTGCGCACAATGAGGCTAATTTATACAAATTAGCCTTAAATATCGTCCCTGCAGTCACACCCCAGTGTTGTACACATTGGCACTGCTTGATTATAAGGAGGCCATGTTCTCTACATTGATGCATATGAGCACATGGATTCAATCGCTAAATTGACGAGTGTTAAAGCACAGATAGCAAACGTCCACAATTAACAGCCATGGCACAGACAAATAGATTGCGCCATCATTCCTCTCACGATGTCGTTAACATCAAAAATCTAATTCCGATATTCTTCGGAGGGTGCAAGAGGATTCATAACTTATGTTTAACCTAACCCAATTGACAAAATTACAAAACCTTAATGAGTATGTCGCAATGATCTCTAATAACTTATATTTTCACCTAATTTAGGGGTGACAAACTGTATTTGAGTTTTATAACCGCTAAAAGCACTGAAGATTTGCAATAATTCCTAGGGTTTTATGTATCAAGCTTGGACAAACCATTCAGAGAATAATGCGCATGTTTACAATCATATAGCTTCTAGCGCTAACAAAACAAAAGGGTGTAGCAACCTCAACGCCGGTGGTATAAAAATCTACGTCACGTGGCCAGCGCTAACCCGCCAAAAAAAAATATTTTAATGTGTTGGTACAAAGAAAACACCAAACAAATTTCCTGATCGCTTAGCAAAAGAACTACGCTCGACGAGCATCAACTTAATTCAGATAAGTATACATGGTAGTTGCGCAGCGAAAGCTGCGCATACGGTGCTATAGTGCGTGCGGTAAATTCGCCACCTATCTTTACTCTCTTGCTAACAACTAAAACATAATGATGATTATATTCAGTTAAATGCCACCCAAACTGCTTATTGGCTAGGGGAAGGATAAAAAGTGCTTGAGTATTGTATAGATTCTTCATTATATTAAACGTCAATTATCATTTACTGTATGCCCATCAAGTAATAAGAACAGGTTTGACGTATGACATGAACTTAGCACGTTCGCGGCTGTATAACTCATCTACGTAAATTTCTTAATCAATGTCTTTGACATTGAATAACTAACATAATACAGTAATTTTAACTTATTGATAAATATCAATATTAAATTGATCGATAAAACTATCTTTACAGGGTTGTATTTTTATTTATATTGCTAAGAAACTGATTTACCGATATCTACTGTACGTTGTTTAACGTAAAGTAATACTGCAGTTATCACGATAACAATCGTAACCAACTAAATTGATCAGCACGTTAGAAACTAAAGTGCTGACATTCTTTTTTGGTAAAATAAAACAATTAAATAAGGAAAATAGCTCCATGGAGATTTCAAATCGTGAAAATCTAGATGATAACTTTGTCTGTGCTGGCTGAGAAAAATATTTTATAGGTTTGATAAGGTAAACTCGCCATCAACAAAATTGATGTTAGCTATCAAGAAATTTTAATCAAATGGATATTCATGACGTACTTGCTCTCACCTAGAGTTACTATTCGTTATAGCTTTCTATAGCTAAACAACTATATTTACAGATCTCTTAGAAAATTCAAGATCAAGTC
Organism: Sodalis endosymbiont of Henestaris halophilus; assembly: GCF_900161835.1. Classification (GTDB taxonomy): domain Bacteria; phylum Pseudomonadota; class Gammaproteobacteria; order Enterobacterales; family Enterobacteriaceae. The sequence goes on along the minus strand of NZ_LT897836.1, from coordinate 506,072 downwards.
AATTACTTTATTTAGGTTAATCAGACATGGACCCCAACATGTTAACGAACCGATAATATCCAGGATTGATATGTCTATAACTTTCAGGGCACTGTCACTATTTGAGCTCAGCCATTTTCACGTTTTTTACGTGAAATATGACACCAGCAACGAAGAAGAGGACAGTGGCAGAGATATCTGGTTAAACAAATAAGGTAAACAATAAAATATTAATATGAGCCTGAGTAATAATTCTATCGCAGTTACTGGACAGAATTTTCCACTTAATAGAAATGCATCAACAATTTTACAGAATCACCCTAAGTATTGATATATTTCTCACTCACAGCATGAACTCAACCAATTTTACTAGTCAGGTGATAGAAACAAATGTAACATATAAACTTTCCCACGCAACATCGTTACCAATGTTGCACACTACAATTTCCTGGGTATAATACAGGTACGCAATACCGAGTTAGGTTGTAGTAAATGATAATCATTTACCCAAAGAAATACAACATGATGTATTAAAACATAAAATAATTAATGTATCAAGTACATCACACGGGTAACCAGTCGCAATCGGATATAATAGGAACAGCTATCGCTATTTTAAGTTTTGCAACAATAATTGCACTTAATATTACAGATTATGAGCACCGACAATTTGTGTGTTATCTTAAAAGCTTAATTTATATTGCCCGGCTCTCAAAAGTTTCGTAAAAAGATCAACTATGAAAACTTAGCCAGAGTTACATCTTGGTTATTATATGGTTTCAGTTAAGAGAACACTTGAAATAATATGCGTTAATCGATGCCACGTTATCCTGATCTGATTACTGCCAAGCACCACACAGATGCGTCATCTGTATGTTAAACCGCAACCAGTTAAGCAATATGTCACATTCAGAAATAAATATAGCTTAATACACGTTTATTCTAATAACTTATCTGTTACACCTTAGATTTTTATTCTTAAAATATTCTAATTAACATCGTTAACAATATGAGCCCCGACATAGCCAATAGTTTATCGCTTGAAAACAATAGCTGACATCGCATATCCTCATTATTAATGCCTAGCATGGTTAAAAATATTAGCTTTAAACTTAGTATCGCAACTATTACCCGAAGATTTAATGGGTCTGTAATCCGCTCCTGCCGAATTTAAAACAGCATACTACAATGCAATATTTTATAAATACGTCTGTTTAGTTCCACGGATTATGAACACGGTGTGATTCCTTAAGTATCTAGTTATAAAAAAATGACAAGAGTAAATAACTTTGTGTTGTGCAAACTGATGTACGTTAGGCAACCTTCCATTAACACCACTAATGATGATATTAATGGGACGAATCTCCGTAATACCGTTTTATTATGCTATTATAAGACTATTTATCTTGTCATTTTATTATTATATTCAAATGTTATCAAGTAACATTAAATTGTTAGGGCACAATTTAACTCGTAGGTTTGTATTATCTTTAACGTCATCCTCTATACCGACCTACAAGTCTTTCTTAGGTTAACCTGAAGGGGGACTGCCAAAAACTAGATTACGGGAGTCCCCTGCTAGCATGATGATCGCTTAACAGTTAGGGTAAAAACAAATGCCAACATCAAAGTTCGCATTCAGCAATTATCCGAACCAGACGGTTCACAACAAGCATTCTAAATAATCTTGATCATGTACGGTTGTAGGCAACAGTAATTATATTTAATGTAGTGTTTGTTACCTCTCGTTTTTCACTTTTTTTAATAAAAAGTCTGTTGCGGATTTATATTGTTACTTATGGGAATAAGTAAATGAAGTACGTTATATTGCAAACATTATTATTTCTAATTGCGGCGGCGCAATGACGATAATGTAAAATATTGTCTAGTCATCTTTATTCCCTAGATAATAACGTGTATGATCTATACTATCAAGGGTCATGGGTATCTATTTGTTATTCTTGAAATATTATTTTCTTAGAGATTTCATAGCTGGAAATTAATTTTCAAAATTAGCACAAAAGTTGCTAAACCGCTCCACATAAGAAGCTAGGTATAATCTAGCTTGAGTTCCCCTAGTTTGGAACCAGATCTTTGTATTTTCCTGGGAAACGCGCTCTATTTCAGACAAAGTCAGCAAAATATGCCATTGGCATTCTATTTTTTGTGTCTATACAGAGAGCGTGTTTAGATAAATAATTTCTTACAAACGCGGATAACTATTTATTGAGACTAAAAATAGTCTCAACAAGTCAATATTTAGTAAATACCAGCCATATAGAAATATTTAGGCTAACAAATTTGCAAAATTTATAATTTTATTATTGCCAGTTAATATTAATTGGGCTACAATAAATCACATCGAGATATTGAATAAAAATTCATTCTAATGCGCTCAGCTTTCTACATAGGTATAGCCTCTTAGACAACAAGATTAGTGCTATCGATGCTGGATTAAATTTATTCGTCTCTCATCATAAATCATGATGAAAGTATTTAACAATACCTCAGTGCCCATGATTTGACCTGTTATTCCCCATCTCCTCTATACCGTTAATATCAAAGATGACTAGACTGAATGAAAACAACTTTTAATACAGCAATTTTGTAAAAGCATATTTTACTATGGGCAAAAATTAAAATAACTATCAGTACAGCTGCTGTAGCAGCTTCATATTTCAAATATATACACTATAGCTGATTTTAAAGCGCTTAAAGACAATAATAATTGTCTGATTTTAATCACAAAAAATTTAAATATATTTCCTATTTATAGCAGCTATTGAATAGTGAAAGGTAGAAATAAAAAAATTGTTAAAATATAAGTACATAGTACTTATTGTTTTAAAGCAAATCACATCTATAATTGTCTTATTCAACAAAGTATGTGAGACTAAGACGTCACTATCTCGGATAGGACTATAATCTACAAAATATTCGCTCATAACGGGAATCACTTGAGTGATTAATAGAAGATTTTCTAACTATGCGCGTTAAACATTGGGTACGCTACAGCGTTTATCATCTCGATAATATTTTTATGCTTCTAAATAACTGCAGAAACGATACTATAACCGTGAACGGTAGCTATGATATTAAAGCACAGATCCGGAGTCGATTTTAAAATATTTACGAATGAAACAGATGTTGATAACATCTAAGTTATAGTCGTAAACCAAAATCTGGAGTTTAATCATTGTACTAATAACTCAGTGCAAGATTTCATCCCGTTGATGTTTTCACAAAGATCAGCACAAACAGCATTTTTATACATTGACGCTCATAACCTTTCTGAAGGAGAAAGGTAAGTACAACTAACAGCGATTAATATTAAGCCTGTATACGTTAATCTTGTATATTTATTAATTTCAACTACGTTAAAGCACTGCTTAGATTTGTTATACAAGATAACAAATTACACGCATATAATGCATAACCCGGAGTTAACAACTTAATAAATATAACTATCTACGATAGTTGTATTACAAGTTTGTGAATTTAGTAATGAGTTTAGTAAAACTAAACGATATTAGTATACTTAACTATGTTTGTTAACATTAACTATTATAAAATAAGTATCATACTACTAACCAGTATTACACATAAGTGTAATTAACATCTATATTAATTATATAGGCATCAACTTAAAAATAATTTTGACATATTGCAGGTAATTGACTTTTATTTAGATATAACAATGTTTAGTATCTACATTTTGTTACAAATCATTAATTTTAAATTAAAATAGTTAATTATGCTTTTTGCGTCCTTGACGTGACGCAAAAAAATAAAGTTTAAGTTTTTAACTATTTAACGCAATATATCATGATAAATAAGGTTACTGGCGATGCATGTTTTGCACACCAAACATTATCTCTCATACTAAACACAATAACAACAATATAATTTATCACTCAAGAAAACATTATTTCACTAACATTTATCAAAATAAATTACAGTATTAATGCTACTTAGATAGACAACACAACAACTTAGATAACCAATAATTCACGTACTGTATATATCATTGACTTATGTATTTTAATCTGATAGTGCACTTTAATTGAAATATTATAAACAGCCTCTCAGGTGCTAATTAAGTGAATTGCTATAAAAGCACTAAGCTTGTAAAAGTAATAGTGATAATTGTTCGTACACTACCAGTAATTTTCATGCGCCACAACATCTTAAAAAAAACGAAATTACTAAGTAAGCTAATCATGGCTTAACGAATTGACTGCGTACGGTGTACTCAAACCTGAGTTACAATATACGTTCCTCACAGTGAGGATATAGTTAAAAACTAACGGCAAAAATCTGCCGTAACTTCTACCATAATTGTGATAACAATTAGTATGTAAGTTAAATGCTTGTCGATTATTAATCATTAACAGACGCACAGCCATAAAGTGCGGAAAGATATTAGCCGATTAAGCTTAGGATGTTCCGTTGGCAAGCAAAAGCAGATATTCATTGACTTTACTATCTGATTATTTAACCAATAGGCTATTAATAAAACAAAATTAATAATATCAAACATCATGCATAGCTATTTTAACTATGCCACAATTTTACCAACACTAATACACCAGAGATAACAAAATGCATGACACAAACAGAAATACAGAAAAGATAATACCTTGATAATACTATCTTTCTAAGTTTAAATTAAGGAGATAAGATAAAATGCGAGTACTAAAATTTGGCGGCACCTCCATAGCCAATGCAAAATGCTTTATTCGTGTCGCCGATATACTTGAGAGTAATAGCCGAGCAGGACAGGTGGCGGCAGTATTATCCGCACCAGCCAAAATCACCAATCACATGGCCATGATGATAGAAAGAACGTTAAAAGGCATTGACATCCAATCAAATGTTCTTGATGCCGAACGAATATTTGCCCATTTGTTAGACGAATTGGTTGCCGAGCAGCCAGGGTTTGAGCACTCTATACTGAGTATTAAAGTGGAGCAGGAGTTTGCTCAGCTCAAACAGTTACTGCACGGAATTTCGTTACTAAAATATTGTCCGGATAGCGTTTATGCTGTAATCATCAGTCGCGGCGAGAAACTCTCCATAGCTCTTATGGATGTGCTATTGCGCGCGCGAGGTTTTAACGTAACGGTTATCGACCCGGTAAAAAAACTATTGGCGCAAAGTGGAGGGTATCTGGAATCGACGGTTGATATCGCCGAGTCAACTCGGCGCATTAACGATACTCTGATCCCCGAGGATCATATTATTCTGATGGCTGGCTTTATCGCCGGTAACGAGCGCGGTGAACTGGTGGTACTAGGCCGCAATGGATCTGATTACTCCGCAGCAGTTCTGGCTGCCTGTCTACGCGCAGATTCTTGCGAAATATGGACAGATGTAGATGGTGTTTATACCTGCGATCCCCATCAAGTGCCTGATGCGCGTTTACTAAGTCAGCTTTCCTATCAGGAAGCAATGGAGCTTTCCTACTTTGGTGCAAAAGTTCTCCATCCTCGTACTATCGTACCTATAGCGCAGTTTCAAATTCCATGCCTTATCAAAAATACTACAAATCCTAATGCTCCCGGCACATTAATTGGACCCGTAAGCGGAGAGAAAGGTCATCCAGTAAAAGGCATCACGCATCTGAATAACATGGCGATGATCAACGTTTCTGGCCCGGGAATGAAAGGCATGATCGGCATGGCAGCTAGGGTTTTTGCGGCTATGTCACGTGCCGGTAGTTCCGTGGTGTTAATTACGCAATCCTCGTCGGAGTACAGCATCAGTTTTTGCGTCCCGCAACATGAGTTGGCAGGCGCTAGCCGGGCGCTGGAGGAAGAGTTCCACTTGGAACTAAAAAACGGCCTGTTAGAGCCACTAGATGTAATTTCTCGTCTAGCGATCATTTCAGTGGTCGGCGACGGGATGCGCACGCAGCGTGGTTTGTCTGCCAAACTGTTTACGGCGCTAGCACGAGCTAATATCAACATCATAGCTATTGCCCAAGGATCTTCCGAGCGCTCCATCTCGGTGGTGGTAGACAATCACAGCACCACCACTGGTGTAAGGGTTGCACATCAGATGCTGTTCAAATATTAAACAAAGACATTGATTTTTGTCATCGGCTTCCGCCATGTCATATTGATCGAATCAACTAGCAACATCACACGTAACTAAAGAATAAATATACTGAATTGCAAATATTTAAAATGGTCTATTAGCGCGATCTGCTAACACAATGTTACACGATGTAGATCTAACTAACTAGCAGTGAGGGGGCCATAATCGAGTTACGCGAGCTGTTTAATCTCTGCAGAGCATTAATTCAGCAAGCGCAAAAATAAAGCAATCGACAAATTAGTATATATGCATTTCCTAGTAGAGAGCTTTGATAAGTGACGCCGTATAAACAAATTAATACCGCACGTCCTAATGAATTATTATTCGTAACTGCCTGTTGCATAAGCCTAAAGCCATAAATTTCTTTATGCCAAAAATATTTTTGTTAGCTGTTACGGTTAATCAACCATTTATAAAAGTAATAATAGTTGCAACAAGTTAATCAGGTTTCCTGTAGCCTTTCCAAACTCATTGTGATTTATTTATGATGCACTTTTGATGCAGAGATATACGCGGTGGGTTAACATGCCTTTGACGTAAATCAAAGGATACATTTAACCCGACTAGCGCAACATTTTTCAGATATAAAGGGTGCAAATAAGCTGCCAATTCTATTCCTATCGTGCGAGAAGGGAATCAAGGAGAAAGGAACAGAGGAAAAATATACGCTTAAGTAAACTTACATGGATGTCCAAGCCAGTGCTGTTAGAAAGATTTAAAGCCAATGGCAAAGTATAAATTTTTCTTACAAGTTAACCATATCTTAGTGATAACTTCGACTAAGGCTTTATACATCAGTCATAGCTACTACCTGAAGATCTTTGTGTAAACCTATTATATTTAGCAGCTATCACTAACAACTAAACTAATGCAAGATGTTATTTCCTGACTTTATTGTATCTCTAAAAGTTTACTGTCTTCATCACCTCTAACTGACCTAGTGGTATCTCTGACGTGTAAAGCTAATACTTTTAAGATATAAGCTCATCAGCTTACCGCTGTGCAAGTTGTTGACTAAATTATCTAGCATAGGCTCAGTAATACATGCAGAACAAAAAAGATAAAGATTTTATATTTATATTTCAGCCCGAATACGGCTGATAACATTTATAATGACTGATTAAATTATAAAATATGCAAATCAAAGTAATACAACGAAGGGGCAAAATTCACCCAAACAATTTTACACAAGGCCATGGCAATGACTTTAGTTAGAAGCTCATTTCACATAGATTAACTCGCATCTCACCAGAACTGATATAAACTAGTTGCTACATATAAATATTTTGAGCTAAAGCTCACGTATTTCATAGGACTATATCATAGATAAATTATCGTAGAAGTTGTGTCATAGTGGCCACCTTGAATTTAAAGCTCTGAGTTTAGGATAGGGGATAACCGCGGCGACGAAAGTTTTTTAAAGAAAAAAGAATACATAGGTAGTGATGTTTTTCTCCTATAGTAAAAAGTTTACTTTTTTTTAGAACATTTTGGGCGCACAAGGCATGCAATAGTAACACTAGTGCGTTAAGCAAGGGGTTCTATCCTTAACGGGGGCGGCCCATAATTAGTTTTTGACTCAAAATAGTTAAAACGGCTGCCCGGGGATAACTATTTGCGCAGTTTATCAAAAACTAATCGCTTGCTAGCGCAACCAGCTACTATTTTAATTGATCTCGTAGATATATACTGCGGATAATAAACCATTTTGTTATTGCAGCGCCGACCAGCGGTAAATGGCTGCTAAACTATAACGCAACCGTGCTATCGCATACGATAGAAAGCAACCCTCTTAATCATTGACTACGGGCAAAAGAATTTTTCTTAGCAGAAAAATAAATAACTGTAGACGTTCAGCGACAATTGAACGATATCTTATGGCCAAAACTAAACAGTTTGATTTTTCCTCAGCCCCCGCACACCTAATCAAGTTCAAAGAAATCTGGTATACTATGATTTCGATCGAAGTCTACATTAACTCATCGGCAAATAAAAAAGCAACAGCTTCCAGTATCCGCATACTGCCAAACCAATCAACCTGCTGCGTTAGTTTGAAGAATATTCACGCAGTTAACTTGACGATAAAAAATTTAAAAACAGATAAATACTAACATGGAACACGTGCAAGCACGCAAATTGCATCGATATGTTGATGTTAACAAATTAGTCATCTTGCCGCAAGATTGCGGGGCATTACACTAATCACTTTTTACTAACCGTTTAATAAAAGAATAATGACTGGACAACCAGCCAGTCAATGCTTATCGCATTGTTTCATATGGAAATACTTGTTGTTGAGTTAGCTTGATCAGCATATCACTCGCCTTGTTCTGCAAGCATATAATTAAATTTATCAGGCAACGCGATGCTCAATTAGAGATACAAATAACACCCGGTTAGATGTTTGCTAGGTGATTAACCATTTCCTACCCGCTGGGTTGCATCAAATCTAGGTGGCACAATGAGGCCCTGACTTGTCTTAACAAAATTTAAAGGTAGCACTGTGTAAAATCAAAGCATGCTTAGCTGAAAACTAACAGGCGGATATAGATAAATTTTTGATGTTTAATATCAAACATCGCGTATTAGTTCAGAGTCAACAGCGTTTAATAGGTTTGTAAGCAGGCGGCGTCAAAATTAGCTAATCTATCGATGACAACTATAAATATGTCTAAACGAACTCAAGACAGATATCAGCGCAAGTCTATAAGCCCCCTCCTGCTGGACTAGGCAATAATTTAAGATGTGTATCATGACGAATAATCCGTAAATTATAAGAACACAACCAATACAGCGGTATTGTCAAAAAACAAACATTATAGTATTATGTATCATAATAACTGACGATGGGTTTTAATTATGTAGCTTCAGTAGATTTTTGCAAACTCGGGAGGATGCTGTCGTTAGTTGTTTTCATCGCGGGGAGTCCCGAAGCTGAATTAAAATTCATTCGTAATAACATTTCTGATAATATATAATGGTCGGCAGAATATCTGCCTATGGTACGATCACGATCGTAATTATTAGCTAAATATGGTGAGCAAAACTAGAGTACATTAATCTTGAGAATATATACATCAATGTAATCTCTAAAAATCTTCGATGCAAAAGATAAGTGAGGGTATGCCGAAGATTGCTACACATACAACATGATCGCATTAGTCTACCACGGCACTGAAAAGTAATCATAGTCCGCCAATCAAAAAGGATAATAGTTTCATAATTCAGACCAAGGTAGCCTTGCATTTGCGGCACTATGCGCTGTCCATGCCACATAGTGTTACTTTTCAGACGTTGCGCATTGTGTAAAAGCTTATCCGGAGGGTCTATTACGCAAAGGCGACATAGCTATGCCAATCACCGCCGCTAGTCGTATCTAAAAGATAGAATCGGTTCACGCGGAATAAATGTGCTATAACACACAGCCCATAAAATCATCACAATTGATACAGGAAATAAAAGAGATAATATAACTTATATAATGCCGAAATTACGATGCCACGCATCGCTGAATACCTTAAAGATGGTGATGATATATTGGCGCGCAATATGCGAACTACAATGTAGTATAGTCTACAACAGACAAAGTAATAATTAAATTTATAAAAGGTTTTATACCAATATCATAGCAGTTTTTTATTTTTCTCTTTATTTAACATACCACTGAGTGTTTTAAGGTTGCTTTGCTTATTTTACCTATAATTTAATCGACAGGTAAAACAGATAAAACCTGCAGCCAGCTATTTTACTCTCGAACACTCATGCTATTATACCGGTCCTGTACTGCCATTACCATCCAGTTTAGTTATGTATCTGACAATATGAGACTATTATTATGACGGACAAACTTAGTTCATTGCGTAAAATAACTACCATAGTAGCTGACACGAGCGATATAGCAGCTATAAAACGTTATCATCCGCAAGATGCAACTACCAACCCCTCACTTATCCTTTATGCTGCCCAAATCCCGGAATACCGTATTTATATCGATGACGCCCTATACTGGGCACGCGGCCAAAGCAAAGATAGGGCCGCACAACTAACATACGCCGCCGATCGCCTGGCAGTCAACATCGGCATAGAAATACTGAAACTAATACCTGGCCGTGTATCCACCGAAATTGATGCACGACTTTCCTACGACACTGAGGCCAGCATCGCCAAAGCCAAAATATTGGTTCAACTTTTCAACGATGCCGGTATCAAAAATGAACGTATTTTAATAAAAATGGCCTCGACATGGCAGAGCATTCGCGCCGCCGATCAACTTGAAAAAATAGGGATTAATTGTAACTTGACGTTACTATTTTCGTTTGCCCAAGCGCGAGCATGCGCCGAAGCAGGTGTGTATCTTATATCGCCATTCGTCGGCCGCATTCTCGACTGGCATAAGGCTAACAGAGAACAACAAACATTCATACCTGAGGAAGATCCGGGCGTAGCATCAGTTACTGCTATTTATCGCTATTATAAAGAATACGGTTATAACACCGTTATTATGGGCGCCAGTTTTCGTAACACCGGCCAAATTTTGGCGCTAGCCGGTTGCGATCGGCTCACCATCGCGCCGGCATTGCTGAAAGAACTAGAAAACAGCGAAGGTGATATAGAGCGCAAGCTTTCTTATACAGGTAAGGTCAAATCGCGTCCGGAAAAGTTAACGGAATCAGCATTTCTTTGGCAACATCATCAAGACCCTATGGCAGTAGATAAACTAGCGCAAGGCATCCGAGATTTCGCTGCTGACCAGGAAAAACTAGAAAAAATACTGGACGAATTGCTATAACGCACACTTGCTGACTTGCTCGCTATCAAAGCAAATTAAATAAAAGCTACGTTCTCTGATATGATATTTTTATGGCTACATTAATGTACTTCCGCAAACCTAGTTCTAGGAAGCACATTAATAAAATATGTCAAATCAGTCTGGTATCCATTTCAGGACGTGATTGAAGCAGCGTTATGTTAACTATATGGCCCAGCAATCAATACGTAACTAAAACAGACCCCCTGTAATTAACTTATTCACGCTTTAGATCTCTTGGCACTAAATGAGCGAAACTCGGGGTCTCACTGTTTAATGGCGCCAGATAAATGCAGCGCGAAAAATATCTGCGACATACGAAGTGCAGCATGTATTCGCTAATAATACCTTACTATACAATTTTACAACTGGATGACAACCATCTGGAAACCAAAGCCACCAAAATATAGTAAGTAGTCGACGACTGAACTACTCAACTACAAATTCGTCTAAAGACACAGGATAAATATGACTTATTGTTTAATAGGCACACATTTTATCGCGGCAGAATTAAAGTTAACAAGACATGATATATTTTGACATACTTCCTTACGAGGTATGTAAGTTACATATAACGGCTATCTAAAACATCATAATCGCAAGAAATTATATTCATCATCTTAATTTGATTTATGGTTTGATCATTTATGGTTGCCCTGGCGCAAAAGGTAATTGCTTTTACGATAAATATTTCTGAGTAGTTAAAATTCATTATCGTCACTAACTAAGGCGAGACTCACTTAAGTAAATAAAAGTAGACTTACTTATCTTGTTTTATTAAAATGGCACTGCGAGTAGCAATACGGTTATTATCGATTATAATCACCCTAACCACTAAAATAGCCACCAAGATTCTACCTAGATAATTAGTAGCTATTCTTATATACTTAATTCCCTCTAACCTACTAGCTATTACAACTCTACTTTTCTCGTATGAAACGTTATACGGAATGGTTTTGTATTCATATAAATAAACTGGCTGCTTTCTGTAAGAATTTTACAGTAGTTATCTTGATGGCCAACTATAGCCTCAATAATAAAAGGTAACATGCTAGGAAAGAGCCGTATGCTATTTGCTACACAATTATCACGGTTACGTTTGGTCATCTAGTTTACTACATCGTGTTGATTTATAGGTTAGTTAGATAACCCTACTAAATTCTTTGGCAAACACATAGGCATTGTGTCGTTTGTTATTTTTCCAAAACTACCGATACCGGTCTGCAGCATTTTCTTTTCCCAACAATAGCGCATACGATATATTGCAGTAGCGTAATATAAATAATGATTATATTTACAATGCACAAAACAATATCACGCCGATCTAGTTATCTTGATCCCTGTACTGCGTGTTAACATTGATGAATATCGATCTAAGATTCGCGATAACTAGGAACACGAAGAGCATGTAGCAAAATACAGCATAATTATCAAGTCAGTGATATAAAGTTAGGTTGCAATTATATTTAACTACGGGAAGACAAGTTGCTTGATTTAATTAAATCAAGCAGAAGTAGCCAACAACTATAGCTGCGACGAATAATAATGCCTAACATTAAGAATTCACCGTTGGCGGAGGGGCAAAACTATAATGTGGATAGCCGTGCTTAAAAACCTATTGCGGCAAAGTTTAGCGCTATGACACAACATACATGCGTCAAAAATTTACATTCTGCTGTCATCAGCATGACAGTTATCCTTATCAATTTAATATTATATAGTATATTACAAATAATATTATGCGTAAATGTATCAAAAAATTAAACACGCAAAGTATATATCGCAGATTTTTTTTTATTACCCCCTTGATGCAGGGCAGTGTGACCCCATCTTATTTGCATCTGATGTTGTTGAAACTGGGAATAATTAGGCGGCGCAAACTTAAAAAGTTTTTTTTCGGCCGCATATCAGGGTCACAACCACAACAAAATTAAACTTTTAGTGGAGATGTTTAGATGGGAAAAATCATTGGTATCGACTTGGGTACGACCAATTCCTGCATTGCAATTATTGAAAACAGCAAAGTTCGTGTAATTGAAAACAGTGAAGGCGATCGTACGACTCCTTCCATTATTGCTTATACGCAGGATGGTGAAATTCTGGTTGGCCAACCGGCTAAACGTCAGTCTATTACTAACCCGCAAAATACATTATTCGCTATCAAGCGGCTAATCGGTCGGCGGTTCCAGGATAAAGAAGTACAGCGTGATGTCAGCATCATGCCGTACAAAATCATCTCAGCAAACAACGGTGACGCCTGGCTAGAAATCAAAGGTCAGAAAATGGCACCGCCGCAGATTTCCGCTGAAATCTTGAAGAAAATGAAAAAAACTGCAGAAGATTATCTCAGTCAACCGGTAACTGAAGCGGTTATTACCGTGCCAGCTTATTTTAATGATATGCAGCGCCAAGCGACCAAAGACGCGGGACGAATTGCCGGTCTTGATGTTAAACGTATCATCAACGAACCGACCGCAGCCGCTCTGGCGTATGGTTTAGATAAAGAAACCGGAAATCGAACCATAGCGGTTTACGATCTGGGAGGTGGTACGTTCGATATCTCGATTATCGAAATAGACGATGTAGATGGCGAAAAAACTTTTGAAGTGCTAGCGACCAACGGAGATACCCATCTGGGTGGTGAGGATTTTGACAGTCGCCTGATCAACTATCTTGTAGATGAATTCAAGAAAGATCAAGGTATCGATTTGCGTAACGATCCACTAGCGATGCAGCGCCTGAAAGAAGCCGCTGAAAAAGCTAAGATCGAATTATCCTCTGCGCAACAGACCGACGTCAATCTGCCGTACATCACGGCCGACAGCTCTGGTCCGAAACATATGAACCTAAAAGTGACCCGTGCTAAACTGGAATCATTAGTAGAAGAGTTAGTAAATCGCACTCTTGACCCGCTAAAAGTAGCACTCAAGGATGCGGGATTGTCTATTTCGGACATAAAAGATGTTATCCTGGTAGGTGGGCAGAGTCGTATGCCGCTTGTGCAAAAGAAAGTAACCGAATTCTTTGGCAAAGAACCGCGCAAAGACGTTAACCCAGACGAAGCGGTTGCCATAGGTGCCGCAGTTCAGGCTGGAGTACTGGCTGGTGACGTGAAAGACGTACTACTACTGGACGTAACCCCACTATCGTTGGGTATTGAAACCATGGGTGGAGTGATGACGCCGTTGATTGCTAAAAACACTACTATCCCGACCAAGCACAGTCAGATCTTCTCAACTGCAGAAGACAACCAGTCAGCCGTTACTATTCATGTTCTGCAAGGTGAACGTAAACGTGCCAGCGATAACAAATCACTGGGTCAATTCAACTTGGACGGCATTGCTCCAGCCATGCGCGGCACACCACAAATTGAAGTGACGTTCGATATCGACGCCGACGGTATTCTACATGTCTCCGCCAAGGACAAGCACAGTGGCCACGAACAAAAAATTACTATCAAAGCTTCTTCTGGTCTGAAAGAAGAAGAAATTCAGAAGATGGTACAGGAAGCTGAAGCCAATGCCGAATCCGACCGCAAGTTTGAAGAATTAGTGCAAACTCGTAACCATGCCGATCATATGCTACATAGTACTCGAAAACAACTAGAAGAGGCGGGCGAAAACTTGCCGATGGACGACAAAAGTGTTATCGAAGAAGCAATAAAAAATCTGGACAACGCGCTAAAAGGCGAAGATAAAACTGATATAGAAGCGAAAATGAAGACGCTGATTCAGGTTTCAGAAAAACTTATAGACGTAATTCAGAAAAAGTCTCAAGCAGCAAGCGAAAATAGTACGAATGGCAGCACTAAAACAGAAGACAATGTTGTTGATGCCGAGTTTGAAGAAGTAAAAGAAAAAAAATAATCGCCCCCTGCGTAAAGCACAGCAACAGTGGACATAGTTCACTGCCTGGCAAAAAGCACGGACGTCAATTTCTATACTCTACGTCCGTGCAAGCATATTGAGGGAGGAAAAACGACGATGGCGAAATCAGACTACTACGAGATTTTAGGTGTTTCCCGAAACGCGGAAGAGCTTGAAATCAAAAAAGCCTATAAACGCCTGGCAATGAAATTCCACCCGGATCGCAACCCAGGTAATACCGAAGCTGAAGCAAAATTTAAAGAGATTAAAGAAGCCTATGAAGTGCTGACCGACCCGCAAAAGCGCGCCGCCTACGAACAATATGGTCATGCAGCTTTTGAACAAGGAGCCGGAGCAAGCGGGGCAGATTTTAGTGATATTTTTGGTGATGTTTTTGGCGATATCTTTGGTGGTGGCCGGCGGCATAGCTCCCAAAAAGGCGCGGATTTACGCTATACCATGGAACTTTCCCTGGAGGAGGCCGTAAGGGGTGTAACTCGCGAAATCCGTATCCCGATACGGGAAGAATGCGTTGTTTGCCACGGCAGTGGCGCAAAACCTGGCACATCAGCAATGAACTGTCCTACTTGCCACGGACAAGGCCAAGTACAAATGCGACAGGGTTTCTTCACCGTACAGCAAACATGTCCTAATTGTCAAGGACAAGGCAAAATAATAAAAGATTCTTGCGCTAAGTGTCATGGCCACGGCCGGGTAAATAAATCTAAGACGCTGTCGGTAAAGATTCCGGCCGGAGTGAATATAGGCGATCGCATCCGTTTAACGGGAGAGGGAGACACTGGCTCTCATGGAGCTCCTGCGGGGGATCTTTACGTACAAGTCCAAGTGCGTAAACATCCTATTTTTGAACGTGAAGAAAACAATCTTTACTGTGAAGTGCCAATCAACTTTGCCATGGCGGCTCTAGGTGGCGAGATCGAAGTGCCAACTCTTAATGGCCGTGTCAAATTGAAAGTACCAGCTGAAACACAAACCGGTAAATTATTCCGTATGCGCGGCAAAGGAGTGAAATCCGTGCGCGGTGGATCACAAGGCGATTTGCTGTGCCGGGTAGTAGTGGAAACGCCCGTTAAACTAAATGAGCGTCAGAAACAACTGCTGCGAGATCTGGAGACAAGCTTGGGTGGACCGAGCGGTGCTCAGAACAGTCCGCGTTCGAAAAGCTTTATCGACGGCGTGAAAAATTTTTTTGACGATTTAACCCGAGGATAAAACCTAGAATTCCACGGCAAAATGCCTATAGTTTTTGTGACCACAAGTGTAAGGGTAGTTATGTATCTGCCCCGTGCCACCACCTATAGAATAAACTCGCTTTCTGCCAAAATTTAGGAACATTATGTTCACTTCGTCTTTTCGCTGCATGGTTACCAACCCGACTTTCGGCTGCCTATTGCTTTTCGGTGCCGCACTTGCCGCTCTCATTATGGCTAATACCGGTACCAGTGCGCTATATGAAAGTATCATTAATTTTCCTATACACACCGGTAGCCTCCAATCTTCGCATATGACAGTCCAATCAATCGTTAACGATGGCTTGATGGCGTTATTTTTTTTGTCTGTTGGTTTAGAAGTAAAATATGAACTGCTAAAGGGTGCACTCAATAGCCGATCCCGGGCATCCTTTCCTACAATTGCCGCACTTGGGGGTATGGTAGCGCCTGCAATTATTTATAGTCTAATTACGGGCAGCACGCCTTTATTGCGTGCTGGATGGGCAATTCCAACCGCCACCGATATCGCCTTTGCCGGCGGTGTATTGAAATTGCTGGGCAAAAGAGTGTCAACTAGCCTAAAAGCTTTTCTGCTAGCACTAGCGATCATTGATGATTTAATAGCAACATTAATTATCGCACTATGCTATAACAGCACGCTTAATCTTCGGGTACTAGCTGCTGCTGGCGTAATCATCGGAATGATGACGCTGATGAATAGAGCTAACGTCAGATCTATCGCACTTTACCTGCTACTTGGAACAGCACTTTGGGGTTGTATCCTACTTTCTGGCATACATGCGACACTCTCCGGCGTAATAGTGGGAGGGCTTATACCTCTCACACTACCAGTAACCGACGTATCGCCAGCGCGTACTCTGAATCGCCGGCTACAATCATGGGTAGCGTATTTAATTTTGCCTCTATTTGCTTTCACCAATGCTGGCATCTCGCTGCAAAGCGTGGGTCAGGAGCATTGGTTCTCACTTTTACCATGGGGGATCATCACTAGTTTGGTAATCGGAAAACCGATGGGGATAATACTGTTTACCGCTGTAGCGATAAAACTCAAACTAGCCAAACTGCCTGATGACACTGCGTTTCGCCACATTGCAGCAGTTGCGATGCTGTGTGGTATCGGTTTCACGATGTCGATCTTTATCGCAAACCTGACATTCGGAAAATCCGAAACTATCGCCTGCGTGTTAGCAAAGGCGGGAATTTTACTAGGGTCAGTGACTGCGGCGCTTTTGGGTTATATAACACTGCGACTTACACTGCCTCCTCTAAGGGTATCTAACGCAACAGGCAATACACGAACCTAACTCCTTTACTTTCTGATGAGGAACAGATTAATCAATTACTAAGTCAATGCGTAGCAACATAGAAAAGCAATCGTGCTTTTGTTACGTTTATTAGTTAGTAACTATAACAATGTATAATATTTAATACATATCTATATGTTACTATAATTAGTGCATGCCATGAATTTGTGCGATCAAATTTGATTTATAACGCGCTGCTTTATTTTTGTGGATTAACCCTTTGCTGGCTTGACGGTCAACAATCGGTTGCATGGCATAAAAAGCATGCTGCGCAGCTGCTTTATCACCAGCGGCTATAGACACCAAAACCTTCTTCACAAAAGTGCGCATCATGGAACGACGACTTGCATTATGCTGCCGCTTTTTTTCAGCCTGAACAGCGCGTTTTTTAGCTGATTTTATATTAGCCACGGTCAAACCCCAAACATATTTTATAAGATAAATTGCCAACCAGATCAATATGCTTGTTTAGTTCTTTTTTGTCAAAAGATTTATGCAAAGGCTCTAAACTCTGTTTAGATTACGACGTATATCGTAATTGCAATAATGAGTTAGCAATAAATCTATCAGTGTAAATTTTCTTGGTAATTGCAGATTAAATACAGTATTGCATGCAATGCGCCATGCAAACAATAGGTTAAAGCAGCGGGCGTAACCTCAATAGTCAACCCGCGCATAAAGAAAGCACTGAAACAGCTTGCTAACGGAAACATTATGTTACGTTGTTCGAGTATCGTTAGGGATAAATACATATCACCAAGGCATTTTATTAATTAAATAATCGTGAGATGCTTCTGATCAAAACAAACAACGCGAGGGGCGTTAGCCGGCGCTTTGTGGCAGAAACACCTAAAATAATAATAAAGCAAGGAGTTAAATACACACAAGACCTTCTCTCTATAATAACGTTAAAGATCAGAATTGCGGTTAACCTTATCCGTGATACACGTTATTATTTACTAATTTCTACTACAGGTATTTTGACCCTACTATGGAGCTTATTCGCGGTATACACAATTTACGGCCACGTCACCATGGGTGCGTACTGACTATCGGCAATTTCGACGGCTTTCACCGCGGACACCAGGCGCTTATAGCAAAATTAAAAACCGAGGGCAGCCTTCGATGTCTGCCAGTTATGGTGATGATATTTGAACCTCAACCACAGGAATATTTTGCCAGCGATAGCGCGCCGGCGCGGTTAACCCCTCTACGAGATAAAATAAAATATTTTAAGGCTGCCGGCGTGAACACGATAATATGTATCACATTCAACAAACGGTTTGCGGCGATCAGTGCTTGCGATTTCATAACAGATCTGTTGGTACAAAAACTAGGTGTACGTCTCATCAGCATCGGAGACGACTTTCGTTTTGGTGCTCAACGACTGGGAAGTTACGCCCTACTCCAGCAAGCAGGAAAAGCCGCTGGATTTGAGGTGATTAGCACTGTAACTTATACAGAGAAGGGGCGGCGTATCAGCAGCACTGCCGTGCGTGAGGCGCTGAAGCATGATCGTTTAATGGAGGCAGAAATGCTAATGGGACATACTTATCGCCTTTCAGGTCGCGTAGTACATGGCGATGCTATGGGTAGGTCTATTGGTTTCCCAACTGCCAACGTGTCATTAAAGAGTCGAGCTGCGCCAATACACGGCGTGTATGCCGTAGAAGTTTATTCTATCTGTTTAGCTAGCCAGCCGCTTCCTGGTGTGGCAAATATCGGCACTCGTCCCACAGTTGACGGTTTGCGTCAGAGACTGGAAGTGCATTTGATGGATGTGGTCATAAATTTATACGGTAGCCATATCGAGGTAGTAATACGCGAGAAATTGCGCAATGAAAAACGGTTTAAATCGCTAGACGACTTAAAGCGACAAATAGCAAATGATGTGATGCATGCTCGCGACTATTTTGGGCTCGCGATATTTTAATTATGCTCCAAATAACAACGGAATTGATCATCAAATGACTGATTACAAAAACACTCTGAATTTGCCAAATACAAAATTTCCCATGCGTGGCGATTTAGCTAAACGTGAACCGAGCATCCTCAAGCGCTGGATTGAACAGGATCTGTACGGGATAATTCGTCAAGCTAGAAAAGGAAAAAAAAAGTTTTTTTTGCATGATGGTCCTCCGTATGCAAACGGCAGCATTCACATAGGTCACGCAATCAATAAAATACTTAAAGATATTATTATAAAATACAAAGGATTAATGGGGTATGATTCACCTTATATCCCTGGTTGGGATTGCCATGGCCTGCCGATTGAGTTAAAAGTAGAGGAACTTATGGGCAAGCCGGGCAAGAAAGTCAGCTCCGCAGAATTCCGCCGCGCCTGTCGTCGTTATGCCGCCGAACAGGTAGAAGAACAAAAAAAAGATTTCATGCGGTTAGGAGTGATCGGCGACTGGGAACATCCGTACCTAACGATGAACTTCACGACCGAAGCTAATATTATTCGAGCCCTCGGCAAGATTATCAGCAATGGCCACCTGTATAAAGGAGCTAAGCCGGTACATTGGTGCATAGACTGCTGTTCCACAATAGCAGAGAACGAAGTTGAATACTACGACAGAACTTCACCAAACATCGATGTAACTTTCTCGGCAACAGATACCAGTGCAGTCGCTGACAAGTTTGGCGTCACTAATTTTACCGGTAAAATTTCACTTGTAATCTGGACTACCACACCTTGGACCTTGCCAGCTAATCGCGCCATCGCCGTCCACCCCAACTTCGACTATCAGTTAGTTGAAGTCAACAAGCAAGGGTACATTTTAGTAGCTGACCTCGTAGACAGCGTGATGGAGCGCTCCTGCATCACGCACTGGACGGTAATCGGTAACGCAAAAGGAAGTGCGCTAGAGCTACTTCTGTTCCGTCATTCCTTAATGGGGTTCGATGTTCCCGCTGTTTTGGACAAGCATGTGACGCTTAACGCGGGTACCGGCGCAGTACATATTGCACCTGGACACGGACCAAACGATTATTTTATCGGTCAAAAATATAGCTTAGAGGTTACCAACTTAGTCGGTCCAGACGGTTGCTATCTACCTGGCATACTGCCGATGCTTAACGGTCTGCAGGTATTTAAGGCGAATGACGTAATCATTGACCTTTTGCGCGAAAGCGGTTCACTTCTGCACGTAGACAAAATACAGCATAGCTATCCACACTGCTGGCGGCATAAAACACCGACTATCTTTCGTACAACTCCGCAGTGGTTTGTCAGTATGACACAGCGCAATCTGCGTAAACAGTCACTAGCAGAAATCAAAAAAGTAAATTGGATTCCCAGTTGGGGGAAATGTCGAATAGAAAGCATGGTAGATAACCGACCCGACTGGTGCATTTCACGTCAGCGTATTTGGGGTGTACCGATGGCACTGTTCGTTCATAAAGAAACTGATGCGCTACATCCACGCACCATTGAACTGATGGAAACTGTGGCACGACGAGTTGAGCAAAACGGCATCCAGGCTTGGTGGGATTTAGATCCGAATGATATTCTGGGTGACGATGTTGCCTATTATTACAAGGTATTAGATACCCTAGACGTCTGGTTTGATTCTGGCTCTACCCACTCTTCTGTGGTATCAGTGCGTCCGGAATTTGAAGGCCACGCACCAGATATGTATCTGGAAGGATCAGACCAGCATCGCGGCTGGTTTATGTCATCGCTGATGATATCTACTGCCATACAAAGCAAGGCTCCCTATAGGGAAGTGCTCACCCACGGTTTTACCGTCGACGGTCAGGGTCGTAAAATGTCTAAATCAATGGGCAACGTAGTCAGTCCACAACAGGTTGTAGATAACTTGGGGGCGGATATTTTGCGTTTGTGGGTTGCCTCGACCGATTATACTGGGGATATGACAGTATCTGATGAGATCCTCTCGCAATCAGCTGACGCATATCGGCGTATACGTAATACTGCACGTTTCCTGCTAGCTAATTTAAATGGTTTTAATCCGGCGTGCCACATCGTAAGTCCGGAAAACATGGTCGTATTAGATCGTTGGGCCGTAGGAAGAGCGCAATCAACGCAAACAAAAATCATCGCCGCATACGATACCTATGATTTTCATAATGTTGTACAGTGCATGATGCAGTTCTGTACTGTCGAGATGAGTTCTTTTTACCTAAATATTATCAAAGATTGTCAATATACCGCCAAAAAAGATAGTATTGCACGCCGCAGCTGTCAAACAGCATTATATCACATTATTGAGGCCCTAGTGCGCTGGATGGCACCTATTTTATCATTTACAGCCGATGAAATTTGGGGCTTCATTCCCGGTGAGCGAGCACAATATATTTTTACCGAAGAGTGGTATAACGGCCTTTTTGGGCTAGATCCAGACCAACCGTTAAATGATGCTTATTGGCAAATCCTACTGCAACTGCGCAGCGAAACTAACAAAATTATCGAGCGTGAGCGAGCTAAAAAAGGTATTGGTAGTTCTCTTGAAGTACATATAACGCTTTACGCTGAGCCGACACTTGCCACTTTGCTGCGCGAATTGGGCGATGAACTTTACTTTGCGCTATTAACTTCAAGTGCGGTAGTAGCTGATTATGCCGACGCTAGCGATGACGCAATTCAGTGTGAAGGACTTCAAGGATTAAAGATTTCCTTGGCAAAAGCTAAGGGAAAAAAATGCCCACGCTGCTGGCATTATGAGATGGATATCGGTAATCATGCTCACTATCCAGAAATCTGTGGTCGTTGTGTCATAAATGTAGCCGGGCAAGGCAAAAAGCGTAAGTTTGTTTGATGAATAAAAAAATAATGTCTACGGGACTATTCTGGCTTTGGCTTACACTGGTAGTTCTAGCACTAGATATCGGCAGCAAACAGTTGGTTATAAAATTTTTCTGGCTTGGCGAGTCAGTGCCGGTTATTCCCTTCATGAATTTTACATATGTGCATAATGCAGGTGGCATCTTTAGTTTATTAGCAAATGAGGGAGGATGGCAACGCTGGGCGTTCTCTGCCAGCACGGTAATTATCGTGCTGGTATTACTAGCCATAATGTATCATTCGGACAAACAAAAAAACCTGCCTAACACAACCTACGCGACGATTATCGGAGGGGCGTTGGGCAATCTATTCGACCGAATAGTGCACGGTGTAGTAATAGATTTTATTGATTTACATATTGGAGATTGGCACTGGCCCACATTTAATATTGCGGATGCCGGTATTTGTATTAGCACCATACTGATTATGCTAGATGAATTTTGCGGTCTAACTGCTAAGCAGAAAAGGTAACATACTGCTCAATCACGTTTCATTGCTAGACAAACGCGATGTGATTATAATTGTGAGTTTAACCCCTCTGAAAACCAGTTGATCGATGAAATCGAGAGAAAGAAAAAATGATGCTTTTTGGCTCGGCGCAGTCGATTATTTACCAAGTTGCAGCATAAGTGATAAAACTTGGCAATACAGAGCAGACAAATGCTAGCTTCTAGCTATCATTAAATAGTCAATACTTGTCTTATTAGACATCATACATTTTATTTGCCCAGAAATTTTATTAAGCTTAACGTGCAATACTTGATTACCACAATATGGTTTGATGGTATCAACGACAGCGTAACTGCCAGATATTATTAGGTTATTGGCTAAAACCTCAACTATATCAACATAAATTTCTAGCATATTATCTCTGATAAAGTAGTGTCGTTCGACATTTAAGAACTAGCAACTTGACCAAAATTGGAGACCGACCAATGCACATACTACTAGCTAATCCACGCGGCTTTTGCGCCGGAGTTGACCGGGCAATTAGTATGGTTGAGAGCGCGCTAGAAATATATGGAGCACCAATCTATGTACGTCATGAAATTGTACATAATTACTACGTAGTCGATACATTGCGCCATCGAGGGGTAATTTTTGTTGAGCAAATCGATGAAGTACCTGATAAATCAATTCTCATTTTCTCTGCCCACGGAATTTCCCAGGCAGGGCGGGAAAAGGCACGTCACCGTGATTTAATTGTGTTTGACGCTACCTGCCCGCTGGTAACTAAAGTTCATATGGAAGTCGCGCGAGCTAGCAGAAGAGGGGCTGAAGCAATTCTCATTGGCCATATCGGTCATCCTGAAGTGGAAAGCACCATGGGGCAATACAACAACCCTAACGGGGGTATATATCTGGTGGAATCTCCGAAGGATGTTTGGCGTCTTAAAGTAAAAAATGCTGATAATCTATGTTTTATGACCCAAACCACATTGTCAGTGGATGACACTGCTGATGTGATTAACGCACTACGCGAGCGATTTGCCACAATTGTTGGACCGCGAAAAAACGATATTTGTTACGCTACTACGAATCGTCAAGAAGCTGTACAAAGTCTAGCATCTCATGCTAATATGGTACTCGTAGTAGGCTCAAAAAACTCTTCAAACTCTAATCGATTAGCTGAACTGGCACAGAAGGTAGGTAAACCAGCTTACCTCATTGATAAAGCTAGCGATATTAAGGAAAAATGGCTGCTAGGAATGCGAATTATCGGCGTAACTGCCGGAGCCTCAGCACCAGATATACTAGTACAACAGGTCATCAAACGCCTATATTTTTTCGGTGCTAAAGGAGTTGAAGAACTTATTGGCCGAGATGAAAACATAGTCTTTGAGGTACCGAAAGAACTGCGAATCATAGTAAAAACGGTAAAATAATTTCATTGTTGCATTTTGCCCCTACGGGTTATAGCAACACCTTGAACTAAATCATAAGTCGATTTAATCGAAGGTTAACCTAACGCAAATAATGATATGAATGCAAGTGCAGCAAAACAAACGAACGGACTCAACGATTACTTATACGTATAAAGATAATATTTTTGTATCTGAAAATGTCAAAAACACAAAACTGCGTCTACAAAAATAAAAGCAACATATGTTCAGTTTAAGTTAGCGTAGTTAAGCGTAATTGTGCCTTGATATATGCACAACGGTAGCCGTTGCTAGACAAACATTAGCTACAGCAGGGAGTTCATTACATTTTCTTTGTAACTAACCATTAACCTAGAGGTCGTAACACTTTCGATAAAGTAGCTGTCAATCCACTGCAAATAACTTAATTATTGGCTAAACTGCTAGGCTTTATCAGCAATCCAGACGAAATCTCATGCTAAACAAGCGCATTAAAATGGTTACTGCAGTTATTATGTTGGTTAGCCGTCAGTTTACCGAGGCGAGATAATGATTGCTTACAAATGGATTTAACTTTGCTAGTACTAATGATAATTGATCTATATAAGTCTTATTAAGACAAATCACGGTTTAATTAGGAATAGTGCAGAAACCTTACAGTTGGATAGGAATAGAGGCACAGCAACGCTGTAACGACACCTTAAGATCATCTTATTGATCGCTCATCAACTAAACTGCCGTACCGTTTACTTATTACAAATTAGATGGCCATGTAACATTTTGATCCACAAAAAAAGACGTTTCCGGCTTTAATAGACCTTAGTCTGATTACAACCCAGTTTAATGCAAAATATCTTATCGGACACACTAGAACAATAAAACGCCTTGATTCTAACTCTATCATATAAATTATCATACTCACTCAATGTAGTGACACTATACGCGATAGGCAAAGATTAAAAACGCACCTTACAAAGCCACGGTGCAAAAAAATCTGTTTGTTAGATAACATTACTTATTTTCTACTTATACTAAGTATAAAATTATTATGAAAGGATTTGCGATAGCAATAGCATACTGTCATAGCTAACACAAAATAACTTATAAAACAAAATTAGGAAGATATATGAAGAACACACAAATACGCATAGCGGTGACTGGCGCAGGAGG
This sequence comes from Sodalis endosymbiont of Henestaris halophilus, assembly GCF_900161835.1. Lineage (GTDB taxonomy): Bacteria > Pseudomonadota > Gammaproteobacteria > Enterobacterales > Enterobacteriaceae. Next base: position 480,922 of record NZ_LT897836.1, on the reverse strand, counting down.
CCGAATGGGACGTCAAATTATCCAGGCGGTAACACAATCAAAACAAACAGTTTTGGGCGCAGCGTTAAGCCGAGATGATTCGGGATTGTGCGGGATAGACGCGGGTGATCTATCCGGCAACGGCTCACTAGGTGTAATAGTAAAAAGTGATCTAGCAGCAGTAAAAGATGATTTTGATATTCTCATCGATTTTACCCGTCCTGCAACCTGCCTAGAGTACCTAAAATTTTGCCAACAAAATAACAAAGGCATCGTTATCGGTACCACTGGGTTCAGCAATAAACAAAAAAATGCCATTAAAATAGCAGCACAAGAGACGGGCATTGTTTTAGCAGCTAACTTTAGCGTTGGTGTCAATCTCATGCTTAAAGTGTTGGAAAAAGTAGCGATGGTGATAGGAAAAGAGGCCGACATTGAAATTATAGAAGCTCATCACCGCCACAAAGTTGATGCCCCGTCAGGCACTGCGATTGCCATGGGGGAAATGATCGCTGGCATTCTTGGACGCAATCTTAATGATTGCGCAGTTTATAGCCGTAAGGAGCATATAAATGAGCGTAAAGAACAAAGCATTGGCTTTTCCACGGTGCGCGCAGGAGATATAGTGGGCGAACATACCGCAATGTTTGTCGAGATTGGTGAACGCCTCGAGATCACCCACAAGGCGACGAGCAGAATGACCTTCGCCCGCGGGGCGGTTAGGGCAGCTACTTGGCTTTCAAACCAGGGCAAAGGACTGTTTGATATGATCAACGTCTTAGACCTTAACAAATTATAAAGTATTTTTTTTTGATATTAGGTTTAATTTATTAAACCTAATAGTAAATTATTACGAATTAATTATAAAGTGATTTCTTTTTAATTCATATATATGGTTTTTAAATCTTAACGACCATGTGTGATCTTACATGTGAACTAGCGCTATACGGCACAAGCAACTTGATCCCTCTAAAGCATGACTAATAACATTCATTGCAATCTAGACGCCATTAAGATTGCGTGTAACTATTAAACCTGGTTTTTGTACTATTTTAATCTATTTATGCTATTTTCTTCTCCAAAGAGAAGATTAAAGCATAAAAAATCCTGTGTAGACGTATCTACACAGATTATTTTATAAATGTACATAATTTACCCAAAATATTTAAAAAACTATGAGAATATAATAGTTGAATATTCCTTTAAATTCTTTAATAAGAAGGCATAGTTAATTCTGAAAACTAAAAATTAATTTCACAATTAGACATTAAAATAGAGAAAAGACAGTCAGAGATGTAGGTTGAAATACGGAAGAAAAATTATTATTTAAAGTGAACTCTTTGATCGCTATAAATAATAATACTCGAAGAGCAAACACGAACTGTCAGATTATAAAAAGTGATTGAACGATTATCATTTAATCATATCAAAGGGAAACATTGCTCATCTTATCGATGTATGGGATTATAAATATAATCCTAATATATAATAAGATCAGCAATTTATATTCGGATATCAATGAAATCATCGTATAAAACCTGGCTAAGATGAGTCACTACGAACCAACGATCAAGAAAATGAAAATTCTTTAAGAGTCTTGTTGTTTATGCATATACATTAGTACATTAACATTTTACGACAACTATTTCCCCTTTTTATACGCTAGTTACTAACTAATATTTTATTTTAACTCTGTTGTATAACTTTAGTAAGTATAAAATAGCCTATTGCAATGCAAATCAAAAAAATATGACACAGCTATAACAAGAAATATTGCGTTCTGCATTTATTGATCATCAACAAACGTTGAGGTTGTCATGCATCAAGCACACGGGAGTTTTCTGAAGATTCTATTATAAATTTTAAGTCATAATCCCAACTTATTATAGCGAATAGATGCGATCTATTGAATGATTCATGACAATGCTGACGATTTTTCCTTGTCGTTCAAAATATAGGTTTCTTTTTATCCAGCGACTAATAACAGAATAATTGGTATCCATAGCTACAACATCATCTTTTATCCCCTTCGTCTGTCTCACCTAAGCAACTGTATAAGCAGCGTGTCACTATAAATCGCTAGATACATTTAATTCGAACAGAATCTGCAACAATGTTAAGGTATTGCGCTAAAGTTAACGCTGAATTTATAGATTTAGCTGAAAATCATGTACGAACATCATCAAGGATTAATCCTTGATATAGATCACCATATATGTGATACAGAACGGATGCACCGCAAAATCTAAAAACAAGCATTAACACTTGACTTGATGCAGTTCGATGAGAAAGAGGCTATTTAGTTACACGGATCGTCCTCATAGCATATAGCAAAAATAATCCTTAAGGATTATTCTTCGTGAATAAATCCTAATCAATTAGCGCGTAATACAATCGAAGTGTTGCATAACAATTTTGACAATAGCATTGTTAATCTGCCTCTTATTGACGTAATAAAGCGTAACCATGGTAAACGGCTGATATCTGTGAGCGCGAATAATAAAAAATAAGATGACATAGGTCATATTTTGCAATATCAAACTGCTACAATATTTTAATACCGTTATCAACGCTGATAATGTTAACTCACCCTAAACCTGATCAGCAAACTTTCTTACGCAAAGCAAAACTGGTCATGAAACTACATTCATCCTGTGTGGTTTTTCAAGGTCAATAACTTTGATATAATGTCCGCACAAATTGTTAATATAAAGTTCGTAAAGATTAGGACCTGCAGCGCAGGACATTAAACATCTCCAAATAGCATTAAAGAGCATAAACTATTAGGTTAGTACCCAACACTGTAAACTGCGTGAGGTTACTTTGATCCCAAATATATCACATGCACTTTCCTGGCTGGAAGACAACCCTCACGTACTAAAGGGAATTTGCCGCGGCGTCGAATATGAAGGGCTGCGCATCAATACCAATGGCAATTTGGCGCAGACCCCCCATCCTAAGTCGCTCGGTGCTGCGTTGACTCATAAGTGGATCACGACCGATTTTGCTGAGGCGTTAATGGAGTTTATTACTCCAGCAGACAATGATATGGACCATATGTTAACATTGTTGCGCGATATTTATCGTTATGTTGCCCGTCATCTGGTAAATGAACGTCTATGGCCGATGAGCATGCCGTGTTTTATTAATCACACCCAACACATCGAATTAGCGCAATACGGCAGTTCTAACATCGGGTTAATGAAAACATTGTATCGAGAGGGATTAAAAAATCGCTACAGCGCTATGATGCAAATCATAGCTGGCGTACATTACAATTTTTCCTTGCCGCTGCCATTCTGGCAAGCTTATACTGGCATTAAAGACGAAGTAAGTGGCAAAGAAGCTATTTCCGCTGGTTACCTGCAACTTATACGTAACTATCATCGATTCGGCTGGATTATTCCTTATTTATTTGGGGCTTCTCCAGGCATTTGCCCATCTTTTTTGAATGGTCGCAAGACCAAGCTACCGTTTAAATACACCCAATCGGGGCTTATGTACTTACCTTATGCGACCTCGTTGCGTTTGAGCGATTTAGGATACATTAATAAGTCACAAAATCAGTTGAGTATTACGTTTAATCGTTTAGATGAATATGTTAAAAATTTAAAACAGGCGAGCAAAACGCCATCCGTCGACTATAAACGTATGGGATTACAGAGAGATGGTCGTTATCTGCAACTGAATACTAACGTACTGCAAATCGAAAATGAATTATATACGCTTATAAGGCCTAAGCAGATGACACTAAATAATGAATCCCCGTCTGATGCATTAATACGCCGCGGCATTAAATATGTAGAAGTACGTTCTTTAGATATCAATCCTTTCTCGCCAGTTGGCATTGAAGAGGAACAGGCGCGTTTTTTGGATCTGTTCCTGATTTGGTGTACGCTAGCTGAAGCGCCAGCGATGAGCGCAGAGGAGCTCCTATATACTCGTAGCAATTGGAATCAAGTTATACTCGAAGGACGTAAACCCGGCTTGATGCTTGGTATTGGAATTAACTGTAGCTGTACTAAACAGCCTCTTAATATGCTCGGAAAATTATTGTTTCAGGATCTGCGTCGCGTAGCTAAAACGCTCGACCGCAATAATAATAACACTCACTATCAAAAAGTTTGCAATAAATTAGTAATATGCTTAGATTCTCCTGATCTTACGCTTTCATCCCGTTTTCTAGATCAATTAATAGAGCACGGTATTAGCCGACTAGGGCTAATGTTAAGCAACAATTATTACCAAAAGCTGCGTGATGAACCACTACAAGTGCTAAGTGAGGCACAACTTGATGCTGAGAAAATACGTTCCTGGCAAAGACAGCGTGCACTAGAAGCAGCAGATGAACTTAGTTTCAATGAATTTTTAGCGAGTCAAAACTGGCGTTAAAAAGTAATGGAATCTCTAGTTAAGATCCGTAACTGTGGTTAAACTCATATGTGTGTTGATAGGGATGTCGATAACAGATGCGCATCTTTTATTAATGATTACCCTTCGCGGTAGAAAAGGTTCTTTTACCTTAAAAAGAAAATATTTTCAAATAGAAGTAGCGTGTAATTTTTAGATCGCTTTATAGTATAAACTATACTATAGCGTCTGGGATTCATGTTGAGCAAATACATAATAACATATTACCTCATGATAGTGATACTATCACTGATTTTGTTCTGCTTTTCTGACGGCCTAATCTGGAAGTAATGCTATCATCAAGCATTTATACGTTGAGGTATGTATTAACGACTTTTATACACAATTATTTTAATGAATGATGCGTTAACATCTTATATAATCTCTGATTATCTGCCGGACATATATGTAAATAACCCTTATCAAACGCACTAAATAGAAGACTTGTTATTAATGCTGATAAGCTTGACAGCTAAGATGATATATGTGCGTAAAGTCAAGGACTAAAAGCATAGCGCGGAAATGATTACTATCATAAGGCACACATCAAACACTTTCATCGTCAACGGCATAAGAACATCGAGTAATATACTACACGGATGTTATATGTTTAATTAGGCTAGTAATATCTAATTTAGTTAGAAGTCAGCGAAATAGTTATCCGTTTTAAGTGCGGATATTATCCTGATAAACTATATAGTTAATCCAGACAGAATGACATAAGATTATCTTATGATATATTTTAACTAAATTAATAATAAATCATTACACGCCTCTACTTCTAGGGTCAGCACGAATTTGCATTGCGCAACCACTCGGTCAAACGACCAGTTTGAGTGGCGTGATTCTCTTCCGTATATGTCTTTCTTCAACGACTTGATTGGTATCATGTTTACTTCTTACTTTATCCTAGTTTTCTTACACATCTAGTATATAGATATAAATAATATTTTATCGATTAAAATAGCAAGACGATATGTGTAAAAATATTAACGACAGAAGAACTGCCAAATGCTTTTCTAATGATATACATCGTCTTGTTATGTGATGATTAATAAAACGACTTGTCTAACTCACGAATACTGTCCGCCTTAATTGTCTATTTATGTAGCAAATTTCTTTGATTTTTTTGATGTTAACCTTATGAGAAACAAGCTGATACTGATCGATCTGTAGTATTTTATGAAATATTTTGTTCGGTAAGGGTGCTGATAACCTATTTGCGTCACTCATTCTATTTTTTAACTCCTAAAAGCCGCTTTATCCATCAAGCTATAATTTCACCAGCTACTTTGTTATTTTTATGCTTTAAATAATCTACTATAACGACAGCGACTAGTTGGTATTCACTGCTAGTAAAAAACTTCTTTAGTTGCTATGTAGCGTCATGACGACGCACACTGCCAGAATATCTGAAGCGCTTGCGAGTAGCATGAAATCAGGACAAAGTCTAAAATACTTAGCTGCCGATGCTTGAATGTAAAAGAAATACAGCACTAACCGCCGGATAAACTTAGTACTATCTTATCCAGATACCCGTAAAACCGCCAGCCATATAAGAACAGGTTGCTAGGTAAATGCAAATTAGTTGGCATTAAAATAATGATTGAGAATTTTAGTTATAGACCGCTTTTATCCACTAAAAGACTAATTAATGGTGATTTTGACTCCGTGATTATAGGTTGCTATGAAAGCGATGATGCTGCCACTCATAAATACAATAATAGCTTTAATAGGTAAAAGTTTATCACTAAAACTGCATTTTTTAACGAGGCCAGCGCATTACGTTGATTTCCTCGATCATAACTAGGAAATAACTATCGAAATAAACATTAGAAGTTTAGAACAGCAATGTTTCAAAGATATAGCACTCTTTATTTATCTATCATCGAGTGATATTAAGTAAGGACAACATGAAAATCACAGTAATTTTTAAATTTTCTTTTCCATTTTAGAGTGAATTACCCCTTATTCATTAATATAAATTTAATTTATTTGAGGATTCATGAAAATTTTGTTACCGTCTCTTCCTTCCCATGAGAAATAAAATATGCTTAAAAAGCAACTAATATCCGAATGGCTGACGTTTATTGATTTTTGTACATCTTTATCAGTTTAATCTTAGTTGAAGATTCAGTGACACTATTTTGAATCTAAATATAGCCAAAAATTTTTAAGGTCATCTAGTAAAATGTGAAGTATAGGTATAATACCTAAGCTTTGATAACTCATTTTGTATACTATCTCTACCAATAATCAAGGTAAAATAGAGATGTGAAGATCCTGTTAAGATATATTATACACAACGCTTACCAGTACAAACGCAAACATATTGATTACATTAGTTCTAGCACCCAAAATATACATATTAAAGACTATGTATACTAGACATAGTAATAAATTACTAAACATGCTATAAATGCTTATTTTCTTTATCAGTGTTGAATGATAAAAATTTTTTTAGATTCTATTACTGATAGAAGTTAAACTAGAGTCCTGGCAATAAGATAATCAGCATTATGCACAAAACAACTGGTAGTTACGTGTTAGAACTATTATCATAACGCTATAGTTTTACTGTCAAACAACACCAGACGATAAAAGATGGTGCTGTTTTCTTTTTGGTAAAGAACATATGACGCATGAACATGAAAATACTAGTGGCGAGTGTAGGTGCCCAGTCGCCGGTATCAGCATCAATAGCACCATGCAGAAGATCTGCGTGATATAAAGTATTGTGTGTGTCAATACTTACAAATGACTTTACATAAGATAATAATTCAGATTATTAGTTTTAAATAGGCAATCAGACCAACTTAGTTAAAACGCATAGGGAGTATTAAGAACGATAATAAGCAATACATGGGGGAAATATCTCCTGGCTAATATTGACTATCAAATAGAGAATGCCTTCCGGTTGGTTTAATGCATATGTTTACGGGTATTAGACTAATAAATGCTCTGCTGGTGGATAGCTAAGCATACAAAATTGAGTAGCAAAACTAACCTAAATTGCGCGATATGAGCACCGTAATGAGGTGCATTTAATTAACAAGATGATAAATAGTCAAGTTCAAACAGCTCAATTAATAATCCTCATTATCACGTCATACTGGTTGCAGCCAGAAATAAGAACTTTTTATGCTCCTAGCATCGACAATGGCGTCTTGACGATATGACTAGCGAGCGCTTCTGCTGCGAAGCATAATCTTAGGCAACATCAGGTAACTTATTCATAAATAAAACAATAAAATCAAAACATTCAAAATACATTAATGTAATCGTATGGCGTAAATAAAAAGTAATCACACGCGTATTCAGTGCGCTAGGATTTAACTCCTTACAGTAAAAGAACCATTGATATTCCGGCATATGTTATACTATACTTGTAATAGGTATATTATTACAAGAAGAAAATACCATTTAGGTTAAATAACATAATGTTTGATAATTTATCTAAACGATTATCGCGCACGTTGTATGATATTAGCGGCAAAGGTCGCCTAACTGAAATGAATATCAATGATACCCTGCGCGAAGTACGCACTGCGCTGATGGAAGCAGATGTGGCGCTCCCTGCAGTGCAAGATTTCCTCAGCCGAGTCAAAGAACGCGCTCTGGGGAAGGAAATTAATAAAAATCTGAAGCCTGGGCAAGCACTCGTCAAAATCGTGCATACCGAACTAGTGAATGCCCTAGGTGAAAAAAATGACGATCTAAATCTGTCAGCACTGCCGCCGGTGGTTATTATGGTGGCTGGTCTGCAAGGAGCTGGGAAAACCACAAGTGTCGGCAAGCTAGGGAAATATCTGCACGATAAAAAAAAGAAAAAAGTACTAATGGTGTCTGCCGACGTTCATCGCCCAGCGGCCATCAAGCAACTTGAAACGTTAGCAAAAATGATAGGTATCGATTTTTTTCCGTCGTTTGATACGCAAAAACCGATCGATATCGTCAATCAAGCATTACATCAAGCTAAACTTAAATTTTATGATACCCTCCTAGTAGATACAGCTGGCCGCATGCATGTAGATGCAATAATGATGGCAGAACTTATCACTATTCATACTGCTATCCACCCCGTGGAAACACTACTTGTAGTAGACGCCATGACTGGGCAAGACGCCACTAATACCGTTAAAAAATTTAATGAAGCGATAACGCTAACTGGGTTTATCTTAACCAAGGTAGACGGAGATGCACGCGGTGGTGTGGCTCTTTCCATACGGCACATTACTGGAAAACCTATTAAATTCATGGGCTTAGGAGAAAGAATTGACACATTAGAGCCATTTTATCCCGATCGCATAGCTGGACGTATACTCGGCATGGGCGATATTTTATCTTTGATTGATGAAATAGAAAGCAAAGTCGAGTTTGCACAATCGGAAAAACTTGCCAGCAAACTGAAAAAAAACGACGGTTTTAATTTAAACGACTACTTGGATCAAATTAAGCTGATGCGCAATATGGGCGGCATAGCCAGTATGATGAATAAATTACCTGGAATAGTACAATTGCCAGATAACGTCAAATCGCAAATAAACGATAAAGTTCTGGTGCGCATAGAAGCTATCATTAATTCCATGACAGCTAAAGAACGCGTAACCCCGGATATTATTAAAGGATCGCGTAAACGCCGTATCGCCATTGGCTCAGGTATGCAGGTTCAGGATGTGAATCACGTACTAAAACAATTTGACAATATGCAGCGCATAATGAAGAAAATGAAAAAGAGCGGCATGGAAAACATAATGCGAAATATAAAGAGTATTATATCACCGGACTTCAACGGTTATTAATTAACTATTTAATTGCTTTTATCTTCAAACTAGTAAAAACCTTTGGTTTTTCATACGGCAACCGAAGAATCTACCCCCCTGATAGGGTCCAGTTGTTTTATTAACTAAAGAGGATGTGATGGTAACAATTCGTTTAGCACGTAGAGGAGCTAAAAAATGCCCTTTCTATCAAATTATAGTGACTGACAGCCGCAATCCTCGTGACGGTCGTTTTATCGAACGTATTGGCTTTTTCAACCCAGTTCCAAAGGGTCAGGCAGAAGATTTGCGTTTAAATATAGAGCGTGTTAAACATTGGGTTAACCAAGGCGCAACAATTTCTGATCGCGTATCAACGCTAATCAAAAATACACAAAAGTAGTCATACTGCTAAAAGGCGGTAAAATGAACAAACAATTCCGTATTGCAGCACAATCAAAACCGGCAGAATCAGTCATAGTTGGGAAGATGGGCGCAGTGTATGGCATTCGTGGATGGATCAGAGTGTATTCTTTTACCGAAAAATCCGAAAGTATTTTTAATTACCGACCTTGGTTTATCACAAAAGAAGATAAGTTACATTTAATCGAGCTTGAAAGTTGGAAGCGCCACAATCGGGACTGGATCATCAAAATAAGAAATATTAAGAATAGGAAAGAAGCAATACTTTTGACGAATTTCGAAATAATTATTGATGCATCGCAATTGCCACACCTCGACAACGGCGAATACTACTGGAAAGATCTCCTAGGATGCCAAATCGTTACAGTTAATGGTGATAAACTGGGTGAAGTTGTTGGTTTTATGGAAACTGGTTCTAACGATGCTATGGTAGTAAAAACTAACCAGAAAGATGCTTTTGGCATAAAAGAACTCTTGATTCCGTTCATCGATGGTCAAGTTATTAAAAATGTAGATCTCACAAACCACATAATTAACATTGACTGGAATCCGGGATTTTGATTCTGGATTTTAAAGGTAACAATATTGGAAATAACGAGATGTGGATTGGTGTTATCAGTATTTTTCCAAAGATGTTCCGCTCCATTTCCGATTACGGAGTAACCGGAAAGGCAGTAAAAAATGGTCTGCTTAATCTACAGTACTGGAATCCGCGGGCATTTACTCATGACCATCATTTTACCGTAGACGATCGGCCTTACGGAGGTGGTCCGGGTATGTTAATGATGGTACAACCCTTGCGGGATTCAATTTACGAAGCAAAGAATAAGATGGGCAAAGAGTCAAAGGTAATTTATCTTTCTCCTCAGGGTCGCAAGTTAGATCAGCAAGGAGTAAGCGAGCTGGTAGCTAATCCGAAGATGATTCTGGTATGTGGCCGTTATGAAGGTGTTGATGAGCGTTTAATAGAGACAGTGATTGATGAAGAATGGTCAATGGGCGATTATGTACTCAGCTGTGGTGAATTAGCAGCGATGGCGCTGATTGACTCAGTTTCCCGATTGATCCCGGGTGTGCTAGGACATGAACAGTCTGCTATGGAAGACTCCTTCGTCAAAAGGCTATTAGATCACCCACATTATACTAGACCTAAGGTTTTAGATGGTATGAAAGTGCCCCCAGTTCTTCTATCGGGTAATCATGCTAAAATTCGAAGATGGCGTTTAAAACAATCTTTAGGCAATACTTGGTTAAAAAGACCTGAACTTCTGGCAAGTTTAACACTTACTAACGAACAAGCAAAATTACTGACTGAATTTCAGCAAGAATATAAGACAACAAAACAAAATTATTAAGCAATCAGCTAGGTAGCTAATAAATTAATTCTATTAGTTTATAATGTAGTTTATAATGGCAAAATATCATGAGAAATATTATTCAGCAACTTGAACAAATACAAATGAAGCAGGAACCCCCTTTTTTTCGTCCAGGTGACTCAGTGGAAATTAAAGTGTGGGTTGTTGAAGGTAGTAAAAAACGTCTGCAAGCATTTGAGGGTGTAGTTATCGCCATTCGTAACCGCGGTTTGAACTCTGCATTCACTGTTCGTAAAATTTCCAGTGGCGAAGGTGTTGAACGAGTCTTCCAAACATATTCTCCAAATATTGATCACATTGTTATTAAACGTCGTGGCGCAGTACGTCAAGCGAAACTTTATTACCTGCGTAAACGTACGGGTAGGGCAGCGCGTATCAAAGAACGTCTTAACTAAGATACTGTTTATTCCTCATATAGACATCAATAGAAATAAAATAGTTACTAAATAACTAACCCTTGTATTTAAACCCTAACTTAAGCAAGTTTTGTCACATATACTTAACGTCACCTCCGCCTCATATTTTAGGAAGGTGTGCTATTATTGTGACACGTAGTGAGAACAAGCACGCTTTTTAAATAGCAAATTGCACTTACTTTAGCATTTTAAAATATAACAAATAGTTACGTTGCGATAAATTAGTTAATTACATTTTATATTATAATGAAAACTAAAATATATTCATCAAATATGAGTTCGTTACTTATATTTAGTACAGGGAAATCCACTACATACTAGCTACTTCACCTCACTATTTATATTAAAGTTCCTATTTTATATGATAGCAAATTTGATTTATGTGGCGTTAAAATCTCTAGCAAATCAGAGTAACCTGATGAGATCGTAGTCTCCTCCTGCAAACAAGTTGTTATTAATGAATGTCCATTTGATAAGATTTTATTATTAATACTATCCTCAAATACCAATTTTGTATTGAAGATATTATAAAACAGGAGTTTATTGTAGATAATATATCAATAATGACCTCATGTGCTATGTTACCCAACATTTACTGATATAAGGCAATCGTGTTATTACCTCAATATGTTATGAAAACAATATACAATATCAAAGATAGCCATAGCAATTTGGAGGTTATATAAAACACTTTAGCGGTTAACGCCAAGTGTAATAAGATCTATATTGCCTAGAATATAGATTTACGAGCTACTAAACATGGTACCACATCTAGATTAATCTCAAAAATTTTAGGTGTCAATAAGGTTGACACATACCAAACTTTACTGGATTGCGTAACCGTTAATTCAAGATGAATTAGATACGGTATTACAACAATATTTTTGCCTTCACATTTGCATAAGTCAGCTAACATCTGATAAATAACGATCGCTTTCTCTTGCATCGGTTAGCTAGCAAACCAAAACCTTTTTGCCATCGCAAATATGAATTTTAAGTTTGTTAATTTTGATAAATCTTAAGTGTATTATTTTATAGCCTAAAATTCAAACCATACCGAGATTAAAAACTATATTAACGACATTGTTCCTTGTTGTTATAAACAGAGATATCTCATACAAACGCCGTATAACAAAAATAAATAAACAATAAAACTCATTACTTAACATATAAGTAATATAAAATGAACATACCAATTCCTTTAGTTAGGTATGGTAGTTTTATTATAAAAATATAGTAGTTGGTATCTGCAGCTTAAAGAGCCGATTCACGCCCACTATTACCATACTATTGCTTAGCTATCTAACTACCATAGGTTATCTGCTAGCATTCTTCTTCCTTATCATCTTGGAACATAAAAGCAATATAGATATTGTACTACATACGGATATTAGTATATTTAGTTACTAACAAAACGCGATTAACATGTTCAATGATGCACCGGTGCTGCTTAATTAATTTTACCGATTCGATACAAAATAAATGTCAATGCAGTTTGCAATATCGCAAATATGCTAATAAGCGGTATGGTCACATTTCATCAATGACATAAAGCAGATCTAAATTTATTTCAGTAACTTACAGTTGTAAGTGCTATAAACAAATACACTGAATAGTAAAATTCAAAGCATCAACCAGTAGATACAAAGCTAACGTTTACACTGCGGATCAGAAAAAATAAATATTCATTTAGTAGTAAACCTAAGTTAGATATATTTTACTGAGATTTACTCATGTATAAAGTACCGGTGCTGTTTGTTTTTTAAAAAACACCCTGGTATGGTTTGTTGGTTAATAGTAGTCACTGAGGGTCTTTATCACCAAAAAAACTAGCTCTGTTAAGACACGCTATTATGTGCTAAGTTATTCTGATTTACTATGAAGTATAGTATGAGATGTTGTACTGCCAGTTAACAAATTTTAAAAGTGGCTACCGATCTTGATGTTAAAAATACGTGCTACCAAAGAATTCTTGGACCTAGAAAGGGAGATGTATACCGAAAGAAAAACATAAAGAAAAATGGCTATGCTCTTTTGTAGATAAGTAAAAGCGACAAATATCGTGTGGTACATGTGTAAACTACACTACTAAAATAAAACTTATAACTGAATATCACTTTATGGCATAGCTATGTTCATGAACAATACCCGTATTAATCAATATCAAGGTGATTGGTCCTCTATCAATGCATGTAGTAATAATTCGCAACACCAGAATTCACTGATTTTTGCTAATTGGCATTCCATGCCAGCCCCATTTAATGACGCAGATCCCATATTTTCGTTATTTCATACACTACTTGCTAAAGGCGCGGTCTTCGCCATGATGCACTGGTGCCCTTGATTATGGGATCATATATTAATAAATATCGTTATAAAGTTGCTTTTTACTTATACCAAAGCGCGAAAGAAACGAATCTTTTGCTTCAGGATTAAAAGCACTTTCAGTTTTCAACGCCTGTCCCTAGTGACACCGAAGCATAGTCTTTTAGCGTTATAAAAATGCTTAAAATATTTATCAATGTTGCTAACTTGTAATCCGCGGTACGACGATAGTATCGTCGTATAAGTAAGCTTTACCTGCAACACCTATGATTTTATCGGCTCATCATTTTAAGAGAATCCAGCACAAACAAATATCACTGAGTAGTGTACACTCAGGCAACATACGTATCAGTAAATTCAGCTATATATTACATACTGTCAATAACATATAGTTCACAACTAAAAATTATTCTGCTGTCATTTATCTTCTATAAGATACGTCAAACAAATGACTTAATGTTAGCAAATTCAATTAGGATCTATCTTATTATCGCGGCTAGTTATAGCAGTTGCCTTCCAGATAGTTATAGCGATTTGTTCCACAGCTTGTGTTGCTAGTTCAGGAAGAGCATTTTGCCAACTAGTAACAGCATGAAAAATAAGTTTCTTCGCTAATGATATAGCGCTCTAAATCTAACAAGGAAGGTATATCCTCGTGCTCGACGAGGATAAAAACTACAGCATGCTGCGGCTTAATAGCAGATATACATAACCTGTGGTGTTATTAAAATTCAAAAATAGATCTAGTTTTTAGCAGGCTTAGAATCTAATAACACCATTCGATCATAATATGCTTATTACAATATAACAATATTTGGTTTCTCATATTATACAACAACTATGGCAGTCTTTTATATTAAAGCAGTAGCATCTCTGATGGATATCTGCAATATCGTCTGCCACCGTAACTTATAATAGTACTTAACATTTTTCTTTGGGACACTTAAAAATACGTCATCAAACTCTCTTCTAGAATCTCACAAAAAAATTGCTACCAACGCTTTATTATTTTACTTGGTATTTTACAATTAATCTATTAATTTAAATTTTATTTTTATTATCGCGTTTCTACGCGGTGGGCTTAAGCTACATAAGTTGTTCTTTTAACGTCTGTATCTACCCAAGCACAAGATCCCTATACAGTGATAATATCCGGCAATAACCTAGGTAAAAAATAATGCCGTTTAAACAAAAATGGCACTACGCACTTTCTTTAATAATTCTCACAACAATTCCTCACCCGCTTTTACGTTCTAGTCAAAATTATAGCATAAGAAAGTTAGATATAAATTGTATTAATTGAGCACCCTGACGAAAGGTTAATTCGAACAACTAACTAGTTATACAGTAATATTTTATGTTAATCACAACTATACTGTACAATCAGTTAGTAAAGTTTTTATTCGTGTCATCTCTTGTTTTTAATGATTTTCAGTTACAGATTACCACTCCTTGACATAAAAATATTAATTAGCGTCTGATAAATAAAATGTACAGTACAATATCGCATATTCAAGACAAAATCAAAAAAAACGATAAATATAGTTAGATAGTTCATAATAGAGCCAGGATTCTAGCAATTGCGAATACTAACATTATCCAGCGCGATGCCTTGCGATATAGAACATATTGTATTTATAATATGGCGCTCAATCAGGAGGGCAAATGCATTATTGCGATGTTTTTTAATGGCGATGCTGCCACCAAAGTTATTTGAGCGCATTACATGCGCTAGCATTTTCTCTATTGCATCAATATCTAAATATGATAAAAATCATAAAATAACTTTATAACTGTTTCGTTTTAATTAATTAACGCTTATTACCGTAGCACTGTTACATGCTTTTAAAAGCATCACTTATTAAAAAAGAAGCTATCGACGCACAAATTTTCTTTTCGTATAATATCAGCAACTTTGTTGCCTGTGAGATTTTTTATGATCATTAGCTTAATTGCCGCTCTGGCAGTAGAGCGTGTAATTGGTATGAAAAACACCATTCCTTGGCATCTTTCCGCCGATCTAGCCTGGTTCAGGCGTAACACTCTTGATAAACCAATCATAATGGGTAGACGCACGTTTGAGTCTATTGGAAAGCCCCTGCCGGGAAGACACAATATTGTGCTAAGCAGCAATTTAGGCGATCAAGACGGCATAACCTGGGTGACAACGGCAACGCAGGCACTAATCGCGGCAGGTCCAGTGGCTGAAGTGATGGTGATCGGCGGATGTAAAGTTTACGAAACTTTTTTACCACAGTCCAGGCGGCTTTATCTTACCCATATTAATACAAAAGTAGATGGCGATACCTGGTTTCCCGACTATGAGCCGAATAATTGGAAATCTATATTAAGTGAATTCCATGAAGCTGATACGCGAAATATCCACAGCTACCATTTTGAAATATTAGAACGTCAAGGATTGACGTCAAACCTTAAAAGCAGCTTGCTACTAGCAAGCGTTGACTTCAAGCCATAATACATTTTTTAATGCTCACTTTGTTTTGATAGTTAGAAGGCACGTAGGTAAACACTCTATCTTGCCAGCGCAACAGAGTTAGTTTCCCACCCCAGCAACATCCAGTGTCGAGCCCATAAATATTTGATGGTGTTCCCTGCCCCATAAGCGAAGCCCAGTGGCCGAAGACGATACTGTAACACTCAGACACTAGACTAGGCAACATAAACCAGGGACGCAGCGGCGGTGGAGCTTTGTTCGGTATGTCCTTGCAAGACATGTCCAACTGTCCATTAGGTAAACAGTAGCGCATGCGGGTAAATACATTTGTACTAAATCGCAGACGTGCCAAATAGCTCAACTCCGAACTAAAGTAGTTCGGCATATCACCATACATTGCGTCAAGAAACAGTGGATAACTGTCACTCCTGAGTTCTGTTTCAACCTCCAACGCACATTGGCACGCCGTCGCGAGATCCCACTGCGGCGTGATACCAGCATGGACCATTAACAATTTTTTTTCCTCATCCACTTGTAGTACTGGCTGGCAGCGTAGCCAATTGATTAGTTCCTCAATATCCGGCGCTTTTAGAAGTGCCGTCATGCGATCTTTTGGCTCATTACGACTTATACCGGCATAGATTGACAATAAGCGTAGATCGTGATTGCCCAAAACCATACGTACGCTATCGCCCAAGCTACGTACTAGGCGTAAAACTTCTAGCGAATTAGGACCGCGAGCGACTAGATCTCCAGTCAGCCATAAAGTGTCCGCGACCGGATTAAACTGAACTTGACCCAATATTATTTTAAGCTCGTCAAAACAGCCGTGAATATCACCAATTAAATAAATTGACATAGTTAATTTATAAGAGAAGGAATCGCTAAGCGGAAAACCGGGATCGCAACTTGAAACCCTTGTCCCTGATAATTGACCATATTATAATAACCCTGCATGGTACCAAGTGGAGTTTCTAACACCGCACCACTGGTGTATTGAAACTCGCCTCTGGGAAGAATGCATGGCTTCTCGCCCAACACACCTTCACCTTGAACTTCGATTTCCTGGCCGTTGGCATTGGTTATACGCCAGTAACGCCCTAGTAACTGCACGGAATACCGTCCTAAATTACGCAACCTAATGGTATAAGCAAAAACGTAACGTTTCTTTTCTGGTTGAGATTGTGTCTCTATGTACATGCTCTGAACCTGAACGCAGATACGAGGCGAGTTAATCATTAAAGCACTCCTATTAATCCTGTGAAACGGGGCGCTCCGCTAGGAGGTTGGCTAAACGGCAATAATGCTCAACACTCAAATTTTCCGCGCGTAGCGTCGCATCAATATTTTGTTCCGCCATCTGTTGCGCACTAAAAAGATTGCTTAGGCTATTGCGCAGCGTCTTGCGTCGCTGGTTGAACGCCAGGCGAGTCAAAGCAGCTAATTTACTAAAATCATTGACCGGGAATGGTAATTTAGAATAGGGTACTAACCGCACCAACGCTGACTCAACTTTTGGTACCGGTCGAAACGCAGTCCGCGGCACTTCCAGCACCGGAATTATGTGGCAGTAGTACTGAGTCATCACGCTCAAACGGCCGTAATTTTTGCTATTCGGACCAGACACCAACCTGTTGACCACCTCTTTTTGCAACATAAAATGCATGTCATGAATGACATGAATATAGCGGAAAAGATTAAACATGAGTGGCGTGGAAATATTATAAGGAAGATTGCCAAATATGCGCAGCGGCTGACCTCGTGCAGCAGACAACGCTGCAAAATTTACCATCATTGCATTCTGCTGTATAATGTTTAGTCTGGATTTAAAAAAAGGATGGCTAGATAGCCGGGTGACCAAATCACGGTCAAGCTCAATAACTGTCATGCTATCAATACGCTTCAATACCGGTTCGGTCAATACGCCCATGCCTGCACCGATTTCTACTATTGCCTGTCCCTGCTCTGGATGAATCGCTCTAACAATAGCATCAATAATTGTACTTTCGTGCAAAAAATGTTGACCAAAACGCTTACGCGCAACATGTCCTTTATAAATGCAATTATTCATTTTGATGTTTGAGCATCTCTATTGTTAGATTAAGTGCCGCTTTAATGCTGCCCGCCTCTGCTTGTCCCGACCCGGCAAGCTCCAGAGCAGTACCGTGATCGACAGAGGTACGAATGAAGGGGAGCCCTAGCGTGATATTGACAGCCCTGCCGAACCCTTGATATTTTAATACTGGCAGACCCTGATCGTGATACATCGCCAGCACCGCATCCGCACGACGCAAATATTGCGATTGAAATAAGGTATCGGCAGGCAACGGACCAACGAGATTATATCCTTTCTCACGCAAAATATCCAGGGCTGGAATGATCACCTCTATTTCTTCTCGGCCTAGATGGCCTCCTTCACCTGCGTGGGGATTAAGCCCACAGACATAAATACACGGATGCAAGATATCAAATTTACGTTTGAGATCCTGAACCAAAATTGTAATAACTTCATCAAGGGAATTGCGGGTAATAGCACCAGGCACTGCCAACAACGGCAAGTGTGTCGTCGCGAGAGCTACGCGTAGCGACTCGGTAGTCAACATCATGACCACACGATCTCGGCCGCTAAGTTTGGCTAAATATTCGGTATGGCCGATGAATAACAA
Source organism: Sodalis endosymbiont of Henestaris halophilus (assembly GCF_900161835.1). GTDB lineage: Bacteria > Pseudomonadota > Gammaproteobacteria > Enterobacterales > Enterobacteriaceae. The sequence goes on along the minus strand of NZ_LT897836.1, from coordinate 462,112 downwards.
ACCATAATCGTTAATTACGCCCTTATGTACCGGGCCAGTAAGCAACGCCGCGAACTCGCCGCTAAGGCAGCCTTCACAAGCACGAGCCAGGGTCTTTATCACATAATTGCTATTAGCAACATTGAGTTTGCCAGGGGTAATCGGTGACAACGCTTCAATAGCCAGAACTGTCAGTTCACCAGCTGGCCGTGGTGTGGCAGGATCTTCGGGATTATAGGGGTGTAGCCGCAGTGGCAAGTTAAGTTGCCGTGCTCGAGCCGTCAATAGCGCAGGAGAGGCACATATTACAAGCTCAACCGGCCACGCCTGTTGAGCTAGCACGGCAACGAGATCAGGTCCAATTCCGGCTGGTTCTCCGGGAGTAATAACAATGCGTTGATTATTGTTCATTGTCTTGAAAGATTTTTACATAGGCTGCCGCCAGTTGTTCTTGCATCCAAAATTGCTCTTCTTCAGCAAATTTACGGTTTAAAAGCAGTTGATAAGCGCGATCTTTCTGGACGAAATCGGTAGAGTCTATCTGACGGGTATCGATAAGCTCAATTAGATGCCAGCCGAAGGCTGAATGTACCGGAGAACTGAGTTCTCCTTTGTGCAGATGCATCAACGTATCTTGAAAAGATAGATCGAACGCATCAAGGCGATTCCAGCCCAAATCGCCGCCCTGATTTGCGGAATTATAGTCTTCAGACAGCTGTTTAGCTACAGCATCGAAACTGATAAGACCGCTATTAATTTGCGCCGCTATATCCTCGAGTTTGGCTTGAGCCTGCTGATCAGTCATCACTACCGAGGGACACAAAAGAATATGGCGCGCATGTACTTCGGTGACGACTTCTCTCTGATCATCACCGCAAATATCGTTAACTTTCAGAATATGTAAACCTACTCCGGAACGAATCGGGCCGATAATGCTATCTTTCTGAACGCCTCGCAATTGTGAAACGAAAATTGACGGTATTTCCTCAAATTTTCTCCAGCCCATCTGATCTACTTTCAGCTCCTGTAATACCCCCGAGGAATTTATAGCTAACTTGCAAAAGTCTGTGCCGTTCTTGCTTCGTTCTACTAAGGAATTAGCCAGTACTGTCGCTTTATCTAACTGCTCCTGCGTTGGGTTTTCCGGCAACGGGATCAGTATATGATTAAGATTGAATTTTACGTCATTACCGATTTGGACAGCGATTTTCTTCGCCAGCGAATCTACTTCCTGCGGAAGAATAGTAACGCGTCGAAATACTTCACTGTCACGCACTTTAGAAATAAGCATATCTTTGCCAATTTTTGCACGAAAGGTATCGTAATCCATTCCCTCACGAGCAAGTCTCAAACGCAGATGATCGATGGTCATATGATTTTTGATAGCGATATTGTCAATAGCCTGATCCAGCTGCTCGTCGCTGATAACAATATTCGCGCGCTGAGCCAACTGCAGAATAATGTTATCCATAATCAACTGATCAAGAATCTGGCGGCTAAGCATTGTGTCGTCCGGCAGCTGTTTATTGGATTTATGCACACCGAGTTTTACTGTGGTTAACATACTGTTCACATCACTTTCCAGAACAACGTTATTATTAACCACTGCAACAACTTTATCCACTACTTGGGTCGAAGCGATGGCGCTATGAGCGCATAAGACAAGAACAACACAAAATCTTTTCCAATTTTTCATTTTGTTTCATTTATATCAGTTTTATATCAAGTATTAATTGCATTTTTTTCATCAAAACCACAATATTACCACTCCCGCTGACAGGGTATCATGCTAGATCTTAAAATCTTGTCAGTGCTCAGGCCATAATTGTTGCTCAAACCGCGCAGTTCAAGATTAAATAATATTTTATTTTCGTATCGGCTAGAACTATCGATATTATTCCAGCCAATGATCTTTTTCTCATAACCAATATTGATAGCCCAACAGCTAGTATTGTATTGCAGGCCGAACAGTTGATCTGAAGGCTGGTTGGCTTTGGTATCGTAATAATACGAACCAACTAGTAACCATCGGTCAGCTAACGACCAACGGCCAGTTACCCCCAATTGCGAAATACCATTTTTATAGCCGGGATGACTAATATCTGACATCATATGATCAATATATTGAGGGCTAACGTAACGATAGTTTAGCTTTAGGATACGATTTTTGTCGCGCCAATATTCTAGAACCGCATCGCCTAGCGCAACGTTGTTTAAGTGTGAATTATACTGCAGGCTGCCACTAACACCCCACTGATTATTGATACACCAGTAGCAATCTCCTGCCCAAACCACACTGCTGCTATTATTATGATGATTCCATGTACTGGTCATATCACCGGACCTTAGTCGTGAAAAATAATAGATTTGACCCACGGATGAGTTCAATCGTTCTACTAGTTGATCGCCATAAATTCTGGTGGTCACGCCGCTTGCCAATTGGTTAGCGAAAGAGAAACGGTCAAGACCGCTATAAATAAAATCATGGAACAAGCTAGAGTAGTTTGTGTGATGAATAATCGTAGAGTCGTAAACACCGATATTATTTTGGTTACGATAGGGAACATACAGGTATTGCAACCGCGACTCAAACGTTTGCTTATGATCGAGTGTGTCATGCATATTGCGTTCTAACGCAATATTGATATCAGTTTTAAACTGTGGCAAAACCCGATTGACCGATGACTTAAGATGAAGATCGGTGGTAGTGTTTTTATTGTGATAATCGATATTTTCTTGCTTATAATGAGTCGCCATAAGTTTAGCTTCGGTATTAATACTGCCCCAACGATTAGACAGCGGTAGGTTGAGAGTAGGCGCTATATGTAATCTAGTAGCTTTAGGATAATCCTTATTAACGTTAGTAAATTTGGCTACCTGGCTAAATACCTTAAGGTCAAACAAACCCATATCGTTTTTATAGTAAATCATATCAAATTGAGGAACAACGCGATAGGCTGCGATGTTTCTAGTGTTAAAAACCTGAAATTGCTTGTACGATAGGACAGTATCCCAATGTTTATCTGCATAGCCAAAGCTGAAGTTTTGCGTAGCGTATTCCTTGGTGATGTTACTGTACTTAGAGTCCAGATCGTCAAAATAGTTAGAGTCGCTAACTTTAGTATAATCGACATTAAAACGATATCTCTGATTTAAAACGCCGTTATGATGCCAATAAAATAACCAGCGATCACTATAATAGTTGCTGTAAACTCGCGAGTTAGGTAGCCAATCAAAATCCATAATTCCCTCACCAGGAATAGTCAGATAACGGAACTCAGTTTGAATCCGTATGTCACGTTTATTCATATAGCTAAGCGTGACAGTAGCATCGTAGTTAGGTGCCAAGTTAAGATAGTAGGGAGCTCTGAGCTCGAAGCCGTTGCTGCTTCGGTATTTAGCATTGGTAATCAGAAAGCCGGAACGGCGTTTGTCACCTACCGGTATTTGCAAATACGGGCTGTAGAAGACTAGCATTTTACCGATTTTGAAGCGAGCGTTCCAAATCTCGGCAAATTGCTCCTCACGGTCATAGATTAATTTTGAACAAAACACTCTCCAACTGTTATCTGCTGGCAGACAAGAGGTAAAACTGCCGTTTTCTAAAATTGTGTAACGGTTATGGGCGCGTTGCTTCATAACATCAGCGGATCCGTGGCCTTGCCGACCCACCATCTGGTAATTACCTTGATAAACGTCGGTATCTTTGTTATTGAGATTAGACCAGGCTCTGGATCCCTGCAATTTTATTTCATTGTTGACATAATTTACATTGCCAGTAGCGATAATGGTAAAAAGTGGGGCTTGGTTTTGCTCCTGGCATTGAATGATTTGCACTTCATCGGCGGTGAGAGTGTTGTTGCATTGCTCAATTTCCACGTTGCCACCAAATAGTGCATGTTCAGGATAATTCGCGGCGGCTTTATCGGCTTTTATATGCGCCGAAAATGTATCTTGGTGGTCATTAACCAAGAGTTTAGTTTGAGTACAGGGCAAAACACCCAATAAACATTTATCTGCTAGTTTTGCCAGAGCTAGTTGACTATGAAGAACAAACCAAATAAAAATAACTGCCCCCATAAAACTGAATATCAGTATAAGTAAGTATTTTTTTATAAGCATGTTAGGTATTGCATCATGTAGGGTTATTCGCGAAAACGGTCAAAGACTATATCATTCACCGGCATTGCGCCAAATATAAATCCCGCTATTGCGCTACCCGCGGTTAAGCTTAACGTTAAATAGCAAGGTAGGTAGCTAAAGCAATTTAGTACCGACGGCATAAGGAATTATGGAGCATATGCGTTATTGGGGTAAGCTGTTGGGAGCTATTATGATGATTTTGTTGGGCGGTGGTTTTTGGCCCATCGTACTAGGCCTAATAATTGGCCATATTGTGGATAAAATGCAACGAGACCAAATTCTAGGTTCCGGTTATTTTTTTGATCAACAAACCAGACAAAATGTTTTTTTACGCACTACTTTTCAGGTAATGGGATATGTCACCAAATCCAAAGGGCGAGTCACCGAGGCTGATATTATGAACGCCAATCGTTTGATGACGTGGATGCAACTAAATCATGTGCTAAAAAGCGCAGCACAAGAGGCATTTCGGGAAGGGAAAAAGAAAGATTTTCCGCTGCGTAGCCGATTGCGCGAATTTCGCCAGATATGCTTAGGCCATTTCGATCTTATTCGTATGTTTTTAGAAATCCAAATTCAGGCAGCCTTAGCAGATGGTTGGCTACACGATAACGAGCGGCAGGTGTTGTACACCATAGCCAAAGAACTAGGCGTTACACATGAACAGTTTGATCAGTTTCTCGACATGATGAAGGTTGATGCGCAATTTAGCGCTCAAAATAATTATTTTGAGGACTGCTATCGCCAGCCGTCAAGAACGAAAGTACCTACCGTGGAGGATGCCTGCAACGTGCTCGGAGTCAATCCCCAGGACGATAGTCAAACGATTAAACGAGCTTATCGCAAGCTAATGAGAAAACATCATCCCGACAAGCTTGTAGCGAAAGATCTACCATCGGAAATGATGGAAATAGCCAAAAGGAAAACGCAAGCAATACAGCAAGCCTATGATTTTTTAAAGCGGGAAAAGGGCTTCCGTTAAATAAAAATTTAACCAAACCATTGGGGCATCAAATCTGTGCCCGCTAGTTTGGTAAAAAACAACCAAAAAGATGATCTTTCCCCAAACATTGTATCTGACGCTTCAGCAAGAAAAATAAAGGATTTAAAAATTCACGCCTCGCGATAAAATCGATATGCTAATTTACTATAAATATATAAGAAATGCATCTTACATTAAAATAAAGCTCTTTACTTATATTAAGTATTTTACTAAATTGCATTTATTTAAAAGAACACAAATTAACATGAAACTAACTGCTTGCGTTAATTTAGGCTTAATATAATTAAGGTACTATAATAAAAACTAAAATAGATTATTGTTAATACATGCTACATACTGCATGGAATAATCATGGCAAAGTAAGAAAAGCACAATACACTATAATTTTTATACAAAATAAAATCATTATTAAGAGAAAAGTTATACGAACAATTGCAGCGTATAATACACGTAGATAAATAATAAATTTATAGTTGTTAGTAGGTAACCTACCAATTAGAAGCTTTCTAAAAAATAGATATTTATCTTGTCTGTAAATTAACAATTAATAGTAGTTACTATTTCAAAAATCACTAAGTCAATATTATCAAAATCTTTAATATCATGTTTTAAAAATTTTTAATTCATAACTTGTTATTTATAGCATACAACAAGTATGCTATATTATACGTCTATATTAATACTTTAGGTCAGATAACTATTTATTATATGTTAAAGATGCTAACTATATAATTCTTAATACCCTCTTAAATAATAGAGGGATGAACTGAAAAATAATTCTCACTACTAGCACTATTAAAAAAACTAAGATTAATAAATGTTATTAACACTTAGGTAAATTAGTGGTTAATAATAGTTTATTTATATAGAACACGGCTTACTCTTAACAAGAGAGTAACTTAATTTACTTGAAATACAGTTAAGGGTAAGATATAAAAGTTAGTAAAAACTTCTAGTGATAGTTATTGCAATCAGTTGTAGATTTTCTCATAATATCTGCAGCAAAACTAGATATTTATCTAACGAATAGGGAGAATTAAAACTCTAGAATTATAGGCAAAGTAACGTTTTAAGCGTTAGGTCGAGATTATAAAATAAAATTTCAGCTAATTTATATTAACAACATAATAGGCATAAATTTTATTGATACATGCATTATCAACCAGATGCTTTATTTATAAGAGATCACGGTCCGTGTGTACAGAATAAACAATACAATTGGTATTACTAGACAGTAAAATCACATTATTTTAAAATACTATGAAGAATTTTGCTCTGTCAGTCAAATCCGGTACTCTACTAGCCGTAGTTTCCACGCTTCAAACAAAGTGTTGGTTGATGAGTTATGCACTAGTTGCCATATGCTGCTCTTTATCGACCAGAGTTTTTTACGATCCTTGATAAAAATAAATAAGTCTGCTAACTATCTCACATTTTGCTCTTTACTCCTACTTTATTGATATTAATTAACAAAATATATGCAATAAAGCGAACTAAAATGGTCGGACGCCTTATTAAAGGCTTGCATAGAAGAGGTTGTGGGCCTTCTCTAGCTAAGTACTAAGGTCGCAAATTGATCTCACACAGCCGGTCGTATTACCAGCCATCACCGCGATGGGCTAAATAATAAAGAAAATATTTACTCTAGTAGCTTACCGAAAAAGAACAGGAAATAACAAAACTGTAGGTAAACAAGCCATTTGCTTAGACAAATGGCTTCACCAAAACGTTTCGTTGTTAGTTTTACTATTACGTTGAGCTAAGCATTGATTACAAAATATTTGCATTTATAGATTGTCACCTGAAATAAATGATGCCTAATTAAGTAATTATACCTTAACAAAAAGCTATAAACACAAATTTATTTATTATCAATCCTTAGTTCTTTTTACTTAGCTAAGGAATTTTATTCTTACGTATACCTTATATTGTTAGTATGTATCATATGTAAAATATGACAGAATGAGCGATAGTGGAGGTATTATTAAATAAACGCAAATAAAATATCGCATTATATATGCGGTTATAAATATATCTTAAAATTTATTTAAGTTTTTTTAAGGTGGTATATCTAGAATTTTGGCTCCTCTGACTGGACTCGAACCAGTGACATACGGATTAACAGTCCGCCGTTCTACCTACTGAACTACAGAGGAATAACCTTGCACCCCGTTGAGTATAGGGAAACACTTAAATAGTGTCAACTAATAATTGTATAAAACTAAACAACTCCTTAATGCTTAGTTTAATTGGTGATGCTTAGCGCTAAATGAACGCGAAAAACACTATTTACCCTAAATTAACGCTTAATTAATAAACTTACTATGATGGTAGGTTATGCCGCATCTATCTTGTGAACTGTCGATATTTAGGATAGTGAGCCTTTGAGCACAATTCCCAACAAGAATATTGAAACTAATAGTAAATATTAGTTAATAGCGCCGTCGATAACTCTTGAAAAGCTAAAAATATTCTGCTAATACGACCTAAAATCTACGCAGTCGCTTTTGAAATAGTATCTATACTGCCTGTACTCCCCAATTTAACCTCATAATGCAAATTCAACATGACACCTTAGAGTCGTTACTTACAAAAAGCAATTTCTCATAACGGGTTAAACAGAACAAAGTTGATGCAAGTTGCTTGCCATGAATCGAAATTAAGTATGTAAGCGATTTTATGAATAACAAAATTCAAACTTAAACACAATACAAACATTATGAATTTAAAATAAGCTCAAGTCCATAGTTTTAACCTCAACATTACCTTGAATGACCAGCCTTACCCGAAGAATACCAAATTAAAATTATTTAGCCGATCTTTATTATCTACTACAAAGGATTGAAGTAAATTAGCAATTAATAAAATTTATATAACTATATTGTTTCTACTCAATCACGGATAAAAAGGCACGGGATCATCAAACAAACATACCGCGCATTATATTAAAGTATTTGTAAGAAAAATATTATTTTCAGATCTTTTATTAGCCTTGCTAGTTTTCTTTGCTTATAAATTTACTTAGGAGATGAATAACAAAATTGATGCCACCTAGCCTTAACTTTCATGTAAATTAGTAAAATAAATAATTTATGATGATTTTATCATTACTTACCAGACCGGTTATTACTTTACTGATAAGAAGCAAATTAATACTAGTAAAATACAAAAAAGGATAATAATATTTTAAAAGGAGAGATGCCGGAGTGGTTGAACGGGACGGTCTCGAAAACCGTTAAGGGAGCATAATCCCTTCCAGGGTTCAAATCCCTGTCTCTCCATGATTTTAATCAATTACAAAGAAAACAATAAGTATGAATAATCATTCATAATATACTAAAATGTCTTTGTGCTGCTAAATAGCAATCCTCAGTAAAATTCTTATAAATTCACACTATTAACGTGACCTTATAACCGTTACTAACGTACTAATTTTCTGAATTCGTTCTCAGTTTTCATAAAATGCTTTTGCAGTTATGCATGCTATAAATTTATTGCCAACAACTTGCCTTAAATTGATATGTCACGATTTTACTTTAGTTGTTAGTAAACATAAGTCTTTGAAGATTTGATCTTCTTTTGCCTTTTGTGTTTGCATATATAAATTAAGTAAAATACAATTAATTTTAATACAGTGTTAATAACTATACTGAGAAACAATATCAATTTTTATTTCAAATAAAGAATATATAATTTATTACTAAGTTATAAACCATATCATACATCTATGATAAAATAATTAACCGTAATGCATTTAAACTTAACTATTTAGTTTAATTATTATTCTTTAGTATATCATCCTGTAAACAAACAGGTAATACATATTAATACCTTATAAGGTATGTGTATCTTTCTTTATAATTCTCATTTGTTAATTAACTAATACATTCGCATATGGCTTGTTTTAATATTATTTTCTTTAAAATACAAATAGATTATTTTGGCACTATATGTACTTGTTACCAGATAAGTGATTTAATGTCAATAAATCATGAGTTGTAATAAACTTTAATCAAATTTAATTTACTTCTATAAGTTTATATTAAAACAAAACATAGTTTTTCTTAAAATACAATTATCTTAATATGCCTTAACACTATTAATGTATTTAATTGTAATTTTACGATAGGGTGTTATATACTGACTTAATTCCTAAAATACTTTAGTATATAAATTAATCAATTGTTAATTATCTACAGCATTTGTACTATATTAGTATATTTTGTTTTGATAAAGTTTCAACATTGAAATGTATAATATGTATTATATAAAATATTTATCGTCTTATAAAATAAGATGCTTTACTTAAAGTATTTGCATTTTGCACTATGTACGATATTGTGTTTGATAAACATACTGTATACTCACAGATGAATTTTTTTATATAATCGCTTTTAATAAATTGACTTGAATTTATTTTAAGTCCTAACGCTTTATGACTACTTAATCGAAGGTATAAATAACAAAACGTGGTAAATGACAACTAAAGGTTGTTACACTTTCTGGTACATAACGAGAAAAGATAGTTATTTAATAACCTATTGATCTGAAAGGTTCACTTATTATAGTCACTATAAGTTAAATAATAGCAGTATCGGTCCTTATTCTGGAGTTATGTAGTAGTTTATAACTCCACACTCATCACCTTATTTAACTTTACGTGTGATAACCCTTCTCATTCGTTTAGCGTTAAACATTAACTGTGTGCTACACAATATTTAGTATAAGAATTAGTACAAGAGTTAGTCTAACTGCTTATATTTTTGACAAAACTACTATGACTAATTACTTGCTGTGCAGAAAAACTATTATAACCCTGCATGTACTGCAGTGCTTATAACATTAAGAAAATACTGAAAGTAACAGTATACCGACATCACATAGTCACTGCAACCGATAAACCATTTGTTAGTAAACGTTTCAATTAACCTTAGTTTTACCAAGTGTGCCCTATTGAAATAAGGTGGCATCAAAGTGTATAAAGAGAATTATAGTTATTGTGCTTATTGATTTAAAGCACATTAAAAACTACAATATAGTTTTTATGCTGTAGTGATTATTACAAACAAAGAGCAAATGAGCTTATACCGAACAGTAAAAAGCGTTGCTCAACAACGTAGGATTTGTCCATTTAACACTTTGATAACACTTCTCTAGTCAGACCATATGTTCATAAATAAAACCAAAATAAAGCTAAGTAGCTTATAGTACATACACCAGTAAAAAATTGAGTGAGCCAGGAAACGATATAAACACCTACTCTGGTGATACGAAGGGACTACAGCTATATAGAGAGTCGAATTCTAGAACAATAAAGTATGATACAAAGTAAATAATCGTACTTTATCATACTTCTATATTATGCCCTACAATTTGTGTCTAAACCTATTTAGATGCATACAAATACTAAAACTAGTGTAACGCGCGCTTACTACATCTGGATGCTATTTGTCTGTCGTGCTAAAAAACTTGGAGGAATAAAAACAAGAAACACTTAGTGCAACTTGGAAGTAAAAGCAAGTGCCGACATATAGTTGCCAGATATAAAACGGCAGGACAGTATCCTTTGTTTTATTAAATTTTATTTAAACAACCTTTGAAAGCCTATTTTCTATGGTGCTTTATATAAAACATGCTCTTCATGCGCATATCATAATATTATAATATCCTTAGCGACCAGTCTTATTATTTGATTCCTTAAATTTCTATGAAAACTCCTTAATACTAATATCTTCAGGACATATAATTACATAAAAATGTAAACTGTTACATATATCCTGATGCTTAAGCATCCAAAGCTAGCATTAAACCAGAGTAGTTTAGTATGTGTTGTGCTTTATACACTATTGATTATTTGCTTTCCTTCAGGGAAGAAAGCAAAATTTTTAAAATAAAGTCACACGTAGCAACACAACTTGTGTTTATTATTAACATGAATCTTTGGGTTAAATGTTATCTTTGTTGTGTTATTGTATTTTTTATTTACACATCTCTGGAGGGGTAATTTCCTGTTATATTAATTTACCAAGATCTATGAAATAGGAGTGTTTGATAAAACGTCCTAAATTAGTTTTCTGATTTCAGACTACTATACCTTATCGCTGTTAATTAGAGTGGCCTATAACAATAATAACTGCTTATAATTAATTATTGTCCTAATAATGAGTTGTTTTAAGCGGTAGGTGGTCAGGAAAGCCCCAAGATATTATTCTTTATACAGGGATGCAACTCATAACAAAAATATTTGATGGTCAGAAACTTTTAGATGAGTTTTACTGTTTGATATAAAATGTGTAACCGAAGCAAATACCCTGCCTCCCCCAATAACAGTTGTTTTGAAAGAATCCGTTTAAACTAATTTTGATACTTGAACAGGCCCAAATAGCGCACTATAATTAAGGGATATTAGTTAGCACCTTATTGCGTAGAGGATCCAGTATTTACTAGCTATTATCCTTTGCGTCGCACTATGCCTTGAACATATGTAGCAATTATTATGTGATAATTGCGCTATAGCAATTTTGTAGCTGCGATCTATCTCTTGAATTATTTTGCTACGTCAGTTTGTACGCTAGAGAAAATCTAGTAAGCTTATGTAGTACAGAAAGCTTTAGGCTCTGGTCTTTACCAACTGCAAATAAAAACCACAACAAAAACAACTCCCAACTGCAGCCAATCCAGCATTTTCATTGCGCGCTATTTAAAAATAGCACTGTTATAATATAATTATTAATGGTTATTTATCTTATTAGCTTCCTGCTGCTGAAAACGCAAGATAGCGTTGATGTAAAATAGCAATGCGCTCCGTGAGCTTCTCAGGACACCCGCTGTTATCAATAACATCGTCTGCGCAGGCTAGACGTCGCTGACGGGACACTTGCGTTGTCAAAATATTTTCTACTAGCTCACGGCTGACTCCGTCTCGACGGAGAGTACGCACGATTTGAACCTCGCGGTCAACATCCACCACTAGCACTCGATTAGCGTGCTGCTGCAAATTATTTTCAATAAGTAGCGGCGCCATCCACAATACGTACGGCCCTCTAGCAGATCGCAATTCTTGTTCGGTTTTGCGTTGAATAAACGGATGGAGTAGGCCGTTCAACCAAGATTTTTCTTCCGGACAACTGAAAATACGCGCTCTGAGCGCAGCGCGATCCAACAATCCAGACGCAGTCAATACTGCTGAACCAAAACGTTGCTTAATGGCATGCAAAACTGGGCTGTCTGGCTCAACTATCTCTCGTGCAATCACGTCGGCATCAACTAAAGGTATGCCGAAAGCGGCGAAAGCATTGGCTACGGTGTTTTTACCACTGCCGATACCACCTGTAAGAGCAACAATGTATTGCATTATATTAACTTACTTCACTTTGAAAAAGTATAAATTGACCTCAAATAAATTAGTACGATTGTAACTTACTATTAGTAAGTTGCACAGTCTTGCCCTAACGTTAATCCCGCGTATGATACCGTTACTGGGATAAGTAAAATGTACTTGATATTGACTATAAGACTTGTAGCCTTTACAAGGGTAACACTATGCGTATAGAAGAAGATGTGAAGTTAGGTTTTAAAGATGTGCTTATTCGGCCGAAATGCTCTACGCTGAAAAGCCGCTCCGATGTTGAACTGCAGCGCGACTTCACCTTCAAATATCCGGGCATTCGCTGGTCCGGCGTACCAGTTATAGCAGCCAATATGGATACCGTCGGTACTTTTCACATGGCGAAAGCATTGGCGACTTTTGATGTACTGACAGCAGTGCATAAACATTATAATGTAAGGCAATGGCATAAGTTTGTGGAGTGTGCGCCTGTATCGGTACTACATCATGTAATGGTTTCCACCGGAACCTCTACAACTGACTTCGATAAGATAAAACAGATCCTAGCGTTATCGCCGCAGTTGAACTTTATCTGCATTGATGTCGCTAATGGATACTCAGAACATTTTGTGACCTTTGTCGAAAAAGCTCGCATCGCCTATCCGGATAAGGTGATCTGCGCTGGCAATGTAGTCACAGGAGAAATGGTAGAAGAACTCATTCTCTCTGGTGCTGATATTGTCAAAGTTGGCATTGGTCCAGGATCGGTATGTACCACACGGGTCAAAACCGGCGTCGGTTATCCCCAACTATCGGCGGTGATCGAGTGTGCTGACGCCGCTCATGGTTTGGGAGGTCAAATTATCAGCGATGGCGGCTGTGTGGTTCCTGGTGATGTAGCCAAGGCGTTCGGCGGTGGTGCAGATTTCGTGATGCTGGGTGGCATGCTGGCAGGGCATGATGAATGCGAAGGTACTATTGTAGAAAAAAACGGTGAACGATTTATGTTATTCTATGGCATGAGTTCAGAAGCAGCAATGATACGGCATGTCGGTGGGGTAGCGGATTACCGTGCAACCGAGGGCAAAACCGTCAAGCTACCGCTACGTGGTCCGGTAGAATACACTATACGCGATATCCTTGGCGGTCTACGCTCTGCCTGCACCTATGTTGGGGCGACATGCTTGAATGAGTTAACTAAACACACTACTTTTATCCGTGTTGCCGAGCAGGAAAACCAGATCTTTACCCAGTTGTAATATAAAATGTAAACGCTATTGTATCGCCGTTCGCCTCTGATTTTATGCACAGGACTGATAGGCATATAAGCATTAGTACATGTTAATTATGGTGATTAAATAGTTCGAGCAGATTAAAGTTTTTCTGCATAGCGGGTAAAGTTAGAGTCATAATGAGTTCCTGTAACTTACATTAATAGCAGCAACGGTAAACAGCCATGCAATTACAGAAAAAGAGATTGTTAGCAATAGAGTAAATAAACGTAAATCACAGTCGGTAGTAACACTTAAACGGACCTACTAATATTATTAGTATAATATGCTCGCCTCAAATTCATTTAATAATAAATGACTGAATTAGTAAGTAGTTAGTAATGCGTTTGGTTTCTAAATGACCACACTAATCCTTGACCAATATTACACGTATTTAAGATGAACCTAACCCCCATAAATCTACAATGTTCACTCATTAATCGTACGAAAAGAAATTTCCGTCTCGTGCCGCAGTGGAAAATATTGTTGAAATTGGCATTAATCTCTTAATAGCTTACATGTAAGCTACAAAAGAAGATGTCATACTTTGAAATCTAGAATGTGATTCTAAAAAACGATGGTGCTCTTTATTTTTGGACTCACCAAATGGTTCTTAATTATAAACACAGTCAGACCGGTATACCCGCAAGATTAGAAGTGCCGTTAATTAATCAACCAACAAATAAAAATTGATTCACTAGTTGTAGACTCAAAAAACATAAATGAGGAGGCAAACAAATATACTGCAATATCTCATTTTCTCCGCCGAGAGTTAACGGTAACACGATCTATAGTCCAGTGAAAGTTATATATCTCACTGAGATATAAACAAGCAAATGATAAAATGAGCTAGTAGTAGCGATTAATTTATATTTGACCAAAAATCGCAAAACCGGGGAAAGGGTATCTCGATCCCGCTCGGACTCGGCACTAATCATCAACGCATTTAAGATAGTTTACGAGATGCATAGTCGACCTTTTAATATGTGTTACAAATTCTCCAAAGAGATTACATACTCTGTAATCACGACTAGGAATTGTGATTTTATCTAATAACACAAAAAATAAGAGACAGAGGCATAAGTGCTGAAATTACTACTTGATATCCCTGAACTTCTATAACTAATCTATAGGCTAAATAAAAACAAGCCAGCAGAAAGTTTTACCTAAAGGTACTACTAATAAATCACTTTACCACATCATACTGTATTGATATTAAGATTTCAATGGCTAACTCAGTAAATATCTGATATCAAATAAATTACAGCAACTAATATACATAGTCAAGTAAGTGTCAATATTAGGTTTGCCTTTACATCATGGATGCGTACTCACGTCCATACTTTAATATAGTAGCTTATTGTCTACAAGCTTTTTAAGCAAGCTGTGCCGTGAGGCGCACCTAACACTTATTTATTCCCGGCTAATTGGCAACGTAAAGAAATCATCAATCCCGCAGATATTAAATAAAAACAGAAAACTATTATTTAATATGATTTATAAAATAATGATGTTATCGTGATAGATGAGGTTATAATATTAATATCAGTCCGGTATGGTGGTGCAGTCATAAAAAACTATACTTTCCATGAAAATTCTCGGCAGGCTCAGTGCTCTGTGAGCGTCGGACGCTCTGATAAACAAAAAAGCAACAAAGGGAGAGAAAGCAAGACCCACCATACCTAGTATTTGTGGTGGCCCGTAAATGCGCTGCTGCAACCGATAGTTTGGCCGGAAATAAATGCATTGATATGGAAATATTTACGCTTAGTTGCCAAGCGCAGAATGCCAAAAAAGATCTAGAATGTCCGTTACTGCCTAATCTGCATAGGATTACATCCTATGTTGGTTATTATTCTGTCCACCGAGATAAAATTATGATAGGCAAATTGCAATATTTATTGCACAGTCGCTCACATTTTTGTCGTTAAAGAATCTGCATAGAGAGATCTAGTACCCGTAGATGTTTCGTTAACGCTCCGATGGAAATAAAATCTACTCCAGTCCGAGCACAATCACGTAAATTGTCAAATGTAATATTGCCGGAAACCTCTATCTTTGCCCGATTTCTAGTCATGGCTACGGCCTTGATCATATCTTCACGGTTGAAGTTATCTAGCATAATGATATCGGCACCGGCTTCTAAAGCCTCGTCTAGCTCATGCAATGTTTCTATTTCTACCTCTATCGGGATTTCGGCACGCAACGCAACAGCTTTGGCGACGGCAGCAGCGATGGAGCCGACGGCCTTGATATGATTTTCTTTAATTAAGAATGCATCAGCCAAACCTAACCTGTGATTGCCGCCACCACCGCACAAAACCGCGTACTTTAGTGCGGTTCTAAATCCAGGTAAGGTCTTGCGTGTATCAAGTAAAGCAGTGTTGGTATGCAATAGCGCATTAACATAACGTTTTACCTCGCTAGCTACGCCACATAGAGTTTGAACGAAATTGAGTGCGGTCCGCTCACCAGTGAGCAGTATGCGTGCAGATCCACTTAACCTGCACAGGGTTTGATGGGGTTCAATATTATCACCATCATCGACCTCCCACTCGATAGCGACACCACCTCCCAACTGGCTGAATACCTCATCAAGCCAACGGCGCCCGCAAAATACGCCTTGTTCTCTGGTAACAATGACGGCAGTGGCTTGACTACCCGCTGGCAACAGCAATGCTGTAATATCGGCCTGTGCGTCGATGTTGCTGCCGCCCAGGTCTTCTTTTAGAGCTGCGCTAACTAACATTGGAATATCTTGTTTTACTCGTTCGAGTAAGTCCGCTTGGCGTTGTTTAACGTCATAACATCGCGTCAACATAAAATCTCCGTAACTACAAAAGGAATGTTGTGTTTTTATATATTACCATGAAGCTAGACGAGAAATTATATTTCTAGCTAAAGTAAATTACCTATGTGAGTGAGCAATTGTTAAAGTGTAAATATAAATTCGCGTTACCCCATTGCGACGAACGGACAGAAACACGTAACTTCTACTATGTTTCGGTATTATAAAGTATAAGCTTGCTGCTGAATCTTATTTAAAGGTCTCTAGATAGAGGGCATTTACTAGCACAATAACATATTGTGCTAGTTGTACTGTGCTACGGAAGTAGCTGGAAGAATTGGGGGTATTCACACGCATTATATAGGTTAGCGTGACGAATAAGTTGTACAAACTACTTTATTTCATCGGCACTTCTGGTATGTGCAGGAATATCTTGCGATAAGACGTGCAAATATCGCAAGAAGTTGCCAGTAAATATTTACTCAAGAAATATGTACATTGCTGCACTGAACTGTTTATGTACAATACTATACACTTATTAAGGAAGCAACCCTGTGAATAGGGTTATTTCCTTAATTTACAGCGACAAACTACTACACGAGTGCAAGTTCGATTCACAACTATTTATCAAATGACACTATTGCGGCAACCACTGTCAATGACAAGCTATCTAAATCTAATAGGGAAACACAAGTTATATAATTAGTTTATGTACTAGTTTTATGTTGTTATTAAATTATCTCTGTGAGCTGAATAAATGTTTTAACGCCAAGCAAAAATTAGCTAATACATTATTGGCTGAAACTAGTTGGTTAGTCGCCAACTAGAGATACAACTATCGTAGACGCTAACATTAAAGCAGTGCTTAATGTTATTAGTCACAATTTATACGTAATTTACCTCTTAAATAGTTTTGCTCTATTTCATTAATTAATTTTATAGATCGTTGAAAAAGGTCTTTTATAAAAGCTCGGGCAGCAATGCGCCGTCGCTACCGCAATTATCTAATTGTCAATTCAAAATGGCAGTAAGGCGGTGAATGAAAAATTAGTGAGTATTAATACTAAGATTAATACTGGAGGAGTACTCTGGTCAAGCATTAGAGTAAACTATAATAAGCTACCAATTTAAATATAGATGACTTAATTTATCTAAGGTTATCATTCTAACTAATAATAAAAAAACCGCAAAACACACCTGGCATCATTATTTAATATCTGATCCTAGGCTTTATTAGAGCATGAGCATAGATAACTCTCAACCACTTAGTGTGATGGTGGTACGATATGTGAATTTATATTATTGATAATTAATATAAATATAATGCAACAAGGTAAATAATTACCTTAACGATTCACGCTTATAATTAAATACATTTAATTTATTCTTGTTTTATAAACAAGTAGTTTGTTACCAAGTTATACATGCTCTTATGACATATTTAATTAAATATTAATACAAGATAAATCATATTAATTATCTTAAGGTTTGTAATAACCTTATTTATGTTAGCATAATCGATACGTTTAGTCAAGCATCATTAATTAAATATAAGTATTAAAGAAAAGTTATATAGTACAGGCAGTTAAGAATGCTTATTGATTATTTTAATCACACAATTAAATTGTATAAGGTAATTTTGATTTATTATCATGACATTAATTCCCGTAAGTTTTTATTTATTTTAATAGAGATTAATGGTAATTAAATTAACATAAAGGTATTAACCTTAATGCCATAATAATACTACAAACAACTATGTTTGACATTTAATTTATAAAACTTTAGTTAATTATACAATAATTGATTAATTAAAATCATAAAATAATGCTCAATGTAGCATTTTACATAAATACACCACAGGTAATACCATAATCAAAATATAATTTACATTGATAATAATCAATTAAGTTAAGTGTATTACTAGTAACTAACGTAGTTGATTGTTAAAGTAATTATTTCTTATCGTAAGCTGGTATGAGTAATTATTGCACGATTAATAATTACATATATTTTGCGATTTTTGGTAATAAATTATATAATATTAATTATATACATCATGCATTATCTTTTTATTTATTTTACTTATACAAGATAAGAAGCGTTGCTTCTGTAATTAAGATGAAATAAGTATCTTGTTACTTATTTGCGTGAAACATAAACCAACAAATATTTATTCTATAAATAATGTTTTACATTTTAATAATCTCGTGTTTACGGGATAAAAAGAAACTCACTTAAATATAATCTTACACAATTAAACGCAAATATTTCAGTAGTGTATAACTTCATTATAATACAAATTATATCGTAAGATTATTTTGATAGTTAAATAACACTATCTTGTTTATATTAAATAGGAGCTAAAAGATATTTTTACGTAAATTAATTAATTTCACTAATCTATCGTCACAGTATAATACTAGTTTATCTTTACTAAATAAAATCCTTAACCGCAAATTAACTTGTTGCATTAATCTTAGCAACAAACCTAGGTTTTTTAATTTGTTAAGTTAACTTAGATAAACATTAATTATCTTTTTTAAGATATACTTAAATTAAACACTATACTCTTGTATATTGTATTGTATGCAAAATTTGTTATCTGCAATTTGCTAATTAACTCATCTTCTACTATTAACTATCAATTACCTTATTATGTTATATGTGTTCAATGAACACATTCATTGAATTAATAAATTATTTCATATTATAAAAGAGTTAGAATAACATATGATGTATAAAAGTTTTATCATGTGACGTATCCTGTTGCTTGACCTCGTAACTATTTAATAACAGAAATGACAGAAGATGAAAATATGCACTCTATAAGTTAGCATAGATAGATGTTTTCAGTCACTTCTTACATAGACTAATTCGTAATAACACCAAACAATCTGGATATTTCAATATTACGATTGAACTCAACGTTATGTTGTACAATTACAAATGTAATTCTCTTTTGACAACAAATATCAATACTGTCGTATCATAATAGTAATTTGTCATAACACATCATGCAGACAAATGTTGGTGATATTAAGATACAAGTATGGTAGTACACTGAAATTGACGCACAAGTCAGGATATTATCCTGACCTCAAGTTTTTACAGGTGACCAAATGAGAAATCATTTATTGCTAACTTTAGCACCCGAAATAGTCACCTAACTATATTAACTAAAATTCTACTAATGAAGATGCAACTAGATCATAAATGTTAAATAACTAGCTCTCAATAACCGGATAAAACCTTCAACTTAAACGTCAGGTCAGGGACAATCTTACTAATATTGTTATCAATCCCTTGAACAGATTACATGAATGAGTACTGTGCTCATAGCACAGTACAATACTATTGTATACATGATTTAAAAAATCTAAAAGTAATTTTGATATCTAACTCACAATATGCTGATAAACAATCAAAAATTTGATAATTCATATTAACAAAGTTAGATAAATTATTGGTAAGTTGGGTAAAGGATAAGTAAGTGATAATCAATAGCTAAAAACGCTATCCCGCAAAATACGGAGGCAATGAATATGTTGCAAATACATGATCCTCTCGACGAATAGTATCACAGTGATACAACCTACAAAAGGTCCAGTACAACGATGGCGATGATTTCTAAACGGAAAAGTTTTGAGTTTGTTTAGCAAACAATATTAATTTTCCTATAAACAGACAAATCAAGCAGTATAGCTTTTATCAGCTTGTTTCTATAATTGTTAAATTACTTTAGGTAGCCTAAAAGCTACGTAGTAGCTTGCTAGCAATTAGAATAATTTTAGCTACCGGGATACTCGTAGGGGAAAATTTTATGTTCGGCATAAATAACCGCAAACTTTTTGATGTTGTCAGATAACGTAAAGCAGTAGGTGGCGAGATAACTAATTAAATAATACTAGGGTTTAGCGACTGTTACACATAGAATGTGTGCCAAGAATAAATCTATAGCCGCCTGACCGATGACGGCATCTGATATAAAACCTGCCCGTGATATTCACAGGGATGCTATATTAGCATCAGGTTTCACTAGTAAAATAGAAATTTAATGCCAACTAATCCAAGAAGTTATTCTGCGTATATTTAGATAAAGTAGTCCGTATTTTGGTTACCTAACTAAAAGTAATAATAATTTAAAAGAAATTTAATATTCATAGAATATGAGATGTTACTCATAAAGCCATGAATATTTTATTACAACGGTGTTAAGAAAAAGAACCATAAATTAATTAAATACCTTAAAATCGAGAAATTTGACCACTTACCGTTATCATCAAAATCCTGGCAAGCGTCAGTAAAAACTGACGGATATTATATTAAATCAATTTTTGTGACAAAATACGTTATTAAAATGTACGTGCAACATTATGATGCGAAAGAAATAACTATAATATTGCCATTTAAGTTGTTGTCGGTTACTCAAACAAGACGAAAAAAATTATCAAGAGATATTTAGTTAACTGACCTTGGAAGTAAATCACTAATTTGTATATAAAGAACACATCCAATCAAAATTATAATTAATGGTGGTTTTACCAATTGCACTTTGACATGGTTGCCAAACAAAAACATTTTGATTAATCTACTCTAAAAGGAATATTGATGCAAGTTCTAATCGTTAAAACTTCTTCAATGGGTGATATATTACACACTTTGCCTGCGCTGACAGATGCAATGCAAGCATTGCCGGAGATTTGTTTTGACTGGGTGGTAGAGGAGGATTTTCTACAAATCCCCACTTGGCACCCGGCAGTCCGGCAAGTTATTCCAGTAGCGCTTCGACGATGGCGCAAAAACTGGTTCGGCATGGCTGCGCGTCAGGAGCGTGATAACTTTAAACGTCATCTCCAGCAAGAACTCTACGATGTGGTTATAGATACGCAGGGACTGATGAAAAGCGCCGCATTCGTCACTCGCTTGGCACGTGGAGAAAAACACGGTTTGGACTTCACAAGCGCGCGCGAACCCTTCGCCAGTTGGTTTTACCATCAGCGGCACAAAATAGGCAAGCAACAGCACGCCATAGAGCGCATCCGCCAGCTGCTCTCTGCTAGTCTTTGTTATCCTATTTCTACAGCGCCCGTTGATTATGCTATTGCTGACTACTTTACACCAAAGCCGGACAACGAAGCCTATTTAGTTTTTCTGCACGCTACTACCCGTCCTGACAAAGAATGGCCGGAATCCCACTGGCGGAAATTAATCCAACATGCCTCTGCTGCTGGTTATCACATTAAGTTACTCTGGGGTACAGAGTATGAGCAATTACGCGCACGGCGTATGATAAACGGGTGCTGCACTGCGCAGGTACTTCCGTTGTTAACATTAAGAGAAGTAGCTTTGCAGTTGGTAGGCGCGAAAGCGATCGTTTCGGTAGATACCGGACTCAGCCATTTAGCTGCGGCTCTTAACTGTCCGAACTTAACGTTATACGGTAAGACCAACCCGAAGCGTATCGGCGTTTATGGTCGTAATCAGCAAGTACTGCGTTCAAATGCCAGTAATAACAATATAGAATACTTAACGGCGAAGCACGTCTGGCGACTATTGCAACCCTTACTTACTACCTAAAAAGTAAAGGTTATTTATGATAAAATACTGGTCAGTCTTTTTTGTTTTTTCACTACCAGAAAAAGCTGCTGTTAATGCCAATTCAGCATCTTGCTCCAGATGGGGCAAGATAGTAATAAAGCATAGAAAAGCGGATCCTGCATTAAAGCACTTTATTAATGAGCTTTTTTAACTGTTAAATACTTTTCCCAAATATACAATTCATCTATCAATGGTAGAGAGTAACAATAACCAAGCAACACATATAAGTTGCCTGGTAAAACAAAAAGATGTTTACGGCTGATAAACTATTCAACACCTACACAAAGCATTAATAACAAGATCGTAATATCTCACAACTAGCGACGTTGTCAAGTATCAGAGATGCTGCTTTGATACAAAAAATCATCTACGCGATGAACCTTTCGTTCACTTGGAATTAACTAATGTAATACACCCTAGTGCCGCTATGGCGACACTAGGGAAGCACCAGGTCCTGACCAAATAATCATGTTTACTGCTATTTAACATTGATATTATAATTTTTCTCCGAAAATCAGGACAAAACCTCATCATACTGATAAATGTGCAACTACTTGAGAACGTATTTTATACTATAACTACATATGCCCATGATATCAGCTACTAAGTTCTTGCCATATCTGTTTTTTAGTTCCAGTGATGTATAAACATCACTGCTGTTAAAAGCAGCATTAATAATAAATTAAATACACTTCATTTTACCCCCCGATTTTGTATACAAGCACTATATACTATCTTCTTCGCTCATTTAGATAGGGGGCACTTGTTACGCCATAAACCCGAATATTTCCAGTTAAAATCATTAACTTTATAGGAGGTTAGCCAGTCACAGCAGTAAGATAAACTATTTTCTGCATGCCACGATTGCAGCCTTAAATCACTTAGACGCAATAGTCTAATAATCGAGAAATAAACATATATTTTAAGTAAATACGCCATTATACTGACTTTAACTAGGTGTTTACCAGCACAAACAAATTTGTGACTTTTCGCTACGCAAATTAATAGAAACAAGTACGCATCAGTTTTATAAAAGAGACTGCCAATGCTTATACTACTGGATAAATGATATCATCGTTTTATCGGTAATGCATTTATCACCACGATTGATCTCTAAATTGACGAAATTAATTTGATGGCTGTTGCCAATAATGATCTTGATATCTATCAAAGTTATTTATGCATATATCTTAAATATCAACTTGATTTTAAATCGTGCATAATATTCTAGTATTAGCTTGATTGACCGCCGCATCAACGTTCTTTAGCATACTATTATCGTGGGGGAGGGGGCTAATATTAATTCATACTACCTTGCACAGTATATACGAATTATAAACCGTGTCACACCAGCAACTAGGTGTGCTGCTGACTTGGTGCTGATTAAAATGCTTACTTTAACAATAGCGGAGGCCGTAGTATCAATCAGAATCTCAACTTCCTGGTTTGCTATTGCTTTTATCGAGCTGGGTATAACAAACCTACACAACCGCGATTTTATTAAACTCGGACAAACAAGCTATCGTTATTTTACGGAAAATTAAAAACTATCATGGTCCAGCATTTACGCTGAGCAACGAGGTGCTGCAGAAGAATAGAATGAGTTAAATATCTTTATTGAATAGCGTTTGTGAAAGCGAAATGTTCAAAAATTTTAGTTTTTCTTATACTTTTAAGGTTGGTTTTCATGCAAAAAGTCTATGATCGTAGTAAATTATTTATTTTACTTAGCGTTATTTTGCTGGTATATACACAAGTATAAGTAAGATTACTAATCTCTTTTTTTACCTGCGAACTCTATGCATTTTAGGAACATGCTAATTAGCGATCGCAATCTACACAAGTAACTTATTAACGACTGGATATTTAATTTCTAACTGTAGTTGACTATCTTTGAAGTTAGCTACTTTAAGCAAGCTATGGTTTGCTTAGTTAAAGCAATAAATTTCTGCATTTATCACCACCAATATTTCTGCGATTTATTATTATGCATGAATTTAATAACCTTTCAAAGTTGTTAAGTATTAACTATATGTATCGGGGGCCGGTATGCTAGTATTAACTATGATACATTTTAATATCAACATCAAAAATTCCGCGTAATATTAGAGCGGTAGTTTTTTTGCAAGCTACCTAACGTTGTTACCCTGACAGGGTAATTTTACTGTAGATATTTTATGTGTCTTATTATTTATATAATTTATTATTCAAGTAGCAGAACGCTTGCGAACTCTATCAACCGATCATCTGGCTATTCATATAGTATTTCTACTTAACCCTACCACTCAAGCGCCCTCTTTTTGCTCTATCGCTGATTTTGCCTGCTAGCAGTTAGGATTCTCTTTAGGTTAAGTTTTTTTTGATGTGGATGATCGCTGCGCAATTTCTTGGCGGTCTCTGATAAGAAAATCGGTGTTAGCCCTTTTAAATGCCCTATTTTGTGATAGTAACAACTACACCTAATTTCTTTTTGTTAGCAACTGTCTTTAAAGCAGTTGTATTTAAAATATGTTGGCGACACTAACGATAATCATGTGGTTTAATACATAATCCAATGTTAGTACAATAGTCATAAGTAGTTACATGAGGTATTTTTGTTCATCGTCAAGTTTTAATTTTCCCTAGAAAATTTATCATAATTCATTATTAAACACTCCATCTTTAGCTAAAGACATCTTCTGGTTCCCACTGAAGATAGTACTGAAACTAAAGGCGGACTCATATCCTCCCTTAATCGATATTCACAATTAATCCGGACGCTGCTAATAATACTTAACTCCTGCTCTAAAGGGTATATTGATTATTCGTTTTTATAGTTAAAGGTAATAAACCTAGCAAAATCGTGATACAGTTGCTCTATGTCTGGTGGCATAACTCTTTACACTTAAGTTAATTTACTTGACATAACTTTATATTAATAAAGCATAAATTTTACATATAACTAATACCCTACTCCTCCCAAATACAGTCTTACCACCTGGTATATTTGCGTAACACATTGACGCCTGGAGAACTAAATCAGTTCAATCAAAATTTGACTAAGAAAATACACCGATAGTACACACCGTCTAAAGGAGCATTAGAACATAGGACTAATTCAACCGATGCACATTAAGCGCGATGACTCAAAATGTTGACATCTAGAAAATATTTTCAGCAGTTAAGTCATAAACGAAATTGTTCTTACATTTATTCACCGTAGAATAGTTAAACAACTAGGACTTATAGATCCTCCTTATTCCAGTAAGATCACAAGCAAGCAAAGCCATGTGCAGAGAAATGCTAATGCATATTAATTACCGCAAAATACAAGAAGGATTATAGCCTAATTAGCATAATTTTAAATTATTTCATACATCATAATTAATGTAATAGACTAACTCGAAACGATACCTTTCTTATTCATATCCGAACACGTGATAGCATAGCATCTTCTTACTAAGAATATGTAATTAACTTTTTATATCTTATTTTTCTAGAGAAATAATAAAAGCAAACATAGCAAATGTTAAATTTAGCTTTTAATCCTAAAAACTATTCCACGCAACCGCTGTTAAGATCATCAACTAAATTATCCGCAATAATATATGCTCGACAGATAATCCACCTGAAATATCTCGTACAAAATTATGATTATAACTACATTAGATTTTTATCGAACCCTAACGTTTTGGTACGTGGAACAATAGATCATATACGATGGAAATCAACATGCGTATATTGATAATTATTGATGGTTTACAAGGCGTAGGTGTAGAGAAAATGTTGTTAACGCTCGCACAGGAAATAATGACAAGGGGCCCATAAAGTATCGATATTTTCTCTTAGGGAAGTGTGCGACTACCCGCTACCGTACGGGTATTCAATACCAGACTATAGCCGACCACATTGCTCATAGACTTTGGAGAAAACTAACGAAGTTGTCGCACCGTACGCGGGCACTAGATAAAGTTATTCTTGAAGTAAAAAAGCGCAAAGACAAATTCGATCTAATAATCTCTCATCTACATAAAACAAACCGCATTGTCGCTCGTAGCCGCGTATTGCTATAGAAACGCATTTGGTTTTACCTGCATACTATATTTTCCTTAGGATATTTGGGTCATCGCAAAGGGCTATCTCTCTGGTTAAAACGTTAAAACATTCATTCACTTTACTAAAATCGCAATATCATTGCCGTCTCGCGCGGCGTCTTGGACGATATGCTCATGGTTTTAAGGTAAAGCCCTCCCAAGCCAAGGTTTAATGTACAACCCTTTTGATTTAACCACTATTCGGAGACTTGCCGTAGCCCCATGAATTAGCTAGTCAAGCTTACCTAATTCACGTTAACCATCTGCATAAAATAAATGCCAAGAACGGCTACTAAAATCCTACGCCGCAAGCGATATTCTCAGGCACTATTAGTTATTATTCTAGGCAAAGGCAGCGACGCTCTGATAAGACGGCTTAACTTACTAGCGCAATATTTAAACATTACCGATCGGGTGATATTTACAGCATTTAACACAAATCCTTATTCCTATATTTGCTATGCTAGCATGCTGAATACTGAGCTCTGATAGTAAGGGATTTGGCAACGTACTAGTTGAAGATCTTATATGTGATACACCGGTAGTGAGTACCCGATGTACAGGCGGACCTGTTGAGATTTTAGACGAGGAACCTTTAGCGTGGCTGACGGATTTAAGTAGTATTTCGTTAGCAAAAACTGTGGGCAATTTATGACCGACCGCCAGTTATTTCATATAATCATCTACAGGCCTACGCAATAATAACTATTTGTAGGCAATATATAGCCTTAGCACACATTGCATTTTAATACAGCTGAAAACACTAAGAGCATTTTTATTTAAAGAAATACTTTTGATCATTTACTCAAACAGAATCCGCAGCAATTCAGCTTAGTGTTCGTTTTGTATAAAAAAGTCATTATATTTAACTTGTTTAAACCTTTTTTTATACGTAAGTATAAAATAATTCGAAACTGTAAACCAACATAATCGTGATGCAACACAACTTATCCTAAATACTTCAGATAAATAATTATTCATAAAGCTACAGTACATCCGTCATACGGAGCTGCGCGAACTAAATTCAGCATTTAACCAACTGATAATTAATAATATACTCAATGATAAAACCTATAACTTTATAAATTTATATAAGTATTTTATACTTATTTGTTATCAATACAAAATCATTGCTCAATCACTTCTTTACGTATTGCTCCGCCGTATGTCCTGCATTTTTTCTTTTTATAAAATTTTATTTCAAATCGATTTATTTAACATTTCTTGAGATCTTCAGATATCCTGCCGCTAAGATTTCCGTTTAACGTAGGTAAATCTTTATTTACTTTATTCACCCAATCATTTCTCTACCCTGCACAAAATAACTTATAATATTATAGCCAAGCACAACTTAGCTATCTCTATCTCTGCGTTTTATAGGTGCCTTAGTCGAGAAGCCAGGGCACTACTATTAATCAGCTTACAATAAATCCATAGCATCCTTCTTCCTTGTAATTATAAGTTATTATCACAGATTTGATAAATTTTATTTTAAAATAGTATGTCTGTCGGCATTATCTGGCATGTAATGGATAAAGTTATTGTTCATCCTTCATAATTTTTATTTAATGGATAACTTTACTCAGTAAAGTACTATTTAAAATAGCCCATGCCTATATTCTCACTCATTAATTTGATATAACAAACCGTGTCTCAAAAAGAAAGATATCTTTGTTCACGGATTACTTGCGGATTAAATCAAGTCGCAATAACGATATGATGTTGATATAATTTATAAATCTAGTAATTAATGATACGCTATAAAATTGTTAGTCAACAGCAATTGACGTGCCGTTGTATTAAAGCAAAATCACCTATTCTAGCGAATTGCTCATCTACATCCCAGAGATTAAAATCAGTAATAGTCAATGTGAAATTATAGTTAATATACGGCAGTTAGCATAAAATCAGTATTAACGTAATCTTTACGCATAGACCATTTAAGCTAGTTATCAATATGATTGATCAGGTGCGCAACACGATTAGTACTCTACTTAATAGTTCAGTGTTGTAAATTAGTTTTAAGATGCTAAAAGCAGCTTTCTTGTCTATCGACACTTAACTACAACTATTTGGTAACAATTGCCAATAATGCTCTTACTACTTAACTATGTAGTAAAACATCAATATACTAAAACTAGTTTAATTTCTTGCCATGACCCACTACAGTCACAGGGCGCATTTGTACATACTAAACAATAAATAAAATACGAAAAAACGTTACTGTGCAAACACCGGACAACTATATCATCCGTTCAGTTTATATCCAGTTGATTATATAAATGCTGAAACTACCACAAAATAAGACAGCTGATTGCAAAACTTGCAATCAGTTGGTTATTAAGGTGCTTACAGCCATGTAAGATCAAAAAAGAATAAAGAAAGCTAGGTATATTATTTTACGTTGTTAAGAAGTTGCCACCCATTTATATGATCGGGGCACATCTATAATCTCTCTCCTCAACTTGTAACAATCAATGCAATACATATAGCATTGCGGCGCTGAACACCCTTACTCGTAGCACAAACCTTACATATTCTAACTCATTACACTCTAGTATTGGCATCCATAGGGCAAAATATTACCATAATGCTGAGAAAGCAATTATGCCACACAGTCTGATAAAAATACGATTGACACTTAAAACAAGCAGCCATAACTCAGTAAAATTCTGCTTAAACTGCTGCTAATGGCAGCAAGATGATATGTTATTAAAACTTGACCCGATGATAGTAAAAAGTCTGGATCATCGATCCAGAGCACGCGATTGATAACGGCATATGCATTATAGAAAACATCGGCCCGTCCGTATATAGCAGCTGTAAGGAAAATCTGACATGAAAACTATCCGCCTGGCAATAGTACGGCAAACATACCGTCCCGACGGCGGCGCGGAACGCTTTATCTCTCGCGCTCTACAAGCGCTTGATAATAGTGAGCTAGAACTTAACATTATAACCCGCCAGTGGGCAGGTGAACTGCACCCCAACTGGCGGGTGCATATCTGTAACCCGCGAGGCAATAGCCGCGTTGCACGCGCGCGCGGTTTTACTGAGGCCGCTCGGCAGTACTGGCAACAGAACGATTTTGATTTAGTGCAAAGCCATGAGCGCATCGCCGGATGTGATATATTCCGCGCTGGCGATGGCGTTCATATGGCATGGTTAGAGCAGAGAAAAAGAATTATTGCCCCTCATCAGCGGTGGCTGATACCATTCAATAAATATCACCGTTATATGCTGTCTATGGAGCGCGACATATTTTATTCACCACGACTCAAAAAAATTATATGCAATTCAGCGATGGTACGAGATGATATAATCCATTATTATGGAGTAGCCCAAAATAAATTTGCCCTAATTTATAACGCTATAGATTCACAACGATTTACAACAGCCTCATCCGTGCAACGCCGAACAGCCCGAGATGCGCTATCGATTCCTGCACAAGCCTGCACGCTGATCTTTGTTGGTTCCGGTTTTGCACGCAAAGGGTTGCAACAAACCCTTCATGCAGTATCTACCACTAACCACTATCTAATTATCGTTGGAAAAGATAAACACCAGCGACGCTATAAAAATCTGGCGAAAAGCCTAGGCTGCCTGTCTCGCGTACGTTTTGCGGGCGTTCGACAAGACGTTCTGCCCTACTACCACGCTGCCGACGCGCTCATATTGCCAACGCTGTATGACCCGTTTCCAAACGTGATTCTTGAAGCCATGTCTTGTGGCCTACCAGTTATCACAAGCCACCGGTGCGGTGGCGCAGAATTTATCAATCAAGGCTGCGAGGGATTTATTTGCGATGCACTGGATATCGCCAGTCTGAGAGCTTTTGCCCACGCAATACCTTCACGTGAGCGGGATCCCACAATGGGCATCGCAGCACGGCAAAAGGTAAGCACCTGTACACCGGCAAATTTGTCACGTCAACTTATAGGTCTTTATCAACAACTTTTGTCATAGCATGTGATGCTATGATGTACTATGACGATAGCACCACGGTCAGATTGTAGCAATAATTGGATAAATGCACCCATATCATGGGATATAATCACTTATCTTACAGCGTATTCGCGATTGTAAGATATTAACGTTACCTGGTTAACAACTCATTCAAACACATGGGTTGACATAACTTGTAGTGGTCAATAACTATGATTTATAATATTGTTGTATATTTAATACAGCCTTTAGTTTGGATAAGATTATTATGGCGCAGTAGACAAGCTCCCGCCTACAGGCGCAGCTGGCCAGAACGGTATGGTTTTTGCCGGGACAAAGTAAAACCAGGATGCATCATGTTGCACTCCGTATCGGTTGGCGAAACGCTAGCAGCAGTACCACTCGTGCGTGCCCTACGAAACCGCTACCCACTTTTGCCTATCACCGTTACTACTATGACTCCTACCGGCTTAGAACGGGTACAGTCGGCGTTCGGCAACGATATTCACCATGTCTACTTGCCATATGATTTACCTGGAGCTATGAGCCGTTTCCTTGATCGGGTTACTCCTAAGCTAGTTATCATCATGGAAACTGAGCTATGGCCAAATCTAATCAAAGCGCTGCACCGCCGGAACATCCCTCTGGTAGTCGCAAATGCTCGCCTTTCAGCCCGTTCTTCTGCTGGTTACAAAATATTCAGACGATTTGTAGCTGACATGATGCGCCGCATTACGCTAATCGCGGCACAAAACGAAGAAGATGGCGCCCGTTTCTTAGCTATTGGGCTGAAAAAAAACCAATTGGCAGTCATTGGTAACTTAAAATTCGATATTTCTGTTACGCCTGATCTGGCAGCAAAAGCGCTAACCATGCGCCATCAGTGGGCGGCACGGCGCCCGGTATGGATAGCCACAAGCACTCATGAAGGTGAAGAGAAGATTCTATTGCAAGCGCACCGCCAGCTAATAAAAAACTATCCAGCCCTGTTATTTATTTTAGTTCCTCGACACCCGGAACGTTTTCCGGCGGCGGAAGCAATGACCATAAAGGCTGGTTTTAATTACATAATGCGCAGCAGCGGAGAAATACCTACTACCAGCACGCAGGTAGTGGTAGGTGATACCATGGGTGAGTTGATGCTATTGTATGGTATCGCCGACCTAGCGTTTGTCGGCGGCAGCCTCGTAGCGCACGGCGGACATAATCCCTTGGAAGCGGCAGCGCATGCTATACCGGTACTGATGGGTCCGCACACTTTAAATTTCCAAGATATTTGCAGCAAACTTAATAAAGCTGGCGGGTTGATTACAGTCACCGACGTACCATCGCTAGTCAACGCGATATCGACCATGTTAACCGATGAGAATAACCGCCTATATTACGGCTATCATGCAGTCGAGTTCCTAAACAAAAACCAAGGCGCGTTGCATCGTCTGCTCAGTCTGCTTGAACCTTATCTGCCACAACGGAGTTAGTAAAATGTCGCAAAGAAAGCGTCTATCAGTAGTACTTATCACTCTTAACGAGGCTAAATTACTTCGGGCTTGTCTGGAGTCGGTAAGTTGGGCTTATGAAATTATAGTGCTGGATGCCGGCAGCAGTGACGAAACGTGCCATATAGCCGCGCAAGCTGGCGCGCGCGTCTTTCAGTCCACAGACTGGCAGGGCTTCGGTATCCAACGCCTGCGAGCACAAGCCTATGCTAACGGCGATTATATTTTGATGCTTGACGCCGACGAACGCGTAACACCGCCACTAAAACGGGCAATTCAGGCAGTCCTACGGCAACCAGACGCAAAAGCAGTCTATAGCTTTGCGCGTCGAAATTTATTTCTCGGACGCTTCATGCGTCACAGCGGCTGGTATCCTGACAGAGTAGTACGGCTGTATGCACGCAAACATCATCGCTACAACGCTCAGCCTGTTCATGAATCCCTGGAGAAAGGCGAATGCGGGATCATTCCCCTGACGGGTAATTTAGAGCACTTAACGTGCTACCATTTACCAACATTTCAGCGTAAACAACTAGAATACGCCGAATCCTGGGCGCAGGAAAAACATCGTAAGGGATACAAATGCAGCATGTGCACCATCATAAGTCACACCTATTGTGCTTTCATCAAAACTTGGCTACTGCGCGCTGGTTTTTTAGACGGAAAACATGGCTGGTTACTTGCAGTCGTGAACGCGCAATATACTTTTAATAAGTACGCGACGTTGTGGGCTTTACACCATGTTGTGAAAGGAAATTACCACTGATGACTACTAAAGCGCTATATCCCGGCACTTTCGACCCACTGACCAATGGTCATTTAGATTTAGTGACACGCGCCACACAAATATTTGATGGGGTAGTTTTGGCAATCGCCGCTAACCCTAGTAAACGACCTATGTTTAATTTGCATGAAAGAGTAATGCTTGCAACACAAGTTACTGCACATCTACCGAAAGTAAAAGTAACCGGTTTTAGCGATTTACTAGTTGATTTTGCTCGCCAGCAGCAGGCTCGTATCCTCATACGAGGCGTGCGAGCAATAACAGATCTCGAGCATGAAATGCAGCTAGCAAAAATGAATCGGCATCTTATGCCGACGTTGGATACCGTTTTTATGATACCTACAGAAACTTGGTCTTATACTTCTTCCTCTCTAGTTAAAGAGGTAGCGATGCATGGTGGCAATATAAATCATTTTTTACCCGCAACTATAGCTAAAGCGGTAAAAACCAGGTTGTATGGATCCATCTGACAACGAGAAAAGCCAGTTTCGCTCCTTAGCGCTGACATTTGGGGCACAAAAATGTGCTCCTTTGGCTGTGCTTAATGACCTGTATCAGGGTTTCGCACGTCCGGCAAGGTTTGCCAGCCCTGCCGTAAACCTGCAACTCTTGCACAAAATAGCCCGGTTTACCATTAGACTGTAAAAAATTTCTGAAAGTAGTACCACCATGCTCAATTGAGCGCAGCAATACCACCTTAATACTGTGCGCTAATAGAACGGAATCTTCTTCGGTCAATGAATAGGCAGCACGTCCAGGAAAAATTCCTGCAATAAAAAGCAATTCGTTAGCGTAAATATTGCCGATACCGACTACCAACTTATTATTCATAAGCCACGGTTTGATTGGAGTGCGTTTATTCCGCGATTTCTCGTATAACCAGCGACCATCAAACGCATCACTGAGCGGCTCTGGCCCCAGAGTAGCTAGTAGCTGGCTATAGCGCACATCATCACTCCATAACCAAAAACCGAAACGCCGCGGATCAGTGTAACGAATTACACATCCATTACTGATGACCAAATCGATATGATCATGCTTTTGTGGTGACTGCATCTGAGGCAAAACCCGTAAACATCCTGACATGCCAAGATGAATAATTATCCAGCCTTGATCTAACTCCAACAACAAATATTTTGCTCGACGCTGTACACTTAAAACCGGTCTGTAACGCATTGTAATAATTTTTTCATCTACTGGCCAGCGTAGTCGCGCATTACGGACTGTAGCCCGCAAAATAGTATGACCCACTAACCAAGGTTCAATCCCTCTCCTAATTGTTTCTACTTCCGGTAATTCTGGCATATTATATCCCTTTTAACGGAATATCCAGCGGACTACGGTAGCACACACCCGATAACTATATAAAACACATCTAAAGTTATAGTTTTTAACTAGTCACCAAAATTATTTTATTTTGGCTTCTTTGTAAAGAAGATGTTTACGTACAAACGGATCAAATTTTTTTAATTCTATCTTGTCAGGTTTTGTACGCTTGTTTTTCGTAGTCGTATAGAAGTGACCAGTACCAGCAGAAGAAATTAGTTTGATCTTTTCGCGAATACCCTTAGCCATAATTTAGTGCCTAATCTTAATACTTTTGATATTTCTTAAAGTGGACCCGGCAATCAGCCAACACCGCTTCAATGCCCAACTTATCGATTATACGCATACCTTTAGCAGATACACGCAACGTAATAAAACGTTTGTCTCTATCAACCCAAAAACGGTGATAGTGCAGATTAGGCAAAAAACGTCGTTTAGTCGCATTCATTGCGTGGGAGCGGTTATTACCGCTTACCGGGCGCTTTCCAGTAACTTGGCAAATTTTTGACATTTTATTCTCCAAAACTCAAATAAACTTAAGCTCTAAGGACCAGCAGTAGCTTCCTTGTCAAGCTTTAGAGTTTTAAGTATTTTTGAGCAGATACTTCTAACAGAGAAATTGTGTTGCAATAAGACTCTTAACGCTACATCTAAGGTTCTCAAAGAACATGTAGTATTCTACTGTAGTATATCACTGTTCAACTCCTTAAGGATAAAAGATTTAACTGCAGAAAAAGACTTACAGTGAGCTTTGTTCGGCAAAAAAACATGCCACCTCTAGTTAATACCCAGAGGTTTTCGCACTAAAATATTAAAGAAACAGGCAGGTATTAAACCACCCGATCCATCACCGTGCAGTTAACAAATCCCAGCCTGCTACTGACTATTGATACAATAGCATATTAAAAATCGCGTCTATGATCTCGATCGGTGGTCGAAAATAATTCTCTTATAGATAAATGTTTATGCTATTCATCGCATTCTCACATAACTACTAAAGATTCATGAACTGATTGTGGCGGTTAAAAATACAAACAAAACAACTAACTTTCATTGCACATTAACACTTGATAGATGTAACGCTAAGTTAATATACAAACTAGTCACTAAATCCTCACGCATAAGATGCGACATGAAAGATGCACGAAATATTTTAACAAACTACCCGTAACTACCTCTATTACTAGCTCCTCAAAACATACGTGGTCACAAAAAATACAATAATTGGTGTGTATCTATTGTTAGAAACACACTAAATTAAACTAGCTGCTATCCGCAAACAGCCGCACATATGCGTTTAGCATGATGATTAATCTAAATTGCGCTAGTAACTTTTGTTATATTCATTATTAAGGTAAGACACATCGCAATTATTATTTCACGTGGCTAAAAATTCAATACCTACTGTCTTATTTATTATTTTTATCGAGCTATTCTGCTAGGAATTATTCTTATCTGATATTATCAAATCTGCGATAACCTAGTAAATTGTATCGCTTGGTATGGTAAAAAAAAGCTTAAGGTGTCTTCAAACTCACCACAAAAGACAAATAAACGAAACCACGAAAGTTTATGACAAAGCATTCTGAAGTATACTTTCATCAAAACATGCAACATCATGGGACTAACCAGTAAACATATTGTATTAGGGCATAAGCGAAGGTGAGCATTGTCACCTATACCACATAACCTTAGTGCATAGTTTTTCCTAGTAGAGTACAAAAATCAACATGGTAATAACGGAGCTGAAAGATACGTTTATTACACCACTAAGCTTTCAGAAGTCTCCATGCATTCATTAACGGACAGATTTGTTTAATTGGGGCCACACCCTTGTTTATTGCGACGCTAGCTAAGAAACTAGCAACATATTACCATCACCAGGCCACGCTAAGAGGCCACGCGGATAAACTTGCAACGTGTTTTAAGCGGCAAGACGCGCAGTTTATGGATGGTAGAAAGTCACTCCTTACCAATCCCCCGGCAAACGATACAATATAGCTTCCCGTTAAGAAGAGAGGAGCTATATGTGTCGCAGAATCCCACCCTTCCTAATTGCTCACTATGCCATTTTAATATAAAAATAATTATATAGCCGAGCGAACTAGAATATGCGTTGAATTTTATATATTTTAGTTATTAAAGTGCTAATTAGCTAATTTGTTCAAGCACACAAACTACCTTTAAACACAAATAACAAACTGATGATCCGACGATCACTTGAATTAAAAATACTCTTATTGTGGTAATTTTGCACGCATTAATAAAATATTTTATTGGCATCGTCGGATTTTCCATCTCTCTCTATTTAGAGGAATTTGCCGGCACCTGCGCATATATAAACAAATAAATTTGATGTAAGCTCATAACATTATCCCAAGAAATATAATGGCTTAACAATTATAACAAAGACATTACATCTGTTTTAGATAAGTGGGCAAACCTTATAACTACTGAGTAATAAACCACTGTCACCTCACGAATTAAACAACTAGTTAATGAGATAGTCAGCTATTATGATAAAAAAAATCGACGTAAAGATCTTAGATCGCCGCATTGGCGATATATTCCCGTTACCTTCTTATGCAACCATGGGATCTGCAGGTTTGGATTTATGCGCTTGTATTGATAAGCCAATAGTGCTAGCTCCAGGTAACATTACACTCATACAGACCGGGATGGCAATTCACATTAAAGATGTAAATCTAGCGGCTATTATCCTGCCACGTTCCGGGTTGGGTCATAAGCACGGTATCGTTTTAGGCAATCTAGTAGGCCTGATTGATTCGGACTACCAAGGGCCACTGAAGGTCTCGATATGGAACAGAGGACAAAATATTTTTATCGTTAAACCCGGGGTGCGTATGGCACAAATAGTTTTTGTACCAGTCATGCGAGTAGCATTTAATTTGGTTACGTCCTTTGACGCCAGCCAACGCGGCGAGGCAGGCTTTGGCCATTCTGGTTAATAATGAGCCATAAAGACTAAGCCTATTACACACTATTAAATAATAAACCGTAGTATGAAAGTTAACACAGTTTATACATTTATGTCTATTATTAGGTAGATATTAATACGATTAATATTTCTTAATTACCTGGAAAAATTAAGTTTTATTGTGGCTTACTGTTTAAATTTATATTTATTTAAAACGATAGTATCATCATAGAATCGATACCTCATCAACCGTTGTTACTGGTTACCTACTGTAATGTGCATGGCATCCTGTTTGTTCAGCAATGGGATTGCTTAAGCGGGTTACAGGTGATGTAACATAAAACCTTGCATTACATTAATAGGTAATTAAGTTCAAAAAATTTTCCTATATATAGTTTAATAAAACTACTTGTACAATACGCTAAGTATTTTATCTTTAACAAAATAAAATTAAATAGGCTTAAAATTGCATTCTTTTGCTTATTTTGTTAAGAAGATTCTTCGCCACCACCCTTTCAGGCTATGTTATTTATGGCAAAGACTTAACGCTATAACTCATTACATTATTTGTACTTCTTTTGCTGTTATCGTGGTTGATATCAAATAATAGTATACAAAAGTCAAGATACTTTGCGTTTTTAGGCGTAGAAAATCCGTTTTAAGTCCTTAAATTAATTTCTTACCTTCAAACTAAGCAAAGTACCCCCATTTGGAATTGTCTTAATTTTTCTGAGCAAGCTAAAGCAACTGAAATATTTTAACAAAATTGTTTCTCTAAAATTAGAGTTCTTATCGCGGCAGCGATATATTTTAACTATTGCAATATCTGATTTAATCAGATTAATGGTTATTATTAACGACTAAAATATTTTAATATAACGTTATAAAAATTAAACGTTTTCTCATTTTATATAGTATCTTTATTAATTAGAGTTATTCACTTAAAAACCTTGCTGATAAAATATCAAGGGCTTTATTAAAGGCATTGCGACTAGTTACTAACTAGATCTATAGTATTTTTATTTACTCCTTATAAATTACTAGAAGGGATAAATAAATACTGGTCACCCTCAACTGAATGATTATAAAACAACATAAGCTGATGCGTTTTCAATTAAAATTTATTATAAATAAGGGTCTTCGTCGCGCTGTAGTAACCATCCTCCATAATATAAATATTAGTTATGGAGGTTATGCTTACGTTAAGGCACTGTAAACTTATGCCCTACCGGGGGCACACCCCTAGGCGTTTTTCGCTTCTATAATACTCAATACTGCTTTATAGCGTTATTATACTAACATTTATATAGACGGATTATACTAAAATATCACCTCCTAATGCCATCAGGACTGTCAGTATTTACTGATGGTATCATAGCTTTCTAGATCTTTACTAGCAAACGAGCTACAAAGCTACCTAGACACATAAATCACTTTAATAGTTAATAATAAATTTGGAGATCGATATTAAGTCACTTACCTATTTTGGAAAAATTTCACACTACCAACATAAAACTGCCTAGCATTTATCAGCCTAAATATTATTAATATTACCACACCGTATCCTGGTAAAATCGTTTTACCACTAATCACTAGTAATAGAAAAGGATGTAATCTTTTAATATATTAGTTGTCTCTGCATTTATATTTGTGAGATAATAAACCTTATTAACGAGCATCGCCTTTTATTTCATCTTCTAGGTAGCTAATTTTATTTGAACCAGTTAGTATAAATAACGATAAAACAATACGTTAGCACCAATGTAGTCACCGCGTTTATCGGTATGAAAATGAGACTGCATGTGTAAGGGATAAGAGTGAAACTTTATGTCATAAAACATTTAGGAGATCGATATGAGTGCTCAACCGAAAGCATATTTTAAGTGTAAATGCGACGCTTGCAAATTTACCGCTTCAAATTTAATACGTTATCTGAAGGTATGTATGGGATCTTACCTGTATTCACAGAGGGATTTGCGAGGATGTTGGTTAACAATGCCCATCAACTTCATAATCTTCGATTATACTCTACATGTTTTAAGTTTAAACTAACACAAATACCAATATACGCGAACAATTAAACAAAAACTTTTCTATGTATTGCTTAGAGATATTAAAGATTTTACAAGACTAGTAGAATCAAAAAAGACAATAAATACATTGTCTAATAGTAGACATCTTAAAGAATGTACGAATGTTAAAATATAGAAGTTGATTAATAACGCCAGAGTGACAAAGAGAGACAACGATCCATAACAAAACACCGCATCTATGCTGCAAGATTACTTATCAGCACCAGAATATGCCTATAGCAAAGCAATACACAGTGCCAAGCAAAACTTGGGACTGAGACAGAAAGCCTCACAACCCATGTAATACAGCAAGCCGATCAATAAAATGTCATTGACATATAGATCACATAATCTTTTACTACCATCAGCGACTTAAACTATAGCATTATTCTCAATACTCTCATAAAGAAGTACTGTTGGAACTTCCAGTCGATTCATAACTAGAATCGGCAGAAAAGCTTATAGAGATTTCGGTGCACAACCCTAGTTTATCCTTGCATGTTTTAATTCGTAAGAAGGTGAGGTTACTTAATGAGTAAGTGGTCAGAATCTACGCCTCTAGACACAGATTATTAGTGTGTTAATTTTAATCTTTTTATAAAACCATGGCGCATAATAACTAGCTAACCAGTCATTATAGAGCAATAGTGTATTGTAACTTAAAGTTACGGAAAGCACGTGAAGTATCATATTTATCAAGAAATGCATCTCACTTACTGTATCAATAGATGAACTCAACAGCAGTTGCAAAAATCATTAAAGGTAATTATTTACACACCCTATTGATTGCTGAGAACTGCTATTTTCCGATTTTATCATTAACTTGATACACATTTTTAAATAGTTAGTTAGTAGCTTTTCATCAGCTGCCATAGGTATTCTTTATCTCCTATTTCTAAACATTATTGATTAATAAAGCGGTAGTGATTGCTCATAATTGATCAATAAATTAGCAAGCGCGTTATCGCTATAACACTTAATGTGGAGCGGTGAGAAAATATATCAACTAGTATCTACAACAATTTAAATGAATACTTCGGCGTCATTTGTTAAGAAGCGGCTAAATGCTGACAATAATAATTAGTATTATGTTACTCACCAAACTGAGTCGTATAAATTTCATACCTTTACTAAATAATAAATTTAAATGTAAAAATGCGGCTTAAAGGTAACTTAACGTAAGCATAATTAACGACGCACGAATTGTTCCGCTAACCATAAACAGCTCGACAATAAGCCTATAGGAGTACCAATGGATGGTTATTATATTCTCTCGGCGATAATTCACGATCGTGAATAGCTTTTGGCGATGTCAGAAAAAGCTAGGGTATACAGCTTAGACACCCGGTAATTGAGATAGTTAAATGGTAACACCCCTGGTAGTAGGAATACCTTTTCATCTTATCTTCCAGCATAATTTTTACTGGTATACGCTTTTGTCGTAGGCTTCTTACCACAGAATCCCAAATTGGAGTCAATGCTGGTAAGAGCCTTTCTGTTGACCGTACAACTACTATGTTATACATGCTGACAGCGATGTATTGCTGAAAGAAATACTGATGTGAATATAGTTACAGACCAAACCTAATTTGACACGA
This sequence comes from Sodalis endosymbiont of Henestaris halophilus, assembly GCF_900161835.1. Taxonomy (GTDB): domain Bacteria; phylum Pseudomonadota; class Gammaproteobacteria; order Enterobacterales; family Enterobacteriaceae. The sequence continues at coordinate 421,768 of NZ_LT897836.1, read as the reverse complement.
TAATCCAATCTTACGCTCCATGTTTTTAACTTGGTTTCTTAAAAAAAACTAGCAGATAAAAGTTATCTTCTTCACCAGCGCTACCGTTATAAAACCATGGGTAACGAACTAACCAGCGTAAATAATTAAAAAAATAAGTACCTTGCCAATTGTTAGCAATAGCAATTGTCAAAAACGCAGTTTGTCGATGACAAAATAGATTACTGGTCTGTACTCCTTGAGTATTAAATTTGGGTATTTTAATATACATCTCTGCAAGCAAACTAACGATATTTAGCAAACGGGCTACAAACGCAAATATGCTTATCTAAATTGTCAGATTTAAAGGTGGATCAATATACAATAATTATACTCAAAAATCAATGGTGACTATCTGCATCAGTCGCAAAGTGCTAGCAATGCATACGATTTTATTAGCAATGGATGTCATAAAATCTTAAACGAGATATGATCATACACAGTAATATATAGTCGCATTGACTAATATTAGAGATTAAATAAATCATACTTACTTCTCGTAAGTAAGATTTTATAATGCGCAAAAGCAGCGCTCGAAAACATTTTGCATATAATTCTTTAGTTATAAAGAAATCCAAGTTTTAGACGCAACTAAAATAAATTATACTTTTATTATACTGTAATCGATTTTATTTTGTGCTAAAAGCCTCAAGATTGACATAAATTTACAACTAAAGATCGTTATTACTGTAGCGTTTAGAATAAGTGTATAAACCATAAAGAATAATAAATATGTTTGCCTAAAATGAGAAATATTAGTTAACCTACTATAGCGAATTAGAAGTGTTCTTTGCATATAACAAACTGTTTTTTAACATAATTCATGTTGTGAGTAAATAAAACAAAAAACACTTCTTCATATATTAATACATTTATGAGTTCTAATTTGAGTAATACATGCTAGACATTACTTGTCGTAAAAGTAAAATATAAAAAACTCAAACACATATTAATATTATCTAATATCCAAGGGATACTCATTATTTTTACTGGTGCCACGCGCCTGATAAAATTAATGTCTATTTTGTCAGTCAAACATGTAAAAAATCGGCACGCTATAATATAGAGCCTATTACCTCAACATAGTGAGTGCAACAAAAAGGAACGCAGCCCTTGTAGTAGCGTTCATGACGAGCTTAAAATCTCCTCAGTAACCCACAACCTATTGAAACAGTAGGGTGTTACCCTAAACGTACTGTTAACATTGTGCAATTACTTTTCACAATATTCTCATTGTACCCGATCGATCTATCATTACCCTAGTGATAACGATATCCCTTTGCTAAACCGTGCGGTCGTGACAGATTGCATTATCTAGTGCAGCTTTACAACCGGGCAATGAATTAAGCATCCTGGCCGATTTTAAACCTCTATTGACATAAAACCAGAATAACATCATCAAGATAATGTAATGTATAGATCTTTGTCGACCCACGCGTTACTTATCAAGAGATGAATTAAATAAGACAAATTAAGCATATAATTAATTGTTATTATTTATGCAAATTTATGCAAAGAACCTATAACTCTTCCGGGTTGTTATTCCCGAATGTTTATTCACGACAACTTAATTGTTAAAATTATATTTTAGCATCACGTTGCGATAGACGTAACTAATTAATTATCAAGGGATATATTAACATAAACGCTAGCAAAATAGATGTGAAAGCAGATTATCTTGTACTTGAACATCGATTACACATAAAGTTAGCGTTTATTATGATATATATAAATTATAACCTACTAGGGTTATATGCACAAACACTAGAATATCAACACCATCCACTTCTGGCCCCGTTTAAGTGGACTCACTAAAATAGGCAAACATGCGCACCCATATCAGGAGTATAAAAACAATACTAGTTATCGATGATGTCAGTTAGACGCAACCCCAGCAAGAATATCTAGACAAAACTTACTTAGACCATAACCAAATTATAGAAATAATAATAGCTATTAGCTTATATTCACTGCCCCTGCGAAAAGCAGAACATACACTGATCGAACAAACATGCAGTTTGTTAAACACACATTATAGCACCCTAGCAACCAGCTAACCATCTTTTCCTCGCCATTGTCCCCCTTGTAATATAGCATACAAAATATGCTCAAAGGGCACCATACAAGTTTACATAGCTTGTGCTATGTGTGACTATCTGGAAAGACTAATACCCGAGTTACGCATAGCAACGCGTCTTTAGCGCAAAAAAAAACTAAGTAAAGGGGGTAAATGCACTGCGCGCCCCCCCAGCTTGCTTAAGCTCATAAGTTTTTCTTTAACTTATTGCATAGAGAAAATACCGCTTTACTAGAACAGCTACTAGAAAATTGCCTTCGCACAAAAACGCTCATTTTGGCGTTAATAACGATATTCATCAGCGCTGTTAGATCAATCTTTCAGACATCCTGCTGTTCGCAGCGATAAAATGCGACAACAGCTTATTGACGTCAAGTTAGTGCACCTCTCTTGGTGCTCTTTATTTAAAATACACCCGGAAAGAATAAGCAGCCAATACGCATTAATAATCTCGTCATTATCGAATGTAAGCCAGGCTGTTTGACTCAAAAAGCGTTTTATAGTAGTTAACTAAACAATGACATAAGATCGATATTCCTGGTCTGCGGATAAATATTTCCGTTATCCACGAGTGGCTTTTTGCTGTTAGCAACCCTTGCTGATTGTGCAGAAATTTATATACAAATCTATTGCGCTATTCTAAACTTTAGTGCTATCCAAACTGGATGGAGAAATAACTTAAAGCTCTTGTCTCACCAGCACGGTATTAAAATCTAGTTGCAGATAATGATCAAAATGATCGCGGCCTGTAAAGACTCCTTCCCAAACATATATGGGAAGGATTACTACAACGTTTAGCATTGCTACTTAGTGCGATGAGACTGCATATGCAGTCGCACAAGTGGTGATTTTATGACAGCAATCCCAAACCGATATCTAGAGCGACGACCCATAAGATAAGCCAGCCACTGTGCAACTAACTTATATGATAATCAGCATTAAAGGTATTAAGTTACATTGAAACCCATGCAAGTTACAACCAATAAAGTATGCTAAACAACCAAACACAACAGGTTAACACCCTCAACGATCTTGAACACTTATGTAAGCAACAATTGTCATAAATCATTCCTGAGTAAGTAGTTAAGTCGTTTTATACCTAAACCACCTTTTGCTTTCTGTTGTACAGCTAACGCGTTCAACTTAACATCTATACTGAATTACATGTCAAACTAACAACAATATCTTATATATATAAAATATCTAACTTGCTCCTGTCTGTCAAGCTACTCAATCTGACTGTTCGCCTAGATTGCCGATAAACAAATTTTCACTCTCCCCTCGCAAAAAAGCAAGTCATATAGATCTCTTTTCAATATCGCTCCCATAATGACCAACACGTATAGTCTTAGAAAAATAAGAGTTATATAAAATAGTGCATACGCATAATTTTATGCAAAATATCATAGCTCACTGGTTGATAGTTTACCAACCAAATTCGTCCTTGGATGGAGTAGAATAGGCACTGCAAAGAAGACGTTAAATACTTTTTAACTAGAGTGTGTTGTTTTATTCCTACTAGTCATAATTGCGAAAATCCTTTGATGCCGTTTTTAACTCAACTTTTTTTTTCGACAACTCAAAGTCAATTTAAATACTAGGAATGGTGATCCGTATTGTGCATATTGATAGTAGTCATCGCCTGATTTGATTAAAGTTCAGAAAAAAACTAGATTTAAACTAAATCTTGCGCTTTAAATTTAGAATTACTGCTTTTCATTTTATGAACCATAAAAATAAAAGATCTGTTACTTACCATTGTAGCATTTTATCTGTGAGCTTATTTCTAAAATATATTCAGCAATAAAATATAGCATTAATTTATGCGCTAACCGTGACTAGATTACAATCTAGTTCATCTTATCAATGATGACAATTCGCACAATTTACGTTAGACCATAACTAAAAACCAAATACAGAATATAACTAATTTAATTGCAGCGCTTGTCTTAATACTTTTCACCTACAGCCGCTTAAGAAAGACGATATCCTTAAAAATCTTTTCTCTATTAATATCATCTGGCGCTTGGTGATACGGGCAATTTTTCAAACGTTGAACTTTCCGTATCTAAGTCGATATACTGTCATATATCGACCTAGATGCGGCTTTAGATATAAATACTAAATTATACTGAGATAGAGTAATAATATAAGTGAACGGTGCTGACCATTGTGATCCCCTGGGTCATTTACAACTTTATATCATAACATTTATCCCCTATCGTCGCAACTAGCCTGGGGATATACAACACTTAAAAATTCTTGATTCTTTAACAGCCCTCTTAAAGAAAACACTCTAGCCGAGACATTACAGGAAAGTAAGACTTTATCCATCCTATTTTAAAAATATAACCGCATGACCGACAGCATGCGGCTAATTTATCCTTTATAAGTATAATACCCTCAATACTACAATCGGCTTACTACTCTAATAGATTTCCTGTAAATACCCTGTTATTATGTACATAACAATAATTCTTAATAGCATTAGATTAAACAGGAATTAAGCTATAATATATAATCATTTTTGTTTCTTAAAATGATCCTTAAATGCACTGAACAGTTATGAACTGTTCATCTGTAACAAGATAAACGGCATAATCACATCGATTATTGCTGTGAATTTATAAAACTAAAACGATCGACTTATACAACGATTCGCCACTATTCATGTCGCGATCCATATTATCAGAGGTTAGTATACGAAATATCAGAGAGAAGTCCTAGAAAAGAGGGTTGATTAATAAAAACAATTAAAGGTTGCACGAACCTTATCACGTCCTAACAGCTACATATACATATAATTTACCACTACTGCATCCTCCACAGTAGGTGAGTACATTCGTCGTAACGAATTATTCTGTAACAGACATACCCTACTTGGGACGGAACCAAGTATCAAATAAATCACTTAAAGATAACTGGCATTATCTTTCATTGCACAGCAAATCGCCGGCGAATTTTGCGCATAAACAAGAAAAGCCAGGGCCACAATACGCCATCCACGACACTGCTACAAATTATTGCGGGGCGGAATGATATATTTATAATTACAAACTCCGCCCAGAATATGATCATTTGGTTTATGAATGATAACAGCATTACAATCAACGCCTGTTGCCAAAGACACATATTACGAAATAACTGAAATTTCATTACCGTTAAATAAGCTAGAATACTAAGCGCCAAAGCACGAACTCCGAGCGTTGAACCGAGAATTAGATCCATAATTAATCCTAAAATAAAACCAACACCTACATTCACCCGGTTAGGTAACGCCATTACCCAATAAATGAGTAGCAAATTGAGCCAAGAAGGACGGAAAAGATACAACTGTAGCGGCCAGGGCATGATTTGAAAAATCATCGCGATAAGGAAAGATAGCCACAAGATCCAACTTCCGTGGTGGTGATAACTCTTTATTATTGCTCTCCCATACAGCCAAATAATGGCTGGCGCGGGCGTATAGCGTTTGAAACAGAGTCGCCAGAGACCGTCTCCTGGATACGGCCATGACTACCGCCGGTTTTGTTAGAAAAGCGGTTAGTCAAGTTGACCGCCGTACGCCTTCTTTGAAGTAAGTTTTCACCAAGGTGCGAATTTGTATAAGTGCCTGGTCGGATATTGACCATATGTTGAAGGGGTATAGCACGGCAGCTCTGAGTTTTGTCACCACTCTTATTAATCAGGACACCAGGATTAACCGAATAGGCGTCCGTTATACCGGCCACTCCTGCCGGTGTCAGCAATACTATAGTGTCAGAATGCGGAAGCTCCTGTGGAATCATTTGCATCAAACGTTCATTAGCTACCCTATGCACCTCGTCAGGTGTCCGTGAAACTTTGCCGCACGAATCGGCGCCCCCCAGCAACAGCAAGTAGCGCAAACTCTGCAAACCAGCCGTGAGACGTGCCTGGATGATGGTATAACCGCGCTGGTTATCAACTTTTACCGAGGATACAACCGCCACCGGATACCCTTCAGGAAAGTGACCACCAAGACCAGAAGTCACTAACACATCACCGACACAAATATCAGCATTCCTAGGTAAATGCTTTAGCTGTAAATACTCGGTGCAACCATTACCGGCCACGATCATACGAATATCATTGCGCAGGACTTGTACCGGTAACGCATGAGCCACATCGCATATCAGAAGTACCCGGCTAGTGAGTTTGTTAGTGGCAATAACTTGCCCTACCACTCCTGTATTGTTGATGACCGGCTGGCCAATATAAACGCCATCATCTATACCTTTATCTATAACTACTTGATTGCTATAAGGATCGTTACTAATAGAGATCACTTGGGTAACCATTTTCTGTTCGTTTTGGCGCAACGGAGACCCCAGCAATTTTCGTAACCTGATATTTTCCTGCTTGTACTGACCCAGCAGAAGTTGCTCGCTATTTTTTAACAGCAACTCCTTGCGCAACACTCGGTTTTCCATCACTAGTTTATCACGTGCCGCTAGTGTCTGCGACACATTATCTAGCATTTGGCAAGGACCATTGGCTAAAAAATAGAAAGGACTAATGGCTGTATCCATATAAGTCCGGATTTTAACGAAGGTTTCCAGACAACTGTCGACTATGATAATGGATATAGCCATGATGATCGCTAGAAAAAGTCGTAGTTTTAGAGCAGGACCTCTGCTAAAAATCGGCTTCATAAAAAACTATGTGGTTTTCTCAACAAAGATAAAGTTTCCGTCCGAGAAAACCCATGTCGATTATTATAATCGAACATCTCCTCTATTTAAGAGATAAGTTATTCTTCGCTAAACAAAGCACCACCGTGCATATCAATCATCTCCAACGCCTTGCCTCCGCCACGAGCGACGCAAGTCAGTGGATCTTCCGCTACTACCACGGGGATGCCAGTTTCCTCCATTAGTAGACGATCGAAATTTCGCAGCAGCGCACCACCGCCGGTAAGCACCATGCCGCGCTCGGAGATGTCGGAAGCCAACTCCGGCGGACATTGTTCTAGCGCTACCATCACCGCGCTTACGATGCCTGTTAATGGTTTTTGGAGTGCTTCCAAAATTTCGTTGGAGTTTAGAGTGAAACCACGCGGTACTCCCTCAGCCAGATTACGGCCGCGTACTTCAATCTCGCGCATCTCATCATCTGGATAAGCGGAACCGACACCATGTTTAATCCTTTCTGCCGTGGCTTCGCCAATCAGAGAACCGTAATTGCGCCGCACATAATTAATAATCGCTTCATCAAAGCGATCGCCGCCAATACGCACAGATGAAGAGTAAACCACGCCATTCAGAGAGATAACCGCAACCTCGGTAGTGCCGCCACCGATATCTAACACCATCGATCCGGTGGCTTCAGATACCGGTAGGCCGGCACCTATCGCAGCCGCCATCGGTTCCTCTATCAAAAAAACTTCACGTGCGCCGGCCCCTTGAGCGGATTCACGAATCGCTCGGCGCTCTACCTGGGTTGCCCCTACAGGCACGCACACCAGAACGCGCGGGCTAGGCCGCATAAAGCTATTGCTGTGAACCTGTTTGATAAAGTGCTGCAACATTTTCTCGGTGATGAAGAAATCAGCAATTACACCATCCTTCATAGGCCGGATGGCAGCGATATTGCCGGGTGTACGCCCCAGCATTTGTTTCGCTTCATGGCCGACGGCCGCAACGCTTTTCGGACAACCAGTACGATCCTGTCGGATGGCTACGACGGAAGGTTCATTCAGGACAATACCCTGCCCTTTCGCATAAATTAGAGTATTAGCAGTACCTAGATCTATGGATAAATCATTGGAAAAAATGCCACGAAATTTTTTAAGCATAACTTATAAAATCATAAAGCAAACTAGGAAGAAAAAATTATATAGGTTTATTCTACCAATCACGTGAAAAAGCAACAAGACATAAAAATGCACATCTTTATTAAAATATCTTAATTAAGATTCTTACTTACTGACAAAATTTATATGTGAATGTTAGCTAAGCAAATACACGCTACGGCAACAAATAAGTTAGCTTACTTTTAAACACAGTAATCTCTAGCTGGGTAATACCAGGATATAGAAAGCAAATAACCATCTTGCAAATGGAGCTGGTCATACTAAGATATCCTTTCTTTCACGCAGCATAAAACTATAAAACTTTAGAATACAACGACAATTAACTGCTTATTAAAGCCTTGCTAGTGCAGTTTTAAAAAATAGCTCCTTAATAGGTTGGCCCCGCCAACATCAGCATGGTTCCTTGTGAACAAAACAAACCATAATATATAATGACAATCAAACGTTGAGTTGCATCTATAAAAAATATAAAAAATAGAATTGTGCCAGTCTACTTTAAACAGTTAATCTGATGTTGTGTACAGCAGAAATAAAATGGTGACCTTTCCTTTCTCGCCTGGCAAACCATTGTCGTTTGCCACACCGCGCGACCTGACACACAAAAGTCGTTCGCACAGGTAAAACAGTAACTTACTATAATAACTTACTGTTTTATAGTAAATAAATCTAATCATACTAAACCACTCTAGCGATTTAAAACTAAAGGGTAATAGATACACGTATCGACAGCTAAAATCATGTATCCGATGAATATAGAAATGACCCATTTATTCAAAAAGTTAATAATGGAAGAACTTATTTACCGACGGTATTTAGTCGATGCTGATTTTACTACACAAGCTTTTTTTAATCTTCAATAAATTGCTAAAGCTAGTAGCTGACTCATAATCAAGTGAATTTATCGACTTTTAAAACTTCGAGGATCCAGTAAATACAATAATAAAAAAGTCCTATCGGCGGGGTTTTGCTTTATCTTTGTATAAAGCACTTACAGCTAGCAACAAAATAGCTTACTGACAAAGCTAATTACAACCTAGAAATAAGATTCTAAAGAAATAAAATTCATATTATTCAAAACTAGTTGACCTAAAATAGCCACAATCCCACTAGAATTTAACTGGGCTATAAATATGGTTTTACGTTAATGCGAATCCCGATGAAGATAAACTTTAATAGTTGCTAGTTACGGAAAAGATTATAAATCTATAGCTTCATGTTAGACGTTAAGAAGCAATTGACTTAAGAGAATATTTCTAACTACATTTGGGTCTTAAGAAGATATTCTTACAAACATTACTTATTTATACGCCCGTTATAACTAATATGCTCTCTCAGGCAGAGACAGGATAGTGAAGATTCCACAAAATATGTAGCACCTTATTAGCACATAGCATTAACGCTGTATCTAGCCTCGCTGCTGATACCCCCTACCATAGGGGTAACCACTGCTTACTCACTACCAGTGATTACTTTGATTGTAGTGTTTCTCTTAGGTCATGTTGCATTTAGTTATATTATAGCTTTACTATGACTCAATTAGTGTTCAGGATCCATTTCCCCTCATAGTACCTATTTGGTACTTTTCATGATCAGCTGGATTATTTTTTGCTGTTACCCCATGCGTATCCAAATTATGGATACAGCATGAATTTCAATAGCTCTAACTAATAGAGCACAATTTGTATTTTTTTTATCTTGATGTTACTTCATTATCTATGGTTAATCCCAACCATCTTTAGCGTTAACGCAGATGGTGTATATCGTAGCAGAGTTAGCAACCGTATGGTCTTACGATATAAAAATTTCGAAGATAGCGATGAAAAACTCAATTTTCACTTTCGTTATAGCAAGCAATTGCGTTATCTTGCTCCTGCAGAATGCAAACTGGGAAAATTTATCTTCGTGGATAGCTACAGTAATTTGCTTTTTAAATCTAACGTATCATTATAATTCCTGACTAGAGGAAAATCCTCAATCAAATATCAGCTAAAATAGCAAATCGTTTACCGTTGGCTACTTTCTACAAAGTAACATAAATTAAAGGGAGATCGCCGCATAATGACAGATAAGTTATACATTTTGCTTCTCAATGGCCCGAACCTGAATTTACTCGGCACACGTGAACCAGAAAAATATGGTTATACCACACTTACCGATATTATAGATAATATGAAAGAACTGGCAGGCAGCCTGGGAGCAGAACTCAGCCATTTTCAATCCAATTCTGAGCATGCGCTGATCGATCGTATTCATCAGGCCCGTGGCAATACTGATTTTATACTTATCAACCCCGCAGCGTTTACTCATACGAGCATAGCCTTACGCGATGCGCTGTTAGCAGTAAACATCCCGTTTATTGAGATTCATCTCTCTAATGTGCATGCGAGGGAACCTTTTCGTCGTCACTCCTATCTGTCCGATATTGCGGTTGGCGTGATATGCGGCTTTGGCACCGACGGATATCACGTAGCTTTACAGACGGCGGTCAAACGCCTGCCACATCTAATTCATTAGAGCATGGAACCCCACTCATGGATATTCGTAAGATCAAGAAACTAATTGAACTTATTGAAGAACACGGCATTTCCGAGCTGGAAATTGCTGAAGATGAAGAATTGGTTCGTATTAGTCGTGCTACGGCGCAAATGACATATCCGATGATGCAACAGGCTTCTATCCCTTCGGTGCAGCAACCTTCCACAGCGCCGGTTTCTACCGTACCTGTCGCAGAAGAAGGCTCTACCGTGCCAGTGACTATGAACGGTCATCTTGTGCGCTCGCCGATGGTAGGGACCTTCTACCGTACCCCTAGCCCAGATGCTAAACCTTTCATTGAGGTGGGGCTAAAGGTTAACGTTGGCGACACTCTTTGTATCGTTGAAGCCATGAAAATGATGAACCAAATTGAATCAGACAAAGCCGGCGTAGTAAAAGCTATCCTGCTAGATAATGGTCAACCGGTTGAATTCGACGAGCCACTGGTCATCATCGAATAAAGAGGTACCAAAATGCTAGATAAAATTGTCATCGCAAACCGCGGTGAAATTGCATTGCGTATTTTGCGCGCGTGCAAAGAACTTGGTATCAAAACCGTGGCGGTACACTCGACCGCCGATCGTGACTTAAAACATGTTCTGTTAGCTGATGAAACTATCTGTATCGGTCCGCCGCATGCAGTGAAAAGTTATTTCAATATTCCTGCCATTATATCCGCGGCAGAAATCACCGGTGCGGTGGCCATCCATCCTGGCTACGGTTTTCTTTCTGAGAATGCTGATTTCGCCGAACAGGTTGAGCGTTCAGGCTTCATCTTTATCGGCCCAAGAGCTGAAACCATTAGACTAATGGGCGATAAAGTTTCCGCAATCGACGCGATGAAAAAAGCTGGAGTCCCCTGCGTTTTAGGTTCCGACGGTCCAATTGGTGAGGATATGGATAAAAACCGCATCATTGCTAACCGTATAGGATATCCGTTGATTATCAAAGCCTCAGGCGGCGGAGGGGGGCGCGGAATGCGGGTGGTAAATAGAGATGAAGAGCTAGATGTCTCTATACGCATGACCCGTGCAGAAGCAAAAGCCGCGTTTAACAACGATATGATCTACATGGAAAAATACCTGGAGAATCCGCGTCATATAGAAATTCAGGTATTGGCTGATAATCAAGGCAGCGCTCTTTATCTAGCGGAACGAGACTGCTCCATGCAACGTCGTCACCAAAAGGTAGTAGAAGAAGCACCGGCTCCAGGTATCACCGAAGAATTGCGCCGCTTTATAGGTGAACTATGCGCAAAAGCATGCGTGAAAATTGGCTATCGAAGTGCTGGCACTTTTGAATTTCTCTACGAGAATGGTGAATTTTTCTTTATCGAGATGAATACACGCATACAGGTAGAACACCCAGTTACCGAAATGATAACCGGCGTAGATCTCATTAAAGCACAGCTAAGAATTGCTGCCGGACATCCATTGCACTTGAAGCAAGAAGATATAAAAATATCTGGACACGCGGTAGAATGCCGAATCAACGCAGAAGATCCGACAAGCTTCTTGCCAAGTCCGGGCAAAATTACCCGGTTCCACGCGCCAGGCGGCTTGAGTGTACGCTGGGAATCGCATATTTATGCCGGTTATTCAGTACCACCCTATTATGACTCTATGATAGGCAAGCTTATTTGTTTCGGTGAAACTCGTGACATAGCCATTTCTCGCATGAGAAATGCACTTTCAGAACTAATTATTGACGGCATCAAAACCAATATTGATTTGCAATTGAAGATCATGCATGACAAGCATTTCCAGCAGGGTGGTGCTAACATCCATTATTTAGAAAAAAAACTTGGATCACTACCAACCTAAATGACAGGAGACTCTTTATGTTTGAGTGTTAAAATTAAGTAATCTCTAAATATTCCGTAATTTTTTGAGATATATCATCTATTTTAACAAATATTTTATTGACGAAACTTCCGCAAATTTACTGCGAAGTACAGCATGTTCTCCGATGCTCATCCTGGCTAATCGTTTCATTTAGCTGTTAGTGATGTTTACTTAGCTATAATAATATATAAAACCTGGTGTTAAAAAACAATCAATTTAGCTTAAAATAACTTTTCTGTGGTATTAAATGCCCTTCATCCATCTATTACGATTAAAGTGACAGATAACGTATCGAAATATTTTGTATGAGTGTAGCATGATACGCAGTAATATGATAATACAGTTGGCAATTTCTACTGTTCCCTGGAATTTTCTGCTATCACTGTATGTTTTTTTATCTTTTGTTAAGTGCTAGGCTATCTTACAAAAAATTACCTTAGTAATCGTCCATTCACCTAATGTTTCTTGCCAATTAATATATATCAGTGTCTGCTATTTCATTAACGTATTTGGGCGAGGCGTATTACAATGATCTATTCTAGATACCTATAATTTAGTTTCTAGCGCAAGAGTATCCTGCGAAATCCTGAAAAAATTTGTTATTCTTGTACTCAATCAATCATAGTCATTTTGACTGATAAGTGCCTAGCAGGCTTTTGTAGCCTGCTATTTATGGCTATTAATGCATCAAAATTGCTGTAAAATACGGTTATCATCCTCTTAAAATACTAGCCTGATAATTTCTGCATCAGTATTGTGCTCTATTTATATCTATTTAAGGCGGATGAGCGCGCAATTCTGTTCAATGACGCCTATTTATTATGCTTATAAGCACCCATCATCCTGTTTGTAACGGTGATCCAGGTTTTAAACCAAAGGGGCGTGGCGATCGCAAAATGCAAACATCTAGATCTTGTGTGTTAATTTTATTATACAAAGAGTATGACATTATCTTATAGCAATTTATGAAATCTTGTTGGATCCTAGTGGTATTTTAATGCCGTAACGTTATACGAATAATGCGGCATGCTAAATTTTATCCCTACAGAAAAGTGGTTAACGACCGCGTTATCATTAACCTTATTATCATAAGTAGTGTGATGTATTCCATGCACCTATCGTACGCTAAAAATTATGATCTGGCATTTAACTTGTAGACAAGCAGTGGGCACCAAACTTTATTGGTGTTAACGCCATATACCTATTGGTATTTTTGAAAGATTACGACTGCTCTACCCAGTGCTTATGACAAGAACCTATTTGCCTTGGGTAAAAACTAAAAAATTATCTTCACTAGTCTATTAAGAAAAGCATTTACGATAACCGACACGTGCGTAAGTTATATTTTAAGATACTCACGATACTCCTTAGTGACAAGCCAGTTTCCGAAAAAGCACTTACAAGGAAATTACCGATACATTTATCCATTGACCTGTTATTAGCTTGTATGTATAGGACAAGATTGATATGGCCATTGTGGTGGAATGCTCTCTACATAGCAATTCATTGCTAGCTGCCTGTTTAGTTTACAAAATAAAATATTGGAGGACAAAATTGGGAAAGAGAATAGATAAACAATTTTCATTTTATTCGCTTAGACGAAAGACTATGGATATGTCTAGCTAGTCGGCACAGCATACCAAATCTGTAAGTGGTAAATGTGTGCGATGCTCAATTCTTGTCTCGTATTTTGTAGCGGGACACATATCCGAAAATTAATTTTTGTCTGCAAACCTAAAAGCCTTGAATAATATGACAAGAAAATGATTAATTTTGACTGTGGATCTGTTCATGAGGGTAATTTTACTCTAAACGATAGGAGCGGTTTACACGTGTCGTGATTGACACGCATACGATCTATATACAAGGTTGAGAGATTAGCGATAAAGTTCATCGCAACAGAATGACGGAACATTTGGGTATTATATCTACTAACAAACGTAGCTGCATGGAGAGTTACTACCATATCTTATAGTAAAATACCTTATTCAAACAACTGCGTGAACTAGAGTTTTTTATTTTGTTGTTATTCTTTTGCCGCGATTAGAAGATTTTCTTGAGTTATTTAGTTACTTAGTAAGGCAGAACGTAATCATAGCACATAGCTAATAAGTATTAATATAAGTTATTATCACAAGAAAATTAATAATAAACTACACTCACTATGTATTTATTGTTATATCAACATCGTATTCAGTAAATCTTTATAGCAGCATGACATGACACCATCGCCGTGCTATTTTAACGATACCGTGCAGTGCAAATAATCTTGAGTTATTTAATAGTATATTTCCTTGCAGTTATTATAAGTAATAATATTTCTAAATATTCTATAAAAAGATGATGTACTGTAATAGGTAGTAGTGCTCATGTAAACCCAAGGATTTTAGACAAAATATTGTTATCTACATAATGATAAAATTTTATTGCCGGTTTCGTTAGACAAAGGTTAAATATGCATTAATGAAATATCTTAATATAATACTTATAGCCCAAGAAGAAAATTCTTCATCGGTCATAAGTACATGCAATACCATTGAGAAAATAGTAGAAAACAGCTGAACCGAAGGCTTTATAGGCAACTATTGCACGTTTTAATAAAAACAAACAAAATTATATTTCAACAACGCATAAATTCTTACGTATTAACAGTAAAATTTGTTAATACGTAAACATAAGAGTGCGCAAAATCTATGTAACTAGGTACAACAAGCATTAAAATTATTTTCCTCAACTGCAAGGTCTAAGATGTTAACAACTTCTATCATTTGATGTTGACTGAAGTAAAACTATACCTCAGTTAAGTATGATCATAAAATAAGCACGCGATAATTACACTCTAGCCGTACAGTTTTTATGGGCATTAACTGTACGAGCACCTTGCGTAAGTAGTTAGAAATATTGCATAACATAATAAAAAATAATTTTTATTATATAAATTACTAGTTAATCTTATAAAGATTAAGCATAGAATTATTCTATTAAATAACTAAAAGTAAATTCAAGCATTTAAAATATATAAAGTTTTATTATATAAAATGCATAAATGCATAATACCTATGGAATTAAAAAATAAAATTAAGAACATGTAGCAGGCAGGGGTCTGTGCTCTACTTGCATTCTTTATGCAATATAAAACTAACATCCCTAATAATAAATTAAAGTAATTATCAAGAACACACTTACTAACAACACAAAATATTTTAAGTTAATACGCTATGCCTACTATTTATAGGCACAACGAATGACCTATAAATATTATAAATATTTATAAGAAGTCTTCTAATTAGATATACGTAACCGAGACAATCATTTCAACTGTAGCCTATAGCTGAATTCATAGTGGTTATTTTATTTAATATCGTATAGGTTAACACTCACCCCTGCTTTATCTCATTTTGATTAACTAATAGTTAGGCAACTAATTTAATGTTTAATTTAAACTTGCAGTGACCAATATAGTAATAAAAATATTAAACGTTAATGAAATATTGCTAAATCATGAAAGTCAGCTATTAGGTTATTAAATAGTAAGACAAAAACCTTTATCACACTTAGAGGAGATTTCGTTAAAATTACACTTCTACCTAACAAATTGAATTACCTACCATAAAGATAACATCTTGAAGCAAGGCATTGAATCTAAAAAAACTACGGCTTTTTATATCAAACTCAGCTAATAACTATAGATCATTAATAACATCAGAGCGTAAATTTTAATCACATTTTGTGCTAGATATTTATCGCGTTCACTTCCGCCCACGGCATTGCCGTACCTATCAGGTTGATACTCAAGTGCATCATTAAAATACAAGCGCTAAGTCAATTAACATGTAAAAATACAGCCTCTTCTCGATCGCCCGTTCGCAGTTAAACTAATAGTCAGGTTTAGTACAGCTATCTCACTGAGATCTGGGAAGGAACGTGCTAAATTCACACATAGATGGTAATGCATTTTCTTCTCCAACCCACAGGTGAAGCGATAAAATCTAAATGAACATGGTTGGTAAATAACCATGCAAGCTATGCAACTCATTTGGGAACTGCGCAAACTTGTTAGGTTTGCCTAATTGTTTGATTCAGAAAAAAATATTACACTCAACAGTAACTATCCGCATATTTTGTAAAGTTATTGAATGAAAGCTTAATCTCAATCGGAGCAATGACTACTGAGATAACAGTTAGCTGGAGCTGGTTGTCAACTATCTAAAAATAGAAAAATGTTTAAAACAGCGAACTATTAGAAACTTACTTATGCCGTGTCTGATATAATACACTTTCATTGTATCATAATGTGATACTATAGAATGTTATTAGGATCTAGGTCTTAATGAGAAGTATGGGTTTAACGACAAACGAACTAAAATGCGAGGGTACTACCTAAATATTCACAGATAAAATATTGGTTATTTATTGATTACTGAAGTACAACAACTCACGCTGCTATAATAACATACTGTACGCGATAACTATCTAATTAGTGATAAAAAAGCGTTTTTTAGACTACGGCGGACGGCAGAAACAATCGATATACGATACTGCGAAATGCAGTATCCTCATCGTTAGTAAGATTAAATACATTTTATAATTGGCAAAAAGTAGTATGAAACATCACGAGGAACAAGAGATTTCTTGCTGTACTAAGAAGGGGTTTGCCTATAAATTAATAAAGGCAAACACTAATGCTTTGACATTCACCTAATGTCCTTCTCTATCGCTACGATCCCTGATATAAGCATCTTCATTTAAATATTGCTAAATGTCTATTTGTATTATGTGCGGTGGTAAATAACACGTTATATAAAAACTTATATGTAATAAGGCATGAAGACCGTGTGGTTAAAATAAGATTGAGCGCAGTGTTGTAGCATGTTTAGCGCTTACTCCTTAACAAAATTGCAAGCTGCTATTTTGGCGCACTTACAACTAATTGTATGCAAAGAATTTTATAGTTAAAATCTAGTTTAATGATATTTACTTAAAGTAAATGTTTTAAACGGATTTATTATATTTCTACTATTAGTAATAGTCTACGACTATTCATCATACAATACCCTAATTCATCTTGATTTTATATATTTGTCGTAAGTATCTATTTATACGCAAAGCATAATATTTTGCTTTGGTCAGCTGTGTTTTGTTAAGGATATTCTTTAAGGCACGGCGCAAAGAAGATAAAATATTGTATTTTTCCTTTAGTTACGTATAGTTAAGCACATTTATAGTAGTTTCTGACAAGGTGTTTCTACGTTGCTGGTTCAACATAGCAAGCTGTTGCTAAACCAGGTATTTGAGATTAATGAATTTTTACAGGATGTTGATGCGCAGTGTTATAAGACTGCTTAGCTACGCACGAATGATTTGTGTAATGTAGCTTTTCAGCCCGTAAATCTCATATGTGCAAATGTAGGTTATATATATTCCATTAATGAATAGTAACAACAAGAAAATAGTGGTAAATTTCATTTTTACGTTATTCTTATAATAACAGAAATTGCCCTTTAACGGTATGTTTTTATTAGAATTGACACTTTTAGTTGATTTCTAGATTTTTGATCTACTGATATTTTAGAGAGACACAACTGTAATCTTGTAACTTGTGCCTAATAATATAATTGTTAGTTTTTTAATTTAAATAACTATCTATCTGTACTAATTATTTTGTATATGCGCATGAGGATATATGTGGATTAATGCAAGTAGGAAGCAAAAAAACTAAAACTAAGCAGTGTTTCTGCTTATATAATTAAAGATTTCTTAAAAGAATATTATTTAGCATCTTGATAAAAAAAAAATTAACATGGAAACATTTACTGCCCGATCTGACCTGTTTCGCATCGGTATTTGATCAATCTTGCCCGCCTCTCTTTAATCCTATGGCAAATCTTCAGACTCGCCTCAAAGAGGGATTAATACAATTTTGCCATTCGTGCTCTCCTAGCCGTTTCATGCTGTTAAAGGCGCCAGAAGAAGATGAATATCTTTATCTCATTGCTGAAACAATTAAACAAATGTTACCGGCATTGGATCAACCTATCGGTAGCCGATATGTTATGACCGCAATGGGCATTAGTGAACAGCCAGCGACTACGATTGAAGATAACTTTGCCGCGCGTGAAACATGCGTGTGGCAGTCTTGGGCTGAGCATGAGCAGATATTTGGCGCGATGCGCTGCTATAAAGATGTAATCGATCTGCAGCCTGGCCTCGTGCATCGCGCTAACGGCGGTATTCTCATCATCGGCGTTCACTCGTTAGTGAACAACCCTATACTCTGGCGACGACTCAAACGAATGATCTTGCATCAGCGCTTTGATTGGCTACCGCCATATGCAAGCTGTTCATTACCAATTTCCGTACCGTCGATGCCGCTAGATTTACGGCTGATTGTGGTCGGGTCTCGTGAAGGATTAGCTAGCCTTAGCGATTTAGAACCTAATCTTAACTGTCTAGCACAGTATGGCGAATTTGATTCTGAATTGCACATTGCGGGAAAAAAGGAAATGAAGCAATGGTGCGTTTGGGTTAGCACCCTAGCGCGGCGCTATGAATTACCGCTACTAAGCAATGATGCTTGGTATACACTGGTGCGACAAGCAGTCCGTTATAGCGGCGATCAATGCAAACTTCCATTATGTCCGCAATGGCTTATACGACGTATGAAAGAAGCGATGCTTTATAGCTCAAAGCAAACACTGACCGCTTCGGCATTTACCGAAAGTGATCGCATCAAAATATGGTGCGAAAGTTATTTCCGCGAATGTATGCAAAGCGAAATTGCAGAAGGTCAAATCATGGTAAAAAGCGAGGGATATGTTGTCGGACAGGTGAATGCCCTTTCGGTACTAGATGTACCAGGCTACCCGCTGTCGTTCGGCCAGCCGTCTCGCATTAGCTGCGTAGTACATTTAGGTAACGGTGAAATAAATGACATCGAACGCAAAGCAGAACTAGGCGGTAATCTTCATGCTAAAGGCATGATGATAATGCAGGCATTTTTAATGTCAGTACTCAAGTTAGAACAACCACTACCCTTCTCCGCTTCGCTGGTTTTCGAACAATCTTATGATGAGGTAGACGGAGATAGCGCTTCGTTGGCTGAAGTGGGAGCGCTTATTAGCGCGCTGGCGGATAAGCCTATTAATCAACAAATTGCTGTCACTGGTTCAATAGATCAATTCGGCCACGTACAACCGATCGGTGGCGTTAATGAAAAGATAGAAGGTTTTTTTGCTCTATGTCAAGCGCGTGGGCTAACCGGAGCCCACGGGGTGATTATTCCTACCAAAAATGTGCGACACCTTTGCCTGCATGACGATGTCATCAAGGCAGTTCGCGCAAATCAATTTTCCCTTTGGGCAGTGGATACTATTGATGAAGCTCTGGCAATTCTGACCTCGATGCCATTTAACAACGAAAAACTTCCAAGTCTAATAGCATCAATACGCGAGCGTATAGCCAATGTTAATTTGCACGAAAGGAAACGTTTTCCTTGGGGCTTACGCTGGTTAAATTAGTTTACCTAAAGCGAAGGAAATTGTTAGCGTCCTTACACGTCGAATGGTATGCGTAACTCAATAATTAAGGTTTAAATAAACATGGTAGATAAACGCGAATTTTATACCAAGGAAGAACTGCTGGCGTCTAGCTGCGGCGATCTGTTCGGCAAAGAGGGCCCACAATTACCGGCTCCGAATATGCTTATGATAGACCGGGTAGTAAAAATGACCGAAACTGGTGGCAATTATAATAAAGGTTTCGTAGAGGCAGAACTGGATATTAACCCGAATATGTGGTTTTTCAGTTGCCATTTTATAGGCGACCCGGTAATGCCAGGCTGTTTGGGGCTAGATGCCATGTGGCAGCTAGTAGGTTTCTATTTAGGATGGTTAGGTAGAGAAGGAAAAGGACGAGCGCTGGGTGTAGGCGAAGTAAAATTTACTGGGCAAATTTTGCCGAGCGCAAAACAAGTAATTTATCGGATCCATTTTCGTCGAGTGATAAACCGCAAATTAGTGATGGGTTTGGCTGATGGTGAAGTATTGTGCGACGGAAATATTATTTATGTAGCGAACAATCTAAAAGTTGGCTTGTTCAAAGATACAACAACCTTCTAATGCTAGTTGTGTATGTAATTACAAACGTGTATAATGCACTAATTATGTGCGCTATGACATAAATAATTACTTATACATTATGGTTTGTTATTTAAAATTTTCTTAGGATATATCGTTCTCATTAAGAACATTTTAGAAATAAACATTTTTATCTCGTTACTGAACGCATGGTGAATTCAGTACCGTGGCAATGCCAGTAATAATTTAATAGCGAGCACGATCTTAAAAAGAAGTATTTAAATCTAATAAAAGCAATAAAAATTAAGTTAGTCATGATAGATAAGTCAAATACTACATTAAAGCATCAATGGGCAATCATAAAAATGATAACATTTTCATAGCCTGTCGACGAGCGTTATAACGGCTTCAAGATACAGGAAGTATCTTGAGTAGGGATAACTCTCTGCCCCTAATTAGCAGAGTTATCCGTCTCCTATTTCTAACCACGGAAAACATGATACTCTCCATAGAGTATACAATACTGTAATTTCTTACTAGCTTATGCCATGACATAATAAATTTATAGTAAACTATGATTACTAATTTATTCGTAGCCATACTTGATAAGTAGATGCTTTGTCATTGTTATTTATTGTTTAATATAACACATGTAGAAATATATTATTAAGCGAGACAATATGTTGTATGAAGCCAATTCCTATATAATGTGAAATCGATAGACATACTAACAATTAGAAAACAGCGTGACTCTTACCGAGAAACTTAAGCTAACAGCATTCAATATGTAATTTTAAATCGGACGTCAAGCAGGGTATCTATCCTGATTGTCTTGCAGGCTGTCAGGAAGAAAGCAAGGCACTAAAGAATCACCTCTCTTAATATTGCACAAGATATGTGCGATAGTATCCTACCTTAGAAGCTTGTTATTAAGCATTTCTATCCGCATATGTGTTAAATACTTCAAACTCATAAATGGTTTATACAACAAATTCTTACGGGTTTTGTTTATGAGCAAAAATAAACGAGTTATATTTCATTACTACTTTGTTTCTTAACATACTGTAATTATTGTAATTAATACTTCCATACGCATAAATCATGCTGATATATTAACATATATCAGCATAAGCAATAAATTTGTGACGTATAGAGCTCATGAAACCTCTACTACTTATCTCTTTGTGATAACCAAAAGTAAACCTAAAGGTAATATGAAAAACATCTTATGCATAAAGATATGATGATTTTTGATGTTACATTAAAGTATAATCATAATTTATCTAACATTTCTTACATTAAAATGAATATTATTTAATATAATAAATTAATTATTACTTATTTTGTGCACAGGACCTAGTGTATTATAATACATGCATAATAACTTGATTAAATTTTAATCTATCAATATAAATCAAGCACATCATAAGATGATCAGAGAATCTTCATTTAATATAAACTAAAATAAAATGATTACTTTAATATAATCAAGAAACATTGCTATTGTTGCAAAGTTACAAATGATTGCTGAGATTGAGCTAAATACACACTTATATTACTGACTATACGGTAGTTAACATAAAATAAAATATTTTAATGATTAAGTCATAGATTAATTAGTAAAATTAAATAATTTATTCACCTCCTGATTCCTGGTTAATTATTTAATAAACATTAGGTTGTTATTAAGAACAATATTTATGAATCTTACTATTACACAAATAGATAAAACCAAAATGGTTAGATAAGTAATTATACTAATATCAGAAAATGAAGTTGCTAAATAAGCTTAAGTAGTAATAGTAAAATCTTTAACGCCTGAGATCATAATATTCATTGAGTTATTTATTTTAAAGCAGCATGTATTATAATTATTGCTGTTTTGAATTTTTAAAATAATGTTATATTCATAAAATAAAGAGGAAGGTATAAACTATATAATAAATTATTAATTATTACTTTAATTAAAAATGTGTGGTCAGTTAATAAAAACTACAATCATACATAAATATACTGTTATAACTTTTATAAAAACAAATCGTCTAAGCCAGTTAATTACTCAAACATAAAATAAAAAATACAAATATATTTGTAGCTGAATTATCGGTAGATAAACTCAGCACTACACTGCCAGATATCAGTGCCATAACTATATCAAATTTGACTAAGTAGTTTCAACGCAAATTGGCAATCAAGAAGAGATAGTATCATCCCGTATTTCACCTTGCCTTTGTATTTATGCATTGATACTTAAACATTATTTATTCGCTCGCTTATCTATATATAGACTAGTAAAATACCGATCTTTAACCCCTAGTGGTAGTAGGTTAAAATAAAATTAAAGCTTTTGGTACCCAATGGGTAACTGTTGTTGCCATCGTTACAAGATTTTACCAAACTGCGTTTAATCATGCACTTCAGAATCAAGATAATTGATGCGATAATATTGCGATATGTAGTAACTAAGATACAGAATAAAAATCTGACACAACAAAGCGATTAAGCTTCACGCTCTGCGTTTGTTAATTACAACAACTTCTTGAGTAAATTACGCATTAATAGCCTTGAGGCCATTTTGATATTTATTCTTCATTTTTATTTTTAATGTTATCTTTCCATAACTATGAATTTAATTTGTTTTGCGGTTGATAAAATATTAGCGACATTTTCCATCAACTTCCGAGTTGGAAATTTTTATCCGACTACTGATCAATCAATAACTCGTGTGCATAGCTTTAATAACACTCTTTATCAGAAGAATGTTAATCAATGACCAGTTTATTCATTTTGAGTTTTAGTTCAGTAGTACATGCTTAATTTTTATTACCTATAAAAATTTTAAATAAAACGCCTCAATTTAATTAGTTAATTTTAGAATGCAGTTATAGTTATGGTATTGCTAGGAATGGCCGTAAGGAGTTGTTCGAAGTTCAAGATAGGTTTTAAGAGACACACTTAATGTAACGTAAATGTTTCGATAGACTAAGTGCATATTATTTAATTTATATTTCTTATGCTTAATATAGCACACAACGCTCTTGGCGTTTAGCATATAATATCTAAAGATATTATCTTTTTACTCTTTACAAAAGCGTGGGGTAAATATAACGGCTAATGTATTAGTTTATGATCTACAAAAATGCAACCTAGATTGTAAAAGTGGAACCGCACGATGATTATGAATAACAGAGAAGCGCTAGATAGCTAATAAAGCTCTTGAGATGTAGTGTTAGCAACAATGTCCACAAAGTATCATGTATGGTTATAGCGTATTGAGAAATAAAGAAAATAATTTTGATAACCTAAGATTTTCTGTTAGATATTTAGAGTAAAAAACAATAAATAAGATTGCATCGAATTGCCGGATACAGTGTAAGCATAGACTGCCGACGCGCAAATAAGGCTTGCAAGAAAAAATACTTGCCGATATAGTATTTATTCTACTGAAGTTTGCCGCTTAAGACAGCCATAGCCGAATGAGAAGGACTTGACATTCTTTACTTTTAGAATAGAGAATTATAGATTAAAGAACAAAAAAAATAGAAAAGAAATTCTAATCTAAGTAGAGTGTTACTCTAAAATTAAGTTAAATTTAAAGCTGAAGCAGTATTAAAAAGTCGCTTCTAATTCTTCCATAAATATAAGTCGTTTTGTAGAACTAACGCTGCTACAAGGACTGCTGCTTTTTAGTTTAGTGGGAGTATATTAGCACTACTCCTATACAGGATGATCTGACCAGAAAATATTAGATATAGCCCGTTTTGTTCTGCAGTCGATACTTAAGTGATTGATTCCCAGCTAATGAAGGAAAGGAATCCATGTTCGGCGCCGCCGGCAATGTGCTATTTCTAATGAAAGATTGGCAACGTAATGAAAGATTACACAACCTTTGAAGTAGTGTAAATCATGCTGCGTAGAAGCATTAAAAGCAATGACAGGTGCGAAACTTTTAACGAAGAAAAGTTCTGTGTAACGCTTTTAAAAAATTACTGGAAAACAGCCGATACAGGCTGCCGATACCAAAATGGTAATCAACTACATAAAATAATAACTTAGCGCTACAGATGAGCGCTAAGTGTCGAGCAAAATAATCTGTGATTATGTGATGGAATAGCTAAAAAGATAGGTAAAGTCACATATATTAGTTTTCCTTTGTTTATCAAGTAGTTGTGGATATATGCAAGTTCAGCGAAGGGGTAACCCGACTACAGGACTAAACGTCAACTCTTAAGGACCATCCCATGGAGCATGATGAATTTTTTCTCTCGCGGGCATTGGAACTAGCGTGGCGTGGCCGCTTCACTACATCGCCTAATCCTAACGTAGGTTGCGTTATCGTTCGCGATGAACGAATTGTGGGCGAAGGTTACCATCAACGCCCCGGAGATCCGCACGCCGAAATCTATGCTCTACGCTGGGCGGGAAAAGCAGCGCGCGGCGCCACTGCCTATGTTACTCTTGAGCCCTGTAGTCATTACGGCCGCACATCGCCCTGCACCGATGCACTTATAAATGCCGGAATTGTGCGGGTGGTGGCTGCGATGATTGATCCTAACCCGCAGGTGGCAGGTCGAGGTTTCTGCAAGTTAGAACAAGCAGGCATAGCATTACGCCATGGTCTAATGCTGCCGGAAGCGGAAGCGGTAAACCCTGGCTTTCTAAAACGCATGCGCACCGGTTTCCCGTGGGTCAGACTCAAGCTAGCGGCATCGCTTGATGGTCGCACTGCTATGGCATCAGGGGAAAGTAAATGGATTACATCGTCCGAGGCACGATGCGATGTCCAGCGATGGCGGGCCGAAAGCGATGCTATTCTTTCCACCGCCGCCACAGTGATGGCAGACGATCCTGCTCTGACAGTGCGCTGGCAGTCACTGCCGGAAGATGTCCAGAATCTCTACCCAGAAGAGCAGTTACGTCAACCTGTGCGGATCATCATCGATACCGCTAACCGCGTAACGCCCTCGCATGTAGTCGCACAACAAAAAGAAGGGCAAACCTGGCTGGCGCGCCTTGATCCGGATGATCTGCCGTGGCCTGCGTCCGTATCGCAGCTTAAAATACCTGCGAACGAAAAGACAGGTGCTACCCATATTGATTTAATGGTGCTAATGATGCAACTTGGCCGCCGTCAGATTAATAGTCTTTGGGTGGAAGCAGGCGCTAGTATGGCGGGCGCGTTACTAAGCTCTAGATTAGTAGATGAATTGATATTGTACCAAGCACCGAAACTGCTTGGGTCCAACGCGCGCCCGTTATGTCTTTTGCCTGGGCTACAAAAACTTAGCGCTGCGCCAGAATTTACGTTGCTTGATATTCGGCAGATAGGACCAGATATCCGCTTACGTTTGAAGCCCGGCAATAGCGCGCTTAATTAACCCGCGCAGCGGTAAAAGCGTTATGTTACAATTTGCTCCTCCAGACAATTCAAACTATTTATTATTGTAACTTTGTAAGGATAATCATGAACCTTCTTGAAGGTGTTGTTGCAGCGCCTAATGCGCGCATAGCAATTGCTATTGCACGTTTTAACCACTTTATCAATGATAGTTTACTTAATGGTGCCATTGGTGCCCTTAAACGCATCGGACAGGTAAAAGATGAAAACATCACCGTGGCCTGGGTCCCTGGCGCCTACGAATTAGCGTTAGCGGTCAATGTGCTAGCCGACAGCAAAAAATATGATGCTGTAGTAGCGCTGGGCACTATTATCCGTGGTAGTACCGCACATTTTGAATTCGTCGCTGGTGAATGTAGCGCGGGTCTATCCGCTGTCGCCAGTCGCACAGCAATGCCTGTATCATTTGGGGTGCTGACTACTGAAAATATCGAACAAGCTATTGAACGCGCTGGTACCAAAGCCGGTAACAAGGGCGCGGAGGCCGCACTTACCGCACTCGAAATGATCAATTTATTGCAAAGCATAAAAGCGGCAAAATAAAGGAGATTTTTTTGTGAAACCAACCGCTCGTCACCGTGCTCGTGAATGTGCCGTCCAAGCGCTTTATTCGTGGCAATTATCACATAACGACATAGCTGATATTAAAGTTCAGTTTTTAGCTGAGCAAGATACGTCAGATGTTGACGTCGATTATTTTCGCAAGTTATATGCCGGCGTGACAACTAATGCTACAGAACTGGATAAGTTGATGTCGCCCTATCTTTCACGTCAATTAATAGAACTTGGTCAAGTCGAATTAGCTGTGTTGCGCATTGCGCTGTTTGAATTGAGCAAGCGCAAGAATATACCTTATAAGGTAGCTATCAACGAAGCGATCGAGCTGGCCAAAACCTTTGGTGCTGAAGAGAGTCATAAGTTTATAAATGGTGTGCTAGACAAAGTTGCTTTAAATCTTTGCTCCGATAAGAAATAATAATAAATGGTGAGGTAAGGATTGTGCCGTATCCCCGATCCCACCGTTACGCTATACCTACACAAATGTAACATTTAACAAAATATGGCATGTAGTGAATTTGATATTATTGACCGTTATTTTAACCGTATTCGTAGCACGCGTCAGGATGTGATGATGGGCATCGGTGATGACTGTGCACTACTATCGGTAGATGAGAAAAAATGGATTGCAGTCAGTACGGATACTTTGGTAGCAGGTACACATTTTCTGCCTAACATTAGTCCATCCCATTTAGGATATAAATCGCTCGCAGTTAATCTCAGCGACCTGGCTGCAGTGGGAGCCGAGCCTGCCTGGCTGTCGCTAGCACTAACCTTACCCTCAGTGGATGAAAGTTGGCTCGTCGCTTTCAGCAACAGTTTGTTCCAGCAACTAGATTACTACCATATACAGCTGATTGGCGGAGACACCACCCGCGGTCCACTCAGTCTTACGCTTAATATCCAGGGTTTAGTCCCAGCTGGTTGCGGGATAACCCGATACGGTGCCAAAATCGGAGACTGGATCTATGTCACCGGCACTCTGGGAGATAGTGCTGCAGGCCTGGCAATCCTAAAAAATCGCCTGCAAGTAAATAATGTTAAGGATCGTCAATATTTATTGACTCGCCATTTGCGCCCACAACCGCGCATTACAGAAGGCCAAGCGATACGTAACCTAGTGAGCGCTGCCATTGATATATCCGATGGCATCATCACGGATTTACGCCACATACTTTCTTGTAGCGACTGCGGAGCTCGTATCAATATTGACGATATTCCTACTTCTATGGCGCTACTGAGTCACGTCACACGCAATCAAGCTATGCGTTGGGCACTCGGCGGCGGCGAAGATTACGAACTGTGCTTTACGGTACCAGAAATTAATCGCGATGCGCTAGATGTCGCGTTAAGCCATACAAATACGCAACTTACCTGCATTGGTCAGATTATACCACGTAGCGAAGGTATTCAATTAATTCAACATAACCAGAGAGTTGAATATGACTGGGATGGGTATAATCATTTCTAACTGAAAAAATAGTAAGCGAAAAGGATGAATATACCGTGCCCAGGCATTTATTAGCGATATATTTCGGAAAAAGCATGCACTTATATTCATCCTTGTCTTAGATGTCTACTTTTATCACTAAACTGCGAAGTTTTACAACCGGCTAAGATCATAGCTGCATTATTTTGGGATAAATTTGTCAATACGTATATTATCTTCATATTCTTACAGGTAAAAATGGCGGTGTGGGTTAGCAATATTTTACTATTTCAGTGCCAAATATCTAGAAATAATATATTTGCTGGTTCGATAGCTGGATACAGCGCTCATAAAACGCACCTTATCAAATTTGGAATGACTCCATACAAATATGCCTTCTCTAGTTTATTTCTCCGGCTAGGTGTCATAGTTACAACTATGCATTTGCAATAACTTTACGTAATACATGTAATAAGCTCGTCAGGATATATCGCGATTAGTAAAAGACTTTTGCTGCTATCTCAGCACATTAGTTATTTATATAGCAACAATTAATGTTACTATCTACTTCTAGTTCATGCTAAAAAAATGTCAAAGCACTTTCTTTCAGTTGTGCGCTAAGATTTTTACCAAATAACATATAGCTAAAACATAAAGGAAATACATGCACAGATTAGCATGACATAATAGAAGTATGCCGTATGATACGGGAATGCCGACAACCGATTAATATCGTATGTAACTAAAAGCATAAATAGCGAATAAACAGGAGACAATAACAAAATCAATAATAATTAGAAAACACGTAGTCAAACAGGTGCAGACAATCTAAAGTTGATAAACTGCCAAAAAAAACTGACATGAATACCAACACAAGACGAAAAATATCCGCTAAAAATTAATACCCCGCGCCAGCTTAGCCCAGCCAATCCTCAATTTTTTGGCGAATCCCCGTATAGTCGAGACCCAGATCAGAGCGGATCTCTTCTTGGCTACCTTGGGGTATAAAATAATCTGGCAACCCGATGTTTAATACCGGTATACGCAGCCGTTGATTCATGACGAATTCGTTGACGCCGCTGCCAGCACCACCCATAACAGCATTTTCCTCAACTGTCACCAGTGCTATATGGCTAGCAGCCAGTTCTTTTATTAGATCGCCGTCAAGCGGTTTGACAAATCGCATATCTACGAGAGTAGCATTTAACACTTGTGCTGCCTCCTTAGCCTGCGGAAATAAGGTGCCAAAATTGAGAATAGCCACTATGGCACCCTTGCGATGCACTAATCCTTTACCTAACGGCAATTCATGCAGCTCACTGAGAATAATGTTAGTACCTTTGCCTCGCGGGTAACGAACCGCGCTTGGACCTGCTTGATAGTTATAACCAGTGTGCAACATAAGCCGACATTCGTTTTCATCGCTAGGCGTCATAATAACCATATTGGGTATACAACGCAGGTAAGATAGATCGAACGCACCTTGATGGGTCTGGCCGTCGGCGCCTACCACGCCACCGCGATCGATAGCAAACAGCACCGGTAGATTTTGAATTGCTACGTCATGAATTACCTGATCGTAGGCGCGTTGCAAAAAAGTAGAATAAATGGCGACTACTGGGTGATAACCACCAATCGCAAGACCAGCGGCGAAGGTGACCGCATGCTGCTCAGCAATTGCAACATCAAAATATTGATGCGGATATTCACGTGAAAAAGCAACCATGCCAGAACCTTCGCGCATAGCGGGTGTGATAGCCATTAATTTATCATCTTCAGCAGCAGTAGCGCACAACCAATCGCCAAAAATGCCCGAGTAGGAAACAACACATCCATCGCTGACTTTTGGTAGGGTACCAATTTGTGGATCAAATTTCGGCACTGCATGCCAAGTAATAGGATCTAGCTCTGCTGGTGCATACCCGCGGCCTTTTTGGGTTATGATATGCAGCAACTGCGGTCCTTTCTTAACACGCATATTTTTTAAAGTTTGCACCAGACCATGTACATCATGTCCGTCTATCGGACCAATATAGTTAAATCCTAGCTCCTCAAACAGTGTACTAGGCACTACCATGCCTTTAATATGCTCTTCAGTACGCTTCACTAACTCTTTGATAGGCGGAATGCCGGACAGCACCTTTTTACCACCCTCTCGCAGGGTAGTAAAAAGTTTGCCCGACAAGATCTGCGCCAGATGCTTATTAAGCGCTCCAACATTTTCTGAAATAGACATCTCATTGTCGTTAAGCACTACCAATAAATCTGATTTTATATCACCGGCATGATTCATAGCCTCAAAGGCCATACCAGCGGTAATAGCACCATCGCCGATTACACAAACTGTTCGACGACCCAAACTCTCATGCTCCGCCGCTACCGCCATGCCAAGCCCGGCGCTAATGGAGGTTGCGGAATGACCTACCGATAGCTGATCGTATTCGCTTTCGCCACGCCACGGAAACGGGTGCAAACCGTTGCGATGGCGGATAGTCCCAATACGATCTCGACGTCCGGTTAGAATCTTGTGTGGATAGGCCTGATGACCGACATCCCAAATTAATTGATCGAACGGTGTATTGTACACGTAGTGTAGAGCCACCGTCAATTCTACTGCACCCAACCCCGAAGCAAAATGACCACTTGAGCGACTCACGCTATCAAGCAAAAATTGCCTTAGCTCGTCGCACAGTTTTACCAAACTTTCTTTAGGCAACTTGCGTAACTCTATAGGATTATCGGCCAGTATCAACGTTGGGTATTTCTTTGCATCAAGGCTCATTGGAATACTCATTCTTGGGGAATAAAACTACATAGCATTTATTTTTTACGTTCAATAACATAGCGAGCTAGCGCTACCAAAGTGGTAGTGTTATAACCAAGTTCAGCGACACATTCTAAAGATGTTAGGGCTTCCTTATATAAATCATGAGCCTTGGTACATGCCATGTCCAGCCCCAGTAAAGAAGGATAAGTGCTTTTGCTTAATTTATAGTCTTTCCCTTGCCATTTGCCGGTGATTTGACTATCACCCACGACATCAAGAATATCATCTTGTACTTGGAAAGCCAGACCGATAGTCGTGGCGAAGTGATCAAGATAGCATAGAGCTGAATTACTACGCTCACCAGCGGCTAAAGCTCCTATCCGCACAGCCGCGCGGATCAGAGAACCAGTCTTGTGCTGATGAATTATCTCTAAATGCGTAGATGACATCTGTTGTTCCTCCATTGCTAAATCCATAGCCTGCCCAAGACACATGCCGTCAGCGCCGCTAGCAGCAGCTAAAGTCGATATCATCTTCAGCCTATCCCGTGGTAAGATCTCTGGCAGATCAGCATCAGCCAGGATGCTGAATGCTAAGGTGTGCAACGCATCACCAGCCAGGATAGCGATAGTCTCACCAAATTTAACATGGCAGGTCGGCAAACCGCGGCGAAGCGTATCATTATCCATCGCTGGTAAATCGTCATGAATAAGCGAATATGCATGTATACACTCAATTGCGCTCGCCGGCACGTCAAGACTGGCGAGTGTGATTCCGAACAACTTACCGGTTTGATAAACCAAAAAAGGACGTAATCTTTTGCCACCTAGCAAAGCACTGTAACGCATTGCCTGGACAAGTTGCGCTTGCTCCCCGGCAACAAGAGAGTGAAAATAACGTTCTAATGACGCGTTGACCCGCTGTCGGCTATCTTCTAATGCGCACATGAAATCAATCATCACGCATATTTTCCCAAAACAAAGGCAATAAAATTAACCATGTATCTTTAGTGTCCTTTAACAGGATTATCTAATAATCGTTTCGTTTCTTTCGATATTTTATAACCTTGGCGAGTCAGCTGCACAAAATGATCAAATGCGTTAAGTCACTTCTCTAGTAGGAATTTATTATATTAGAAGTAAATAAATATTTACTTTAGTACTCTCAAAGAGGTTTCAAAACTGGTGGTTGTTTAGATTTTGAGAACATTATTTTATATTCCATAGTGCAATAGAAAGGCAAAAAGAGCAGCACACTTCTGTAGCCCAGAATGCTAAGAAGATAAGCAAATGTTTAAATTTTAATTCAGAGGCGCAAAGTTATATGTGCAACGGTGCAAGTGTGATGCCAAAGGCTTAACGTAAGCCAAGCTCCTTATTATATGAGATGTTACGACGCGTGATTCTTTAAAAATAAAATTACGACCATCGCCATAATAGTTTAGTTTCAACCTATTGCTGAAAATCATAAAAATTTTTCCTATAGAGAACATTCCTTACAAAAATTCACCAGCAATCTTCTCAAAAATTTTAAGATTTAGTGCGGTGATGTTTAATTGAGATTATATCAAAGTGTCTAACTGTGATACACAACTTTACCCTTAAAGGTATGTTGACTTGATCTGCATTACCTTGCATTCACTTCCATTCTGGAAGTGAATGCAAGTACTTAATATAGTACATACATGAATATTTATATGCAAGATATGGGGAAATATCGATTCCTACTTGATAGGAACATCTTGTGCGTAAAGGTCAAGTACTTTAGTAAGTAAGATTGTACTTACTCTAAGCCTAGATTGATGCTACGTCGGCGACAATTGTACTAGAATGAAGATAACATTCGTACTAAATTGTCACATTAATACCAAAAGACTACTGCCGGAAATCCATAAAATCAGTGGCTGATGAGAAAAAAAGCACCTGCATGTCTAGGACATATCAATATCCGTGGTACCAAAAGGGGATGTGTGCTGCAGCTGATTTACGGCGTCTTCTATTTTAGCATTTTAAATGCTGATAAGTCTCAAAGTACGGAATGCATTAATGCAAGATTTTTAATCTTGGCGACTGAATGTATGAAATAAGAATCCCGTCAGGTAGTGTATAATTTAAGGCATCGTTATAATTTGTAAGATACAGTTAGCTTTGTATCCATAGATTTTGCTACGGTGATTAATGTATCATAACAAAAGTGGCCTATAACCTAATAGGAATTATTCTATAATATATTATGGTGCAAATGGCGTAGGACATCGCACAGAAATACGTAATTTACGGTATGGTTGCGAACATAACTGGATCGGCAAATTACTAGCCAGAAACTAACCAGTTAATTTGCGTTTAATTAAAAATATCTCAGATACGCGTATATCTATGTTCTATCATTTTTAATAAATGAGCATGTTATAAAGCGGGCGCGCAAGATAGATACAAAAAAGATCTCAATCACATAGTCGAATACTACTATGTGATAACTAAATATCCCTTAGCTATTAACTATTAAATATTAGCTATTAGTTGTTAGTTGTTAGTTGTTAGTTGTTAGTGGTAACAATTGATTTTACCTATTTTTTAGTTACTTACTAATATATCATGTTTATTGATTAGACAACCTCATGATCTTGCTGCTAATGCAGAATATATCAAACAGTATAACGCAGCAAATCCGTTTTGTGGTATTATTGTGTTTATTTGTATGCCTAAAAGCCTTTGAAGGACGTCCGATATTAAGAATACTTTAGATTTTTTTTTCAGAAAAATATATCTCTATTTAAAGAGATAACACTTTATTTATAGCTATAAATCATTTACTCAAGGATGCATTACAAGTCTGGCGACATTTTATTACTTTTCTAGACAAAAGATTGCTTATACAGCAATGATGGTTTAACGGCTCTGATTCAAAGCTCTAGCCGTGTTTTTAATTGTAATAATGTTAAATTAAGCAATAATTTGTTTAAATATAAATTTATTATAAATAATATGCTTATTAAATATACAAAATTAGAGAGTAAATGCACATAATATCTCCTACTTGGGATATTATGTTTCACTGTACTACTAAAGTGGATGACAAACTTTACTTATCGCATAGTAGCACTATTACTATACCAAACATCTCTTCCAAGGAGACATAATACAGGACCTTCGTAAAGGTATTTGCCTATTACGCCTTATTATTATCACACTACATACTAATCGTATTAACATAGATATATTCTCCTTAAACCTCTTCGCAATGATAACTACCTAAGTAGGGTCAGCCATAATCAGAGGCCATAGACACCACAACATAATAAGTAATTCTTCACGAGTGCCAAGGACGTTACGTCAACGGTTGGCTTACGCAAAAGCAGTGTCCCTAGCGGGAGTTAAATCGCGGCCTACATTTTGATACCCCTAACAAACTTTTAATGTTACCATCAGTCGATCGCTAGCGGCAACATGAACTAAGGCGCAACTAACCCAGCCGGGTAGTTGCAAACAATTTTATAACCCTTGCGTTTATTAATAACATCTGCGTTACAAAATGATTGCAGTACTACTTTCGTAATCTATGAAAGTGTGATGTATACCTGAAGTCTGATTAGCCAAGCGAACTTACTAGCCTATATTGCCCCCCCCCCTAAATAGTCACAGACCACAGGCTATTAATACTAATTAATCTTTTACAAGGTAAGGAAATAAAATAACTTTGCTTAACCTATTATGTGATAGTTATAAAATGTATAAATTTTCTGATATAGTACAAAACTTCTGGCACGCCAGTGCATAACTTATCACGGGGATATCATTTTTTCATCTCTTTAATCTTACAGGCAATGATACAAGAAAACTTATCCTTGCCAGACTAAAATGTGCTCTGATTATGAGATCGTATCATAAATTAACATGCAAAATTCATAACTTATTAGAAAACGTAAAATTATGAACTGAGCACCTCATGAAACTTTCGTAATACCTTGGTCAAGCGTGTTCAAACGTGAAGTGAAAATTAGCTTCGCCAGAAGCATTTACGAACGCTAATTTCAAGTAAACAACTAATCAAAACCCTACGAAAAAATTAATCAAACGCGGTAGTAACATTTTAGGCGGCGGCTATGAAATGGCAGTACGAATGAGAGCACAGCAGAAAAACTAACAGCCTCAATGCGTAGTTTAAGAAGATGATTATATTTATAAATCGTTAAACTTATAAAATTAGCAAAATTAAATATGCAGGCAAAATACAGATACGCGATAATGATTTACAGAAAATGTTCGCTTTGATAAAAGACAATTCACCAAATCAGCCATTGTAAGTTTTCTAACTATCGTGATTAACGACCAACTGCACAAATCACAGTTCAATTTTAGCATCATAACCACAAGTTTGCCGATTTTTACTAAGGCAACTAAAAAGAATGTGTAATCTTTACGAAGAACGCAGATAGTTTGATAGTAACTAATATATTGAGCTACTTTATATATAGTAATTGAATTGGTAGTGCTAGGGATCAAACCGCTACTGCCTTTTCCAGTTCAGTGCGGTTGGTTTGTGTAATATCCACCTTAACGTAAACGCTATGCTCCTGAGGCACTACCACCACTTCGGTTACTCCAGGATGTGCTTGTAGACGCTGTGCTAATTGATCATAATCGACCGATGCGCAACTTATTGGCAAAGTGATACGCAAACTGCTGACATATGGAGGTTCACGTAACGTTGCGCTAATTACCCACCAAGCAAGCGCTACTACCGCCCCCGCCAGAAACACAAGACAAGACCCTTGAGTCTGCAACATAAAACCGCCCAGAGTGCCACCGAAAGCCACACCGATAAACTGACTTGTGGAGTAAACTCCCATTGCAGTACCTTTATAGCTAGCTGGCGCCTCTTTACTAATTAATGAAGGTAATAAAGCTTCTATAACATAGAATGCTAGAAAAAATAATTGAATACCAACAAACATCATTAAGAGATAGCCGTTAGCAAAAATTAATAACAACTCCGTAAACAACAACAAAGTTACGCAACCGAGGAGTAGGAGCTTCATACGGCGCTTGACTTCGGCGTAAATAATAGCCGGCACTACAGCTGCAAATGAAACTAGCATAGTAATTAAATATACTTTCCATTGTTTGTTAGGCAAAAAATCAGCTGCGGCCATCATGGCCGGTAAGGCAATAAAATTTGACATCAAAATGGTGTGTAAGCAAAAAATACTCATATTAAGCTTCAGTAATTGTGAATTAGTCAAAATTTTACCTATGCTGCTACGCACGATATTTGCCTCGCGGTTAATAGTATGTTTAATGGCGTTGGGCACTACAAACTGGGTCAAAAAGACACTGACCAGAGCCAGTGCAGTGATTCCCCCAAACAAGCCACGAAGTCCGATATTGTGGGTTATGATCGGACTTACTACCATGGCGATAGCAAAAGTCACACCAAAACTGACACCAATAAACGCCATAGCCTTAGTACGGTTTTGTTCGCGGGTTAGATCAGAAAGTAGTGCCATTATCGCGGCAGAAACAGTGCCTGATCCCTGCAATGCACGGCCAAGAATCACACCCCAAATGTTTTCAGTCATCGCAGCTATAAAGCTGCCTAAGGAGAAGACCAGCAAGCCGCCAATGATAAACTGTTTGCGACCTACGCGGTCAGCAAATAGGCCGCATGGGATCTGGCAAATCGCCTGCATCAACCCGTAAATGCCGATAGAGAGGCCAATGAGAAATTCGCTGGCCCCCTGTAAGGTCATGCCGTACGTGGTCAATACCGGCAATACCATGAACATCCCAAGCATGCGCAATGATAATACCGTACACAAGCTCCAAGTTGCCCTCAACTCCATGCCCGTCATCTTTGTATCGTTCATATCATTACCTCACAATATTTTACTAGGCCATTGTGTCATGATTTACCGCATGACAAAAATCGGCAAACTTGGCAACCTCTGCATTAACGCTGTACCGACAGCCATAAATAAAAAACTATGAAAAAATAAAAGAACTGGACACACAACCCCATTGCTAGCAAAAGGTGTGGAGAAGCACGTTACCATGCGTGCGTTACCATACGTTATGGTATGCTGGTAGTGCGGACGGGGCACCATAAAGTACAATGATGTCATTAAGCTTAGCGGGGGCAATGGGGGTGATCACGAAAATCGAAAAAATGAACAACTTGCGGGCCCATTTTTTATAATCGTTGGTAAATTTATAATTTAGCAGTGTCATAATCAACCACCCAACGCTGACTGAAGATGCGACAATAAGGTATTTATAGCTAGCATAACAACTAATCGTCAACATTATCATTGCTAACATGAATCCAATAACATACAAGATAATATAGTATTTAGTCACCATAATACGTGTGTTACAAGGCAACACCGGAATCGACGCCGCCTGACAATCCTTAAAAAGGAAGATAGCTATGGTATAAAAACGTAGCATTTGCCGCAGACTAAAGATCAGCAGAAAAACTAGCGCACTAGTGTCAACCGGGTCGCTAACAGCGCAGTAGTTTATAACAGACGGTAAGGTGTTAGACAAGCTGCAACAAAAACGCACCATAAACTAATGTGCGCTTCATATAACAGTCCGTACACACAGACATAGATTATACAGCTGATAACTAAATGACGAGAAGATTAACGATCATATACAGCAGCTCGCGACTAACGATACCTAATACCGTAACATAAATTAATCTGATTTTAGATAAATTAATTTTTTCAACATGATTATGTTTCAGTCTTTTTCATTTTTTTTAGAAGAAATGATGCCGCCAGACGCAAAACGATAACAGATTAATTTTGAGAATCGTACAAACTAACGAAGTTTAACAGAAAAGTAGTTTTTAGAAAAATAGTTGTTAACTACTAAAAGTTACCAAAATCAGCAGTACTAGAATGTGCACTTCGGTGGCAACTTCAAGCCTAAAAAAAAAGATTCACGTACATTACGTATTGCCGTCTTCTATATCATTAGCGAAACACTGTGGCCTAGATAGCGCCCAAAGTCAAGAGTACTATGGTCACAGTTAACATGGGGGATATCTGGATGATAAGCACGTTGGCGCATAATGCAACCCAGGTAAAGACCGGCATTTTCATAATTATCCTGCCTGAACGCGAATACCAAATATGATAGCTAAGAAGTTAACACTGGTTAGTGTGGTTCTGATACTTACTACCTGAATACTTAGATATAATAATCAACCCGACACTAAAACCGTATTCCTTGCCCGTCAGCTGCAGATAAACACCCAAACAGTTTGGGAAAATTCACCTACGACAAGGGATATATTTGTTACATATCACGCCGACAATAACTAGTTAGAAACTAACGGGGTTTTGGAAAAAAGGCAATGTCACGCTCAAAGATTTATAGCAGCACCGCCAAGGTTCATTAACCCAATAAAAACGGCATCAAAATAAAAATGATTATGATGACGCCGTGAATGGTTACTACCTGATTATAATGATGCAGAGAGAAAAATATGCTTCGACGGCCGCGAATAGTACCGGCTGCGAACGCAGCATATTTGGTATTGACAACGCCACGAATACGTAATATCACGAACGTTAACTTCATGTAATAATGATGATTTTTTTGTGATTGATTGATGTAAACTAATCATGCCAAAGATATTGCCATTGATCGAAATAGGTCATGACGGCTAATAGCCTTAGATCAATCATAATTATTGCGATGATGGTTATCATAATAATTGGTGTGTATTATAAAATGCATCAAGCATTAATTTTCTAAACATAATTATTATTCATAGAAATAATAAGTAAGATTGTTTACCCATTTACATATCCATCTCTGTTGTCTTTGTAATAGTTATTCTATTCTCTTTGCTTATAAATTTACCGATCACATCTTGATTCAGATTGGGGTTTACACTGGAAAGTAATCTACTAGATGATATGCCTTTATAGCTACCTGGCTTGTTAACTATAAGATTTAGGTAAGCATTCATTCCAGTTATTGTATAAATTTCGCTACGAAACTGTAGAATAAAAATGAGTTCATTACTACATTAGATGTAATCTAATCTTCACAGGAACTTTAGTCGGAAAAGCTATTTGATTGACCTTAGTAATAATTTACTCTGGATGGTGTTATTACGAGTCTATTATAACAACTTGAATATTAACGTATTTGACGAAATAATCAATGGATTTGCTAGAATACAGACCCCTAGGTAAAATTCTAGGTAAGAGTCAATAGAAAGATGATAATGGAGATGAATGCCTATATACGTCACTAGTTTTATCTTGGTGGAATTATGGCTATAATTGGGGGGCTGTACGCGCGCCTTTATATTTTGACAGCGGGTATTATAGCAAAGACGAATACTATTAAGATAGCTGGTATAACAACGATCAACATAAGCCTGAGGGAATTAGTATTCATGAAGGTTGCTTTAATTTAATCCGTATCTTAGACGTTTATTAACAATATATGGCAACGGCCATAGGATTTTATTATATTTATAAGTTTCATCTAAAAACATTAATAATGTGATCTATTATTAATTCTGGGGTTTTTATAGTAAAAGCACAGTACTGAAAACATACTTAATTTTATCTATAAATAATATTTATGAGTTTTGCTAGAACGTATTACACCAGTGAGGTAAGATATGAAAAAAAGATTAATAAAAGTTATAAACATATCATTAATATATTTATTTCTTAAATAAAGCTAATAATAGCTAATGACTTGTATTATTTAGTCAATAAATTAATGTTACTTTAACAAAACCATGAATATATAAATGCGTGTTTCTAGAATATTAAAATAATAAATTTTCATGATCTACACATAAAGTAAACACATAATCTCTGCAAAAGATAATAAGATAAATATATGTTGTTAACGTCGGCAAATTTATCACCCATCGCTACATACTTTGAACTTAATATAGTTAGGATGAACAGTAATGCGGTCGACATGCCTGTATTCTCTCTCGAGAATCGAAAATACATTTCATATGTGTACTTATGAGCCACAAATCAAAAGAGAACCTCTTTCCCAACATAAATCTATTATTGCCGATTTTACTTAAGCTATAATTATATCTTAGCAGATTACCACCTACCTGGTATAGATACAGGTAGTAATTAGCCGTTTCATGGCCACGCCGCAGAAGGCAAATAACCTGCTTGCTAAATTGACAATATATTTAATATGAGAAGGCCTGCAATAATTCGCAACTACGCGGCTGCAGGCTGTAACTATCTATTACAGGCAACTAAAGGCGTTTTTTTTGAAAACGTACGCCTGATTAATAGAGCTACTTAATAATTTTAAGTTATAAAAGACTATCGGCATAAAGAACTGACGCGTATATCTTAGGTAAATATTAATAACAACTTGGATAAAAGCTGAATCACAGCAATAAGAAGAAACATTGCTAAGTTAGTGTGACTAAACAAATGGGTGTCATATTTATAGATAGATTTATAGTGATAGATAAAATCTTAGTAAACCCAACTGATATCAAGGGTAGGCACGAATAAATGAAATAAAATGCATTAGCTGTTTTTTTTAAACAAGTGAATAATGTTTCTGCCGTAGGCTATCTAGTTGATCATATTAACCAGCAAGCTATCTAAAGATCTAGTAAACTTACCATTGGTAGCTCGTAAGGAGCGTTTTACATTATATGCTAACTGATAGAAATGCACTTGCTGTTACTAATACATCTAATCAATCATGGAGAAATTCGTCCGAATGATAATGTTATAAGCCCAGCTGTCCCTTTAGAGACAGCAATGTAAAATTTTTAATCACGATCTGCAAAATAATGACACTATGATCTTATTAATCATGTAGCCGAGATCGGCCATCTTTTTCTCTAGTGCCGTCTTCAAGTAAAAAGCGCAGATCGTGCGCTGAGAAAATAGGTTACTAAATGTGATCAGGAAGTGTCCTTAGTTAGGCACCTCATTCGGCCGCTGAATGGGTTCCTTTACTCTGACGGTAATGCCCATCAACGCGCTGGATTCTGTTGTGGCCGCTGAATTACCTAGCGCCTTGGTGTGCTGATGGAGCAGACAAATAAAAAATCAAACCACCAGTAGTGGTAGTGAGTTTTAGCAAAAAAGATTTTTCTGTATTAGAACAAATAAAAGGGGTAGTTGCTTTAGTCTAAGGTATAATTTCAAAAGTAACGGTGAAAGCCTTAATGTTTAAATAGCTCTTAATTTGTCAATATATAATATTTTCTCGATACCCAAAATCTGATATAAACCCTATACAGGTAAAGACATGAGACGGTAAAATTAGTCGATTTAAACGCTAGACATCAAAGAACATTTAAACAAACTGATTTATTAACAAAGCAAATAGTTAAGATTACAGCCAAAGAAAACATAATCTACACAAGCAAATAAAAGTAAAACTCAATGTAAGTTTTACTGCGACATATAAAATTAATAAACGAAAGTTATCACAATAATGTTTCGGCGGACTCTAAGAGTAATTCAAAATTGATATTAATCAGCGACCAGTTCAACGATAAGCGTATACTGAGCCTCATCGGCAAATGGTAAATAATCTAAAAGAGTAAGAGAACGATACGCCAGTCGGTTTTTAACCCTACTTCTACCTATCAGATCATACAAAACACAATTTCGTATGATTATCTAATACTAGTTTATGCAGCTTATAACACAATTTTCATTTTATATTTATAATAAGTATTTCTTATACGCCTATCTAAGATAGGCAACAAGTTTTTTTATTTAAATCACTACCGGATCTGTTTATACGTTCGTAGGTATAGATGACTATTTTAAAAACACTATAATTAATTGCGCACTGTTATTTTTAAAAGGTTACTAAATATAATTTTTGTTAAAACAACTACAGGGCTAAGGCAAGCATCCGTATTAACAGCGCCGACAATAAAATTGAGCAGGAAGTAAAAATGAATTACGATAGTGATCGTATACTACAGAGTACGCCACGATAGAGGTTCGTAATTGGTGCCATCTAGTGCGATGTTTCCTTCGTTTAATCAGGATGTATCGCGGCGATCAGATGCAATATAAATTTGTGTTGACGCTATTATTTAATAAAAAATCAATTTGGCGGTAGTGCGTGATTATGTGATAACTAAATATAAAGCTGGTAAAAACTTCATGAATTCAATAAAACCTAGAATTACTCCAATATAAAATAATAGAACTAAACACCATTGAGGTTGATAAGAGGTTAACAAATCACAGGTAAGTGAAGAAAGCGTATATAAATATTGTTTTTAAAATGCTGCGTACACATCAGAACAACTTCACAACAAACGTAAATGCCACTAGCGCAGAAACTCACGTCATCTTCTGAAATTAAACTAAGATTATGGAAAACACTTCAGGTTACCAGCAAGAAAGCCATCAATTGTTTTTTAATCATGGTAAGACAGAGACGTATGATCTTAGGATATCTTGATCTTCGTCTCTGACAAATACATCATTAGTCGTAAAACAAGAAAAACTTTGACATGAACATGACCTTCCCCTAAAAATTACTTAATTGGAAAATCCAAAAATCAAAGTTGCACATGCGCTATTAAGCTAACATGCTGAATAGAGTCAACTATCTGCGCTGCATGAAGATTTATTAAAATTTTTATAGTTGTCGCAGGATAGCCAAAATCAGCGGTAAGGATAACAGAAGTTCGTAACAAAATGAAACGCGAACTAAAATAAGAGCACAACTAATTGAAAATTAAAATAACTAAGTCCTACCAAAAGCGAACGAAATTTACGTTACCGCAACGCTAATTGACAGTATAAACGACGTACTAAAACGCTAAGTGACACAACTGTTAGGTGACAACAAGAAGCAGATACTAAAATTTTCGCGCGAGCTATTTGAAAATCAGGTCTAGCCACACCTCAAACCTGATTTATGACTAAGCGAAATCATTCAAAATATGAACTAAAAGCAAACAAATCCTGTATAAACTCGCTCATTAAAAAATGAGCGAGTTGCCTAAAAAGATTTGAAAAGTAGCAACGACATTCTACGACAAAATAAAAGCCAATAAACAAGATGCGAAAACGTAGCGCTCAAAGAACAGGCAATTGAAGCATTGTTGGCCAAATATTCTAATTACAAAAAACTAACTTACAGCGTTGATGCATGAGCTGAGCACACCGGACCATATTAAGTTGGCCCGAAAAGGTAACAAAGATTATCTATCACATTAATAATAGCCTACTACTATCTATGCGATGGTAGGATACTTATTGAAATAAGAAGCTTATGATAAACTTGACGCTGACAACCAGCGATATATTTAATTAATAATTAGTATTAAATAGTGTATGCAGTGGGAATACTCGGCAATAACTAGCGATAAAATAATACCGCAGCCGACTTGAAAAGGGCAAAACGCTCCCCACAATAAATGGAGGGAAAATAAAATATCGCGTTATTAATCTTTACAAAAAGTTACGTCTATGGGACATGACAATGCGTTCACATCTCACATAAAATAGGTGATTTAAATGTCAAAAAAATTGATAGGCCACTGTGATGTCATACAGTAGTAAACAAAATAATCTTTTATTTCATATGTCCCTAGTGCCAATGGTAGTAGAACAAACTTCACGCGGAGAACGTTCATATGATATCTTTTCGCGACTTCTGAAAGAAAGACTTATCTTCATGACAGGTCAAGTCGAAGACCATATGGCGAATTTAATCACGGCGCAGATGCTATTTTTAGAAGCAGAAAATCCAGAAAAAGATATCTATCTATACATTAATTCACCAGGGGGGGTCATTACTGCTGGTATGTCTATATATGACACTATGCAGTTCATTAAACCAGATGTCAGCACATTTTGTATGGGACAAGCCGCCTCCATGGGGGCTTTCCTCTTAGCAGCTGGTGCAAAGAGTAAGCGTTTCTGTCTACCTAACTCACGGATCATGATCCATCAGCCGCTCGGCGGATTTCAGGGACAAGCAACCGATATTGCAATTCACGCACGAGAAATACTGAAAGTTAAAGCGCGAATGAATGAATTAATGACGCTACATACAGGGCAACCTCTTGAAATAATAGAAAGGGATACAGAACGTGATCTTTTTCTCTCAGCACCTGAAGCAGTAAACTATGGATTAGTAGATTTCGTATTAAGCCAGCGCGCGTAATTGCTTAATAATGGGAAGATATAAACTTCTAGTTAATGTAGTGTGTCGTATAGAATCATCAGCGCTTCCGGCTTACAGCTTAAAGTTTAGTTGGAGCGTTACCTACCCCCTAATGGCTGAGGTATAAAGACGAAAAAAAAGGAGTTTATACTGAATGACGGATAAGCAAAAAAACGGTTCAGCAAAGCTGCTATATTGCTCTTTTTGTGGTAAAAGCCAACATGAAGTGCGAAAACTAATCGCCGGGCCGTCAGTGTATATCTGCGATGAGTGTGTCGACTTGTGCAACGATATTATCCGCGAAGAAATAAAAGAAATATCGCTGGGCCGTGAATCTAATTCAATGCCGACGCCACATGAGATCCGTCACCACTTGGACGATTATGTCATCGATCAGGAAAAAGCCAAAAAAGTACTAGCAGTTGCTGTTTATAATCACTATAAGAGATTACGCAATAGCGACACTAATAACGGCATCGAACTCGGTAAAAGCAATATTTTGCTAGTTGGACCTACCGGGAGCGGCAAGACCTTACTAGCGGAAACGCTGGCACGTTTCCTAGATGTGCCTTTTACTATAGCCGACGCCACAACCCTTACCGAGGCTGGATACGTCGGTGACGATGTGGAAAACATAATTCAAAAACTATTGCAAAAATGCAATTACGACGTGCAAAAAGCCCAGAGTGGCATTATCTACATTGATGAGATAGACAAAATCTCTCGTAAATCAGATAACCCCTCCATTACTCGTGACGTCTCCGGTGAAGGAGTGCAACAAGCGCTGCTAAAATTGATAGAAGGCACTGTGGCAGCGGTACCGCCTCAAGGCGGGCGAAAACATCCGCAACAGGAATTCCTTCAAGTAGATACTTCTAAAATCCTGTTTATTTGCGGCGGCGCTTTTTCAGGCTTAGATAAAGTGATTGAGCAACGCACCAAAATTAACTGCGGCATCGGCTTTAGCGCTACCCTTAAGGGCAGCACGGAAAAAATTACTGAAAGTGCATTGTTAGCGCAAGTAGAGCCGGAAGATTTTATTAAGTTCGGCCTTATCCCGGAATTCATCGGCCGGTTACCCGTCGTTGC
This sequence comes from Sodalis endosymbiont of Henestaris halophilus, assembly GCF_900161835.1. Lineage (GTDB taxonomy): Bacteria > Pseudomonadota > Gammaproteobacteria > Enterobacterales > Enterobacteriaceae. The sequence goes on along the minus strand of NZ_LT897836.1, from coordinate 376,970 downwards.
TACGCTAAATGAATTGAGCGAAGAAGCGCTGATTAAGATCCTGAAAGTACCGAAAAATGCGCTAACTAAACAATATCAGGTCCTGTTCAACCAGGAAGGCGTAGAGCTAGAATTCCGCAACGAAGCGCTGATCGCTATCGCCCAAAAAGCCATGGAGTGCAAAACTGGCGCACGCGGCCTCCGTTCCATAGTGGAAAGCGCGCTTCTAGAAACTATGTACGAATTGCCTTCCCAGAATAACGTAGAAAAAGTAGTAATTGACGAAGCAGTTATCACTGACCAATCAAAGCCCTTGCTTATATACAGTAAGCGTGAAGCTCAGCAGGCAATCAAGTAATTAAAAACGGTTCTTATAGTACGCACGTGCACCGATTGAGAACACCCAGATAAGAAGATTTCACCCCACGATTTTCATTGCTGGCGGCCGTTGAATCTACACCATTCGACCCCATATACTCAAAAGTAACTGATTATTGAAACTAACACCAACTGATTTTTGTACATCCTACAAACTTGACGGAAACCAAAACAAGAGAGAGCTCTATGAATGCTGAGCATTCCGAACACATAGAAATTCCTGTATTGCCTCTGCGCGATGTGGTGGTCTATCCACATATGGTTATTCCACTATTTGTAGGCCGAGAAAAATCTATTCGGTGTCTTGAAGCAGCCATGGATAGTGATAAAAAAATCATTTTGGTAGCTCAAAAAGAAGCATCAACCGACGAGCCAGGTGTTAATGATCTATTTTCAGTTGGGACAGTATCTTGCATTCTTCAGATGCTTAAACTGCCTGACGGCACAGTCAAAGTGCTTGTGGAAGGTCTGACTCGTGCCCGTATCAAAAAACTGACAGACAGTGGCGATCATTTCACCGCAGAAACAAACTATTTTGACGCACCCGAACTAGATGAGAAGGAACAAGAAGTGCTCGTGCGTGCCGCTATCAATCAATTTGAAGGCTATATAAAATTAAACAAAAAAATACCTCCTGAAGTGCTGACCTCGTTAAACAGCATCGATGATGCCGCCCGTCTAGCTGATACTATTGCTGCCCATATGCCACTAAAATTAATTGACAAACAGTCAGTACTAGAAATGTCGGCTGTCACCGAGCGTCTTGAATACTTAATGGCAATGATGGAATCAGAAATCGACCTACTGCAAGTTGAGAAACGTATCCGCAATCGCGTCAAAAAGCAGATGGAAAAAAGCCAGCGAGAGTATTATCTTAATGAGCAAATGAAAGCAATTCAGAAAGAACTGGGCGAAATGGACGACGCTCCTGATGAGAACGAAGCTCTTAAGCGCAAGATAGAGGCAGCCAAAATGCCACGGGAAGCCCGGGAAAAGATCGAGGCGGAAATGCAAAAATTAAAAATGATGTCGCCGATGTCCGCTGAGGCCACCGTGGTGCGCGGGTACATCGATTGGATGCTATCAGTGCCTTGGCATGCGCGCAGTAAAGTTAAAAAAGATCTAGTCAAGGCGCAGGAAACGCTTGATAATGATCATTATGGACTTGAAAGAGTCAAAGACCGCATTCTAGAATATTTAGCAGTACAAAGCCGGATAAGTAAAATTAAGGGCCCGATCCTGTGCCTCTTGGGCCCGCCAGGAGTTGGGAAAACTTCACTCGGCCAGTCCATTGCCAAGGCTACCGGTCGTCATTACGTACGCATGGCGCTGGGTGGGGTGCGTGATGAAGCGGAAATACGTGGGCACCGCCGTACTTATATAGGCTCCATGCCAGGAAAAATTATTCAAAAAATGTCTAGGGCCGGTGTAAAAAACCCACTATTTTTGCTCGACGAAATTGATAAAATGTCTTCTGATATGCGTGGTGATCCGGCGTCGGCACTGCTAGAAGTCCTAGATCCAGAGCAGAACGTGGCGTTTAACGACCACTACCTAGAAGTAGACTATGATCTTTCTGACGTAATGTTTGTTGCCACCTCAAACTCGATGAATATCCAGGCACCGTTACTTGATCGTATGGAAGTAATCCGCGTATCAGGATATACAGAAGACGAGAAGCTTAACATTGCTCGTCAGCATCTATTGCCAAAGCAACTTGAACGCAACGCTTTAAAAAAAGGCGAATTAACAGTTGAAGACAGTGCCTTGGTAGGGATTATCCGCTATTACACCCGCGAAGCAGGTGTACGCAATTTGGAGAGGGAAATCTCTAAATTATGTCGAAAGGCTGTGAAAACTCTACTAATGAACAAAAGTACTAAAAATATAAACATCTGTGTCAATAATCTGAAGGACTTTCTTGGCGTCCAGCGTTTTGATTACGGACGAGCGGAAGGTGAAAATCGTATCGGCCAAGTAACCGGTCTAGCTTGGACAGAAGTAGGTGGCGATCTGCTGACTATCGAGACCGCATGCGTGCCAGGCAAAGGCAAACTTACTTATACCGGTTCACTAGGCGAGGTAATGCAGGAATCTATTCAAGCAGCGCTTACTGTGGTGCGCGCACGGGCAGACAAGTTAGGGATCAACTCTGATTTCTATGAAAAACGCGATATTCATGTGCATGTGCCAGAAGGAGCAACACCAAAGGATGGCCCGAGTGCCGGTATCGCGATGTGTACCGCGCTGGTATCTTGCTTAACTGGCAATCCGGTCAAGGCCAACGTAGCGATGACCGGTGAAATTACTTTGCGCGGGCAGGTGCTGACTATCGGGGGCCTTAAGGAAAAACTGCTGGCAGCGCATCGCGGCGGTATTAAAACCGTGCTTATTCCCCTTGAGAATAAACGAGACCTAGAAGATATGCCGGCTAATGTGATACGTGACCTAGATATATATCCAGTTCAGCGCATTGATGATGTGTTAAATTTGGCGCTTCAAAATGCCCCTTTCGGTATTAAAGGGGCGGTTGAAGTGGTAAAATAAGGGGTTGATTTAACAGATGATTATCTTGTTTTAAAAATTACCGCGATATTAAAATTCAAAGGAAAGGCAATGAAAGTGAATGTATGACAACTAATTGATCAAATTGCCACAACAGGTAACTAACATATCCCAAACAGTCGCTTGGATACTACTAAATGCTATTATTGGTTTTATTGACAAGTTTACCCAGAAATGCAATGACATTACACTGGTCAGATTTGGCACTGTTAACGTGTATAAGCACTCTGCCTGTACCGGGCATAATTCGCAAACTAATAAAAAATAATTATCATCTCTTGGGTAAGATCTAGATTTTTTTTAGCAAATAGTCTTTAATCGTAGCAATTGTGGGGATGGATTTACTCCAAGCAAGCAGTGCGTTTACAGATATAGAGGTTTTAATAATTTATAGCGGAGAGTATCACCTCATGATGAACAATTTACGCGCAGCCACAAATCAAATCTTGCTAAAAGTTATCATTGGGTTTATTGTAGTTTCATTGGTGCTGACAGGGGTGGCAACTATCTGATTAATATAAATGATGCCTACTTCACACAAGGGTCATAAGATAGGTAAGCGAATGAGTTTTGCGAAATTAGAGTAGAATGTGACCATCACACAGGAATTTATGAATACACAGTTTTCCTATGAACGACAAAAAAATGTTAAGTGTTTTAGTAGATACTTTTACAATTACTTAATAACACCCTTGTTGGGTCAATCTGCGGATTAACTTAGTTAATTATCAGCAATCTTTCAACAAAGCCAGCGACCTTTGACACACTGTCTGTATGTACTAAAGAGGTATTTTATTACACTAAATCACGCTCTCTGATAAACACAATATAGATCTGTAATCAACTCAATACCATGCACTGATAAGATTCAATCAAGATATAACGTGCAGGTAAACCAGTTTCTGTGCCAGGAAACTATAAAAGATGAGCTATATCTTGAAGAAAACGAAATCCAATGCATAAATGAAAACTATCGTCGACGAACAAGAACTCTAGACCTTGTCTAATTAGATATTATGATCAATTTATTATTTTTGTGAGTAAAATGCGACAGCTTTATTTAAAGCACAACCTACAATGCTTTGATTACTAATCTGAACTAATTTTAGCAAAACATCGAGTTCTCTATCTTAGCGAAACGCTTATTTTATCTACCTTGTCTCGGAACAAACGTATACTATATAGACCTGATAAGCGACCGCGATACGAGCCATGAGATGCAGCAAGATAATTCAAACAAGAAAAGCCAATTGTTAGGAGTCTTTAAATCATCAGTGAGTTTTTTACTCCTCGACCCCTTGTTTAGATGATGTGTAGCCGACTTAGCTCAGCACCGCTGAGGCAATGTATGACAAGGTCGCATCTAGAGAGTTGATAGGTACTATATAATTTGAATAGGGGAAATCAGCAGCAATAATAAAGCAAAAGCAATAATTCTAATGTCGTCACAGTGGCTAGTCATAGCTCATTAGTTATTCCTATTACCGATAAATATTCTGAATGCGTACCACCTCTACTAGAGGTGGTACGCATAAATACGGCAAAAAATCAATAGATAAAAGCTGTAAAAAGTTTACTTAGATACTGAAAAGCTCTTAACCTGACTTAAACAGGATAATAATTAAGACAAACTAAGGAGTTTAATGCGCAGACCTTACTTTTCAGCACAGCCTCATTGCTGCATTTTAACTCTACTAATTAAATAACGCTACTGTCGCTGCTTGTCTAGGCGGTATGCACAATGTGATGCTAACCGCCATAAAGCAAAATTGTGCTACGATCCCACCAACTAATACACCGGGATATATCGTCTTAATTGCACTGAGCAACATTATTACTTCACGATCATTTGAGAAACTACAAAACAAAAAAGTGTTTGTGGAATAATTGAACTAAGAGATTATTAACGCAGCCTTTTATGAGTTACTTTAAACAACCCATTCCGGTAGTAAAACTCAACTAAAGATGTGATTTTTTAGAATCATGCGGTGCCTGTATATTTATTAATACATCATACACCACCGATCAATTTTTTTGGTGGTAATGCGCCAGCGCACAGCTTTCAAATTTTTCTAGCCACACAACAATCCTGATACAATGCAGTTCGCTCGTCATACTGAAATTCGATACGGCCTTTACCACATTAGTTGAAGAATTCAATAAAACTAGCGCGGCAAACAGCATTCATCAAACGCTATCTTTTTGCACATTTTGTGATAGTTACGTTTACCGTAACCTGATAAGTATGAATGGTAATAAGCATTAAAAACAATATGTTGCAATTGTGCAAAAGTGTTTGGTATGTTATATGAAGTGTTATCGAGGCAAGGTATAAAAATGATATCGTAGGTAAGATTGCTGTTAGTCAGAGCATTTAACAGGACCGCATTAATGATCTACTGACGCGGCCGCTAACTTAACAAAAACGTCAGCGACCAGCTGACGATAATATCCATTTAATTAACACTAGTTATGTCAAACATATAACGCAAAATATAATTCATTGTGCTGACTTTACGCTTGAATAAGGCAAGTAATTGACTTCTTGTCCAATAACATAAATATCACCACCGATTGTTTCACGTATTGCATTCATCTTTCATAAAACAGGTATAGATTTATTTCCCACAGATTTATAATAACTTAGAGCGAAGAATTCGATAATTGATTTCCGTTACAAGTTTTCTTGTTTAAACTGCTATGTATTAATATTGCCCATATGTTTTTTCACCCACGCCGATTAGTACTGCATGTCAGTATACACGCATATGTTTAGTCAACTGCAAATGCCCTCCTACCTAGGGTGCTGCGCATACAAGCCGAGCAGCGGAGCTGCTTTTCCATAGCTACTACTGGCACAACGCTATAATGGTACTGCTTAGGGACAGTTATTATGATTTTGAGATCATTAAGGAATAAATGACAATTATACCCGTAATCCAGTCTATTCCTTCAATGCGGCTAAGACGATTATTGGTCAATACAGAAGAGCACGGATAAAAAACATATAATACGTAACCGTCTTGAGAGATCACCATCAGGAAAGTAGAGAGGGAATGATGACAGAAAATATTCTGCTCAACGCAGCCGTCATTGGCGCAGTTTATTATAACGATTACAACCGCAGAAAGAAGTTTGCACAATAGTTATTTTTTATGGCATAAACCAATTAGCAAGGAGTTAAAAACGATAGTGACCCAGCATAGTGATTTACAATTTATGTTTAGTTGTGCGATATATGTAAGAACGAAGGCAATAAAAGCAGACTAGCTCTGGAATAAAAAGTATGTTTCGGATACAACTCTACGGTAAAATAAAGCTTGCTTAATTAATATATACTAACGTATATAACAATTGCTACGATGCCGGTAGAAAGACTTTAAACAATATATCTGATGCTGTACAGTTTTAAAAATAAGTTTTTTCATCTTGCAGGTAGGAGATCATACTAGGAATATCCGGCAACATAAATTAGATTAAACAGGGATCCGTTATGCATTAAAACTTAGGATATTGTGTTACGGCCTCTACCGTACGTAACCACACGGTAGTTTTATTTATTATAAATATTAGCATATATTTAACATAATAATAGATAAGTAGTTTACTGTTGCTCACATTATTAGCGTATCTGGACGAAGTGTTATCTTATTCATAACAAGAAAGAACTAATAGCCTTAATATTGTCATTAACGTCATGTTTCTCATTATTACGTTACAGCCACATCCATGTGAATGGATCTCCGGCAAAAGCTAAATGCAGCATAAATTTCTTAATCACGTCTTAATCACGTCTTAATCACGGTATAATGTAGCAACAATCAATGGTGCCTAGCGCTCGAGACGCGGCTGCCAGGATATTTATTTTTGGAATAACACCTCGTGAAATTATTTGCACAATTAGGATGGTTCTTTCGCCGCGAGTGGCGACATTACCTGGGTTCTGTGTTTCTACTAATTATTATTGCGCTATTGCAATTAGTACCGCCTCGTCTTGTGGGGATAATTATCGATAGCGGGGTCACCGGAAACACATCCAGGCGACTTTTAGCGCTTTGTTTAGGAATAATGGCCTTCACTGCAGTTTTAGTATATGGGTTGCGCTATTTCTGGCGGATGTTATTGTTTGGTGCTGCATACCGTCTGGCAGTGGAACTGCGCAATCGGCTATATAATCTGTTCAGCCAACAATTGCCAGGATTTTATTTACGTCACCGTACCGGGGATTTGATGGCGCGTGCCACTAATGATGTAGACCGCGTAGTTTTTGCCGCGGGAGAAGGTGTGTTGATGCTGGTAGATTCTCTGGTAGTAGGCAGCTCGGTACTGCTGGTTATGAGCTTGCAAATTAGTTGGCAACTAACCCTGTTAGCTTTGTTACCTATGCCGTTAATGGCTGTACTTATTAAGAGAGACGGACAGCGTTTGCATCAGCGTTTTCGAGGAGCTCAGGCAGCATTCTCTTCTCTTAATAATCAAGCACAAGAAAATTTAACCAGTATACGAATGATAAAAGCGTTTGGTCTGGAACAATACCAGTCCGTGCGTTTCGCCGCCGTAGCCACGAAGGCTGGCGATCAAAATATGCATCTAGCCCGTGTGGACGCCCGTTTTGATCCTACTATTTACCTGGCGGTGGGGCTATCTAATTTGCTGGCAGTCAGTGGCGGCAGCTGGCTGGTAATAAGCGGCTCCATGACGCTTGGTCAGCTAACCACCTTTATTATGTATCTCGGCTTGATGATCTGGCCGATGCTTGCCCTTGCCTGGATGTTCAATATTGTCGAGCGCGGAAGTGCGGCTTATAAACGCATTAACCAGACTCTGGAGGAGAGGCTGGAGATTGAGGATGGTGATTTATCTCTTCCCACGGGGCAAGGAACGTTGAAAGTAGCAATTAACTCATTTTATTATCCCCACGCAAAGAATCCTGCACTAAAAGATATTAATCTAACATTAACTCCTGGGCAAATGCTGGGCGTGTGCGGTCCTACCGGCTCTGGTAAAAGCACGCTGCTGGCGCTACTGCTGCGGCAATTTGATGTAATAGATGGAGAAATATGCTTTCACGATCTGCCATTGACCGCGCTAGCGCTCGATCAATGGCGCAGCAGACTCGCAGTAGTGAGTCAAATGCCTTTTTTGTTTTCCGATAGCATCGCTAGCAATATTGCTTTTGGCCGACCAGAATCACCGGCAGATAAAATCGAAGAGGTAGCACGATTAGCTTGCATACATGAAGACATACTAAATCTTCCTCAGGGGTACAAAACAGAGGTTGGAGAACGCGGGGTCATGCTATCCGGCGGGCAAAAACAGAGACTAGCTATTGCTCGAGCTCTATTGCTGGAGGCAGAAATTCTAGTCTTAGATGATGCTTTATCGGCAGTTGACGGACTAACCGAACACAACATATTGCGTAACTTACGCTGCTGGGTCAATCACCGTACGGTGATCATTACCGCGCACCGGTTATCTTCACTGCAAGATGCGAGCCAGATCGTGGTATTGAAACGGGGACGGATTAGCCAACAAGGCAATCACTTTTCTCTACTGCAACAACAGGGCTGGTACCGTAATATGTATCGTTGCCAGCAATTGGAAACCGCCCTAGAACAAGCATACAACCCCAGGAGATAAGCAATGTGCTATACTTGGACTAGCCTATATTTTACCCTCAAGCGTCTGCTTTCCTATAGCCGTCCCTACCGCAGGTCGCTAATGATGGCTGCTATGATATTATGGCTTGTAGCAGCAACGGAAGTCGCTGGACCAATAGTGATAAGCTATTTTATTGATTATATTTTACCTGAAAATATTTTATCACTCTGGAGAGTGACCGAACTAATAGTAATTTACCTTGCACTGCAGGTACTATCGGCTATGCTACGCTATTATCAAGCATTGCTATTTAACCGTACCGCGTTAAACATCGTGCAACAAATGCGAACGGAAGTAATGGATGCCGCTTTGCGTCAGCCGTTAAACGTATTCGATACTCAGCCAATAGGACAACTTATATCCAGGGTTACTAACGATACCGAAGTAGTGAAAGATTTATACGTCACGGTAGTAGCTTCCATGATACGAAGCATAACGTTAATCAGTGCCATGCTAGTGGCGATGTTTTTGCTGAACTGGCGGTTAGCTTGTGTTTCGCTTGTACTGTTTCCGTTTATCACAGTAGTAATGTGGCTCTATCAGCATTACAGTACGCCGATTGTTCGGCGTATGCGTGCATATGTCGCTGACATAAATAATGGTTTTAACGAAGCTATCAATGGAATGGGGGTAATTCAGCAATTCCGCCAACAACTGCGTTTTGGAGTCAAGCTACAGAGAGCTAGTTATGCTCACTTTCAAACCCGTATGGAAACGTTGCGGCTGGAAGGGTATCTGCTGCGCCCACTGCTTAGCTTGTTGTTTGCGCTGATATTATGCAGCATGTTGTTGTTATTTGGATTGAATCTTGGCGGTACAATCGGCGTAGGAGTACTGTACGCCTTCATCAATTACCTTGGTAGGCTAAACGAGCCCCTTATCGAACTAACCTCCCAGCAGTCCATCATGCAGCAGGCGGCAGTAGCGGGTGAACGTATTTTTGAACTAATAGATAGCCCAGCTCAGAAGTACGGTATGGATGATCTTCCCCTTAGCGGTGGTGCCATCGAATTGCGTAATCTCTACTTTGCCTATCGTCACGGCTCGCCAGTACTCCGGCATATTTCTTTAACAGCACCGGAAAGAAGTTTTATAGCTTTGGTTGGTCAGACCGGTAGCGGAAAAAGCACATTAGCCAACCTGATAATGGGCTATTACCCTGTCAGCGAGGGAACTCTGTTGCTAGACGGCAGACCCATCGAAACGCTTAGCCACCGCGTCTTGCGCCAAGGGGTTGCAATGGTGCAGCAAGATCCGGTAGTGATGGCTGACACGATCTATGGCAACGTTACCCTAGGAAGAAATATAAACGAGCATCAAGTCTGGCGAGCGCTTGAAGAAGTGCAGCTAGCGTCGCTAGTACGCTCGCTACCAGCTGGTATATTTACTCAACTAGGTGAACAAGGAAACACCTTGTCGATTGGGCAAAAGCAATTGTTAGCACTAGCGCGAGTGCTAGTGTCTGCGCCTGCGATATTGCTTCTTGATGAAGCAACAGCAAACATTGATTCTGGTACCGAACAAGCGATTGCTCGAGCACTGCAAACAGTGCGGCAAAATACAACGCTAGTAGTCATTGCCCACCGGCTATCGACAGTGATAGAGGCGGATCAAATCCTGGTGTTAAATCAGGGTGAAGCAGTTGAGCGAGGCACGCATGCAACTCTCTTACAAGCGCGAGGTCGCTATTATCAGATGTATCAGTTACAGCAAGCGGGTAAAGCGCTGTACACTGATGTACCTCAAGCGTTATCTGGTTAAACTTTAATTTCTAGAACGGTAGTATTCCTCTGTCCAGCCGTCGTATTTACGGCCATTTTGTATTTTCTCTAGTTATCTACACCATTGTTCCCATTTATCATCCTACCAGCGTGGTGCGTTAACATTCCCGATGCTTACCCTCTTCCGATAAGATCGTTTGATTTTATATTCTTGTGTAATTTTTGTATCACTGGTTAACAGCTGTGAAGATTACTGATACTACATCGTACACTACGCTTTGCCTAAATCTTGCTTACTGCTATTAATGAACAAATACTAATTCATCGCGATAAGCACGATAAATAAGCATTTATGTTTCATATTGATAATAAGATGCAATATTATTTAAAATGAGATACTCATTTGGTGCATATAGAGTTGAGTGATCTTCTGTTTTGATTTTTAATCAATCTGCCGAAAGTTATTTATTAACAGCAAATCCTACTAACAAGTCAATCTTTATATCAAAATATTGATGATAAATACTTTACCGTGACCTAATTGATGATAGTAGCTCAACTCAATTTTTGAAAGAAATGTATGAAGTTAATAACCTGGATAATAATTAAATTTTTAATTAAAAGATTTAAGTAAAGTACTAGTATTTTACAGTCATTCAAGAGATCACTATCACTAACGTAAAATAATTAAGTAATAAGGGTATATAGATCTTTATCGCCTATCCGGCTTTATAACATGTAAGTTTTTTGCCCACAATGAAGTGAATATCTGCTATTTAAGAGGCTCAGTTTGACTAAATAATGAGATTTCATTAGCATAATTGCCTAATGCTAACTACAGCAGCGACGAAAAGATTTTGTTGCTAAAATGTTAGCTGGTTATTTGCATTAGCACCGGAGAAATAAATAAAGTAATCTTTTAAAGATATGCGCTATTTATACATGACATGTATAAAATTAAGAAATAATTTTGCCAACTGCTTGAACAATGCGTTTTTTGTTATTCTGAACCATAAATGCGTCACTCTAAGTTAACTGAGGCACAAAGATAATACCTTTATAGAAATAAGAACTGCGATGCTGCTAATGCAAACCGAGATCACTTACCTCCCCCCAATCTGCGCGGGTTGTAGATGACTTACAACTACTCTCTGACATATGGTATTGTGATCGGTATCGCCGGCAATCTAAGAGTGATTATGCTTAAATGCATCCATGTCATCGCTATGCCTGTTTGTTTCTATTAATGGATTCATGTGACGTTATAGTACTCGTCATCACTACCTATATTTAATAGACGATTTATGATCAACAGTGATATAGTATGAAAAGAGCCACTACTTAATACCCCGGGTTATTGATTAAAGTTGTGCGCTTTGTCAGCGCAAACTAAAGCCCACAACTATGAGTTAGTGAAGCTCTCAGGCATAAGTACTTTCAAAATAACTTGCACAAGGATGTATTATCACTGATGAGCCGATAACGGCGATCGTGCCTTAATGTTTGATTGTGCTATTTGGGGGTGTCTACCTTGCAAAACTGCTCTACCTGTTTTTAATGGGCTAAAAATACCGATTTTACTTTAACGATGGACAAATAAAACCAATCATATTATGATGCTAAAGCATCTGAAACTGATCCTATACCTATAAATTATGAATAAGTAGCTTATATTATGGTACTGCATGCAATATTAGAAATAGTACAATACATAAAACATAATAGGTGTAAAAGTGTTAGGTTGAACATTTAATCTTACCCGAATATGTATTCGGGTAGCAGGGATGATCTAATGATTCTATACAATAATCATCAACGTAAAAGCGCATACCTAATATCACACCTATACGTCTCATAGGTGAATATTTTTTTATCCTAGTAACTTACCAGATCTCTGTTGGTAACAAAAACGCCATTATAGTCCTCACGCTATATGAGTTGTCCTACGCAATATTTCCTGTTACACGTAGTGTTGTGTATTTACTATAACGGCAGTGCTTCATGTTAGTCGTTTCCAACGACTTGTTGGCAAGTAAGTTAAACAAGCACATTATCTTACTGAAATAGACTACAAGCTTGAAATACCATAAGCTTGTGATTCTATTTCAGTTTTAGCAAAAATAACATGAAAATAAATCGTTATATGTAAGGTAAATTGTGACATTATTCAGCAACGGATTAATATTGTACGAACTTGCTACACAGCGTGTAATATGATAGTAAAAAGTGTTTTATCACTTAAGGTGTTAAATAGTTTATAGGAGATAGCATCCATAACTTGATATAACTGCGCCAAAATTCTCATGAGAAAGATCCGGCATATTTTACTTTTGCTGTAAAATTTCTTCTTATAAATTATTTTACTACATTTAGTTAGCAACTAATTACCACCCACAGTAGTTGTGTGTTATTTTAAATAAATTAAATAAAATATTTCACGAAATTTAACTTGTTATTATCTGAATTTTAATGAATAATAACACATTGCTTTTCTAGACAATCAGGTCTATGGAGACCCTGGTTACTTCAGTAACACTATCTTGCAAACTCGGTCAGGTTCGGAAGAAAGCAGCCGTAGCAAGTAATGTGTGTACCGAGATATCGTGGCCAGGGGTTTCCACCTATTTTACTCTTATTATTTTGTCACTTCATAAAAAGACCCGCCGTCGCACTAACGTTATGCTTCTTTTCAATAAAGAAAAAGCACGGTGTTTTTGCATATTCCTTAATTGATAATACTCTAAACACGCATATTACGTGCATGCATATACTGTCCCGGACATTTTAAAACTTAAATAGCACACGCTATGTATCAAAATTAGCCACTAGGCTGGGAAAAATTGCAAAATGACAACTTGAATATTACTACCTAATAACATGAAATTAACCTAACGTTAATAACATTAACAAGAGCAATCGCTTAACAGCGAGCAAACAATAGTACCTTGACACTGGCAGTAAAGGTAACGTATTAAATTTAGACTCATTAAACACCAATATTATGTTTATAGCAATTAATTTATCGTACATGTTTCCAGACAGAAACCGGCACTTTATCGTACAGCTTGTTCATGGTAAGTTCTGCCAGGCGATGATCGGCCGCAGAATTGAATATCTCAAGTTCATCATCAGACAGCTCATATTTATTTTTTTCAATTACACGCTCAAGGGTTTTTAGTGTCAAACACTTCCTTAAACGCATTAAATAGTCAATCTTTTTCATTTTTTACCTCTTGCACAGTAAATTTGCTGGTAGTGAGTTTATTTTATTAAGTTACCCAAAACTTTGGTTTTCAACATCATGACTAGTAAAAGCATAAAAATGCAACACCAGCACTAGATTTCATAATTATTAAGGTTACTGCTTTATTAAACAGAATTTAAGTACTCTATAAAAAGTTAAAGCTAAATTAGTAAATTCACTTTACTTATAAACATGAAGAAGACAATATTTATCGTCATATGCTTAATTAATTTATTACGCAATGAATTAACAACGCAATAAAGATCATTAAATAATCATAATGACTATTACTTAAATTTGATATCATCCAATAATGAATAATTGTTACATGGGTATTTTACATGCGCAATATCATTAAGCATGGTGAATATTCATTCATACTAACTATAGTCATACATGATAATTATAGTGTTCCTCAAACTTACTTAACTACATAAAGAAATGTAAAATTCTCTCTTGCATCTTCTAAATTAGAGATGGAGTATTTATAGATTCTTAAATGATACTTTCTGTATGTTAATCTATAATCCTTAACTACAGCTATCCGTAACGTTGTACCTCAGGTAACAACGTTAAATAAAAAAGGAAACCTCAGATTGTTCTCTCATTGCATCGCATGCTGATTCAGCAAAAAATGAAACGATTAGACTAATGAGGAGCAAGTACTACTACGTTACTTGTTCCTTAACAATAACAGATATAACAAACAAATAAAATAATAATTTTTAATTAGTTAATCATAATTTGCACTTATTAATATGCGCAACTCACTGTATTTATTTTACCTTTAGTATATTACCTTTGATACCTTAACAATATAAATACAAAATAGAGAAATATTTTCCACGAAGTAGATTTTTACTTTATATTTCTACTCTTAACGCAATCACTATTAAATTGCTAATGACATTTTTGCTCTTATATTACTTTAAAACTAAGATTACATATGATCATGAGAATAACGAGATGAGCGATTTAAAAAATTTATAATATCTGCTTTATTATTAGTCAATGTTAAGGTGGTGATCAGCTCTGTTCATGCATTTAGCTAATTAACTTGATCTAAATTTATTCATGTTTTTTTTTCAAAAATGTAAGCCCCAGCAAAATTACTTTATCAAGTATACAAGTTTGCATGTTAAACATCTTAATTTTTAATTATAAATCGATTTGCAAGGCTCTTGCATTCAAAACTCTTCAACTATGTGCCACCGATGTGAGATTATGCATACAGCATGCCACGTTCGTGGTGCTTTGCGTTATTGCTATAGCATTTTTCCTTGTGGTAGCAACTAGCAAGTTAATCACATACATCTCAAGAAAACCTTGCAGATCTTTAACGGCTAAAATCTAGAATTAGCGTCAGTGATATCTATATCGATTAGTATTTCTACGAGCATATAAATTTAAAAATCTCGTTAGATAGGCTTAACGCTTTAAGTCTTAATCTAAGTGATGCTGCAATATTAGATTCATCTAAGCAGTTTTACTAATCACTAACAGTTAATAGTATGATGCATTCAAGTATACCTCATACTTATGTTTTGCCTTTATAAGGCATATCTTTGCTACTGAATACAAATGGCTTTTTATGCTTTGGCATGCCATTCAAACAATCTATTTGACTACGTTAAATTAATTTACGATAAATGCAATTTTTATATTGTTAGGAAATACGATAATAAAATATGCTATATTGTCTACAAAATAACTTTTAATGATGCGCTAGATATCAAACTTAGAAACAAGGTAATAGATGAGTCTAATAAATACTGCGATAAATATCAAAACATGGCACATTCATACGAATAGGTATTAAGCTCTAAATTCATTGCATCAATAAGAAGTACTAATTGAAGTTCACATCAAGATCTTTGTAATATTTAGTATTTAATTTTATATTTTAAATTGTTAAACTTGTATTTTAGTAATCATAAATACAATACTTTCGAATAAAATGACATTTTGTAACGTTTTACTTATCGTTTAAGAAAATTTATCTAGCAAATTATGACTGAATAGCTAACTCTTATAACTTTAATTACAAATAATTAATTTCAATGTAAATAAAAACAACTAACCTACTATAAATCTAAATTAGTCAGTAAATTACTACTACATTAACTAAGGTGCACAATAATACCTTAATTTGGTTGTTAGTTTAATGTAAACTCACATACTTAAGTGTATCATAGCAAATATATTTACTCAGTTTTTTAAAAGTAAATGATAAAATACTTACATAAGATCTACATTAACATTGTTATAGGTACAAAATATTTGTGTCCCTAATTGCACTCTCGATTAATATGAAACCACAACTGATGATAAATTACATGAATATACATAGCAAAAAATATTAATGCTATAAATAATATCTTTGATCTTTTATAATAAGCGTTAAAATAATTTATATCTAATGACAAAAAATGAATAAACATTCAGAAAACTTTAATATTTATAACAACTACCTGAATGCTAGATATTAATAAATAATATAGTAAGTAAATATACTGTTAAGTAAGTAAGAATTTTAGGATGATACACTAAGAGTAATTCTGATTTTAAATCAATAATCTTACTTATGGTCTTTGGTTGCTAAAGTAAATATATTTAAAGCAGCTTGAATTAAATGATTGTATTTAGTTTTCTTACTTAATAGCAAATAATGTTTATTTAAAATAAAATAATAAATACACGAATGATTAAAGAAAAAAGTTTCTTGACGTTAATGCATTAAAGTGAATAATAACTATAAAAGAGATAAAGATTATCTTTGCAGTAAATAAATACATCGCGAAAAAACGAGCATAAATTATGCCATTTTACTTATCAAAAATTTGGTTTTATGTTTAAAGTTATATGTTGCTTTCACCTCTTATCTTTTATAAGAGGTAACTTTACATATTAAAGCACGTGTAATAATAAATAATAAGGTAATACCTTAATTGCAATAACCTATTACATATAATAATATAAATATCTATGTAATAGATGCTCGTCCGGATAAAATGTTTGTTCACTAACATATTTGCTTAACCCAATGTTACCTCATTATTAATCAGATAGTATTAAATACTATACATCACAGTATTTTCATACGGGTGGTAGCGGAAATAAAGTTTTTATATGCGTTAAGATAACAATGTATCTTAAAATCAAGAAGTTATACGATGATTAATATTGTGGTAGTACTGAACACCCCAAAAATTGACTTTGTTAGGTAATGAAATTACACTATGCTTTTATAATTATTATGTCTCTTACACAATAAGAGAATACATGTAAAATATTTGTCGTACTTCGCTATTTGCATTTAGCACTAAAGATCGCAGAGTATATCTTTAGTATTAATATCAAGGAAAATGTAACAAATAGATAAAGAGAAGAGTATTGTATATCAAATACAAAATTGTTTTAAAACATCTGTTAAAATTAGTAAAAATGCGTAGATCTGTAAAATAGGTAGATAAGGGCATTGTGGCATCCAAATTATGCACGTTGAGATTATTAGAATAATCCGCAAATAATGAATCGTATTTAATACCGCATAAGCTAAGCTAAGTGGTACGCATATAAGCATTGTAATATTGCTAGCTGATATAATTTAAGTGCCAAGAAAATCTATGAGATAAAACTAGATATAAAATGACCATAAATCACACAAAATATAGCTCATGAATAACTAACATTTTATAAAACGATGGCCTGGTATTTATAGACGTAATATTAAAATCATGGCAGCAAACCCAGACAAAGTTATAGATATAATATCACTGTGCAGCAGCTACAAATGATAAATCGGAGCAACTAGGATAAAACAAGCGCATATTTTACTCAGGTATTTTACGCGACGAATAAAAATTTAATAACTTGATTATTTATTGATCAATTAACCTATACTAACATTGTGATGATAGATGAAATATGCTACCAATAATTTTTACGGAAGTCCCTATTGAGAACAGCAACCTTACCACAATTTTCTTAGCCTGCTGGAAGAACCAAATATTGCCTGGGGTAATAGTTATGATCTTGCCAGAGCAAAACTTATTTTTACATGTCATTTATTTCTTTCAGATATTAAGCATTTAATCACAATTAAATATCAGCCAGATCAAAAATTATTCAGCAACCATAAAAGCGAAAAGATGATACGATTTATATTTATCTGATTGCTGTCTTTCATTCATTTAATTATGTCATAAAATAATATATATGTGCATATTTGTAGTAGTGATAAACACATGTGGCAAAGAACTGCCTAGCACAGCCGCGGCTGCTGCATTATTATTTTCGGCAAATAAATATATTTGATTTTCTGTCCCGAATGACAGATTGCTTTCCACTGTCATTACCTAAAATTTCCGTATGCTCCTCTAAAATGTAATCATTGCATAATGCTTTATTGTCTCAAATGCGCTGACATCACGATTTTTATTCTCCTAGTTTTATGTACTATTACTCCCAGACATACTTATGATTTCATCATAATAGTTTACAGTAGCCTGATTTTACTCCTCGTCGCGTTTTTAGCAGAACCGGTATCCGTATCAAGAACTTAGTATAAAATAAAAAGTTATCTCTAGCTCGTTTATTGACCCTGAAATAACCTATGAATATTGCGTAATGCAGATGTTATTTAAGGAAAAATAAATAGAAATTTCTTTGCGGCCGTGAGATCGACACAAAATCAGACACGCGTATTATATTTTTTTTATTTTATATGCACGCACCATTGAATTTAATAGATAAACTTAGACAGAGAAAGCACTCTAGCAATAACCAGACCAGCTAGCATGTTTTGAGCATTTTTATTGATGATTCAACAGTTAAGTTTAAAGATAATGAACGATATCGTAATCTTTATTTTCTTTAAAAAGTAAAATAGCATTCTTCTTAATGTAACGCAGAATAAGTCTATGTTAAATTAACTCTAATAACATAAGTGAACAGACTAATCAACGTACTAGCAAAGTGTATATAAAGCGCGGGAACATCCTTAACAAAGGAATTGCTAGTTCTCGCTTATGGTGTGAAAAAAAATTTAACAGCTGAGGGGTAACGTTAGTGCAAGCAACTATGGGTTGTTGATACTTACTTTAAGTATTCGTTTTCATTTACAGCATTGTAAATACACACAACGCAATGCTAGCGTAAACATTTAAGTTCTTAAAAATCAAGTATTAATCGTGATATTAATATCTGCCGGTAGTGTTACTAACATGTAAAATATCGATGTAAAGATCTTGGGGGGTACACAGCAAATGTCAACATTTGTAGTCTTGCCAAACTAAATTTGGCATTATCTGCCTTCATCATGGCTATCGCATATTGCATAATTGATGTTATCCCCACAACCACAGGTAGGTGTCTGACAGAAAATGGTTAGTGCTGGTATTAACAGCCTAGCTGCTGTGCACGTATATATTGCGCTCTCATAGGTAGCACAAATAGTGCACATCATGTTACCAGGCAACCTGTTGTCTAGCAGACAACGTATTTCATACGACCACAATTAATAATTCTTATTATATATTATTAAAATGATCAATCATCAAATACATTAAACTTGTTTTTATTTATTAAGTTATTATTATTTAGACTCAATTAAACAACTTTGTTAAAATAAATGCAGTTATTTTTGATTTTTACAAAAAAATAAACATGGAAGTTATGGCGTCATACGTTATCCGTTGCCGTTAGAGTATAATTGTTAAGATTAATTAACGGATATTATCTTTTTTTGAGTTGTTTAACTTAATAAAGTTTATTAATTATATTATATATACGCTAGTACAGCGAGCATACCACTGATAGTCCTAAGAGGAGGATTTAGAATCTTAATTCTAAGTGATAATTAATAATTATAACTTCATTTAAAATGATATGTTATTTGCATCTATTTGCAAAACATATTCTGCTTATTTGATAGAGATATAACTAATTAACTAGCTTGCTTGTACTGTATATACTTTCTAGATTACAGTGAACAATATATTATCAATAGTGATTATTGCTCGCTTTTGGTTTTATATACGCATTTTAGTTCTACTTATATCGCAGACAGTCGTCTTTCGCTAGATTAGCGTATTGCTAATAACGCAGATCTTGACGATCTTAAAAAAGTATTTTACTAATCACCTTCACTAAGATTTCTATGTTAATGTGTTATCATATGTATCCTATGTTTACTATTCGTGCTGTGTGCTACAATGATGTCCATCATTGCGAAACTATGGTGCTTAGAATATAAAAACTACGCCATAGTGACGTTGCTAGTTTGTTTCATAAGTTATTATTTCCGGATTGGCTTAGCAGCTCCGGGCGCTGAAATAGTTAAATCAGCTAATAAATATTAGCATCAGTACTGTATTTCAATCATTATGTTCTTGACGCCTAGGAGACAATTACAACCGCTAAGTAGCAGAGGTAACCCCCACAACACAGTCAACCAAACAATAAAAATACTACACCGTTTAACAAAAACTGTACTTTTACGCGTTAAATAAGTTATGAACTTTAGAATAACATTCTCAGTTTTTTGCAATACCTCAGCTATTGCACCAATATTTACGATACGATTTTTATCCTGCAACGATATAAAGTATTTAGATAATTTTTATCTAAATAAATTTAGCACCGAGCATTAACCACTGTTTATTTTATTACTCATAAGCAACAGATGAATAACACACGGTGTTATCTGCAAAGGTTGAGTTAGCCAGAAATAATAAATATCAATATAGATAAACAAGGCGGCATGAACAGATTGATACGTTAGTTTTCCTGCTTTTGTTTACTTATGATACGGAAAATGCTGATATTTACGCGTTGCAAATGCAAACATTCATAATATTCAACGGAAGCCGCATACTTATACGCTAGTAGCGATAGCTATTAACGTCTTAATGAAAAGGAACAAAATCTACTGAATGTAGTGATAACGTATTAAAAATTCGTCATTCTTTCTTTGACTTAACATAAATAATGACGTGATAGCCTTGCTTAGTTTATTACTAAGATTTTGTTTGTTACATCGTGTATTGTTAGTGCAGCTAATTAAACAAATAACCTGCACAACATTTATATATTGTTAAAAAATAACATTCGCGATAAGGAATTAGATCTACAAAGGAAGAAAGATATGACTACAACGTGTTTAATTGCTAACAACATGTAGCATAGCCGTTAAATAAATTAAAATTATTTATTTTTGTGTAATCTACAAAGATTTGATTTATGAGTGATAGCAATAAAAAACTAATTATGTCATTTGCATTCCATAGCTAGGAATAGAATAAAATGTACTACTAGTGCACAAGATTTACAAAATAAAATAGATAAATTTATCCTTCTACCAGGCAGTCTGGTCGACTAGCTCAAAAGACTAAACATTGTTGCTAACTCATTCTATCGACGGTCTTTTATCTCCTTAAATTGTGTATCAAACTAGATAAGCGGATATAAAGTCCGCTAGAAAGTAGCTATGATTAACAATTTTCATTTATTATTTATAAGCTAAATTCAGCCAATCTTACCTAGATAAGATCTGCCGTAATATAAAAAGTGAAGGGGAAGCATAGTTGTGATAAGGATCTTTTAATCACAACATATTTCGTTTATTCCTTTGGCGGACAATAACAAGTTTCAAGTCGAGAAGATGATGCTGCGCCTCATTAAAGTTTGATCAAAATTCATTTAGGTGAGCGTAATTTTAACTAACTCAAGGAGGTAATGCTTTTCGAGCAATTTGTATTAGTTATGCTCGGCAAGAGATCCTTTGTCATTATACTTAACGGCAACGTGCTATTGACGATTAAGTCTATCAACGAAAGCCGCAAACTAAGGATATCAGCGGCAGCAGGAGATATTTTCCAAAAATAAATAGATAGAATAATACAATATAGTGTGTATAGAACAAAATACAGCTTAAAATAATTATATACACGCATCCAGACTTAAGTAACTTAACTATTTGTTCTCAAATAACTTAATCTTATTAGTAGCGGCTGATAAATAATTTAATCCTATGGACATTAACTCTACGTAAAGTTAACATGTTAACAACTCACTAGCCTATTTGATACTCTGAATTCGGACGTTTTATAATGGCAATATATAATCTCGTAAGAATAAACCATGCGCAAAAAAGTGACGACGTGCAATCAGAAAAAAGGTGACAATATTCATATATTGAATAATCTTTAAAGCTTTCTAACATTATCAGAAATGGCGTAACATCGCTTTAATATATCATAATGCCAGCGGTGGAGTAGGCCCTGACGGCCGAAGACGGAGTTGTGCCACACAATACCTAGGCGTTGTCTATTAAGCTAAAGAATGGTGCTATCAATATACTGATTAGCTTGTGCTGATTAACTTAACGTCTAATAACAATATATAACAAGTTAGTATTGTATTGTTTGTGCCGTGATTTTATTACAATCGCTGCTCATTTTAGATGAGTTTACGAATAACCTGGGTATTAACATTAATCATAACGTGATTGCACTGCAGTGCTCAATGCATCAATAGAGCACCACGGTTATTAAGATTATTAATTTTAATGGGGAAACAATCTATTCCACACCATTAAATCATCATGATGTAAGACAATTATATCGACTGCATGACCAAAATGAGATTATCATGAAAGGCATTATACTACTTAAAAGTATGCTCTAAGCATTATTGAGCACCAAGTTACCCAGTTGGTATAAACCCTCTATCGAGACTTGAAGTATACATACTGGCCGACTACTGATAGTGTTGCTACTTCCGTAACAGAAAAGAACTCGTTAATAACGCGAGCAATATAACAAACAGTTTATAGGCTGCGATTAAGAAGTTTTAGTGTCAAAAGACGTCTAGACGATTAATTGATAATCTTTATACCTATTTCTATTTTAAGTCACAAAACCGTATCAAGACATATCTTTTACCATACTACTCGGAGGTATTGTAACGAATCCTAACGCAGTAATATATGTATTGATTTAAATGTGCGTTGCGCGCTGGCCAAGTAGAACTTGCTAAAGCCATATTTTTAAAAGTTTATTTGATTGCAGGATCACAGCTTAACAACACGAAATATGTGATCCACCAAGTCAATTTAGTAAAAAAATGCCCCCTTCATGCAATATTTAAAGCCATGAGATCAAAAATTAACGTCACATCAGCTAAGACATTTTTTATAAATTAACGATGAATATCGTCTTGACAAATACGGCCGTAGCATATTTGTGCTCGTGGCAAGAATCATAAATGCGCGAGTATAGAATAGTGACAAAAATTGCTAAAATGCGTGAGTGCTAATTAAAGACCATAAATCGTATTGAAAAGGTAATATACACACAATAAAACCACACATACCTATTAGCATGGTTTATTTTGTCTCTGGCAAAGCTAATGAGACCTTGCGGACTATCTGTGGGTATTAAATTATTTTTTAGCGACGTTATCAATCTAGTCGTTATTGGCCGATATTAGTTGCAAAATAGCCATGCATGCAATAGCCCTTAAGGGGGATAAAAGCAAGATATAACATTGTGGGTTGGTTGTATGCCAATATGCAGACAATATTAGCGATTGCAGAAGCACATCATACTTAAGGAGAAAATCATGGCTTAAATTTGATGCACAGACAGATAATATAACCTTTAAAATATGTTAGTTGGCGATACAAGTGACGGGGGCACAAAGGGGATTAATTGTGACACCTTGGTTTATAGCGTAATAACTGTCAGTATTTTGTGTGCTTTATTGATCATCTCGCCAGCCGAGACTAAAAAATGTTGTTATCCTCTGGGGATAAAAGTTACGTATTTTAGACCTCATACAATTTGCTCACAGGGATTATCAATACAGGTCATCGGACTTATGCGGTAACGCATTTCTCTTAGTCGACAAATGACATAAGAGCAGACGCGGATATTAAATATGCTAGTGAGCGTAATATTAGTATGAGCGTTAATTATTTCATCGAGGATTGAACACCATAATCTGGCGAATTAACCACATGTCCATATCGTGGGTTGCCGATAAAATTGCTATGTGTCAAACGATGGTTTGCGCCGAAAACATATTAGGGGCGAAACATTATAATATATTAGTTACAATAAAGTGATTGTTTTATAAAAAAATTTTAAGCAACCATAGAAATGGATAGCCGTCATGCCTTTGTTCCTGTCGCAAAGAGATGCGCATTAACAACATTATTAACAATTGTTCGCGCGAAAAATTATAGTATCTCGCAATAACCTCGGTCTTCATGCAAAGTAAATTAGCGCTAAAGTCGATTAACTTTAGCAGAATATCATGCAAGATATTACCGCTTCAGGAGGGGGTTATCTGAATCCGAAGGATTGACAAACAAGTTTGCGTGTCATTACTACTATTTTAGTAAAGCCTTTATGGCTATAGCTTAAACAGCGAAGTTTAAATACATTTTATCGCATGTGAAAATTTATAACGTACATTAACGACAGTCATTAGAAGAATTAAAAGAAGAAAAGCTCCCATTTCACGGAAATGCATATCTAGTTCGAACACTAAAATACGTAACAAGCTCTTTTTTCTTTTTAATTCAGAACATTTAATCCGATTAATAATAATTATTATGTCACTCTTACCAAGACAATTTCATTAAACTTATCTGGTATTATATAGTTCACAGTAAATCTTTTTTGGTCGGAAGATAACCTAGAATAGCTTTGCCGACAAACAGAAATTAATGTTTAAAATGATTAATTTTTTGGACTTGTAATCTGCTTTTACCAGAAAGATCGTTCGTTAAGCAAAATAAGATGTTTTGATATAGTGTACACTGCATAAATATAAAGAATAAATTATTAACAACTCACTACGCACCATGCGATTGGTATGGTCATTTCCTGAAAATTAGCAATTCTTCGAATATGAGGACGTTTTTATACATGCAACATACAGCTTCATGCAGCTAGAGTGACAATGAGCATTTCTTCTATTTTTTGCAATGGGCGTATCCTTATCATCGGAATTTACGACTAAACGTAACAGGTTGTAGACAAGCAATTTAATCGTAATGATTAGTACGTTATCTACAAAAGACACATATGCATATTTGCATATGTGTAACATTACCAGCAGCACTATGCACTAAAGTAAAGCTTTTGTCTTTTTAAGCTATGTATCAAAGAAAAGTAACCAAGATCACAAATAAAACATGCGGCATAAACACTAAGGTTCTTGTATCCTGCAACGGTAGCAATTTTTATAATTATATAATAATCTCTATCTAGATAATTATCGTGATCAATAGATCTAATCTTGAAATAACAAAAAATCGCTTTTGATGTTATTTTCAATAAATATTGTGAATCACAAACAGCAGCATAAACAGCTAACTAATGTGGGGCGCATAACCGCAAACATGAACACACGGGAAAAGAATAATAACAAAGCAATAGCACAGATACTTGCAACAGGTTTTCATGCCAGTTAGTTGGGGAAAAGCTCGAGGTAGAATGGCTAGTCATCTTTCATGATGTCTAGTGATTAAGACAACGTCTGATAATGTAAGATTACTATAGTTCTGAAAATGACAATCATTTGCATCCTGCTGATAAATAGCAGGATGAGGGATAAATGAGTGTTAACTTAACTTTAATTTAAAGTCGGACGTATAAATATACTTGCATTGTCAGAAAATGTTTTGACTATCCGTATGATGAGTTAGTAAAAACACGTTAGAAATAACTCACATGAAGTACTCATAATAACAAAAATCTAAAATAATCAAAAAACTTGCTTTTTAGCACAAAATAACCTCTATGGTAAAGAGGTCATCATTACCATAATTAAAAAATGATTTTTCGGCAAAGCACATCTTATTTATGCTGAATATCAGGCAGCACAGAAGCATTATTTATGCTTACATAAATACTTAAAAGTATAAATTATTTGCAACGCTCGTGTGATGAGTTATACTGATATAATTAATATATAAAGTATTTTCCAATGTTAGAGATACTTTGATGTTTAATAAAACATAACATTAATTGCTATAACATGAAAAGCAGAAGAACACATTATTTTAATGATCAAACTACGATTAGTAATTTTACTAACGATATAACCAAGGAATTAACTGAATAGTTATCTTACATAAATGTACTGTTGATTAAATAAACAACTATTAACATCATCGCTAAATTAGCGGTGTATTTTCTTGAGAGTAATTAATTGGTAAAACACGAAATTTTAGTTGTGGTGTATAATAAAGAGCAACATTATAATCAAATAATTTATTGTGTGTAATTTAATTACATATAATAAAATAAATAAACACGCGTTTAATGCTATAATTATATTAGTTAATTGTATCCTCTGTGTGGTGGTTGCACATGTTTATTAAAATAAACATCCCTGTACTTTTGATACTAAAGTTGATCGTTTTATTGCAAAGTCATTAACTAACTATTTATATTTATGATATTTATTTAGCGTTATTTATATAATAAATATTATTTATACCTTTATTTGTAGAAATAATTATAATACATGGAATAGTATTTAATCTGTAAGAATTTTATCTACTTAGAATATATAAAATGCTATCTTGTTTGTTAGCAATAAGTTTTGGTAAAGCATATTTGCTTTGAGGAAGATGCTTAATATCCTTTAATCATCATCACGGTTCGCTGTCTAAAGCAAGAGTTTAACTATTATATATATCTCTTTAAATAATTTAAAGAGCTATTTTATAGGACGATGTTTAGCCAGCTAACTTATACTGACTAAAGATCAAGGTTAATAAATGCATTTTACATTATAACGCAAGAATATTGCGTAAACGCATATATTATTATTCTTAATAAAAACCAAAAAAATAAATATAGAAACTTGCAACAACAGTTTTAAACACCTGTTTTACTGTTATGAATGCATAACAAAAGTTATTTGCCGGTCGCAGGAATAAGCTATATTTTGCAATTAATTACCACAGCACATATAATAAATTCCCTTAGTATAACAGCAGGATGGAAACCCAGCATGACAAGATCTTAATAAGTATATGGCTAAAGAATAATCGGTTAGAAATAAAGTTATTTGCATTGTATTGCTGATCAAATGACACCTAAACCGGCATCCGCAACAATCTTATTTCTACATAACTGTAGGTAAATGATTAGTAATCATTACATTAAAACATTAATTTTAGTTAGAGCATTATATACACTGACCAGCTATTATAGCTACCATTTCTAATTTATTTATTATGCTATCAACGGTTAGATTTAATACCTAATTATCTTATTATTTACTACTACCGCTGTAAAAAGTGGTAGTTTTGCTGAAAGGTTTTTACGTTTTAGCGATCTATACAGAATCATATAGGCAGTAACATCCATGCTATATGAATGACCATAAAACAAAGGCTAATAGGTTGCCAGTTCATTAACTGAGTGATGTTAAATACTAATAGTAAATTACTATTACTAATGTTCGTATCTTCAACAAATAGTTTTAATCTTTAATTATTAAAAGGATATAAACATTTTTCAAACTCAGGCTAAGTAATTGCTTAATTGTGTGCTGACAAAAACTCTTATGAGCATCTAAACTTCATTTCTTTCTCCCGATATTTTTAATAAAGTCATTTTGACTATCATACTGCAAAATATGTCTGACAAGACACTCTATACACGTTAATTGTATAAACCTTAGTCATACAACATTGTAATACTAGTTGCATATAAATACATATTTTAGGCCGCCGTACTGCAAAGTGCTATCGGTTAGCAGAGGGATTTGATATGCTAAACGCACTAATGTTCATTATTAGTTTAAGATAGTATATATCAGCCTTAGCTTTCATGGTAGACACTTGCAGAAAACGTTATCGGCACAGGTGATTTTGTATCAATTAGTACTCATAGAACTTTGCTTTATAAAGCCATAATGCTCTACAATCAACGCGCTATTAGTTTCATAAACAAGAAAAATAGCATCATTCGGAGCGAGTGATTCGGTTGTAAGGATTTAAGTGAATGTATTAGATCACCTTTAATTATTTCATGTAAGAAGATTTAAGCAACTTTATTTACTATAATTACGATAACTTTGCTATTTTGATTAAAAAAGATAACGCTTTTATGAATATCATTTAACCTTTCTTGACAGACCGTGAATTTTCTTAAATAAAAATATTTTGATACTGAAATTATTAATTAATAAAATACGTACCCTTGATACAAAGATTGCTAAATCACACGCTATGGCATGTGATAAACATGCTTCTGCATGTGGTGATAAACTCTATCGCCTTATCGTAGCAGAATGCTTAGCGGCAAATCTATCAGTATTTTCTCTTTTATGTTCCGATTATCCTGACGCAAAACTCGATATTTTCTTATTGCTTTATTACCAAAAATTCAAATACTCGATCAGGTAAGCATCAGTAAAAATGAATAGCCGATAAAACTTGTTAAATCTTATTTTTTCTTGTTTGTACAACGTTAGTGCATCATGTTTCTGCTATGTCTCGCCTTGCGCTGTAGTAGAAACGATTAGAAAAATAACGGATGTTTTTCTATGCCCGCCTTAGTAGCACAATTTATTATAAGCTAATTGCATTTGGCACTGTTTTGTTAATAAGAAATCCACATATTACTGGTTAGATAATAAGATGAGAATGATTGTTCAAATCACTGGGATATAGCTGTTAAGCGTATTTCTTAGTTACACAATAATTACTTCAGCTCAATGTGATGAAGTAAGTATTCTCACTAGTGGAAGTGGTGGTATAACCTAAAAAACTTTTCATTAGTCAGTTGTTACTTGTTGTGGCAACTGACAGTATAGTTGTCCGTTCTTGGCATCCCAACACACTAAAAAATGAATTTTATTGTTATCTGCTTGGAGTACTACCACATACACAATGTGTTTTTGCATGAAATAGTTTGTTTAAAATTGTAATGTGTACTATAACTATACCGTTTTGGTTGCTTTTATGATGAGAATGCCCTAAAAGCTAACAAAACCTTTGCGTTAGGGGCATATGTCGATAATTTATTTAGTTATAATCTATCTAAAAGTTTTAGATAAGCACAGCAAATGATAGTTGTACTATCCTTAAGTAACGCCTCCATCCTGGCACGTTATCGTATTATAAAAATGACATTAGTAAAAATTACAACAACATCTTTCTGCTTTGATACCTCTTTAAAAGAGTAGCTCGTTTGTATAGTACGCAGCCTGATCCCGTGGTCAGGCAATAAATCTTCTTTACAAGATCGTCATGTGACGAAATCATTATAACAAAACTTATCAAATTGTCGCTATTTAGCGTTTTATTTTGTGGTATTAATTTTGAATATACGTATGGCCTACTCCAAACTTGTCAAAACTTTAAACATTAATTTCGGCAATGTACGGATATAAATCTAGAAACATGTAACATGACTAATACTATCACCAGTGGCTTGCGTGAATATTATATCCCAAAATAGTTTAGCTATGATGTAAGCTATTTTATTATTGTCAAATAACACTAAAAGTTAACTGTTAATGTTCAAAAAACTTCACTCATTGCATGAAACTGAGGACATCTTTTACAACAACGGATATGAAAACATATTGATTATATGTATTGCTCTATCGATGAAATGCAATAGTTATTTATTAATAAAATGCAAACGATAGCTTAGCGTTGATTTATAAAGACGATAATCTTACCTTGTAATAATTCATAATTCGTATTATCTTATGATTGTATTGTTTTAGCAAGCTAAGTTCATATACACCATTATCCTCAGGTATATTTTGGTCAGTAAGCATTACGTGTAATACCTTCTTAATTTTATCTAACGAGAGACTATTATGGCTGACATAACCATCATTAGCGGCAGTACCTTAGGTAGTGCTGAATATATTGCTGAGCACGTTGCTGTAGTTCTTGAACAACAGGGGTTTGCTATTCAGATTTTGCACGGTGCTAAATTAACTGAATTGAGTGCAAAAGGCTTATGGCTCCTGGTTACTTCTACCCATGGTTCCGGTCAACTACCAGAAAATCTTCATCCGCTTCTGTATGCACTTACGGCTGAAGAGCCTTCATTATCTGAGGTTACCTTTGGTGCAATCGGTATTGGCAGCAGCGAATATGATACATTCTGCAATGCAATTGACATCTTAAATCAAAAACTTATAGCTCTCGGAGCAAAACGTATCGGTGAAGTGCTGAAGATAGACATTGCTCAACAGAAAATTCCTGAAGATCTGGCAGAAATTTGGATAACAGAATGGATCGCACAGATAAAAACACGTTGATTTTAATTTATGTATAATCACAGCTAAGATACAATGACAATTGATTATTGTTGAATTGATTCACCTATTTTAGTATCGACGTTTTAGTAACAATAACGAAAGATCCCAAATTATATCGGCGAAAATCACCGATTATTCACAGGATATATAAATCTATAATGCTTTGTATCAATTGTTCAAAAATGGCTTATCTACAGATGAGCACGATCTTAATAATAAAAACAATAGATCTTTAATAAACTATTTAGTAGATCTTTAATAATCTAACAATAGATCTTTAAGTAAAAGATCTATCTTTTAATTATTTGCTTATCTTCCTGACTTGTATTGTGCCTAAATTTGAGTAGAATTACCTGTCTCATGGACCACCTTGGACGATCCTTTACTTTGACGTGAGGTGTGATGCAATGTTTTATTCTGATCATTTTGACGTCATCATCATTGGAGGCGGGCATGCCGGTACGGAAGCGGCAATGGCTGCCGCACGGATGGGATGTCAAACCCTATTGCTTACACATAATATTGATACTATTGGACAAATGTCTTGTAATCCGGCAATAGGTGGTATTGGCAAGGGGCATTTAGTTAAGGAAATTGATGCTATGGGTGGGTTGATGGCGCAGGCCATAGATAAGGCTGGTATTCAGTTCAGAATACTAAACGCTAGTAAGGGGCCTGCAGTTAGAGCTACTCGGGCGCAGGCGGATCGCATGCTTTATCGGAAGGTAGTGCGCGATGCGCTGGAGACCCAGTCTAATTTAATGATCTTTGAGCAGATGGTGGAAGATCTTCTCGTGGACGCAGATCGGGTTATCGGCGTAGTTACACAAATTGGGCTTAAATTCCGAGCTAGCGCAGTAGTATTAACTGTCGGTACTTTTCTGGATGGCAAAATTAATATCGGCATGGATCACTATAGCGGCGGTCGGGTGGGGGATCCATCATCTATTTCTCTGTCGCGTTGTCTACGTAAGCTGCCGTTCCGGGTGAATCGCTTAAAAACTGGCACGCCGCCGCGGATTGATGTACGTAGCATTGATTTTTCACAGTTGACTATTCAGCAAGGGGACAATCCTTTGCCAGTTTTTTCATTCCTGGGTTCTGCGGATCAGCATCCACAGCAGATTTCTTGTTACATTACTTATACCAATAATAAGACCCATGAAGTCATCCGCCAGAATCTGGATCGTAGCCCAATGTATGCTGGCATCATGAAAGGTATAGGACCACGCTATTGTCCGTCTATAGAAGAGAAAGTAATCCGTTTTGCCGACCGCGAAGCCCATCAGATTTTTCTCGAACCTGAAGGGCTAACTAGCAACGCAATTTACCCGAACGGGATCTCGACTAGCTTACCGTTTGATATACAGATGCAAATTGTGCAATCTATTCAGGGTCTGAAAAATGCACGCATAATTCGTCCAGGCTATGCAATTGAATACGATTTTTTGGATCCGCGCGATCTTAAGCTAACACTGGAAAGTAAATTGATCCGTGGGCTATTTTTAGCCGGTCAAATTAATGGTACTACTGGGTACGAAGAAGCCGCAGCACAGGGTATGCTAGCTGGTATTAACGCGGCTAGGGTTGCCACTGGCAAAGATGGCTGGTGGCCGCGCCGTGACCAGGCCTATCTAGGTGTACTCGTAGATGATTTATGCACGTTAGGTACTAAAGAGCCTTATCGTATGTTTACCTCCCGCGCTGAATATCGGCTGACGTTACGTGAAGATAATGCAGATCTTCGTCTAACGGAAATAGGACGGCGGCTTGGTTTAGTGAATGATTGGCGTTGGAAGCACTTTTGCACGAAGCAGGAACAGATTGCACTAGAGCGTCAGCGTTTACGCGATACCTGGGTACATCCCAAAAGTGAAGTATGCAACTTGTTAAATACGCTGTTGAAGTCACCGTTGACGCGCGCACAAAATGGCGAAGATCTCCTGCGCCGTCCGGAAGTAAATTATGCTCGGTTAACTGTCCTAGATAGTTTTGGTCCAGCACTCATTAACAACCAGGTAGCTGAACAAGTTGAGATACAGATTAAATACCAAGGTTACATCTCCCGGCAGCAGGAAGAGATCGCGCGGCAGATGCGTCATGAACATACTTTTCTCCCCGCGGATATTAATTTCAGCGCTATATCGGGTTTATCTAATGAAGTGATTGCCAAACTTAACGATAATAAACCTAACTCTATCGGTCAGGCTTCACGCATTTCTGGTGTAACGCCAGCAGCAATTTCAATCTTGTTGATTTGGTTAAAAAAACATGGATTGTTAAACCGTAATATCTTACAACGATAAGATACTTTGATTTTTTGAAAATAGCTGGACATAACCGGACATGTCGCTATAAACACAGTACAAGTAGCAGTGCTAAGCGATATAGATTTGCTGGTAATAATATAAAATAAAACTAACCACTAATGTCAGTGCATTCCCTATAGTAGATGATAGTTAGTTAACTTATTAGTGTTATCTTCATGCATACCTGTTTTTTAGGGATAATTACATAAAAGTTGATTTTGGTTTTGGGTTACCAGAGATTATTTTGGATATTGTTTGGTGCAAACGCGCGGTTTTGCGAGTTTTTAAGTAGGTTCGGCCAGCGCATACATTTTCTTCTCTAAAAGTTTAGAATAAACTAACTATTGAGAATATTTTAATATTGTAAGTCTTGATTGAAAACTTTATGCCGTCTGTAAGATTAAACTGCGGTACAAGTGGCGTTTTGTCGCTTGCAGCTACATAAAAAACTATTTTACTTGAAGTGTTGATTAGGGAGGAAATACAGTTGTATTTGTTATTAGTCAGCTGGCTGAGATGGATTTTGATTATGCCTCTGCTGGAGGAGAGCATTTCGGGTCGAATCAGTGATCAGCACTCAGTTATTGCGCCTAAAAGGCGAGCTATATCTTATTGGTGGCATTAGCAAAAAATAATTTTAGTCAACGCTCAGGAAAAATAATCGTGGATTGCTTTATAAATGAAAGCATTAGCGATCATTAAAATATTGAGATCATTTACTTATATTTTATATTTGATTAAGAATTAATTTTTGTTTATTAAAGCAATATTCTATTTAATAGATAACTGATTTTATTGTTTTTTATTAAGTTTTATTTAGGGTACTAAACCTTAGGTTAATATAACTGAGTGCACCGCCTTTACGTTAATAACGTAATCACAATGTGGAGACGAATTTGATGAAATCAAATAACCAGTTGATATTAATTAATTTATTTTATAATGTATTAGCTAATTAATAATTTACGATTTTAAGTTGTTATAATCTTTTTATTTATAATTGTAATGATGATCATTAGTGAGATGTTATAAGATGTACTTTTATGATTTTGGTTTTATGTTAAAACAAAATACATATGCTTTATAAGCAGTTATATGTTGATTTCTTATAGTCAAGACAGTTTCATAAATATTTATTCAGAGTTAAGTAGGTGATAAAACATGAAAGTTATAATTATGCTATAAACAGCAGTTAACGTTCTAAGAACTATTGTTTTTTTAGTTTGTAACTTTATTGCTGTGCATGTGCACAGGCACTATTTTTCAAATCTTGGATTTGTCGTGAAGACAGAAGAGTAGTTTTCTTCTAATTGCTTAATATTGCTCTTAATCTGTATGCTTGCTGTCATTGTATTGCATGACGAGATTACGGGTCTTATATATTGCTAGTTAACTATCGATAAATTTTAATATGTAATGGCCATTGTTTAACTAGGCAATTAGTTAGGAACGTTTAAAGACTCATGTATCTAATTAAATTGGATTTATTTATTGATGATTATGCTAATATTTTCATTGGCAGTAAATTAACAAGAAAGGGTAAAAGTTATAATAACTGCATCAGGAAAATTTCTATTCCATAGTAATACATAGGTATTTACCGGTATAAACTCAGGTTGACTTTAGTACTTGAGAACTAAGCAATCCCTACTCAGCAATAACTTTAGGGTTCTTAATATTGATTTTATGTTATTAGCATTGCTGCTAGGCGGTATTTTTTACTGATATTTATACACGTTATCACTAGTGTCACGAGCAGTAGTATACTAGGAAAATACAGACTTTCATTGAGCTGGTGGTCAGATTTGTTGACGGCAGCGTAAGTGATATCTTTCACGATAAAAGTAAATTTATCACTCTGTTGGCACTTAACAATTTCGTCTAGTTTTTATCAATTTGATGAAATTTGTTGCTACCCAGCGATTTGTTACCTTATGTTGGCGAACATGTTTTTGTTTTGCCTTTCGCTGCACGTAATTCCCTTAGCTTACGTAAATATTACGTCATCGATGGCGTTTGGCGTATTTATCCTCATCATTTATTGCAGCGCTGATGCTGCAATAAATCGGCTGATTCGTCAAGTAACTTACTTTATAGCCATTTAACTACTCTTTTTTATTTTACTTAACTTGATTTTGAAGGGGTAGCTTGCTTGTCTAACTTAATGACTCTCTATGCCTTAGGTGGTTGGCAACATGTATGCGGTTCAGTTGAACTCAATTTTAATTATTAATCTATTACCGTAGTGGTCGTAATGGATTCTCAATGTGCCTTTAGCCATTTGCTACATCTTTATTATTATATTGCAGGCTTTTCTTTTTATGCTATTAACGATTATATATCTCTCCATGGCGTCTGAATAAATTAATTTTACTCACTTTAATATTGAATTTAACTAAAATAAACTTTAGATTTTATGGAATCCTGAATATAAATCTGCAGCAAATGACTCCTCATGTTATAAATTGGTATAGGCATTATATGTGTAAACCTTGGGAGGTCTCTGATCGGCAACTTGATATAATCCTTCTATTACGTATGCAATTTTGTAGTTATAAAGCTATTTTACGCTATTCTCATGATCGCCTTAGGTCTAGTCCTATCTAGTATTTACTGTATGAGCATTGAAATGCCAGATACACTAACCTCAAACCGTTAATCTTACAACAGGCATTATACTGTGAATCGTAAAGCAACTATCCTAGTCCAGACTATCGCTATTTGTCCCCTTTGTGTTATTTTACATGAGATACGTGTGGCTGCTGTTAATAGATATTGTTATAAAAAAGCGTAAAAAGAAATTATTAATAATCTAGCTTTCGTTGAACACGCAAAAGATCTAGATATTGACTAGGCTACAAAGCAACCTATCTTGTGATACAAATGAAGGTAGAAGCACGTTAGATGATTGAATAGATTAATAAGCATAAAGTGCAATTAATTGATTAAGCAAAAGTTAACTCACAAGCGGAATATTAAAATTATGGTTATGGTGCAAGTGGAAATTCATGTTTGACACCATTGCGTCTGTAAAGATTTGCGTAAGCAAGTTGCTTATCTCGCTGTGTTGTATACCGAAAAGTTCATTGAACGTTATGTAAATAACTCTGTTAATAACATTCTCAATCACATTGTTTCTACAATGATAATAAAACAAGGTCTTAACTGTCTAATATGACAACTTTAGCTTTCTCTTAGCCTTAAGTCAGCTTTCTCCTGTGTTATTGAGCACAATAGAAGGTTGTTAAACTGACAGTGGATGCTCTATAGCGTTTCCACCTAAGTAAGCCGCAATGAGCGGCTCGCTAATATAATGTTTTTGCGTGCGTGATTGAGCTCAAAAGCTATCTAAAACGTCTATTGCAGCTTTTGGTGATCAGGTGTTAGTGAACGTGCTCGTGAAGATCACGACATGTATCATGAAATGACTGACTGTAATGTCATTTATAGACTAGCGCTAGTGTATGACCGGATAGAAGAGTCACTCAATAACCTGTCTGCGCGTTGCGCTAACTTGCCTAATCATAGTTGAAAAATTTAGTGAAGAAGGTTGAAGAGTTTTACTCTTCATGGATAACATCTATCGTTATACCTAGCCGGTACTGAAGTGTTTGCACTTCTTGGTTGTATGTAGTTCTAAGTGGGTTACTATTTAATGCTGGCGGAAGAAATGGGCTGTATTGCAGGAATGTATTACTTCTACTAACAACACCGAGTTTATTACGTTTGTACAGGCAGTTTATATCCTTACATATGACTTGATTTACTTATCGCTAACTAGCAATTTGGCCCATCTTAACTTAAACGTGATACTGAGCTGTTAAATATAATTTTTAGATATATATCTGACATTAGATCCGCTAGATGCTATTAACTACCAGTTGGATCCACATAGTAGTAAGTTAGTAGCATTGCGATGTTGTGCAAAGAGTGAAGTTTTATCCTACAGTTTTATTAAAAGCTGAAAGACATTATCGTTATTCTCGAGATAGATGAACTATTCGACGATATTAATTTAATAGTATTGCGCGCACGTAAGAGCCAGCATTGCTTTTCAGAGCCGTTTTTTGTTGCGGAAATATTTATTAACTTGCCTGGCGTATATATTTCTAAAAGATACGATTCGTGGTTTTAAAGGTATCAAAAGGGGGCACGCGACATCTTTACCTGAACATACATTCTATATAGCTGGTTACATCGAATAAAGCAGTAAAAAATTTAAGTAATAGGTAATGAAGAAGTAGAAGATAGGATTTTTTTCTAGCTATACTGTTCTGTTTACTGTTATAAATTCCGTTATGGTGTTTATTGTTAAAAAAACATAACAGCAAAGAATATGTTTACTTGTCTGGCATGTACTCAAAGTTACATGCCCGAACTGTTATCATAATTGCAAATACTGCTATTCGTGGCTAAGATCTGAACGAGGTGAGAGCTATCTATAGAGTCTAAGTGCGAATCGGAAGAGCATACCAGTAAGTAACCAAGGTGATATTGATAATACTCAGGAGCGAAGGACAACCTTTTAAGTTGCTATCAAAAGTATGTGACATAGCATTAACCGTAAAAGAGATGTGATCAAAAATGTAAAGTCAAAGTTTGATTGTCATGACTCGCTTTTGATCCTTCATGTATTTAAGAAATAATTACCAATACCACTTTACATTTTTTGGTATTAAATAAATAAGCCTTAGCATTTGTATTTAAAACGTTTATGTAATGTTTTGCTTTTAAATCATGTAATAACGCGGTTGCGAATGGTTTTACTATCGGTTGATAAATAGGATTACTTATTATGGTTAGATTAAATCAAGCATTAAGTGTGGTAATTCTTGCCGCAGGAAAGGGAAGTAGAATGTTTTCCTCATTGCCAAAAGTTCTGCATTCCCTGGCCGGTAAAGCCATGGTCCAACACGTGATTGATTCTGCAACTCAGTTAGGCGCGTCGTGCATTCATCTGGTCTACGGTTACGGAGGTGCATTGCTGCGTGAACGTCTGGCTGTCCAAAACGCTCCCATAAACTGGGTGCTGCAGGCTGAGCAGCGTGGTACTGGCCATGCTGTGCAACAGACGTTGGACTATCTTTGTGACGAAGAAGATGTCCTAATACTGTATGGCGATGTACCGCTTATTTCTTCTGACACCTTGCAGAGTTTGCTGAATGCAAAGCCTTTAGGTGGCATAAGCTTGCTGACGGTAACTCTAGACAATCCAGATGGTTATGGCCGTATAGTGCACATTAAAGACGAGGTGGTCGATGTAGTTGAACATAAAGACTCCAATGAACATCAGCAGCAAATTAAGGAAATCAATACTGGTATTTTGGTTGTTAACGGCGGAGATTTAAAACGCTGGCTGGGGCAATTAACTAACAATAACGCACAGGGTGAGTTTTATCTAACAGACATTATCGCCATGGCTTCGCATGAAGGCCGTCTAATTAATACGGTGCAGCCCACACGAGATATCGAGGTCGAAGGTGTGAACAATCGGCTCCAGCTTGCGCGTCTGGAGCGACGTTTTCAGCGGGAGCAGGCTGAGCATCTATTGCTAAGCGGAGTGATGCTGTCTGATCCAGACCGCTTCGATTTGCGCGGTGAACTACGATACGGACAGGATGTGTGCATTGACACAAACGTGGTCCTAGAAGGACGTATTTTGCTCGGCAATCGAGTTATAATCGGTACTGGTTGTATCCTAAAAAATACGGTCATCGGTGATGATGTGGTCATCAGTCCTTATACTATGATTGAAGAAGGGCGCGTGGCTGCTCACAGTACTCTCGGTCCCTTTGCCCGCCTACGACCAGGTAGCGAACTGGAGGAAGGTGCACACGTGGGAAATTTTGTCGAGATGAAACAAACTCGACTCGGTAAAAGATCGAAAGTTGGCCATCTAAGTTACTTAGGTGACTCTGATATAGGTGCACAAGTAAATATTGGCGCTGGCACTATCACCTGCAATTATGATGGTGCTAATAAGCATAAGACCCTTATTGGAAATGATGTATTTATTGGTTCTGGTAGCCAACTGGTGGCACCGGTAACCATTGGCGACGACGCTACCATCGGTGCCGGTACGACTATTACACAAGATGTTGCTGACGGAGATATGATAATCAGCCGGATACGTCAATTTTCTATTGCTAACTGAAAGGGGCCAGTAAAAAAAACAAAAATAAGTTTTATTTTCTCCTGAGCACTTAGTTTTGTGCGTCACGCCATACAGAAAAGAATCCTTCAAAACCATTAACGTTTAACTAGTGCTGATAAGGTCGGATTTTGTGCTGGCTAATTATGGTGATTGCTACTAGTTTAATTAGGAATAACCGAGATGTGTGGAATAGTAGGAGCGGTTGCGCAGCGTGATATTAACGAGATCTTGTTGAAGGGATTACGTCGTCTTGAATATCGTGGATATGATTCTTCTGGTCTAGCAGTAGTGGATAAGTATGGTCATTTAAAGCTCTTGCGCCGGGTGGGTAAAGTCAGTGTATTGATCGACGCAGCACAGCAGTATGATCTAACTGGTAACATTGGTATTGCTCATACGCGCTGGGCAACTCATGGCAAGCCAACCGAAAATAATGCTCACCCTCATGTTTCGGGACACATCGTAGTTGTTCATAACGGCATGATAGAAAATCATGAACCACTTCGAGAAAAACTGCGTGAACACGGTTATACTTTCGTTACGCAAACTGACACGGAAGTAATTGCGCATTTGGTGCATTGGGAGCAGTGCCAGCATAGCGGCGCGTTCTTTGAGGTTATACAGCGGGTAGTTAACGTGTTGCGTGGCGCTTACGGAATAGTGATTATGGATATCCGCAATCCCGGTGTGCTGGCGGCAGCGCGCTCTGGTAGTTCTCTAGTAATTGGTCTCGGGATCGGCGAGAATTTTTTAGCGTCTGATCAATTGGCACTGCTGCCAGTTACTCGCCGTTTTATTTTCCTAGAAGAGGGTGATGTTTCTGAAATTACCTGTTGTACCGTACGGGTATGGAATCAAGCGGGCAATAGTGTAAAAAGGGAGGAAATAATATCACAGGTAAAATACGATGCGATTGATAAAGGATTGTATCGTCACTATATGCAAAAAGAAATTTTTGAACAGCCTCAGGCTATCAAAAATACGATAGCCGGTCGCGTCAATCATGGAGAAGTTATACTGTCTGAATTGGGCTTTGGCGCCGATGCACTATTACTCCAGGTTCAGCACGTGCAAATTATTGCCTGTGGCAGCTCTTACCACTCAGCTATGGTAGCCCGCTACTGGTTCGAAGCAATGGCCGAAGTATCTTGTGATGTAGAAATTGCCTCTGAGTTTCGATATCGTAAACCTACGATGCGACCAGGTAGTCTTTTTATTACCGTCTCTCAGTCCGGAGAGACTGCTGATACCCTATCTGCGCTACGGTTGTCAAAAGCTATTGGCTATCATAGTTCACTTACTATCTGTAATGTTGAGAGTTCTTCACTAGTGCGCGAATCGGATATGGCGCTGATGACTCGGTCTGGCGCTGAAATCAGCGTAGCTTCTACTAAATCTTTTACAGCCCAACTAACGGTTCTGTTAATGTTAGTAGCACATATTGGCCGCCTTCGTGGTAGGTGCAAGAGAATAGAGGAAAGTATCGTGCATGCTCTGCAGACATTGCCAAGCAGTATCGAGCAGGTTTTGTCGCTGGATCAACTAATTAAAACGGTAGCTGAGGAATTCTTAGATAAAAAGCATGCACTATTTTTGGGTCGCGGCGATCTTTACCCTATTGCTATGGAGGCAGCGCTAAAGCTGAAAGAAATCTCTTATATTCACGCTGAAGCCTATGCTGCGGGAGAAATGAAGCATGGACCGCTGGCTCTGATTGATGCCCATATGCCGGTTATTGTCATTGCACCTAATAATCAACTTTTAGAAAAATTAAAGTCTAATATTGAAGAAGTTAAAGTTCGTGGGGGATTATTATATATTTTTACGGAGAAAGATACTGTTTTTACTGCAAGTAAAAACATGAAAATTATTCGACTGACGCAGGTAGAACAGATTGTGGCACCTATTTTCTATGCTGTGTCGATGCAATTACTTGCTTATCATGTCTCCCTGATCAAAGGGACCAATGTCGATCATCCGCGTAATCTGGCTAAAGCAGTAACGGTGGAATAACTTTATTGCGGGTGTTCTATTCTGTTTTGACTGTTTTCGTTTCTTTTTTTATTAAATTAAGATAAAATCTAGTTTTTATGGTTATACCTGTTGCTCAGTAAAAATTAAAATGCAGGCTAACTGCATCATTTTCTTTATTACTAGTATAATACGCTTCATGGGTTCATGAATTCATGAAACATTTGTTACATAGCAAATATTACGTTAAACTGATTATATTCTATTACTTTTAGCAAAGTATAACTTATATATAAATAAATTATTAATTAAAAGTTAATGCTTAAATACCGATTTGCTAAATTTCTGCTTTAATTGTACTAAACACTTAACTTTTTACTTTCGTCGATCATTAATTAGAAGCAATAGGTAGGTTGCTAACTGTATAAATAATAAGAAATTAATGATTTATTTATTAACGTATAGTAATAATGCTCGTAGCAGTAAAGTATTATAGCAGATATTAATATTGTTAATATAAATATCTGTTAACAATAACTTGTGTAATACTGCTGATGCATTATGTTAATAACAAGACAAATATATTATTTAACCTGCAATTTTATCGCCACAACAAAGGCATTATCGTTTGGCTAATAATTAGATCGTATGATTTGCTCTCACGTTATTATTTATAATAATTTAGTTAATATATCTAATATTAATTAACTATTTATAATTATAAAATTACTAAATAAAATACACATATGTAAGTTTTATAATTAATAGTATACCTTAGTGTTTAGCCCTGAGAAACACAGTCAAGCATGGTTAACACTTAATATTTTGATGTAATAGCTTAGTTTTTATAAATTCATCTTTTCGATAGTTAAATGTTTTACTATAAGTAAATTAAAATATGATTATATTAGCATGCGCTAGTATAGCGATGAATAGTTAACTCACTCATGTTAATATTTTCTTATATAATATATTACATCAATACTAACTGTATGATAACACTTATCTGTATAGTTTGATAAACAATTATAATATCTTTGTAATAAGTGATATGATAATTAATAAATATCTCATGAATTATTTTGATAACGTTATATTTTAATTAATCTCTTTTATTTAATGATTTGATTATACTAGTTTGTATTCGGAGGTAATATTTGTAGTAACTAGCAGTATTAATATAATTTTAAAACTTAATTTAGTTCTTTTAAGTCAAGAAAGCAGAAATCTTCTTGAATAAATTACAAGTTATTTTACTAAAGTTTTTATGCAGGAGTTTTGATTTTTTACTTTATTACTATCTATTACTTGCCTGATTAGCAATCAGTTTCTTTTATAAGAAAGAATAGCACTAACCTCTTTAGTATGTTAGAATATACTTAATACTTCCTCGTTATTGCCCCTAATGCTTATGCTTTGTGGGTAATGCGATTACCTGAACAGGTATATAAAATTTTAGTTATGGGCCAAAATCGCTTTAATAAAAATATTATGCCGTCCACTATAACTTCAGTAGGTTTGGTTTCATCTGCAACTGGCCGGTTCAGTGTTGCTCCAATGATAAACAAAACAGATCGTCATTGCCGATTTTTTATGCGGCAATTTAGTCGCCACGCGTTGCTTTACACAGAAATGGTGACTACTAATGCTTTATTACATGGGAAAGGCAATTACCTGGCCTATAGTGATGCAGAACACCCTTTGGCATTGCAACTGGCCGGAAATGAACGGAATGCTTTAGCGCGCTGCGCTAGAATGGCACAGGCGCACGGATATGATGAAGTCAATCTAAATGTAGGTTGTCCCTCTAATAAGGTAAAACACGGTCGTTTCGGTGCCTGTTTAATGGCTGATAAAGATCGCATAGCGTCATGTATTGCCGCTATGCGCGAGGCTGCATCGTTGCCGATAACTGTAAAAACCCGCATTGGTATCGATGAGCAAGACAGCTATCTGTTTCTATGTGACTTTATCGATTCCGTATCTACTAGTGGCGGCTGTAAAACGTTCATAATTCATGCCAGAAAAGCTTGGCTTAACGGCTTAAACCCAAAAAAGAACCGCGAAATTCCACCGCTAGATTATGAGCGTGTGTATCAGCTAAAACGAGATTTTTCATCGCTTAATATAATAATAAATGGTGGGATCACTACTTTAAACTCGGCTAAAGTGCATTTACAGCAGATTGACGGGGTTATGATAGGACGCGAAGCCTATTATAACCCAGGTATTTTATCTCTGGTTGACAGCGAGTTGTTTGACGATACGGATCCTTTGCCGAATAGGGAGGCAGTGATTGATGTAATGTTGCCTTATATAGAGCAGGAGTTATCTCACGGAACAATCCTTGGTGATATAACCCGCCATATGCTTGGGTTATTTCATGGGGTACCGGGCGCCAGGCGGTGGCGTCGTTATTTAAGCGAGTCAGCACAGCGTCCAGGCACTGGTGCTGATGTGTTGATT
The DNA here is from genome assembly GCF_900161835.1 of Sodalis endosymbiont of Henestaris halophilus. Lineage (GTDB taxonomy): Bacteria > Pseudomonadota > Gammaproteobacteria > Enterobacterales > Enterobacteriaceae. The sequence goes on along the minus strand of NZ_LT897836.1, from coordinate 334,208 downwards.
AAAGCGCTATCCTGCATGCAGAATTAACAATAAGTTATTGGTGTTAATGTTTTCAACAGCTCATGGTCACATATAGTGTGATAGTTTTATTGGTCAACTAACACAAATAGTGTGTTACGCTATCTATATGCGCCTTATAGGCATTTTCCATCGTACGCTTTGATAAATAAAATTTAGGTGCTTTGTACTGCTCATGTTTTTACATAACATGATAGAGTGCATCTAGTAAACTTTTGGTAAAATTAGTTTTAGCTGATAAAATAAAAAAGTAACTTAGTTTTTTTTCACATATCTGTTTTGCAGCTAAATGTTCTGAACCTTATCAGCATAAAATTAAATTAGAATGAATTTCTAATAATATTATCGTTAAATAAGTATCGACAAAACTTTAAATATTTTGCTGTGTGTGCTACAGTGAACGTGTTATATAATAATATATAACGTAACAACTAACAACGGTAATATAATACTAATCCAGATTATCTTAATTATCTGAAGGCGGTAATTCATATTGGTATACTATTAAGTATATTACATAAGTTTTTATTTTTCTTGATACTTTACTACAAGCAGTTTACTATAAACAGCTATAAGTATAGCATTAACTCATTTAGATTATTAATGGAATAATCATCAATATAGTCACCTATAAATTAACGTAACATTTAGTCATAAACTGAGTATTTTTTTGTTTGCATGTTAGATAAATAAAACATCTTCTTGAGAAAGAACCGTTATCAAGAATAAAATAAACAAACTGTAAATTACAAACTAGTAATAATCTCTAATATTGATTAGATAAATTATTGTATTGCCTAATAGGTAATGTTTTACAATTAAAGAATAAAATCAATAAATATTAGCGTTATTAAGTAAATGCATACTAAAAATTAAGTATTAATTTTCCAAGTAAGTATATATTAAAATAAATATTAATCTTGATTAATTAATCAACACATAGCATTAGCTTGCAAAAGATATTTTAAGATAGTCTTAAGAAGATTAAATGATATCAAATTAATAATAAAACCACATTTATGCAGCATATATTACCCTAAGGTGTAATATTATCTTTAATAAAGGTTAAAGCAGCGCCTAAATCAAGCAACTAGATCATAAAACAATTAAATACGTTAGTAACAATGTTAATAAGTCTTATAAGTAACATGCACAGTAGATTTATATATCGATGATATTGTGTTGTAGCAGTAAATTAATACATAAGCGCTGCTCTGATTATTAACGTTAATTTAGTTTAGTACAAATTTTTAATAACGGTGAGCATTATAAAGTTGCTACATGTGATAATGCAAAATATTGTCAAGAAATCAGAATGATACAATAATTCATTGTATTATCAATACATATCGACTGCTCTCTAAAATACATATTGGTATACCAATATAATTAGTCACCGCCAAAGATACTAAATATGTCTAGTGATATTTGTGGGGGCGACCTGTAAAATACCGCGAAGCTTTAAACGTATCTATCTATGTGTAATGTATTTATTTGTACTATCAAAATTATATAATATACATTAATATGTTGATAAATTATCTTCAAGAAGATATCGTATGAATCTCTTTTAATAAAAGATGCTGGGAGCACGCATAAGTATGCGGTGTTTTTGTATGCGCAAAATACTCATTTATATCAAATAGATGAGTAGCTTTAACTTTATGCTAGAGATCGCTTAATGATAGCTACCTTTGATAGCTTTTTAATTACGTAAAACTACGTGGCAATATACGCCCCGCTATGTTCTACATCACCCACGGCTCTTATGCGATTAGTTAAGCTTAAAGGTTTTACATCACTGGCGGTGTATTTAGCGCACGCTTTTTGATACGGTTAAGGCTTTATCCTTCATGGGGTAGTCATCTCTTCAACAGAGAATATCGCACGTGGTTTTAGTCTGCAGCACTATGCTGCAGTGTGGGGAGTATACCATAAGCGATGGCTTTTCACTATCCGGTAGTGTAGCAGAAAATAAAGTAACAATGTTTTACAGTTAGAGCGAATAACAGTATGCTTATTTTGATGCCGCGCATGAAGCGTAGTTTTATCTATTTCGCGACTATCGCTTGCATGTTTCACACAAATAGCTTTCAGGGGACAGACTTTTAATCTTGCAATAGATACTAATAATAGTTCATTTAAGCGGCACGACTATGGATTACCTAATACTTTTGTGCAAATCGCCATCTCTGTAAGGTATCCATCGGATAATTTAGATAGTTCGCACACGTTTTAACTTTTGGCATGTCGGAAATAGCGGTGCCTAAGATTAATGATGGTATTAGTGTGATCACACGGGTTGTGCATATGCATTTATTTGTTATAGCCAGATAGTGAAGATTTATCTCGTAATCTTTAAAATAATGGCTAATGCGCATTGAAGACTAATGATTATGACATGTCAGTACTTTTAGTAGATTGTATAAGAGGAGGGGGCACGGCATACTTCTCATGTACCTTATAAAGGGCTTCTCAGAGCTAATATGTCCACTCTATATATTAAGAGTGTTGATTCCTCCATTGATATCGTTCTTGTTCAGATCCGCGTTTAGTAACAAATTAAACTATTTTCTTACTCGAGGATCACCCAAGTGAAATGTACTTTTTCGCCAAAATATCATGCACTCTTACATAAGATCCCTAAAAAGAGTGGGTATGTTCTACTTGTTCATAAGATAGAAGAGCCATACGTGTGAATTCGCTTAATTTGGATAGATTTTTGCTTACTTATACACACGTAGGGTATTGAAATCCTCCTAGTGTAAGATCCAATTTTATTATTTTCAGTTCGCCATTAGCAGCATAAGATATAATCTTAGCCCATTATGTTACCTCTAATTGAGATATTTTTAGAATCGCAAGTTTTGTTATATGTTTAACACAGCGCATAGGATATCGAACAGAGAGAAGATAAAATACACATTTATCCCAAATATTGTATAGGGAAAATACTTTTTTACATCAAAAAAAATGACTAACAAAACAAATTTTTCCCGCGATCGACAAGTTGAAAAGCTGAAGATTCCCCCCCATTCGCTAGAAGCGGAGCAATCGGTGCTGGGCGGGTTAATGTTGGATAATGCACGCTGGGACAATGTCGCTGAACGGTTGACTAGCAATGATTTCTTTCATCGTCAGCACCGTCTAATTTTTATCGAAATGCAGAGTTTATTAGAGTTGGGTAAGCCTATTGATTTGATCACTCTTTCAGAATCTTTAGAACAAAAAAAGGGACTAAATATTGTTGGTGGTTTCGCTTATTTAGCAGAGCTATCAAAAAATACTCCTAGTGCTGCTAATATCTCAGCTTATGCTGAGATTGTGCGCGAACGGGCCATAGTGCGTGAAATGATTGCTGTCGCCCATGAAATTGCCGATGCCGGTTACGATCCTCAGGGACGTAGCAGCGATGATCTCTTGGATCTTGCGGAGTCACGGGTATTCCAGATAGCTGAGAACCGTGCCAGTAAAGATGAAGGCCCGAAGAGCATTGATCGTATTTTAGAAGACACGGTAGCTCGCATCGAACAGTTCTACCAGAAACCGCACAATGGTATTACCGGGGTTTCTAGCGGATATCTAGATCTGGATAAAAAAACAGCTGGATTGCAAAAATCAGATTTGATTATTATCGCGGCTCGTCCGTCTATGGGGAAAACCACTTTTGCCATGAACCTCTGCGAAAATGCCGCGATGACCGAAGACAAACCAGTGTTAATTTTTAGCCTTGAGATGCCAGGAGAGCAAATCATGATGCGTATGCTTGCGTCGCTGTCTCGCGTCGATCAAACCCGAATTCGTACTGGCCAACTAGCCGATGAGGATTGGGCACGTATTTCCAGTAGTATGGGGATTTTGCTAGAAAAACGTAACATGTATATCGATGACTCGTCAGGATTAACTCCGACAGATATACGATCGCGGGCGCGTCGGGTATTTCGCGAACATGATGGATTGAGCTTAATTATGATCGACTATCTTCAATTAATGCGAGTCCCGGCGCTGTACGATAATCGTACTTTAGAAATCGCGGAAATTTCTCGGTCGCTAAAGTCGTTAGCTAAAGAGCTCCAGGTGCCTGTAGTGGCATTATCGCAGTTGAATAGAGGCCTGGAACAACGGTCTGACAAGCGTCCCGTAAATTCTGATCTGCGAGAATCCGGCTCAATCGAGCAGGATGCCGACTTGATTATGTTTATATATCGCGATGAGGTTTATCATGAAAATAGTGAGATGAAGGGAATAGCTGAAATTATTCTTGGCAAGCAGCGTAACGGTCCTATTGGTACCGTAAGATTAACTTTTAACGGGTCATGGTCACGATTCGATAATTATGCTGGCCCGTTGTACTATGACAACGAATGATAAACATCTCATTATTTATCACGTTCTTAATTGTAACTCTATTTTATTAATAGTAATGGCTAATAAATTTTCTTTATTTGGTATTGTAACCAGGAGTGCAAACAGTGCACCAACTGATCTAGGAGAGTTGTACTGTGTTTCAACATGTTGATGTTTATGCAGGAGATCCCATACTTACGCTAATGGAAACATATAAACAGGACCCTCGTCCTGATAAGGTCAATTTAAGCATAGGACTTTATTACAATGAACAGGCAATTATTCCTCAGCTGCGTGCTGTAGCTGAGGCGCAGTCCATAATGTTCGCTAAACCGGTTCTAAGATCATCTTCTTATCTGCCGATGGCAGGGTTATCGAGCTACCGTAGCGCTACCCAGACACTGCTGTTTGGGGAAGATCATCCGATGCTTCATGCGTTACGTATCGTTACTATTCAAACCTTGGGCGGGTCAGGAGCATTAAAAGTTGGTGCCGATTTCCTTAAGTGTTACTTTCCAGATTCTCAGGTCTGGGTCAGCGACCCGACATGGGAAAACCACGTGGCCATTTTTTCTGGTGCCGGATTTATAGTTAATCGCTATCCTTATTTAAATGATAATAAACTAGGTGTTAATTTTGATGCGATGTTGGCCTGCTTACAGAAATTGCCACGGAGTAGTATCGTGCTACTGCATCCATGTTGCCATAACCCAACCGGCTCAGATCTGACTCGATCAGAATGGAGTAAGATCATTTATGTAATGACGGAACGTCAGCTTATTCCTTTCTTAGATATTGCCTATCAGGGGTTTGGTGATGGTTTGGATGAAGATGCTTATCAGGTACGAAAAATAGCTCAACTGGGATTACCTTTACTAGTTAGCCATTCTTTTTCAAAAATTTTTTCTCTTTATAGCGAACGAGTTGGTGATCTATCAATTGTCTGCGGGAGCACAATTGAAGCCGAGCGTGTGCTGGGCCAGTTAAAGGCTATAGTACGCCGCAATTACTCTAGTCCCCCAAACTTTGGCGCTCAAGTGGTGGCACAGGTATTGAATAAACCGGTATTGAATGCCTTGTGGCGTGAAGAAGTAGCAGAGATGCGCCTGCGTATTCTGGCAATGCGCAGGAGCCTAGTTGAGGCACTGAAGGTTGCGTTACCCGAATATAAATTCGATCATTTTTTATGTCAGCGGGGCATGTTTAGCTATACGGGCCTCAGTTCGGAGCAAATTACACATTTACGAGAAGTATATGGTGTATACTTAATTGATAATGGCAGGATCTGTATAGCTGGTCTAAATACTACTAATGTCGGTAAGGTAGCCAAAGCTTTTGCGGCAGTAAAGTAAGGCACGTCCAGTGTTCTTCTGCTTTGTATTATCCATACATATAAAGAGGGATAACAAATAAGCAGATAGGTATGATTAATAAATCACAATACAGAAAGTTTGACTGTACATCTTGCTTTTAGTCACCGATGAAAGATTTGTCTAATTTATGCCACTAATCTTTAGCAGTAGTAGACTACTTTTTTCTTAACGATCAATAAAATTACAATTACCACGTCAAAAACGATCTTGGCAACTATTCTTATATTGGTTAACGTTACTTGCACCCATACTAAACATGGTTATTAAGGAATAGATGACATACCGACACATATCAATTATTTTATGTTATGCATTTTACTGCAACTGCTTGTTAATTATAGGTAAATGCGTGTGGTCAATTTAGGTTTGTTATCTTTATTTACTGTATGACAGTAATATTGGGTGAGCATGCATTACTGAATATGTATTATAAAAGTGGGCAAAAGAGAAAATATACTATTTTCCATTAACTATGTATCGTAGACAGTCAATCGGTACTTTTGCTAAGCCGCACAGACTGCTGTACTATGCCTGTGCATTGCGGCATCACAACCTGCAATGTTGGTGGTATCTGGTTAGTGGCTTTAATATAGCTCAACATTTTGTGTCATGAAGACGATATTTCTGATCATGACTCATCTTTTGCAATGAACAGCAGGGCATAAACAAAAAAATACAAGTGCACTCGACAAGAGCGCACTTGTATTAAGACCCCTAAAAATGTTCAACTTATGTCTCAATATGGGTACATAACAGGAAGTGAGCTGTATAAAAGACTTTGCAAGTTGACACCGGTTTTGGTGTGTCGGCGAACTAGGATTTCCCCGCCGTCAGGACCGCCTTCAGGGTTAAGATCGACGATTCAATCGGTATTTTGATTATATTTAAATTGTGTTCAATAATCACGATAATATTGCCACGATCTATCAGCTGATGTAATATCGCTAGCAATTACTTTAATTTCGGCGAAATGCATCCGGTTGTTTCATGCATTTAGTATATAAAGCGTTTGGCAAGAGCTACACTTAGACAATTTCCGAGCCAACTTTAACCAGCTAGGTCTAGCCGCCAGGAAGAGTAGTGGCGTATTGATCTAGTCTTAGATAAGACAGACCGACATCTATTAGCATTGAAAAGTTTGCGTGCTAGAAGAGGGATAGTTTCGAAAATGTGCGCACTTCTTCAATAGTCATCTCCAGCACCTAATGAATATTTTTATATTTGATTTTAGTGGGTTGCGATTATAGCGCTTTCTCTTGCAGTGATCGCAAGAATGGGACATAAACATTTGGAAAAATGCATTTCTACTTTCATAACACCGTTGACCTGACAAAATTCTCAGTGCCCTACTGCGCATATTGAAGTTAAAACAGCTAAGTGTATAACAACGGGCGCGAGATTTCGGTACGCAAGCAATAACTCGCGCACTTGCTTAAACACGCCAGTGTAGGTGGCAGGATTGGATAGGGAGTGTCTTGTCGATAGGACTCTGATCGGATAGTAATAGCCTTATTAAAATATTCTAACCTCTGTACGTTTTGATAGGGTGCCACTTCGGTTAAGACATCATTGTTAAGCTGACACTTTGCGGCTAGGAGTAGAGTATCGCTTGATAAGCGTAGATTTACCCGGGCCGGAAACATCGGTTATACAAATAAATGGCTCTTACAGGTAGAGTCAGTTTTACATCTTTGAGATTATTGCTGCGCGTGTTGATCAGCTTCAATACTTCAGGCATGGTCTACCGGAATGCGCCCCTTCAGGATGGCAATTTCCTGCTTTCCGCTGAATAGCTGGCCGGTTATTGACGCCGAGTGAACCCATAAATCTCCTCGCGGCGGGTGCCTGGGGCCAAAAACCTTACTGCTGTGTATTCCGGCTCCAGGTCGATGTCTATAATATCATGAGCTGCTCGAATAGAAGCATTGTCATGCTCTACCACTATAACATTACTGTTAAGATAACACAGATGTGTACTAGAATTTCCAGCAATGGCTTTTTATCACGTTGATGCAACCCGGATGGATAATTCTATTTAGCACATACATCAATCCTACCGAGCCGTCACCAACCTGCCTGGCTAGACGACGGATACGCTTTGTTTTGCCGCCAGACAATGTTTTTGTAGAACGAAATATGGAGATTTATTTTCAAACCTACGTTGACTAAGAATTTCATTCGGTTTTGGATTTATTTTAGTATTTTCAGGGATCTCAACGTGCTGACCGCTGAGTTTCATATTTTCGAAGAACGCGAATGCACGTTTGATGTTTATGTCAGAAATTTTAGTATAGCAGTGCGTTTCACAAAGACATGCCTTACTTTTGCGCTATAGTCTGGTACCGCTACAGGTAGTGCAGGAGTAGGTTCTCATATATTTTATCAGTTTTTTCCGTATCGCGCTGGAATCTGTTTTCTTATAGTAGCGCTTCATGTGCAGCATTACTTTTTCAAACGGATGTCTCTACAAGGAGATATGGTCGCGATTATTAAGAAACTTAAACACAATATTGACCGTTCTAGATCCGAATAGAATTTTTTTGCTAAACAATCGGTTTAATATCATGAAATGGCGCCTCGATGTCGAATTTATAGTGTTAGGCTACCGAGCACAGCATCTAGAAATAATGAAAGTTGTGTCGATCCTAATCGGTAATAGCACCATTGGTTAGGGAGATGTACTGATTTTTCAATACTCGATCTAGAACAAAATACTGTTAGATACCTATCCCATAGCAGGCAGGGCAAGCGCGGTTAGCAGAAAATAGTAGTTTTTCTACTTTTTAGGCTCCCGTATCGGCTACCACAGCTGTACTGCCACCGAGAGACGAAGTTGAGTTTTAAAGGATTCAACCAGCCGTTGTGCAAGATCCGCGCGCATTTTAAATGATCGCTCACTACTTTGATCTTATGTTTTTGTGCAGTTTAGTGTTGGTCAATTAGCCAAATCGCAGATGCTATCGTCGATACGCGCACGGACACACCAACTGCATCGCTAGATTTTTAGTATTTGACTATGCTTTCCCTTACGGTCTTTTATAATAGGGCAAGTAGTATCAACCATTTTCCTCCTGGGTACGGTAGCACATTATTTACAATTTGGCTAACAGTTTACGACGTTAGTGGCAAATTGTGATCCGGGCAGTAAGGTTCGCCACCGAGGACAAACAAAAAACGCACATAATCATAGAGTTCAGTTATTGTTCCTATCGTCTAGAGCGGATTGTGTGACTTAGGTTTTTGTTCAAGTAAAATCGTTGGCGACAACCCTTCAATGTGGTCTACGTCCAGCTTTTTCATCAAAGATAAAAATTACCTGTCATAAGCATAAAGTTACTTAATATACCAACGCTGCTTTTTAGCATATAGGGTATCGAAAAAAAAGATATGATTTAATGGAACTAGATACGTTAGTAATCACTATTAATTTATCTCTGGGTATAATTAAACTGATATTTTAGATTATGAGTACGGGCACCATAAACTTTAATCTTATTCATTCAACTTAATCCTAAGATTGTATGAATTAAGTTGGCTATGATAAGCACTAGTCATAAAAAACGGTTATGCGTGGTAGCTAACCATGAGACATAATAAACTAAATAAATATTCAATCATTATTCATAGAAATAATTTTCTATACGCAATCTAAATTTCTAAACATGTTTTTTAAGAGTTGTTATGGTAAGATTAACCGATTAAACTTAAGCATTTATCTTAATCAGGATAACCTAATGGCTAGCAGAGGAATTAATAAAGTAATTCTAGTAGGAAACCTGGGTCAGGATCCAGAGGTCCGTTATATGCCTAATGGTGGTGCGATAGCTAACATCACCCTTGCCACTTCTGAAAACTGGCGTGATAAGCAAACGGGCGAAAGTAAAGAAAAAACGGAATGGCACCGCGTAGTGCTGTTTGGCAAACTAGCCGAGGTGGCCGGTGAATATTTGCATAAGGGTTCCCAAGTGTATATCGAAGGATCACTGCAGACCCGTAAGTGGCAAGACCAAAGCGGACAGGTTCGTTACACTACCGAGATAGTAGTTAATATGGGCGGTACCATGCAAATGCTTGGTGGTCGCCATAGCAGTAGCGGGACGGGAGTTAACACTGGTGGTGTACAGCAGCAAGTCAGCTTGAAACAACCACAAACGTCGCAGGGTAATAACGCGCTAACCCCCAGTTGCAACGACCCTGCTCAGAATCCAGCATCGACACTTAACAACGAGCCATCGATAAACTTTGATGATGATATTCCTTTCTAAAATTGACCGTAGTTAATGCTGTTAAGCATTTTCTGTGAACTTTTTATAATTCAAAGCGTTTCGCTTTGAATTTAGCGGTAATAAAAAGAATGACAAATAAATTTAGAACATTTATCTAATATAATTAAAGTCTTAATTTTAGGTAGATACGTAATTAAGTGTATAGAACTAGTACATGAACTCTAAATAACAAGAAATAGTGCTGCTGAATAGCGGACTATTTCTAGCTACTTATATAAAGTAGAGTTCATCCTCTTTACCTCCAGAACAGTATTTGTACGCCTAGATGATTAAAGAGTAAATATTAAATATGAATATTACTATGGTTAGCTTAGTTACTATCATTACGTCAAAAAAATAATGAGAAAAATTTAATTTATTTATGTAAACAAACATCATGAATATAAATAAAGTAGAAGGTGTTGTTATTTATTTGCTTTATATTATATACAAAACAAGTACCTGATATATTTACTGTTATTTTGATTTTTTTTGTTATTATATAACTATTAAGAACTATCGATCTTAGTAAAGCATATTGTTACTAGCAGCTTGTAGTAATTAGCAAATATTGGCTCCATAAAGTAGTAGCTAGGAGTCGTTTATTTTAAAACCTACATTATATCACGGTAATCTGATGTTATTTTAGTATTTTGCTTTAAGAATCCTGCAATCTAGCATCTGTAAGATTCTTCTTCAGAAAGAAGACAAGTTACTTGTCTTTAACACTAATTTTATCTTTAGAAACTTGCCCTCTTCTTTATCAAAGTTTGATGTACTAGCACAAATACCTTTTGGTTTATGCTTAGCTGTAATATCTTAACATTATATAATTTGCTGGTACTTAAAGCTCTTTCACAACATTTGATAACAACATAGACAGCACATAATTTTTCAAAGATAACAAAATAGGTTGACTTCTGTGATTATGATTGGGCGGCTTATTAAGCACTTTGGCATTCTGAACAAAAATTAAGCTTACAGACCTAGGTGTAAAGTGTGTTTAGTTTAGATTTTTCTAAATAATCATCAGAACTACGGACGAGTTTTGTGGTAGCGTTGTACTTATAATTACAGCTATTTTATATTTTAAGCTTGTATATATAATGAGTAGTTGTCTTTATGTTTATTTTTTATCATACTGAATGTTAATTAAAAGCAATTACGACCCTGACATAAGGTAATGAGTGTTATATATTTTGTGCATATTTTGCGTCAAGTTTACATGTCGCATTTTGTTGCACATCTAAAATTCATCCTAAACGCTTTTATGAGTTACGGGTTTTGTGGTTTCATTAACTAATTAGTCGATAAATATCATGTGCCATTGAGGTCAGATCTAATAATATGAATAATATGGTGAAAAACTTCGAGTGATATGTAGTAAAATATGCGATGATAATTAGTTATACTGCATGATTTATTAATTATTAATATGATTACCTAGGAATAAAAGTGTTTGTTTCGATATAATTTTATAATGCGCATTTATAATTGCGATTTAACCATAATTTAAATACCAAGTTAAGCCTATATCTTAACAACATTCCGATAATTTAGCTATTATCCATGATATATAGCTTATAATGCTTGCATTAACAATTTCTTTACTAGCAAAAATTACTTTGCACACTTATTTTGTCGTTATAGACGATCAGTTTTAGTTACGGGGTAAATTGCTTAATAACGCAGATCAAGACGGTAATTAACTACGCGTGATCTCACGTTTACTTGTAAACCGTTGCGGCAGCCAAGATCTGGCTAGTTTACTTAGTAGCGACTTTGTATCGTATCTGGAATTTATCCATGAGAGAATCTACTAACCTAGTTTGCGTGGCCAGCGGCAACCTCAGCGCTTACAACGTCTCATGTATTTTGGTTAGCGTGTACCACCACTTTCGTTAGCAACAGTTTTAGAAATTACCTCCAATACAATTTGTTAAGAATGAAGTCTAACACTATCACAAACTATATGCAGACCATCCTTTAGAGTATTAAAATAAATTACTTAGCACATAATAAAATTATTTTATTACAATTACTGTTGTTGCTTCTATCATATAACATTTCATAATATTATATGAACATAATAAGTTAAAACTAAAATTTAGTGATTAAATATAGTTTTATTTTAATCCGTGTATTGATCGTTTGCCTAACCTTTGATTTACCAATTTTTCATACTCACTTATTACTGAACCAATGGTTACGTTCACTCTTTGAACAGATGTTTTTATTGTCTCTCATATTGTGTTTAATCTTGAATTAGGCTAGAAGCCAACAAAACATAAAAAGCACGAGACACACCTGACATTTTGTGCTATAAAATCTAGTGGCAATGTTTTGCAACGTATATTTAGAAATGTTTATTGACCCAAATTGGTAATAGGTTCTTATTGCCAGGATAATTTATATTATCAGCACGTTGCTATTGTCAAGCAAGGAGTAGCAAAGCAAAAAGCCAGGTGACTGTTTGATGCACGTGGGAGGCGATTGATATGTAAAAACATCCCCTGTAACTAGTGCTAAGCAACAAAAATTTGTGGCGCGCGCAGAACTGCATAAAATTAGTCGTATTATTTAGTCACTACCATTTATTTAGTAAATTAGTTGATAACTTAAATACACTCTTTCACAGCATGCTTTTGTGACTTAGTGGCTTACTTTATTAGTAAGTTAGCTCCCCGTCTATTGCAAATTAATAAATATATTGTCTTCCATGTAGACTCTTTTACGCTGTACTTTGCGGCATCGGTATTTTAGTATTTTACTATTACTAATCTTTAAGTTTATAATCTCTGTGCTATTTAGATAACCAAAATATTCTATTCATCTAGGAATATCAATCACTAGACTAAAAGTACGTTTCAGCTATTCTTTTTAAGAAATTGCGGAGGTTTGGTTCACAGCAGTTTATCTTTTTCGAGTAATTATTTTACTTTTATTCTGTATTGTGTATTGCAAAAAATAGACATCAACGCACAAATAGATGTGCAAGATGTTGATCGAAATCTTCTGAGTGCTCATACTTGCATTTATTGTCTGTGACGCGCATTTACTTGCTTTGCGTTCCGCAATACCATGCTCAGTTTCTACTTAATCATTATACTTTTTCTTTCATTGCATTGTTTTTAGCTTTTGTTATTACTCTGCCGGTCAAAAATCTATAGCCAGTTATTACGCTTAAAATATAAATAAGGAGCTAATCCAGCCAGAACCATCAACATAATGGCACCTGGATAGCCAAAAGACCATGCTAGTTCTGGCATGAACTCGAAGTTCATGCCATAGCTTGAAGCAACTAGAGTAGGTGGTAGAAACATCACCGACACTACCGAAAATATTTTAATGATGCGGTTTTGTTCTATGTTAATAAACCCCATTGCTGCCTGCATCAGGAAGTTTACCTTCTGAAAGAGCGATTCATTATGGGGTAACAGAGACTCTATATCGCGCAGGATCTCCCTAGCCTGCTCAAGTTGACCTGACGGCAACCGAGTTTTACGCACTAGAAAATTTAACGCTCTCTGGGTATCCATTAGACATAGCCTTACCTTCCAACCAACGTCCTCCAGCTCGGAGAGGGTGGAGAGCGCACTGTCATACTCATCCCCCTGGTGGCCGTCCATTATTACCAAGCTTAAAGCTTCCAGATCACTGTAGATATTCTCTATTGCGTCTGCCAACTGCTCGATCTTGGTTTCGAATAAATCTAGTAAGAGTTCATAAGCATTGCCATCAATCAGCCTCTGGCTACGAGTGCGCATTCGGTACAAACGAAATGCCGGTAGTTCTCTCTCGCGCAAGGTATAAAGTCGGTCATCACGGATTGTAAATGCTACGGTAGCGTTACCAGCATGATCTTCAGTATCTGCATAAAAGAAGAAAGAGTGAATATGCAGCCCATTTTCATCCTCGAAGAAACGAGCAGATGCTTCGATGTCTTCGAGTTCTAAACGCGTTGCTAAACTTTGGCCCAGTTCGTGATGTACCCGTTCGCGCTCATCATTGTTGGGCTCGATCAGATCAACCCATACCGCTTCAGGCAGAGTTCCCAACTCATCGACGTCAAGGCGCGACAGACGATGGTTTTTCAGTTGAAATGCGTTAAGCATATGCCCTAGTTTCCTTCAGGGTAACAAACGGGAAACGCATTAGATCAAAAAATACATAATCAAAATCCACCGCCAAGATTCCGATCATCAAAGGTACAACTCCCCGCGACACTAAACACGGCCCGCTGGTCACCACTAAGTCAACCAGCGCTGGAGGCAGCTTTGTGATGTATATCTATTATCAACATAATTATATAGTTAGTATCTACTGGTGGTGTCTAAGGCGTAATCCTATTCCTAATAAGAGTGCGCGCATGTTACGCCGAGAAGAAAAAGTCTGTCAATACGTGAAAAAACTGTTGGGATATTATTATCCATATATAATAACTTAAAAGCAGTTAAACCGTTTCCAGTCGAGCGTAAGTTGCCATTAGCCATTTAATTCCTTGATCTTGAAACGCGATTTGTAGCCGGAAATGCTGGCCACTACCTTCCAAATTTATCACCGTTCCCTCGCCGAATTTTGGATGACGCACTCGCTGTCCAAGGCTAAAGCCACTGTTGTTTCCGTTTAGAAGATGGCCCATGTGTTGTTGACTGACTGAACAGGTTACACTAGCGCGCAGACGAACTTCTTTGACACAAGACGGCGGCAGTTCGCCAACAAAGCGAGATGGCCGATGATAAGCTTCTTTGCCATACAGTCGACGGTGCTCTGCATAAGTGATTGTTAGATTTTTCATGGCGCGGGTAACGCCAACATAGGCTAAACGGCGTTCCTCCTCCAGCTGTTCTTTTTCGTTTAGCGACATTTTGCAAGGAAACATGCCTTCTTCCATACCAACGATAAACACCTGGGGAAATTCCAGCCCTTTGGAAGCATGCAGCGTCATTAATTGCACCGCATCTTGATATGTATTGGCTTGCCCTTCACCGGCTTCCAAGGCAGCATGAGCAAGGAATGCCTGCAGTGGTAACATATCCTGATTTTTATCGTTGTAGTTAAACTGATAGGTAGCGGTGACAAGTTCTGCTAGGTTTTCGATACGTGCTTGGCTTTTTTTGCCTTGTTCCTGCTCGTACATTCTCCACAAACCAGATTTTTTGATCACCAGATCGGTTTGCATATGCAGAGGTAGTTCTGCTGTTTCTTCTGCTAGAGCATCGATACATTCTAAAAATCGTTGCATTGCTACAGCGGCCCGGCTAGCCAGAATATGTTCAGTGAGCAGTGCGCGGCTGGCCTGCCATAGCGTCAATTGCCGTTCACTCGCGGTTTGTCGCACCACGTCGAGAGAGCGATTTCCGAGGCCGCGCACCGGCGTATTGACTACACGCTCATAGGCCGCGTCGTCATTGCGGTTAGCGATAAGACGTAAGTATGCGAGCGCATCCTTAATTTCTTGGTGTTCAAAAAAACGGATACCTCCATAAATACGGTAGGGCAAACCAGTTTGTAGTAGCGCTTCTTCCAGAACTCGGGACTGAGCGTTGCTACGGTAAAGAATAGCGCAGTCCTTGAGTGCTCCGCCCTGTTCCTGACTGACCTTGATTCGATTGGCTACAAAGCGCGCTTCGTCTAGTTCGTTAAAGGCGCAGTATAGAGTGATTGGTTCGCCATTGACGCCTGCTGTCCACAAATTTTTTCCTAGGCGTCCATCGTTGTGAGCTATAAGAGCATTTGCAGCCTGCAAAATATTGCTTGTAGAACGATAATTTTGTTCTAGACGTATAGTCTGCGTGCTAGGAAAATCATCCAAGAAACGCTGGATGTTTTTTACTTGTGCTCCTCGCCAGCCGTAAATTGATTGATCATCATCGCCAACAATCATCACATTACCGTCATTTCCTACGAGCATACGTATCCATGCATATTGTATTTGGTTGGTATCCTGAAATTCGTCAACTAAAATATTAGAAAAACGCTCACGATAATGGTGCAGAATATGCGGCTTATGTAACCACATTTCATGAGCTCGCAGTAGTAGCTCAGCAAAATCTACTAACCCAGCACGGTCGCATGCCTCTTGATAGGATTGATAAATACGTTGCCAGGTAACTTCGACTGAGTTGCCGTAACTTTCCACATGCTGGGGACGCAATCCATCGTCTTTTTTATTGCTAATGTACCACATCGCCTGTCGCGGCGACCATCGTTTCTCATCGAGATTCATTGTGCAGATGAGACGTTTTAATAAACGTAGCTGATCTTCGCCGTCAAGGATCTGAAAATTTTTTGGTAGATTTGCATCCTGAGAATGAATACGAAGCAGGCGGTGGGCTAGTCCATGAAAGGTGCCGACCCACATGCAGTTCTGGCTGCCTCCTAGTAGATGTTCGATACGGTAGCGCATTTCCACAGCCGCTTTATTTGTGAAGGTCATAGCCATGACCGAATGTGGCGAGCAATGTTTAACTGACAACAGCCAGGAAATGCGGTGAGCTAGCACTCTGGTTTTGCCGCTGCCGGCGCCGGCTAGTACTAATACATTACCGCGTGGAGCCACTACTGCTTCTCGTTGCTTATCGTTCAATTTATTCAGTAAATTTAAAACACTCATGAGTAGCCTTTAAAATACATATGGTGAATGCCACAATTAAGTGACAGCAAAATACTCGCCATTTATTTTAATGACATGTTGATTATAACAAGGCCGTCAGGCATGCCAACCGCGAAATTTCTAAATGTGGCAAGAGGCGTGCATTAGTTGCAGTAGCGAAATTACCGCCACGATTGTTGATCCAACAGGCTTGCATCCCGTATCGAATGGCACCGTTGATATCCGCTTCTAAATCGTCGCCTACATGCAGAATACTATTGGGAGGTAAATTAAGCCGTGTCACCGCCAGTTGATACATGTCTTGCAATGGCTTGGCACGCCCGTCGGGGCCGGCACGCAAAATATAGCAAAAATATCTGGCTAGACCACAGGCCTCTGGGGAAGCATTACCATTGGTTATTGCCACCAATGGCAATCGGGCGCTTAGGGCCGCTAATGTGCTATGGGTTTCCGCTGGCACGTCTATTTGACTGCGCCAGTGCATAACTACTTGCATGGCTGCATCGGCACCGACCCGTGCCTCGTGTTCGCTGAGCCCAGCGTTACGCATCGCTAGTTTGATCGCGCGCCAGCGCCAATAACTCACATCGTGGTATATATCCGGTTCGCTATGACGCAATTCATGGCGCAATTGCTGATAATCATCTTGTTTCAGTTTGCGTAGTGCTGGGTGGTAATTTTGTAGAAACCTCACTGACTCTTCTTCAGTACGGGCTATTACTGTTCGATTATCGTACAGCGTATCATCAAGATCAAAGGTTAACGCGCTAAGCGCTCGAAGAGGTCGATAAAAATACATCAAGGTTTTCCCCGGTTGCTTGTGGGTGCATGACATATTACAACGATGTCAGAGGCGAGAAATCAAGATAAGTATAGATTTGTGTGGACCTTGTGTTAAAGTTAGCATGATTATGCAGCTTTCACACTGCGCGCTGTTGTCTTATGACTAATAATAGTAGAAGTAGCGTAGCTTATGTAGCTAGGAATGTAACTATTAATCTTCTGCTTAGCGCCATATATCAGAATTATTTTTCTACAAGTTAAGCAAAGACATGTGTTATGATTCCGCGATAAACAATGCATCTCACCTTGGTGTAAATGTACGCATTGCCTTGGTTAGCTTTTATTAGCTAAGCCAATGTGATAACTACAATAAAAGTTAGTGTAGGCTGTCTCTTGCTTTTGCTTATCATCTGTACTTTGTCGTCGCCAAGATCAAGTTTGGCGCAATTGAAACCAATTAGCTACGCCAGCTTTATAGTTTACAACTATGCATTACATCAAGTATTTTACGATCGCTAAATGTAAGCATATCGATGATGTGAATCATGTGTCTTAGTAGATGTCAGTCGTGGTGTAACGAAAAAATCTGGTGCCAGGTTTGCTATTAATATAATTGATTATTTGCTTAATTAGTCAGGAAACTATTCAACATAAAAGCCGTAGCACATATAACTTATGTTAGCTGCATCTTCTGGCATTTGTCACTCTCTTGGCCAGCAAGCCAAATTTAACTTTACTTCGAGCTGTCCATGGTAATGATAAACGATAGTAGTCGTGTATAATAATTTTTCTGTGTTTTGGCGTTTTGTTTCTTATATTAGATGGTAGATAATGTAGGGAAGCATATTCACACCTCTGTATCCGCAGTAAAGAGCTATTGTTAGTTATGTTAGTAGTGTATTACCTGGTTGTTTCAGCAGGCTAGGTAATACCGTGGTCAACTGCTGTAATAACATCACCTTATCACCAATTTAGTCTGGGTAATACTAGACTTTCATGGTTAGTACAACATCATCATTACGAATGAACCGATATCTTAAAGTTAACGATATGGTGACGGATCCTAACTATCTAACTTGTGGGGGATAGTATCAATAATTTTAGACCGTTAAATTTGCTGAGATAAGGATTCCTTATCAGATACGTTGTGGATTCGCAGCTATTCGATCGCGCGGCGTATCGGCGATAAAATGCGTGAATTTAAAATAGAGCGCTCAACTACCATTGGTGGTCGCTCTAAATGAAACTGTAGATTGGTTTTAAGCGCTTAGTCCCATTTTGAGTTTTACTGAGTCCGTTTGCAGGCGATTAATGAGCTTTTTACCGACAGATACGGCAGTGTGCCGATGCTAAATTGCACAGTCTCAGCAAACGTTAATACATCAGTTTATTTATGTTCTTTTGTTATATCAAGTAAATTATGTTGTCTTCTGATTTTAGGTGTGTGCAATTTGCTGGCGCCACAGTTCTTATATCATGGGGAGACGCAAACGCGCATCTTTTAGATGCAAAGGTTGTTTGTCGTCCGCTCTTGCGTCTCGCACGTCTGTTCATTAACTATGCTCATAGATAAATAAATCCATCATATATATGGGTGGCTGGCCCGTTCATATACAACGGATGACCTGGTCCGCGCCAGCTGATGAAGATAAGGCCGCCAGGAAGTTCTACTTGCACTTGTTCGGCTAGTAGGCCCTGCAAGATTCCCACTGCGACAGCAGCACAAGCCCCGCTGCCGCAGGCCTGGGTTTCACCAGCCCCGCGTTCATATACCCTCAGTCGTATATGTTCGCGGTTTAACACTTGCATGAAACCGATGTTGGCTCGTTCTGGAAAAAGCTCATGACTCTCAAGTATCGGTCCGAGCATTAAAACTGGAGCGTTTTCAATGCTGTCCACGACAATCACGCAATGTGGATTACCAACAGACACTACGCCGCACATCACCTTTTGTTCCGCCACGCGAATCAGATAGTTTTTTTCAGTTTTAGCGGCGCAAAATGGTATCTGCTGTGGATCAAAAATTGGCTCACCAACATTGACACGCACCATATCGTCATCGGTGACGGTCAGTATCATACGTACCGTCTTGGTACTGATGTGAATATCGTTTTTTTTTGTTAGATTCTTCATGCGCACAAAACGAGCAAAACAGCGGGCTCCATTGCTACATTGCGCTACTTCGCTGCCGTCCGCGTTAAAAATACGATAATAAAAATCCAGTTTTGGGTCATAGGGCGGTTCCACCACCAAGAGCTGATCAAACCCCACGCCACAACGTCGGTTTGATAGACGACGAATTATTTCAGGTGAGAAATAAACATTTTGTGTCACTGCATCCACGACCATAAAGTCGTTACCCAGGCCGTGCATTTTAGAAAACTTCATATTCCACTCCCACTTAGTATATACTATAATGCAACACAGCACTCTTGTTGACAAAATACATTCTGCGCAATTACGATTGTTTTGTCTCGATTCCGATGCGGCATTTTTTGCTGTTATCTTATTAGAAGGCAAAATATCTCGTAAACTGGGTTACACATACTGGGGGGGGCGAGGATTGTTCATGCTTTTGTTCGCTTGTATCCTTGTTTTCTGCCTTCGGAAAATACAGTGGGCCTTTCAGGCCACAGCTGCATATTCCCATCAGCATTAACATCAACGCTATTTTGTGCGATTTGCTTTTCATGTTACTTTTATTATTCCGTTTTATTCATTTTATTTAGCTCCTTATTATCGCAGTGAATATATAAGTTCATCAAGAATCATTGTCGTGTTGAAGTGGTGTTACACAGTACATAAGATGTGCGCATAGACTGCGTGCTCATCGGTAAATTAAGTTGCTGCGCGTTTTTTTTTGCCAGCGGAGGATCGCTATTTTCAAACTGGATAGCCGTACAAAATAGGATAGCGTGCTGCGTCGGAACTATCCGATCTTAATACAGCAATTAAGATTAAATAGCTTAATAAAACCGAGACAAATAAAAATTAATGAAAATAAAAGCCAAAGGTGAAACGATTGTGGGCAGTAGAGTATAATCATATGATGTCGATAATTAGTTCATCTTTTGCTTCTTTTTTAATCAAGATTATTTAACCCGATTGATTTCATCAAAAGATAGATATTAAATATTTTGTCAGTAGTATTGTTTTCAAAAAGAACATAATAATATCTGTGCTAACAAACTAGTCTACGACCGGCGGTAAATTGATCTTCTCGATCTCGGTATGGATGAATAGTCCATAAAGTTTATTGCGGAAAATAAATCGTAAATCTTCACCGCGTTTTCAGGTTTGCATATCTAAGCGTTTAGCGCTCAAAAGACAACTTTTAGGTTTTCCTCACCTCTTCTTAGCTTACCGATTTGAAAACGCTGTATTCTTACGGATTCTGTATGGATGTAGCTCAATATATTCTGAAATTAATTGCTTGTATTTTAGTGCGGATAATTTAGCTTGAGCATGAGCTATAATAAAACATAAAACATTTCTACCGTATCTGGGGGTGTTTTGATGCATTTTGCTAAGAATAGTTTGGAATACTTCCAGTATAGACTGCATGATCTTAAAATGTGGAGTGTCCATTTCATTCCACAAGTTTCGATATAGCAAATCAATTTTGTCTACTAGACACAGTTGCTGCTGGCATAAGTTAAAACATTTAGTTTGAGGGTATCAGAATTTATCACTTGGTTACATCATGTCATGTGGTTGGATTCTTCCATATTGATATGATCGCTAGATCATAAATTTCACTTGGCTAGAAGCACGTTGGCGGGCAGTGCAGCCAACTGTAATAAAAGGTAAAATAGATTGTCGATATCAGTTCATGTAGTGTAGTGTAATCGCGAATATCGTTGCTTTTAGTAAAACTTTAATCTAGTCAGTGAACAGTTAGCTAAAATAACTAACTACACAACACCAGTTGATTAATATAATAATTATATTTTACAGTGGTTGGTGGCTGATAATAAAATTTATTGCCGGAGATTAGATTGTACAAATACTAGTCAATGCGTTGAACACGGCCTTGAGGTGCGTGTGCGAACAATATCATATTGCGGTTATGTCAGATCTGGTGAGATCTGTGGATTCAGCAGCATGCTGCTTTTACTAGGAGGCACCTCGAATACCGTATATAGCTTTTGGGTTAGCACGCCGATATCTTTTAGATTAGCGCTAACGTCCAAGTTGTTGCGGCGTCCTAACCGGATCAGATTGTTGTAACAATGTACCATCGCGTCTAGCAACTCGTTATGTGCTTTGCACACCTTTTCTATTTTCCAGTTAGCGCGATCGTCCAATATTTTTAGTTGCTCCTTATCCCAACCCCAACTCTTTACTAGTTTAGTTAAAATTTCCCGTCGCCAGCCGGCGGCGGCTGTTTCTTGCGATAATTTTTCGCATACTTTTATATAGAAGCAGCAGTGCACTATATTTAGCCGGGTCATATCGTTTATCTGTGTCAGGTAGTAAGTCACCCTTTCTAGCATCATGCAGTAGGGATCAAGGCCGAAAGATACTATTTTGCCGTCATGCAGTTTCTGCTTAATTTTCATGGCTAGCAGTTCGGTCTGAGGATATTCCCAAGAATAAGCTTCTAGAAGTAGAGTTTTTAGCACCGCCTTGTAAGGCGAGTCGATGTTTTTATGCAACTGCCACAAGCTAGCGTTAGCATACTCTTCCGCGGAAATGGTGCGTAGACCTCCTAAATCTAGCCACTCGTTTGGCGTCAGTGCACCGCTAGCGTACAGTGATAGAACATATTCATCGTAATAATCTTCTTTATCGCCTGGCACCATGTTCCATAGGATGCGTTTACCGCCCATGCGCACCGCGGTGCTATAAAATTCATTCAATAATAAGATATGTTGGGTGGAACCGCAGGCCTTCCCACCAAAATTGGCACGGGCATTATGCCTAAAACGATTTTCATCTATCAAGAAAAAATTGACGTTTACTTCTTGGCGCGCTGCCCACTGCTCTAATAAGTGACACTTGCTCTGCAAGTGGGTGCGTTCTTTGTTGTCCAGCCAGGACTGGTGACACACCCATATGTCAAGATCGGAATTAGCGTTCTGGCCGATAGAAGAAGTGCTACCCATTGAGTAAACGCCGGTGATCGGCTGCCGCTCGCCGTTATCTGGCGCCGACACCCCCTCGCTAGGGTAGTAGCCGATGTCATGAAGCCAGGATCGTTGTGTTTTATTAAGCGAATAAAAACAGATGCCGTGAGGTACATGACCGTCTAGATAACCAGGAAGCATCGGATGGTGAATATGTAGTAAAGTTGGCAGCATAATATATACGTGTTGAAAATTTAGCCCAATGTCTGCCAATGCTCGATCCACCCGAAGATGGTTAATTGTGTCTAACCTGTGTTTCAACGTTTGTATGTAACAGTACAAAATGTTTCGCTTGATTATTCCAATGTTAAAAAACTTTTTATTTTACCCAACTGCTTAATACTACTGGCATTATATGCGAGTAAAAGCTACAAACATAATTAATAGAATAATATTAATTGGCCGTAAGAAAATCAAGATATTTACCGAGTAAAGCACTTTTGCTAACGTTAATTTATTAAGCCTTGATTTACATCTATCTTAGTTATTATCAAAAACTGAAATTTTTTACGATCGATGTTAAAATGACATATAAATAACCAAATTGGTAATGTACATGCAATAAATTTCTTAGAATCGCTACCCGGCAGCTCCCTGATGGTTGTTTTTAACAAGAAAGCATGTTGGTTCTTACCTTGATGCATTGTTGCTTCATCATGCATATTTGGAGGTATGATATTAGTGGCTTATAATTATTTTGTGGTTTAATGATGATTTATTAGCTATGAATGAAACCCGGAAATGATAAATTATTTATGAGGATATTAAATGTTTTTTCTAGTACATTGTGCCGATATTGCTGTCTTTTTGATGCAGTACTTTAACAACTTCGTTTTTAGATGGTTTAGGGACTTGCGTTCTGTGCAATCTAGATGATCCGTGCACGGCTTTTGTGAGTTTGCATGAAGGCATACTTGCACGCGTATTGCAGCCAGTTGTTTCTATCTGTATTTGTGCCTTATTTGACGGCGAGGAAATAAGGCTGCAGGGTTGTGGTGAGTTCGCCGAACGGAGTACGACACTGTCGTTATTAGATTTTTCTCAAGTGGTAATTGAACAAAACTGGGCGAACAAGGTAGCAGCGCTGCAAACTCGTGTGGTATTTACCATTGAGTAATTTTATGCCCGTTTTCAACGCTCGGTTGGATTCTTTTGAAATATCTCACCACTAAAACTGCCTTCCGGTTATGAGTCGTTTTTATCGGATTACAACATGTGTTTAACGATATTTGGTAATATATAGTGCATTATTTCTTCAATTGTAGCCGGCTAAATTGTAACTATAAGACGGCGTATATCGCGCTGTTTAATTATTTAAGTAAGTTTTGCCGAGTAGTGGGATTGCTATCCCAGACTATGAAAAAACTGATAAGGATTTTATCCGCTTTTATCTGTACTGGTACTTATCGATAAAAGCGAGCACTGATTATGCGTAGCAACTGCGTAGGGGAAGAGCCGTAATAAGATTCGTGCCAGCGTGTCTTACAAATAACTATTACCAATAGCTCTGGCTAAGCAACCTGATACATTTGATTGCAGAGTAGGGTGAGCAAATGTGAAGGCTGATCAGCTATACGCTAATCATGGGTTATTGATCAAGAGTGAATGTTACAAAAAATGCTATACTTTAATACTTGTATACTATCAACGATAGTATGATAGCGGCAATACGAATAGTGTTAATATCTAACGTTTAAATGCTTGCCCACCTAATGTGAGAAAGCCTGATATCGCCTCATATTTAACATAGTAAATAATAATATAATAGATAAGCATTATGTTCTAAATTTTATAAGACAATTCAATATTACGGTACACACTACTTCAACAATCTTGCTGAATGTGCGTTTAGGAAACGTATATAACCTGCATGTTTTTATCTTGCTTTACGGCGACAACGATTTTTATCCCCCTATACTTTCGTTTACACGTCGTGGTACGGGCCTTCATCATTGCCATATTGTGCTGTAGATTGTGCACTTAACATCTACATCTCCAGCGTAAGGTGCCAGGCAAAATGCATAAACAAGAGATCTAGTGCGTACCTACAGGTAAGATTAAAGGCATTAAATCAGAAGTAACAGATCCAATGTCAATAACATGATCTGTTACGAGTACTAAAAAAACAAACACATTACTTCACCTGGACATCACAGGTGTACCTAGTACAGGATGTTGGACTTGAAGAGAACCAAAAAAATAAACCAACAGCACATCCGGACTAAAACTAATACGTAACTACTGCAATTGATAAATTTAAGGTAAAAGGTCAAACAAAAATGGTGTAGCTACCGAGCTATCGTACTGCCGTTGTGTTGCTAAAACACATTCATTTTAGTCAGGCTTAAACAAAGATCCCAGCGTGATCAAGATAGGCGCAGCGTAATTATTGAGGATGTTAATAAGTTATTATGCGTAAGCTACATAATGTGTTAGGCGCTATCTTAGCAAACTGAACTAGCTGACTAGCCAAGCAGATCAGCTTTAAATGACAAATAATAACAAAGACTGGATCTCCTATTAATAACGTCAGCGCTGCATGAACGTAAGTCAATGCAAGAAGTAAAGGTAAAAATCTTAGCAAAATCGGCATCCATTTATAAACGATTTAATTATCGGTACCGCATACAGGTGGGGAGGGCTACAATCAGGCAAATATTAGCTTTTGCATTTCTATTATTTTTGCTTCCTAGGCTAGTGCTACATTATCAAAGCATGAAAATTACTCGAAGTATTTAGAGATTACTTTTCTAAGTAAGTGCTCATTTATTTTGACATTGTGAATGGGAGAATTTTATTCTCTTGAGCTAGCTTCATTTATTAGATTAGGATGATCTTTCCATGAACTTGTGTAATTATATGTTTGTCAGCCACTGCTGTAGCAACTAATGCAACAGACCTAGGTATTAAATTTACTGAATCATTCCGCAACTTATATCATATCGTAAAATAAGTTATATTCAAGTTACTGTGCATCCTGCTATGCGTGTTAATTGGCGTTGCTTAAAGGCCCTTTTTTTTGGGGGGAGGATTATATGTTTGTTAGACTAATAATTTCAATATTGAAACCAGTGTCATCGGTTGGGTAAGTATTTGACTTTGTCATTTATAGTGTTGTTTATCTTCAGATAGAAAATCTACCGCTTGTTTTGGATAAGCGTGCTTATCTGTCGTTTGTTATATGCCCGCAGAAATTCTTGCACCCGCAAGAACAATACAATTTAGATAACAGTAATCCAACTCGTTGAAAAGATTGCCCGTAGTTAAGTAAAAAATCACGCGTATCGTCTATTACGCGATCTATCAACGGCGTTGACCGTTTGATAAAAACCGCTCATTGCCATTCTGAATTATCCCTTCTAAAAACATGCATTTGTTCGCATTTATGCTTAGCAATTTTTCTGATAACGTATCTGATAACTTTCATATGATAAACATACGACATACTAACAGTAAACAGCTTTATATTATTAAAAGACATTTAACTAAATGATATAATAAATCACACAATCGAAGCAGTAGGAGGTTGATTGCTGGATCTATGATCTAAGTTTCAAACTGCACAGAAACGACTGCCTATAAATGGTATTTGGCCGAAATATCATAAGCATGCAATCGAGCACGAAACTGCGCTGCAATTTACAGTCAAAGCGCTTAAAATTATGCTTCCAATGAACTGCTGCTGCATAATTTGGGGGATGTTTACCAGGATAAAATATGTAAAAATGATTTACAGCAAATTTATCAGCAAGGTGATACACTGCTGCCGATCAGCATACTCAAACTTGGGAGATGGTTATCTATAAAATATAGCTAATGGAAGAAGACTATAACTGCCATTTTTCCTTTTTACACTCAAGGTGTAAACAAAATCTTATTATAACCCTTATCTAGTGTTGCTGATGCACTAACTACAATTGTTCTAGGAGGCTGGCAGTCAATTTCATACTAATTAAGTTTGTACTCACATAGTGTGATGCTCTGTTGCTATAACAAACGACGCTACTATTTCTCCTGCTGAAATAGTTAGTAACGCCTTATTGGTCGTCTTGTTAATGCCTGACAAATAGTTATTTAATATATAGACCGCCGGCGGGGCACATAATAGTTAAAAAGAACACCTATAAATGGTTAACCATGTAATGAATATTAAGAATATCCCGCGCGTATCTAATCTCCTGTTATTTCTTTATGAAATGATTAATAAATAGCTGAAAAATCATATTCCATAAATGTATAATATGGACTATAAATTTTTTCTGAATGATGGGTTTGCTATCAGTGCATTTGTGCCAGATTGAGAGAACAACATTAATACGCCATCAGCATATTGTTTTATCTATTTGGATAACATTATGTTTTTAATTTAAAATTAAAAGCCGTCTAATTTTATTATTTATCGACCTTGCTGGGTCGTCAAAATAATATTTTACCGCATTTCTCTTTATATTCACGCTTTACGTTTTAAACTTTCATAAGAAATAGTTTTTTAATTTAAAACAAATTAATAATTGTATTAATGGCAATTAATTGCGGAAAATATATGCATCAACATTAGTTAATGTATGACTGATCTGGTCATATCAATGGTATATGTAACATACATTTTTTAACTCTAACATTAACAAAATTGCTGTGTGCGATGCCAGATAGCAGTCGGGATTCGAAATTCCGCTGTGAGTAACTTTTGTTTTTATCTTCGTCACGATCTTTGGCATTGAGATTTTCTTGTTTAAGTGTGGTGTTTAATGAGAAGGTGATTAAACGGTATGTAATTTACAGCTGGTTTCATAATTACTGTCTGGCTACTTCTGTTTTCTGGTGATACGAGCTTCTCATAGAGGTAGGTTGGATTGCAATATTTACTTTACCTTATTCTGACTTAATAACTGAGTGTTTATTAACTTATTCAAATTGCATAAAAACAAGATGTTTAGTCTTGTTAGTAGAAGTAAGTCACACCCAATCTTATCACATAAGATCAATGTGTCTTTATGAGACTCCACAAACTTAATTCGTAGTGTTGGGATAAGACTGTTGCAACAAGGCATATACTAAGTCTTACAGCGGTTTACTAGCATCTAAGATGTAATCTGTCGTTTTTTAATATAGTGTTTCACGTGCTGCGAGCATTTCAGTGATTTTTTTGATCATAAGTTCCCGTTAAACTCGACCGTTGGTCTTCCTCGTGATGTGTCTTTAGACGGCTGGCTAGTTTTTCTGTGCAGGCTACTTTGTAAATACACACCTGTATCTCGTGGGCGCATTTATCGGTGGTTAAACCGCCGATAAAATAATATTGTTCCCAGTCGTGACTACGGTATGTCTTTGCGTAACGCATGTTAAGATTTTGCTCTCCCGTGTACGAAATCCCAACCAGCTTTCTCAAACGTTGATTTCTTTAACAGTCTTAACTGTATCACGCCATGATACTTCTGGTCAGTATCGCGAGAAATACATATTTTTTAAGACTAGCGCTAATTTCTAATTTATCGTAGTCGTGCCGCACCAGCGTTTGCCAATCAGAAATAAGGGGTTGTGTAATTTACTTACCTATCCTTAATTAAAATAGCGGGAGAAAGCATTTATCGCCCTTTGAGCTGGAGAAGGAAAAGTGAATAGTCATTGTTACTTTTTACATACCGGCAACATATCAGATTATGTTAGCTAACGCTAGTAGCTTCCATTTTGGTCGACAAAATTTTGCGTTACTAATAAAAAAAGATAAGCGGTGCAAATGGTTGAGATATGTGCTGACACGGTACCGCTTCGCGTTTATCGCGGTATATTTAAAATAAATCACTTAATTTAAAGGGTATTTGTATGTTAATTTAAAAGTCTTTATAACGGTCTAAGATGCAATGCATTTGATGATAATTGTAAATTCAAAATATTTATACTGGCATGTTACATGCCATCGCACTAATTATAAAATAAAGTTATAAACATCAATCTTTAATTATTATTTTTAAGTAGGTTAACTCTTTTGCGGATAGCTTCTGTTTAAAGATTGTTCTTTATCTCTTAATGGGTTCAATTCAATAAGATGAAGAAAGAGATATTAATTTTGAAATAACGAATTAAATATAATTTAATATAAAAGCTACTGTGTTCTTGATGTTTTTGCACTTAATAATTTTATGCAGTTAACAAACTGAGAGAACAATACTCAAGCGCATATCTGTAACAAACTTGTATTGTAGTAGCTATCGCGTCGAGTATTACTCTAAACCGATAAGCTTACAGTTTAACGTCTCATGAAGAACATTGAGGTAAAATGAGAACACCTAGCTATGGACACGCTAGGTTTTATAAGCATGCATTAATTTTAACCTTTATATCGCACGGTAGTTGTAATGAGTCGTTAATTAGCTGCACGTGGATGAAAGGTTTTGCGATAGCTAGTTGTATAAGGTCTGGTATTACGAATGCAAGAGCACATTAAATGCAATATTGGCATCTGTCAATCGACAATGGCCGTAATACCTCAGTTATATTTAATGCGGTAATGTTACTAACATATGAACGAGTAAGTGCAGAATGCAATATCATCCTAGAGAGTGTTAAATTTGTTCGCCTATCAATTGAGTTTTTTAGTGATACCAACTCAGAAAAACTCGTTGTTAACCGTTAAATAATTTATATTAGTATGTAGTTATGTGATTTAGTTTTATAGCGTGATTGCTCTAGAGAGAGAAAATAAACTATGATGTTAGTGGTTTGATAAATATTGTCCAGCGTCGTTGCACTATTATATAATTTACAACGTTAATTGGCACGGCGCTTCTGGAATAACAGTTGGGTAGTATTCATCTTTAGTAAGATGAAGAAGATAGGTACTAATGACAAGACTACTATAGTTTTACTCAAGATATAACTTATTATCGACTTTAATACACTCAAGTAACACACGAAAGTGTACAGGTATTAAATTTTACTAAAACGCTATCAGGTCTTTTGGTGCAAAAGGTTTGACGACACGCGGATTAGAGTTTCATTTATAATGAAAAGCCAGGTGTATTGTTTAATGCACTCCCTCAACATCAACAGAGCGCTACTAAGCTCCTCTAAAAAAGCTGTGCCTGGTTTTTAGCTCTGCCTTTCACAGAGTAACAATCAGCAACAGCAATAGTGCTTAAGTCAATATTTACCTTAATGCCGTCTCTAATCTTTGTTTGCAATGATAGTAAATCACGTTTACCTTAATGGAAGGTAAGTTAATTATATTTCAAGCATGCGATACACGTGTTTTTAATAGCAAAATTAAATCACTTTTGTTGCAGGTGTAAATTAAGAAGTATATTTATTTTATAATTAAAATAAAAGTTGAGATGAGTGTAACTTTTTGGTGATTATCAATATAATTAACTGTCACTGTTTTGTGAATAGCACAGTAATGAGTTTTATTTAAAATTAATTACAATCTTATGGTTGTAAGTAAAGTAAATAAAAAATAAATTAAGTGCGATGTTCTACCGCTAATAATTGCATTACAGAAAAGATAAAATCAAATAACTAGAAGATTACTTGAAGACTATAAATATTTTATTTTATCATCGAGGTCAATTAATAACCATTTCTTTCTTACCTTAACTGATTATAAATAGTTATAATAACGATGATTAACAGTTATGACAGAATTTTATACAAGTTTTGTTTTAAACGTAGAGTAAATATTATAATGTAGAAAATACAATAAAATATCAGGTAAGTGATATCGTTAATAATTTAAATAAATTCAATAAATAAACTAAATAGTTAACCTAACGCACGGATAGTTTATACAATTTAACATGTTCTATAAAATTATTTAGGATAATGCTATGGTGCTTTATTTTTATTGTTAATACTCGTCTTTGATTTGATTACTTTGATAAAAGTATAATTTTAATGAGGCGCATTAGTTAGTGTTTATTAACTGAAGATAGCAACTATATAACGATTTACTGTATTGGTAGCTAATATGACTTCCATTTTTCTTTGATTGTATTTTACCTTTTATAATTTTGTTGTTAAGTAATTTGGTAATTAATACTGTACTTATATTAATAAAGCAATGCTAAATAATAGTATTTTAAATTTAAATCTTAAAAACCCCAGAAAGTATTCTAATATAGATGGTGATTTCAGTTTTTTTGATATAAAGCTAGCATTTATATAATCATAATTTAATTAAATTAAAATAATAAATGTTTATCAGGAGTAACATAGCGTAATAATTAATTACTTTAACAACATTTATCTACAGGATGTGATTAATTCTAGATGATCTTGCTACTTTACAGCTCTGAATGACTTAAAGCTAACTAAAAACAAATTGCATTAGTTAGTTTCTAAAATAAAACCTTTTAGCATATCAAAAGGAAAGTTACGCATACTATATTGTTGCGATTAAGATACTAATGTAGTTAATTTATAAAAATTAATTTTCGGTAGTTGCATAAATAAAAATAACCAGGATTATCTTCTTTATGTATTACATAATAAATTATCAAGTAAATAAAATTTTGTTAATTAATTTAAATTTTACCTAACGTTAGGTATTAAAGAATACTTTTTATTCTAAATAGACAAAACTAATTAACAGTTTTATATTAACGTCATATAAGTACAAAACACTAAGAAATGCAATGAGTTAAATGTGTATTTTAGCAAGATTAGGGGTGTCATGGAATGATTACATACAACACTGCAAAGAATTTAAGTAACACAAGCATTAAAGCACTAGTTAGGTCCTTTGCGTGACTATGATAGGCTCGCGCGAACATTTTGTTTATCTAAAATATTTGCTATAGTTAATTTGAATAAATTGCTCAACGAGCGAGGGGAACACGTTAAGTTTATCTTGCCATATTATACTATGTCACTCCATATTATCGGCTTGTACTACGTTACTGGCTATCAATAGTTATGGTGTACATTTTTGTTTATCTTTTACTTCAAGAAGACTTATCTTAGTAAATTGAGCAGAGAATAATGATTATAGTAATAAAGTGTTTGATTTATGACTTTATTACAAGTAACACAATTATCATATAAATAATTTACTTGTTATCAAACTTGCATTGCATTTTGACGCACATAAAATTAATGTTGATCCCCGAAAGAGAAGTGCAGTCTGCTAAGACACTTTCAGATAAAATAAATCAGAATAATTTATTAACACTATTTTTTGCTAACGTTGTTAATTTTATGAAATTATTAGTTTTATATTTTATAAGTTATTTGAGCATTTCTAGCGTGTAGAGTTATTAACTTATTAGGTATTGATAAAATATTGTGCTCGCTCAAATTCATTATCTTTATTTTGTTACTTTACTGAAAGTATACTTTCCTTAATTATGGGTAGTAATATAATAGTTTTAATATGGTTATGCGTATTGATAAATAATTATGATAAAAGTTATAAGATATGTTAGCTATTACATTCATTGGAATAACTCCCTGCTTAGCTTATTTATATTATGACGTACTAAAAAGACGATCATTTTATCGGTAGGTTGCAAAGTATTCTCTCTAATTGCAGTCTCAATAACCTCCTGAAATTGGTACTAAAAGTTATTAAATTCTAGATGTATGGGAAGATGTCGCTGAATCTAAAACCGTTACCAAGGTACATATTTCGGACTAATAGTAGATGGCGTTAACGTGCGATTTTTATTATTAAGATAATAGCTAGTTTATTAAGAAATCATTGTGGTTATGAGTTTTATTATATCAAAATATGCAATTTTGAGGTAAGAGAAGTACTTATCAAGTGTATTAAAGGTTATTTCGCGTCATTCACTTGAAATAATGATTGCCTAGTTATGGTGTAGTAGTAAATTTGAAGGTTAACGGTGAGATAGCTTCAGTGAAATAGTTTTGTTTATTAATTATTGCAGCCTTTATCAAAGATGTAATAATAATGCAAGAAGCTATTATGGTTCAACGTAACAAAACATGACCTATTCTAATTGTTAACACAACTCTAGTTAAAAAGTTAAAATAATTTAATAGTTCCTATTAAAGATGCTATGGGCGATAGTCATTTAGGTAAACAAATCTCTGGAGTGTCACAACAATATGATTATCGATATTCTAGCAATTTATGAGGTAGTTTATAGATTGAAAATCATGAGACGTTCAGTTAGAGTATTATTACTTCTACGGTATATGGTGCTAAGAAAGTCTATTTCTCTTAATTCTGAGCGAATAACGTTGTGCGTCTCTTGACGCTTTTGAGTCGTAATTTATTTAATTGTATCATAAGATGGAGGAATGATATGGGGTAATGCGGTGTCATTATTGTAACTTTTATGGTGGTATTGTGGCTCAAGCCTCCTGGATACCGAGGATGCTGTTGCTTTTCTGGCAGTTAGTCTTCGATATGACTAACTGCGACAGTTTATTTTTTTTGCTTCTGCATCGATATTAGAGATTTCGGTTAGAGAATATCAATTAATTAGTAGCATACTGTATCGTTGTAGTGTGGTTGCTACCATAATTGAGAATTTAGATTTTTGGGCATGTCGGAAGAATAAAACTTCTCCTAATCGACCGTACTTTGATTGATGACAAAGGATGCAACAGCACATAGCTAGCTTTAGCTATCACGTGAATTTGGCTTTACTACCAACTTGTTTGAAGGAAATTTTCTTCCCTTTTTTAGTTACTGAGAAAATTGTGCACTTTTAGATAATACAAATCATCAGAATTGATTGTTTCTTTGCCGCTTCGTTGACTAACTAAACGTTAGTACTATTGACACATGATCACAATATATATCTTATATCATTAATTCGATAAACGCACACAGTCTTGTTTTGCGGCGCAAAACTGATACTAAGTTAGTTATTGGTGTTTTTATCGTGCATACACATGGTCGAAATACAAGTAAGTATAACTCATGAGGCTATGTTGTTTAACCGGAAAATTTCGGTCAGTATTTCAACACGCACGGTGTATTCCATGTCTACGTCCTGAATCGGGACGTAGGTAATGTTATTTTATGACATGCTGAAACAACTTAATTTTCAATGGTATTTTACCTAACTACCAATAGCATTGCGATAGTCGCTGTGATATTATTAGCATAATAATATAAACGTATTTTGGCACTACTTATCACGAATATCCTCATGCGTAGCAGACAACATAAATCAACTATTGTGGTATGATTATTATTAACCTGATATATTTAGTGCCGCATATCTATTATAAATGCGAAATTCTAAACGTGGAAAATAAATGTATCTAAAATGATTACGCGCAACGTAACGTATACGTGAATCAATGATTACTGGGATGATACACGAAGATAATTA
Source organism: Sodalis endosymbiont of Henestaris halophilus (assembly GCF_900161835.1). Taxonomy (GTDB): domain Bacteria; phylum Pseudomonadota; class Gammaproteobacteria; order Enterobacterales; family Enterobacteriaceae. The sequence continues at coordinate 300,371 of NZ_LT897836.1, read as the reverse complement.
CTTTCCAAAAGATCGCAAATGCAACGACTAAATTGCATTTGCATGCTGATGTTTTAGATAGCAAAGTATGATTGCTATTATTAATATGAGTGGTATGGAGTTACGAACATCAGCAACCCTTACTTATATGTGTAAGTTATAGACGCCACGCGTCTTTCATATTGCATCTAAATTTCTTATCATCCATGAACTTGATAGTTCTGTAGTCACTTTTGATATAGTAGGCAATAAGGTATTGCTCTTCAGCAATACCTATAACCTCTTATGTTTAGCACCTGTTTAGCTTTATAAGCTCCTATAATGAACTAACCATCAGGTGTTATCCACGCAGTCATTACGTTGATTTATATCTTGTTATTCGATAGTGCCCCAAGAGCTTGTACATATAAAGCCTTTTAAGGAAACTAAATAGATTGTTCCAATAATATCATAAGCGCAGCTATTGTTGCAACTATAAAGCATGGTATAGCAATGTGCTAATTGTTATTTTATATGTTTGCCTAATATCGAAACTACTGTGTAGTTTTGGTATTAAGAACGCTAAAATCTTTATATTTAATTTTGTATTTAAGATTTTAATCCATCTTTAATTACTATGAGTTTAAGTTATGTAAAATAACTAACAAGTATCATGATGTTTTCTGTTGTGCTAAATAGAGATTTCTCATATGTATTTTGATACAAGAAAAATAAAGCATAGATTTATGTTATGTCTTATTAATGTCATGTTATGCTAGAATTAGTTTAGCTATTTTACCTCACTTAAGCAGTTAATACTTTGCTTAAATTCTTTAAGTTTAGTAGAACAATGCAATTTAATAAAGTATGTTTAATGTGATTTAACATTAAAGTTAAAGCTAATATGCGCATCATCTAGCGGGTAGATGAGTCAAGAAGACATTAATAAAACCTTGATTTTATTAGTAAGTATTTTGTTAAAATATCTTATATCCTTAAGATTAAGCAAAATAGAGAAACATTTAACAGCCGAAGACTTTCCATTAAAGCGCTGGAGCCAATAAGAATGATACTCTAATTAAATAAACTTTTGCGACAGTGAAACCAAGAAGCCGTAGTATTAAAATTGTGGTGCAAGATAAATAATTATATTTATTATATTAATATTGCTTTGTTTGCTCAAAAGATAAAACCAGCTTAAGAAATTTAACTTACTTATTACTTAATAAGTAAGCAATGTTTAACTTAAGTATAAATAATAGATGCACAAAGCTTTAAAACGAAATATATTACTTATTATCTACTAATTATTAAGCCTGTATATATGTAGTGCATTTGACAATTGGACAAAGTAGTTTGATGTAATATATACGTAGCTTATTGCTTATTAAGTAATTTGCAGGAGTTTACACTATTTGCGCATTCTTGCGTTTAGCGCCTTCAAATATAAATATTATCTTCTCTTTAATTATATTTATGTCATAAATAACTTTATTTTATGAGGTGCAATTTATTTATAAATATAAATACTTAAATAAGTTAATAACATTTAAATGTCTCGTTAAGATGTTTTAAAAACAATATAAAGATAATTCATAAAACTTACTGATAAGTAAGTTAATATCTTTAATTATTTAATTAACAAATTAAAATCGTAAAATACTTTGATAATTAATCAAGGAGCATACCAGGAATAAACCATTTGCTGCGTGAATTGAGTAAGTCTTGGACTGGCATTACTTTTTTACCTGCGGGCTGCAAATGAGTTAGCGTCAGAAAACCCTTTCCGGTAGATATGTGAATACCAGACTTGTCCGAAGCCACAATCGTGCCTGGTGTACACGTATTTGTCTGCCGTGCGCTAACGCTAGCGCCCCAGACTTTTATTTGATGTCCCGATAAGTATAAGTAACTAACGGGGCTAGGATTAAAAGCACGGATACATCTCTCAAGTTGCGTCGCTGGCAGACGCCAATTGAGCCGGGCTTCTTCCTTGCTGAGCTTGTAGGCATAAGTGGCGAGCGCGCTGTATTGAGGCTTAGCTACTACATGACCATCAGCGAGTTGATTAAGTGTAGTCAATAAAGCATCCGGACCAATTTGCATCAATTTTTCATAAACCGATGTACTGGTATCATCGGGTTGGATAGGGCAGGTAATCTGATGCAGTATGGCTCCTGTATCAAGGCCTGCATCCATCTGCATAATCGTCACTCCAGTTTGGTCGTCGCCAGCCAACAATGCTCGCTGAATCGGCGCGGCTCCCCGCCAACGTGGCAGTAGTGACCCATGTACATTGATACAGCCAAGCCGCGGTAGATCTAACATCGCCTGGGGAAGGATAAGTCCATATGCCACGACTACCATAATATCTGCTTTCAACGCCGACACCCATTCTTGACTAGAAGATTTCTGTAGTGAATCAGGTTGAAATAATGGTAGATCATGTAGGATCGCTAATTTCTTGACCGGGCTAGGGGTTAAGTGGTTACCACGACCGGCAGGTTTATCAGGCTGTGTGAAAACGCCCATGATCTGATGTTTAGAATGAATTAGTGCATTTAAATGGCGTGCTGCGAAGTCGGGCGTACCGGCAAATATAATACGTAAAGAGTCTGACACGATAAGTCCTATGATATTTGGGTTACTTTTCTGCTCGTGCGGTCATGCGCGCCATTTTTTTCATTTTTTGACGAATTCGTTGACGTTTAAACGGCGAAAGGTAATCTACAAATAGTTTACCGACCAGGTGATCCATTTCGTGCTGAATGCAAATTGCTAGCAAATTGTTCGCCTCTAGTTCGAAAATGTTACCATCGCGGTTTTGCGCTCGTACTTTTACCCTTTTTGCCCGTGGTATGAAGCTACGCTGCTCAGGGATCGATAAACAGCCTTCATGAATACCAGTCTGACCGCTTTTCTCTAATAATTCGGGATTGATTAGCACCAGACGCTGATCGCGGTTTTTAGAGGTATCAATAACAATTATACGCTGGTGAATATCAACTTGAGTAGCTGCCAAGCCGATTCCCTCTGCGTCGTACATGGTCTCAAACATATCATCCACGATGTTGCGAATATCGTCATTAACCTTGACGACTGGTTTGGAGACTTTGCGCAGCCGTTCATCAGGGTAAAATAATACAGTCACTAATGACATAATAGTGTTAATTTATACATAAATATAAAAACTAAATTTAATATTATGTTAGTCAGTTTTTAACTAATTAACAATCTTTTGATAAAGACAATGCCCTGGTTGTTCGCCAGTCGCTAGAGAAGATTAGAGAAAATATTATTAAAAACATAGCTGCTTAGCATAGGTTAAAAAAGGGGTTAAATGGTGATCTATGTCTAAAGAAAATAAAATATTTAACCACAGCAACAGATTTGGCGCTTTTAAACCTCAAAGCAATATTGAATTAGATTTCAATCCTAAGGTAAGCCTGAGTGCTATCGTTGTTCTTAGTCAGAAAAACTAAAACGCGTTGCTATTAACGATTGCTCTTTCCGCATCAATTGTCCGGAGACTTTGATGTCTGCTACCAGCACCTATGATCAAAGGAGCTAACCTGCATTAAAATACTATAATTACCAGTGATCTGGGCCTACTGTGGTCATGTCTATTTGTGATGAAATTGACATGAAATTAACATGAAATTGTTAACACAATCATAGTATCATGTGTAATAAAGACATGTTGGTATCTAATGTTAGCCTCATTGGTCTATGCAGACTAGGTATTGTTTTTGTTTTATCTAGTAGATAGATATCTAAGTATGAGAATAGTATAGGACTTAACTGGCAATAAAAATTAGATTGTCTTTCACGGCTGTATATATTTTGAATTATGGAGGTAAGATCTTTGTCTTGTCTTAGCCCACTATGTAACTCATCTAACGCCGAGATACATATGTTTATCTGTCCGCGCTAGTCGCTTTTTACCCACAGGAAGCGGTATTTGAACAAATATTTTATGATTTGCAATATTTTTCGTCTAACAAATCAGAAATAATTTCCACAATAGAATGTGAAGTTAAATTTCCATTTGCGGATGTGTTGGCTAACGTAAGAAATAATGTTACACCTATTGACGTCGTCGCTGTACGTGTCGGCCAACCTGTGCCAGATGTGATAGTGAAACTAATTTAACTGGAGTTAGCAGGATAGATTGCAATTTGACCTAGCGGTTATGTCCACTTAAGGAGGGGCAGGTCATGTTCGACGTGCTAATATATTTATTTGAAACCTACATCCACGCTGTAGAAATGCGTGTAGATCAAGATAAATTGACCGATGACCTTACCCGAGTAGGTTTTCATCAGGACGATATTTATAATGCTTTAAATTGGCTTGAGAAACTAGCTGATTTGCAGGATGGTCAGGGTAGGGCGGTTGCTTTCAATGCCGATCCGCTCGCTATGCGTATTTACTCTGAGGAAGAAAATCATTGTCTGGATACCTGCTGCCGCGGTTTTTTATTGTTTCTTGAGCAAATTCAAGTATTAAACCTTGAAACCCGTGAGATGGTTATCGATCGAGTTATGGCGCTCGATGCAGTGGAATTTGATTTAGAAGATCTTAAATGGGTGGTTCTTATGGTTCTATTTAATATTCCAGGTTGTGAAAATGCTTATCAGCAAATGGAAGATCTAGTGTTTGAAGAACATGTCAAACATCTGCATTAAGATATCAAAGATAATTTAATATTATAAATAAAGTTGCATTTTTATTAAATAGACTAAGCGTCTTGCATCGAATTTAGTGCAAGTTATGTTATTCGTGCTAGATAGCATTTATCTGATTTGTGACAGCATTGTATTACTTGAAATGCGACCATATTTAATTATAACACCCCTATCGTGATTATCACGTGGTAAAGTGCTCGATTGGCAGCTAGATAGTCCCAGCTAGTTAATTAATGCTAGGATTGCATCAAGGATATTTAGGTATGTTTATAGTCTGCTTGAGCGATCAAGCATGAGGATATATTGCATCCACAAGTATCGTAACGCTAAACTTGTTTATCTTATTGTTGAACTTTGTTAAGTTGTTACACTTTTATAGATGATTTACCTGTGAGTATGTATCAAGTCAACAACCTACTACGGGTAATGTGAGTATTGACAATTATTGCTTTTATAGATTAAAAAAGACCGTAAGCTGTCTAAATTAGTTTTAAGATTATAAAAATTGATCTAACTATAGTAGCGATAAACTACATTCATGCATAAATCTCTCGTGATTAAACTGATAAATTTAGTTAATGCGCTAGGCCAGCAACAGGTTATAGCTTATCCTACAGAAGCTGTGTTTGGGTTAGGATGCGATCCAGATAGCGAAACGGCAGTACGGACGTTGCTCAGGCTCAAGCAACGTCCATGGCAAAAAGGGTTGATTTTAATCGCTGCTTATTATGCTCAGCTGACAGATTATATTGATGATCAAGCATTAGATAATGCTACACGGGAGCGTATGTTTTCTTGTTGGCCTGGCTTCGTTACTTGGGTGGTACCGGCTAGTGACACAACTCCATTATGGTTAACGGGACAATACACATCACTTGCGATACGTGTTAGTGCATTTGAACCTGTTAGGCGTCTTTGTCTTGCGTTCGGCAAGCCGTTGGTATCAACTAGTGCTAATCTGGCTGGATTGCCGGCGGCACGCACCTCTGCCGAAGTGCGTAAGCAATTGGGCAATGATATTCTAATGCTAGACGAAGCGGTAGAGGGTCATCGCAATCCTTCTAAACTTCTTGATGCTCTTACCGGCGCATCGATTCGTTAAAACTGACTATCACTGGAGTGATATCATGGATATCTATGCCGTTTTTGGTAATCCTATTAACCATAGTCGATCACCGCGTATTCATACGCTCTTTGCCGTCGAAATGGGACTTTCTCATACTTATGGTCGAGTTCTAGCACCGATAAATGACTTTGAGCAAACGCTGCTGCGATTTTTTGATACAGGCGGCTTGGGAGCGAATATTACTCTACCGTTTAAAGAACGTGCGTTCTCGCTTTGCGATCACCTTACTACGCGGGGATCTTTAGTCGGAGCAGTCAATACTATCAAGAAACTGCCAGATGGTTCATTATTGGGGGATAACACTGACGGCATTGGGCTCATCAGCGATTTGGAGCGTCTAAACTTATTAAGTCAAAATAGCCGAGTATTACTAGTAGGAGCGGGTGGCGCAGCGCGGGGAGGGATCTTGCCGCTGCTAACTTACGGCTGCAAGGTGGTATTGACCAACCGCACGTTCCCCCGTGCGCAAGAGCTAGTGCGATTTTACCATCACGCCGGCGATATTAGCGCGTTACCGCTAGAGCTTCTTAGTGCGCCAGATTACGACCTAATCATTAATGCTACATCTGCCGGTATGTATGGCAGCATTCCGCAGTTGCCTGCATCCATAATTACACCGTCGGTCTGCTGTTATGATATGTTTTATCAACAAAAAGATACTCCATTTATCGCTTGGAGTCGACGGCAAGGTGCGGTGCGTTGCGCTGATGGGCTCGGTATGCTAGTGGGTCAAGCTGCCTCTTCATTCTTGTTGTGGCATGGCGTTTTACCTTCTATTTTACCGGTGCTTAACACGTTACGTGCGGAACTGACCGCATGAATTACGCCTGCAATTTTGCAGATCTGGAGCAATTATATGCCGAGCGTTCAAGCATATATTTTCTAGCATGTGGAGGCAATATGTGCGTGATTTGCTCAGGCACGATGGGATGGTAAGTTGTTTTATCTATTAGCTTTTATATGCGGCTGGTGACTCTACTGCACTAAAGCTATTGCGCCGATCCCCGTGAACGTTGAGTACGTTAATGTTATAAAATTGCTTATCTTATATTAAGATATAAGATACTGTCCGATACTATTAATGCTGCTGTTGATAAAAGCATAAGCACGCTTTCTAGCCCACATAAAAAGTTCGTTGTGACTTCAGAAAAGTTTATTTCTCATATAAGCTAATAGCAATTGCTAGAGTAACACAAAAATATTTACTTTATCGTGTGTCTACAAATACCACTGTGCGTCCGTTTGCTTAAGATAATTATTATGGATCTGTTTATATGTCACATTATTTGGTTAAGTAAAGTTACTAATTTCTGATGGTATGAAATGGCGTTACTCAATCTAACTAAATTTCTAAAAATAAAGATGACCTATGTGTTGATATTTATGCTATATTTTATAGCACTTCCAACACTAATGATGACCTGTAAACCTCATAATCAATTATGGCTTTATCTAAGATAATATCTCCCATAATTATCATGGGCATTATTTACGATAGTACAGCTATGCAATATGATTTTAGGTACCAACTTAACTTCATCGCAGATAATCAGATTATAATCCTCGCGCTTGATTAACCATCGCGGTGTGAGAATTAATATTTTAATACGCATCCATCCTTAATAATTAGCGCGTGCGCTGATTTTTCATGCTTTTGAAAGTGTTGCAAATAATAGCTAGAAACCAAATACTGACATTATTTCCGATTTACATAATCGATGATTATGATGTTAAAATTGGTTATAACTTACTGATAATTTGTGTAAAGGGGTAAAGTTTCAGTAAAAGTTTAGTGACTTAACATGCTAAAACATGCATAACTAGAATTTTTACAGGATGCTGTTTATCCTGCTTCAGTTGCAAACGTTTGAGATGACCTTCCACCGCCCGCTATTGTTATAGTTTTGCTCAAATAATTGCTTTAGATCACAACAACAGGGATAACAACTCAACAAGTAACAGAAAATAAATATAGAGTTTACGTAAAAATAAATGTATATAGTTCATTTATATCTTTTTGTTATGTGGACAGCATCAAAGTTAACGAAAAGATTAAAAATAGATAAAATGGCTTGATACTACATCAGTAAAGAGTGTAGTATTGTACTAGCTGTTTGTAATGCCGGCGCTAAAATAAAATATTTTGTTGCTATTTTAACATTTTATCAGTAAGTTATTGTGCAGTCACAAGACTTATCATTTTATTACAGATTTTATCTGTACTCAGATTAAACGTTAGGTAATAGTTTAAGAAAAAGATAAATCGAGCAACATGAGAAAAAAGCAAACATTATTTTCATTACACTGCATATATAATATCTGTGTATCTAACCTACGTGGTAAAAGAACCGCCATTATAAATGGCGGTTAACGTCAAATAACGTCGCAAAACTAAAACTATTTTAAGAGCATATAATAAATGATCTGAATTAGGTAGAACTCATTATCATCATAATGTAGTTTCGAAAAACTTGAAAAGTTATTAATGTTGCAGAGGGCTTTTAACAGAGAGAAAAACGTTCATTCGAATAATGCAGATTTATATTACTCGTAAAATATCGTTAATCCCCGTACTTGACTTAACTGTGTAACTACAGTTATAGTTATAACTAACTAGAGTCTATAGACTATAACAGTAAAAGTAAAATTTAGTGTATCGGTGGTATTTATAAATATTTTTAAATGCTTTTAAATTTAAGTCATCCTTAACTAAGGATTAGCCGCGTTTTTTTTTGTAAAAGTGCGTGTGGTGGTTTGCTTATACATACTGGCGAGTTTTCTTTACAAGCAATGTTAATTTAAAGGTTGCAATTTACGTCAAGACCTTCAAAGTGAAGGTGATAAACTGGCCGGGTTATAGATACGTAAGATAAAAGATTAAAATAAATAAACTCACGGAGAAGAAACCACGTAGCCATAGATTATCGTCATTTAATACATACAACGAAGAACCTGACTTATTCTTGGCATCTAGATAAAAAGCAAAGGGAGCCCTTAATCCTTGCAGGAACCTTAAAATTATTATATCGCTATGATTTTTCGTTGTTTTCTAGAAACAACGAAACTTCTACAAAAATTGCCATAATAAACTTAAAGAACCTAAAAGATATTATAACTAATAATACCCCGATACCTTAAGAGCTACACAAGTGTTATTAGTGACAAAATAACGCATTAAAAACGCGAATCGTTTTCTCTAGCGTCAGCAAATCTTGTATACTTGTGGTACAAGTTAGAGTATAAAAATAAACTCCATAACATATTGGTAAATATCATAATACGTTACCAGCCCCTTTATACAACATAGCGAATGCTATAACCGAGTGTTTGCAAAAGAAGTGCAGTTGACTGCATTTTGCTTAAAATAAATCTCTACTACTTAAAGTAACAGAATAAATATAGTAAGGAAACCTAAAGGTAAAGAACCTACGATTCTATAATATACATATTAAACTATCTGATAACTGTTACGGATAAAGCAGCCGGTTAGTAGTTTTTATTTTGATTTACGTCTCCTTCGTCTAGTGGACCAGGACACTGCCCTTTCACGGCAGTAACAGGGGTTCAAATCCCCTAGGGGACGCCACTTTCATTTTATTTCAGAGTATACTTTTATTTTAGTGTGTTGTGAAATACCATAATAGTTAACTCATCCAGCCACGCGTTACCTAATTGTTTGTGGAGTAGTGGCTGTCATTTTACATTACAACCTTGATGCAATTATAAACTAACATCTAGACTAATCGGGTGCATTATCCCCTTAATAGCAGATACTGTTTTAATAAACGCTTATTATATTAGCCTTAATACTATGTTACCTTCCCAAGAACTTTAGGAAGAAGTTATGCTTTTGCGTTATTATCCTATCAGTTAACTAAATAACTTATACTTTACGTTATGTAGTATGGTTACATGTCTTGCGAATATTTACTACTAGTAGTAATGGTTTCTTTAGTTATTGTGAAAGTAAAAACATAATCAGCTAAAAGTTGACCCGCGTAGTTTTATCTGTCGAGTTTGTTTTTCTAGTCACTGTTAATTTACAGGTGAACAAAATTTAACACTACTGCTATATAAACCCAGTATTGCATCATTAACATGTTAGTTAAGTCACGTCGCTAAACCACCTAAACTGTGTCACTATAAATTGTTATCCTACAATATGTTACATTTCAATACATTAAATTACCGCCTTATTTATGTTTTTGAGATGTAACTTAACAATTAATTACCACTACTCTTCTGCTTAGCTGTTCATCTTAACAGCTAAGCTTGACTTCTGATGATATCTCTGGTTATGTCGGTAACAATACTTATCTTTTATTAAACTGCGCTTTGACTATATTTAAGAGCATTTCGCTCATCGAGCTGGCAGTGCCATGACCGGTCAGTTGGTACTGAGACAAGCATCAAAAATTTATTACAGAATGCTACGTTAGTGTGATCTACTGGTTTTGTAGATCATCACCAACACGTTTAGTGCATCCGACATTAAGAAACTAAAATTATTTAAAAATCCACCTTTTTAAAGGTAGAGAGAATATCTTTCTACATGAAGCTGAGTGTAATCTGCTCTGAGGTTCAATGGTAATTCTGGTAATCATTTTCCTTGCTGCTATAAGTAATGGAAGTTGCTCACATAGATATTAATAGCTGAACGACTGACGTTACTGTCTTGTTACTTCCTTCCAGGCTAATATTAGTTGAGGAGTAACGTAATTATTTCAAGTTTAAAGTTAGTAGTACAATGCTATGTTCAGGAGTTCACCCATAAAAACTTTTGTGAAATATGAGACTCAACTTATATAGTTTGTGTTTAGTGTGCCGTTATAATACGGGCTTATCCGTAGGAAGGCTTTTCATGATAGATGGCTTATAAGCGGAAAGTTTAAGTACCTAATGCAATAAAAGAACAACTACCATAGCGATCTTTTGTATGTGAGATTAAAGGTTAACAGACTAACTAGGTGACAGGGGACGTTAATTTATTTTATGCTGAAGTTTTAGAATTTATATATACCTAACCTATTGCCCCTTGTCCTACAGACATTTTTGTACTTTTTATAATTATCATCCGTCATCAATATCCCTCTTTTGTAGAGGGAGTATGTTTGCACGACGACATTGCAGAAAATTAGGTATGTACCGTTACATCTTACAGCGCGTGTTTGAGTCCTATCGTTTTTGTATCATGGTTATGATAAAAATGTTATTTACTTAAATAACATCATGCTAAGATATGTTTTTAACCTGCTAGTTTCGTTGACCTTTTTTGCTACTGAGATGGGTATGGAGAATAACTATGTGCTTACGAATTACTTGTTGCCACAAGCTCAAGCCCGCGGAGGGGTAAGCGCTAACATTTATCTATCTTATCGGCGAAATGACGGTAAATTTAGGCATTATCTTTTTACTGTTTTATGATCTAGGCGGAAACTATTTTCGCATACTAACTCTAGCTGAGTAGAATAAAAACCCGATTGGGTAAAAAACTGGTGGAGTACTCTTGTAGCTAAAATCTTAGGTAGGTTTTTTTGTGTGTATAAGATGTTTGATCGCTTGACTATATATGGTAGTTGCAGATTCAGGGTATAAAAACCGGCCACATTACTGGCCGGCGCTAAAAGGATAAAAGTATTTTCTGTGCTGTAACATAGACTCCATTATAGTTTATTTATATTTTCAGACAGATATTTTGCAACCCCTTCAGGGGAAGCGTTCATTCCTTCTTGACCTTTTTCCCACTGTGCCGGGCAAACTTTGCCGTGTTCTTCATAGAATATTAAGGCGTCTACCATTCTCATTATTTCATCGATATTGCGTCCTAGAGGCAGGTCGTTAACTACCTGGTGGCGGACAATACCTTTTTTATCGATCAGGAACGAACCGCGTAGAGCGACACCTGCGTTAGGATGCTCAATGCCATAGGCTTTAATTATTTCGCGTTTAATGTCTGCTACCATCCAGTACTGGATTGGTCCGATACCGCCTTTTTCGATGGGTACCTGACGCCAGGCGGTGTGTACAAATTCTGAGTCGAAAGATACGCCGATGATTTCTACGCCGCGCTTCTGAAACGTTGTGTAACGTTTATCGAAAGCAATCAATTCAGACGGGCAGACGAAAGTGAAGTCCATAGGCCAAAAGAAAATAACTGCTAGTTTACCCTGAATATGTGATTTTAAATTAAAATTGTGAACGATTTCACCCGTACCGCGAACGGCGGTTGCGGTAAAATCTGGGGCTTGACGAGTGACTAAGACCATATTAACTCCTGAGACATAGTATTTAGATTAATGAAACTTAAATAGGAGTTTAGTATAAACCTGTGCTAGTTGTAAAGTACATTTAATCATAATATTTAGTAAAATAGATTATGACAATTAAAGATATAATTAAACTTTGTTAGTATATATCTGCTATCCGTATTGATTAGTCAATCAAAAAGTTTCATTAGGATGTCACTAGTTATTTGCTGGTTATCTAAACAAAAGATGGCAAATAGAAGAAATTAATGTGCAGCGGTGCAATAAATCTACAGAGGAGAAACGAGGGCACCACCAGAGGTGGTATCAATGCGGTTATGTGCAAGAAATGATAGTTTTTTTTGCTCTTTGAAATTACTATCATGAACTTAATTCTTATCTTAAGAATTAAAATAAATAAAGTTAGCAGTTGGGAACTGCTAAACGTAAAATAGTTAATTGCAATTGTTAATTGCCCTTGAATTTTTATTATTACAAATAATAATAAATATTACGTACTACGATTATCATCGATAACAACCATAAAAATTAAATCTAGAATACTAGATAACAAAATAAAGCAAGTGAAATAATTTACGTATACAATAAAGAAGATAACTTATCTCTTTATGGCAATTGTGATAAACTAAAGTTACGCTATCTAATATTTATTATTACCTTAAATATAAATTTAATGTATCTTGCTGTAACGTTATGTCGTTAAGGATGCTTATAATAGCAAGATAGATAATAAGAGTATATAATTTTAAATACGTTAGTAGTGTTTATATTTGCAACAATCTATTTTAGTAAGGAAATATATAAATAATATATTGCGTATCACATACCTTTCAGGTATGTGAACTGAATTTAAGAAAAGGTAATGTTAGTAAATAACAATAAATTATTATAATGTAGGTTATTGGTGTTTATCACTACATGCGGTGCTCTAGATTGTTAATTACTTTATTTTATTTTCAATGTATCGAAATATTATACACATAACATTTAAGTTTTTTAAATTTAAATCGTAGGAATTACAAGTCAATAAAGAATAATTCAATTAGAAACCTTAAATTTAGCCAGAATAATATTAATGTTGATATTGCTCTGGTGAACAATTGAGTCAAGGTAGTGATCGATAATGACGCAAAATAATTAAGTGTATTAGTTTATTAGCAATGAGTCAAACGTGTTCAGCCTTACTTAATTTTTTAATTTGGTAAATTTAATATGCTTAAATTCCTTGTATTTATTAATATAACCGCTATGTCCATAAATATGTTTAATAGTGAAGCGTGTATGACATGTTAACAATTAATAAAAATATTAATTAACTCTAAGAAAATATGGAATGAAATATATCGTTGATGGTTACGTTAAACCTTTTAACGACTTAACTTAATAAGTTAATTACCCGACATTATATCGTTGAATACATTGAGAAAGATCGGGTATTAAATAGATTTGTTTATATGGATTTGATGTTGATTTTTATCGGGTATAGTAGCTACTTATCTTTTATTGTCAGAGCAATTATTGCCATCAGTAGAATTTTAGTTAACAAGAGACAACAAGGATATCATTCTACTAACCATAATTTTAAAGCAGCTTGTTATCTCCCAAATTATGCTATTGCATAATTGATTAGTTATTGAGCTCTACTACTTATGTAGGGATATTAATGAATATGATTTGCTCCGGCTTTTTCTAGCTATATTTTTAATCAAGCTGTATAAGTATATAATAAATAGCAATAAATAGTCATCAAAAGCTTGTTTTTGATTTTTCTTATTAAATGAATACACTTTCTACTTATGTTATTGTTGTAACTTGTCACCATGACAGCCTTTAGTTTGGCAGATACAGTATGTAAAGAAATTAACATTTATGCAATTTAACGACAGGAAAAAGTTCATAAAAATAAAATTAAACAATGTAAATATGAAATAACCGGTTAGGTTAATAAAGCATTAACGCAAGACTATTTACTGCTGACGCTGATAGCGAATAGCTAAAATTAACTAGTTTATTCAGTCAAACGAAGCCGAATACAAGTGCTGCTGACAATACTTGGGTTGATAATGCCGCAAGAAAGCATAAATGCTGTGGTGGGAAGGATATTCAAGCCTATCTCAAGCTGTTGCTCAACGAACGTAACAAAGTTAGGGAATTTTTCTGATATCCGCAGGACTATAATGCTCTAGCTAGAATTGATTATAATTAAAATAAAGAGGATGATATTTATAATCATTGACATGAATTATGAGTCTTCAGCCTGCACTCAGGTGCAAGCATGTCATGCCTGTTAGATTCAATAGCCGTTATAGCCCCTCTACGGCGAGTTTAATGTTTTATCAGGTTTGCTTGAAGCAGTGATGCTCTAAACAAAGGCTATACCATGGTTAGCAACAAAACATGAGAAAACCGTTATTAATTTAAAAAACGACGGTTCCTAATCAGCTAGCGTTGGTTTATATTTTATGACTAAAGTCATTGACATCAAGCCAATAGCTTAAATTGTATTCGATAAAAAATGTGCTAAGCAGAAAATCGTTAGTTATGAAGTTTAGGTTATTAAAATGGAGAAAGTTCAATATAATTATTAGTTAGTATGATGCTGCATTTACTACTGTAGTAGTAAATGATTTTCGCTTTTGGTCTGTTGATCTTTAGTGTGACATAGAAAACATCGCTATGGTGGTTGTTCTTTTATTATATTAGGTACTTAAGCTTTCCGCTTATAAGCTATCGAGCATGAAAAGCCTTTCTACAGCTAAGACCGCGTTAGAATAGCACACTAAACACAAACTATCTAAGTTCGGTATTATATTTCACAAAAAATTTATAGGTGACCTTTTGAGTATAGCATGTACTGCTTACTTGAAACTTTAAATAGCTATTCTTAGCCGCAACCAATATCATACCGGGTAATGCAGAACAAGTTATCAAACGTCAGTCGTTTGACTATTAGTATCTGTGTGAGCAATTTATGTTGCGAATGGCATTAGAAGAGAAGGTTACACCATAATTGCCATCTAACTTTGTAGCAGAGTGCATTCAGAGCTATTCAGAAGAGTGTACTAAACCTTGAAAAAGGGTGAGTAAAGTGATCAGTGTTAACAAAACTTTAGTGTCTTCAGGGTGAATGCACTAAGCAGGTCTGTAGGTAATCTACAAATTCAGTAGACCATTAATAAAGTGGTATTGTTGTGCTAATTTTTGGTGTTTGTCTCAGTAACGACTGCTCATAGCATCATTTGTTTGATGATCGAGATGATCTTAATAGTTGATCGCAGTTTTATAACGGAAAAGCATTACTACCTTCGTCACTGTATACCTGCGAAGGTATAATGCATGGTAATAGAATTTGACTAATATAACTATATCATAATTAAATTATATTGTAGAATACTACAGAGCTACTAGGTTCTAGTAAAAATGATGGTGGTTTACGCCAAACAAATTAAAGCGGTCATTTTATCAACAGTTAAGAAGGTAGCGATTATATTAGGGTAGCCAGTAAGTTAATCGATTGTTAGTAACTTAGTTGATCACTAAGTCTAGTTATTAATTAAACCACGACGTTTCTTTATGTTGTGGAGAACATAAGTTTGCTGTGCGCTGAATTTAACAACTCTAACATAGAGTTGTGCGTTTAGTTGCATAGATAAATGATATTCTGCTATCAACAACTTACTTATAAGATGTTATAACCAAACAATGTTTGTTGTGGTTCTTGGTTGATATCACACGATGAGATAAGGCCTTAATACGCTATGTCTTTCGGTGCCGATAAAAATTGTTAAGGGATAGTAATGGCATGAGGGCGGCGTCTTTCATGCTTATCTTCAAATTCTGTAAAGTTGTACAGCGCGAATCGATAATCTCCTTTTGCTATAGTTGGAGATGGTCAGTTATATAGCTGTTACTTCAGCGTCGAAAACGAATATTAACAATTTGTAACAATAACTATATGATATTTCAATCAAAGCGTACCTTAAAAACCCAGGTACGCAAGTTAATCTGCTAACCTATTATTAACGTCTGCCGCGTAGAATAAAAAATAACACCATGAACTTATTAAGATCGCTAGCAGCGATCAGCTCAATGACACTTTTTTCTCGTGTACTGGGGTTTACTAGAGATGCTATCGTTGCGCATGTATTCGGTGCAGGTATAGCGAGTGATGCTTTTTTTGTCGCTTTTAAAATTCCTAATCTTCTAAGACGCATCTTTGCTGAAGGAGCTTTTTCACAGGCATTTGTGCCTATTTTAGCGGACTATAAGAGTCATCAGAGCGACGAGGCGACGCGCGTGTTTGTTGCTTATATAGCCGGATTACTCATTATATTGTTGGCATTGGTTACAGTTTGTGGCATGGTGACCGCACCTTGGGTAATTATGATCACTGCCCCGGGGTTTAACGATACGCCGGAGAAATTATCCCTTGCGATTGCGCTATTACGTGTTACGTTCCCCTATATTTTGCTTATTTCTGTAACCGCGCTGGTTGGTGCAATACTCAATACTTGGCATCAATTTTCGGTACCAGCTTTTGCACCAGTATTACTTAACCTCAGCATGATATTTTTCTCGCTGTGGGAGTCGTCGTTGTTTCATCCACCGATAATGGCATTGGCCTGGGCCGTAGTGGCCGGCGGAATTTTACAATTAGGTTATCAACTACCGCATTTAAAAAAAATCGGTATGCTTGTCTTACCTAAAGTTCAATTTCGAGATACGGACGTATGGCGCGTACTTCAACAAATTTGGCCGGCGATTCTGGGTGCGTCTATTAGTCAGTTATCTATTATTATTAATACTATTTTTGCCTCTTTTCTTGTATCTGGCTCTATATCATGGATGTATTACGCCAATCGTTTGATGGAGTTCCCCTCCGGAGTTCTTGGAGTGACACTAGGAACTATTTTGCTGCCTTCACTTTCGCGCAGCTTTAGCTGCGGCAATCAAGATGAATATTCTCATTTGCTAGATTGGGGACTTCGCTTATGTTTTATAGGAGCATTGCCAAGCGCTGTGGCACTTGGCATTCTTGCGCATCCATTGACGATATCGCTGTTCCAGTACGGTAAGTTTTCCGCCTTTGATGCTCTGATGACCCAGCGAGCGCTCATAGCTTATTCAGTTGGATTAGTAGGCTTAATTATGGTAAAAGTGCTGGCTTCTGGGTTCTATTCACGTCAAGACATCAAAACACCGGTGCGCGTAGCGCTGATAACGCTAATTATGACACAAATAATGAACTTAATGTTTATCGGTCCTCTGGAACATGCTGGTTTATCCTTATCTATTGGGTTGGCAGCTTGTCTTAATGCCGTACTTTTGTACTGGCAACTACGACGGAAAAAACTTTTTCATCCTCAGCCTGGCTGGTTTAGTTTTTTTTGCCGTCTTATGCTTGCAGTTGCTATTATGGCGGTAGTGTTAATCTTTCTACTTTCCGTGATGCCAGATTGGTCGCACGGCGGCATGCCCTGGCGACTGTTGCGTCTAATAAGCGTGGTAGTTGCAGGGGTAGCTGTATATTTCACCATGCTGTGGTTTATGGGTTTTCGCCCTTACCACTTCGCGTGTTCAGTGCAGGCTCAGTAATCACATTTTTACCGATAAAACTATTACTTGGCAAGTATAAATTTTCTTGTTAACAACATTTGCTATTGAGAGCTTATTAATTCTGCCGTTACGAGTCGGCTACATACGCTCTACCGTTTCGATACCTAATAAATTTAGTCCTTGTTTTAGTGTGCGCCCGGTTAAGAGCGCTAATTGAAGGCGACTTTGGCATAAACTTGCATGTTTGGCATTGAGAATTGGACAATGTTCGTAAAAAGTGGAAAACAAAACAGCCAAATCGTACATATATGTGCATAATATGTGAGGCGTGCCGTCGCGCGCCACTGTGATAACAGCCTCTTCAAACTGCAGAAGACGCACTGCTAGCTGGGTTTCTTGTATTGTTTTTAGCCTAATATCGCTGGTAAACTGTTGCTTATTTTGGCCTCTTTGTTTAAATATCGAAGCGATACGGGTATAAGCATATTGTATGTAGAGTGCCGTATTGCCTTCGAAACTTAACATATTGTCCCAGTTAAAAACGTAATCAGTAGTGCGGTTTTTTGATAATTCGGCATATTTTATTGCCCCAACACTCACCACTTGTGCTAGTCTTTCTAGCTCTGCGGCTTCCATGTAAGGATTTTTAGTAGCTATTAGGTATCGTGCACGTTCTAGAGCTTCATCTAGCAGTGCGGTGAGTTTTATTACTCCGCCAGAACGTGTTTTAAACGGTTTGCCATCTTTGCTTAACATCATGCCCAGCATGTGATGTTCAAGTGGTACCGACTCAGGTACGTAACCAGCTTTACGCACGATGGTCCATACCTGCATCAAATGCTGATGCTGACGTGAATCGATATAGTAGATCATGCGTTCGGCTTTCAGTGTTTCGTAGCGGTATTTAGCGCAGGCGATATCGATTGTAGTATAAAGGTAAGCACCATCCTTTTTTTGGATAATAACACCCATGGGTTCGCCTTGTTTGTTCTTGAATTCCTCTAGGAATACCACGATAGCGCCTTCACTCTCTGCCGCTATTCCCTTTTCCTTTAGATCTGACACTATCCCGGGTAGCATAGGATTATACAGGCTTTCGCCCATGATGTCGTTATGCTTAAGCGTTACGTTTAGTCGGTCGTAGATTTTTTGATTCTGTTCCATAGTGACATTTACCAGTTTATGCCACATCTTCCGACAATATTTATCTCCCCTCTGGAGCTTCACAACATAGTCACGGGCGCGTTCAGTAAAGACAGGATCTTTATCATAATGCTGCTTAGCCGCGCGATAGAATCTTTCTAGACATGAGATCTGCATTTCTGCTTCGCCGTCTTGCTGCAATTTTTCTAAATAAGCAATTAGCATACCAAATTGAGTTCCCCAGTCCCCGATATGATTGGCCTTTATAACGTTATGTCCCAAAAATATGAGTGTTCGTACTGAAGCATCTCCTACGATCGTAGATCGTACGTGGCCCACATGCATTTCTTTTGCGATATTAGGAGCAGAATAATCTACCACAATAGTCTGCGGCGGAACGTTCGCAACTCCTAGCCGCGGTGAGTCAATGGCCTCGGTAAGATGTTTTTCTAGCCAGCTAGGGTCAAGATAAATATTGATAAAACCATGACCAGCGATTTCAATTTTGCTGGCAATGCCGCCTAACTCAAGCAAGTCGACAACCTTTTTTGCCAACTCGCGGGGCGGCAGACGGAGTTGCATTGCAATCGCCATGATGCCATTAACTTGATAATCACCGAATTGAGTCTTTGCTGAATGCCGTACTTGCGCTTTGCAGTCAGCACTTGCGCCTAATGTCACTAGCGCCTGTTGAATTTTTTTAGAGAGAAACATGTTGATGTTCATCGGTAATACCTTTATCACATTAGCGGAAGGAGGACCAAGTTCCAATATTTCTTAACCATCTACCTGATTACCATAACTGATCCGCTACGGTGGTCAATTTTAAAAATATACTATGTTTATACCATAAGCTGCGTCGGAGCTATTGGTAGTCATTAAAGCAGGTTAAATAAATTGAACGAGTGCGGATAGAAAAGTTAAGCGTTCGCTGGCAGCAAAGCAAGAATACTAACGATAGCCGCATCGTTATTTGTGAGAGATATTGAGTTGATTAGAAAATTTTACGTGCTACGTACATTCTATATTTCAAAAAAAATAAACGGCTAGAATAATTATGAATAAACTTAAATTAAATATGATATTGATATGTCTTTAATTGTTTAGGTATTTAGGCATTTAAAGTAGTTTGAGTTTACTATTTGTAAGATGTGTTTTTTAACATACTTACCCTACACTTTCAATTAATTTAAAATGAGGTAAGGATGATATTTATAAATGTAACGTCAGAAAACCACAAGTTTTTTATTATGTTATTAAGCCAAATAAATATTTGGTACTTAATGCTATTATTCAAATAAATATATGTGCATTATAATGCATGAACGTCTTTCGAATAAACCTATTTGACAAAATAACGAATAACTAGTTGCGACAGTAAATGTTTGTGCGGTAATTAGTAAGACCTTTAATGAAAATAATTCAATAAACTGAATGAAGTTTTTAATTTAAAATTCATTAACTTTTCCTAAAAGCTGTAAGTCATACTCACAAAATCAAGTCTCTTGTGAGAATATTTTGATTGCTAGGAATATTTATCGTTACTAAAATTAATATTTCTAGAAGAAATGAGAGCATTTCTATTTTTGTTTAATGCTGACGTATTTTAAATAAAAAGAAATCAATAATCGCAATACTTCGTTTATTAAAGTTGACTCTGCTTATAGTCTTAAAAAGATAAGTTACGTATTGTATTGAGAGCTTAAGGCGCAGTGCAATAGATAGTATTATACTATAAAATATATTTAATTGTTGTTTGCAGGGTAAAATGATACGTTTTTAAGTATTTGTTGTTATCTACATTAAATTAAGCGCTAAGAGCGCATGATTTGTACATAATGCAACGATAGACGATTAAGATAAAAAACAAACATTTCGTATATTGACATACAGATTTCATAATACTAGCACTTAGTGTTAGTATTATTTAATAATCATACTTTTTAAGTACAGTGTATCGTTGCTGAATAAAGATATTTTAATTGCAGCAAATTATATAGGTACTACTATGGTATAGTATTTATAATGCAAACCTAGTATCGAAGTCGTCCAATTCTAGTAATTGTTAGATATTTAATGTTAATTAATGTACCGTAGCATTGTACCTAGCAATTAGCTTACAGGTATAACTATGCCGCCCGTTAAGTAGAGATAATTACCATATTATGTGTTATATCTAAGATTAGTCGTCAGACCATTATTAGTAATCAGTAGATATCAATACTTAATTTGTGTTTACCGTTTGTGTTCAGCGGTACTCATAAAATATGCCTTTATACTATATAAAATGTAGTTTCTCATTTTAGCGGGACTCTCTATTAAACTCTTTTGTTCGCGAGAAATATTATACTTTTACTTCACAGATTTTTTCATATATGCTGCGCCAAACTAATCAGTTTGCAGGATAAAAAATATTGTTTAATGCTGTCAGCTAAAGTAGCGCAAGATACGTTAAACACCATCTACAGTTGCAACTGTAGATGGTTACACTCATTATAATAGATATTATGATTATAAAGTATAGTTTAAAGAAAAACAAAAATTTTCTACGTATTATATGGCGCACAACTCGCGCACTATTTCAGCATACGAGAGCGTATACAGTATGGTTTATTGCCCCCCACGCATTTGAAGCGGATAGTGTAATACAGCCGCAGGGCGCAAGCCCGTAATGGTTTTACTGTGTATTGTTGTGCTCTTACCCTGGGACAATAGCCGATTATTATCGCGTAATGCTTTGCGCATTATGTATCGCGAAAAATTATTCACTAGGGCTTGTTGTGCACTTAGTAACGTACTTGACAATGTACGGTAGCCCCCTGCAATAAGTTATCTTTTTGTAAATCGATAAAGATCAGAGCAGAAGTACTATCAGGATGATAGCTAATTATTTAGGGATCTACTTGAGTAAATAATTCTTAAATTTATTAAGTTAATTAGGATGATCGGCTAAGAGTATGTTAATCCATGCTTGCTATCATAGTTTTTTCGCATAAATATTATCAATATTTATGCGAAAATCGATAATTTCATCATTTAGTGCAATGTTACTATATACGATCTTATGTTGTGCCTGACTAAAACTTCTTTGTAATAAACCTCCATGGTAGTAAATGCAATGGAGGAGGTTGTATAAACGTGCTAGCTAATCAGTGGTTTCGTGTACAAACTTGACTATAATTATACACGATGAATCAGCGGTTATGTGTTAGTAAATAACAGCTTATTTTGTCATTAGGGCGCTTACACTGAAGGTGAAAAAAAGTTTAAGGATACCATAATGCGTACTGTATACTGCGGACAGCTAAACTTGTCACATGTTGGTTTGGAAGTGACGCTATGCGGTTGGGTTAACCGTCGACGCGACCTTGGCCGTCTGATTTTTATAGACATGCGTGACCGTGAAGGCTTAGTGCAGGTGTTTTTTGATCCAGACCGGCAAGATGTCTTTACCAGTGCAGCTAAGCTGCGTAATGAATTTTGTCTGCAACTGACCGGTATCGTGCGCGCTCGCCCAAACAAGCAGGTCAATAATGATATGATGACTGGTGCTATAGAAGTTCTGGCCACTAAATTGGTTATTATTAATCGTTCTGAACCTCTTCCCATTGATACCAATCAGAATAATAACGAAGATCAGCGCCTCAAATTTCGCTACCTTGATTTACGCCGGTCTGTTATGTTGCAGCGACTGAAAATGCGGGCACGTGTCTCTAGTTTTGTGCGTCGTTTCATGGATACCGAAGGATTTATCGAAATTGAAACGCCACTTTTAACTAAAGCAACGTTAGAGGGTTCGCGGGATTACCTGGTTCCCAGCAGAGTACATAAAGGTAAATTTTACGCTTTGCCGCAGTCGCCACAGTTGTTCAAGCAGTTGCTGATGATTTCTGGATTCGACCGCTATTATCAGATTGTAAAATGTTTCCGCGATGAAGATCTGCGCGCCGATCGTCAGCCTGAGTTTACCCAGATCGACATAGAAACATCTTTCATGACTGCAGGTCAGGTACGAGAGGTCATGGAGCGGTTGGTGCGTGATTTGTGGCGTGATATTATTGGTATCGATCTAGGCATCTTCCCTCAGATGACCTATGCTGATGCGATGCGTCGTTTTGGTTCCGATAAACCAGATCTGCGTAATCCAATGGAGCTGGTAGATGTCACGAATTTGGTCAAAGACATAAAATTTAATGCGTTTTGCGATGGCCACGGTCGTGTTATAGCGTTGCGCGTACCTGGTGGAGCTCAATTAAGTCGCAAACAGATTGATGAATACGGTAAATATGTTGAAATCCATGGAGCCAGATGGCTTTCCTGGATAAAAGTAAATTACCGTGCCGCCGGCGCGGACTGGGTAAAAAGTCCCTTAACGAAATTGTGGGGATCTCAGGTTATTGAGCAGATCCTTGAGTGCACTCATGCTGTCAGCGGTGATATCGTTTTCTTCGGTGCGGATCGTGCAAAGCTAGTTATTGAGGCGCTGGGTGCTCTGCGTCTCAAGCTTGGTTTAGATTTGCAGCTTACGGAGACTTATCGTTGGGCACCCCTTTGGGTGGTAGATTTTCCGATGTTTGAGGAAAACGAGGACGGTGGCTTAACCTCTATGCATCATCCCTTTACCGCACCAAAAGATATAGATGCTCAGATGCTTGCGTCTTGTCCAACGGCGGCGGTGGCTAACGCTTATGACATGGTCATTAATGGTTATGAAGTTGGCGGCGGTTCTGTTCGTATCTACCGCGGTGACATGCAGCAGATCGTTTTCAGCATTTTAGGTATAAATAAACATGAGCAGCAAGAGAAATTTGGCTTTTTGCTCGATGCGTTAAAATACGGTACGCCGCCGCATGCGGGATTGGCTTTTGGCTTAGATCGGCTGGTGATGTTGTTGACCGGTACTAACAATATCCGCGATGTTATCGCTTTTCCAAAAACCACTTCGGCGGCGGATCTGATGACTGAAGCCCCCGGTTTCGGCAATGCTGACTCACTAGCCGATCTTTCCATTGCTGTCGTTGGTAACGATAAGGAAGTTATGTCAAACGGTCTTTCATAACAATAAATCAACGGCCGGCGTCGGTACTACTATAAAAATCAGTGAAGTAGTAATTTTTGATGAGTACGATTAGGGATTTACATGAATCTCTTGCCTGCGTTACATATTATTTGAGATTTAATTATTTTTTGCTGCCTTTATGCATATATAGTAACGTTGTATACAACATATTGGTTCTATTTTACACCATGCTTGTGGTGTATAGAATTCATTTTAAGTAAGTATATTAGTTGGTGCGGGCGGGTGACTGCTAGCGACGATGATACCGTAACACGACTACATCCTAGATTAACTAGCAATCTATTAGAAAAATTCTATTCAGCCGAATAGGCCATTTTATGAGAAATATATGGCAGGTCATAGTAAGTGGACTAATACTAAACATCGTAAAGCCGCACAGGATGCCAAGCGCGGAAAAATTTTTACTAAAATTATCCGAGAATTGGTTACTGCTTCCAAACTGGAAGGAGGAGATATCGAATGTAATTCACGTTTGCGTGCGGCAGTAGATAAAGCATTAACGAATAACATGACGCGTGACACGTTGAATCGTGCTATCACTCGCGGAGTAGGTGGTAATGATAATACGCGAATGGAAAACATTTTTTATGAAGGTTATGGCCCTGGCGGTACCGCGATCATGGTGGAGTGCCTGAGTAATAACCGCAATCGGACTGTTTCTCAAGTGCGTTATTCTTTTAATAAAACTGGCGGTAATTTAGGTGATGTTGGCTCTGTCTCGTATATGTTTACTAAAAGGGGAGTAGTTTCCTTTGCTCCGGGGTTTAGCGAAAATATTGTTATGAACGCTGCGTTGGAGGCTGGTGCCGATGACTTAATTACTTATGATAACGGCGCGATTGATGTGTACACTACACCTAGAGCTTTTTATGAAGTAAAAAGCGCTCTGCAGGCGTCTGGTTTGACGCCAGAATCCTCGAAAGTAACGCTAATTCCATCTAGCAGCGTCAATCTAGATGTGGAGACAGCATCTAAATTGCTACGCCTTATCAATATGTTGAAAGATTCAGATGATGTGCAAGCAGTATATCACAACGGTGGAATTTCTGACGAAATAACAGCGATTTTATGATGACTAAGTTTTCGTGTTATCTCTCGTGATAACACGGATGCGTTATGACTATAATTTTGAGTATCAACTATAGATTAACGCATGAGTTCTAGAGTTGTCACCATGCGCTAGCATGGTGTGCACTGATCTTTTTGCCATAGATTGATATGTACTAGAAATAAACTATTTTACCGCCATGATCAAGATCACTCGTGTCGAAGATATTGAAATCATCAGGCATTTGTAACCACCTTATTTTTTATTAATCAAGTAGAGGGCTGGTTTGCCAGCAGCGGCGCATCTGATTAAATTGGGTATACCAACTTTGTTTAATATATATTTTTGTTAAATAACAAAGATGGTGATAAAGATAAGGTGTGCAAAAACTCTAGGTATATTACATATAGCTTGTTGTTCAACTGAAGTTTTTTTTACTGACTTACAGTTTGACGTTTGCTAATGTGATCACTACATTAACTAAAATGCCCCTGAGCATATGCGGCAACATAAACTCAATCTTAGTGTTGTGTGTCACATTCAAAATCAACTAACAGCCGTTGTGGGTTCGTGTACCTCCTCTAGACTAGATATTTATTTAGTCTAAAGGAAGTATCAGCATCACTATCATGAATAATACTCTCCTAACACATAAAAAAGTAAGTCATGGAAAGCAGATATTACTGGTGCTATTAGAAAACTATGGTGAAGTAGATTAATTAGACTAAATAGTCAATAGTTTGTTTTGAGGCCTGACAAAACTAATAGAAAAGATCATTTTCATCCATCATTAAATTAATGAATAAGGATATTGATCTACTGTTTTGGTTTTATTTATAAAAAAGAATAAGTTGCTGTTTCGTGAATAAAGTGAATAGCATCAGGCTACAGATAGTGTAAGTAATTTTATCCTGGTTGTTTTATAATTTTATCGCTATGAAACGTTAATAAATCAATGCATTGTTGTTGCCTTGCAACGTCAAATAAAAACCGCATAATAGCAATTGATAAAATACGAGATAGACTAATAAGAGTCTTGTTTATGGATCTGTTCAATTAGTAGAGCATAAAAGCTATTCCTTTCAGTTATTGATGCAGAGATCAATTAGTTTGTTCCCTAAAGTAAATTTTTTGCCGGTCCTTGTAGTGCGGGGTATAAACTGCATAAATTATTTCTACGTATGCGTGCAAATATAGATCTTCATTGAGTTGGCAAAAATGTATAATGCTATGTGCTCGATCATATTTTTATTTCTGGGCTCGCTTGAACCCTAGCAGCTGCGTAAAATCACCATGTAAACATTGTTTACTGAAACAAGGGGGACCTATAATTCCGCACTATTCTAGATCCAGAGCCTCATAACGTTTTATTGATTAATAAAATATATTAACTTTTACCAGGATAGTATGTAGTGTTGTATTCGGTAATAGAATATTTCACAATAATATATTTTTGTTAAAAGCAGATTGCAGGTTTCAATGAAAATTGAATGAGTTTTTTATTTTACTTTAAATAGTTAGACTTACCCACCATGGTGGGTGTTGATCGCGGTGATTAACGTAGATTATTTTGCTAACTAACGGTGGTTAAGCTCGTGGTTTAATGGTTAGGCTAATTAGGAACAGTACAGACGCGCATAGTACCACGGATGGCCCGGCCGGTGTATCGTAGAACGCGGAAAACGCCAGCCCACCAGTAACCGCTAGCACGCTGGTTAAAGGGGCGTATACCGCCATTTGCTCTGGGCTACGCGCATAATGACGTACGGCTGCAGCTGGAATAATAAGTAACGAGGTTATTATTAACGCACCGACAAATCTCATTGCAAACCCGATTGTTAGTGCCGTGACCAGCATTAGAAGCAACTTAATGCGTGGTAAACAGATCCCGTCTACGTGGGCTAACTCGGGACTGATAGTCACAGATAGTAACTGTCGCCATTGCGATAAAATGATGGTCAGAACTATCACGACTCCTCCACCTACCAGCGCAACATCCTGTGGCGTGACTGCTAGCAGATCGCCAAAAAGATACGCCATCATATTGACTCGCACCCCGTGCATTAGACTAATTACCACCAGTCCTAAAGAGAGTGATCCGTGCGCAATAATGCCCAACAACGTGTCGATAGTTAATTGAGAAAAGCTTTCTAGCCATACTAGTCCGAGTGCTAGCGCTAATGTAACTGCAATCACTGCGTAAAAGGGATTGATATCCAACAAAAGACCACAAGTTACGCCCAGAAGCGAAGCATGGGCGAGGGTATCGCCAAAATAAGACATTTTACGCCAGATCATGAAGGAACCTAGCGGGCCAGCCGCTAGCGATAACAGCACGCCAGCAAACCAGCTAGGTAACAATAATTCAATCATGGCGACATGCTCCTGGTGTAGGCGGTAGTCAGCACTACCCGTCCTGAAGATCGTGACGATGGTTATGGTTGTGACGATAAATCGCGAGCGATGCAGATCTTAGCAGCCCGAACATGGCAATAAAATCAGGATGAGTCGAGACCATTTCTGGTGTGCCAGAACAGCATATATGGTGATTAAGGCATAGAACTTCATCTGTTTTTGCCATTACTAGATGTAAATCGTGTGAGACCATTAACACCCCGCAACTGATAGTTCGGCGAATATTATCGATTAAATCATATAGAGCCACCTGGCCATTTACATCTAACCCCTGAGTCGGTTCGTCTAGTACAAGAAGCCTAGGTGAATTGATCAGGGCGCGCGCCAACAGCACCCGCTGCATTTCACCACCAGAAAGTTTCTGCATGGGCACCGTTTGCAAATGTTGCGCTTGCACTTGTGCTAGCGACGGCACTATATCGTTTTTATTTACTCCCGGTCGCAATCGCATGAATCGCTCCACTGTAAGCGGTAACGTTGGATCTAGGTGAATTTTTTGCGGCACATATCCCATGCGTAGTTTAGGTTGTCGCCTTAGCGTACCGTCAGTAGGGGTGATAAGACCGAGAACTACCCGTACCAGTGTCGACTTGCCGGCGCCGTTTGGACCCAGCAAAGTAAGAATGTGACCAGGGCGAAGGGTTAAAGATATATTATGCAGCACCGCGTTGCTACCAAAAGCGACGCTAATGTGTTCCAAGATTACCAAATGAGTCATGATGATTACGGTTTGTAAATTGCTATGTTATTATATCATAACAAACCACGTTGTTGACGATGAAAATATTGCCATGCCCGTATTCAGTCCTACTAGCTTGCTAAGAGCCATTTTTAGTACCATTTGTTTTTTCTGCCTAGTAGTCGTGTCTGTGATGATGGTGAGCATAGTAGATGCGCATGCCGCTGTTGTCGCTTCACTTCGTCCCCTGGGATTTATTGCTGCTGCCGTAGCCGATGGCGTTATGCCCGTAGAGGTAGTATTACCCGACGGCGCGTCACCTCATGATTATGCTTTGTGGCCTACAGATGTGATGCGGTTAAAAAAAGCCGATGTGCTAGTGTGGGTAGGACCAGAAATGGAGGCATTTTTGTCTAGTTCTGCGTCTTCTTTGCCTGCCGAACGGCGCATTACTTTGGCTAGTCTTCCTACTGTTACACCATTATTGCAAAAAGGTGGAAAAGCGCTACATAAAAATCATAAATATGATAGCAACCGCTATCATGGCGAATATAATATGCATTTGTGGCTTTCTCCAGCTATTGCGCGATGTGCTGCCGATGCTATTCATGACCGTCTCGTAGCGTTAGTGCCGGAAAAAAAGCAACGTTTAGATGATAATTTGCAAATTTTCAACACGTTCTTGACAAAAAATGACAAAAATATTGCTAAAATGTTAGCTCCTTTTCGTACTAAAAAATATTACGTATTTCACGATGCGTATGGATATTTTGAAGCATACTATGGCCTAACGCCGTTAGGGTATTTTACCATCAATCCCGAAATACAACCTGGCGCTCAGGCTTTACACAAAATTAGAACACAGTTAGTTGAGCAACAAGCAACCTGTATTTTCGCTGAGCCACAATTCAGGCCATCCGTTATCAACGCCGTGGCACGCGGGACAACTGTGCATATTGGCACTCTAGATCCATTAGGAAGAGGTATTGTATTAGACAAGGAAAGCTACACGCGCTTTCTATCGCAATTGTCTAATCAGTACATGAGCTGCCTGGAGAAGAACACATGAGGATAGTTATTAGTGCAGCAGGTAGCTCGCTCTTTCGCCTTAGCGTTTAATTATCTGCCGCGAATTCATCGCGTTATGCTGGGATCGCTAACTATATTCACTTTAGCTATCACTGTTTTACGACCTTATATTTATTCGCCAGCGGTAGAACGGCCTGCCACCGGCATCTTTCTTTTGGAAAAACACTCTTTGCCGGTGTTAGAGCCTGAAGCCAGCGAACTTCTGGATCAGACTATCCCTGATAACGATGAAGATATTCCAAAAGATGAACTTGACGAACGTATGGCAGGGGAAGCGGGAGTGCATGAATATATCATATCTACCGGAGATACGCTCAGCAGCGTCCTCACCCAGTACGGCATCGATATCGCCGACGTTACTGCGCTAGCTCGGCAACATCCTGCGTTACGTAATCTAAAAATAAGTCAGTCTCTCTCTTGGACGCTGACCGCCGAGGGCTATTTGCAGTGCTTAACTTGGAATATATCCCGCTCTGAGACCCGCACCTATGAGCGCGTTAATGGTAGTTTTAAGGAAAGCATCGCTAATATAACAGGCGAGTGGCGCAATACAACTTTGACCGGTAAACTCAACGGTAGTTTCGTTACTAGTGCTCGTATAGCTGGCCTGACGGACTGTGATATCAACTCTGTAATTAAAGCGCTGCAATGGCAACTAGATTTTCGTAAGTTGCGTACTGGAGATCAGTTTTCTGTTTTGACTTCAAGAGAAGTTCTAAATGGCCAAAGCATTCAAAGTCAATTGCTCGGCGTACGCTTACGCACCGGAGGGAAAGATTATTATGCTTTTCGTGCGGATGACAGTAAATTTTATAACCGCGATGCAGCCGGGGTAGCCCGTGGCTTTATGCGTTTCCCTACGATAAAACAATTCCGTGTTTCCTCCAATTTTAATCTTCGCCGTTGCAACCCCGTTACCGGTCGTATCGCGCCACATCGTGGGGTAGATTTTGCTATGCCGGTTGGTACGCCAGTGCTGGCTGTAGGCGACGGTGAGGTGATTGTTAGCAAAAGAGACGGTGCCGCCGGCAACTATGTGGCTATTCGCCATAGCCGTCAGTATATGACCCGTTACATGCATCTAAAAAAATTATTAGTTACACAAGGCCAGAAAGTAAAACGTGGCGATAAAATCGCTTTGTCCGGCAATACTGGACGTTCTACCGGTCCCCATTTGCATTATGAAGTCTGGATCAACCAGCAGGCAGTTAATCCTCTGACTGCTAAACTGCCGCGTACCGAAGGGCTGACTGGCAACGACCGCACTAAATATCTTGCTAAAGTTAAACAGATGTTGCCACAGCTGCATTTACACTAACAATACGCTATCAATAGTCAATCTTGTGTATTGTGGTTGCCTTGTTTTTTATAATGATAAGTAGGTTAGCAAAAGTAACTGTGCTATAAAAAATATTGATAAAGTTATACATAAAATAAGCAAAGTAGATAGACAAAGTTCATATACTAACTTGTTTTAAAAACACACGGTTATGCATCATGTTATAACGGGTGTTTCTGCTTTTATAAGATATAAAAGCTATGGTTATGCCTCCGGTTTGTTGTGTTATGTACTCGGGCTTCGTAATTCAATATTAGAAAGTTTTAGGGCGGGTAGCGTATGCAAGTTAGTAACTACACAGCATCTAACCCACTTTGTATTAGATCGATGCTTCAGGGCGTTGGGGGATATTATTTACCGGATCAGAACCAGAACTGGACACGGACCACAGTAAATTTGTATTTTGCTACATACACACACAGTGAAGTTGCCGTCGATAGACCGCCTGATGAAAGGGATACTTAGCGATCGTTACTTTTTTATTTACAACTTTAATTTCTTCTAATACAAAGCGTTATAAGACGTCGGTTCAGCTTGTGCTATAGCGTAGCGCATGAATATTAATGCGGATCCGAATTCTTAAAAATATCTTTGACTGTTAAACTTTCTCACAATTTCCCAACACCAGGGATCCTCTAACTTTTTCTAATTTACCTGCTTGTTAAGTTTACTTGTTTTCCGTGGAACGAGCGTGTATGCATCATGTGTCCTCTATTTAAAAGATCAGCTGCGTGGTTTAATTCAGATTAGCAACATTCTTATTTCATCAAATTTAAAGTCTAACATTATTCCTTTGTTGAGCAACGCTTCTCAGATCAGTAATGTTTTTCAATCGCACAGCATTTGCACTGTTTCGATGATGAGTTGGAGGTTTAAGGCCACCAATACGGCGGTAGCTAACCATCCAAGGACAATAAAGGATTTGCAATTGACAAATTTTCCCATGCGTTTTTGAGATGAAGTTAAATATAGCAGGGGAATCATTGAAATGGGTAAGGCAATGCTCAAAAACACCTGTGTGTAGACCAAGAGTTTTTCCACCACATCTCCTGTGTCTCCCCACCAATAGATGCAGATCACAACTGGCATAATAGCAATTATGCGTGTAATTAAACGACGTTGCCATAGTGGTAGCCGGAAATTAATGAAACCCTCCATCACGATTTGTCCGGTTAAGGTACCCGTAATAGTCGCATTCTGACCGGAAGCTAACAAAGCAACAGCGAATAATGTTGCCAGAGTGGTGCTAGCGATAGCGCCGACTATGTTATGATCCTGCAGGGCGTCGTACAGTTGAGCAAAACGACCAATATCATCCGGATTTTTACCAAAAAATAGTGCGGCGCCTAATATTAGAAGTAAGCAGTTTATAATAAAGGAAAATCCTAACTGAATATTAGAATCAATAGTCGCGTAGTGGATGGCTTCTTTCAATGCCTGTTCATTGCTACGGTCATATTGACGTGATTGCACAATAGAAGAATGTAAGTACAGGTTGTGTGGCATAACTGTGGCTCCCACAATGCCTAAAGCAATAAAGAAAGCGGAATCCCCCCCCGCCACATACGCGGTAATAATATCTCTTTGAGGAATGAAAGCACGGGCAATTTGTGTTAAATCAGGATTAGCAAGAGCCACTTCATAGGCAAAAATAATAAAAATAGTGGTAATTAACGTAAAGACCAATGCTTCGATCTTTCTAATACCGAACTTCATTAAGGTTAAAAGAAGAAAGACGTCTAGCACTGTAATAATTACGCTGAGCAGCATCGGAATCTTGAAAAGTAAATTTAGCGCGATAGCGCTACCGATGACTTCGGCGATTTCCGTAGCAATAATTGCTAATTCGGTTGTGATCCAAAGCGCCGCTGTGGTACGTTTTCCGACTAGAGCTTTCGTTGCTTGTGCTAAATCCATTCCTGTTACAATGCCTAATTTTGCACACATGACTTGTAGCAGCATCGCAATAAGACTAGAAATCAGTATTACTGATAGCAGAAGATAACTATATAGCGCACCACCTTGGATAGAGGTAATCCAGTTGCCTGGATCCATATAGCCTACCGCTACCAATGCTCCTGGTCCCGAAAAAGCAAACAGTTTTCTAAAAAATCCGCCTTTCCCCTTTGGGACAGGAATTGTATTGTTAATTTCTTCTAGACTGTTTTTTTTAACTATTGCCATCTTTTCTTCCAAATTGATCGAGAGCAGTTACAAAGAGTGACTTTATTATCAATGTTAATGCTGTTAGTTTCTGATTAGGGCTTGCTTATATTCAGTATAGTATACAAGCATTAAAATTTGCGTGGCGCGTTGATTAAATTGTAATCGTCAACGACTTTAGCATATGCGCCGTTAGTTTGGCATTGCAAACCATTACGTGTTTGCGGGGTATTATCATCGCCCCTATCCGAAATAGATTTAGATGCAAATCGCGTATACTACAGCAAATAATAAAGTGTGCTGGGCGGGAAAGCTGCAAAATAATCTGATGCTGTTTAAGACAAATTACGGTTTCTTCTTGACGGTGGCACTTTCAAAAGAAAGTGTGAGCCAACACTCTAGATTATCGTCTTCTAACTTTACGTGAATGCATTCATAATCGATGGTAACCACTCATTTTCATGATGCAATGCTGTGCATTGCAGCCCCGTGGTGTTTTCTCATGCTTCATGAGCAATTGATTACAGATGCTATGGCATTATTCATACGTGGTAACTAATGTTTCTCTATTATTTATACTCTGCGAGTAACATAATGTTTGATACGCTTTAGATATTTTCCACGCGAGATATGCCTACCACTTTCTTATTTGGTAATGAAAGTGCATTTTGGTAATAGAGCACGCTTACTTTCCTGATGAAAAGGTTCACATAAGAAGCATCAGGTCCGTTAAGTTTAACATAAACATCGATATATTCTCCTAAATAAATTGCATGAAGCGTAATTTTGGGACAAGTAACCTGCGGGTTGGTGTAGTGAATGTCGTGCTCAAATACTTAGTTAGCGAAGGCTGTTCTTCCTCTATTCGCTTTCATGTTAATGTGTGTATGAATTACTTTGGCTATAATCCTCATTTGTGAAGTGATCGATATCATATTTTCGCGTTTTTTTTGCAAACTAATCTGTAAAATCATCTATGGCTAACGAAAGATTCCTTGTTTTTTGGTGGTTTCACCTGCTTATTAAAGCATTTATCCTGTTTTTAATTACCTCAACGAATTGACATAATAAAAAAGAAATAATAGCAATATCGTTAAAATTAATTATTGATCTTTTAAATTATAACTATGAATTAGTTAACATATTGACTTAATAAAATATATAAATAAAATATTACGATATTTCATGTGTCTTAAACAGAAATTATGCTTTTGCGTTTGCAGAGAATAGATTAATGTATTAACTATTTAAGAATAGTATTCATGGTTAGTAAATATTTTAGATGCACGTGCCGATAAAGATAGTCATCATTACAAGTAATGTAATTTATTTCATTTAACTAGTTTAACTTTGAATGATAAAATTGATACCATAAATAGTATGATTAAAGGTTAATGTTTGGGAAAGCGTTAACTTATAAATAAAATATTGGCTTTTACTAGAATAATATTCTATTATGTGCGCAATAAAATTGCACCATACTGTAGATGATTATTTGTTAATTTAATTTAGCGAAAACTTAAGGTGTAATAATAAGGAATAAACAAGCTGATTAATTGCAACTATATAGTTAATGTATCTCTTCAAACAATAAATAATTTAATAGTGTTTTTATATTTGTATAAGATAAATAATACATTAAAGTATGAAAAGCATCGTGGATATAAGTGTGTACTTTGGTAAAGTAATAGTAATAGTAATAGTAATAGTGTTAATATATTAATGGTTATGTATGTGGTAAGTAATCGTTAGTCCGATATTAAAGTTAATAAAAGTTTTTATAAAAACGGTAAATTATTATAGTAGGTATCTTTAGAGTTAAATAAAGATCTTGTTAAAAACCTTTATACGTAAAGGAAATTAAGATCATAAAGTAAGTGGTGTCTGAAATGTCTTAAGTGACTTTATCATACCACAGCTACGTAGAAATTACTCCTATAAAAGTTGATAACGTATTCGATACATAACAAGTCAGAGGGAAAAACACTAAAATATTTGAGGATATTAATCGCTGTTTTGCGTACATTACTGGCAAGAGGTTTTTACAAAAGTTAATTACTAAAGATAAATAAATTAAATATAAGTTTTTAGTCTATTTCATTCTTTATTTTGCCTTGAAAATCACCCTTGTTAAAATGACCTTAAATGACTGTTATGGTCGTATAAATTGTGAATAATCTTTGCATAGTATATAATATTAGATATAACTAATAAGTTATAATGATTCTGTTTTTTTGCTGTGTCGTGACGGTTAAAACACTACGGTGACTATTTGAATATGTTTGTTACGAAATATATACCTAGTTAATTGGCTATAAATAATTATGTGACGAAAATAAAGAGAATATAGGGCATGCCAAGTCCATACAGTTCCTAGACTAGCACGGATTATATCCATACTATTGATGTGGTAGATAATAACCTGGTCTAGGTTTGTAAAAAAATTTAACTAATATAGTAATGATTATTAAAACAATAATTGGATAAAATAAAATCAGCTTCTGATGCATGTGCCGTCATACCTATTAAAGTGTAGTAATGAATGCTTGAAAAGCATAGAGTAAAAGATAAAATTTAACTAAATGTTTGTTGCGTTAAGACTTGATCATTACTAGTGACAGAAAGTTGACTCTACTTGCCGCGTCACAAGCGAATGATGTCGCCGTAAGTGGATTATTAGTAAAATACTAATAATTTTGTTGACTAACTATATAATTCTCGCTAAGCTAATAATAGCAAGTAATGTGGTTGTGGGTGTCTACGACCTCAATATAGTGCGAAAATATGCTATTTATATAATATTTTGCAGGCAGCGCTTTTACCCATATGAATGGGATTAGTATTCACATTAGGCAACCTGCTTGCATTGTCACTCGAGCATATTGTTTTGATTTTAGCATTAAAACCTGTACAGATCTAGCATGATATCGGACGCAGTCCATTATATCCTGTGTTCATGATGATGCAGCTAGTGTTTGTAATAATGCCGCAAACATTAATTATACCCTTGGTAATGAGTTTTGGTAGTCAATTAATATAAGTCACTTGACCTAATTATTTATGGAGAAGTTGTTTAGTTGGTTTGGTGTTGAATCTAACTTATATCAGCAGTTGCAAGGGGGGGCTAATGACCTTGTGGTATCTTATAATATAGCTAACATTTTTATAGCATAAACCTTTTCTGTAAAGAAATAGTTGTTAGTTTGTTTTCGGTAAGTATTTATATTTATATGCCTGTGAAAAATGTTATTTGTTTACTGTGTTTAGTAGTTGTCTAGCGAATTCATGCTTTGATCTAATATGAATAGCGGCTATACAAGTATTTACTGGTATTTATGTCTAGTAATATATGCCTTCTTTCTCAACCTGGTAATTTCTCACGAAAAGGTCAACCACGTCGTTCCTAGATTATCTAAAGTGCTTGCATGCTTAATATCGAATTATAAGGGAACCATTGTCCAGCCTACTTGATTACTTGTAAATAAATTTATTACCATATTAAATACATCCAGTATTATCATGAGATAATACTTATAACTTTCCGCCCTAGATATCAGTGACAGAGTCTGATACGTGTAGCTGTGCTGTATTAATAGGTAACACGGTAGTTAAAAATATTATTTTAACGTATTCATTGCTAAGTTAATATAGGTGATAATAAAAGCAATGGCCAGATATACCCTGGCCTTGGGGATATTAACTAGCTAAGCATTAAACTCAGTCGTTTGGCAATGTCGTGAGTTGTACTTATTACAGTAAACATCATAATATAATGCAGAGTTGCGTCATAATATTGCAAGCTAAGTTTGTCTATTATAGAGAGCTGTTAATTAAGTACGAGATTAATATCACTTTAGACGTTTGATGATTTCATTATCTATTGCAGGGTTTAAATGGTATACCTCTGCTTTGTAGTCTCCTGAGTGCAATTTATGCAGGAATTTATGGCAAGCTTAGTAATGTTTTTCTATCATGCCAAACATGGTTTTTACTTTATTTCTCATGAAGTTAATGTCTTATATCCATAGATTGAACTACACATTATAAAAGTAATGTGTAAGAGACCAGTAGTGGGTTATTGCCAGTATTTATTCAGCAATAAATGCTTACTGATTTAGTCATCCATAAAAATAAGATGAGAATAACATTTCAAATTAGGCGCCTATTTTTAAAGTGCCATGCATTGTATTCATCATTCTTGAATCGCATATCTAGTCGACGCTTAGACATCATGAATGTTTGGTTATTTCTGCTCTATTTATAAGCAGATTTGGTCATTTCGTACATCGTTTAGGCTAGGTAACATTGTACTGTGGTAATTTAGACGAATTACACTTAACAAGATAAACATAACTACTTCGCTGTCTTCGAGAATTAAATAAATTTCATGCACGACTTAGGCGTACATAAGTATAAAATTTGTTATGAACTATTCCGTGATATAAATAGCGGTAATTAAAGAGCAGTAATTCGTATTAAGATCACGACAAATTCGTTTATTTTGCGTGCCGATTTATTCATGGCGTCCTTACTACAACAGAATGTTTTATACATCCAGCAAAATGTATAGCAAATATTTAGAGAAGTCCTTTCACCTAAAAGTATGTACATGAATTTTCGGCATTTGCAAATCACCTATTCATGATAAATAATGTACCGGCCAAGACGGTACTGAGATCTAGTGCACTTTTGCAATTGGTAGAAATACTTTTATTTTACGCTTGCGTTTTTGTGTAAAATTTAAGTGATAGAAATCGGTGCCATGAAAGGTAGTCATTGTTCACGATGATTATCGTGAACAGTAGTAGGGTTTAGAAATTAGTGAGTATGTTAGTGCTTTTCAGCTGCTTGGTTATAGCTCTGGTGAGCTATAACTTTATGATAATAAAGTTTTTGCAAGACAACATTTCTTCTGTTAGCGTCTCCCGACGCTTGTTCTGTATTTGAAAGTTTTATAGTACCCGTTGATGTAAGTCTTTTAGCTGCTGCCAGGTTGCCAGAGTAATAGAGTAAGTAAAGGTTTCCCAAGAGGTGCTTTCTTTAGAGTCCTTGTGCCGTTTTATTAAAGCCTAATTTTTAGGCGATTATGAAAATGCGTTCAGTGATCACGGAGTTTTATATCTCACTGTTGTCTGCGTAAATTCCTTTTTATAAAGAGATTAAACAATTTAAAGTGCCGCAAGCACATGTTCGTAGCATAAATATATCAGTGTCCTAATAGGATGTTTAGCAGCATTAGGGTAAATTATTGCTTACAGCATCAGATTGCGATCCAGGAGGGTAATTACATTTATCATTATATATTATTTGTTTTATCATTATTTTGATAATAGTAAAGTATGAAAAAGCAGCATTACAACATCTCATTCACTAGAATCTATGCGTTTCATGATCTCAATAATAATACCTACATAATCAATTAGTAAAAATTTAAAATGGATAATTTATCACATTCTATCATAAACCCCATGCTATTAACGCATTAATAATAAGAAAATATTCTTAGCCTGTGTAAACTATTTCACCGTACGATTTATTGTTGCGATGTCCATATTATTTTTTACCTGCGTGCGCCGTATTTTCACAGAAAATAAGAAATTTATTAGTAAATTACTTTACGCAATTATATTTATCTACATTACGGTTTAAACATGACACGACAATCTTATTCACCAGACTTTGGGCTAGATACAATCTCAACTCACGTTAATCTTTGTGTTTTAAACTCCATAAATAGTTTATGGTTAATTCTTGCTAACGTCAGTCGTTCGAGCAATTATAGCTCTGTAGCATAGATGGTGTTAGGTTTTTTTTTGGTGGGGCAAGACACCACCCCTCTGCGACTTTATGTAGTGAGTGTAACTCATATATTTTGTTGATTTCACATCGAGAGTAAATTATTACCTGTTGTATGAAACATATTATCTAACCGTAGGGGATGATATTTAAAGGCACCGAAACCGGGATTGTCCTAAATATTTTTTTTTGCCAAACTATGGCGCGCGTTGTGTATGACTTTTCAAAGAGATAATACAGCTACAATTTAATTAATGATATGGTTAGAATAAAGTCGTGTTTTTTTATTAATTAAAATAGGTTGAAGTTGTAATTGTAGACTTTTTACTGGTTGATATAAGAAAAATATCCTTAAGATTTAATAAGATTACAAATCCTACTCGAGGAGAAAAACATGGCGCTAACATATATAGCCCCTGCCTGTGATTTTATCATTTTTGGTGCAAAAGGCGATTTAGCACGGCGTAAATTGTTGCCCTCGTTATATCAACTGGAAAAAGTTGGTGCACTTTATCCAGAAACCCGTATCATTGGTGTTGGCCGTGCCGCTTGGGACGTCAAAGCTTACACAAACGTTGTGCGTGAAGCATTAGAAACCTTCATGAAAGAACCAATTGACGATAAATTATGGCAAAATTTTAGTGCACGGCTTGATTTCTGTAATCTGGATGTCAACGAAACCAAAAATTTTAAACAGCTGAGTAAAAAAATAGATCAAAACGCTCGAGTTACGATAAATTACTTTGCCATGCCTCCTACCACCTTCGGAATAATTTGTAAAGGCCTCGGCGCGGCGGGACTCAATAACGCGCCGAGTCGTGTGGTTATGGAAAAACCAATGGGTACTGATCTGGCTTCTTCTCAGGCAATTAATGCTCAGGTCGCAGAATATTTTAATGAAAATCAGATTTACCGGATAGATCATTATCTAGGTAAAGAAACCGTGTTAAATTTGTTAGCATTGCGTTTTGCTAATTCTTTTTTTGCCTCTAATTGGGATAACCGCACAATTGATCATGTCCAGATTACGGTTGCTGAAGAAGTCGGCATCGAAGGCCGTTGGGGCTATTTTGATAAGGTTGGCCAAATGCGTGACATGATTCAAAGCCATCTATTGCAAATCCTTACCATGATAGCAATGTCGCCGCCTTCGGATTTGACTACCGACCGTATCCGTGATGAAAAAGTAAAGGTTCTACGCGCTCTTCGCCCTATAGATCAAAGCAATGTGCGTAACAATACTGTGCGCGGACAATACACCAGCGGATTCGTGCGCGGGGAAAAAGTTCCCGGATATTTGGAAGAAAAGGGCGCGAATAAAAATAGCCGTACTGAAACCTTCGTTTCTATCCGCGTTGATATCGACAATTGGCGCTGGGCTGGTGTGCCTTTTTTTCTACGAACCGGCAAGCGTTTGCCGACCAAATGTTCCGAAGTGGTCGTTTCTTTTAAAAATCCGCCGCTTAACTTATTCCGGGATTCATATAAGGAGTTGCCACATAATAAGTTGACGATCCGTCTGCAGCCAGATGAAGGAGTGGATATTCAGATCTTGAATAAGGTTCCTGGTTTAGATTATAGACATCGTCTGCAGCTTACTAAATTAGATTTAAGCTTTATCGAAAGCTTTAATCAAGAACATCTGGTCGATGCTTATGAACGTTTGCTTTTGGAAACCATGCGCGGTATTCAAGCGCTATTTGTACGCCATGATGAAGTAGAAGAAGCTTGGAGATGGGTTGATTCAATTATGAAAGCCTGGAATATTGACAATGACGCACTCAAACCTTATCAGGCTGGCACCTGGGGACCGGCCTCTTCTCTAGCCATGATGACCCGTGCTGGTCGATCGTGGAATGCGTTCGAGTAATCGCCAGTGTTAGCTTACTGGCAAGAAATATCTTGCGCTAGTTTTTCAGTCCCGAGCGCTTCAATGTATTCTTGAAGGTAAATAAAAGTCAACATTCTAGCTTTGAATAGCCTAACACTATATACATAAAATTTATTGATAGGGCGCTAATTAATGCAAGCTTTGATTGCCTGTCGCATGAAAGTAATACTAATAACCTATTTGAATCCTTGCCCAAGGAGAGTGATAAAATGGTAACAAACATCGAGATGTGCGTTATTGTTATAGTTGCGTGTACGTAATTTGCTAGTAGTGCGGTTAGGAAAGATATGCTTCTTCACGCAGTGACCTCTTTGAAACTAATTCTGTTAATTTTTAGTACCAGCACCTTGTATTAACTCATGTTCTAAAATTATGGAATGCACTACTTTAAGTGTTTTCTGCGACGTACGCAGTTGAAGCTTTGCAGGCTTGTGCTCGTAGTTTTCTTAGTTGAGTTTATTCTCGCAATCGTCTCTTGTAGTTAAATGGCTAACTACCGTAATTAATAGAACTTTATAACGTATTGTACATCCTTCGGGTAAGACAGCATTCTTTTCTGATATTACTCGCTGTCAAAACTGCGAGTATCAATAACACAATAAGTCTACACATGAGACATGTTTTTAATCGTGCTATCTTTACGACGATATTTCCTCTCCTGTATTTCGGTTTATTTATCGTTTTACTAATAACCTAAGTTTAAAGCAGTTATAATTGCAAGAATGCTGTGGCTGCATTAATAGTTTATTTTATATTAATTATTACGTCGTTCTCAGATTAGACTTTTGACCAAAAGATATAAACAGGTTTTAAACTACTAGAAGATAAATTTGGTGCGCAAGAAGCTTTTGTTGTTATTCAAGTTGCAACGATAACATTTTTAGCCATGTGCTCGTCGAGCATTATTTTAGAATGGTTTTTTTTATCCTCAGCAGATACAACAAAAGAAGGAGTAATTTATGGGATTAACCCGTTGAAAGAAGTTAACTGTCAAAAAAATATTAAGAAGATTTTTGCAGTTAAATAGCTAGAAAAGATAAGCGACAATAGCAGTTGTTACCTTTTTTATTTTATAAGAAGGTGTTAGGTAATTTTGCGTGCAAGGCATGAATTAATAACACAACACTTAAGTCAAGTTTGATGACCGATTCTGCAGAAAGATGCAGCATCGGTCTCTAAAGGATGTGCAAATCTTGCTTCTCTTACACCCCCGTTTAGCGTATTTATTAGTATACGAGGATGACATGCTGCTTTTGTTACGTTAAAGCGTAGACTTTCTATTACTCACTTTGGTGCTCATACAATATGAGCCGACACAGTACTAAGCCTAAGCAAAATAGGAGAGAACATTATTATAACCCTGCCTTTTAATGGCAGGGTTTACGACCCAACTGTGGACGTGTAAAATTCCTTCTTGCAGTTGCTACCGTCAGCATACTTTATTTTATATTTATATATTAAATATTTTAACAGGAAACTGTGGATTATAACTTGTATACTGGTAAAAGTAAAGAAAAGCATCAAAATTATTGATACCTACAGTGCTGACTATAAGCATTGTTAGCAGCAACCTCCACACGCGCTAGTGTTGTATATGCGGATAGCAACGCTCTGATAATAATATATTAGGTAAACATAGTGCCATAACACATTAGTTGCCTACGCGTGAATAAAGATAACGTGTATGTTTAATAGTTTTTAGAACATTCAAGTATCGCTATAAGCATGGTAATAGAAAGGTTTCTTTATGTTGTAAGAGGCTAAATACCAGGGCAATAGAACAAAATTTTGCCTTATAAATTAATAAAATAAAACAAATAATTATAGTAGAATAAAATTCATCATGCGACAACTAGGTAAGCAGTACAGAAGCTAATAATGCTAATTTGTTAGTAATGCATAAATCGATGTATTAAATAGCAAAATTTAAGATCTGCAGCATTCGTCAAATTCTAGTTAACTAGAATTTGAAATTTTGATTCAATTTAGAACGATGTGTGTTTGAGATATAAATAAAATGTGGTTAATTACTGTAAAAAATTACTGTATCTGCCAGTTTGCTGAAAATACGAACATATCGGCTGGCGATGAATAAATACAATGCCTCCTTTTCGCTACTATTTGAGAGTGGCGAAAAGGAGGCATTATCAATTAAATGGGGTTAAAAAGATTAACTCAATAACAGTAATTACGTTATGAATATATTAACTATTTATTAAATAGCTTGATGCATTTGGATATTTAATAAAATGATATATTATGTCAGCTTCATAAAAGTAAATATATAAAACATATAATAGCTATAGCATTAATTTTGATTATGCATGCCAATTAAGAAAATAATAATAACAATTAGTAACGCACAAAAAATTACATAACAGTTAGTTATGTTTAATATTGATTTGATTAAAAATCTTTATTTAATAAAGTGTGCATGTTAATAAAATTTTATTTACTTTTAACCAGCTTAATTAGGTTTAATAGCGTGTCTGAATTGGTGCGCATAAAGTAAATTTAATTTTGTCAATTCATAATACGAGTTATCGTGCCTTTGGCTATGCTGGGAAGAGATTTAATTATAAATAATAGCAGTATCATGTATGTATGGCTCGTTGCTCATAAAATAAAGTGATAGATGAAGATAATAACTAAAGATAGTTATGCATTCTCGCTTCTAACGGCTTTATGCCATTCCTTGGGGTTACCAAAAGCTAGCGTGATAAATATTTTAGCTAAAAAGATCGAAATGGTGATTAGTTTTCAGAGTGGTGAATAGAGTTAATAGTTTAATCATAAGGATATACTACAAACGATGTTCTTATCATAATTTGTCGATTATATTAAGGTATTTATGAAAAGTACCAGCTACAGCACTAATATCTAGCTGTATTTAAACTAAATTATTATAAACAGCACTAATATTAGTGCTCCCAGACTACTCGTCTAGTGGTATGCATAATATTTTTGCACCGATTACATATAGCTGTTATTATGAAATATAAATCTCATATTACTTCAAGTGCAATCAATTATAGCTGGTCGCTAGGAATCATAGCACAGAGTATTGACTCAACTAGCACAGTTATAGTTTTTGGGTAGAATCCATGTGAGTCAAGGTACTAATTTTTAGTGGGGCAATTTTGCTATTGCTTTTTTTTAGCTAGGGTCTGTGTTTGTAAGGCTTAATAATCTAGTGTGAGTGTTATGCTTTACTACAGTTTCGATGAAATCGACTTCATGGTTAATACCCGCCGCTCTTCCTCAAAAATCATATCATTATTACTACCTGGATGAATCTGGTTGTTAATTTCTAGCTAGAAGTTAGCAGCACTTATTTCGTATGCTGAAATTGCTAACACCGTAAATTTTACAGTCATTTTTACTTAAGCTAAATATGTTAAGCGCTAAAGTTAGATAAGGATAAGGAGTACCGGCCCGTATGTTGTTAAGGGGGTTCGTTCTTTTTTGCGTTTTGTGCTTTATACAGCAGTTGTACGATGTATTAGTAAGTTTAGTTTCCAAAGATCGGTGTAGTTTACTATATAAACTAGATTATAGTCGTAGTATTGGCCAACAGCATTATAGCTTCATTGCTCTCATAGAGAAATAAGTGAAATTTGCTTTATATAAGAACAGGCGTTTTGCTGCGTTTTATTGTGTGCTAAGTTCGTCAAACATTTCGCTAACGGACTAGTAAGTTGCCCATTAAAGTATGTCATCGGTTGGTGACGTAAGCGCTTTGTACCTACGTGATTAGAGAAAAAAAGGGGCAGGATACCGATGGGTAGCAAAGGCGGCAGTTCTGTACCAGTATTTTACAACGGATAACTCGATAATTATTACATAGAATTTTTCTATTGCTACTGTAGTACAATGGTGCCGCCAAATATCTATCAATGTTGGTATTGCTATTAACAATACAAAA
The DNA here is from genome assembly GCF_900161835.1 of Sodalis endosymbiont of Henestaris halophilus. Taxonomy (GTDB): domain Bacteria; phylum Pseudomonadota; class Gammaproteobacteria; order Enterobacterales; family Enterobacteriaceae. Next base: position 256,209 of record NZ_LT897836.1, on the reverse strand, counting down.
TTATTGTGTATTGGTTCTTAACATCTTTTTCTAATTCTATTTTAAATGCGTCATCGATTACTAGCTTTTTAAATTCTTACGATCAATAAGTTTGGCAGTTAGTAATATAATCACAGTGTCTATTTGCCGTAGTTAATTACGACGCGCTAATCATTCCCTGTCATCGTCTAGTTAAGGTCAGGATAGAATAGATGACGGCAGTAACCTTTACTAACTGTTGAAATATATACTATACGAAAGCAGGCGCCGTGCGTTTGCAGTATTCTATGGTTACGCTTACAAAAGCGGGTAGTTTTGTTATATATTATGTGTGTGGCTAAGTAATATTTTATTAGCTTACACATTGAATTTGCTGTCTGAGCTTTTATAAGCATGCATTATAGTTAGTCGTCTATCAATAAGATTCGGATAGTGAACTTAAATCCTGCCACAGTCGTAAAATGTATTTAAATAAATAGGGGTATCTTGCCAACACAAACATATGTTGTTAGATATGTAGTTTGTCAGTTAGTTGAACGTATTTTCCATCTTTTACCTCTAGTCAGTTAGAGGTAAAAGATCCTATCTTTTACGGATAATGGTATGTAATATCTACAAACAGCAGTGCATCAATTGGTTATCGATACTACAAAATTTTGGTAGAATACCTAGTTGTTTTATTGCAAGAAGCAATAACCACACTTGCGCTCATCCGATTTAATACCTTGCATTTATCTGGCAGTTGACTAGATTATGCATTAATTTTCCAGCATTCATCAAAAGCCATTACCCTTTTCGCCGCTTATCCTGTTTGTTGCTTTTTATTGCTCAAGTGCTAGCTGTTGTTACGATTAGTTAAGAGGGCTTTGATCACTTGTGTATCTTGTTTTTAATTTAAAGCTACTGATTTGTAGTCAGTATCCACGCAATAGATTTTATCTAGTACATTGATGTGTACTGTAAACAGCTATACCCAATTCAAGAGCAGATTCTTCATCATCGTGGTTTTGTTATTATAGCGTGGAGATTTTAATGCTTGGAGCTCTGACAGCGCCGGCTAATGTTTTATTGGGTTTGCTGCACGTATCACAAACTTAATAAAGTAAGGTTTGTCGATGATTAGTGCAGACGGGTGCTTGGCCGACTGTTGTGTTTTATTTTTTATCGCGACCTGAGCGACTTCTAGTCATTAGTACTAATGACTGAGGCCTGAGATCATAATTTATTGCTAATTGAATTCGATCACGTTTAGATCGCAAATTATTGATATAAAATACCGACTATAGTGTTGATGTGTGGGGGCATTAAAGCAGATATTATAGCAGTTTTTTTGACTATAGGCAATAACATAATCAGGTGCAACTCTAAGTTTTAAATGTCGTCGACAGCAAAATGTGTAGTTGTTTATGTATTAGTAGTTGTTATATGAATTAGCCGTTGATTAATCATAGTAGCTTAAGTTTCGTATGCATATTGTGAATACTTTTCAATCAATTGTTTCAGCACATAACGTCCTTTACATAGACGTCTTTTGCGTTTAGCGGCGTTTGCCAAAAAATCTCTTTTATGTCCTACATTAAGGGTATTGTTTTGTTAGCACTCTGCACATCGTGCCTTTTAGTGATACTCTTATTATTTTAGCATATATTTAAGGATGTGTGCTACACACTTAAGTTAATGCATGTCTGCAGGGGTAGCGAGGATTTAGCGTGTTAACGTTTTGTTATGCCATACAACGTATTGTGTAGCACTTATTCAATTGCTACCGCCGCTACGGGTTTGTCATTCTCTAGCACATGTTTAAAAGCATATGCTTTTAAACATAAATGATAATATCATTTAGTTAATTAGCGGCGTTGTGTTGCATTTGTAGTTATTGTGTAATTTTACATTTTGATCAGCGAAAGCTAGTAATTGCAATTATCTGCGTTTGGCCGGTTAGTTAACCGACTTCACCTTCGCAAGTGTAGGTTGTGCATTGTATTTAAATAATAAGATGCAAAATTATTCGCTGTTCTTAATGAACTTGCTAAACAAAATCATTTTTGAAATAGAAATAGTAGTGTCACACATCAAGGCCAATGGCCTAAAATTGGGGTTGCTGCTTTTTGCTCTTTTTTGTGTTAATAGATAAAATAAACAATCTAACTACTTGACTGCTTGTTATAGGCCAAGGATAGTCAACAATTAGCCGCGTTAATAGTTGATGGTGTCTTTAAAGACAAAAGCGATAGTTGTTTAATATGATTTACTTTTTAGTACATATGTAGTATGATTTTGCTAGTAATTTTACATCGTAAAGATGACGCCTTTTAAAAAAAACTCTTTATTTCATCGTAGAATAATAAGTTATCTTGTATCTCTATATTTTTTGGATTATCGTTAATCTTTTCGTTATGATCTATTTGTATTCTTCTTAACTGCCTGGAGATTATAGTTAAAACTATTATACTACAATAGTAGTATTGTACTGGTGCTTATTTGTATGTGAGAGAGATCTCATACATACTATCCACTTCACTTAAAAGTTATAAGCTATTACAAAGAACATAAGAAATGATCTCGTTTTTCTTGCTTAATATCGCAAAAGCACACCTGTTTTATTGGAAAACGAATTAAGCATTTTCTTTGTGTTTTAATCAATGCAATGACAGCGTTAAAAATTTGCTGAATATCTACATAGAGTGTAGAAGGCAAGTGAGCCTATTTAAGTGTAACTATTTAATATTACGTTAATAACCTGTGTTATCACTATTTGTGATAACAGAGCGCGTCGAAAATAACACATTGTTAATGTTATAATTTTGTACTCACGTGCATCAAAATAAATGTATAAGAAGGTGTTATTATATTTGCTTTAGTTTGCTTTCAAAAATCTAACTATAATCCTCGTAAGCATCGTATCACCGCTCAAAATCTAAAATACGCTGTAAAATACAATATACCGGAGTATATAAACGAGTAATGTCATTATGCTAAATGGTGTTATACAGTAATGTCTAAGTATAGTTTCGTTGATCATGCATATATTAATGTTAGTGCTAGTGTTTGATTTTTAAATTTGTACCAAAATGCGTTATTCAGTCAGTAGTTTTTCTTACATGATTTGATGTTATTAGTTAATAAATCGCGATAGGTAAAAGTAGTGATTGATAAGCACCTATAATCCTAGCGTTACCTAGTTATGGTTTGCAGCTAGCTATTGGCTTTTGCAATGGTGTAAAACCGAATGTAATTATCTGTCAGTGTTAGCATATTGATAATATTTATTAACCTACTCTTCTCTGTGATAATTTATTAGAAGATAAAAAACATGAAACCAGCGAAAATTAACAAGACTATTTTGGCGCCTACGTCATGGGAAGATATTCCTTTTGGTGTTTACTATCGTCGGACACTAGAGCATGGGTTGAAAACCTGGTGGCCTAAACTTTTTGGTTTTCATTTACTCAAAATCGGCGCTTTGAGCGCGGATCTAGATACCAGCTGTTGTGCTATTTCCCATCAGATTAATGTGGGCTTAAATGGTAAATATTTGCACGTTATTGCCGATCCTTACCAATTGCCTTTTGCCAATAAGTCAGCAGATGCCTGTTTATTGGCTCATACCTTATCTTATTCGGTTGATCCGCATCGGCTACTGCGGGAGGTAGATCGGGTACTGATTGATGATGGTTGGCTTATTACGACGACATTCAATCCAGTGAGTTTGTTGGGATTGAGAAAAATGTTCCCGATTCTTTTTAAGAATCAGCCATACAGAAGCCGAATGTATACACATATGAGACTGTTAGATTGGCTAGGGATGCTGAATTTTGAGGTATTATATCGTACCTGTTTGCAAGTGTTGCCATGGCGTCCTCAAGGAGGACGGCTCCTCAGTACTCATTGTCCCGCTATTGGTTGTCTGAGTGTTATAATTTCTCGCAAACGAACGTTGCCTTTAAGTCTGACGCTATTGAAAAAGATAGTTTCCAAACAAAAATTGCAACGGCCGATTAACGTCACCACTTGCAGTTACCGATAGCTGCACGCCTGGAAAGAATAGTAAACACTTTTTATTTCTCTCGTTTACTACGAGTTTGCAATTCAATTAGATAGCCAGTATCAGCTAACGCTGGATGACTGGCGGCGGCGCTTGCTAGTTTATCGCAGCGTTCATTGTCAGGATTACCAGCATGGCCTTTTACCCAATCCCAGCGCAAGTTATGGGACTGAATAGCAACGTCTAACCTATGCCATAAATCGATATTTTTTACCGGTTTCTTTTCGGCAGTTTTCCAGCTCCGCTTTTTCCAATTATGAATCCATTGTGTAATGCCTTGGTGGACGTATTGACTGTCGGTACTGAGCACGATTTCGCAGGTGTCCGTAAGTGTTTCCAGAACCATGATAGCCGCCATCAACTCCATGCGGTTGTTGGTGGTTAGGTAATATCCGGCACTAAAAGTTTTTTCATGATGTTTATAACGTAATATAGCTCCATAGCCGCCGGGGCCGGGATTTCCTAGGCACGAACCATCAATATAAATTTCAATTTGTTTGCGCATTTCTGATATATTTACTATAAGTTAAAACTCAAGTCTGACATAAACAAACATGATGAGCACGGACATTACGCGACAGATTTTTCTGGATACTGAAACTACCGGCATAAACAAATTCGGTGTCCACTACGAAGGACACCGAATTATTGAAATTGGCGCGATAGAAGTCATCAATCGCCGGTTTACTGGCCGGCATTTTCATACTTATCTGAAACCGGATCGGTACGTAGATCCAGAAGCGTTCAATATACACGGCATCAGTGATGAATTTTTAATCGATAAATTGTCATTTGCGGAGGTGGCAGATGAATTTTTGCAGTTTATTCGCGGGGGAGAACTGGTAATTCATAACGCACCTTTTGATATCGGCTTTATAGATTATGAGTTTTCAATGCTTAATCTAGGCATTGCTAAAACTGATACTATGTGTAAGGTCACGGATAGCTTGCTATTAGCACGTAAAATGTTTCCAGGTAAACGCAATAGTTTGAACGCACTGTGCGACCGCTATTTTATCGATAATAGTAGACGTACCTACCACGGAGCTTTGCTCGATGCCGAAATCCTAGCGGCTGTTTTTTTGCGAATGACCAGCAGTCAGACCGCCATGCATTTTGTAATGGAAGGGGAGCATAAACAGCGCGATGTAAGGGATTCTGTGCAAATGCATAAAAAGCATAATAGCGCCCGAACTTCGTTGAAGGTCGTTTATGCTAACATTGAGGAAGTCGTAGCCCATGAGAAGCAGTTGGATCTAGTGCAGAAAAAAAGCGGCAACTGTTTGTGGCGAAAAGAAATTACGGTGCAAAGCGAATAAAATTATCTTGGCAGGTTGCAATGAACGCAGGATACTACATTTGTGTATTTATCAAAAAACAACTCAGTACTCGCCCAAAGCATTAAATGTGATTTACCCTTGATTTTACTATGCGCCTTTCTATTCGCGACAAAATGTAATAGTATTGCAATACTTTATTTAATTAGAGCACTGTACTGTTACGCTAGAATTATAAAGTTTATTATCATCTGCAATGTTAACTACTTAAAAACCTAGAATTCAGTATTTCCCAAATTACAGGATTTTGTCTTTTCTTGCTAGAAATACATATTAAGTGCTCGCTATTTTCTCCCTGTTTTTAGCAGCAATTTATAAGAGCTTACCTAAGTTATAGTGTGTAATGCTATTTTTAATATTTTATAAGTAATCTTATTAGTAGAACATTTTTAACTTCAGTGCAGCTCGCAATATTCATATAGATTTTAATTAATATTATTTAAATAAAGATACAGTTAAGGCAATGAACGTTAAGTATTTTACTATGAGTAGTGTGTCAAGACTATTGCCTTGAAGAAAAGGTTTACATCTCTATAAGTTATCATAACTTACTTTAATAAATTGAATTTATGATTATAAAAGATGCGGTATTAAATAAAATAAATTCTAAACAGGTTAATGCGTTCTTTAACTTATATAAACTTAATGTTTTTCGATAAAATATAACTACAGAGCTCAATATGTATTTATATCGCTGTGCTCGATTTTTTAATTTACATCACAGTAACTATAGTCCATGTTATTGCTGAATAAGAGATATAAATCTGATGTTCAGGCGTCATTAAAAGCAGCCTGGTAAAATTAACCTGAAATATTTACGTAGGTTTTCTATCAATACCAAAGATATTTCTTCCGTCGTCTTTTATAACCACGAGGTCAGGATAGAACGTTGATTCACTATCAGGGAAGAGCTTATAGAAATAGTGATAGTTAGTTTTTATTCACCTCGAGTTTACAAATAAATAGTCTAGTTAGGTTTGTACTGTGACATTACTAATTTTTGGACTAGCAAGAGTGAGAGCTTATCTAGAGGTGATACTCAATTTGTTTGCCTATAAACTAATATGGGTTTTTGGTAAGTTTTAGACATTGATTTACTCTTTATACACTGTTATAATAGCTCAAGATAGCTAGATAGTTGCTGTTGTTGGGTCGTCCTTCTATCTGTGTGTGTTTTCCATAGCTATTAAAAGAATCCACTATATCAGCCAAAATACCGTCTATAGTTGTAGTGTTATCAAATAATATAATTAAGGTATGTAGCCGGGTGCTAGGTAACAGTTGAAATAATAGTGCTATGTAGTAAAACATTTAAGATCCTCACGACAGAATCGACACTGGGAGTAGTTTGTCAAAACTTAATTAATGCAAAATCCTTGTATAATTACTTTATATTAAAGGGTTGCTTATAGCTCACATCTGATTTTACCAGATATAAAGAAAGTTTAACGCTAAACGAGTAAAATTGACTGTTATTCCAGAAACAGTCAGATCGAGAGGTGATATTATCATACAATAACGCGATATTATTTGATCATTAAAGTGTTTATGGTTAAATATTACTTCTGATAAGCGTATTTATAATCAAAAAATATTTCAGTTATAAATGATAATAAACATGTATATAGCCAAATATCTGCTACTGCTTTATATTAAAAGTAGTAAAAGTAATAAGTTATTTTACAAAGTCTCATGAGTAAAATACGTTAGTAAACGAATACAATTAGCATAATTAATAACATTTAAATAATTAGCATAAAAGATGATTACGTCACTGATAAGTGAGATATATTTTGGTTTCGAGTGTCGATAGGCAAAAGAAAACCTTATTATTTAAACCTCAAATATGCTTAGTTAGTGTGTATTATCATCACTTTAGTTTTATAATTTCCAGCTAACTTTTTGATATTATAGCACATATTAGGTTAGTGCTATGCAGTTATCGTGAATGCTAAAGTGTATGTAAACATTTCAGTAAAAATAGTGGATAACACTGTGTAAATGTTAAATAATGCATTCAAAGATATGAAATATTATATAAGCAATATTACCTATAAGCAACTTTTATAGTATCAAAAGTGTCAGCAAAGGAGATAATCGTTATGTAGTCTTTCCTAATCTTAGGAAAGTAGGGCGTTATTAGCTTTTTAGTCATGTTGAATGCGGTGCTGAATTAAACCGCGTGGTAAAACACCATATACCCCCCTGAAGTTGCTGTAGGTTTATGTTCCCTTAAACTTTAAACGTTCAAAACTTTAACTAAATCAGTGTGTGCCCAGCATTATATATGCTATTTGATAAATATTGCGATAAAATGCTTATCAAATAACAGCTCTGGAGCTATAAGAGTTGTCAATAGCTTATAGCCCCCTTTTTTTATCTTTCAGGATGAAGATTTTTAATGACGGTTTATACAAACTGCTTCTTTGCGATATGCACATTTTTCGGTAAACAAATAAACGTAAAAATTTATACATCCTCCCGTTTTAATTGAAGGAGACTTAATGTATCAAGACATGATCCGCAACGAACTTCATGAATCTTTACAAACGCTACAAAATTTTCTTAGTGACGAGCGCCATATTCAGTATATTGAAAATGCGGCCAAACTGATTACCGATACTTTTAAAGCCGGCGGAAAAGTACTTGCCTGCGGCAACGGCGGGTCTCACTGTGACGCGATGCATTTTGCCGAAGAATTAACCGGTCGTTATCGCAAAAATCGCCCAGGTTATCCAGCTATTGCTATTTCCGATCCCAGCTATCTATCATGTGTCAGTAACGATTTCGGATATGCACATGTCTTTTCACGCTATATTGAAGCGGTAGGTAATCAAGGAGATGTTTTGGTAGGTATCTCTACCTCCGGCAATTCTGCAAGTATTATCCGCGCTATTGATGCCGCGCGCACAAAAGGAATGTGGATTATCGTTCTTACCGGCAAAAGAGGAGGTAAAATAGCTAGCAGAGCTGATGTAGAAATCCGCGTGCCTCATTTTGGTTATGCTGATCGCATACAGGAAATTCATATTAAGGTAATTCATATTCTAATACTTCTAATAGAGAAGAAAATGGTGGTGAAATAACTAGAATCAGTATAAAATGGACAAGAGATGGTTATTTTAAAAGCTATCATTATGATCACTAATGTGTTTAATAGATATTTTTAAATATTTACTTATTACAACTGTGTTGTAATAAGTTTATCTACGTTTTGGCTGGTTGGGTAACCAGCTCTTACAGGGAATTAATATGCAGTATTTAAAAAAACTCATGATTTATTATCAAACCTTTTATTACGTAACTGATGTAAAATAATTTTATTAAATTATGCTCGCAAATTAACTTCGTTCGTGACTGTATCACTGCCGAAGTTAATTTACGAGCATATCCCCCTTCTGAAATTTTGGGTAGCTATATTGTCTGTAGGTATTTAGCTGTATTTTCGGTTAGCGAATATACTGCGACAAAAGAGATTTTTAGTTTGTTACCGCCTATGATATACCCCAACATGGGGTTGTTGTGCAAACCTCTCTCTATTAGATAGAGGTTTGGCACAAGTTTTCTGCAATTTTAAAAAAGTAGGCTATGCCTCATAATGTGGTCACTTTTGTGGTTACGGTGACATATACCCAACTTATGACCAGCAACGAAACTTGCAAAGCAGAAGGTAGAGATAGGGAAACCTATAATTTTCTTACTAATTAGCAATTTAATTTATGACATAGCTAACGGGTCTCAACGCAATATTAGCTTGATATGTATCACATCTTTATTATTAAATATACGACATTGTCAGTATTGAATTATATTAACCTGATTCGGCTTTATTGTTCTGCAACTTAATTACATTACTTACCATAACCAGCATAATAGTGGCGTGCATATTTACTAATTTTAGTATGCGAAAGAGAAAATATTAATTTTAATCAAGTATGTTTATTAACTAATAAAGTTTTCACATAGTGATAAATTTACGCAATTAAAATATTAAGTATATCATAACAGTCTATTACGTAACGATCTACTTAAATAATTATCGTAACGTTTACATTGATATATTATTGTTAGTAGTTATTGTAGTAACTACTATTAGTAATATCATAACAATGATTGTTATGTTATATCTTGCTGATATAAACAGCTAAAATAATTCCAGGCATATAAATTAACTTTGCGTCTTTTTGTATCCAAACCGTCGTAAAATACGTTAACTAAAATGTTCACTAGATAGTTAGTGTTGCTAACAGCATTGCTAATATTCAAATTGTTATGTTTATATTATGTATTATTAAATACGTTAACGACTGCGGCGCATAACGTTACTTGGCAAATATAGCTTCAACAGTTAATATAATTCTTATCCATAACTGACATGTTTACCGCAGCTACTGTGGGCACAGATCTCAATTTATGTTAAGGTGCTCAAAAAACATTTGATGATGTGACGTATGTAACCTACTCCGTAGTGTATTCATTTGACATAGAGCCCTGTTTTTCTATTAAGCTAGTTTAGAAAACTATATTATATGATTTCAGAATGCTTACCAGAGCATTAATGAACGGAGAGAGTGAGTTCTATAGCTAAATAACTTAAGTTGGTAAGCACTGACTATAATTCTTGAGTACTATATCACCCGTTATTAATTGTGCGTTTGGGAGAATTATAGATCATCTTTAATCTTGCACTGAATCAGTATCTCTTCCGGGCTCTTCCCGATCTGCCGATCCGACGGTCGAAGCTTCAAATTCAAGTTCTCCTAATTATTAGGAGATAATGCATAAGCATTCATAAACAAGTTGTAATAAAACCAAATTGATGATCACTGCTCGTCAGTGATTTTAAGATTACTCGCCCGTCGAACGCAGTGTATTACATTAATAAATGTACAGTTTGCACGCTCATTGCTTTTAGATTAGTAATAAAAGATTCTTCTTTTAAATAACGTGTAATCACATTACCGCATGTGTTGGTAGCTGAATGCGAGCGTGAAAATCTCAGCAGTATTGACAGCTGCATATAGTAGCCATATCTGGTCTAAATTTCATTAAAAAGTAATTTCAGTAACGTTTGTTTTGTGGAGATTACTTTTAGTAGTTCTGAAGATTTTTTTTTGGTACTAACCAAAGTTAAGCTATATTCTTACTTGTGAATTCGTCGAATACTAGATACTCATGGATAGTCGATAAATTTTAGGTAAATATCGTTGTGGGGGTAGCATTTAAATAGAACGTATTCTAAAACTGTATTTGTTGCCTGATTCTTTTACTAAAATAGTCGATAGATATTACGTACTAAATAATGCATTGTCGATTAGTTGTCATCTTGTGTCAACTAGGGCGTTTGCTTTGGGCAAACCTAGTAGCAACGTCAATAAGTTGACTAAGCACATACAGCATAACTTTTACTTGCTTGTATGCTGCTTGTTGATAAGCGGACATATTAGTCATCTTCTTTGGGCGTTGTTAGTTCGTATCTTTACACTATATCGTTATTCACATGCTATGCCGCGACGCTTTTCATATAATGACTCAGACGTATAATACTGTGTGGCATGGCATTGAATAACAGGATTAGTTGTTCAGCGTAGGCTTTAGTTAGATGCAACCAGTTATCTAAGTTTTTTAGTTATCGATGACGTTTAATACCAATGCACCAGCCAGGGTTTAATACTATTATCATACGCTGAGTATTATGCTTTATATATCTTTTATTTATTAGATTTATACATAGCAGGATGTGTATGTTATGCGTTATTGTGTTTTTTGTGATTGGCATTATATGCTAGGATGCACTTATATTGCAATCATACTATAATTTGCCTAGTTTAATGTCGTCGACTTGTGCATGAGGATATTGCACATTAATGTTGTTATTGTAAAACTGGTGTAAGTTAAGACATATGGCGATAGACTCCTAGCTGCCTGTGACTAAGTTCAGGTAAGGCACATACCTTAAATTTTTATAATAATATGTGTGGTTACGCCACTATTGGAGGGTTAAGCCGCCTAGTAGTGTTACAACCATTTTTAAAGCCAAAAATACTATTTGATTTGCCAGTGTAACTGAGTTTAAAAAAGATAGATACTAGCCTTTAGACAGCTTAGTCTTTATAATCTCGCGCAATCTTTCCCCTCTAAGATTTTTAGGACGACTCAAGCCGAGGTTGGGAATGAATTTTATGAGTGAGAAATACGTTGTCACTTGGGACATGTTGCAAATTCACGCGCGTACTATGGTCAAGCGCCTACTGCCCGCTGAACAATGGAAAGGGATTATTGCGGTCAGCCGCGGCGGTTTGGTGCCAAGCGCATTAATAGCTCGCGAGTTAAATATCCGTTATGTGGATACTGTATGCGTATCCAGCTACGATCACGATAATCATCGTGATCTTAACGTGTTAAAACCTGCAATAAAGGCTGCGGAAGGATTTATCGTAGTTGACGATTTAGTGGATACTGGCAGTACAGTAAAAACTATTCGCGAAATGTACCCTAAGGCTCATTTTGTTGCCATTTTTGCCAAACCGGCGGGCCGCCCGCTGGTAGATGATTATATAATAGATATTCCTCAGAATACCTGGATAGAACAACCTTGGGATATGGGCATAGTATTTGTGCCGCCATTAGTGGACAAATAGTGGTTTTTACCATCTATCGCGACTAAATATTTTACCTACTTAGTTTATAAGCAATTTACGATCAAAGCTAGTATGCGCTCTATTAACTATACATAAGTATTGCTTAAATGTTTCGGCTTATTAACGGCAATTAGCATGCACGACCTCCATTTTGATATCGCAAAATCTCTTCACATGGGAAGTCTTATATCTATTATAAGGTACAATACAGCATACTATTGTCACTAATCATGACAACTAGTATAAGTTTATCCACTACTAAATTTTGGTTTGACGAGATATCAACCCGTGGTAAATAGAAAATATTGACTTACTAAGCTTCGGTGCCGGCGACTAGATACCTGGATTATCGGGTATAGCGGCTACAACTAGATGTACGAGTAATCGTACTTAGTTCACGGTTGGGTGATAGTATATTTTGAGTAAAGTTGACAGTGACGATAATAAAGCTTGCATTTTACAGCATAGCTAAACTATCCCATCAAGGGAGAAATGGCCTAGCATAAAGCCAATAGTAAACGTTGTGTTACCAACAATGCTTGGTAATAAGCAAAATTTGCTGCATGAAATAAAGCAGTAGGATTTGTAGATCAAGTGAAGTTATGTTATTATTTTTAGTTTACCTCCATCTTAGGATGAGAAATACTTCTCCAAGTGTTTAAATGTATTTAAGCTTAGCACATACTATAAATACGATACCTATCAGTTATTTCAAAACGGCTATGTGTCCGTTAGCCTTTGTGCCTGCTAATTATTGACATTTCCGATTGTTTTATCGAAAAGCTGATTCCTAATTAAGGAATTGTTCCTAAACTATAATTGTATCAAGCATTCACAGAGATTTAGCAAATTTACAAAAAATTAAAACATTACAACTATAACAGTGTAGCACTGTTTGTTTGCTCTTTAAGATTAGCAAGAAGAACAGTCCGCTTTATAGTCTAAATTATTATATAAGCGCTATCAGAACTAAGTTTTTTCTCAGCTTAGAAATATACTTTTATAAAGGTAAGTGCATAGATAACTATTTTCTTCAACTGTTTTGTCGTATACATATAATAATATGAAGCAATAATATGCGGTGTGTTCTTAAGAAATATGGGTTATATAGTTAGCAGATCTATTTTTATGTGGAAATAAATATTTATATTTATTTTAAACAGGTCGTTTTTTTTAATAAAAAGCACATATTAAATAAAAAAAGCATACAAAACCCTAGTTGCATGTAGTGACTAAAAAGCAAAAAAAATAATTTTGTGTCTTTTGTGCTAAATTACTTACATCATCAATGATGAGTATAAAACTGTAGCCTTTGTCGGCGCTAAAAAATAGTGATTTCGTTTAAAAGCTAAATTTTCTGCTTCTGCTTTCCCATTAGTTTTGCTATGCGCTATTAGGCATAACGCTTAATTCCCCTTAGAGATAGGCGACTTGTAAGTTAATAAATGTCCTTAACGACAGGTACTATAATCAACAGTATTTAAATTATAAAGTCAAAATTAGGTGCGTGCTACTGTTTTTATCAGCGTTTTATTCTACTAGTGCGCTAAATGTACTATTTTTTATGCATAGACTTACTACATTATAATTATCCTGTCCAGCTTGGATATTTCCAAAGAGGGTTAAATACTTCTTTAGTATTATAATTCCGACCTGCCACCATATATCTTTCAAGCAGTCAGTCGCGGCGGTAGGTGAAAGCTCTTTATTAAGTTTTAGGTGCAATTATATTCTCGTAGTATCTGTTATAAATTATATCTTGCTAATCAAAATCGATATGGAAGATCATTAATAGTTCTTTAACGACAGCGACACCCAGCGCTCTTTTATGTATAATGATTTTATGTTTAGTTACGCACAATGCTGGTAGACTATTTCTGTAATCAAAGTGGGTGACAAAGATAATTTTCGGCACTAGTAATAATGCTAAACAAGACTGATAAATTACAACAACTGATTAATATAATTTTTAGCTTTTTGCTGCAGAATTGCGCCCTTTCCCGCTATTTTAATTCTTGAAATTGAAGGCATCGACGAGAAACAGAGCAAGATGCTTGGTTACATTGAATATTATTAATGATTTAATAACTGGTGAATAGGTGCATCTTTATTTTTATTGATAAATATGCCGATGAATAGCTGTAAAAGTAATATTATACGGGTAGTTTTATATTACTAAGGTATGTTAAACAATTATAAGAAATTTTTCCTTTGGGTTGTACTTTATATTTGTAGAATAGACGGCTGTGATACTTGCCTATGACATGGTATCAGTAACTATAAAAGTGATGCGCTTAATATGATTGTTGGTTATCTTTTACCCAAGGACATTAATGTCAGCCTGGGTTACGAATATCTGTTAATCTTGATCTACAGTAACGAGATACTCTTTTTAAGAAGCACTAGCGTTTGCGCAAAGTGATACAACAAGCCTTGTTACCAAGTCGGGTTGTATTGACCACGGTGTGCTCATAAAGGATAAAACGGTGGAGTAGATTGCTTACAGTTATATTCTGTGGGATGATAATAGTAAAAGCATACTCAACAGTTAACGAGTATAGAATATCAAGACTACGCAGACGCGCGGCTAGATTGTGTTGTTGCTACCTGATCTTGACCTGTAAATTTAATAGGCGATTAGCTATTTTACTGCATATCTTGTCGCTGAAGCTATTCAGCGTATTTTGCATAGTAGATGTTGTCTATGATAACTTTTATGTCGTGATCGCTGATGATAATTTATTTTAAGAAATAAAAACCCAGCTAATATAACCTTACGGCAAGAGAATATACTACATAAATTATGCTACATTCAATATGATGCAGCATAGTTCATGATGGAATGTAATATCTATTTCCAGAGTAGAGTATTCTATTGCTAAGGCACATTGTATCCTAACTAACGACTTTTTGTACCCCGCTGGGGTACTGTGCTATACGGATATGCTAATACCCGCTTATAGGCATGGTTAGTATAATCTATTCTTTGCTTAACCCCATCTATGAATTTTTACCAATAGAATCGGTGTGTACAATATCTATTGTTATGAAACCATTAGTTTCAGCACAAGCAAGTAATCATCAAAATAATAAAATATAACGTCATAGCTTTTAATTTGCTATAAAGATTGCAGGTATACCACTTACATTATCCTTGATTTTTCTTGTGGTGCTAACCTGCAATATTTAGACACTAGCATCATAACATATTACAATAATACAATCCTTATCTGTTTTACCGCGAGAGAAGTCAATGGACATGACTAATCACTGGGTTTCGCATTCTGAATGTCAAGTTGATTGAATGGCCGTGCCATGGCCGTATAATATATTTGCTATTATAAGTTATTGTAGTACTCATAATTTTATGATTATGATTATGATTATGATTATGATTATGATTATGATTATAATTATAATTATGATTATCACATATTTTATGCGTGCGGATGTCTCCTCAGAGGTTTTTATGTAAAACTATTAATTGTTTTATCGACATTAGACAACTTTATATTGATGTAGATAACATGGCCGCTAGACAATCAGCTTAGCATGCTGCTAAATATGCTGATTATAAATTAACAAAAGCATGCCAGTGGTTTGATTTGTCTCGCAATATATGGGGTTATTGTTAGTTGATTAAAGTGCTGAAAAGCATACGCTGACTACCACTGCGATAGTGGTGGCGTGACTTTTATTACAACGTGAAAATTACGGGAATTAAATGATTTCAGAGAAAATTATCTATGAGTTTATTTATTACTAAGAGATATTACTAATATCCTTCATGAAGTTTTGATTATATCAAAAATAGTTTTGCATAGCCTGTGCATCCTAGATTTATACTAGGATTATGTTGTCTTATGCCGATATAGCTCAGTTGGTAGAGCAGCGCATTCGTAATGCGAAGGTCGTAGGTTCAACCCCTATTATCGGCACCAGTAAAATAGATAAATCAAACTCTCACTGGCTCTAGAAAATAGTTTCTTACTATCTTTTGTCGGAAGTATATCAATCCCTATTATATATTTTGTTAAAGCATTTTGTACTATCTATATGTTTTTATAATACCATGTGTCTCGTAATGCATTTCATGGTTCGCTAATGTTGTGCAAGCTATCTGGCCAACTTGTGTTTCAGGTTATGAGGCCGGAAGATTTCAATACCTGCTAGTTGTAGTTACGCTCGTTCAGCTAGTTAGTAACTATACTAATAGTATTTTGTGTACAGCTTTTGCTGTAACTATCTCTTGAACGCATAATTATGCATTAACAAAAGTCCAGCGGTTAGATTTCCTTACCTAATTGTCTAATTTCTTACAAACTTAATAATGTAAAATAACCTTGTTTGCCTTTCTTGTTTTCACGTATTTATAATACTGAACTGCAATTTTTATTTTATATAAATTTGCGATCACTTTAACTTAGGTAAAGTTTGTTTTATCTACGTAAACCAGCTTCTAATAAAATAAAGTCTAGTATTTATCATTTTCCCAAAAGATCCTCAATGCAGTTAGTCCTTGCTTTTATTAGTCAATGAATATGATTACTTCGTTTATTATATATTTTAGTGATTTGGCACTACTATATGGGCACTTGTTTGTCGGCATCTTAAACGTGTTCTCATAAAGCAAGGTGTATGACTTTTGTTACCAAAAGAGTTGTTCATTGCTGAAATGCGAGACAATATTTTATATGTTCACGCAGTGAACCATCTTGTTTCGATGCGTTGATTATGCGATTTTACGAGGCTATTAATTATTATCGTATTTAATGCGGTTAATATTTTATCTCATTTGTTTATAAAATTATGTTTTATAAAGTATACGCTATTGAGCTTAATTTATCTTTAGCATTATCCATGTTTGTGTTTATTATCAAATTATGAATGTATTGCTCTACCTTTTATTTATTGTGTTAAGATAGTTTTTTATGTGTTTTTAAAAGTAGCAGCTAAGCTAGACTTTATCTTTTTTAAAAACAATCATCTTTACTCATATCTAACGAATACTTTTATCTACCTGTTGTGTAAGTATAATATTAAGTTATTTCTTTATATTGTAAATCACCTTACTATTATAAAATAATTAGGTTGTTTGTGGTAAACTCGCTTTATTGAGCTGTTACTTTGCATACGCTATTTCTTGTCGTATAGTTTCTGACTTTGTAATTTTATGCTTTCATAGCGACTAAATCTCATTATTATAAAGTTTAAGTATGACTTATCATGTCTGAGTGCTGTAATCTTGTTTAGGATAATATTAATTATCTAAGATTAGCAGGTGTGATTAAATATTACAATTTGTAAGGAGAAAATTAATGAAGATCACATTTTAGTACTATGATAGATAAAAGCATTTTAGTTAGTGGTTGAATATAATAAAAGTACAGTTTTTATCTATGATTTATTTACGATGTAAATGGTTGATGTGTTTTATTTAATAAATGTAATTTTTATTTAGTTGTTTTTGTTAGCCAACTTATCAAGATAGTATAAAGTATAAATAACACGCAACAATATCACGCATTGATATTGATTTAATGTGAAATGTACAGTGGTCGTTGTCATGAATGCTATAATCGGGTTTTAGTGCTGTATAATATTTATTGAGTACTTAATAAGTAGTAAGAAATATAAAATTTACTTTTGTTGTAAAGTTTATTACACTACTGTTAAGTAGTAACTTAATTTAAGCATGTTAATGTTCTTCAGCATCTTACATGGCTAGAAAAAGGGAATCATGTGTATTTCTTTAATACCTATTAAGGGAGGTTAATTAGTATCCTTACTCCTTACTTTTTGTTAATTAATTTAAGTTACTAAGATTTTTGCTGTTTACGTAACGATATTTAGGGTGTATTGAGGTAAGTGTGCAACATCCAACACCGAGAGGTATACGTTCTTAAAGTTGTACAAAATTAGCTGGGGCTTCTTAGTCCACGATGGGGATTAACGTCTTCTCACTTAAAGTCTCTTAATAAGTATTTTAATCAGTAAAACATTTAATGTTAAACCTAGGCTGAAAGTAGCTACACTAGTACTTAACTAAAGTCACTAAATAAATAATTTTGTTTTGGTATTTTACTTTCACTTCATGATAACACCATTAGTTGTAGTAGTTATCCTAGTTTATCTGATGGGTATCTATACACTGTTTATTTGGTACCTTTTTGACAAAACAATCTTTTCTGATATTTGTTTTACTTGCACAGATTAGATTTAATGATGTCGTTTAATTTAAGTTATTAGTCGACCCTGTAATTAAGTAAATATTTATTGCTAGAAGCTAATACCAATATTTCATGCCAAAACTAATAGTTTATTTTAACTTTGAACACTTCTTTTATTAACGTCATTTTTTGAGTATTTATACAGGTTATCTAATAAATTATTCAAGGGTATTTTAATTACTATTATAGCATATAATGCTTTCTTTTATTTGGTTTAAACCTTTTTATCTATTTTGAATTTTGCTGTGCCTTTAACTGGTGACAAATGTACTGTCGATGACAATATTTAATAAAAAACTAATTTGAAAATAATAGAGTGTTTGCTTATTTATTAAATAATTAAGCATGATTTATTACATTCTGGTTTGATGTTTTTTAATTGCGTCCGGCAGTGACGCTAAGCTATCAATAACCCAGTCTGATGCCTCAATAGCCTGTTTAGTGACCAATTTACCGCTGCGCACAAGTACTTTAGTACCGATTCCTGCTGCCCTGCCCGCCAACATATCGTCTAGTTTGTCACCGACCATATAAGAAGAAGCCATATCTATATGCATGTGGCATTGTGCGTCCAGTAGCATGCCAGGTTTGGGCTTGCGACAAGAACAATCTTGTCTTAATTTTTTTACTACTGCCTGCGGATGGTGCGGACAAAAATAGATACCATCTAAGTTAACATCATGATCCGCCAGCGACCAGTCAATCCATTTAATTAATCGCATAAATTGTTCTTCGTTAAAACGACCTCGAGCCATCCCGGATTGATTAGTAACCATCACCAAGGAGAAAAACATTTTTTTTAATTTCTGCATGGTTGTAATTACGTCTTCAATAAAATGAAAGTCTGCAATTTTATAAACATAACCGTTATCGGTGTTTATGGTACCGTCGCGGTCTAAAAAAATTGCAGAAACAGATGGTGCCACTACAAGACTCCTAATAACACTTTATCTTTAATTTTGGCATATTATAGCATGGGAAAAGAAACTATTAAAATGATACTTGCTATAATTTAACTGGTATTCCAGAATGATTAACAGGCAAAAGCTTTAATGCTAGTCAGTATTAGGTTGTAAACTTTTGCGTTCATTATTCGTGCCAATGATAAAAATAAGCATAACCACATTATGTTACCAAACATGTAACTCTGGCCGTTCTAACAATGAACGCGCTATCGGATGGTAACTTTCTCATGTATCTACCAGACAATTTTGCTATGTTATCGAGGCATCTTATGTAGGCAAACACCTTAAATACGCCTAGTTAATTTGTTACAAGCATCTCCTTCTAATGCAAAAATTGTTTCATAGCTTTAATTTAATAAAATTTACGGTCGGCAATTGATCCATGACCGTTGTTAGATAAATAAAACATTGCAGCATTTGTATTTACTTTTCTTCGCGCATGAAAGTTGGTAATAACGTGTTGCCATTAGAGTTAAATAAGCTACCTCAAACACTCATCATGTAGTGAGTTGCGAAATAGCTAGAGTTGGTAGGGGTTTAAGATTAAGTAGGTAGCTATCCGGCAAATCT
Source organism: Sodalis endosymbiont of Henestaris halophilus (assembly GCF_900161835.1). Taxonomy (GTDB): domain Bacteria; phylum Pseudomonadota; class Gammaproteobacteria; order Enterobacterales; family Enterobacteriaceae. The sequence goes on along the minus strand of NZ_LT897836.1, from coordinate 236,442 downwards.
TTCGGGCAAATAAAGAAATAACAGTTTTCCATTATTTCATAGAATAAGTCTAGTCACGATCTCTGCTATATTTAGCATTATCTAGCTATATTAATTAGTGCTTGTTTTTCACATACTTTTGATAAACTATAATTATAGATATCGTAAAACGAATTAGCGATTAAGTCTAGTTTTATCATTTAGGGTTCATGCATTAAACAAAATACAGTAAGAAAAATTTTCCTCATAATAAAACCCATTAACTTAAGCCTGCATTCATTTTATGCTGTATTTGAAAATTTTGCAGGAATATTGATAATTAATTTATATTGTATGTTATTCTGGATATATCCTATATTAAAGCTATAATTTAACAGTCAGTCGTTAGGATTATGTTTATGCAATAATACTTAAATGAACTAAAAGTATTTCTTACTTTCCTCAGATTGTAATAGTACAAGTTTAGATATACTTAGCATAAACATGTAATAATAATTGATGTAATCATATATATTAATTTTGGGTTATCGGAAACCAAGATAAATATTTATTTTGATATTATAACTAAGTTACTAAACAGTAGAGTATTATTATATTGTTAGCTTTGAATAGATATTAATAAAACTACATTGTATTGCCTTAGTATCAAGTTCAAGTAGTAACATATTATGTTATATTATGTTTATAATATCTGTTAGTATAAATTATTGACCGTATTATTATCGATACTTTTCTTTAATTTAGATCTGTTATTGTTTTACTAAAATAAACATTTTCATCACCTATGTAGATATAAAATATCTTGTTAGAAATCTTCTTTGATTTATCAACAGTATTGCGCGCTGTATGTTGCACTATTGAAAAACGTTAACTTAAAACATTATCGATTAATACAATGATGTAGCCCGCAATCCTGTTGAAATTAATGTAAAATATACGATTAGCATCAAAGTAAATGTGTGTAATGGCTTACAATAAGCAGATAACTAAAAGGATACGACAGTAGCTAAACATAGCTAAACGTATAATTAGTGCGTTTTCATATTCACACATTAACAAACAGATATATGAGCAAGATAGATGTTTACATTGACGTTATATATTATAAATATTGTCTAAATCAATGAATAAAGATAATAGCTATAAGATAACGGTAATAGTAAATACTTATGTATCTTATTTTATGGTTTATAAACAAATTAAATAATTGTAAGGACTAAAAGTTAGTGCGCACAAATTGTTTTGGTTAACGTTTATTAACTTAACTAACTATTGCTGCAGTAAAATAAAACCAATTAATACGTAATTAAGCTTAAGTTTAATGTCGATCAGGTATTATTAAATGTAATTAATAATTCTCATAACATTAACCTAGCAGAAAAATAAATTATTATCTTCGCATGTTAAATAATCCGTAATTAGTTATAGCAGTTATCAAAATTACTTACATTAATCAATTAACTTGACGTCTACTTACGCCAGTATCTTTTAAAAGATACTGGCTTACTGTATACTATCCTAGTCATAATATTAAAAATGATATACTCCTAAGTATAAAGAAGTTCTTCCTGGTGTATTATTATGATGAATTAAATAATACCGCTAGTAATTTATAATTTTACCATAAAAGATGAAAGGATTGTGATTGTTAATAACAATTTTGTGGTGCCTAAATCAGATGAGGTTAAGTTTATCTTGTTATTTTCTATAAATTTCGTTAACTGCAGACATGAAAAAATAATTTCAACACCCACATCACGATGTGGGCATTACTTATTTAGTTGTGCTTTTCCCGATAACAAGATATTTCAAGCTAAATTATGGTATGTATCTATTATTGCGTACAATGCTCTGGTGCTAGCTTAATCAGATAAAAAATCAAGAAAATCTAACGAGTAAATTAGTTTGCAATCTGGGAGATGTTTATAATCATACCTAATAAAGAAAGTATTCTACCATGTAAGATTGCGTCGCCTAGCATCACCGCGCTAGGCGACGCAATTGTAGCTCTATTTAGACGCATGAATAGCATAGGCTCCTTGCTTTGTTAATTCCAGATCGTCATCTCTGGAGCTGATTGCTATTAGCATGCTATTTAGGGTATGACTTTCAGCCTTTCTCCATAATTGCCGCTTTTAGTTTATAGAAGTAGGCTTTTGTCTATTACTTAAAGAAAAATTACAAAAATTACTGAATTGTATTAATAGATAATAATGTATTCGAGTTGCATGTATTGCCGTTTTAGAAATTGATTGGCAGCATTGCATGTTCCTAACACACTTTATTTAACTCTTGTTTATTTTGTGTTAAATGCAGAAGGGCAGATAGTTGTGAACAGTGAATTCCCTCACAGTTTACCGGTAATATAGCCGGATATGTTTTTGTTGCTCGCTCATCTTTTCTCTCATACTACTATTGAGTAGTCACTAGTTTAGCTTTCGGAAATGACACTGCTCATCATCTCCGGTTACGTATTGACCGGCCTAATGTTATGAATGGGAAATTGAACTTTTCTTTATTAAATTTAAAAAGTTAACCCATGATGCTTGTGAGTTTGTTGGTCTAAGTTTTTCTCACACAAGAATTTTGAAGATTATTTTCTCCCAGATAGGGTTGTAAATTGTGTGCGCAGGCTTAAGTTTAGTCCAAAGCGCAAGAAACTTTCTGTAATACACACAGGAAGTGTGTAGTGAAAGTGAGGATAATTATACTGCGCTTATTTACCGCTTTGTGGGTAATCCAATGCAGTGGTTTAATGTGCTTTCTATTCATAAATGCTTATTTATTTTCATAGTCGCTGTAGGGTTAAACGAAATAACAAGTAATTTTTGCTGATAATTTTAGCCGCGATCAGGCACTGATAAATGATATTATTTATTAATCTTACTATTGTTACAGCTTATCTACGCCCGTAGAGTGTTAAATATTTTTTGTGGAATTTAATTAACATGCGTACTACTCAATATCTGCTTTGTACTCTTAATACAATGCCAGCTGATGCGGAAGCAGTCAGTCATCAATTAATGCAGCGTTCTGGGATGATCCGTAAGTTGGCATCCGGCCTTTATAGCTGGCTGCCAACTGGTTTGCGCGTGCGGCGTAAAGTAGAAAATATTGTACGTGAAGAAATGAACAATGTCGGCGCAATTGAATTATCTATGCCAATAATGCAGCCTGCGAATTTGTGGCAAAATAGTGGACGTTGGATTGAATACGGCCAAGAACTGCTGCGGTTTACCGATCGAGGCATGCGGTCGTTTGTACTAGGACCCACTCATGAAGAGGTGATAACTGATTTTGTTCGTAACGAAATAATTTCTTATAAACAGTTACCGTTAAATTTTTATCAGATCCAAGATAAATTTCGAGACGAATTACGCCCGCGTTTCGGTGTCATGCGTTCGCGAGAATTTGTGATGCAAGATGCTTATTCTTTTCATATTAGCCAAGATTCTCTTCAGGCAACTTATGACGCTATGTATCAGGCCTATAGCGCTATTTTCACCCGTATGGGGCTAGAATTTCGAGTGGTGCAGGCAGATACCGGCTCCATCGGCGGTAGTGTGTCCCACGAATTTCAGGTGCTAGCTGATAGCGGTGAGGATAATATCGTTTTCTCGACCGCTTCAGACTACGCCGCTAATATCGAATTAGCAGAGGCGGTTGCTCCGGCTGCTACGCGCGCTTTACCGGGTGAAGAAATGCATATGGTGGAGATTCCAGATGCAAGCACTATCACTGAACTATTCGTGAAATTAACACTGCCAGTAGAAAAAACTGTCAAAACTCTGTTGGTCCGCGCTACGGAAGGTGCCTGTCATCCGCTTGTTGCGCTCATAGTACGCGGTGATCATCAACTCAATGATATCAAAGCTGAAAAATTGCTGCAAGTTGCCGCACCTCTTACGTTTGCTAGCGAAGAAGAAATCCGCTTGGCGGTAGGTGTCAACTCAGATTTTCTGGGTCCAGTTAACTTGCCGTTGCCGCTAGTTATCGACCGCAGCGTAGCTGTGATGAGTGATTTTGCTGCCGGGGCTAACGCCGAAGGAAAATATTTCTTCGGCATTAACTGGGAACGGGATTTGCCATTACCTCAAGTGGCGGACTTGCGCAAAGTAGTTAACGGCGATATAAGTCCAGACGGCAAGGGATTTTTGCAAATCAAGCGAGGAATTGAAGTAGGCCATATTTTCCAATTGGGGACTAAATATTCAGAGGTTATGAAAGCTACCGTGCAAGGTGCAGATGGCCGTAACCAAAAGCTTACTATGGGCTGCTACGGCATCGGCATAACCCGGGTAGTGGCGGCCGCGATCGAGCAAAATCATGACAAGCGTGGTATTGTGTGGCCGGAAGCCCTAGCGCCATTCAAGGTTGCTATTTTGCCGATGAATATGCATAAATCTTTCCGCGTAAAAAAAGTATCAGAAGATCTTTATCAGCAGTTACAGGTACTGGGTATTGACGTACTGATTGATGACCGTAAAGAGCGGCCGGGTGTTATGTTTGCCGATATAGAACTTATCGGCGTACCACATCAATTAGTTATAGGTGATCGCAATTTGGATACGGAAGAAATAGAATACAAAAACCGACGCCGAAGTGAAAAGCAGATAATTAAACTACACGCGATTGTTGATTTTTTATTAAATGAGATCACCTGCGCTAAATAACAAGATCTGTTTTATGCGCTTCGCGCATACGTCCGCCATTTAGCATTGTTAACTTATTTTAATGATTTTATGCATAATGAAATTGGGATAAGGGTTAAAAGAGTCTTACCTTCTAGAATATTTTTCATTATCTTAATGATATTGATTGTGATCATATAAATATATATTTTAAAAGCTTATCTAGTAAGAGTGGATAAAACTAATAATGCTATTGCAGGCATTATTAGTTTAAACAGATTATGTAAACACATATTTTAGACATCGTTTTTATGAAGACTCATGTCACCTAAAATATTTTGCAGCAAATATTTTAGTCTTGTTTCTCTTTCGTTGACCTTTATGGTCAACAACTACTCTATAATAACTTTTAACTAATAATTTGTAGATAATTTAGTAAAAGTTATGGCAAAGAATGTAGGGCATCTTAATTACGGTAGTAGATTAATAATTCTAATTATTTATTAAGTTTTACTGATTATAAATAAATTATAATCTAACACGATGTATAGAAAAGGTCCCAAACATAATGATAATTAGTATTAGTTAATGCCTGTAATATTTAAGTAACAGTTAGAAACTGCCAACTGGCAACCTGTTGTTATTTTAGTACAAATTTACTGTCAGGATTAATTAGTGTGTGTACGCTTTCTTTGGCGACGTTGATTGTTTAGATTTTGAAATCCGGTTAAAGATATCAATTGTATGTAACAAGAATTTCTTAAATATTTTAAGTTGGGCTATTAATGATATTGGCCTTACTTATTATTTAGTTGGCATGTGATACTTAGTTAAATTTTTCATAAGTGCTTTAATAAAAATATTTATTGATATACTTCAACTAGAAGAATTCAAACAAATCTTAGCTTTACTAAGCTATCAGTAAATGAGTAGAAATATTTGTCTAGCTTGGCATGAGAAAACTTCTCTAGAATTGCTATGAAATTTTTTAAAATGAAATTAAAACTTATAAAGAAAAGAAAAAAGATATAAGGCTTTAAAAGAGATGGTAACATGATGACACAACTACAGCATTAATGATAAAGTCATTAATTCAATAATTATTGGTAATTTAGAAGTTGAGACGAAATATCTAAATATATCGCTGTGCTATATTTTAATGTTTATAGTCGCAGTAGTTATTGCTTACATGATATTTTGGTATCAATAAATTAATGCTTATGCTTTTATTCAACTAAACGAAATTTTGTGAAAGATTTCTGTGATATTATCTGGAACTGTTTCTATGCTGCATAGATAAAGAAATATTTTATTTATTAAGATGATATAATGAACATATCGGTTAATAATTTTTCGTTACGAAGCTTAGCTTTTACTAGGGTTGGAGCGCTGATTACCCCTCAGCTGTTGTACGACGATTACATCAAAGATAATCATAAGTATGATGAGCTTTAGAAGATGAAGTTATCGATCAACGTTCAAACTTTCTTTATGTCCAGGTTAGTCAGTCGAAACTTATAAAGACTGAACAGTCAGACTGTAGATTTTTTATTATGTCCAAAATGTGGACAATCAGCGTTCGCCCACCCTACCCTAATTCTGTAGGACACTTTAATTATTGCTGTAATTTTATCTACGTTTTTAATTAACACATTAGTAAGGTTTTATTTTACTGCTAGTAACAGGGCATATAGAGGATTTTATTACAAAATCATTTTTTATACATTTTCTGTTTCAGTAACACGGAAGGGGAAATCCTTTAATAGACGGATAGAGATTAATACCATTGCCTTATATGATAGAGGTATCGTTATTAAATTTAAAATTTTGCCTCCCTTACCAAATACCTGTGTAGTCATATAATTCCTTTAGGTTTGATAGCTACTGCATCGCCTACTATTTTAGTAGAACGACGTTAAAATATTTAATGTATTTGCAATAACTATTACAATACATGTAATTCTTTCAATACGTTATGTATCTTTACATTATTAAAAACCTAATGTTTGAGCGTATTTAACAAGCTATGGTCTTCTTTTAAGTATTTAAACCAAGTTAGTATTCTTATACTAATTTAGTGTTTTTTAATAAACTTATTGACGACATCCATTAATTCTTTCTCTGTAGGTTGCATTAACGCTTCTTCTGCTAATTCTTGGGTGTTAATAAAATTAGAGTTGCGAATAATTTTTTTTATGCGTGGAATAGAGACGGCATTCATGCTAAATTCATCTAGTCCCATCCCTAATAACAGTAATGTAGCACGCTCATCTCCCGCAAGCTCGCCACACATCCCAGTCCATTTCCCTGCTGCGTGAGATGCATCAATGACATGCTTAATTAATGTTAGTACTGTTGGAGACATGGGATTATATAGATGAGAAATGCGTGCATTACTTCGATCGACCGCAAGAGTATACTGAGTTAAGTCGTTTGTCCCAAGACTAAAAAAATCTACTTCTTGTGCAAGATGATGCGCAATAACTGCGGCTGCTGGTGTTTCCACCATCACGCCGACTTTGATTCCTTCGTCGAAGGACTTACCCTCTTCATACAGCTGCTCTTTTAACATAGATAGCTCATATTTTAAGGTGCGAACTTCTTCAACGGAAATAATCATTGGATACATGATACGCAATTTGCCGAACGCTGAGGCGCGCAAAATAGCTCGCAATTGTGCATGCAATATCTCTTTACGGTCTAGTCCGATACGGATGGCTCGCCAACCAAGAAAGGGGTTGTCTTCTTTAGGTAAATTCATATAAGGCAAATCTTTATCTCCCCCGATATCCATCGTGCGCACAATAATCGATCTGTATGGCATTGATTCTGCCACCGCTTTGTACGCCTGGAACTGTTCTTCTTCGCTGGGTAATGAATCACGGTCCATAAACAAAAACTCGGTACGATATAATCCAACTCCTTCCGCGCCGTTGCGTTGAGCGCCTACCACGTCGCGCACGGTACCGATATTAGCGCAGATTGTCACTTTATGGCCGTCAAGCGTCACGGCGGGCAAATCTTTGAGATTAGCAAATTCGCTTTTCTCAGCGATGTATTTGTTTTGTAGAAATTTTAGTTTTTTAATCACCGCAGGTTCGGGATTGATATAAATTTGGTTGTTTATAGCGTCTAGAATTAAATAATCTCCGTTAACGACTTTATGGGTAATGTTACCGGTCCCAACGATAGCCGGTAGTTCCAACGAGCGTGCCATAATAGCAGTATGCGAGGTTTTGCCGCCGATATCAGTAACAAAACCTAACACTTTATCTAAATTAAGTTGCGCAGTTTCTGAAGGCGTTAAGTCTGCAGCTACTAGCACGACTTCTTCATTGATAATGCTTAGGTCAATAATAGGTATGGCAAGAATATTGCGCAGTAAACGTTGACCGATATCGCGTACGTCTGTAGCACGTTCTTTAAGATATTCATCGTTAATTTCTTCCAGCGCTTTGGCCTGCATTTGAATTACGGAATATACGGCGGCATCTGCGCGTGCGAAGTCTTTTTTGATAAGGGCTATAATATCTCGCTCAAGTTCTTCGTCTTCCAATAACATGAGATGGCCATCCAAGATGGTAATTTTTTCTTTACCTAAGGTTTCACCTGCTTTGGTTTTTATCGCTTCTAACTGAGCCAAGGCTTTAGCGCGGCCAGAAAGAAAACGTTTAATTTCCTGTTCGACTTGATCCGCGGAAATTTTTTCCCGGTTGATGACAAGCTCATCTTCCTTGAGTAACAGCGCCTTACCAAAGGCGATGCCCGGTGATGCTAAAATTCCTGAAATCATAACTGTACCTTATTCATGACTCATGTTAGCCGGAAAGACCATACTATATTTTACTCAAGTTCTGCCATTAGTTTAACCAAATGTTCTACTGCCTTTTGTTCGTCTTTACCTTCCGCGGTGATAGTAATCACGGTACCCTCTGTCATACCAAGGGTTTGTAGTTTGAATAGGCTTTTCGCACTGGCGCTTTTGCCATTAACGGTTACGGTTATTTCGGAACTAAAGCTTTTAGCTTTCTTGACAAATTGGGTGGCGGGACGGGTATGCAGACCATTAGGAGCAGTAATTATAGCTTCTTGCTGGTACATTTTATTTCCCCAAACTTTCTAAATTGATGTCATTGCTATGGGGCTAAAGTTTAACTTAAATTTTTTACTTTAGCCTACTATGGTTTTGATAGAGTTTGCGGCGCGATCGCAGGACATACAGCATCTTAATTTGTTTGATTGTATTAATTGTTAAATTATGCCTTGTAAGCGCATAAACACTGTTAACATAAATCATGATGCCGTTTTTGCCTGACAGCCATAGGCTAGTAATACTTTCTGTTAACTCTATGATAAATAGTTTAGTTAATTTCATATTCTGAAATAATTGTCTGCTTAAATACAAGATAGGATCAATAAAATCAATTCTTACTAAGTTTAAAATATGATCTATTCCACAAAAAGTATCCAAGGCGCCGCTTTTTTAACAAAGCGGCTATAGCGTTTATGATTGTAATTGAGGGAAAGTACACACCTCTGCAAACAGTGCATTTCTAAGATAGCGCCGCTAGAGAATGGGTAAGGTTACTTAGAAGTCTTATCAGCAAGTTTATTCTTGTCTATTAGTTTAGGGCTATCGCTATAGCATTTATGGAGAAGGTTACTGACCAGTAAATATTTTTCTCTTGTGATAGACAGCACACGGTTTAAATCTACGGATGCATGACTTTATGTGTTATCAAACATAATAATCGCAGCATTAAATTGCTAGCATCCAGGTCGTTAAAGAAGAGTTATACTAACTTTATTAATATTTGGTAGATTGTCAGGATAAAATGAAAAGTTGCTAAAATTAGCGCATAAAATAAATAGATTGATAACATCGATGCATTAATGGTTTCAATTCGAAATGCGATATGCACGTAGTATCGCACACTAGATCCAGATGGATGCTACCCCAATTGTTTATCGTTTTTATTGCCTGTTGTTTTGTTAAAAAAGCAAAAAGTAGTTTACTAAACTATTTTGAAAAAAAATCATACTGTAGATTTACAGTTATTAATTTAAGATATTAAAGATAATAGCTTAATGAGTAAATTTTGTCGCTATTTAAATACGCGATGAATTAAAAAAACGTGGATTATAATGATCTAAAATCTGCGACTGATATTAATCATCGTAAGTATGATCGCGATCATGGTATTGCTATTGCATGGTCGGTTAATTAACTGTAAAGAACGTGCAGTTGTTTTTCGTGACTTACCACGTTAAGTGAATGAAACAAAAACCTCAAAATCAGAACAAACAGATTTTGCTAGAACAGCATGAGTATGATTTAGTAGGTACGTGTGAATAGCTGATGTTGCACCCTCTTGCGCGGATATAAACTGCGTTAAAGGAGATGCGTGTTTCTGCTGTTCATCAACTAGCTCTATCCTAACAGACAAGGATAGAGCGGGATAATTGTGTAGATTTTATTTAATGAATATATCGGACGGTGTACATCCTGTGCAGCTAGATTCTATCTCGATCCACCAGAAATCCGTGTATACTAACCAGTTATATATTCAGGTGCTTTTGAATAAATCGCTAGGCAATTATAACCTTTACTGCCAACTGTAATTGCTGCTGCGGTGCAGATATAATACCCGCTCCTGCTGCTTTTTCCTATTTTATGAGGAGAAAGCAAAAAAGTATCACAAGTAGCAATATAAAGCAATAACGCCTAATGCGCAGTATTAGGCTGCTCACAACGGTGGTGGGGTATAGGTGGGTGCGCAATGGTTGCAAAGAGTGCTGAGCGTTGGTTTTCAATTCGGATAATCAAATATTTACTATCACCTCAACTCCTCTGTCAAAGGACAAAGGCGACTTATTATTCCTGTTAATATGGTAACAGCCCAGCTCTTCTATCTTCAAGATAAATGAAGATTTTTATCAATACTTTCGGAATTTCTATGTTCATAACGATACCATCATTCATGGTAATAGTATCAAAATTGCAAATAGATTTTGCAATCCGTTAGCATATTATAGTCATTGCGGGGTGTAATAGTTGATAACTATAGTTGTTTGATAACCCTCAAAGACTAGATGGGTATAAGGTGCGCATGGAGTTAAGATCTGAATCCCAAAATACCAGCGCTACTGAACGCAAGATTAATTTACGTGCGGTAAGTCTAAGTTTATTAATCAGAGCTGCTTGTCTGCGCTAAGCAGCTCTAGTTAGGTTTAACTGACAGAGAATTTATTACAACTATTTAGTATCACTTGAATTAAGTTAAGCCCTACTAAAATTAGTGTTACTCCTGAGCCCTTCTTGTAGAGGTTTTACTGTTAATGGTATATTTGTATTGTTATGCAACAAATAAAACAACATATTTTGCGGCTACGTGAGAAGTTGAGACGTTGGGAATACCTTTATTATGTGGAGGCTTCTCCTGAAGTATCTGATAGTGAATATGACCGAGTCATGACGGAATTACGCGACTTAGAGGGCAAACGGCCAGACCTGCTGACTATAGATTCTCCTAGCCATCGTGTCGGAGGACAGGTTCAGAACAACTTTTGTCAGGTGTATCATGAGGTACCGATGCTTTCTCTGGATAACGTGTTTGAAGAGACAGATTTTTTGGCATTTAACAAGAGGGTGCTTGCCCGGCTTAGGAGCAATAACGACATAACCTATTGCTGTGAATTAAAGATTGACGGTCTAGCGGTCAGCTTGCTTTACGAAAATGGGGTTTTGGTAAGGGCTGCCACCCGTGGTGACGGTGCTATCGGCGAAGATATCACCGCAAATGTACGCACTATTCGTACCGTTCCGTTACGTTTGCAGTATAACTGCAAAGATGACCTGCCTCGTTTACTAGAGATCCGTGGCGAAGTGTTCATGTTAGAAGCAGGCTTTCAACAGCTGAATGAAATTGCCAAACGAGACGGGGGAAAAGTTTTTGCCAATCCGCGCAATGCTGCCTCTGGCTCTTTACGCCAGTTGGATCCCTCCATTACAGCCCGGAGGCCACTGACGTTTTATTGTTACGGCGTCGGTCTGTTGGAAGACGGTACGTTGTCAGAAAGTCATTGGGAGTGTCTGCAACAGTTCAAAGCCTGGGGTGTGCCGGTGAGTGATCACATTCGCCTCTGCACCGGCAGTGCAGAGGTGTTAGATTTTTATAAAAACGTGCATAAGGCACGATCAACTCTTGGATTTGATATAGATGGTGTGGTTATTAAAGTAGATTCGTTATCTTTACAGCAACAATTGGGCTTTATGGCCCACGCTCCTCGTTGGGCCATTGCTTATAAGTTTCCCTCTCAAGAACAACAGACCCGGGTTCAGGACGTAGAATTCCAGGTCGGACGTACCGGTTTAATTACCCCGGTTGCACGTCTTGAACCGGTTATGGTTTCTGGAACTATAGTCAGTAATGCCACTCTGCACAACGCTAATGAGGTAAAGCGGCTCGATTTAATGATTGGTGATACAGTCATTGTACGTCGCGCCGCTGATGTTATTCCACAAATTGTTAGTGTCGTCTCTTTTAAAAGACCTAAAGATGCGCAGATGGTAGAGTTTCCATCTCAATGCCCGGTATGTGGCTCACATGTTGAGCGCATGGATGGCCAAGCAATCGTAAGATGCCCGGCAGGTTTAGTCTGCGCAGCGCAGCGTAAAGCAGCGTTGAAGCATTTTGTTTCTCGTCGTGCGATGAATATCAAAGGTATGGGAGCTAAGATTATCGAACAATTAGTCGAACGAGAGCTAGTGAAAACTCCGGTTGATGTGTTTCGGTTGAATAAAGAAAGCTTAACTAGGCTAGAGCATATAGGTCCGAAATCAGCACTAAATTTATTGAATGCTATAGATAAAGCTAAACAAACTACCTTTGCGCGTTTTCTCTACGCGCTAAATATCCGCGAGGTAGGCCAAGCAACGGCCGCTAACCTGGCTGCCGCTTACGGCACGCTAAACGCGCTGACAGCTGCCGATATCGATTCGTTGATGAGAGTGCAAGACATAGGCAAAATTGTAGCGACTCAGGTACATTCTTTTTTCAAAGAAAGACATAACCTTGAAGTTATTAGAAAATTATTGAGCCCACCGATAGAAATTTATTGGCCACAGACTGTTGCCGCGTCCGAGTTTATAAATGATAATCCGTTCGCCGGTAAGATTATCGTTCTGACTGGATGGTTCAATACGATGTCGCGAGATCAGGCCAAAAATCAGTTAGTAGCGCTCTCTGCTCGGGTCACTAGTAACATTTCCACCAAAACTGACCTACTCATTGCGGGGAAAGAGGCGGGATCTAAAATTTTCAAGGCAAAAAAATTGAATATTCCAATCATGGATGAGGCTAAGCTAATGCGTTTCCTAAGAAAATAGCCTGCATCGCAAGAGTGCAAAAACGAAAAAAAGATTTTGTAGATATTTCCAATATCGCGATGCTATTTGATAATATCACAAGGGAGGGTGAGCATCATTATGTTCGCCGGGGCTCCATAAAACAAAAGTGACAGCATCTATTTATTATGTTAGGAAGCATAAATAACGTCGTTAGAAAGCTTTATCCAGAGCACTTGTATCGTGGTAGTCATAGGCATACTCGAGTTAATATATAAGCGCGTGCCCCTAGCAATACCTTCCCATAGATCGGACATTCACAAACATTTGCTAGCAAAATAGCTGCTTTGGATCATAAAGGACACGAATATACTATTGTTGATCTGCACTGATAATAAACGTCCAGGATCTTAGGCATCGTGCCGGTTGATAATATCTGAAGCTTATGATTATACTGAATATTGGCATACAGACCCGCCCAGCACTTTTCATCTGCTGCCAACGCGTTAACTAAGTATATTTATTAGCACAAAAAACCAGTTTAATAGCACAAAAAGAGACACACTATAAGGTTGAATTATACGATCTTCAGCGGCATACTCGTGGTAGTAAAACAAGAGATATCCTCTTCCCAATTAATATGCTTCTCCAGTCATAATGATGACTACGCGATTAGTGGTCCCCGATTACTTCCGTGCAGTATCATGCAGGAGTTTTTCCTGCTATTGTTTATACTAATAACACACTCAATTGGCTGAGTCACGGCGTCAAAATAAGCGTCTTATTAGTGGAATATGATATAGGTAAACGCTCGGTGACAACATGAAGCCGATTAGAAAGATTAGTTAGCACGAATGCTATGGTTTCATGCCAAGACTTATAAAACTTACTCGCATTGTATGCGACGGTTCAGTAAATCTTATCACGCCGCATGTACGATTATGACCAATAGTTACCGAACTTGTTCGTTAGCACTTTAGTGGGTTGAAGTCGCCGCTAAAAATATTAATTTTAGCGGAATTCTTTTATAAACTTGAATATTACCGCTACAGTCGGTATCAAAATTATTTGTAAGCGATGCGTCTTAATGCACTTAACGACTTTTACCGTTGCGGTTCATTGTTGTCGTTATTAATCTTTAAATCTGGACACCAGCGCACGGATTTATCTGGCAGAAATGCCGACTAGACTGTAGTTATATGTGCAATATAATTAATTGTTAGTCAACTACCATTGAGCAATATCGTTGTTGCAATTAAGCACTTGTAGTAGACTAGAATAATAAAAGTGAACTTAAAATTCATGTGTGACTAAAGAGCTATCGCTTGTATAATAAAGGCTGGCAATATCAGATCAAATAACGTGCTTGGTCTACTTAATGATATAAAATAAAAGCGCGCTGTGCTGTTGTTTTTCCTACTAATAGTTTTTATGTCGAGTTCATTTAGGGAATAAGTAGCAATTTAATTTGGGGGTATATTTCTCTCAAGTGTATTATTAGGATAATGATAAAAGATTTTTTATTACATACATACTCTATGCGTGAACCTATTAATATATCAACATGATAAATCATAAAATGTGGTTAAATCATAAACGTGAGTTGTTTTGATGTTGGTTGATAAATTTAGCAATTTCATCTCGTTACGATATCAGAAAACTTTTCTAAACTTGCAAATTCAATCGTGAATAAATTAAATTATATGACTATAAAAAGATATTACGTTTTTAAGTAGATAATAAAATATTCAAAATATGACATGTCTGTTGTGACATCATAATAATTTTATGTTTCTAAGTAGCTGAGAAGTGCATAAGGCAATGCTAAGACTATTGTTGTATCACATTTAATGATGACAGTAGTTACTGTCATCGATGACATTTCCTGACTGATAATTCAAGATATCAGCAATTCATTACACGTAAAACACATGCTAATCAAAGCAGCCTAAAAAACGTTAGCAGATGCATCTTGTGTTCTAAAAAATTGCTTTTATCATAACTTATGCTTAAGGGATCAAGATAAATTATGACCCGTAAATTAGTCGGCTAGCCGATGTAAAGATCTCAGAATAGCTATTACTATTTGTCAGTTCATAAATACCAATTCGTAGGAAAATAACTCATCAAAATAATAAATTTTATTACTTAGTAATGTCAATACTATTGCTGAACTAGGGATACTGGCACTGCGTTTTTAACGATATCTAAATAAGAAAGTATTAAAATTAGCTTGCTAACGTGCTGAATTTTTATTCTTCTCTAACCGTACATATAAATGATATCGATCTTTCGATAGGGATTTGGTGTTAATCATCAAAGCGTTTTAAGTGATTTTAACACTAATATTAGTTTAATATAACTTCTTTTATTAAAGAAACCATTATACTCAGTCTTAGATGCCGGTAAAAACTATGGCGCTATCGGATAAAGGAACGTAAATTAGTATGAGCTAGGTTACTATTTAGATAACAGCTTTATAGATAGAGTTATGAAGAAATCTTAATGATAGAATAAATGCTGTATTTGAGCTTTAATTAAAGATAATAAGCTTTAATAATATAACGAATGGATGTAGAGCGTCAAGTGAAAAGTAAGAGCAGCGTTTCATAAAGCACCTCGTGGGGCAAAATATATTAGTTGATTATTAAAATTGTGCTTTTATTCTCTACCTTAGGTGATCTGATCGAGTGCGTTCGTTGGTACTTTACTGCAGAGAACATCAACTATGCAAGGGTCATAGAACATTTTGTTGCCATGCATTATGGCTAGTCGCAATAACAAGTAGGCATTCATGTCTAATTTTGAGGTATATTATTCCTCTTCTTCGACCAACACGTGTAGCACCGTAGTTTAGCGTAGCAGCAAAGTGTATATGTTTTATTCTTTTGTTTTGAGTGTGGAGAGGTCTTTCATAAATGTTTTATTATATTGTTTTTCAAGTTAGGAAGTGACTTCTCAGATAAACACGTGTTCTAGGTGATACCTAGAAGACCTTATTAAAGTTAGCTATGGTAAATTGGCAAAGAAGTTTTTCTTAACTAATTTGCGTTGTGTTTTTTCTGTAGTTGCCATCTATATTATTACTATTTCTATGTTTCTAAAAGTAACTGTTACCGAACGGTAACTTATAGCTGTTCGTCTATCTTGATATCTTCGCCATGTGCCAGAATTTATCATGGTGCGATATGTACTAAATCCCGTACCAAACGTTTATTAGTAATAATTATTAGAGTGAAAACCACTAATGTGAAATCACATTATATACCGAGCATGTCTTCTCTCGTATCCCGGTATCGTTCAGCACATTCCGCTCGGTGAGTGCTAGCAGTTGTCTTATAGGTTTGCTTGTTATCGCAGTTCATTTTAGTTAATTTTGTATATAATTTTGTGCTGTTGCGGCTGTAGTATCGCTAACGCTTTAGACTCTCCGTGAGAAAGAATAAAATACCAATAATCTTTGTGATGTACATTTTTTCTAGCGATAGAATTATAAAATGATAACTGTTATGCATGTTTTAATATTAAGTAATTATACTGCTTTAGATTTACATGTAGAGTAATTTGCTTTTGAGGTTTTTAAGGTCTTTATATTATAAGATATTTATCTGCTAACGTACATATACGTTTACGTAGAGCAAGTTTACTAGTAGTAAATGATTAAAGTGTTTTCTAATGACACAAACATTAATCTAGAAGCCATAAACTTATATTATATATCGTGCGTTTTGCGATATAACATAAGCAACTGTTACGCTATTAAGCTGTTACAGTATAAAGATCCGGCTAAAAGTTAACTAACAGGCATGAATCTTGAATGATTTGTATCTATGATTTATTGCTATAAGCAATCGCTGTAACAATTGAATTAAGAATATTTTTTTGAATATAGTATCTTTGGTGGGTGATGACGGGATCGAACCGCCGACCCCCTCCTTGTAAGGGAGGTGCTCTCCCAGCTGAGCTAATCACCCATGCAATCTAATAGTTCTATTATATAGAAGTTACGTTATAAATCAATTTTTTTTAGTGAATTGGCGTCTTTGTATTAAATTTAGCTATTCCATGGGGTTGCACCGAATTGAGTAAGAAATTGCCTACATGAGGGACATGTATTGAGAATACATCCCTACATGGTAATCTACCCATACTTTATAGTATAAACCAAAAGTATTGTTTTATCTCTTTGCTATGCACAATAAAGGCAATGTAACTAATGAAAATTAAAACTCGGTTTTCTCCAAGCCCTACTGGAGAGTTGCATATTGGTAGTGTGCGTACTGCGCTCTATTCGTGGCTATTCGCCCGCAATATGGGCGGTCGTTTCGTGCTGCGTATTGAAGACACCAATCGTGAGCGTTCGACGCAGAGGGCGATTGAGGCCATCATAGAGGGTATGAATTGGCTTAACTTAGATTGGGACGAAGGTCCATATTTTCAGACTAAACGTTTTAGTCGTTACAACGCGGTGATTGACAAAATGCTGGTTAATAACACTGCCTATAAATGCTATTGTTCGAAAGATCGGCTGGAGAAGTTACGTGAGGCTCAAATGGCTCGTGGCGACAAACCACGCTACGATGGTCACTGTCGAGACAGTCAAGACTATCACGCTACTAATGAACCTTGTGTGGTACGTTTTCATAACCCGGATAACGGTTTTGTTATATTTAATGATCTTATCCGTGGCCCTATTGAGTTTAGTAACCGCGAACTAGATGATCTGATAATCCGCCGCACCGACGGTTCTCCTACTTATAATTTTTGTGTGGTAGTAGATGATTTTGATATGCAGATTACCCATGTCATCCGAGGTGATGATCATATAAATAATACACCTCGTCAAATCAATATACTTAAGACCCTTGGCGGGCCGGTGCCGCATTATGCCCATGTTTCTATGATCTTAGATACCAACGGTAAAAAACTCTCTAAACGTCAAGGCGCAGTGGGGGTGATACAATACCGTGATGACGGCTTTTTACCAGAAGCACTAATAAATTATTTGGTTCGCTTAGGATGGTCACACGGGGATCAAGAAATTTTCAGTATAGACGAGATGAAGCGGCAGTTTAGCCTTAACGCATTAAATAAATCCGCTAGCATTTTTAATGCCGAAAAACTATTGTGGTTGAATAACCATTACATTAGTCATTTACCTGCTGATTACGTTGCTACTCACTTGGTTAAGCATATTGAGCAAGAAGGAATTAATATTTGCACCGGCCCTCATTTGTCGGAGATCGTGAAACTACTGGGCAAGCGATGCAAAACTTTGAAAGAAATGGCAGCTAGCTGCCGCTATTTTTACGAGGATTTTAGCGAATTTGATGTCGATGCTGCCAAAAAATATTTGAGTCCTGTTGCAGTGAAAACACTAGAGGTAGTGCGCGCAAAATTGGCGGCACTCACGGAATGGACACCTAAATCGGTGTATGCGGTCATTGATCAGACTGCCAAGGAATTACATGTAAGTATGGGCAAAGTCGGTATGCCGCTACGTGTCGCGTTAACTGGCAACTGCCAATCTCCGGCCATCGACGTGACGGTGCATGCGATAGGTCAATCGAGATCTATTATGCGTATTAATTTAGCGCTAGACTTTATTGCCCAGCAGGAGTAACAAAATTCTATCAAAGTTAATTTAATAGTTTGTTAGTATCTAATTACATTAGCCAGTTTAGCCATTGACAGATCTTATTAAAATTTATACGAATATAACCTATTCGCTATAGGAAATATTATAATTTACGGGGCTATAGCTCAGCCGGGAGAGCACTTGTATGGCATACAAGAGGTCAGCGGTTCGATCCCGCTTAGCTCCATCAATAAAAAACTAGCTATTTATTATTTGTACGTCTAGAAAGTTCAGGTAACGTAGGGAATTACGCACTTGTTTGTGATCCCTCCGTGTTATCCCTTAAGTTAGTAAAACATGAAACATAGTTTGTTAAGATTTTAAATCACCAAGCTGGTGATGACTGCTGATAGCAAGCTAACAAGCGTTGAACCATAGACTAGTTTCAGGCCATAACGTGAGACAACATTTCCCTGATATTCGTTTAAGCATTTTATTGCGCCAGATATAATGCCTATTGAAGAAAAGTTAGAAAACGAAACCAAGAATACTGATAGAATTCCTAGTGATCGCGGTGATAATTCATCAGCGACTTTTTGTAAATCGATCATGGCGACAAATTCATTCAACACTAATTTAGTTGCCATAATTCTACCCACCTGAAGAGCCTCAGGTGAAGGCATGCCCATCATCCAGGCGAATGGGAAAAAAATATAACCAAGAATTACCTGAAAGTTTATTCCTAATAACATGCTAACTAACTCGTTAACGGCTGAAATTAATCCTATAAACCCAATAAGCATTCCTGCAATGATAATTGCTACTTTAAAACCGGTTAATATATATTCTCCCAGCATTTCAAAAAAACTTTGCCCTTCATGCAGAAGGCTCATCTTCAAATCTTCTTCAGTTTCTACCCAGTAAGGATTGAGAAGAGACAATATAATAAAGGTACTAAACATATTCAGCATTAGTGCTGCCACGACATATTTTGGTACTAGCATAGTCATGTAAGAACCAACGACGGATATGGATACCGTCGACATCGCCGTGGTAGCCATGTTATACATGCGTGGCTCAGGTATTTTGCTAAGGATGTCCTTATAAACAATAAAGTTTTCTGATTGTCCTAGGATCAGTGAACTGACAGCGTTGAACGATTCCAGTTTGCCTATACCGTTAATCTTAAAAAATACAGTACCAATAATACGGATCATGAAAGGTAACACATGAATGTGCTGCAGGATGCCAATAAGTGCTGACATGAATACAATCGGGCAAAGTACATTAAGGAAGAATAATGCCAGACCTTGCTTTTCCATATTGCCAAAAACGAAACCGGTACCTGTCGCAGCAAAACTTAGCAATGTATCAAACAGAGTAGATAAAGTTTGCACGAAAGCTAGACCTATTTGAGATTGAAGCAAAAAATAAGCAAGTAAGATTTCAATCGCTAACATCTGAATAATAAAACGCACACGAACGATTTTACGATCGCGACTAATTAACATTGCCAAAGTGATGACTACAACGAGTGCTAGGATAAAGTGCAGAATACGAAACATAGTTGCTCCCAAAATAAGGCGTACATAATTCACTGCTTATTTTGATATTATCAGGTAGGTAAAATTAGTTATATCTTACAAAGAGAAAAGAATTATCTTTCTATGAGGCGTAGCCAATTTTCACAATTAAGTTTATGTATTTAATAGTTTTATTGTTATCAAACAATTAGTTATTGTTCTGTATTTTGCTCAATTCACATTCAAACAGAGTAACTCACAATACACTGATAATCATTGAAATTATATTTAATAAATATTAGTTAGTAGAGGCGATCGATATAAATGCTATGTGGTAGGATCACTGCAATAACGTAAATAGCACATATAAAATTCAAGCCTTACTTGATGATACGGTTTTCATTATCGCTAGTAAAGAGTTGTATTGATTCAAATACTTTCATGTCTCACCTACCCTACTAGATTCAATCTGGTGCCAGTTTTGACTACTCGATGATATGTCGTATTAGTATATAGCAACCTCATTTGTGGGTACTTGTTTCATTTTGTCCGTCAAATTGACTACACAACATGTCGGCTAACGATTTTCTTATCATGTCTGTATAACCTTATGAGGCATAAGCAAAAATTATCGTCTTTGGTATAAAAGCCCCACAATGCTGCAGGGAAGTTATCCCTGTGCTATCAAGCTCCATGATTAACATCATTGTTACGTTCTTGATCTTAATGTTGCAAAATAGCAGGTAAAATCACTACAAATAATAGGTAGATTATTGCTGATTTCACTGATAAATGTATATATTTAAGATATTTAATATCTGTGTGGTAATAAGCGCACAAAAAGCATTATCACACAGATATTACTGACGTTGCTCAATAGCAGAATACGATTCTTGCGATCATGCTTGCGTCGGTTTAACATTTAATTGTTGATTTAGGTCAAATTTTTACCTAAATATTAGGTGTTAATGTTAATTAAGTTCCTTGTAGAATGAGTGTTCTGAACTATTGATTAATTATGTAGCGGAATTATTTTGGCGATCATAGCTGCATTGTGTTTTTGCCGTTAGGCATTAATTCGTATGTTATTTCTTTATCCCTTATATTTTAGTAAAATAAAACCTTATTTTAAAAATGTAGGTGTCATGCTACAATGCTTGTTCGTCAACTTAAGCGCTTAGATTCTTATTTATGTACTTGTAGTACAGTAATTTTGCCTAAAAAATTTAGATGAGTAGTACTACATGGGTAATAGGGAGGCGGGAGATTAATCAAATAAAAGTTTATATAGAAAGACTACGAGTATCTTTTTTCTTTAAATACTGGCTAAAGCTAGTAGCTTCTTTCCTCATAGTCAGGAAGAAGCATAAAGTCGGGTATTTCAGTTAAAAAATATTAGTCGTTTGACTAGGTAAAAGATCGTGAAAAATATCTCCGAAACTTAAGTTATGGAAATGCATCTCACGTTTTATACCTGGAGAGATAAAAGATGTTGCGTATTAAACATAAATCATATATTATTAAGAGCATAGCTAAAAACAGTGTATGTTTAAATAATAAATTATTGATGATAACATCAAGTGAATTAGTATAGTTAGAATAACGTCATAGAATGTAAATGTAAGCTTTATTTAAAACTTGGTAAATTCTTGTGACATTATCAAATGTAACTTTTAAGGTCAAGTAACGTGGCGGAGGAGGTGAGATTTGAACTCACGAAAAGTCACCCTTAGCCGGTTTTCAAGACCGGTGCCTTCAACCACTCGGCCACTCCTCCACGGAGCTACAATTATAAACACAATTTTTTATCTTGCAAGGAGCATTTCGCATTAATTAACTAATTTAATTTTATTAGTCTGCTATTCATCTGTGTTTTGTGCGCAATCGCAGGCGTTTTACGTAAACATAAGTAACAAGATATAAACACAACTGTGACAAGACATAGCGTTACGTAACGTGTTTTAACCTATTATTTTAAATATAAATTTTGAGAGGCAAATTATGAATCGTTTGATTGCGACATCCTCGCGCAGACATTCGCTATTAAGCACCCACAAGGTATTGCGCAATACTTATTTCTTATTGTCGTTGACGTTAGCATTTTCTGCTCTTACTGCCACTGTAAGTACATTAATACGGTTGCCAGCACCTGGTTTGATCCTAATGTTGGCCGGTTTTTACGGGCTTCTGTTTTTGACACATCGGTTAGCCAATAGCTCGGCGGGAATTGTCGCTACTTTTGCTTTAACCGGTTTTATGGGATATACACTGGGGCCGTTATTAAGTATATTGCTAGCGTCTGGTGCAGGTGATGCCATCATGTTGGCTCTGTGTGGCACCGCACTAGTTTTCTTTTGCTGCTCAACGTATGTTCTAACTACTCGCAAGGATATGTCCTTCCTGTCGGGAATGATGATGGCTGGTTTCGTTGTGCTATTGATTGCGGTAATTGCTAATTTGTTTTTGCACATTCCCGCTATGTCGTTAGCGATAAGCGTCATGTTTATCCTATTTTCCTCAGCAGCAATCTTGTGGGAAACCAGCAATATCATCCATGGCGGAGAAACGAACTATATCCGCGCCACTGTCAGTTTGTATGTGTCTATCTACAATAGCTTCACAAGTATGCTCAGTATATTTAGCGGTATGCGTAGAAACTAATACTCTTTACATCTCTCACGTCCTGCCTAAGGCAGGACCTGTTGTTTTTAACTAAAATAAATTAACTAGATTTTATCAGCTAACTTTAAATCGGACACAGTGATCGATGAGGTGTAGTAAATTAGAAATCTCGATGGATGCACAAGGATATTTAATAAATCCTCAGGATTGGAGCGAGGAATTAGCTGTAAAAATATCTCGTTTAGAAGGCCTGATATTAAGTGAAGCCCACTGGCAAGTTATCTATTTCTTACGTGCGTTTTATATGCAATATAAAATATCGCCAACGGTTCGTATGTTATTAGCCGCTATATCTAATGTTTACGGCGCGGAGAAATGGAACAGTCGTTACCTTTTTTATTTATTTCCGCAAGGACCAGCTAAGCAGGCAACCAAAATTGCTGGATTACCCAAAACAGTTAAATGCCTATAACTTTTTTTGGTGTATTATTACCGTAACTATTGCTATATTAGCAATATAAAAGTTAGATGCAACTATCGTGTAATAATTTTAGTTCGCTAACTAGCCAATCGCTCTTGATTTTACAGCGTATTTATATACAGCTTGTACCGTTATACATATTAAGCAGGCCCTTTTATAGGCGGGGCGTAAACTCTGTCTATTAATATTAGAGATTAAAACAATGTAAATTATCAATTCTTACGTTACTCGATTTATTAATAACTTTATTTAACCTGATATACAATTTCTTATTGCAACTAGGATAGAGATTTTAATCTATTTGCTTTTTGTGTTGCATACAACGACTACTATTATTTTGATTACAAATATAACCTTGCTCTGCTTTAGTTTTTTTTTGTTTGAGGTGAATAGGCTTATTGAATGCTAATACTTGAATCTACTTATAGATCTAGATTATTTAGATAGATTTATCTTGACCTAGTTTATAGAGAAAAATTCTAGTAAGTCACTGTTATCCTTAAATCTTCTCAGGAAAATTAGGATTAATGGAAAGAAAAGCACAACTGCGGGAATACATTGATATTTATAAATATACCAGTTGTAGTTAGTGCGTATCTTAGGTCGCTACTAATTATAGATGCTGGCCAGAGAGATAAATTTTCATGTTGAACAAGTAAAATTGATGTATATTTCTTCGTTTGCGGGTTACAAGCTATTTGCTTTATGAGACTGAATAAATGGTCATACTGTGATCAACACAGTAAAAATGAGTGTTATTCGTATTTTGCTTTTAAAAATATTTTGATACAACGGGCAAGAATTATATACGATAAACTCTCCATGTTGTTAACGATGATAACTCATCATACTTGCTTTTCTCCGTGAATACAACATGTTGTTATTAGTAGATGTTGTCTAAGGCTATAAAACTATTTTATTTCTATTCACGTATTTTGTCTGTTTGCCCTAAGAAACATAAAATATAGTCAGATTACCAATCCATTTTATTTAAATAATTGTCTATTTATTTCTAATAACTACCGATTTGTTTCAAGAAAATTCTTTCTAATGTGACCTTAATCCCTTCAGCAAGACTACGTTTATTGAATACTTACTTAAGTAGAAGAATAGCAGTCTATTGGCTGTTACTTATCGCTAATGACTGTGTATGAAGATACTTTTTGCATAGTTGGCTTAGTCATGTTTTATATTCTTAATTCTATTTTTATTTTCTTTTATACAAAATCAGATATATTTCTTACTGAAATCTTTATTGTTGTAACAAATGTAACATCAGATAGCCGGTCTAGCATAAACTTCTAGGGGGATCTAAAAATGATATGTAGCCGGTATTTTACCTGTAAAGCCATTGTTGTATTAGTTGAATATAAATTCATTCTTTTAGAGTGTTACGCATTATTGCGCTTGATAAATTAATTCAAGGCCATAGCTGTGTGCTCACCCAGCTTATTATAAAACTATTGATATTTTCCTAACATCAAAGTGCAGTAACTTAACAAAGGTTTGCTCTTACACAGTTTTATTATTAGTTTTAATTGACTTTCGTACATTAATCATTTTTACAATATTAGTTTCTATCTTATTTAACTAGTTGGCTTCCGAGATAAATTCTCTTTTTTTGCTTTTTGATAAGCATAAATAACTTAGAGGCTTAATCGCAGTATTTTACTTTGTGGACAGCGATTTATCATAACTTTTATTTTAATATTTTGCCGGTAATTTTGGGTTGCTCATTCATAGTGTTTTACTGCAACTATTATAATTCGTTGATAAGCGGTAATTGCTTCTTACATCAAATTTGATGCTATATTAGGCATTGAAGAATTTTTTTTCATATAAAGTTTGACGGAGATCTGGATAAGCTAGTAAATAATTTAACTTAGCATTACTTTTTCTTAGGTCATGCATTAGTGATGGTCTAGTTTGGATGATCTCTCTGGCGTCGGTTATTACAGCGATGGTATTAAGAATTTTAAAGATGTTACTAATTTGAGTTTTGTCAGAATAATATCTTGTTATAAATCTGGTTATTAGTATAGTTTATCTAAAATACTTTTTATTAACTTGCTTAATAATATTAAAGATAAAATCTATTTATTTACAGAATAAAATTATTTTATTTGGCACCATAAATATGGTGTAGTTACTATATTTACGTCTTGATAAGATAAATAAAAAAAATTTTTTGTGAGTCTTTATTATGAGACTGTGTATGTTAACGGTTGTTACCGTGATGTCAACTATGCTTGTATTTCTTGATAAGCTAGTATTATTGATAGCTAATGTTGAAGTACTACAAAGTTCTTTGCGGCTTGCCGCTTACAGCATATTATTCGAATAATACCACTAACTAGCTCGTCCCGACGGCTAGGGATAAGTAAATAATGGCACTTTCTTATAAAGATTTTCTTATATTATTATTGGCTTTGATACGAGTAAAGTATGTCTACTAAAATTTGTGCTACAGAGGTTTTATAATTTAAACTCAAGGAGAGTATATTGCTATAACACGCGTCGGTATTAATTTGCAGCACAAAGACTAACACTCTACTACTATTTAGTATTAGCCCGTTCGATGTAAACACAAATAGTTTATTTACGTTAAAATACAACTACCGTCTAGGGTAAGTAATACGAGTTCCTCGTTTAACGCAAAATAGATAAATCAAAGACATATTTTATATTAATTTGTTGGTTTATATTTTTGTGTAAAAATTTAGTTGTAGTTATCTAAAATTTTTTGATTTAACGAAAAGAAAAGTAATTAATGACTATCACTATTGCCACATGCAAATATATAATATTATTAATGCGCGCTATCAATATAGATGATAGCTACTTAATTGTTAGTTAATTAATTACTATTACAATAATAAATTTTGTTATTAATACTATTTTTTGATAATAATCAAGACCATGATAACAAAGCAGGAGAGAATCTTTTCTCTAATCTATATTTGTTAAATATAGATCGATCTTCATTTCAACATATAATTTAAATTTGAGTAATTCTCAATGAAGATTTTACTAAATATGTTAATTTTAGCAAAATAATTTATATAAATTTTAAATAATTTCTGTATGTTACGATCAATTGATCAAATATTTATTTAGTAAATGTAAATACAAGTGTTGTAGTATTTTACTTTAAAACAAAGTATTCTTAAGTTGCACTCATATAAATAATTTTTTTCAAAAGTAATATTTTTAATGCCTATAAATATTTTATGTTAATAAAACAAATTATATGATCATATCTGATATCATAACTACTTTATTTTCTTGAATTTATACTAAGTTACAAACTATAACAACAAATAAAATATAAGTTATATCTCACATATTACATGTGAGTTGTAGATAGATAAACATTACTCTATTATTTTAAGTAAGTTGTATAAAGATCTACTAAAATGCAATCTTACATATTTTGGTTAGTTAAATAATTAAAGTATTATTTTAATTTTTTAGTATTTAAATATCGATCACGTATAGAAATGATATTAAGTACTGTTACTAATTTAGTCACTTTAAATATTAAGTTTACGTTACCTTAACCTTAATATATTATGTTACGAGCAGAATATATATTGCTTAATGTAGCTTAGTATAGTGTGAGCGATTAGTAATGTATTACCTGTAATACTAACAAAAGATATACGCATAATAAAATTTATACTAAGCATAGTAGGATAATAAATTATGAGTCAATTAATATGGTTTATTTATTATTTAATTTATCGATTAAGTTACGTAAATATTATTATGTTTAAGCCTATTTGCAGCTTTTTACACAAAAAAAAGTAAATTAACACAGTCTTATGCAAGTTTTAAGACTATAAAATATGATGTATTTGACGTTTACTTTTTTATTTATCTTTTTGATAAAAATTAAGTTTTATTGTAGTGACTTAGTAACTTCTAAGTATCATATATTTTTTCTTTATGCACTTATGAGTGCATTATTATAATTGATAGTACTAAATAGTATTACCTTATTTGCAGTAATTGAGGATGGCGATGGTATTATGATGAATTATTTCATAAAACATAAACGTGTAGTAGTATCTTATGTAATATAATTTTGGTAATTATCACCTGTTTGATTATTTATTAATACCGTGGTATTTTATTGTTATATCCCAACTTAGGTAATTACGATAAATATATTATCTTCATAGTGTTAAGTATCTTGCTTGTATAGTATCGTCTTTTTAATATATTAATGTTTTGTGATAATTTTATTACAAATAAAAATTAAAGTTACTGTTGTATAGTTTGTTGTGTGCTAGCTAAGATGTTAATATTATGCATGATATTACAGAATATAAATAAGTTGTTAGCAAATTAGTATATAGAAGTCAAGACACGCAGCATTTTGCTATTACATGAATCTTTTCTTAATTCTTGAATTAAACATTCAACTTACTAAAGTAAGTAAGTTGAATTTATTTGACTAGTTTTAGTTTTTGAGCAAGTTATAACAGTGTGCGATTTTATTAGCACAATTTACATTAATTAATATTTTACATGACAATTTAATCGTCTGACTATAACAAATAATCATTTTAATTATATTCATGTCTTTTATTAATGGTACCTACCGTTTTAGTAATTAACACCAGAAAAACTGGCTGCTTAGTTAGGTATTGACAGATTATTTTTGATGTATGTCTTTAATAAGGCGTCAGCTAATAAATTCACTATTTATGTACTTAATATCGCGTTGTTGCTGTGGATTTAGAAATATATACCTTATTAAATTTTAAAATAAAAACATGCCATTTACCGAGTAAAACAAGACTGGTAATTTCTAACTGGTTGTGTAGGGAATAATCGCTATCATTAGGTAAGTATTAAACTTTTATTATATATTATTAAGGTCTGCGATAGCACTTTTACTATAAACGCATAAAGATCAGTACCATATAACTATTATTACAGTAGTAATCTATTCGGATAAGGCATTGCCTTATTTAATAGTGCAATAGTACTTGAAAGTATCGTAATTTATTTAGTATTTGTGGAGTAAATATCACAAGGTTTTCTTTATGTATCTCTCAGGTTATTTGCATCTCCTTTAACTGTTAGCGCGCGTGTTTTTTGGGTGAAGGGGTAAAAGAGATAGACATCACCTATAATACCTAGTTAAATTCGTGTACAAACGTAACAAATTAAAATTACATCTAAATAAGCTGAATATTTCATGGTTTATATACCAGCGATATCGTCGCCCTAGATTCGATTGAGCTACATTATTGAATATTAATGCTATAGAAAGCATAACATTTTGACATATTTGTTGCCATTTTGTTTATATTAGTAGGCTGATAACGACCTATCGACCGTTTTTTCATTTGATGGAGATAGCTTACTTAATGTCTATTTTTATATACGTCACGTAAGTATAGGTTAAGATAAAAGCCATGTTGATAGCATCTATAAAGTTTCCTTTGTTAGAAAACTAAACTTCTTGTATTATATTGCATTATTTAATTACGCGCACTAAGAATCAGTGTTGATCTGGCAAATAACGCGATGAGTGATAAATGCTATAATCAACATAAGAAGATAATCTTGACTATGTTTTTCTTTTTGTTCAAGAAAGAAATTTTATTTAATAATTGCTACCTGAACGGTTTACTTACATGACATGACTGCAGCTAAGTGACAAGATTACGCAAATAATCGTGTAGTATATAGAATAATACTAGCCATTGCTTAATGGCCTAATTACACTTTATTGGCTGTATTTTTTTTCGTGGAACTTTAGATATGCAGCTATTTTATTTGCTATCAGTATTTACGTCTTAGTAAACAACAATGCATTTATGGCGAGATGCACTATTGTGTTTTCCGCATACATAAAGCTAATTAGCGTAAAGAAATGTTTTACTGATCCTCACTACTAACTTGAGTTCAAGTAGTTTGATCTTGCGAGTGATAGAAGATACTTTTATTGTGTATTTTACGCTTTAATTATCTCGGACAGCATTGACCAATAAATAATGCTATAGTAAAAGAATTATTATCCTCGGTCTTTGGGCATGGGGTAGCAGAGTAATGAACATGATTACTTACTAGTAGTAAATTTTCTGAAATATTTTTCGCTCACGCACAAAATACTGAATTTTATTAATGATCAAAATCAAATTGCTTATAGTTTGTTGCCACTAACAGGAAGAAGCGTAACTAAGATTTAATTGATGAATATTAAGAAGAGTCATGAGCTATTGTCTGCTCTGCAGACTAAATATTAGGTTTAGTAGATCTATTGCATCAACTATATTTAATAGCGGAATAATATAATACCATATACGCTTGAATATGCATATATAATGGGGTACGCGCTTTGATTACTCGCCCGTAAATGGCTAGTACTTATGAAGGTAATAATGATAATAATTGTGGTAACACTAGAGCAGATTAAAGTTTTTTCTTACATGTGAATTGATATTATCTAATCGTACGGCAGCGTAGATAACGTGTCGAGTTAGCGCGTCCCTTAGTAAGAACTAAGAGACGGGTTCAGCGATACCAACAGTAGAGTAATTTGTTCATTTCGGGCAAGACAACATTATCGTGATATAAGTATGCTAAATTAGCGTAAAATATTTTGTTATGCTTCTCAGCATTAAGAAGGTAATAATTTATTGTTGTATTGTTTTAGCCGCAAGGTATATCTAATGCATCTAAAGATGCTACCATATGTATATCAATAAGATTATGTGTGGCAAACTAGAATATTAAAATGCGAACATTAATGATGTCTCTGCAAATTATGTCGCAGCAGTTGCTGCTGGGTTAACCAGCAGCTGCCGCAATAGCCAATAAGATATATGCCCATTTATAAACAGGAGTACATGTTATTACATTGAGAATAAAGTGATAAGAAACTTAGAGTTGAGGTCTTCATAATTATTATACTCTTATTAGAGAAAGTTACATTACGTGATCAAATCAAATGCCAATTTATCTATGCTATGGTAGGGCGTAGACGAATTATGCGTCAGTAATGCTGTGTAAAAAAGTTATGAAACTCCATATCAATTATCAGCACTGTGATACAATTAATATCCGCTGCTCTTCATGGTATCGAACAAGATGATCAGTTAATAAGCTATTAGCTTAGCTTGTTAAGCTATGAATATAATTTTCTTTTATAATTTAGGAAATAGAGGTTCGCATCAGGCGACAAAGAGGCGGTAGATTACTCCAATTATTGCTGTCGTTGATGGCAATAACTAGTTAAAATACATGTAACCGTAAAACCATATAACCTGATTGGCACGTGTAGGTTTAATTTATTTTTTTACGACTGTAAAATACATGGATATTAAGGTACATTATTATGATAAAGTAACTATTTTGCAAAAAGATAGTCTGTGATGGGGTTTTAATCCTATTTTCTCGCTTTGATAGCGCTAATTTGATGTAGTGTAATATTACTTCTTTTCTTACTTAACTATGTATTATATCATCTGTATCTAGGCCAGATCAGATACGACCAGTAATCTTATAGTAAGAAGATTGACTTGCTTTCATTTCCTTCACGGTATCTATCATTAATACGGCAGTAACGTAATAGTTGAGGTGAAGAGTAAATAAACTCTATTAATTTTATTGAGTTACGTTACTAGTATTATATTAAATAGATTGCAGGGCTAAATTTTGCATTTTATCTTATATTTATCTGTAATATAGAACAAGTAATAAATTTGTGTAATTTTTTACGTATTGTTTTATCGTGATTTCTGCTTTTGCAATCACAGAGATAATGTCCGTTGCACTCTTTTATTATACTATTTAAATATAAATTAATTAATTTATTGATTTTGACGATACATATATAAGTATGATTTGACGTAAGTTTCAATAAATAAATGACAGCAATAATAAATATTATTGATAACTAATGCATGCAAACTTATATTTGTTATCTTTTCATAAACTATGTACCTTTTTCTTATAGTTATATTGAAAATTTAAAATAAACCGACAAATTGGTTAAGTTGTTAGTAATGAATCATAAGTAAAATATCTTACTCTGATTTAGCAGTAATACTAACTAAGAGAGTTTAATTTATACTATTTTGTCTTTAAATTATCCTAATTAATGTAGGTTAAGAAATAATGTTTTGTAAAATATATTTTGATACTTAACATAATATAGCAATATTGCAGTTAAAGGTATTTATCAACATCATTGATTATGTGTAGATGTAATATTAGCCCAATGATATTAAATCATTAATCATTATTAACAGAAACCTACCGTTTATAGAATAGATAATAGCTAATGCATAACATATAGAGATTGAATATAAATGAATTAAATAATATTTCAGTAATATGTGAGTACCAATCGCGTATCTATGATCGCTTCAAAAAAGTGAATAGTCAATTCATAAACGAAGGTTTCTCGATACCAAAATGAAAATTTTAAATATAATTACCGTTGGTAAAACCAACGGTACCGATATTAAGAATTATATGATTTTTCGTCGCGTACGGTAGTAACCGTACTTGATATATTAGAAAAATAAGAGATGCTTCAGCGCCAACAAAGCTCTACCGATTGCCGTGTAAAGTACGTCTATCTCACTGAAAAGGTCGTGAAAAATTACGCATGACCCAACAAGCTCAAAAGTCATTCTTAATTGTATTTTTTCTTCGTGATCTGAGAGGTAGTATAAAATCTTAACAAAGTTTGTAATATACTTAAAAAGAAACAAATAGCATAAATGTTACATATAATATCATTAATTTTGCATTAAAAAGAACTAAAAGTTGTAAATTCGAGTATAATTATACTGACTGATCGGATGACTATTTCAGCTACCAGTTATTAGCTCTTTAATGTAACTTTCAATATGCAAAGGTGATTTTTGTGGGTGTTTTTACAGATAAACATTTGTAACTTTCAAAAAGAGAAGCGTGGTATTTATGTCTTTTAATTGACTACGAGCTTTCTTTATTCATTCTTAACCTCTATTTTACCCCATCTACGATAACTACGGTTAAGTTGAATGCATCATGGTTTTTTTAATGCCGCGTATAATAGAAATGCGTTCTATAGTTTTATTTCAATTTATACTGACTATTTAATGATGATTAAAGGTACATTATATATTGTTTCGGCTCCAAGCGGCGCGGGAAAATCTAGTTTGATTCAGGCATTTCTGAAAACTCAACCGCTTTATGACACCCAGATGTCAATTTCTCACACTACCCGCGCCATGCGGCTCGGTGAAGCTCATGGTCAGCATTATTTTTTTGTTTCAGTAGCAGAATTTGAACGTATGATTGTTGAAAATGCTTTTCTGGAATATGCTCAAGTTTTTGGTAATTACTATGGTACCTCGCGCGCCATTATTGTACAGATTCTTGCAACTGGTGTTGATGTGTTCCTTGATATTGATTGGCAGGGTGCACAACAAATTAGATGGAAAATGCCTTCCGCGCGCAGCATTTTTATCTTACCGCCGTCTAGGGAGGAGTTAGATCGTCGGTTGCGAGGACGTGGTCAGGACAGCGAAGATGTTATTGCTCGACGAATGGCTCAGGCGGTAGCTGAAATGACTCACTGGGCGGAGTACGATTATCTCGTCGTTAATGACGACTTTAACATAGCATTGCTTGATTTGAAAACTATTATCCGAGCTGAGAGATTACGCCTTGAGCGTCAAAAATCACGTCATGACTCATTAATAAGCAAATTGTTGGCAGAATAATACGATTTTTATTATGATTTTTGAATAACTTATTTATCTGTGGAGTAGTTCACATATGGCACGCGTAACTGTACAATACGCCGTCGAAAAAATTGGTAATCGTTTTGATCTAGTTTTGATCGCCGCACGGCGCGCTCGTCAGATTCAGATTGGCGGAAAAGATCCAATGGTCGCTAAAGAAAACGATAAATACACTGTTATCGCTTTGCGTGAAATCGAGGAAGGCCTAATAACCGACCAAATCTTAGATATGCACGATCGCAAGGAGCAGCGAGAACGGGAAGCGAAGGAGATAAAGTCAATAACCACCGTCGCTGAAGGCCGCTATTAAAAGCAGGTTTCGAGCCTACTTTGTATCTGTTCGAAAGTCTGAATCTTCTGATTCAACGCTATCTGCCTGAGAATCAGATAATACTCCTCCGGCAGGCTTATTTTGTCGCTCGTGATGCGCACGAGGGGCAGACTCGTTCCAGTGGTGAACCTTATATCACCCATCCCGTGGCGGTTGCGTGTATCCTGGCAAAGATGGGTCTAGATCATAAGACACTAATGGCGGCACTGTTGCATGATGTTATTGAAGATACTACCGCTACCTATCAGGATATGGAAAAACTATTTGGTAAAAGTGTCGCTGAGCTGGTTGAGGGCGTGTCAAAGCTAGACAAGCTTAGATTTCGCGACAAAAAAGAAGCCCAGGCCGAAAATTTCCGTAAAATGATAATGGCGATGGTGCAAGATATCCGTGTCGTACTTATAAAACTTGCTGATCGTACGCATAATATGCGTACCCTTGGTTCTTTGCGGCCGGAAAAAAGGCGTCGTATCGCGCGCGAGACTCTGGAAATCTATAGTCCTTTGGCCCACCGACTGGGTATCCATCACCTCAAAAACGAACTAGAAGAGCTGGGTTTTGAGGCGTTATATCCCAATCGCTACCGGATTATCAAGGAGGTAGTGAAAGCTTCGCTCAGTAACCGAAAGGCATTAATACAGACAATACTGACTGAGATTAAGGGTCGCCTAACCAAAGCTGGAATTCCCTGTCGCGTTAGCGGATGGGAAAAACATCTTTATTCTATTTATTGCAAAATGCACTTGAAAGAAAAATGTTTCCGTTCCATAACGGACATTTATTCTTTTCGGGTGATCGTCAACGACATGGATACTTGTTATCGGGTGCTGGGTCAGATGCATGGGTTATATAAACCACGCCCCGGTCGGGTGAAAGATTATATCTCTATCCCCAAAGTCAACGGCTACCAATCCTTGCATACGTCGATGATTGGTCCAGATGGCGTGCCGGTGGAAGTGCAGATTCGCACTGAGGACATGGATAAGATGGCTGAAATGGGAGTAGCAGCTCATTGGGCATATAAAAATCAGAGCAAAATTAGTACTACTACGCAAATCAGAGCACAACGTTGGATGCAAAGCTTATTGGAACTACAGCAAAGCACCGCCAGTTCTTTTGAATTTATTGAATGTGTTAAATCTGATCTTTTGCCCGACGAAATCTATATTTTTACCCCTAAGGGACGTATCATCAAATTGCCAGCGGGTGCTACGCCAGTGGACTTTGCTTATGCCGTGCATACCGATATCGGTCATGCTTGTGTTGGTGCACGGGTTGACAGGCAGCCCTACCCGCTTTCCCAGTCGCTCACGAGCGGCCAGACCGTGGAAATTATTACCGCTCCTGGCGGGAGACCTACCACCTCCTGGCTAAATTTTGTCGTAAGCGCTAAGGCGCAGACCAAAATTCGTCAAATGCTACAATACCTCAAGCACGAGGACTCAGTTAACCTTGGTCGTTGCTTGCTTAGTCATGCATTAGGCAGTAGCCACAAATTGATCGAGATGCCTCTGGAAAATATACAACTCGAACTTTATAGAATGAAATTAACGACGCTTGAAGATGTTTTTGCAGAAATAGATTTTGGAAACGCTATGAGCGTAATTGTTACAAAACATCTGCAGGGCGAACAATTTAACTTGACGCCTCTTTCTACTTTGCGTACAACGCTGATTAAGTATGCGAACGGCTTGCGGATAACTTTCGCTAAATGCTGTTGCCCTATTCCTAGCGATCCGGTTATCGCCTGCGCTATCCCGGGGAAAGGTATAGTAGTGCATCACGTATCTTGCCACAATACCAAAATATACAAAAATAGCCGGAGAATTCGTACCTGTAAAGTGGAAAATAATTAAGAAACAGAAATTTATCATCGGAATCAAAGTAAATATATTTCATCATTAAAAAGTGTAATATAGCTAATTTAACTGCATCGATTAACACTGTTAATGGTAATATACAAAGCCTTACTACCGAAGAGTAAGTAAGGTGTATATAATTGTGCATTTATTTTCCTAACGATACGATATCTCATCCATCTTTCAAATATTATGCGTACAATCAGTATTATGCTGTATATCGTTCGGATGAACCGCACTAGTAATTAGTGCCATGATGCCTGAAATGTACGTTAGTTGTTTAATTAGCAATTCTTGAAGAAAATTTCCTGCTTTAATAGAAAAACCTCACCAGGATTAACGTTTTATGTCAATGATAGTATTTGTCGCTATTGTCGATATTTGAACGATCAGCTTCATGCTCAACGCGCGTTATTAAATAATGCAATTTAATGCAAGAAACTTAGTACTATAGCAATCACTTTACCGATTCTATCGATATTACTTTTATATTCAACCAATACTTATAGGTCAAGATAGTTCGTTGATGTGTTGTGCTTATTGAATGAAAGAATAGGCAATAACTAACTACTATATTTTATCTCACTAATATAACTACATTAGTAACTACTATATTAACACGTTATATTTTGAATATTATTCATTCATACAACCTAGTTAAATATGTTGTGGCGATGTCACTAACATCTGAACAGCAATTTTGAGCGTATTAACAGTATTGCTAAATTTGCTTGCTCTTAAATAGTTGACTTGGTCAAGAGTAGATATATTTGCTTCCCTAAAAGGGAAAGGACTAGTCGTTAACTATTTCAAGCACTACAGAGATCCTGAAAGATCTACCTGAATAATTTGTAGTATTTTCAAGCGTATTAAGGAAGTTAATATTTTAACCATAAAACTGGTTATGGCTGTTACGTTAATGTAAATAAAGCAAAAATAAATCGTAGAGGTAACTACCGGGATAAGAGATAAGTATAACTGCTCTTTGAGATCTTAAAGATCGAATAAGTATCGATAACAAGCTAATAAAGCGCCTTTATCAAAACAAAATCTGTCACGATTCGCATATATTTATGGAATTCCACGTAGTTCCATAAAGCACGACCATTGCTTGTATATGCATATATACAGGTCTAAAGAAAAATGAATTAGAACGCTTATTTTAAAAAAAAGGCAGATAAAGAATTTTATAGTATTATACTGAATAACTACACGATATATGCCTTTATAAATGTACTGAATACATTGTGTAAAACAGCGTGATATTTTTAACTAAATACCCATAATCTGTACTGTTGCAGTCATTGTAACAGTGTAGGGTATCTACAAACGTAAACTACAAATTTTTACTCGATATTTTGTAGAAAATTATGGTCTTTTCTTAAAAGAAAACCTAGACAACAATTGTTGCACCTTTTTGCTTAAGTACATCTAAATAAATAAATTGGTTCGGCTTTTCCTGCACATATTTAATGCAAATAAATTCTATCTACGTATTTTATTTTAAATTATAAACTAAACGATTAATCGCAATACAGATTAAAAATTAGTTTTAAAGAAAAGTATTTTACTAACACCCATGCTTATGCTGTCAAATCGAAATTTTTGTATCTCGTGTAGTAAAGTCTACTAATATTATCTGTTATTACGTGTTTAAATTGTCAACTGTTTAATTTGCCGCATATTTTAACGGCAAATAAACCATCGGTTATATCTCCCTAAGTTTATATATTTACAAAACTTTTATCTATGTCGAACTTTTCTGTAAAATGGTTAGTAATAACACACGGTTAAAATGCTTTAACTTTCTAATGCTCAATTAAAATAGATATTAAGTAGGGACATTACTGAAGTTAAATATATTATATAGTATAAATTTTCCGACATTTTTATGAAAGTTTAATATTAACCGATGTAGTTTAATTAAATCGCTGGTCGCTAATACTCTTGTAAGACAACAAGACTATGTATTTTACATCGCAACTAACGATTTACTTAGTGCTGCGACGCGCGGTTTTGAGTTAAGCTAAGAGCAATTATAGTTGAATTTAGGGAAGGTTTTTGTATTATCTTTACCCATGGGTGGTTACTTTAATTAATACTTTACCAAAACTTATCATAAAAGTAGATGATAAGATAAATAAGAAATATATCAGTAAGATTATGAAAGATAGCTTTAGGTAATTAATAGAATAATATAATCCTATAATCTGGTCAAGATTTAACTGCTGCCGATAAGAATTACGATCATGACTATAGCTATTTCATCAAAACGTTATAAAGTGTTATTTAACAGAGAACAAATCAGGCGTTGAAGCTGAACGTAGGATATAGAACATTTCTAACATTATATACTGCCATTACAAGACATTCTAAATTTATTAATTAGTAAATTATTAATATTTTATCCTTACATGTTGTAAGGAGTTATTGATCAAATAATTGATGTGTTTATCAATAAACAAATAAATAAAGCTATAGTTTATAAAATAAAATGTGTGCGTTTGATGTAAAATACTATACCGCTAGCTCTAAAACCAATACATAAAAACTGTTCCAGCATACGTACGTAAATATGCTTTTCTCGGAAATATAGCGCAATGTCTCGGCTATGATGGGGTGCCGCATGGTGTTGTAAGTTTTGAATTTTATGTTCAATTACTCTGGCTCAACGTAATCAACAAAAGTACGCTCAGAAGATACACCTATATCAAATTATGATATATATAAAAAAGATATGCTACAGCATTTTTAATTAAAAAGCGTAAATTTGTTGCGCTATCATTAACGCGATTACAATTTTCTAAATTATCGACTTTATTAAATATCAAGCAGTTCCCTATCACGATGTTCATGGAGACCTCTTACCTGATCGAAAAGAATGTCTGTTGCCTGATATTTCAACGTAGGGTACGCATAATTTGGGTATTCTATCTTTAAGTTTTAAAGAGGTATATTAATGAAGGACTGCTTATAAAGCTCATTTTTTGCTATAGTTGGTAAGATTTCTGCCAGAAAGCATAATGCAGACCTCAAATGAGTAACGCGTGATAAATATTGGGAAACATACGATATACAATGTTAGTTTAATAATAATGGTAAATTTATAGTTGCTGCGCGAATAACCAGCGTTGCCTAGGGATTACTAACAGCAAAAAAACAGTATTAAAATGTTTTCTATATTGAAGCTTTAGTGCAACTATTTGATGTAAATATTTATATTAAGTAATAAAATATTCTTAAAGTTTAAGACATAGTTGTATAGTAAAATAAGCATAGTAAAAAGGTAAATTAAAATCATGGTGTTTTGTTTGTATTGCTGTTTTTAATAATTCTATAGTTAGATGAGATATAAATAAACTTACAACAGTGTATGAAGTCAATAACGAGGATTTTTACAACATTAAGCGTACCTCCGCTTAGTAATAAAGAAAACGAGATGGGGTGCACGATTAACGTGTGTGCTCTTGCTATACATATCGCGGTGCAATACACAATAATTATTTTGGTATTTTATGCCTATGTGCTAGATGTTAAAAAGTGCTACTTCTGATGCATCATTAGTTAATATTAATGTAATTAATGATCATATATTCGTATAACTATTTTTATGCATGCAATTAATTAGTGTTATGGCATTATCTATAATGCCTATAATGTATATTAGTTTAATAAAACTTAATATTTAAATATATTTAGTATATGACTTATGAATAAAAACACGTAATTATGATATATACTAAATAGTAGCGATAACTAGCATGCACGGTAAAATAGTAACTAATTGTAATAATATACAGGTATGGTTACGGGTATGTCGCGAGAGGTATATAGAACTTACAACGCTGCTGTGTAACGTTTTTTAAACTATCGCACGCTGGAATTTCAGTGTTAAATTAGCGTAGATTTATATTTTTATTCTGCAGCTATATAGGGGAGTTAACCGTGCCTCACGACAATACAGTAACGCACCATTTTATTTCCAGTCAGCAGACTTTTGTTATGTAAATAAAAAGCGCAGGCTATCGATCTATCAGTATGTTAATCAAACTAAACAAAACGCTGTTTTTTGGTGTACAGCAAAACCACGTTTTTATTATAGATCTTATTAATTATAATTTGATATTGACAGCCATTTGTTATCCTATAAACATTTTTGAGTGTATTAATAACAACTGCTTTGTAACAAAATATTCTGAGGTGTGTAATATCCCAGAAAACTACACATTTATCCTGCTGATAATTTATTAGGCGCTTGATGATATTTTTTATTTAATATTTATTAGTACAGGACTGTTGCCTGCAAGGCAGGCATTAATTGCTTCTATTTATATAATTTAGCACTAAAATAAGGCTCATCAGTTTATTTTAGTTAGTGTAATGTTAAAACATTAAACTTTGTATGCACTCCTAGAATTAGCTTCTGATCGCATTTATGCGTTAATGATTGATAGATAGTTTACCAAGCAAATTTTTAATTACTGTCGGCATTAAATTGTCATGCTGCAATATAAATAATTATAAATATACGAATTGTATTTACAATAGATGACTTAATAAATTAAGGAAATAGGATTAGGCATTAGCGAAGCCTATTAAAAGCATAGAAATAGATGCCCCAATGAATGGAAAATTGAGTTTTATTCTTGAAGTAAAGAGAGGGCATAATGTGATTTCTACTTCTCCTTTTGGCTTTAATTAGTTATGAGCGATTAGTACGCTTACGTTCTTTATGAGTGAGGTAACGTTTACGTAAACGGATTGATTTCGGCGTCACTTCGACTAATTCATCATCATTGATAAATTCCAGTGCTTGCTCTAAAGACATTTTTATTATTGGCACGAGAGTGATTGCTTCTTCGGCACCAGAAGCGCGCATGTTAGTCAGTTTTTTACCGGTCAAACAGTTAACTGTTAAATCGTTAGAGCGAGTGTGAATGCCGACAATCTGACCTTCATAAACTTCTGTGCCGTGACTCACAAACAAATGTCCGTGATTCTGCAGGCTATATAGAGCGTACGCTACTGCCTTGCCGTGATCGTTGGAGATCATCACGCCGTTTTGACGCCGGCCAATTTCTCCAGAGAGCACGTTGTCATAGTTGCTGAAGGTGGAATACAATAAACCTGTGCCTGAGGTTATTGTCAAGAAATCTGTACGGAAACCAATTAGTCCTCGGCTTGGAATTACATAATCTAGACGTATGCGGCTTTTACCATTTGGTAGCATGTTGCGCATATTACCTTTACGAAAGCTCATGGCTTTCATAACCAGTCCCTGATGTTGCTCTTCAATATCCAGCGTGACTGACTCAAAAGGTTCTTGTTTGGTGCCGTTGACAATACGAAAAATAATTTTCGGCCGAGAAACGGACATCTCGAACCCTTCACGACGCATTTGCTCGATAAGTACCGACAAGTGCAGCTCGCCGCGACCGGAAACGAGAAAAGTATCCGGATCTTCGGTTTCTTCTACACGCAGAGCCATATTATGCAATAGTTCTTTATGCAGACGTTCTAGTATCTGGTTGGATGTGACGTATTTTCCTTCTTTACCGCAAAATGGTGAGGTGTTAACTCCGAATGACATGGATACGGTAGGTTTTTCAACTGCAAGTGGTGGTAGTGCTTCTATCTGAGAAGGATCGCAAATGGTATCCGAAATATTTAGCTGGCCTAGCCCAGTAATTGCAATAATATCGCCAGCTTCTGCAAGCTTGACTTTTATCCGCTGCAAGCCTATATAGCTCATTATCTGGCTTACTTTAACTTTATAGCGTTTGTCTTCACTGTTTACTACGATCACTTTTTGGTTGGGTTTTACAGAGCCGCGCTGAATGCGACCAATCCCAATAATGCCAAAATAGCTGTCGTAGTCAAGCTGAGAAATCTGCATCTGAAATGGGCCATCAACGTCAACTTTAGGGGGATTAACGTTTTTCACTATTGATTCAAACAGCGGGGTCATATCGGTTGCCATTTTTTTATGTTCTAAACCAGCTATACCGTTCAGCGCAGATGCGTAGACTATCGGAAAATCAAGTTGCTCGTTGTTAGCACCTAAGTTAATAAATAAATCAAAGACTTGGTCTACAACCCAGTCTGGTCTAGCGCCGGGGCGGTCAACTTTGTTTATAATCACTATAGGTTTCAGACCATAATCGAATGCTTTCTGCGTAACGAAACGGGTTTGGGGCATCGTTCCATCCATGGCATCAACTAACAGCAATACTGAGTCAACCATCGACATCACACGCTCAACTTCGCCGCCGAAATCGGCGTGCCCAGGGGTATCGATGATGTTAATTCGGTAGTTACGCCAATAGATGGCGGTATTTTTAGCGAAGATGGTAATTCCACGCTCTTTCTCCAAATCATTGGAGTCCATTAAGCGGTCGGTTGCATTGGTATGGTCACCGAGCGTTCCAGATTGTTGCAACAATTTATCAATTAGGGTGGTTTTACCATGATCTACGTGTGCAATTATGGCTATGTTACGCAGGTTTTCGATCACAATTTTGTCTCAAGCAATTAGAAAGAATATGTTATAATACACTTATTATTAGGTGATGTAATACATTAAATCTGTCGTTTATAGTAATTATTTAATTGTACTTGTTTGCCACACCACTTTCTAAGTGGGAAAGATTATTTCTTTCTTACTTACACGCACTTTCATAGTGAATACGTTACAATAAACTACTACTAATATATTAAAATATAATTAGACTAATGTAATCCCGTGTGTATAGTAAAGTTAAGACGAAGTGTATATTATTGTTTCTAGTTCATTCCAGCATAATTTTAGTTTTAAACATAAGCTATGTGCAACAAACTAAATTTGGTTTATAAGTATCTTCTTTATGAAGAAAATAATAAAATTTATAAAATATTTTATTTGTTAAAAATTTATTGCGATACTTAAAGTATTCGTTAAGATTTAATTGGTTATATATTTAACATCAAAGATTAAAAACAGAATTTTATTCTGTGTGCGCCAGACAGAAATAAAGCTTGAATAAATACTTTGCAGTTATTAAATATTTGATGATTTCCCCATCAACGAATATAACATAGGGAAAATATTTCCCACTTACTCCTAAGCCAGAATGAATTTGATTTACGAAAAATTTATCGATCAAAAATCTTATGTGATATCCTTATAGCTAGTCATTATGAAAAGCTATAATAGTGCTTTTCTATCCATAATCAATTTTATAAATTTTCTGAAATTTCCTAGTTAGTTTATTAAGTATTAGTTCTACTTGAACTAAAATTTTTTTTGCTAGATATCTCCGTTGAAAATTTTATTTTCTGGATCAAATGGGTTAAGTATTGTTGATACTAAAGCTTATTAGTTAATGATAAAGTTTATGAAGGTATCAACAAAAAAATACCTAGCAAGTAGTTATTTATTAGTTTCGTAAAAGAATTCTTCTCGTGGGATTTGCATTTTATCATATATTTAACTATGGTAAACATTAGATAAGCTATGCAGCCATTTTATCATAAAACAACTACTCGCTTCATTAATTTGCCTTATAGATAAAATCTAGATTTAGATATAAGTCATTCATAATGTTGCCTATATATTAATTAAATCATCATTTATGTCTATAAGTTGATGAGTTTTTTAGTAATCACGGTCCCAGCATGCTGCTGTCATATATCGCTAATCAAAGATGGTAAGTAAATTGCTTCCCGGTGGTTGTTAGCTAGATAGAAGGTCTTATTAAAGTGCGCTTCCCGGAGCCGGCGGTTAATTCATACCATACTTTGCATTTTACTAGCTCTTATAATTCGTCAAACCTAGAGAGGTATTATCAATACAACTCATTTTAGTGATGCTATGAATAAGAACTTGTACGGTGGTCTGTTGGTGTTAAGACGTCAACTATATCTTGACCGTGTCAGGCCATAGCAGGGAATATTAAACGCCTTGAATGCAAATTGTAACTTTTTGATTAAGAGTGTTATATTACCCAGTAACATCATGAATGTTGATCGGTGTGTGCATATAGAAAAAACGACCGCTCACTTGTAATATTTACACCCTATAGATTGTGTAACTGAACTATAGTTTTGAATAAATTAATTTTTCTTCGTGAAAATATCTTTTAACCTATCTTTATAAAAATTTTCTCTATCATCTTTACTAGGCGATCATACATAGTCACCTATAATCTATCGTTTTGCACTGACTGCATGAGATAAATTTCTAACTGAAAACCGTTACACTATACAAAATTATAAAAATGCTTAATTTATTAAGCACAAGTATCCATACTTGCTGTATAATGATCTTATAGTACCGGTGCCGCCGACCAAGAATTTTATAAGCTAATAGCGCAAATTGTGCGTAAGCTGCTTGTTACTCTGCTATCGGAAATGCTGCGTTATGTTTGCCTTCTTACTTTTATGTTGAGCCGATGTGTGTGATTTAAAATGTTTAGCTAAAAGGTGGCACGGATAATAAAGTGATGCTGTTAGCAAACGATACAGAACACATATCCGATCTTTGATCTTGTAGAGGCTAGATAAAGATGCATACTGATGAGTTGGTGCCAATAGGTAATTACTACCCTCTTAGATAAGAGGGTAGCTTGAATATGCTCAACAGGTCGTAGTATGGAATGGTGATCGCAACTTTCATGATCGCAACTTTTAAAGTTGATCCATGATTTGGTTAATATAAATTATGTCATGTACTGAATATCAGTTGCAGCCAGCTGCAACTGCGTGTTGGTAGAGAGATGCGACACTATTATAGCAGAATACGCACATTTCTTGTCATTTGTTGTTCCTAATTGGTTACCTACTAGTGTATAGTAGTATATTGATAAGCGGAGACTATGTACCTGGTAATTATGTTACAACTTTAGAATTTCTTCTTTTATCCTCTATGGTAATCCTTACGGAATTATGGTTATTAATACAATTGTCTTACGGGGTAAGGATATTATAGAGAACAGTTTCGGCCATTGTCACTGTGCTAGTAAACGCCTAACATTATTTAATTTTGGGATGAAATAATATTTATTGTTGCAGTTCAATTTCAAAGAAAGTCACGCAAGAAAATCATGAACCATGCATTTGGATTAAAATAAAATACATTATTGTATATAGTTATATAGCTATATTTTAACTGGTCATTACTAGAGAGAGGATTTAGTTGACTAAATCTTATAACTATCAGAAAACCCATTTCTTGACCAGTGCATCGGATATTCACAATTTGCCAATTGACAGTAAGCTTGAAATAGCTTTTGCGGGACGTTCTAATTCTGGAAAATCCAGCGCGATTAACACTCTTGTGAATCAAAAAACACTAGCTAGAATTAGTAAAATGCCCGGTCGCACACAGCTTATCAACTTGTTTGAGGTAGAGCCTGGCATTAGGCTAGTAGACCTTCCTGGCTATGGTTACGCTAAAGCCCCCGTAGTGTTGAAACGCCAGTGGCAACGTGCCTTAGCACAATATATTCAGAAGCGCGACAACCTCAAAGGACTAGTGGTATTAATGGATATCCGACACCCGATGAAAGATCTTGACCAGAAAATGTTGCAATTAGCGGTAGATGTTAAGATCCCAATT
Organism: Sodalis endosymbiont of Henestaris halophilus; assembly: GCF_900161835.1. Taxonomy (GTDB): domain Bacteria; phylum Pseudomonadota; class Gammaproteobacteria; order Enterobacterales; family Enterobacteriaceae. The sequence goes on along the minus strand of NZ_LT897836.1, from coordinate 191,738 downwards.
CTTGTTTTGCTTACCAAAGCCGATAAACTAGATTCTGGAGCATGTAAAGCACACTTAAATCAGGTGCGTAAATCAGCGTTGATGTTTATGGGTGATGTACAAGTGGAAATATTTTCTTCGCTTAAAAAACTCGGCGTAGATAAATTACGGCATAAACTAGATGCATGGTTTGCAAATATCCCATCATCGTTAGAGATTAAGTTGCCTTTTAGAAAATAATAAAACCGATGACTTACTTGAAATGTAACGCTTGCGGGCGTTATTACAATTGTTTACAGTTGTTATGGTTATGTGAGTAGATAATTCCCGCAAAGCATTTTGCGAAATTAATAAAAAATATCTCAAGTATTTTATGACTAGGATGTTTGATAGTTATCAAACTTACAGATGCCGTTTTAATAGTAAATAAAGAGTAAGTTGTAGTTTATTTCCGCTTTTTACATATAAGTAATACTTTTAATATAAATAACTTATGTTTTAATATAGTTAGTTTACAAAAGTGTTGATTAACTATTTTGAATGAGCTTCATCCCAGTTTGTACCGATACCTATGTCTACCTGCATCGGTACATCTAACATAGAACAACCTTCCATTAGAGATTTGATTTTTGTTGTGTTGATCTCGACTACATCCTGTTGCACTTCAAATATCAATTCATCATGAACCTGCATAATCATGCGAACCCGCGGAGCTTCATGCTGCAGCCAACTGTCGATCGCAATCATTGCTCGTTTAATAATATCAGCTGCTGTGCCTTGCATAGGCGCATTGATAGCCGCGCGATCTGCGCTTTTATTACGTGTACCGTTACGTGAGTAAATATTTTTCAAATAAAGTCGCCTCCCGTTCAGAGTTGTGACATAGCCTTTCTCAATAGCTTGTCTGCGAGTTTCTCTCATATATTTCAAAATACTGGGGTACCGCTTGAAATAGAAATTCATATATTGCTGCGCTTCTGAGTGCTTTATTGACAACTGACGAGCTAGACCAAAGGCGCTCATTCCGTAAATCAAGCCAAAGTTAATAGTTTTGGCACGGCGACGCTGATCCTGAGTTACTTTATCTAACGGCATACCAAATATCTCGGCGGCGGTAACGCAATGAATATCTTTACTTTCAGCAAAAGCATTCAGTAATCCGGGATCGCGAGATAGATGCGCCATAATGCGCAACTCAATTTGTGAATAGTCGGCCGTTACGATAAACGAGTTTGGAGGCGCAATAAACGCCTGTCGTATACGTCTTCCCTCATCAGTGCGCACTGGTATATTCTGTAGGTTAGGATCACTAGAAGATAGGCGTCCCGTTACGGTAATGGCTTGATTATAAGAGGTATGTATCCGTTTTGATACTGGGTTGATCATTTGCGGTAGTTTATCTGTGTAAGTGGATTTAAGTTTGGCTAGACTTCGGTATTCTAAAATTAGCTTTGGCAGCGGGTAATCTAGCGCTAATTTTGCTAGCACCTCTTCATTGGTAGAAGGGGTACCCCTCGGGGTTTTTTTTAGCACCGGCAGTTTTTGCTTATCGTAGAAAATTGTTTGTATTTGTTTTGTAGAGGAAAGATTGAACGGTTCTTTAGCTAGCTGATGTGCTTTTTGCTTAAGCGCTTCAAGGCGTTTGCTTATCTCTATCGAATGCACGGTGAGTATATTTTCGTCAATGAGCACACCAGTATGTTCGATGCGAGAGAGAACTGGTACTAGCGGCATCTCGATTTCTTCAAAAATCTTTTTCAGTTCCGATGCCTGCTTAATTAGCGGCCACAGCTTCTGATGCAAACGTAGTATCGTGTTAGCGTTTTTTGTAGCGTAGGGATCATTTGTTTTAAATGCAATTTGATTAAACGTTAGTTTGGTACGTTTTTTACCAGCTATTTCCCCGAAATTCACGGTAGTAAACTGTAAAAAACGGTCTATTAAACTATCTATATCGTGGCGTCCAGCGCTGCTGTTTAGCACGTAAGATTCTAACATTGTATCGAATATAATACCAGATAATTTAATTCCATATCGGTTTAGAACCTTAAGATCAAACTTTAGATTTTGACCAATTTTACTAATGGAAGGATCTTCTAGCACTGGTTTTAGCATTGCCAATGCGACTGCGCGATCAAGTTGATTTGATGTATCTAAATAGTTGTGACCCATTGGCAGATAGGCTATTTCTCCTGACCTTATGGCAAAGCACAATCCTACAAGATTAGCAGTTAGTGTATTCAGCCCGTCTGTTTCGGTGTTGACCGCGAATACACCAGTGCTTCGTATTAAGGCAATCCATTTCTCTAAGGTTTTTATCTTATTGATAATAAAATAATTATTTTTTGATGATGGATTAATTGGTTCTTCCTGGGCGGTAAAACGTCGTGGTGCGGTAAAAGGCGATGGCAAAGCAACGGCGCTTTTGCTATTCTGTAGCCATTTGCCAGCTTCTAAGTCGCGTATCCAGCGTTTAAATTCATAACGCTGAAATAATATCATGAGGGTTTTACTCTCAAGTTTTTGCACCATTAGCTCATCATAAGATAAATCTAGTTCCACATCGGTTTTAATCTTCGCTAACTTATAGGAAAGAAATGCTAATTCGCGATGCTGAGCTAGTTTTGCAGCCATTGTTTTAGCGCCACGGAAACGTAAAGTGCTGATGTTATCCAGTTGTTTATATAGGTTTTTCAAACCACCAAAATTTTGTAATAGCACCTGTGCAGTTTTTTTTCCTATTCCTGGAATACCCGGAATATTATCAGAGTTATCGCCAATAAGTGCCAGATAATCAATGATCAGCTGTGGTGGTACGCCAAATTTTAGTTGCACCTCTTCTGGACCAAAGATAATATTCGACATGGTATTGATTAATGTAATGTGAGGTGATACCATTTGCGCCATGTCTTTATCACCCGTGCTTATCAACACATCTCGTCCGTTGCGCTCTGCCGACTGCGCTAGCGTACCGATAACATCATCGGCTTCTACACCATTTATAGCTAGCAATGGTAGCCCCATAGCTTTGATCATATTGTATAGCGGTTTTATCTGATTGCATAAATCGTCCGGCATAGGAGGACGACGTGATTTGTAATGCTCAAATAATTCATCGCGAAAGGTCTTACCTTTGGTATCAAATATAACTGCTACGTGGCTTGGTTGGTATTTTATTAGCAGACTTTTAAGCATATTTAATACACCGTACATTGCTCCCGTAGGTTCACCTGCACTATTGGTCAGCAGTGGTAATACATAATAGGCGCGGTAAAGATAAGAAGAACCATCTACTAGTATGAGTGGGTTTTCTGTAATTTGCACCATAGCGTATTTCGTTATTTATATTCATCAACTGATAAAATTTTATCACAGGCAACAGTTGTTTTTTCTACTACGATCGTTAGCGTAATATAAGTAACAACAGAAACCTCAAAATGTAGATATATAAAACAATATGTTATTGTGTATAACTATGTGAATAAAATTATAGTTTTTTTATTGACGGTAGTAGTGTTTTTTAAACATAAAATAAAAACCTTTATTATTAATATGTTATAGATTAATCTATCTATAGAAAATTTTGTTACATGGTAATCTAATTGTGAATATTAAATATTATTAATATTTTCCAAAAAGACATTTTTTCTGAAAAATTAAGGAGATGTCTGCTCATTTAATCAGCACTATTAAACTTAATGCCGGCGGTAGTCGATACTAGGCTTTATTCGGTCCTTAGAGATATATTACTTTTGACTCAGTAAAAATTTTATCACATCGGCGAATTGGTTTGTGTAAGCATCCATGGATGACATATCTAATCCATCATTTTTTATCATGTATTTGCCGTTTATAAATATTGACGGAACTCCACGTAGTTGCAGAGCGACCGCAGCTTTTTCTTGCTTCACGACCAGAGATTTTACCATGCGGCTGTTCCAAGCAGAATCATACTCTTCAGCTCTGATGCCTGATTGAATAAAAACTGCGCGTATGTCATTCGGCGTTTTTATGTTTTGTGTTTTTTGCAGACCATCAAACAACAGTGGACTAACTTTATCTTCTACGCCTAGCATCATGGCTACCGCCCAGGCCTGGGTAAGTGATTTACCAATCGGTCCTATACAGTCAAGGTGATATTTTGTCATTTTGATTCCGACTGGTAGAGATTTTTTTACCTTACTGGAAATGTGATAAATTTGCTCAAATTGATAACAGTGCGGGCAATAAAATGAGAAGAATTCAAGTACTTGCGGTTCATTGATTGCTGGTTTATCTATCTGCAAATATTGTTGTCCTTCAGTAAAAGTAGTGGCTAAGGCACTAAATACCGACATGATACCCATCAACATAAACCAGATTGTTTTCATAGATCCCATCTCTTCAAAATGAATAAAATAAGCGTAAGAACAATAAATATACATGCTTAAGCTGCAGCTAAGGCAATTGTGGCAACGTTGCTTTTCTATAAATATTGTGAGCGCAGTTTGTTTCGACTAACATCTCACCTAATCATCTAAGAAAATTGCGTGTAACTGCTAAGTTGTCCTAAAGCAGTTAAGACTCTTGCAAAGAGTTTTTATAAAAGACGGTTCTTGAGGTTCGGTATTTTATATATTCAACACAAACGGTTAGCATCAGGTTTTTTCTAGTCCTGTAGTTATTCTTATGATACATCACGACTGTTATCGTATAACAAATACAGTAAAAAGCTTTTTATTTACTCTAACTCGTCATTACTCTCCTGCGCAAAAGTATGTTCGTCAAGGATAGAAAAAAGCAACATAATAATAAAAACGTTTTTGCAGCGGCGCATTTTTTAATTAACATGCTACTAAATAGGTCTTTCTCGCTTTTTAGCGGCTATTCTAGTATGTGTTCAGCAGCATACTAGCAGCGAAGTAATAAAATTTATCCAGATAGAGATTGCACAAACTTATAAACAGTATTTTCGTAACTTTACGAGTTAATCACTAGGCATTAACGAAGAATCTCTGTCTGTTGTATTATGTTTATAATTTAATTGATTATTAATTACTAATAATTTCATTTTTTTATTTAATGTCAATTGTTAATTTTAGCTAATTCTTTAATAATTAAGCCGCCATGCGAACTAGTTGTTTTATAAATCTTCTTAGTAATCTTTTACGATCCTAGAAATAGCGTATTATTTATTTTCATCGCATATATTAACAATAGATGAAGAGATTGTTCGTCAAAATACCTAAATGAATTACTTATATATTATTCCTTCTGTGCTAGATTTGAAAAACATTAGCAAATTAAACTTATCTGCTCATTTTCAGTCATATTATAATAATATACTAATATTATTAATGTACAAGATTTATTGTATATTACTGCATGAAAATTTCACTATGCTCTAAGAAGTGTTTACGAACGAGAATAAATACCATTATTTTGCATTTTCTTGGGTAGAAGAAATTATTAAAATAATCTATTCCTCCTCCCCCCTCCAGAAAAAATATTTTAGAGAAAACAGATCGAAATTAATGGTATTATCTTTATAATTCTCTGATGTGAAGTATTGTTTAAACGCTTATTTATTGATAAATGTCAGAGCTGGCTATATTAATCCTAAGTGAATTATATCGCATGTTGCTGTGCTGAATGTTGATTATAAAAGCTGCTTTATAAGGAAAAAAGCTTCTTAGCATATCGTTTTTCGATTATAACAAATCTTTTCTGATCTTGTTAGAACCTTAATGGGAGCCGCTGATGGATGTGTGTCGTACTTATAACTCATAATTCATATCTATCGCTCGTAATATCATATTATTTTTAGCCATATGGTAGCTTGGTTATTAGATGGTTGATAATAGACTATTGTAAATTTTGCCAACGAATATAAATATAATAATCATCCTGTTACGTGATTACACTGTGCTATAGTGCCATTACTAGCAGCATTCTGCGCAGTAAAGAAAAATAAATTAAACTTTTTCTATCTATTATATTTGCACAACTGGTGCAAATTTCATTCTTTTCGCTACACTTTTATGATTTTCTACGTATTGTGAGATCTTTTCTATTATTATAAGTACGGTTGCTATTACTATCTCGATTATTATTTGTACTAGTCGTAGACCCCCATAGCTCTGCCGATAAAACGGTTTTGTTACAAATAGTTTTTTATGTTAATTGATCAATATGGTTCGCATGTAGTTATTATTAATTTATGTATCTATAATAGCGAACTAATACTGTTCACCATAACAGTCTGTTTATAGGTCGATTTTCTTACTTTGTTTGAAGTTGAAATGCTACTATTAGCCTTTGGGGGTTAATAATTAACCACTACACGTCGACGAGCAAGCTTCAGAAAATATTAAGTGAGAACATTCGTCACAAAGACAGTTGTATTTTAAAAAGCTTTCTTCTAATTAAAAAAGCAAATATTGTCTAAAATCTATGCGCTTATTGAAAAAGCGAGTGTTCTCTAAAAATCCTGTCTTAATAGAGAGTAGTAGTTGTGTGCTTACTTTTATAGTTTTTATATATTATATCATGTAGCACGGCGTTAGAAAGTCAAAAGAACGCGGGCAGTTCTTATACGCATCTTCTGTCTGCTTACTAAAACATAATTATGTCGTTAGTTCGTATTGGTAATTGTCGGTCGGTTGTCTTCACGGTCGCGGACTTTATCTTCTTCCGACTCCTCATCAATTTCTAATATGTTATAGGCCACGGAACACAATAGTGAATTTACTCTTTTCAAATCCCCAAGCAAGCTCAAATGCAGCGAGCTGGTTTCAAGGCTTTGCACATTTTGCTGATGTAAGCGATCCACATGAGCGTGTGCATATCGTCGGTCTGTAATTCTAAAACGGTGTTTAGCACGCCGCAGGCGTTTAGCGCTTTTTATATCGTTCGATAAGAACACCGATAAGCTTAAACGCAAGTTTGACATCAGTTGCTCATGCAGCGTATTAAGCTCCTTAATGCCCTGTGAAGAAAAAGTTCGGCGTGCATTTAGCGATTTGATGGCAATATCTGCTGTCATTCGTTCGATTATATCTCCTGCTTGTTCCAGATTAAGTGCCATTTCAATGATTTCTGCCCAGCGGCGTGAATCCGATAAGTTAAGATCTTCCTGCGGTATTTGCGCCAGATAAAGTTTGATAGCAGTATAAAGCATATCGACGTCGTCATCTAGACGGCGTACTTCACGGTTTTTATCAATCTGTCCATGTAGCACTGCGGTGTGTAAAAGCAACATGTTTTCTACTACGTCACCCATGCGTAGTGTTTCACGAGCGGCATTCACCAGTGCCAGAGCGGGCGTATCAAGTGCGCTGGTATCTAAATGACGCGGGTGTACACTTCGATCGTCTATCGGATTATCAGGAATCCACTTACTGCATAAACGCGCCATATTATCGGCGAATGGTACCATGGTTAAACAGCGAAATAAGTTATAAAACATATGAAAATAAATGATCAATTCCGAATCAGCTAGAGGTAGCCGTTCTAATAATCGCGCCAATAATGTGACAAAAGGCAGCACTATTAGACATCCTATAATTTTAAACAACAGGCTACCTAGAGCGACGCGTTTGCTTTCGGTATCCTGCCCTCTGGTGTGAAGTATTGCTAAAATTCCACTGCCAAGATTTGCGCCAATAGCTAGACATAGCGCTACTTTAAAGGAGATAACATCGGCAGCAGATAAAGTTGCTGTTAACAGTACTGCAGTCAAACTAGAGTAACTGATAATGGCAAACAACGCTCCGGTTAATGCATCTAGCAAAATGTCGCCGGTAAGTGAGGATAACAAAACTTTAACGCTGTTAACTTGTGTTATAGACGTGGAGGCATTAACAATTAGTTCTAGGGCCAGCAAAATTAAGCCCATACCGATAGCGATACGCCCATGTTGTACGGCACGGGATTGTGTGAGGCCGAGAAACAAGCAAACACCGATGAAAATAAGTAGCGGCGATAGCCAGGAAATATCGAAAGTAAAGACTCGCGCCACCAGGGCGGTACCCACATCAGCACCGAGAATAATTACCAACGCTGGAGTTAGTGCTACTAATTCCTGGGCTACGAAGGACGCTACCAGCATCACCGTAGCGTTACTGCTTTGCACCAACGCAGTTACACCAATGCCGGCTATAAAGGCCATATATTTTTTCTCTATGCTATAGCCAAGTACTTGCCTTAGTTGGGCCCCATAAATACGCATAATACTCGTGTGAACGATATGAGTACCCCATACCAGTAATGCTACTGCGGACAGCAAATGTAACAGATTTAACACTTTAATTTGAAGCTCCCTTAATGCAGATGAATACTGGCGCTTCCTGCTGGAAATGCTAATAAGCAGGTTCATAATGTTTGTGCAATTGGAGGCAACCGGCATCTCGTGCTTGAATATTATTAACTGTAGACTTTTAGTCTAATTTGACCGCATTTAATATAGAATTTAGCCACAATAAGGTTCAAAATATTAACTGCGAGTAAAATATGGCAGTATTTTATCCGATAGTGCTCACATTGAACCAACAACACAAAATTTGACCGCGAGAAGATTGACTGCGTTAATACTTTTCTTCACTAGCAACAGTGTAATAGACTTTAGCTGTATTGCGATCTGTCTGGTATATCGAGGTTCAGTTAGCGTACTAATCTATAAAATTGTCCTCAAAATATTGTAATTGCCTATGCACCTAGTGCAAAAGCTTTTATCGTACTAGTAAAGTATTGTTTTACTATATCGGATGACATCAACGCTTCATCTTAATTTTGAATGATTAAGACAAGAGTTAATTTCAACTTATATTGAGATTAAATCTCGTACTAAATAGTACGGATTTTTATTACGCATAGCAGTATAGAAGAACACAACACCGTTGCTAATTTTACTACTTTTAAAAAATACCTGACGCTAGCTAAGCTAGCTATATGATAAAGTAATAATCATGACTCTTGAAAATATGCTGATATTGCATTGCAGATGCTTCTATAGGCATCAGGTTATTGTCTTTGCAATAACATTTGTTGGTATGTTTACTGAAAATTAAATTTTGGTTAGTTCATGAGCAGTAGCATGATTCTACACAACATCTTTGGCATAGCATGTGATAAACGCGTCTGCGTTTGGCGTTAAATTACTATTTATTCATGAATCATATTGATTTAATCATAGTGTGACTGCAGTTGCCTAACTTTTAACTAAGCAATGCTAACTCTATTTTTTGCTAACAAAATAGTATAAATCAGTAATGTTAATAACAGCATCATCAAAATAAAAAACTTACTATTATTGTTGAAAATGTTATATGTGATTTCTGCCAAGTTTCTTCGTAACGACTTTGTAATATTTCAGCAAAATGAACTAATTAATCGTGCCGATTTAGCATTTATAAATTGTTATTTAAGTCGCGATAAATAAATGGCAATAAAAAATATTTATCACCATCGTCTATCCCGCTTAGTAAGCAGAAAATAAATGATGATAAAATCACTGGCGGTAGTAAGTATCACCGATAGTAAAAGCTCGTCTAAGAAAATGAGTAAATAATTCGACGATTATACAATATAATGACAGGTATTAAGACAGATCTAAAAATCATTAAACTTCTGAAAATCTTTGTGGAAAATAGTGGCTCAAGTCGGGTTGAGAGCATAAATTGGCATTGATGTCACCAGTAATAATAGCTTAATTAGCAAGCATATTTATCACATGGTGTTACCGAATTAAGTAGGCCTGATTTATCTTTTTATTCTCGTCCTTGTAGGGACTAGTGCGTGGGTACAGGATGGGGATATAGCTGAGATGTACCAACAGGTTATGCGCTAGTAATATCAATACTATTACCCGACTAATTCTGTTTCTAGCGCGTTGGATTCATTCTATAATTTTTGATAAAATTACGTATTTTGTCACTAGAATCAAAATTAGGATTGTTATGTTGCGATGATATGTGGTTATCTGTAGTTAACTTAAAGAGTGATATAGGGTTTTTAGCGGAGAAACGAGCAAGATAGAAAAGATGCTGGCAAAATACGGAGGATAATGCCATGTTTTCACGCACCGCATCGAATGTTGAATTAAAGCAGCATGCCTATCTGGATTTGAAACAAGAATAATGCAATGTTATAACCAGTTTTTTGAACACGAAAATAAGAACTGTTATTAAGCTATAACAGCTCAGTGATTAATTCCCAACAAAACCATCAAGGCAAGGACAGAGTTTATAACGGTAAAGTTTCTATTTAATCTGTTACGAGCAATAGCACAATCCCTAGTTGCTTCAAATATTATTATAGATTGCTGGGTAAAATAGCTAGAGATATAAGTTCTTAGCTACTTGAATTAGATTTAAGGGAACATCAATTGCATAACAACTTTATTGCTTAGTAATAAACGGCGAGATAAAAATGGTACAGCAATTACGAGAATTTTATTCTTTGAGATCTTTTATAAAATTATTTATGGTTACTAGTACGAATGACGCTATCTTGAACGCGGTGAAAATAGTAAATACAGCAAATGGTAACAGCGTCAATACGACAATCTATTTATCTTGCATCGCGTATAGTCTCTAGAGGTTAGCCTGCCATGATTTATGACAAACAACCTGCACATTTTATCAGTAATTTATATTTACTGTATTAAGCTTAAAACTAAGCTTAAATATTGCCAAATACAAAAGAGAAATATTGATGTATTGGCATACAAGTTTTTTTATTTACTGTAGTCATCATTCATATTATGATTAGTTGTTACTATAACCGTATAGCTGAGATTGCCCCCTGTAACCCCAGAAGGGGTTACGCAGCCCAATGTATGTTACTACGGCGTAGGACAAGTTGCAGTGATAGTCATCGTCATTGATATCTCTCAGATGAATTAGCAATCAACATGATTAATGTTCAAACGTAAATTTTGCGTATCTGCTAATAAATAAAAGCTTGGATAATAATTTGAGTAATATGAGTTTTCGTCTAGAAAAGACATCTAGTTACAATGCGCTTAATTTATTTTAACTATTTTGTATTTTTTATGACATCTCTATGAGATGTTAATCATTGGTTAATTACCACCCCATTTTCCTAGATTGACTTTATGTTTTTTGCATTGTATAGCTCAAATCTATCACTAAGTCTATACAATATAAAAACGTACTTCCGCCAGTATTGAGATAACAAGTATTCATGGCTCTTGCAGTCATCTACGGAGATATTTTCATTTTATTTTTAAAAAAAAACGTATATAAAAGATAGGTAGCGTTTTTGCTAGTAACAACTTTAATGTACTTTCTCTTGCTGAACACTTTAATAACAAATAGTTAAATTTATTCTCTTGTAAAATGCAAGAGAATAATTAAAAATCATCAAAAAAACTTTTATGAATAAAAGTTTAATCAAGGATCGTGTGTGCTTAGCATTTTGCTACTTTCTATTTTATCCTAACTTTTACAGCCCCCGGCTTCACATAATTAGTGTATAAAAAGTGAGTAAGTGAAACCGATGATAAAAATCATAAATGTTTGTCACGATGGGGTTTACTATGGAAACATTATTCTTATGAAAAAGTTAAAAATAACGCTAGCTTGGCAAATTCTTTTTGCTTTGATCCTGGGTGTTATGCTAGGTACAGTACTACATAACCAGGGAGAATTACGTGATTGGATAATTGCCAATATTCTTTCACCGGCCGGAGAGATTTTTATCCGAATGATCAAAATGATCGTAGTGCCTATCGTGGTTGCTACGCTTGTAGTTGGTATTGCTGGTATTGGCGATACCAAAAAGTTTGGTAGCATCGGATTTAAAACCATTTTGTATTTCGAGGGAATCACGACACTGGCAATAATTTTGGGTATTACCCTGGCTAATGTTTTTCATCCCGGTAACGGAATTGATATGTCAACTCTGGCAGTGGTTAATATCTCAAAATATGAACAAACTGCGGTTGAAGCGCAGTCTGATGACTATAGTTTAGTCGGGACTATTTTATCGCTGATCCCAGCAAACATTTTCGTTTCAATGGTTAAGGGAAGTATGTTACCTATCATTTTCTTCTTTGCCTTGTTTGGGCTAGGTCTAGCCTCTTTGCCGCAAAATACCCGAGTACCACTGCTCAATGTATTAAAAGCGGTTGCGGAAACTATGTTTAAAGTCACACATATGGTGATGTGTTACGCCCCTATTGGGGTTTTTTCATTGATTGCGGTTACTGTAGCGACCTTCGGCTTTGCATCGCTGATGCCGTTAGCTAAGCTGGTTTTATTGGTGTATGGCGCTATTATCTTTTTTGCTCTGGTGGTGTTGGGATCTGTAGCAAGATTGTGCCGGTTACGTATCTGGACTCTTATTTGTATTTTAAAAGAAGAGTTGATTCTGGCCTTTTCCACGGCCAGTTCAGAAAGCGTTTTGCCGCGTATTATTGAAAAAATGGAGGCGTATGGCGCTCCTGCGGCGATTACTAACTTTGTGGTACCAACAGGTTATTCATTTAATTTAGACGGATCGACGCTATATCAAAGTATCGCCGCCATTTTCATCGCGCAGCTGTATGGTATTGAGTTATCCTTAGGTCAGGAGGTGGTTCTAGTGCTGACGTTAATGGTTACCTCCAAAGGAATAGCAGGCGTACCTGGCGTGTCCTTTGTGGTCTTGCTGGCGACACTTGGCAGTGTGGGAATTCCTCTGGGAGGATTAGCATTTATTGCTGGCGTTGACCGGATCCTAGATATGGCCCGCACCGCGCTTAATGTCGTGGGGAATGCGTTAGCGGTTTTAGTGATCGCCAAATGGGAAAATCAGTACGATAGAGCACAGGCTTTGGCGTATGAAAAAAAAATGTTATAGTAACCAGGAGCTGATCTTTTCACGTGGGCAGAGCCACTGTGGTGTTAACTAATGGTTTTTTGTATCGCTTATCGGGTTCGTATGATGCGGATACATTAGTAAATAATCAAACTGAATCGATATTCATAACAATAGGTTATTTTATACCGCAAATGCGGTAGACAAAAGGTTATCTGTTAGGTTAAGTTGAATTTTAAAAAAAATGTGGATAGATTAGCTTTTGTTAATGTTATAAGCCGTGGTGGTGAAAAATAGCTTATACAGAGCGTCGGAATAATCAACATGAACAACTGCGATGCCCTTGATATCCCCATCAACCTCCTTGTGCGGCATCACTGTTGTGCCGCTGCTTACCTCATAGATCGGTGAGTATTTATCCATCAAGTTCTTTGTGATCATGACTTTTTGATCGTACTCATGGCACGCGTTATCGTGAATTTGGCCATTAGTAATGCGCTTGTTTGTCTAGTTTGTTTATTGTTTTCGGTGTGTGTTTAAACGTATCCTTATAATTATTACCAATTTACCGTAACGTTTACTAGTGAAATAAAAAACTACTGTAACCATTATTAAAATGGTAGTGCGGTAGATAAACTAAGATGTAGCTCATCTAGCAATGCAACTACAGCGTAATAAGAAGCATATCGCACAGTTAGTTCCAGATTATATGCAGTAATACAAAGATAAGCGCTAGTCTAAAAGATAGCAAAATTACCTTTTGATACTCTTGGGAGCTCAAAATATGCAATTTGGTCTGGACTAGTTAAACAAAGCTTCTGCAGGAGATTTTCCTACAGATTCACTTCGCTCATCCTTTCTTAGAAGGTTGATTCTAAATCCTATGAATTCATAGATATGTAAATATAGTTAGAACAACTGGGTGTTTTCTTTTTTCAGCATAGGTGGCTTGTTATTAACATTTGTGGGTTCCAAATCTTTCCAATTTTATTTGTACATTAGCTGCGATTATAACGGGAAGAACGTACGGTTTTTGTATCTCATCGCGTAATTAGCATAGAGCATGCTCAGTAATAAAATAACGTTCGTATCTTTTTACGTTTTGACCGATTTTTAATCCTAACTAAAAATACATCGCAAACACGGTCGTTATTAGTTATAATGCAAAGCACAGCATGAAGAGCTATATCTGTAAGATATGAGGACACTTATTAAAACATACTATATACTATAACATAACTTTGTTAGAGGGTTGGTATTAGTACGGTAGTCGCATTATTAAATATGATTTATTATCATGTGTATTGCCAATAGATTTTTCTTGATTAAGAATTTCATATCCTCAGCGCACGAGGACCAGATATATTGCATTCTGGCAGTAAAATAATTAGCATATTAAACTATTTATACATTGAGTATCAACTAACTAGTTTATTAAGTAGTAAAATGTGGTGGTAAAAAACGCAAGAAGTATCAGTGATCTGATCAATTAAGTGTAGCAAGCGGTAATTACGCTCAGCTGCTATTATAGCATTGGCTGCAACATTTTTACCGATGAGGAATGAGTGTATCTAGTAAACCACTTGCGTGAATCACATATTTATTTCTGTATTACGTAGTGCTGAATTAATTTATGAGTCAGTTTCTTACATTGTTACCCGTTGAGCGTTTTATAATTTTGCGTAGATATCTAGAAGGAAAATTTCTGCACAGCTGGATTATTCTGAGATAAAAAGGAGGCATTTATTTAATGCGTTAATTATTCTTTATCTATTAAGGATAATTAAATATGTTTCTGTTACCCCGTCGTTTTTGCTATGAGATTAAATTTAATTAACATATTGATTTTTTCTGGTAAGGTGATAGGGTATTTGAAATACCCATGCTGTTATTATTACATAGGTGGTTCTGTTTATTTTATATACTATTATGTTACACTAACGTACACGATAGTTTTATTGCCTATTTATAATTATCGTACTACAATTTTTACACATTGTATTATAGTACCATCTACTTACCTTGTAATATAGAGGTATTACCTAGCATTTATATATACCGTCATATCAGTATTAATACACGCATTATTGGCTTGTATTGGTTTTATACTGGAGCTTGTTATATCGCGCGTTCAACGATGGTATCGTTTGTAAAATATTATAATAATCACCAATTTTAATACCCACGATAAGCCTAACGGTCACTTAACATATCTTCTTCAGTAGAAGGCAATGAGCAACTAAAACTTATATTTGTTACTGGTGATAGTAACTTTTATCAGCACACATATTTATGTATCGCACTAATTACTCAAATCTTCCCGAGCGTAAATAATGTTCATTCGCTTTTTATTATTTATATCCTAATTGTTTATTGCGGATCACCGTATAAGTGTCTGTTTTAACTTTTGTTGTAATAGCGAGATTACTAGTGTTTAGTGTTTGATTCAAGTGATTGCGCTAGATGTCACGTGAGTATAACATTATTTACTGTTTCAATTGCTTTAGCTAATCCTTCTATAATCTTGTTAATTAAACTCAAAGAGAGGGAGAACACTTTTGTATTGCTTGTCTGATTTTCTCACGTGTTTACTTATTGTATCACTAGAGAAAACATGGTTGTAGCTATTTTATTTTGTTGTTTACGTAGCGTATTAGTAATATTTTAATGTTACTTTAACAGATAATAAATTATTTAGTATCTATTAAATAATAGATATATTAATGTATCATATTTAAACTAAATCTTTTTATTGTTGATAACCTTTATAATAATATTACCAATAACGCGCAGTCAGCCGCGTTGAGCATTTTCAGCTAAACGAAACATATTATTGATAATAAAGTCAATAACGATGATCGCTAATCACAATTATAAAGTTAAAGTCAATATTTATACATCATCCTCGTTATCATCTACTTACTATATTAATAACACATACACTAGTTAGTAGATTAAATAAGGATCCGTGTTTTCTGTCTTTCTAATTAAGTTAATTTTTTGATATTATTAGTTTATTTTAGTGTGCATATAAATCTACCATGCTAAATTTTAATACTGTTATCTAACAGATTAATAAAACTTAAATATATTACATGCTATTTTAATAAATTGTTTATTCAAATACTAAATTAAAGCAAATACTTTAAGATACTAACAATAGTTTATTATTAATATTTATAAAATGAGAAATGATGTTTTGGTAAACTTAACTTGATAACTATTAATTATTTAATAATGTTAAATTAACTAGTATGGTTGATAGTGGTAAAATAGGTAGCATAATATTTACTATCATAAATATAGTAATAACTATATTTATTGCGTAATAAAATTACGCATATGTGAAGCTTGCTTGATTTCCTCTTTTATATCAAAGAAACCGTTAATAATAAATAAAATATAAATAATAAAACTTAATACAAGTAAGATGTATTTATTTAAGAGTAACTAATTGTAGTACTATGTTAATGCTTTAGAATTACTATGTAATTATTTAGATGCTTGTCCAGAAGATATTCTGGAATTATGTTTATGCTTTTCATTATAAAATTTTTACTTTTCTCATAAAAACGTAATGATCACTATGTAATGTTACTTGATTTATTGCTTAGTTAATCGAGATTAAACATGTGTGCAACATTGTATTAAATTTGCTAAATCTTCTTATTAATATGCTAACTTAATAATAAAATGTAACTGTATAATATTATTGATCAAATTAGATGTACTTACAAATCACAATAAGCTGTTATTTATGTCATCTAGACTAATATGCTCAGATATTTGAGGAAAAACCGCTACGACACCTTACATATTAAGCCTGATTATTTCTGAAAATTAAGTTATTGACACCAATATTTTCTTAGAAAATGTTAGCTTATATATGGCATATAATGATTATGCACTTGACCGAAATTTAAAGAGATGCGGATAATCTAGCTTTTCTTTTAATATTTAATGATAATATACTATTTAAACGTTATTTCCATCAGTACGTTAAAATGATTTTGCATTTGGTTAATATTGAAGTAATCGATAACATGGTTGTCTTTTAACTTGTTTGAATATAATTTCGAATTTAAATGATTTAGATATATTACATCAGCTGACTAAACTTGCCAGCGTATAACGTCATGATAAAAGAATTTCTTTAGTATACTAACCATTGTTTAGCGTTAGTTTTAGTGTAACAAGGAGATTATATTAAGATAAACGGTGTTGTTAGTACAACTAAAATTTAGTTATTTCTTGCTATTGCAATGCTGGCGTCAATAGATTGTTCTGTTTGAACAAATAGAGATTGTTAGTTCTTATTGTGCTTACTTTATCAGCTTAATTTATCCACGATTTAGCTATAATCTATTCATCTTCAGATAATCAAGAGGTTAACTTGAGCGTCGATTGCCTGCTGCTCAAGACCACAAGATAAACATCGAGGTAGTGAGTCAATTGATGTGACCTTTAAATTACTAATAAGTGAAATGATTAAACTACCTGCTGTAGGCTGGAGAATTTGCAGTCTTCTGATAGTTGATAGTCATCAACTATCCTTTCCCTGCCTGTTTTTGACAGGCAGAGCCAAATGGCTTGTTTTATTGCTAAGTTACGCGAACAGAGCCGTTGATTATCTACGGCTTTTTTAACAGAGTAATCTTTTTATGTCAATTATCCTTAACTGTTGCTTATTCAAGCATTATTAAATGCTTGGTCTATCGAAGAAATTATCAACTTTTGTAGTCGGTTGTGCTGGAAATCAGCATTGCTGTTAATCTTCTTTTGGGTAATATACTGCTAAATATGTGAATTTTACTTTCACCGTCTACTCATTCTCCCCTAAATTAACAAGCAGACAATGTGTCTAGGCTGGTGTTGCCAATTAACTTCTTGCTTTTCTGAACTCGTGCGTACGGTCATTAAACACTATAGATTGTGGACCATGGCATCCTTTCTCTTCTACGCGCGTAAATAAATACGTACACCTTCTAGAAACATCTGAGTTGAAATCATTATCAATAATAAACCCATCAGCCGCTCAAGCGCGCTAACAACTTTATTTCCCAGTAATCGCAAAAAGACGTTGGATAGCATCAGAATAACAACCGATAGAACCCACGCTATCATTAACGATAAAACTAAGTGTTTGGTTGGATGTGAATATTTATGTGATAACAACATCAGTGTTGCCAGAATTGATGGGCCGGCAACTAGAGGGATCGCTAAAGGCACCAAAAACGGTTCTTCCCCAGCCGGTAGGCCTGTACTATTCTCTTCCGGGGAAGGAAAGATCATTTTAATAGCGATCAAAAATAAAATGACACCGCCGGAGATCGACACGATCTCGGGGCACAGGTTGAGAAACAGCAAAATATGTTCGCCGGAAAAGAGAAAAATTAACATTAGTAGCAGAGCCATCAACATTTCTCTAATAACGGTAACCAGCCGCCGTTTCGGTTCTAGATGTTTGAGTACCGACATGAAAATTGGCAGATTACCCAAGGGGTCCATTATCAAAAATAACAAGACAGTATCTGATATAATTTCACTCATTAATTGCCTCCATGTCATTAATGCCGTGGTTCAGGCAACGGCAAGTGGTGGGGGGGAGAAGTATAAGCGTCACAGCTGAAAATTGCTTAACATTGAATAATTTTGCTTGTTGCATTTTAGATATATTTTGTATGGTAGACAGATTGTATTATCCATTAGTGCAATATAGTAAGAACAAATGATATAGTTCTTAGCTCTTATGACAGGATAATTAAACATGAAAAATGTTGGTTTTATTGGCTGGCGTGGTATGGTTGGTTCAGTGCTGATGCAGCGTATGATTGAAGAGCGTGATTTTGATATTATTTGCCCGGTATTTTTTTCCACTTCTCAACAAGGTCAGCCCGCACCGGTGGCTAATGGTCAGCAAAGTGTACTACAGTACGCTCGCGATCTAGCGGCGCTTAGTGCGCTGGACATTATTGTTATCTGTCAAGGTGATGATTATAGTAACGAAATATATCCGCAACTACGTAAAATAGGTTGGCGGGGATATTGGATTGATGCAGCTGCATCTTTGCGTATGCGTGATGATGCGATTATTATCCTGGATCCTGTAAACCAGGCGGTTATACAAAAGGGCCTAGATCGCGGTATCAAGACCTTTGTAGGTGGCAATTGTACCGTGAGCTTGATGTTAATGTCACTAGGCGGTTTGTTTGCCCAAGATTTAGTAGAATGGGCGTCAGTTGCTACCTATCAGGCGGCATCTGGCGGCGGTGCACGCCATATGCGTGAATTATTGATGCAAATGGGTCAATTGCACGGTGTGGTAGAAAAATTGTTGCAGGATCCAGCATCGGCTATTTTAGATATCGAGCGTCGGGTTACCGACTTGACCCGTAGCGGAGCCTTACCGACAGATAATTTTGGCGTGCCACTAGCTGGTAGCTTGATTCCCTGGATAGACACGCAGCTAGAAAATGGACAGAGCCGCGAAGAGTGGAAAGGCCAGGCCGAAACTAATAAAATTCTCAACACGCGACAGGCAATCCCGGTGGATGGATTGTGCATGCGCGTTGGGTCTTTACGATGCCATAGCCAAGCATTTACGTTAAAGTTGAAGCAGGATGTTCCGCTAGCAGAAATTGAATGTTTGCTCACATCCCATAATGATTGGGTGACCGTGGTGCCTAATGAGCGTGAACTATCTATTCAGGAATTGACACCTGCAGCGGTGACCGGCACGCTAAAAACTCCTGTCGGTAGGTTGCGCAAATTGAATATGGGGCCGAAGTATCTTTCAGCTTTTACCGTAGGCGACCAGTTGTTATGGGGAGCTGCTGAGCCCCTGCGTCGCATGTTGCGTCAGTTATCTCATTAATACTTCCACCAGGATCGATTGCCCATTGCTAGATGCAGGGTACTCAACGAGTTTTACTTAGCTCTTCTGATAGAGGTTTTGGAAGCTAATGTGGCTGGATTATACGTGCTACGGAATTTTACCTTCTTAGATGCGAAGTCACATGCCTTCACCTTTATCTAATTAATATATTTAGTCGATATCTCTAATATCGGACCAAAACACATAGCATTTTAAGTGTTATGAATCACAGCAGATTTAGGAAAGAATAATCTTCTTATCTTACCCCCAGCAAAAGAGTATAAATATTTTACCCATACCTGTCCACTTGTCATGGTTGACATGTTCTGTCGTTGCCTTATAGGATACCTAGACTATATGCTGTTTGCAGCCTGTGTAATAAATAATCTTTTGTTGCCTCTTTCATTATTAATTGCGTCGAATGTAGAGTTCGTTGCTAACGTGTTGTTTTTGAATTTTTAATTTATTAAAATTAAAGATAATTATAGATTAGCTTGATAGCTAAAAATTTTAGCAAATCTGCTTCTCTCATAAAAAAGCTTATGTATGCTTATTTTCATAATAATACGATTAATTAGTACTGTAAGTACTTTCGTAAAGGTTTGCTTTTTAGTTGCGTATGTTAACCGGTAAATTGCTGTCTTTGCATAGACTAACCGGATACTGTATCACTAATATTTCTCTGAAAATTTGTCAGAAGGCGTTGTCCAGCTAGTTTTATATTTGAAGAGAATTTAACCGTGTGTCTGCAGTGCTCTATCTTCTACGTTTTTGTTTTATGTTTATACAGCCATTGTTGTGACGTTTTAAAGTGTTATGCGATGCGACTAAATTCTAACTGATTAGTTACTACACAAACTTATAAAATATTGTCTCACGTCTTTAAGATTAAAACAGGGGAATTCAGTGAAATAAATGCACTGTTTGTCTATGTATTATTTACCCCAAGCTTAATTTTTCTTAAATATATTCTATCCACAGTCCTTATTCACTAAGTATTGATTGAAATTAAGGTAAATTGCAGGAATTTTTAGCCCCTTCGTAACTACAAAGCGAATTTAGTAGCAGCCTGTTACATTAAGGGATAAATTTGCTGGGGTAGACAACGCAGATCTGTTAGATTGAATCTATTACCAGACTATCTTTAATTTTGATACGAGTATCACTAAAATTTATCAGTTTTGAAGTCCATGTCAAAACATTGAAATCTACTTTTATATTTATCAATGCAAAATTAATAATGATTGATAAATATATCGTTATATTTAATGTTATTTAGTACCCTTATTATTTCGTATGGCTGGTTAAATAGACAATGAGCTTTCCTTTGCTAATGAAGTGTGAGCCAATTTTGACTGCTAATCTAATTATGGTAATCAAGAAATCGTTAATATAAATCTAACGCCACATGGAGAGTTAACTAATGGTATCTTGCTAGAATTATTCTGAAAATCTTTGAATAAGTGAATGAGGAAAAGATATTGATCTTCGGCCATACGATAAAGTTAGTTGAAGGTGTTGCTCGCTCTTGATTATCAATTATCGCAGTAACTGAAATAAGGTAAGGTACACAAAAGGTGTCTAACATATTTGTCTAACGATGTATCTCTATAACAACAAATGCAAAGCTTGGAAGAAGTATGCTTCTTTAGCTAATAATAAGTGGTCTTTGCAGATGCACTAGGATAGATTGATCACCGTGTACTAGATCTGCTGTCTGCGCGGCAGTAGACCGCGGATCTAGTATCAATGATTAAATCTTGTTAATACCCATTAATTATGAATGGGTTCGGCTTGACATTTATTAATAATAAGAATGCTTGCCGTGCTGGTGTTCTGTTAAATCGCGCACGCCTTTCAACTCTGGAAATTTCTCTAGCATTTTTTTCTCAATACTTTCTTTAAGCGTATAGCTTACCATCGAACATCCGTTACAGCTGCCGCTAAATTGGAGGATGGCTAGCATATCATCCGTAATTTTTATTAATGTAACTTGACCATGGTGGACAGCCAACTGAGGATTGATCTGCGACTGTAGCATATATCTCACACGTTCTATAAGCGGTGCGTCGTCGCTTATTTGGCGCATTTTTGTATTGGGGGCTTTTAACGTTAGCTCGGAGCCTAGTTGATCTGTGACGAAATCAATTTCTGCATCTTTCAGGTAAGGAGCGGAAAACTTATCTACATAAATCGATATTGTATCAAATTTCAGCTCAGTGTCTGTTATCTCCACCGCGTCTGGTGGACAGTACGAAACTCCGCATTCCGCATTAGGTGTGCCATAATTGATAACAAACACTCGGATCTGGGTGCCTGGTTTTTGATTATTAAGTAGTTTAGCAAAATGTTTTTGGGCGGCATAGGTGATACTAATCATAACATGCACTCAATAGTTGATTAAAGCAGTTAGAAATTCTAGTTTTTTTCTCTTATAGATAACAAAGGGATATGGATGCTTCATAGTTGCACGGTACTAGCGCTTATTGACAAATCAGAATACTATTTAATTTCTTGGCGGTTATTTTACACATTTTGATGTGTATCATTTATTAGCGATGTTTATTGTTTAGCTTAATCGAAACGGAGACACAGATTAAGCAAAATTATATACCGTTAATACTCTCCCCATCCAGTTTGTTATTTTGTCATCGCGGGTAAGTTATTGTAGCGGAGGAAATTAGGCTTTCTCTCATGGTCGTGTGACTGCTGTTGAATCAATCTACCGTGGTGGTAGAGAGTCTTACTTAATTTTATCAAGTTTTTTAGTCAACGCATTAGCCTGTTAGCAGGCCGTTTAAGTTTTATCTATAGTCCCTGCTCCAGTGACTATTGGCATGCAAATAGTATATTAAGTAATAAATGTGTTTTCTTACTTTCACTATACGAGTTTCGACACTACTATAATATGCTAGACAAGCAAAACTTAGTCAAGGTTGTTGTTACCCTTAATATTTAAGTTTTTCTCACTAGCGCAAAGACGATGTACAGGATTCCTTTCTACCCCTGTGGAAACAACTTGCAGATTGATAAGCGGTTCCTTGCTTATTTAATAGTACTCTAACGCAGCTAATAAAATACTTCATGTCTCAACTGAGACTAACTCCAACATAGTTAATGCTATGTGATAATTGTTATATTATGATAAATCTTTCTTGTTTTTATTTTAAGCAATACATTAGTGAAATTACTGTGTTAGCAAATTACCGCCGATATTAACTATCGCGATCTTATGCAGTGCTATAAATAAGGACTGAATGCTAAAATTTTTTTATGCATTATTTAATGGTGGAAGACTTAATATCGTTTATACATAGATAAATTGCCTTGTGTCGTGTTCGATTCCGCAAATATGGGCGATTAATTTTGTTGAAATAGATATATAATGGGAATAATAACATTACGGGTTTATAACTGCTTAATTG
Organism: Sodalis endosymbiont of Henestaris halophilus; assembly: GCF_900161835.1. GTDB lineage: Bacteria > Pseudomonadota > Gammaproteobacteria > Enterobacterales > Enterobacteriaceae. The sequence goes on along the minus strand of NZ_LT897836.1, from coordinate 168,659 downwards.
TTTATTTAGTCAGATAATTTTTGATTAGCTAGTGGTAGTAAGGGTGGTTTTTAAATGGACTAACGAAAAGTAGATGATCTGATTGACTAAAATTTTTCTCCGCAGTTTTGCTGCGTCGGTGATTAAGCATAAAGGAGAGGCCTAATGTATAAACTAAATGCGTTAGAAGACTTTGTGCACGCACAGCTTTCGGCTTTTATCAGAAGTATCGTTGGTTTTCTCGTTTTTCAAAATACAATAATCGAATCTTACTAGCTACGTTAGCGAAAAGTATTTTACTGGTGTTGTGCTGCTCGTTAGTAATTTATGCTTGGTATACTGAAATAAGTATTACTTACTATTTTGCACCTGTATGTTTATTTAAACGTCCTGATACCGCATAAAGTTATTCTTACTTGATAAAGTATAAATTTAATTTAGTAGTAGTTAGGATATACATTTATCTCAGTAAGCGAGGTATAGCTGAAATCAAGGATCTTTATAGATATGACGAAAAGAATGTTAACACAGTAAAAGAAAGATGGTGGTCTTAATACAATTTTATAATTGTATCACTGATAGTAAAAACGCCAAGATGATTAATAATAGTTGCGGTAGATAAAATTAAAAATTTAAAATAACTAAAAATGTAAGCAGTTTAATATAAGCATTACAAATGCATCCGCTGGCGATAGCACCAATGATTCAATACTTCACGTTAGTATATACTTACTAACAAGTCGATAAAGATCGACGTCACAATATTTATTAATTATAGCAATAATATCATAGTTATGCCATGCCAACTAAAATGGTGGCGGTATAATGGTAAAATTCCTGGCTACCTATCCTGGAGATACAGGGATGTTATCATGAAGGTTATCATTCTGTTTATGACGAATAAACTATGCATATTATATAGCCAATATCTTTTAAAAGGCAGATATAAATAAATTATGCCAATTTTTAGAATTAGCTGTAGCTAATGGTATTGAGCTTGCTATTCGTCCTTATCTCTTTAGTAGGAGATAGCAATACGATAATCGTAACTCATGTATTTGTTACTATTAATATAATATTTATTTATAAAGAATGTTGCGCAGGAATTTATCCTGGCACCCTTAACTATAGGGTGGTATATATTTATGTTGGTGTAGGGATATATATGTTTAATATATAATCTATAACGGCATGCTAAATCTATTATTAACAGCATGGTGTGAAGACGCGAGGTTGGTTTTTTAATAAACTTCAACTAGCCGTATTATTAATATATTGATAAATTATTGTAATCATGTAATAGATATCTGCAATAGGTTAATAGAGTATCTCGCCTTTATTTTACGAGTAATTTTTTCTTCCGTTAGGTAAGGGTTACTAAATTCAAACTGTACAGATTTTATTTTCTAATATATTAAACACCACGATGCAAGATATGCCTGATTTGGTAATCTCTCAGTTAATTAAAATACGTGCCAAATTAACGGCATCGCTTACATTCATGTGCATGTAGACTCTCGTTAAAAGCCATATGTATATAAAGATTTGTATACCATGAGAGGTTTTCTGAGATGGTGTTGTCAGAGAATATTTGCCGGGTAGTTAGATAATTTTAATACGCTGATTTTACCTGTTTAAAATAGCTTTTCTTTACGTTAAACTGTGATGTCTTCCTAGTTATTGCCCATTAACTCATGCTAATTAACTAGTGTGGTTTTGCCTCTATTGCGATTTCCGGTCAAGACCAAATTATATCTAATAATTTAATAAAAACTTAAATAATAATATACAACATACTATCTACAATTTGAACGTGCGTTACGGTTAGAGCAAATTAGAGAAATGATCGGTTCGGTTTAATTATAATAATAACAGATTTTTCGCAATAACATCCGTGCCTTTACTCCATTTATATTTGTATTAGGTTATTTAGCATAGTGACTCGTATCATTTATAACTACTTATCAGGTAACATTTTAAGAAAATATTTCTGAAAAGATGGATGGAATTTTAACATATCAAACAATTTTAATTGTTCTGTATAGTTATCGTAAGTATAGTAAAACGGAAATAACTAGGTTGTTTATGAGTATATTTATTAGAACAAACAAGAGTAGAATTAAGTAACACAAATAGTAAAATCAATGGTGTTTTATGAGCATATTTATCACTCTTTGTTATTTATATTAAATATAATATAGTTAGTAACTTATTCTTTAGCTACGAATAACATTTTGTAAAATAGAGTAACTGTTTGTTTTATTTTTAAGCATTAGCTATTATGTTATAATAAAACTTATTTATATTATTGGTAATAATATACATTAGTTATAATTATACTTAATGTATGTAAGTTGGCTATATTCTTTTGTATTTCGTAAATTTATTGTTAAACTTATAATCACATTATTGACATTTATAGCAATAATGAAATGTTTTGGATTTACTTTATTTTAATTAAGTTGATATGAGAATAATTATTGACATTATGGTTATCTAGATATTGAGTTTTGCTCCCATAGACTTTTATACGTATTTTACAAAATGATCAATATAATTTATTTTATAAATGCTAAATATTATAATTAGAGTTTTGAAATATCAAAATATTTTAATTTTAGTTATTTATAATAACTACAGAATGTTACGTTGAATATAGTTAACAAAATATTAAGTTATGCATGATATGATATCTAATTTATGATATCAATCGCTTTCAATTCAGCCTTGCTTTTAATGCGTTTTTGTGGAATACAGAAATAAAATTGCTATTTTATGTATTTAATATTGTATTTATATACAAGCAAATTATTTAAAATTTTACGCCAATTTTAATAATCGACAGTCGTTTTTGGTTACATGTAGCTTATTACGTAAATACTAAGTGATATTTATCAGAATTAATATAAACAAATATTAATATAATCATAGCCATGTAGATAAATTGGTTAAAATAATCGTAACGCATATCTTTTAAGTCGTACAAAATATTTTGTACTTTTAAGTTAGTTATATTTAAGTTTATTGATGGTTTTAGTAAAACTAATTTTAGTTTATTGATGCTCTGGTTTCGTAAAATCACTAATTAATGTGTCTCACAAACATGTCTTGTTATCAATTATTTGATATTATCTCGTATCAGATCATTAAGGTATAACAAGTATCAATTAAATATTTAATTCAATAGCAACGAATTGAATAAATATATTAATTAACTGCGATAGTTTTTGATTGAAGGAGATTTTATTTAACATTATCAACATCTATTTCTATAATTTATGTTAATAAATAATCGCTAAGATAGCATGGTAGTATCCATCATCAAGATGATAAAAGTATTTTTTATAAAACACATTGCACATATAGACGCAATAGTACATTAAATTAACTATTTAAGAGTAAACAGATAAAGTAGCAAAATATATGATTTTATTCGTGAGGTAATTATTAATGTTTAATTTAAATTATTAATTAAGATACAATAAAAGATAAGTAAAGTATGTTATATTCTCTCTTGATATTAAAACTGTTTTGTAATTACTTAGTAAGTATTTATCTAACCTTTATCCTCATAGATTATAAGTAAGCTTAACTCATATATATAAAAACGTATGCAACTCCATGTTAATAAATTACAAATATTAATTAAGTATAAATATAGTAACAGGAATATTATTTCAGTTGTTAAAACTATTGTAATTGACAATCACGCAAAATAATCGGTAGACATTAATCAATAAATTTATTGACAAAATTATTTATTTTGTTTAAGAGAATGTGACCACCTTGGTGTTGTTTATATCAGTAAAGTTGCAGAAGAGACTCGTCTTGTATTATAAACGGTGAGTTACCTGTGCTGACGTTGAGTGCGTAAAGAACGAGTTTGTTTACGTTATTTTGTCATCCTTAGCCACATTTAACCAACGCCATCTTTCCGTTCATAGTGATATAGTGCTGCTAGAGAGCAATATTGCTGCAGTGACGATTATTGACACTTCTTTCATCAAAAGTATGTATTTTACGAGTTAGCGATTAAACTTTTTTCTATATTTATCTTTTCATGCATGCCGTGCATTAATCTATTTGTTTTCCAAGAGCATCTTGATTTTAAGACGTTAGGTCTAAAAGATGATAGTTTACACTTGCTATCGGCAGTACATGATTAAAATATTTTCTTAAATGATCGCCGATCATTTTTCGCAGTAGCAGGCATACGGCTATTTGTTGTTGTGCCGTTCTACTTTTAATGTTATGTGCAATAGCAATATGTCTTTGTTGTGGTTACATAACATTGCTTGAGCACGATAAGGCATCTTTTAGTACAGTAGGTTATGTTAATTGACATAGTAGCACTATTTATTGCTATTTTCTTTTCCGAGTACTACTCGGGTCACTAAATACGCGTTCCCTCAAATGAACGCGCATTTTTCCAACTATAAAGATCTTTGACAAAGCTCTTTGACAGGATATCTAGTGCTTTATTAATCGTTGTTTTGATATCTACGAAAGTTTTGTATCATTAATTTTAATAAAAATGGTTGCCGTAGTTTCTTAAGTCTAATAGAGACTATGCCAGATATGATCTACACCTCAATGGCTGTCTGGCCGCAGGTGCGGTGTTTGGTTCGTATAGCAGATTTAAAGAGATTCACTGAATTCTTCCACTTATAGTCAAAGTTATATAGCTTCGGTCAAAACCGTGGTCAATTTGCCATACTCGTCAATATATTTAAAAACATTCTGTGCCGTGAATTCGGTTGGCCTAAGTGATAAGTAAGATTCAAGTATACGCATTTGTGCATATTGTTTAGGTTCATGATGACTATTTTTACGATTGCAGTTTGATAAAAGGTATAATATATTTTTGTTTATCCGCCGCCAGACACGGCTGTTTTTTCGTCCAAATTTGTCATTTTGCAGGCATGAAAATTATTTAATGATTTTTATTCATAACGCTATAGTTTGTTCTTTTGTAAAGATTGCTTGAGTCTGTGCAATTTTATAATTTATGAAGTTTTCATGTCGACCGCAAGGTTCGTTAACCTGCAGTTCTTCTTATGATATTCTGTTTGTATTAATGATGTACTGCATGCAATAGATAATGATGCAAACTAATCTTATTACCCGGCAGGGCTACCAGGAATTACAGGATGAGTTAAATTATCTTTGGAAATGTTATCGACCAAAGATTATAGCTAAGGTTACTTGGGCTGCTGGTCTAGGCGATCGCAGTGAAAATGCTGATTATCATTATAACAAAAGGATTCTACACGATATTGATCGTCGGGTGAGGCATCTGCGCCGCGTATTAAAACAAGTATGGGTAGTAGACTATTCCCCGCAGCAGGAGGGGAAGGTATTTTTTGGCGCCTGGGTTGCAGTGAAAAATCTTGAGGGAGAAGTAAAACGTTTTCGTATAGCCGGTCCTGATGAAATTTATAAACATAAAGACTATATCTCTATTAATTCGCCTGTAGCTCGCGCCTTGATAAAAAAGACGGTTCATGACGAGGCGGAAGTGATTACTCCTAGTGGTCGTCGTACCTGGTATATCACTGCCATTACCTACCACGAATAATGCACGTGATATGATGAAAGTCGTTATTAAACTACCTGTAGTTACGGTCATTAATTATTTTGTCGAAAGACTAATGTTATTCTTAAATTAAGAGAATATTTGTATTAATTTTATTTTAAATAGTTGCTTAAAATTTCTGTAAGTTATTTATCTGGTTGGTGAATATTTTTACTAGCAATTACTTTTTAGAAAATATGGTGATGTCAAATCACAAGATTAGTATAGATAACGATATGTGCTAAGATTGTTTCTTTTAGTTTATTTAATTTAATAGAGATATAAAGGTATGCAATTACGACAAATGCCGATATTATTTCTCTTGCATGCTTCATGCAAGAGCCTGATATTTTAATCCTGCTAGATCTTATATATATTATACTCTTGGTTAAGATACCCGTTCTATTAGCAGATATTTGCATAGTTAGAGCAACTGAATGTCTATTCATTTATGTGTAATCGCAAAAAAGTAGATTTTACTGTTGGATTGAAAATCGGAGCCGATAATTTTATTTTAAAGTTCTCTAACCTAGAGCTAACTGAAAGCGTTGGCAAACCAACACGAGAGTTGTCCTGACTTGATAAATATAGAAATAAACATTAGGCAAAACTACACGTATAGTGTCATAAGAGTGCACAATTAATGTGCATGTTTTGCATCTTAGGTGAATGATGGAAAAAGATTTTATTTATCCACTTTATCATCCAAATTTAGTCAGGTTGGCTATATCTTTATATAAGATAAGAGGTAAAGTATAAAGCCATGGGTCATTTTTTTTGAACTGTTCCTTCTAACCACCAGTAACATACTATTTAAGCTGGGTTACTTTGCCTTTCATTAAGTCTGGTCATGATTTATCTTATGGTTTTAAATTTTGCTGCCTTACCTATGATTTAATAAAATTTAAGCCTATAAAAACAGAATGTTAATTACCGATCAATTATAGTCGTCGTAAGATACGTTACTAAAATTACTGCCGGTGTTTGGGCGTAAAATGTGTTTGTGCATTAGGTATGTTTTGCTATATACTAAATTAGTAGTAATAGAAATCAAGTTGCGTTAATTATCACGACTGGATAACTTGGATTTGATGTCGCTAAATTAAAGCACGAAATTCCTTTATCACCTGGTGCAGACTTTGATATTATCGGATATTTAGGCACTCGTTTAACTGGTTGAAATTCATGAAAATAACTTTTATTTATTTTTTTAAAACACACTAAAGCTAGTTTATTGTTAGTTTTCAGTGCTTATTAGCTATTAATTTTGTATACATAAGCGGCTTATAGTGAATTTGAAACATGCTGCGTTACAAGTGTGTAGTCGAGGGGTATTGCTTTTGCTGCCGTGGCGTATGATATTGCGCCTCGCGGAGACGTTCTAGTATTACGTTCCTGCAATCACATAACATTCTTCGCATCAAGGAGTAGTTAGATAACTGGTACTAATTGAAGGTTTCAGGATTAGCAGTAATTTAATTATCCCCCCCATTAATCTTCATGCATCGGTTATTGTAAATGATGAGTGTGTGATATTAGTATCTTGTTCAGTAAAAATATATAATTATGCAGCTTTATGTATTGATAAGTTTATCGATTAATTGCTATCAGGTAAAACGCAGATCTAAATAGCTCATTGTAACATTATTTTTATTGAATTAAGAGGTGATACCGAAGAGCATGAAGTGCGTTGATTGCACCCTGTACCTTTAGTTAGAAACTGATGGTTTATATTACCATTTTTATCACACTGTTAACGCGTTTAGTATGGTAACGCTTACACAGCACGCTACGTTAATGGTTGGCTATAACATAGCCGTATTTATTTTGAGATTAAAGACGATGGTCCAGAGATCAAGTCGAATCAGCTCCATGGTATTAATGGGGAAGAGGTGCGTGCTGTGGACCAGCGCTCACCAATGCAGCCCCTTCTGAAGTATTAGTGAATTTACTGAAATTATTGATAAAGCGCTGGGCCAGATCTTCTGCTTTGACCCACCATTCGTTAGCATTAGTGTAAGTGGTGCGTGGGTCGAGAAACATGCCGTCTACGCCCGGCAGTTCTGTTGGTATAGTTAGATTGAAAATCGGTAGGGACACCGATGGTGCATCGTCAATTGTGCCGCGCAAAATAGCGTTGATAATCGCTCTAGTGTCTTTAAGAGCTATTCTTTTCCCACGGCCATTCCAACCAGTATTGACTAAAAAGGCACTAGCGCCAACGGCGTTCATGCGTTTGGACAATACATCAGCATAGGTAGTAGGATGTAGCGACAAAAATGCCGCGCCAAAGCAGGCAGAAAAAGTAGGCACCGGCGCAATCACGCCTTGTTCGGTACCTGCCAGTTTAGCAGTGAAGCCGGATAGGAAATAATAACGCACCTGCTCCATAGACAAAATAGCTATTGAAGGTAAAACGCCGAAAGCATCAGCTGTCAGAAAAATGATACGCTTAGCGTGTCCTGCGCGCGAGATTGGTTTTACTATATTCTGGATGTGATGTATGGGATAAGAAACGCGAGTATTTTCAGTTTTACTGTCGTCATTGTAATCAATATTTCCGTCCGCCAGTACCACCACATTTTCCAGCAGTGCATTGCGGCGAATCGCTTTATAAATCTCTGGCTCGGACTCGGGGGAAAGGCGGATGGTTTTGGCGTAACATCCTCCTTCAAAATTGAAAACGCCACGGTCGTCCCAGCCGTGTTCATCATCGCCTATCAGTCGGCGGCAAGGATCGTTGGACAACGTGGTTTTACCGGTGCCGGATAGACCGAAGAATAGTGCAACATCCTCATTATCCCCCACATTAGCTGAACAGTGCATTGAGGCGATGCCTTTCATCGGCAGAAAGTAGTTCATTACCGAAAATAGTCCTTTTTTCATTTCGCCTCCATACCAAGTACCGCCGATAAGTTGGATACCTTCTGTCAGATTAAAGGCAATAAAATTTTCCGAATGCAGACCTTGTTCTCGCCAGTTGGGATTAATGCATTTAGCGCCATTGAGTACCACAAAATCTGGTTCAAAGCCACGAAGTTCCTCAGTATTTGGTCGGATAAACATATTTTTTACGAAATGAGCCTGCCAGGCCACCTCGGTCACGAAACGTACCTTAAGCCGATTATCCTCATTAGCGCCGCAGAAAGCGTCAATGACAAACAAGCGTTTCCCGCTTAGTTGCTGGCCGACCTGCCTTTTAAGATGAACCCAGGTTTTTTGATCGATGGGATGATTATCGTTAATATTTTTGCCATGATCGGACCACCACAGAGTATCGCTGGTCTTGGTATCACGCACTATATATTTATCTAACGGTGATCTTCCGGTGAAAACCCCGGTATCTACCGCCACTGCGCCTGAAAGAGTGATCGTGCCGCGTTCAAGTCCTTTGAGGTTAGGATCAGTTTCTTCTGTAAATAGTTTGTTGTATCCTGGGTTATAAATTAGTTCGCTGTAGCTCGTTATTCCATAAATGAGCCATTGCTCCGGGCTAATAATCTTATTTAACATTTATTGCTCCTGAGTTCACATTAAGTACTGTCTTTTATATTAGTAGAGATTAAAGTTTAGAGCTTCAAGAGATGAATTAAGAATTAATCTGATTGGATTAAATTCACGTCATTTTATTTAATATGTAAACTACAATAAATTATTATCTTAGCATATCTTGCTACAAGAAGTAGCTTTTCTAAAGGATAATAGCCGTAGACCTACGTCTGTTAGCCCTTCTGTTTTTTTTGTTATAGTAGTCGCGATAGTACTAGAATCATAACGGTAATGGAGAAGGCAAAATTTCAATGCATATTAACTTGTTGCGTTACTCAAGTATGTCATTCAATCCCTGTTTGTCCGGAGTTATCCTTGTATTAACCTAGAGTGTTCACATGGAGGTAGATATATAAAATAGTGCTTATTGCGTAAGGTAAGCGGTCTCTTCTTAATTCTTATAATCTGGATGATAAAATATTTTTGGCTAGCAAAATATAATTCATTACTTTTTATTATCGCGGTAGTTGCTTCATATTATGTAATATCCATGGTGCTCAGGATATCCTGCCTGTTAATGTTTGTAATTGTAATTTAGTAACGGTAATTATTGGTCCTTAATGTTGGCCTCGGTGCCAGAGAAATAAACATCCGTATCGGTAAGCAATATTATTAGTGACTATGGGGGTTACCAAAGATTTTTTATATCTACGCAAATATTTTGTGCTTACCCAACATCTGTTTATGGTTGCCCTGTAATGACACTAATTTAGCCTTGATTTTTAACATGACAATGCCATGGGTTTTATGCAAGATTCAGTCTTGCATGTATTTAGCTTTTTAGGATGCTTGTTTTTTCTGATTCGGAGTACCATACTTAAATTTAGTTAAATTAGAGCGTTCTTTTTTAGCTGTGCACACCTACCTATATAGGATATCACAAGCGCATTTTTATGCTTTAATAATTCTTTCCTCTAGGCGTGAAGCCTGACATCGGTTTCTTGATGATACATCAGTTTCGTATGTTTACCCTCCTGGTTATGCTGATTGCTAATAGCGTGTGCACCCTCTAGCCTTGTGTTTATCGTTGCCTTGACATATAGTGATCAAGGTAACTATTTTCATTAGGATTCGGTTTTATTATTTTATTAATTGCTACTTATACAACGGCAAGGCTAAATTATTGCTATTTATATCTTATAATTTCATTATGTTTCTTAATATTGTTATTAGTACATCATTGCGACTAACGTTATTAGGAGAGCATGATAATCAAGTAGAAATAAGTTCTATTAAAAATCTTGAGGCGTGGTCCAGCTTAAAAATTTTGATTGGCCATGTGCCAAAGCAATGGGAGGAGAATGCTAAAGTAATTATGTCTGTATCGAAAATAGGCTCTTTATTCTTTATAAATAGCATGATACTGGGTGAAAACTAATATACATGCGGACGCATGATCACACTTATTGATATTTTTTTGAGATCAATAAGTGTATGGTTACTGAAATAAAAAATCATTTTGCTGACCAAAATCAGTGTTGCGTATTGTTAATATTTGCTAATCGTGAGGTGAGTTGCTCAGTAAAAAATTACCCTACCGCTACAATGGTGCGGTCAACAAACATGTTTCAGCACGCCGTTGCAAGGTATGTCTAGACATGGACGCTCATAGATGAGATGTTCAGCAACAAATGCGACCTAAAGAATCAACGAAGTATTAATTCAATAGCGTATTATTCGTGCTAAGATTAATAGCATCAATATGGTGTCAGTCGATAGCTACTAAGGGCATACGGATTTCAGTATGTTCATGGGAGGTAAGAAAATGAGTAGAGGTATAAACCAAACAGTCGTATTGGTTTGTACAGTAATTATTTACAGTCTGACTGAAATTTTATATAACTTGCATTTACCCTCCTCCTATGACCAAACTAAATTGCCCCAATCTTTACTATCTTGTTTGGTAGTACTTAAAGATTTTGCGCTCATTGCAAATCCGTTGTACAGGCGGCGCATCGCCACGATGATGTTAAACGGTGTATGTACAGCGGTTGTTTAACTATTTATTGCAATTTCTATTCATGTTAGTTCATTGCGCTAGCTTGTTCTCATAATTATTGAAATTTGCGGTATAGCGTCTCTGTTAGTTGTTTATATACGTTTTACCACGCATCAAAAACCCGCACAATTCATATTTGCTTTTGAGCTCGTATTGATCACATGCCAACACTTCTATTGTTGGCTCCATAGAGTTGAAGGAGGCTACATTATAATCACTCTCCTTACGGGGTATAAAGTAGTTTACGCGATGCAGCAGAATGTTAATGTGTTTAATAAGTTGAAGGGGCGTTTTAACTAATATCGACTAATCGTGTGCATTAACTAAATTCACTAATGCTGCTTTTAGTTAACAGCAATTTTAGTAGATAACTATATCGTTCTGATATAATGCCCGAGTTTCAGTTTATTCTTGTTAATATTATTAGGCAATATTATACCAATTTTTTGATTAATGGCCGCTAGATTTATTGTTATTTTTATATTTTCTGAACTTGCATACAACCGATTACTTACCTACTATTAATTAGTGCCGCCCACATTAGTTACCTGTCTGTTTATTGCATTTGTAGAGGTATGGAATTCTTTTAAAGAACAATCGAGCAATCAAAATATAAAAACGGTATTTAGTTTTATAATTTAACATATCTACCATCGCTCTAGCTTTAAAGGGTGTCAGCGATTCGCCGAAAGGCTTCATTGATAGTGTAAGCTGTGCTACATAGGCACATCGTTTGTGTGTCCTACAATCATGCAACATGCAATTTCAGCAGTTGGAAGATTAATATAGAATCCCAAAAACAGCCATTTAAGACCAGCATCGCACACTATCACATTGTATTATCATATTTCCACCTCAGCGCTGTAGAAGCGAGTAGTAGGAATCATTCGATTCGTAAAGATATTATCTTTAGCGCATTATTAAGTTATTGACATAAATATTGGTCTAGTTTTCTGATCTAAATCATGGGAAATATACTGCATCAATGCATTAAATTTTAATAGTAAAACTATCGAGAATAAATATTACTGAATATGATATTAACCATATTTGCGCTAAATACCCTTTTGTATCATGGAATTTATGGTAAGTGGTGTTATATCCTGGCGTTTATGCGCATATTGTTACTAGACGAGAAACCGCATCTCGACGAGAGTTAAAGCAATTAGTCAAGTAATATTATCATGGGTTCCAAGAGAGGCTGCATAGTATTAACAGCAGCACCGCTTGCCTGTTGTTATAATGAACTGTTTGTAATTCATTAATGAAATTTCCGTTTAAAACATTACTAGATTTATATTATTGTTATTTTATTAGATTGATGTAGTATTTTTTACAAAAAATGTACGCATTTCGCCAGCGAATTTTGCTGTTATTTAAATATTAACGTTATTTATGCGGCACATAACTGCCAGAACTATAAGGGTAATAATATAAGTGACTAAATCAACATGATAGTTGTGTTGCATCATCGTTAATGCTTGTTTCTCTGGGCTATGAAACTTTAATCGGCGCTGCGTTTATTAAAGCCTTTTGGGAGACAATTAAATTAATACTCTATTGCCGTCAACTTTTTTGTTGTTATTGTGATCGTACAATACTAAATGAAATATAAATCGCTTTACTGATACATAAGTCCAAGACTGACAGTGCGCATAGCGCTCATACGGCAATCGAAAAATATATAAGCAAGTATGCTAGTTTAATATAAAGAGGATTGCACTTATGTTAATCTCACCCCTAAAAATATGTAAATGCCACACTTAAATTAACCTTTGTTGCAAGGAATTTTGCTTTTGCTGCTTTCTGCTATAACTATCCACCACTGATTAGCAAATGCGGCACCTGCATTTATAATTATGAGATAGATTTTCTAAAAAGGTGGTGATCGACGTTGGCTAACATTTGATAATATATCAAATATCTTATTGATGGAAGAAACTTTGCTTGACGCGCTCTTGTATCTTTTGGTGGGTAATTAGATTCGGTATACGCTCTCTTATGTTTCATTAAAATGAATAACCCAGACCTAGATATTAATTCATCCAGCGGTAAACTATTTAAAATAGTTCTTGCTTTTAGTAGATATTTAATTAGAGTCATACTAGCTTCATATATAACCCAAGTGTTCGACTGATGGTTGTCGATAAAATCTTTAAGTAGGTTTTGTTTCCTGCATCTATAACTTGCTGCTTTTTATCGATATTTACGGTAATAATGATTTATTACAAATTATAATTATTGTCGAGGACATTATTTGAATCCCTATTTTATATATAGAATTATTTAGATAAATTAAACACTTATAATGCTGTCTTCGGTGAGCAAAGCTTATAGCTAATAAGTAACTTAAGTTATGCGTTTTTTCAAATTGTGGTGAAAACAATCCAAAATTGAATATATGTATAAATACAGTGGTGACCACCCCATTAGCGAATTCATATTCTTAGAACCAGGTATTGCGGAATCTATAAACTTTTCTGATAATATAACGGGTTTCTTCAGATGCTGATATTACACTAACCAGTGCTTATACAGACGTAATTACCGCATATGTTACCGCTAAGAGTGGCTGTCCCAGTTAAAATGAATGCGGGCTTTTAATCATTGTGTGGTTATACAATTATGTTCCTCGTCTGCTCCCTATGTGTTGGTAAAATACTTTCTAGTTTTGGTATCGTTTTGTCTTACTATTAAAGGCGAACTAGTGGTAAGATGCAGCCATACTTTGTCGGACTGTCATTCGACAGGACCACTTGTATCAATCTATTATTTTAAATAAGTTATAAATTAGCGCTGCCGCAACATATTGATTCTACAAAACATCACTTAATTTATTACCATTGGTATTTTTTGTTATGAGGTGAGGATCTACCAGATAAGCACCTTTGGTAAATACAGCATAACCTTACTTTAGCTATTCGATTTGGACGATATTCTGTGCTAGTAAGCATAAGTTCTTTGGTTATTCTGTGCGTAACTTATACCTATCGTGCATATTATCACTACATTTTTTTAACTACTTTAGGTTTCTAGCGTCATTAAACCGGATTGCTATAAATTAATGTAGGATAGTGCAAGTTATATTTTTTCACCGAGCGGTCTTGTTAATCCATAGATAAAATCTTGGAATTGAGTCCGGTATATAGAACTTATTTATGAACTATTTTTCATTAGATTAGGTCAATCTAGAGGATAGTCATATCGCCACATTGTAGCTATTAGTCAGTTTATCGCCACCGGTAAATCGATATTATTTTGGTCACGATGCCATATGCCGTGGTTGTAATACTTACATGGTATTTCATTTGTCACAGATTTATCTAAGCACCTTATGGCTACTATCTTCATTGCAATTTTTTTAAGAGTACATAGGTTAGTTATACAGACTATGTTATCCTTGATGTACATCAATAATAGGGTTAGCATGTTGCTGCGTACCAAGGTTTGGATCACCTGTTTCATGTGTGTAATGAAGATAATATGCATTTAAACTATTAGTTTAGGTGTTGTCCGTATTGTTTTAACATATTTTAGAGCACTATTTTGATATATTAAAGATATGATAAAAATTAATTTTTAGCGTGGTGGGGATATTATTTATCACTGCTACACAGTTTGTTTATTTTATTAGATCTGGTCAGTGATCTTTAATCATGCATTCGCGTCAGAATAACATTAACGTTGCACCAGCGCCGGATCTAATGAATAGATCTTTCGGCAATTAACAATCATGACCATCTTTAAGTAGATGGTGAGCTAGCTGACGTCCTTGTCGAAATGTATCTTTGTTAGATGATTTGTCGATCCATACTTTTATACAAACTACTTTTTATTTTACAACATGTCTTTCATAGTTGCTGGAAAAATTGCGTGGTAAGTTTAAAGTATAAACTAACGTGCTGACTTTACCAAAGTGTAGCTGTAGCTAAGGGTAATAGATACCGTACGAGCCATTGCTGAGACAAAGATCTCGTGCTATCGCCATACATATTATTGCTGTTCATGGACTCTGTAGAGAGTAAGGATTTATACTCTAGTTTTGCTCTGAACGGCGCATCCTAGTTGGGTAATTAAGGATGCAGCCTGCATGTGATCCAGCCGGAGGTTTTTAGGCATTAATTATAAGGTTACGTCTCGATAGAATGCTTACTGGTGGCAATTTCGTCGCATCACTGATGCATTAAGTTTAAAGTGCAGTTTACAGTACATTTATTTTTAGTTGAAAACATTAAAGCATTAATTCTAGATTTCGGATTAACTCGGGCAGAATAATAAATTCCATAGTAAAATAGAAATGACTATAGAGATATACTAGTTTAAGTATAATGAGAAATATTATTTAAAACCAGAAAAAACTATATAATCTTGAATAAGATGCAGTGCAAAACTTATAGGTTCTGGTTTGTTATCTTTCTTGCTTTTCCGACGCCTCATTTTTATATTAGAAAATTAGTAGATCTGAAATTTTCACGCTAAAGCAGGAAAATAAAGCGAATATTTTAGTTATCCCCCGCAGTTTTACACCTAATATAATTCAATTGCCAGATTTAAAAAAAGTTGCGCAAATCTCTCGTGTCTTATGACTAGTTATTAAGGCAATATATATTTTATATGCAACATATTATAACATTAAAATATAGAAATAATGATCAGGTGCCACAATTAATCTCTCTCCTCTGATAGAGGAGTTATGATTACAGCATCAATGTGCTCATTTTTATAAATGACGTTAACTGATAAATTTATTATACTTACCAGTATGTTAAGTGATGACTTGCATCTTTTAAGTTTAATAAATTATATATTATATGACAAAATGTATAATTTAGTTATCAATTTGACGATAACAGTTCTTTCATTTATAAAAGAATAGTTTATTTAAGGTTCTTTAATTTACTTAAATGTTATTTAAGTAGTGTTCTAGAGGTCTATTCTAGGGAGTGGGTGTAAATATTGATTTAATCGGTTGCCAAACCACTTAGAGTATTGAGATAATTTTACTGATTATCTCAATAATATTCATGAGGTTTCAGTTTAGGTCCTCCAGCCGCTAATTTAACTGGCGGTGCAGGTTGTCATTAACTAATAAACTTAGTGATACTCAAAAACATGGTAGAGAAACGCAATATATTTCTAGTTGGGCCTATGGGTGCTGGAAAGAGCACTATTGGACGTCAGTTAGCTCAACAACTGAATATGGATTTTTTTGATTCTGATCAAGAGATTGAGAAACGCACGGGAGCTGATATAAGCTGGGTGTTTGACGTAGAAGGTGAAGATCGTTTTCGCGATCGAGAAGAGAAAGTCATCAACGAATTGACCGAAAAGCAGGGGATCGTTTTGGCTACCGGCGGTGGATCCGTCAAATCTTACGAGACACGGAACCGTCTCTCTGCCCGCGGTGTGGTTGTTTATCTCGAAACCACGATTGAAAAACAGTTATTTCGTACGCAACGTGATAAAAAACGCCCGCTATTGCAAGTAGATGCTCATCCAGAAGATGTCCTACAAGCACTGGCTCGTGAACGTAACCCGTTGTATGAAGAAATAGCAGATGTTACTGTCTGTACCGACGAACAAAGTGCTAAGGTTGTGGCTAATAAAATTATTAGCTTATTAGAATGTTGTTAATCTAACTTAATAAAATATTAAAGGTTATTGAACTTTTCATGGAAAGGCTTATTGTTAAATTAGGGGAGCGTAGTTACCCTATTACCATTGCCGCCGGATTATTAAATGATCCGGCATCCTTCTGGCCGGTAAATCGTGGCGATAACGTTATGTTGGTAACTAACGATTGCATTGCTCCACTGTATCTGGACTGCCTTAGTGAATTACTGATACAAGATGGAGTCAAAGTCGATTATGTTGTGTTACCTGATAATGAACAAAATAAATCATTAACGGTGCTAGATCAGGTTTTTACAGCACTTTTAACTAAACCTCATGGTCGCGATACTACTATCATCGCGCTCGGTGGTGGCGTTATCGGTGATCTTGCTGGATTCGCCGCTGCGAGCTATCAACGCGGCGTGCGTTTTATCCAGGTTCCTACCACGCTGCTTGCTCAGGTTGATTCATCAGTAGGCGGTAAAACCGCGGTTAATCATCCTCTCGGAAAAAACATGATTGGCGCCTTCTATCAGCCAGCTTCGGTGATCATCGACTTAAACTGTCTGAATACGTTGCCTCGACGCGAATTATCCTCAGGATTAGCGGAAGTCATCAAGTATGGTATTATTTTTGATGCGGCGTTTTTTGATTGGTTAGAAAATAATATTGATATGATTTTGGCACTAGAGCCGCAGGCACTAGCTTATTGTATCCGTCGCTGCTGTGAGCTTAAAGCTGATATAGTGGCTGCAGATGAACGTGAACATGGCCAGCGCGCGTTGCTTAATCTTGGCCACAGCTACGGCCATGCCATTGAAACCCATATGGGCTATGGCAACTGGTTGCACGGCGAAGCCGTGGCTGCGGGCATGATGATGGCGGTACGCGCAGCGCGTCGGTTCGGTCAGTTTAGTGATGTAGCCGCCGAACGGGTCAGTGCTCTATTGTTGCGTGCTGGCCTGCCGGTAAGCGGCCCAAAGGAGATGGCTGCGGAAGATTACTTGCCGCATATGACGCGTGACAAAAAAGTTATTGCCGGCCATATGCGTCTGGTTTTGCCGGTAATGCTTGGCAAGGCGGAAGTGCGTGCTGGTATAACAGATGATATATTAATCGCATCTATTAATGATTGCTAAGATTGAGTGAGTATGTCGCACGTCTCAGAGCACATTAATGAGACTTATTTTGTTTTTATAAACCTTTTCTGCTTCTCTGGGGAAGCAGTTATTGTCATCTACCTTTTTAATAGGGGATTTATATGAATAAGTTCAAGTTAAAAGACAATATTAAACTTGATAGCAGCGATCGGCTACAGCAGTTTTTTATTACTAAGCAATAACACTTAGTGTTTTGTTTTGCAAATAAGTTCAGTTTAACGGCGTGTTTACACAAATGAATATTCAAAGGTTTGGTTTCGATTCTAATTATTACTGTAGTGACTACTCTGACGCTAGGTAACCTACGACGTCACTCAGCATAACTCACAATTTAGTAGCGACGGTTAAAACCGTCTGCAATCAAGTACCGCGAATCGAAAAAAAATAAAATAATGCCGATCGCTTGTCGTTAGCGTTCTGAAAATGGTTACTAATGCCCAAACTTATGTACCTTTCACCTATTCATCGTCTGTTACTGAAGAGTAACTTTGCGGAAATTATGTAATCTGCACCTTCACAGGTTATCACACGTTGAAGTTAAGCAGTGCTTCGCAATTAGTTAGGCTTAACATGTGTTTTTAATGCGCTTCAATAACAGCAGCTTAGCTCTATTATGAAGAGTGTATCTAAGCTTATCGTGATTGCAAACCTTATGGTATGTGCTTGTTAGTTAGTAAGGATTATCCTTCTCTATTGCTGGCCAAAAACGCAGAGGCGTTCATTTAAGTAAATTACAAAAGACCAAAAAAAATAATTTAGCATTTCTGCAGATAGCGCTGCAGCAGCTATCGTAAACAGGGGTAGGATTTGCGTCACTGTATAGTTTGAGTAAAGCATGAAGAAGAACCGTGCGTTTTTAAAATGGGCTGGCGGTAAGTATTCGTTGATGGATGATATACGTCGTCATCTACCGGTAGGCGATTGCCTAATAGAGCCTTTTGTAGGAGCCGGATCGGTATTTCTCAATACCGAGTACGATCGGTACATTCTTGCGGATATAAATAGCGATATTATAAATTTGTTTAATTTTATTAAAGAAAGTCCAAACGATTTTATCCACGATGCCCGTAAATTGTTTGCTGCTGATGCTAATATCTCTGAGGTTTACTATCTGTTGCGCCGGGAATTTAATCTTTGTACGAATAGTCATCGGCGCGCGGTACTGTTTCTTTACCTTAACAGGCATTGCTACAACGGTTTGTGCCGATATAACTTGAGCGGTGAGTTTAATGTTCCTTTCGGCCGTTATAAAAAGCCATATTTTCCGGAAATAGAACTGTATCGGTTCGCCGATAAGGCACGTCGTGCGGTATTTTTCTGCGAGTACTATCAACAAACTTTGTCTCGTGCCGTACCGGGTTCGGTGGTATATTGTGATCCACCTTATGTGCCGCTTTCTAATACCGCGAATTTTACAGCGTACCATACCAATAATTTCAATTTAACTGAACAACAAAATCTGGCGCGTCTCGCGAACCAACTAGCTCGTAAAAGTCGTATACCAGTGCTAATTTCTAATCATGATACCGCATTGACCCGGAAATGGTATGGCGATGCCATCTTGTATCATATCACGGCGCGTCGGACTATTAGCAGTAATGCCTGCGGGCGCACTAGCGTAAATGAGCTATTGGCTTTATATCTTTAAACTGGTCTGTCTTGCTACAGACCGCCGGTAACTGATGAGAGACATAGATGAAAAAATTTTTAATCGCCCCCTCCATTTTTTCAGCGGATTTTTCCCGTCTGGGTGACGATACCGCCCGGGTGATATCTGCTGGGTCGGATGTTGTACATTTTGATGTGATGGATAATCATTACGTTCCTAACCTTACCATTGGTCCCATGGTGCTTAAAGCCCTGCGAGGTTATGGTATTACTGCCCCTATTGACGTGCATTTAATGGTGAATCCGGTTGATCGCCTAATTCCGGATTTTGCTGCAGCTGGCGCCAGTTGTATCACCTTCCACACGGAAGCATCGGAACATATAGATCGTTCTCTACAGCTTATAAAAGAATACGGTTGCAAGGCAGGATTGGCATTTAATCCGGCCACACCCCTTAACTGCCTGGAGTATGTGCTAGATAAGCTTGATGTAATCCTTTTGATGTCGGTAAACCCTGGTTTCGGTGGTCAGTTGTTTTTGCCTTCCACGCTGGATAAACTGCGCCAGGTTCGTCAGTTAATAGATTTTAGTGGTAGGGATATTTTGCTAGAGATAGATGGTGGCGTTAAAGTGAACAATATCGGTGCTATCGCTTCGGCAGGAGCCGATATATTTGTGTCTGGCTCCGCCATATTCGACCAACCTGATTACCGTACTGTTATCGATGCGATGCGTTATGAATTATCGATAGCAGTTGTTGACTAGTGATTAACATTTTATTTATAATATCGTGGTTATAAGCTTAATATTGGTGCAATATATGAGCATCCTACCTGCTTTATTTTCTTGCTTAATCGGACATTTTCAGAGCATACCTTGCTTACTTTGTCTTAGCTTTCGAATTGCTACTTTGATTTGCAATTAACCAATGTTTTAGTAAAATCAAGCTACATTGTTCCACTCTTCTGCACCTAGATGAGCATTATGTTCTCCCTGAAGAAGTGTGCCGGCTCAAGCATACTCTCGGTAAAAAGAGCTTTTGTTTGGAGATATGTGCTTGCACCAGTAACTATTTTATGGTCTGTGCCGATAGAACACAGTATTGACTTCTGCAAGTTAATATCTCTTATCGCGTTACTTACTGTCCTTTTGTTCTGCATTTGGTACTATTTTACGCTAAATTATAGATGTCAATGACGTTTCAACTAAAAAAATAGAGTCAGACTCCATTTAGTCTTGTGCTCAGCTATCTTGTCGGGGAGATCTTGGTAAGTTGATTTATACAGTTTATTTAACAAATTACGAAATAGTACTCTCTTTGTTAAGATTGCTAAATGCACAAGCGTAAACATGATTTATGACTATAACACTATGATGCAGCGATCATATTTGAGTCATCAGGATTACGTTCTAGACTGTTTTGTCAATTTTTTACCTTTGCTCGGTTTTTCACTTTCCCTTAATCAGGACGTTTAAAATGAGTAAACCTATTGTGTTCAGCGGAATGCAGCCGTCAGGAGAACTAACTATTGGTAACTATATTGGTGCATTACGTCATTGGGTAAGTATGCAAAATGATTATGAGTGTATTTATTGTATAGTCGATTTGCATGCCATAACTACCCGTTATGCTGCCCATCAGCTACGCAAGGCGACGTTGGACTCTCTGGCGTTATATTTAGCTTGTGGTATCGATCCATCCAAAAGTACAGTTTTCATTCAGTCGCACGTGCCGGAACATAGCCAGCTTGGTTGGCTGTTAAATTGTTATACTTATTTCGGCGAACTATGCCGAATGATACAATTCAAGGATAAATCAGTCCATTGCGCTGAAAACATCAATGTCGGACTTTTGGATTATCCGGTACTAATGGCGGCGGATATTTTGCTCTATCAAACCAATCAGGTGCCGGTTGGAGAAGATCAGAAGCAACATTTAGAGCTTAGTCGTGATATCGCCAAACGGTTTAACGCGCTATATGGCAACATTTTTACTATTCCAGAGCCATTTATTCCTCAATTTGGCGCGCGGGTAATGTCATTACTAGAACCGACGAAAAAGATGTCAAAATCAGATGATAACCGCAATAACGTGATTACCTTACTAGAGGATCCTAAATCCGTATTTAATAAATTAAAGCGCGCAGTAACTGATTCTGACGATCCACCTGTGTTACGTTACGATCCCTTAGCAAAACCCGGTATTTCTAATTTGTTAGAAATTTTTTCAGGCGTGACTGGCACTCCGGTGGCTGATCTAGAGCAGGCTTTTGCCGGTAAGATGTACGTCCATTTGAAAATGGCCGTAGCGGATGCGGTATCGGATATGCTAGCATCGTTGCAGGCTCGGTACCGAACTATACGTCACGACGAATCCTATTTGAATGAAGTTTTACGCGCGGGGTCGAAAAAAGCCCGAACTCAGGCTAGCGTTACCTTAGCCAAGGTTTATGAAGCGGTTGGTTGTGTTATCAAACTATAAGTATTTATGGTAGTTGTTAGCGCCTACCTATTTGATATAAAGGTAGAAAAGACTACGACTTTCGTTTTTAGGCCTACTGCACTTTGGATTTACGCGGCATTGTAATAAATATATTACGTTCTCTGTGGAGAGAACTATTATGCAGCGTCTGCTAAGCTTATTTTACTAAGTCAGCCCTCCTCCCTTTGATAAAAGGATTTATACAGTGTCTAATCTCTTTCAGTAGATTATCAATAATATCCCGACTACTTGGCAGAAATATTTATGAGAAATCATCATTAAACAAGAAAAAATGCTCTGTTTGACGCAACAAAATTATAGTAAGAAAGACAAAAAATGATTTTTAAAATGCGCCGATTAAGGAAGCCTTAATTATATCGCTTTTCATAAAAAATATGATCGATTCGTAGAAATTCATTGTAAAGATATCTTTGATAAATATAGAGCACTTTTAAAGTGGAACCACTGCCACAGGTAGTGGTTCCACATATAGATGACATGGTTACCGCTATTTTATTTACAAATTGCTATGCATTCTTATAATTGCGTCTATACAGATATGATGTTCTGCTTACTATCAAAATTCGAGTCTCAATTTCGTGGTTGGTTTGTCAGATAATATTCACCTGAAGTTTGAGGTTTTTTAGAAATTATTTAAATTTCTACGGATAGTTATTCGTGTTCAAGAGATGTTTTCGCTCAACATTAACATGTTTGTTTTAGTTATGAAATGTTTTTGATCTGTTATATCTACGCGGCACCAATAATATAAAGTAGGTAACACATATCACACTTTAGCGTATGCTGATTAATGAAAATATTAGCAGATAAATAAAAAGATAACCTTGCTAACAGATAGCAAAGATCTAACGATCAACCTTAGTTTAAGTACGGCATGGAATTCCTGTTATCAGGCTAGTTCTATGAACCTCAATTAGCAAAATGGGTTAACCACTTTGTGCTGCGTGAGACATCTTTTAACTATGGTATTTACCTTCGGTAAATGATAGCACAAACTTAGCTATAACAGTCGATGTTGTTATAGCAATGACTTGAGAGTATGGTTTTGCGCAAAACAGTAAATTGCTATTACCATTTTAACTTTTTTACCATTACTTAATTTGTGAAGGCGCATGTTTACAATTGCTACTTTATCTAATCTTTAATTGCCAGAATGATGTCATTTACTTAACAAAATATGTAAGCAATGGTCATATTGCTTACAATTAGATAAAATTAGATAATAGCTATCTGTACCTTTATTTTAACTGACTATTGAGTCAGTAGGACATAAAACGCTGTAGGCACTTTACTCTATAAGAAATCTTTACACCGATGTCTTATAAGAATATTAACTATAAATAATTCTGTATTTATTTCGTCATAATATAGCACGTTAGTTTATAATAATAAACGGCATACGGTTTATCTGTTTGAGTTTATATTTCTCTAGCGCAAAATTTTGTAATGGCTAAATGCGGTTAACTAATGGCGCTTAGGTGTTGGTATATTTCATATGTAGTTACTATATTGCTACACATAGTATTTAGATTCGATCTCTCAGATAAACAATACGGAAACTAGCATTCTAACAAACAGTATAGCTATCAATGATAAGAGCTTATATTATAAGCTTTGTGTCAGCTCAGTACCAAGGCTTGCGGTAGATTACATATCTCGGAGGTTAAAAGAGTTTGCCATTACGTCTAGTGTTAACACCGTTAGATGTACTAACTAGGAAATATGACGGTATAGTTTAAAAGATCAAAATCATTATTTAGATAACACCGAGATAGGAATTAACTTAGTATCAAGTGATATAACTCGTTATAAACAAGTCGTTCAATATAAAAATAAAATACTGACTATAGTGCAAGCAGTGCTTTGATCCGGCATAAAGCCATTTGGTGGAAAAGTAAAATTATATGCAAGATTTCACATTTAAGTCATTATGTAACAATTTTACGGTGTATTGTGCCTAATGCTGCTCCCATATCAAAAGATATGGGGTCTGGTACCGTAAGTTGATTTTTAGATTTACGGTAATTAATTAATAATAAAATTATAACGTTATCCTAGATGATTGCTGCCTGCCGCGCTGGCTATGATTGCTGATAGAGGATCCCCAGCATTCTTAATTATGACGTTTATAACCGTGTTTTGTCTATCATTAACTGTTACTATTATAACATTGTTTGTTTTTTTGGCAACGGTACTGCTTTTGAGCTGCACCACATAGGTATTTATTAAGGTATTATTTATTATAATCCTTATAAAATAAATTATAATGTTCATTATCTTTTACTTCCATACACTGTTTATCGGGTCGGTAGGGCGCAACCTAGTGGTTTAAGTGTTTTTTAATAAAAACTAGCGGTAACTGTTTATATTTCGATCCAAGATATAGATAACGATCAAGCCGTTATTGACACAAACACACGCTATTGACTTGAGTTTTATTCATGGAGGGTAGAGTATCAGTCTCCAGGTAATACCGGTATTTTTAAGGATATATGGGGAATGACACCATAAGTATCATACTTTGTAGATGATATGTGGTGTGTAATACCGGCATAAGAATCCAGTTTTAAACTCCTATTTTATAAATATTATAGAGTACTGTCATAAACCCCCCACAAAATGGTAACTAGTTAAAACTATCTTTATTACTAACGCTATTAACTACTACAATATTACGTACAATGTTTCGAATGATAACGACGAGACTAGATCTACTACGGATTATATAAACGTACTTTGCCTACGCTGCCGCCGATGCTATTCTGGATGTAATAAATGTGTTTAGAGGTAGGTACCTGAGCAACGTTAACCAACGCCATAATTTTTTTACCACAGGTGTTATATGATATATGCGAAGGCATTAGGTATTTACACAACAGTTACCGCAGTATGGATATTGCTACTTATTACGTAAGTAAAGCCAGGCTGATTATATGGACAGTTTTAAAGGGAGATATATGATACAAAATCCTCAGAAGGGATCATGAGTCTCAGCCTAGACGCGATTCTCTTCGTGCTATTGCACTCTGATAATATTTTATAAAATGTCTAAAAAGTTTAAAGTAGTTTAAGAAAATTTTGGTACGTTTGACTAAAGAGACTTTACAATATAGAAAACAGCAACTGCTGCTCTGTATGGCTGTTCCTATAGTATAGAGTTATTTTTGATAGGTGCCGTGCGGTTAATCTTGTCACTTGATGCTTTCCGTTTTCAAACCGATTAGTGTATTGCATGGCTGACTTTGGTATCTCGTGTTTTTTTTATCCAACTTTATATTTTAGTCAAGCTGGGTAGCATGATTAATTTTTGTATGAAACTTATAACCTATCAAAACTTATAGTTTGTTTAGTGTATTCATTGCCGGATTATGAATATAAGTATCAAGGCTAGTTACATCACAACATACTAGGTATTAACTTAGTTTGAGTAAGCAATGTTTTTCTAGTGGTGACGATACTATTTTACGTATATCTAGCAAACGGCACGTCAACAAACAATTTCAAGTAACTCACACATTAAAATAATCAATATTCTCTATGCCATTTCGTATTGATACATCTCATACAGGTTTGATGTTGCTTATTCATTGGTGCCTCTAGACCAGGTAGTGCTAGACTTATCTAGTGGTAGTGTTGTATGTGTTATTTCGTACAACTAAATAAGTTGATTGATATAAATTTTGTTGGACTTAACTCTAACCGTTAAAGCATTTTATCCGATAGTCTCGTAGCTGCATAATCAGTTTTTAAGTGTGACATTTTAAAAGATTCAAGAAGCCACTATCGTTGATAAATACCGACTAAGGCTGTTGCTCTATTGAATAACGCAACAGTTTTAATCTTTGAGGTGATTGCTAGAATAATTTAGATGAAGAAACCATTCAGAAGCCTGAATATAAAATGGATGCTGAAGATAAGATATCAAAGGGTTACGGAAACGTAAACTAGAATTGTTCATTCTATCTCCGGATTAATACAGCGCTATCAGAAAACTTAACTAAGTTGATAAATATCACATACCAAGAGGTATTATATATTTTTTAATAAACAGTCAAGAGAACCACAGTATAAATTAGTCTTACTTATACAATAGTATAACTCTAAATAGAGTAAGAGTAGCGGCGAGAGTGGCGCATTGTTGTAATCTTGGGTATAAACACTGCAACAATAAGCGCTACCGATATCAGACAAAGGTGAATCAGATTAATTGTGATTTTATGCTAAACATTACCCCTTTTTTTAAAATGATGATATCGATCAAGATATCAAGGATACCTTTAACATTCAGGTACCTGAGAGAATCGTTAACCTTACTTCAAATTACTGAATATCGTTACAATTGCAATCCATATAACAAATCAAAAGTACCTACCTAAGGGTCGTGATTGATTTGGAGGAGTTAGTTTGTTCAGTTTGCGTTACATTGGTCGATTAAAATAAAAAGCATGGCTGATATGCCTATGCTTTCCTTAAAAAGGAAATTATCGAGTGCCGTAAACAACAATGGTTTTTCCATGAGCAGAAATTAGGTTCTTATTTTCGAGGATTTTTAAGATCCGGCCGACCGTTTCCCGTGAACATCCGACAATTTGACCGATTTCCTGCCGAGTGATTTTGATTTGCATACCGTCCGGGTGAGTCATGGCATCTGGTTGTTTGGCTAAATTAAATAACGTTTGTGCTATACGCCCTGTTACATTAAGAAAAACCAAGTTGCCGACTTTTTTAGACGTTATCTTTAGACGGTTTGCCATTTGTGATGACACGCGCATTAAAATATCGGGATTAACCTGGATAAGCTGGAGAAATTTCTTGTAGGATATTTCAGCTACTGCACAAGCCGTTTTTACTCGCACCCATGCGCTGCGCTCTTGCTTTGCTTCAAAAAATCCTAATTCGCCAATAAAATCGCCCTGATTAAGATAGGAAAGAATCATTTCTTTGCCTTCTTCGTCCTTGATAAATACTACAACAGAGCCCTTAATAATGTAATAAAGCGTTTCTGCTTTTTCACCCTGGTGAATTAATGTGCTTTTCGAGGGATATTTATGAATATGGCAATGAGACAAGAGCCATTCGATAGTGGGGTCTTTTTGCTGTTTGCCGATAATCATTTGTTGTTATCCTCTCTTGTCATCACCGATTTTGATTGGTGAGTATCATATTTTATGTGAGGTTTTGTTATGACATAATTACGTCTATGTTTTTGTAAACAGAACTTAAAGGTAGGTGATGATGATTTAGTATTTATTATTTTTTTGATTACTTACTTGTTATTTAACTGTCATTAACTTTATATCTTATTATTCTTTATTACAGCATAGTTTTAAGAAATTGTCTTGTATTGTCTTGATACATCATGACACATCTACAGTTACATTGGCAGTTTGCCAGTAAAAAGTAGTTTTTATGCACAAATTATCAAAAACTGATATTATGTGAGCTATACTATAGTATATATCAAACATGTTTTTTATTGGCTAATTTGCTTTCTGCTACTAAATGAGCATGAATGGTAACATAGGAAAATTCTATATCGCGATAAAATGCTCTTTATTTTCGCCTTATCTAAAAATGCTATTTGACAAAGTGTCAATTTGTAAATTAGTTAGGTTATTAGGGTGTTATTCTGTCTTGCTGAAGTTAGACAATTGTTTTGGTATAGCGTACCTCTTTTAAGGTACGTGTCATCGAGTGATAGCGTGGTCATACAGTAATATAGTACTACGTTAACGAATATGATTTGATGTCATCAAGTTTTTTATTGTAAATGTAGTAATGAATTTTATGTCAGAGCTATTTGCTGCTTGACAACTACCAGTTTATTGATGTTGAAAATTTAGAATTGATGCAGTACATAGTCCCTAGTAAATAGGAAATATATGCTTTTAAATTACGGAAATGAGTTAGTTTAAAGTTTTTTTTTGAATACCTAAGTTTTTTGATAGCGAACGAATGTGATATACCTGTTGTTGATACACACTAAAAATTGATATCAGTACGGATAATTGCAGTATAATAACATTCATGTTAAACTCTATCGAGTTGCAATAGAATTATTAAAGAGTGCTGCGCTTGCATATTTGTATTCGGTGGTATCGCACATTCATTTTCAGTAAATTTACTATTGTAAAATACAGAAAAAGTTAATAAATTTACATGGAAATTTTATTGTAATATACAACATACAGTTTTAGTTTTTGTCTAACTTTGCTATTTATTACGTGGGTTTTTACTCAATGCAATAAAAATTAATTAAATTTTAATTAAGTCATTAGTATTGATCTATGTCAATATAGCATTTGTCCAAAACGCAAGCAGCTGGAGTAGGTTGTAGATTCGGTTCAGCAACGTGTCGTAATAGACAACTACATGAGACTGGCAACGCCAGTCTCATGTAAATCTAAAACAGCGAAAATCAAGTTACCTATACAATAGGTAACTTGATTTGGGTGTTGATATATAATTTAATAAAATTATAGGAAAATCTGTATCAGACTAGATGAATATCAGTTTCCTGTCGGTTTATAGGAAGATTTTAGCAACACAATAAACTTTCTGATTAAGAAATTGAGTAATAACACTAAAAGGTTTAAAGAGCGTATAAACAGTCTTATCAGACTAAAATAAGACAGAAAACTAATAAGGATAACAACTATAAGGGAGATAAATATCGCACAATTTATGTTAAGTAAAAGTACTTTAAGAAAAACGTTCACGGCATGCTGTATAAAATCAATAAAGATGTTTTGCTTGCTGCACGCCGACCGATAAGTGATACTGTGGTATTAAATTTATAAAGTTGAATTGGTTGATGAGACGAAATTTAACAATTCCTATAAGTGTGTTGTCCGTTTTCCTTACTTATAGAAAACGCGATCCCTATTTAACTGAAGGGTTAGAGATCATAAAAGGTGGGGAATTTAACTGCTTATTTAGCTAGAATAAGCTTATAGTAACTTCCTTATTTACCGGTATTGCAGAGTAACTCTACTCTAGTTTTTTGGTATCGAACCATTAAATATCAAATTGATTACTCCAATCTTTTGTTTAGCGTCATTGCTAACGTTTATTAGTACAGATGACATATTATGTGATTATCACGTAATTTTCTTTTAATTTTTAGGGTGTCTTGCTTGATTAAACAAGTTTTCACTTATGAGTGCGGCGCACCTACCGCAGACAGGTACTATCGCATCAATATTCATGTTAAATAATAAAATTAATACACAAAAGATCAGCGAGTTTATTAAGAGATACTCTCTCAGTTGCTGTTTAGTAAAATTACAAGTAAATCTATTTAATAATATCCTGTCAAATTTATAATTAGTGTAGACATGTCTACATGCATGTATCTAATCTCTAAAGTAAAGAGAGCTAGATTTACTAGACAAACATTATCTTAGCATTGTTTATGAAAAAGTTTTTCTTAGTATAAAGTTATTTTAAGTAGTTGGTCTATGTTTATTTCAGTTATTCTTTTCAGTGAATTGCACTGAATTTTACTCTCCGTAAGACCTTAAATGTTAGGTGGTGCTTATCGCCACCGTCAAAATATCAAATGTTAGTAGGGGCATCAATTGCTTATCTTGCATGGTGCTAGCTGATGATGTTACCTAACAAAATAGCTAGTTTATCCACTGACTGTCAACTTTGATTTAACGTTTTCATAATAAAATACATATAACTATTATGATTTAATATCATGAATAGTGAATGATAAGCTTCCTGTGCACCAGGAATGCATCTGGTGGTGGCATTTCTCTTTAAAATACATACTTTAATTTGCTAAACATGGAAGACCATTGCTATTTGGCTGACTTTTTATTTTGTAAACTATTTGATAGTTGAAATTACTTAATTTTACAATTAATGATTTTACCGCGGATCGCGGTGTGTTTAGTAATAATTTATAATTGAAGTAACACTTGTAAGTAAGTTATAATGTCTAGTTTTAAAGTCAAAACCGTAAGAGCGTTCTGAATTTGACATACTTGCCATCAATCAGATTTTCTATAGTCTGAATATTTCTAAGCGCACCGTGTTATATTGATTACTTCAAAAGTTCTCTTTGTTTATAAGATAGGAGAGTTATAAGTCTTTGGATTACTGTTTAATGGTTACTGGCCCAGCTTATGGTAACCAACGCGCTAGCAACGCTCTGCAGTTCGCACATGCCCTACTAACATGTGGACACCGTTTAGGTATTGTTTTTTTTTATCAAGATGGTGTTGGGAATTCTAATCGTCTGAGTATGCCTGCAAGCGATGAGGTTGATCTGGTGCGTGCCTGGCATAATTTATCTCAAAAGCATTCGGTCGCTCTGCATGTCTGTGCCTCCGCCGCCATGCGGCGTGGCATTGCCGATGATGTTCTTCAGCTAGGTTTTAAACTTAGTGGTCTAGGTACTCTGTCGCAGGCAATGATTAGTTGCGATCGTTTCATACAATTTTAAGTCGTCATGAACCGTATCGCTTTTGTTTTTACTTACGGGCCGCACGGCAACGCTTCAGGACGTGAAGGGCTTGATGCACTATTGGCTACTTTGGGATTAACCAATGATATAGGTGTATTTTTTATCGCTGATGGTGTATTGTTGCTATTACTACATCAACAGCCATCACGAGTTTTAGCGCGAGACTTTATCGCTACTTTCGGTGTGTTATCATTGTATGATGTTAACAGGCTTTATCTCTGCGCTGACTCGGCCACAGAGCGCGGACTAGATGTTTCTACTGGCTGGATTCTAAACGTCGAGTGGCTTTCGGCGTTAGACTGGCGTCAGTGTTTATCCACTTATGACGTCATAGTGACGTTTTAACACTAAAGGCGTTGAATGTTGTATACCCTAAGTCATTCTCCCTACTCCCGCGATCTTGCGGCGCTGTTGCGTACCGTTAGACCTGGTGATGTTCTGCTGCTGCTATCTGATGGCGTAATTGCTGGGTTGCGTGGCTCACCATCCGCTCACGATTTGAGCGTTTCGTCTCTGATACTGCAAGCATTGGAGAATGATATTGCTGCACGCGGGTTATTTGCCTTTTTTTCACCAAACATTGCGATAGTCAGTTATACTGATTTTGTTAAGTTAACTGAAAAACAGATTCAGCAGATAGCCTGGTAAAAATGGGTAATTGGTATATATCTTGACAAGATTATTCATTAATTATACAATTTTTATATTTTAGTACTTTGACCCTCCGCATTATTATGCAATTTAATTTATTTCTTAATACTTACAAAGTAAAATACCAGGAGCTTTATTGAATGGCAACCATAAATCAGTTGGTACGCAAATCGCGCTCCATGAAGTTTGTAAAGAGCAATGTTCCGGCATTAGATGCCTGTCCACAAAAACGTGGCGTATGTACTCGAGTGTATACTACCACGCCCAAAAAACCAAACTCCGCGTTGCGTAAAGTGTGTCGTGTTCGTTTAACCAACGGATTTGAAGTTACCTCTTATATTGGAGGTGAAGGACATAATCTGCAAGAACACTCCGTGATTCTTATACGCGGCGGCCGTGTAAAAGATCTTCCAGGAGTTCGTTATCATACTGTGCGTGGTGCTCTTGATTGTTCCGGTGTTAAAGACCGCAAGCAAGGACGATCTAAATATGGTGTAAAGAAATCAAAGGCTTAATGCTTCTCTTGTAGAGAAGTTAAGTTAGGTATTTATTATATTAATAAGTTATAAATTTTAAATTAAATACGGAGCATTTTATGCCACGTCGTCGTGTTGTTGGCCAACGTAAAATCCTACCTGATCCGAAGTTTGGATCTGAACTTTTGGCCAAGTTTGTTAATATACTGATGGTAGATGGTAAAAAATCTACAGCGGAAGTAATCGTTTATAATGCATTGAAGATCCTTGTGCACCATTCAGGAAAAGACCCTCTAGAAGCTTTTGAAATCGCTCTAAACAACGTTCGTCCAACTGTCGAGGTCAAATCTCGACGTGTTGGTGGTTCTACATATCAGGTGCCAGTAGAAGTTCGTCCGGTTCGCCGTAATGCACTAGCAATGCGTTGGATAGTTGAAGCTTCTCGTAAACGCGGTGATCAATCTATGGCTCTTCGTTTAGCAAACGAACTTTCTGATGCAGTGGAGAACAAAGGTGCTGCTGTGAAAAAACGTGAAGATGTTCACCGGATGGCGGATGCTAATAAGGCTTTTGCCCACTACCGTTGGTAATAGTAACACCAGTAGTCATGCTAACTAAACGGACGATCATGAGCTGGCCAGGCCGTGTAATTTCGTAAATGCATGCCCTAAGTAATCGAGGATTTTAATGGCTCGTATAACACCCATTGCATGCTACCGTAACATTGGTATTAGTGCTCATATCGATGCGGGTAAAACCACCACGACTGAACGTATTTTGTTCTATACTGGTGTGAACCACAAAATTGGTGAAGTTCATAATGGCGCTGCCACTATGGATTGGATGGCGCAAGAGCAAGAACGTGGTATTACCATCACGTCTGCAGCGACGACTTGTTTCTGGACCGGCATGGCCAAACAGTTTGTTTCCCACCGAATTAACATCATTGACACTCCGGGACACGTAGACTTCACTATTGAAGTAGAACGTTCCTTGCGTGTGCTCGATGGTGTGGTTATGATCTACTGTGCCGTAGGCGGCGTGCAGCCGCAGTCTGAAACTGTCTGGCGTCAGGCAAACAAGTATAAAGTGCCGCGTATTGCGTTCGTGAATAAAATGGACCGTATAGGAGCTAACTATCTGCGCGTGGTTGAACAGTTAAAAACTCGTTTAGCCGCTAATCCTGTTCCTATTCAGCTAGCTATCGGTGCAGAAGAACATTTTACGGGCGTTGTCGACTTAGTTAAAATGAAGGCCATCAATTGGAGTGAAGCAAATCAAGGTTTAACCTTTAATTATGAAAACATTCCTTCCGATTTAACCGCACTAGCTGACAAATGGCGACAACATCTGGTTGAATCAGCTGCTGAAGCGTCTGAAGATTTGATGGACAAATACTTAGGAGGCGAAGAGCTAACCGAAGAAGAAATTAAAAAAGGTTTGCGCCAGCGCGTTATAAATAACGAAATTATTCTGGTTACCTGTGGTTCTGCGTTTAAGAACAAGGGAGTTCAGGCAATGTTAGATGCAATCATAGAATACCTTCCTGCACCAACTGATGTTAGTGCTATGAATAGCGTGCTTAACGATGGTGAAACCAGCGCTGAGCGTTATTCAAGAGATGATGAGCCATTTTCAGCTCTAGCTTTCAAAATCATCACCGACCCGTTTGTCGGTAATTTGACCTTCTTCCGCGTCTATTCAGGAGTCGTGAATTCTGGTGATACCGTTCTAAATTCGGTTAAAGACAAGCGCGAACGTTTCGGTCGTATTGTACAGATGCATGCTAACAAACGTGAAGAAATCAAAGAAGTGCGAGCCGGTGATATTGCTGCGGCCATAGGCTTAAAAGATGTGACTACTGGGGATACTCTGTGCGATCCTTCCGCACCTACAATTCTTGAGCGTATGGAATTTCCGGAGCCGGTCATTTCGGTTGCGGTGGAACCTAAAACGAAGGCTGACCAGGAAAAAATGAGCATGGCTTTAGGTCGTTTAGCGCAGGAAGACCCCTCTTTTCGCGTTTGGACTGATGAAGAGTCTGGCCAAACTATCATCGCTGGTATGGGTGAATTGCACCTTGAAATTCTTGTTGACCGCATGCGTCGTGAATTCAACGTGGAAGCTAATGTTGGTAAGCCTCAGGTGGCTTACCGAGAAACTATTCATGCCACGATAGAACAGGAAGGTAAATTTGTTCGTCAGTCAGGTGGTCGTGGTCAGTTCGGTCACGTATGGCTGCGTATTGAGCCAATGGAGCCAGGTGGCAAAGGTTACGAGTTTCTGAACGAAATTGTTGGTGGCGTGGTGCCTAAAGAATATGTTCCGGCGGTGGATAAAGGTATTCAGGAACAGCTAAAAAGTGGTATTCTAGCCGGCTACCCGATCGTAGATGTTCGCGTTACCATCTTCGATGGCTCTTACCACGAAGTAGATTCCTCGGAAATGGCGTTTAAGATTGCTGGTTCTATTGCATTCAAAGAAGCCTTTATCAAGGCAAAGCCTGTTTTACTGGAACCTATAATGAAAGTGGAAATTGAAACACCTGAAGATTATATGGGTGACGTGATTGGTGATTTGAACCGTCGTCGCGGTATTATTGACGGTATGGAGGATACCACAACTGGTAAAACTGTTCGCGCGCAGGTCCCATTGGCTGAAATGTTCGGTTATGCTACTGAACTGCGTTCACAGACTCAGGGCCGTGCTTCTTATTCCATGGAGTTTTTGAAGTACCATGAAGCACCGAATAACGTTGCTCAGGCCATTCTCGAAACCCGCAGAGCTAAGTAAGCTTTTTAAAAGGATTACACAATAAAGACCCGCGCTTTTACTTAATTTAGTAAAAGCATAAGAGTAAAGTAAGGAATATAGCCGTGTCTAAAGAAAAGTTTCAACGCACAAAACCACATCTTAATGTCGGTACTATTGGTCATGTCGACCATGGTAAAACGACCTTGACCGCAGCCATCACGACCGTTTTAGCCAAGACCTATGGCGGAAGTGCGTGCGCCTTTGATCAGATTGACAACGCGCCAGAAGAAAAAGCCCGAGGTATAACTATTAACACTTCGCACGTTGAATATGATACATCTACACGCCATTATGCACATGTAGATTGCCCGGGTCACGCCGACTATGTGAAAAACATGATTACCGGCGCGGCTCAAATGGACGGAGCGATTCTGGTGGTTGCTGCAACCGATGGCCCGATGCCGCAGACTCGCGAGCACATTTTGTTGGGTCGCCAGGTAGGTGTGC
This sequence comes from Sodalis endosymbiont of Henestaris halophilus, assembly GCF_900161835.1. Classification (GTDB taxonomy): domain Bacteria; phylum Pseudomonadota; class Gammaproteobacteria; order Enterobacterales; family Enterobacteriaceae. The sequence continues at coordinate 133,809 of NZ_LT897836.1, read as the reverse complement.
CGTACATCGTCGTTTTTATGAACAAATGTGACATAGTAGATGACGAAGAGCTGCTAGATTTGGTTGAAATGGAAGTTCGTGAACTATTGTCTCAGTATAACTTCCCGGGCGATGATACACCAGTTATCCGCGGTTCAGCGCTGAAAGCGCTTGAAGGAGACGAAGCTTGGACGCAAAAAATTTTTGAACTAGCAAAAGCGCTAGATAACTATATTCCGGAACCTAAACGAGATATTGATAAACCTTTCCTAATGCCGATTGAGGACGTATTTTCCATCTCAGGCCGTGGTACGGTAGTAACTGGTCGTGTAGAACGCGGTATTGTCAAGGTAGGTGAAGAAGTAGAAATCGTGGGTATCAAAAACACCATCAAAACCATTTGTACGGGTGTTGAAATGTTTCGTAAGCTGTTAGACGAAGGTCGTGCTGGCGAGAACGTAGGTGTGTTATTGCGTGGCATAAAGCGTGATGATGTCGAGCGTGGCCAGGTATTAGCTAAACCGGGTTCAATTAAGCCACACACTCAATTTGAATCAGAAGTTTATATTCTAAACAAAGATGAGGGAGGCCGCCACACACCATTCTTTAAGGGTTACCGTCCGCAGTTTTACTTTCGTACTACTGACGTGACCGGTGCTATTGAATTACCAGAAACCATTGAAATGGTGATGCCAGGCGATAATATTAAGATGTTTGTCAACTTAATTTCTCCGATTGCCATGGATGAGGGTCTGCATTTTGCAATTCGTGAAGGTGGCCGTACAGTTGGTGCTGGTGTGGTTGTTAAAATTATAACTTAATATAATGTTGCACATATAATGTATGTTTTGAATTAGTAACCATAAAAATGGCGCAAATAGCGCCATTTTTATGGTTTTACCATCTTGGTGGATGTAATGAACCTACAATTCTTGTGCTGCTTAGGATAAGCAGCACAAAGACGGCTAATATGATCATTGGATACTTCCAAGATACTTATTGATTAGATCGTTGTCTAATGCGATGCCTAGACGTAGCACCATAACCCAATTTTGTAAATGGTTATTTCAGTAAAAATTTGCATTTAGGTTACTAGTGTGATGCTTATAAACTTAATAATAGCGATGTACTAATAATAAGAGCTTTACCCATGCATAAAGCGATTAGCTTTGACACTACTGTAAAAAATAAGGTTTCAACAAGTCTATCTTTATATCATAATGATAACGTAATATAAAAATCGCAGGAGACAGTGTTGAACATTTTAATATTCACTATTCATTAAAAATGAGAAAATTAAGTTCAAAGATGGTAAAATAAATATTTTGCCGGTATAATTTTTAAATTCTAATGAGTAGCAACATAGTTTCAACATTTTTATTAATAACTTAGTAAGTTCTGCTCTTATGCAAATTAGCTACATACAGGAATAACAATTCCACAACAATATTGCTAGAAAAGAAAGCGTTATTAAAAATAAAGCCTATAGTTATTCCCAACTATAGCAATAATACTGACGGGGGCTATAAACCAGATCGGTCATGTATGTGCTTGTCTTTTTACGTGGGAGCAGGAGGATAAGTTGATTGTGACTGTATTGAGTAAACGCTTACCGGTTTGGTTGCCGTGCTGTCGGTCAAACATTGCCACTTAGTCAAAACAATAAAGCTGAAAGATAAATATGTTATACCATGCACAACTTAAACGGTAAAGTGCATAGTTATAATAAGCGGTTAAGTATAATATCTATTGTAACCCGGTTTCCGAACAGCAGGATATGTTAATTAAAATAGTCAGCAGTAAAACTTACTTAGATTAACAAAAACATTCGTAATTAAAATGTTAACGATATTACCGTGCTTCTGGTCCAGGTTTTATCTAGTTTTTTTTTGTTGTGTTCTGCATCATTATCTTGTCTATCTGGGAAATTAGATCCTCCCCCCGTAAAGCTTAATAAGCAATAATTTTCAGATTCGCAGTGAACGGAAAACTTCACTAGCTAACAGGCTTATAGCCTCTATAGTACCTTTGTATAAAAAGAGGAAAGAATAAAAATTGAAACGTCAGAAACATTTTCATAGCTAGAAATGCGTAATTTGATAGCTTAATATTTCCTGTGATATAGATAACTAAATCGCAAATCTTACAGAAGAACGCATAACTTAAAAACAAAGTTAATACTTTTACCAAATTATTTTGATCCACGCAAAGGTAAATTATATTTTAATAGGTGTAACATGGAGTTAGCCAGGAAATTACGACCTGGAATACTATTCCAGATGTAAAGACTGCATTAGTAATCAAAGATCTAAAAGCCTAATCAGGCAAGCCAATATATCACATTCAACACCTTTTTTCAAATAACCCACATGAATAAACATTTTATCTGACCGGCTTTACCGCAGGTTGCTAAAAGACATAAATAATACAGTAAGCGCTATTGCTTTAACTGGTGTCCGTATAGCTGCTATCATAATTAACTTTGCAAGTAAGTTTAATTACTATTCTTTTTTTAAGCCGTGGTTAATACTTATAAATATAATGCATAGAGTGACAATATGATTTATTAACGCACGGGTATAAAAGGGGATATCTTGCCACGTTGTTTTGGCTCACTATTACTTCTTTAATAAGCGACACAGGCATTTAAGAATTAATAAATAATCAGCAAACTTAGTCTCCCCAGCACAAGATTAACGCGCAACAGTCAGTTGCATTTAAGATTCTGTACATAGAAAGAAGCCACTCTATATGTTATTCGTTAGCCGAAGATTATCGTAGGTGTTTGCTTTTATTTGGCGTTCTTGTCTGTTCGGCGGTTTTGTTAATTGTTGCTAAAGAAAATCTGATTTGCTCTGGCCAAGGAAGTGAATATAGCTTTTTAGCTATAAAGCAACATTTGTTATGCAAATAACATTAATTACATATAAGTAATTAATTTATACAAATTTAACTGTTTTATTGAACTTGCGCCTAACTTTAGCATAATATCTTATGCTTGCATGTTGCCATAATTTCTTAATATGCGTATTATTTCAAGGGTAATAAAACTCAAAAAAAACAATAGGAATATTTTTGCTGAATTTATTTTAAAGAAAGTGATCTCTTACTTAATAAGAGGTAAGAGAGCAAGCTAAAGCAATTCAGGCATATATGTTGTCGTTTAGGTCATGATTAATGAGAAAGTTACTGTCATTTTGATTGTTCTTAATAAGCATGGCACATAATAGACAAGCTTTATAACTTAACTAAATTTAGCTTAATTATCATCGTTCTAACACAATAATATCACTATATTCACTTATTGAAGGTAACTTATTTTAATAATTAAAATAATTTTGATATTGTAAAATAATCGTTAATAAACTTTTTAAGTTTAACTACTGAGTAGTAATGTATATTTTATGTAATGCAATATAAACAACAACGCATTACTAGCCGCAGTGAGTTTAAATTATCCCTATATTTACCAGAATTAAAATTATAAGTATTGTGATTCTTAAGTTTGATCATTTTATGCGTAATACTTTATAATAAAGTACATGATGAACGAGAGCATATCGCATAGTTATAAAATATTTTGAAAAGTATAGTGATCGTTTTTATGATTTTATTGTAACTATATACAGATATAATCTGTAGCGAATGAATGTATCATTAACGATAATACAAATTTATCAATTATATAAACAAACTGTTTGACAAGGATCTGATGATTATCATCTAGTATTTATTGCATTTCAATATATTTAATAAATTAGGCCTTATATAGTTTAATGAAATTAAATACTACAAATTTACTGGTGAAATAAAATACTTAGATATCGTATCCTATGCGAGGATATGCGTTGCTGGATTTGAAAAGATTTTAACTGAGTAAATAAATAGTACCTTAGATGTTTTAAAAACTCATGCTGAAGTTTTTCAAGCTTGTAAGCTACCTGAACTACTTTGCAGTCATAGCCTGGAAAGGCTCAGCTATGCTCAGCTATTTTCCGTGCTTATTAGGTTGTATTTTATGGTAGACAGTTTCAAATTCACCGCATCTCGCAATGCCGATCAGCACATTAAGTGATTTTGCTCAGTCTTTATTTTATTTTTTAATTAATTTTCGATCAGCTTACGAGACTTTCTGTATGATATTTATGCTTTTAAATGGCTCTCTCAAGTTAGAGAGTTTTGCCTTTTAATTTAATTTGTTTTATTGTGTTTCGTGTAAGTGCATAATGTTTTCTAACACAGTACTTTTCCTTTTTTACGCCTTGCGCTTGCTTTCTGTATAAATTTGCGTATAATATGTATCCTTGTATTCTAGATATTTACTATAAAAGCCGACTTTGCTCATCAAGGCCCTTTCTGAGCCACGTAAGCTGTAAGCCAGCTAACAATATCCCCAATAGGGGGATAACAATGAACGATTATATTACTCCCCTATCAAAGTATACTCCCTTATAAATCGATAAGGGAATGAGTTTGTTAGGTGTTTTTTAAGTTTATTCATAATTGGAGCTCTGGTCTCATGCAGAACCAAAGAATCCGTATACGGTTGAAAGCGTTTGATCATCGTTTGATCGATCAATCAACCGCGGAAATTGTCGAGACTGCTAAACGTACCGGTGCTCAGGTACGTGGTCCGATTCCGCTGCCGACCCGGAAAGAGCGATTTACTATTTTGATCTCTCCGCATGTTAACAAAGATGCGCGTGATCAGTATGAAATACGCACTCATAAGAGGCTGATTGATATAGTGGAACCAACCGAAAAAACCATTGATGCTCTTATGCGTCTGGATCTGCCTGCCGGTGTAGATGTGCAGATTAGCCTAGGTTAACCAGATTATTAATGATTGAGAGGTTAAAATGAAGGGTTTAATCGGACGTAAAGTAGGCATGACTCGCATTTTTACTGAAGACGGCGTTTCTATCCCGGTCACCGTTATTAAAATCGAAGCCAATTGCGTGACGCAAGTAAAAAATCTGGAAAAAGATGGATACTCGGCAATTCAGGTTACTGCTGGTACAAAAAAGACCAATCGCCTAATCAAACCGGAAGCTGGTCATTTTGCTAAGGCTGGCGTTGAAGCAGGTCGTGGTCTATGGGAATTTCGCGTCGAAAAAGGGGAAGAAATCACCATTGGCCAGAGCATCTCCGTAAAATTGTTTGCTGATGTTAAAAAAGTTGACGTTACGGGTACCTCTAAAGGTAAAGGATTTTCAGGCACTGTAAAGCGCTGGAATTTTCGTACCCAGGATGCTACTCATGGTAATTCTTTGTCTCACCGCGTTCCGGGTTCTATCGGGCAGAATCAAACGCCAGGGAAAGTATTTAAAGGCAAAAAAATGGCAGGCCAATTAGGCCACACCCGCGTAACCGTTCAAAGCCTAGACTTGATCAATGTTGATGTAAAACGCAACTTGCTTCTGGTTAAGGGCGCGGTCCCGGGAGCAACCGGTGGTGACCTGATTGTTAAACCAGCTATCAAGGAGTAACATCAAGGAGATAGGCATGGAATTAGTATTAAAAGATGCGCAAGGCACACTTTCTGTTTCAGAAAACACCTTCGGGTGTGAATTCAATGAAGCGCTAGTCCACCAAGTGGTTGTGGCTTACGCATCAGGTAGGCGTCAGGGAACCCGCAGTCAAAAGACCCGTGCCGAAGTTACTGGAACCGGTAAAAAACCTTGGCGTCAGAAGGGTACCGGCCGTGCTCGTTCCGGTAGCTTTCAAAGCCCAATTTGGCGTTCTGGTGGCGCAACATTTGCAGTGAAGCCGCAAAATCACAGTCAAAAAGTCAACAAAAAAATGTATCGCGGGGCTCTGAAAAGTATCTTATCTGAATTGATACGTCAGCATCGTTTAATTGTTGTTGAACAGTTCTTGATCGAAGCACCGAAAACCAAGTTTCTTGCACAAAAACTTAAGGAAATGATGTTGAAAGATGTTCTGATCATTATCCGCAAACTAGACAAAAACCTATTTTTAGCTGCGCGTAACCTCTATAAAGTAGATGTGCGGGCTGTTCAAGGTATCGATCCGGTTAGTCTGATAGCCTTCGATAAAATTATTATGACTGTTGATGCTATTAAACAAATTGAGGAGATGCTGGCATGATTCGTGAAGCACGTGTACTAACAGTACTACGCGCGCCGCATGTTTCTGAAAAAGCATCTATTGCTATGGAAAAATATAACACTATCGTTTTCAAAGTAGCTAAAGATGCGACCAAAGCAGAAATCAGAGCCTCTGCGTATACACTGTTTCAAGTTGAAGTCAATGATGTGCGTACCCTGATTGTTAAAGGTAAAACCAAACGTCATGGAAAACGTATCGGTCGTCGTAGCGACTGGAAAAAAGCTTATATCACCCTGCAAAAAGGTCAGAACCTAGATTTCATCAGCGGTGCAAAGTAAATCAAAGGAGTAAGACAATGACAATTGTCAAATGTAAACCCACATCTCCTGGTCGTCGCCACGTTGTCAAAGTGGTTAATACTGAGTTACACAAAGGCAAACCATATGCTCCGTTGCTGGAAACTATCAGTAAATCTGGTGGACGTAATAAAAACGGCCGTATTACTACACGTCATATTGGTGGTGGTCATAAGCAACATTATCGTTTAATTGACTTTAAACGTAATAAAGATGGTATACCGGCAGTGATAGAACGTCTAGAATACGATCCTAATCGATCTGCCAACATTGCTCTTATTTTGTATAAAGATGGTGAACGTCGTTACATTTTAGCACCAAAAGGTATGAAGGCCGGTGATCAGATTGAATCTGGCGCTAATGCAACAATTAAAGCCGGTAACGCACTGCCGATGTGTAATATACCTGTTGGTTCTACCGTGCATAATGTGGAAATGAAACCTGGTAAAGGTGGTCAGCTGGCACGATCTGCCGGTGCTTATGTTCAAATAGTAGCTCGTGATGGTGCTTATGTCACGCTGCGTTTACGTTCAGGTGAAATACGAAAAATTCATTCAGAATGCCGCGCTACTTTGGGTGAAGTAGGTAATGTAGAGCATATGCTGCGTGTACTAGGTAAAGCCGGTGCAAACCGCTGGCGTGGCATCCGCCCAACCGTTCGTGGTACGGCGATGAACCCGGTTGACCACCCACACGGTGGTGGTGAAGGTCGCAATTTTGGTAAGCATCCGGTATCCCCATGGGGTATTCAGACAAAAGGTAAGAAAACTCGTAGCAATAAGCGTACTGATAAGTTTATCGTACGTCGACGCAGCAAATAATATTAGAGGATAAACAATGCCACGTTCTCTCAAGAAAGGTCCATTTATTGACCTGCACTTGCTGAAGAAAGTAGAAAAAGCGGTAGAAAGCGGTGACAAGAAGCCTATTCGCACTTGGTCACGTCGTTCAACGATTCTTCCAAAAATGATTGGTTGTACCATTGCTGTTCATAATGGTCGTCAACACATACCGGTTTTTGTTGCCGATGAAATGGTTGGTCACAAACTCGGTGAATTCGCTCCGACGCGTACTTATCGCGGCCATGTATCCGACAAAAAAACCAAGAAACGTTAATATAGGAATGAAGAAGAGATGGAAACTATTGCTAAATATCGCCACGCTCGTTCTTCTGCCCAAAAGGTTCGTTTAGTGGCTGACCTGATTCGCGGGAAGAAAGTGTCGAAAGCACTGGACGTTCTTAACTATTCTAACAAGAAAACTGCTAGTCTGGTTAAGAAAGTACTGGAGTCTGCTATTGCTAATGCTGAACACAATGATGGTGCAGATATTGATGATCTGAAAGTCGCAAAAATTTTCGTCGATGCTGGTCCGAGCATGAAGCGTATTATGCCGCGGGCTAAGGGTCGTGCAGACCGTATCCTAAAACGTACCAGCCACATTACTGTGGTTTTGTCAGATCGCTGAGATATTGGAGATTAGCAATGGGCCAGAAAGTACATCCAAATGGTATTCGCCTGGGTATCGTCAAACCCTGGAACTCTACTTGGTATGCAAATACCAAAGAATTCGCCGATAATCTAAACAGTGATTTTAAAGTTCGTGAGTTTTTAAATAAGGAATTGTCGAAAGCTGCAGTTTCTCGCGTAGTTATAGAGCGTCCAGCCAAAAGTATCCGTGTAACTATTTATACCTCTCGTCCAGGTATCGTAATTGGTAAGAAAGGCGAAGATATAGAAAAATTGCGTAAAGTTGTAGCGGATATTACTAAAGTCCCAGCACAGATTAATATTACTGAAGTCCGTAAACCAGAACTGGATGCCAAACTAGTTGCCGATAGCATAGCTTCACAGCTAGAACACCGTGTTATGTTCCGTCGTGCAATGAAACGTGCCGTGCAAAATGCTCTTCGCCTTGGAGCTCAGGGGATTAAGGTCGAAGTCAGTGGCCGGTTGGGCGGTGCTGAAATCGCGCGTACTGAATGGTATCGAGAAGGTCGTGTTCCGTTGCATACGCTGCGAGCGGATATCGACTATAATATGTCTGAAGCGCATACTACTTATGGTATTATCGGTGTAAAAGTGTGGATCTTTAAAGGTGAAATTTTAGGTGGTATAGCTGCGGTTGAACAACCGGAATTTGCTGCTCAACCTAAAAAACAGCAGCGTAAAGGACATAAGGAGCTTCGCTGATGTTACAACAACCCAAGCGTACAAAATTCCGTAAAATGCATAAAGGCTGCAACCGTGGCTTAGCATCTGGTACTAATGTTAGTTTTGGCACTTTTGGTTTAAAAGCTATTGTTCGTGGTCGTTTAACTGCGCGTCAAATCGAATCAGCACGGCGGGCTATGACACGTGCAATTAAGCGTCAAGGTAAGATTTGGATCCGCATTTTCCCGGATAAACCTATCACCGAAAAGCCTCTTGAGGTGCGTATGGGTAAAGGTAAAGGCAATGTAGAATACTGGGTTGCCTTAATTCAGCCTGGTAAGGTTCTGTACGAAATGGACGGTGTTTCGAAAGAGCTTGCCCGTGAAGCTTTTAAGCTAGCTGCAGCAAAACTGCCAATTAAAACCACTTTTGTGACTAAAACGGTGATCTCATGAAAGCAAATGAGTTGCGTGAAAAAAATGATAAAGAGCTTAATACAAAACTACTAGATCTGCTGCGTGAGCAATTCAACTTGCGTATGCAGGTTGCGAACGGTCAATTGCAACAGACGCACCTATTGCAGATAGTTCGCCGTAATGTTGCTCGTATCAAGATGTTATTAACTAAGAAAAGATGAATGCGTTATGAATAATAAATTTCGTACTTTGCAAGGTCGTGTAGTCAGTGACAAGATGACAAAATCTATTGTTGTAAATATTGAACGTTTTGTGAAACACCCTCTTTATGGGAAGTTTATTAAACGAACTACCAAGTTTCATGTACATGACGAAAACAATGATAGCAAGATTAACGATATCATTGAAATTAGAGAATGTCGGCCGATATCCAAGACCAAGTCCTGGACGCTGGTTCGCGTTTTAGAAAAAGCACTCCCGTAAACCTGTAAGCACGCTTTAAATAAATATTTTAAAAATTAGCAGGTTATTTGTTTTACCAATTTACTAGGAGTGGTGTTCTACGGATAACGCTCTATTTTATAAAATTTTTTATAACGATCTATTGAGGTCATTAGAGAGAATAGTAATTGACATGAACGGAGCACTAACATGATCCAAGAGCAAACTATGCTGACCGTGGCTGACAACTCCGGTGCACGGCGCGTAATGTGTATCAAGGTTCTAGGCGGGTCGCACCGTTACTACGCAGGCATCGGCGATATGATAAAAATCACCATAAAAGAAGCAATTCCTCGTGGCAAAGTAAAAAAAGGTGATGTTCTTAAGGCTGTAGTCGTACGTACTAAAAAAGGTGTTCGTCGCCCTGATGGTTCTGTTGTTCGCTTTGATAGTAATGCTTGTGTTCTGATAAATAATCAGAATGAACAACCTATAGGTACGCGTATTTTTGGACCGGTAACTCGTGAACTACGTACCGAAAAGTTTATGAAGATCATTTCTCTTGCACCTGAGGTACTCTAAGGAGTAAAACATGGCAGCGAAAATCCGTCGTAATGACGAAGTCGTCGTGTTGACCGGTAAAGATAAAGGTAAACGCGGTAAAGTAAAAAGTGTTTTGTCTACTGGTAAAGCCATAGTAGAAGGCATTAATTTAGTAAAAAAACATCAAAAACCAGTCCCAGCAATAAAACGGTTAGGTGGCATCATTGAGAGAGAAGCAACAATCGATCTCTCTAATCTTGCAATATTCAATACGATTACTAACAAGGCGGACCGCGTGGGCTTTAAGATTGAAGATAGAAAGAAAGTACGTGTCTTTAAATCTAATGGTGAAACTATTTAAGCAATTTGGAGAGTAGTACAATGTCAAAATTGCATAGTTACTACAAATACAAAGTAGTACATCAACTTATTAAACATTTCAGATACTATTCTGCCATGCAAGTACCTCGGATCGAAAAGATCGTTCTAAACATGGGGGTGGGGGCAGCAATTACTAATAAAAAGCTATTAGCTAGTGCTGTTGCCGATTTAACCTCAATTTCCGGCCAAAAACCGCTGATTACCAAAGCACGTAAATCTATTGCGGGCTTTAAGATTCGTCAGGGCTATCCAATTGGTTGCAAAGTAACCTTACGAGGCGAACGCATGTGGGAGTTCTTCGAACGACTAATTTCCATTGCTGTACCGCGTATCCGTGATTTCCGGGGCCTCTCTGCCAAGTCATTTGATGGCCGTGGCAACTATAGCATGGGTGTGCGTGAGCATATCATCTTTCCAGAAATCGACTACGATAAAGTAGATTGTGTTCGGGGCTTGGATATTACTATTAATACAACTGCGAAATCTGATGATGAAGGACGAGCCTTGTTGACCGCCTTCAACTTTCCATTTCGCAAGTAAGGTATAATTACTGTATGGCTAAAGAATCTATGAAAGCACGTGAAGTAAAACGCGTGAAATTAGCTAATAAATTTTTCACAAAACGTGCTGAACTAAAAAATATCGTTTCTAATGTGAATGTTTCTCACGAAGAACGTTGGAATGCAGTTTTAAAACTGCAGACGCTGCCGCGTGATTCTAGTCCATCTCGTCAACGTAACCGCTGCCGACAAACTGGTCGGCCGCATGCTTTTCTACGAAAATTTGGGCTTAGCCGTATCAAAGCCCGTGAAGCTGCTATGCGCGGTGAAATTCCGGGTCTAAGAAAGGCTAGCTGGTAAATAATCATAAATTACGAGAGTAAAAAGAGATGAGTATGCAAGATCCGATCGCGGATATGTTAACTCGTATCCGTAACGGTCAATCCGCAAACAAAACTGCTGTCTTCATGCCTTCTTCGAAGCTTAAAATGGCAATTGCTAATTTACTAAAAGAAGAAGGATTTATTAAAGATTATAATAAAGTTGAAGTCGGTACCAATCCGGCGCTGAAATTAGTACTTAAGTACTTTCAAGGTAAACCAGTAATAGAACGCATTCAGCGTATCAGCCGTCCCGGTCTTCGCATATATAAGAAAAAAGATATGCTCCCCAAAGTCATGGCAGGACTGGGTATTGCGGTTATTTCTACTTCTAAAGGAATTATGACTGATCGTGCAGCCCGCCAAGCTGGTCTTGGCGGCGAGATTATATGTTATGTAGCATAATTGGGAGGAAAGAATGTCTCGTGTTGCTAAAGCACCAATCGTCATTCCTACTGATGTAGAAGTTAACCTTAACGGTAAAAATATTTCTATTAAGGGTAAGAAGGGCCATCTTACGCGTACTATCCACGAAGTTGTTAACATTCAGTATTATGATAACCAGCTAACCTTTGCTCCTCGTGAAGGTCATACCAATGGTTGGGCGCTTGCCGGCACTACACGTGCATTAGTAAACAATATGGTGATTGGTGTGACACACGGGTTTACTAAAAAGCTACAGCTGGTAGGAGTAGGTTACCGCGCTGCAGTAAAAGGTAACCTGGTGAATTTATCTTTGGGTTTTTCTCATCTCATTGAACATCGACTACCGGATGGTATTACAGCTGAATGTCCTAGCCAAAATGAAATTTTGCTGAAAGGTTTTGATAAACAAATTATTGGTCAGGTTGCGGCAGATTTGCGAGCTTATCGTCGTCCTGAACCTTATAAAGGAAAGGGTATTCGTCACGTCGACGAAGTTGTGCGTGCAAAAGAAGCTAAAAAAAAGTAAGGTAATACTATGGATAAGAAAGTTGCTCGTATTCGTCGTGCTACTCGTGCACGATGCAAGATCCGAGAGTTGGGTGCAACTCGCCTGGTAGTACACCGTACCCCACGTCATATTTATGCACAGGTTATAGTGCCAAACGGTTCTGAAGTCTTGGCAGCCGCTTCCACTGTAGAAAAAGCTATTGTGGGGCAGTTAAATGGTACCGGTAATAAAGCTGCTGCTGCCGCAGTAGGTAAAATTATAGCTGATCGTGCATTAAAAAAAGGCATTAAAGATGTGTCATTTGACCGTTCTGGGTTCAAATATCATGGTCGAATCCAAAAATTGGCAGATGCTGCCCGTGAAGCTGGCCTTAAGTTTTAATATAGGGAAATAAAATGGCACGTATTGAAAAACAAAATAGTGAACTGCAGGAAAAGTTGATTGCGGTAAATCGCGTATCTAAGACCGTAAAAGGTGGCCGTATTTTTAGCTTTACTGCACTGACTGTTGTTGGTAATGGTGACGGTCGTGTTGGTTTTGGCTACGGTAAAGCACGTGAAGTTCCGGCTGCCATCCAGAAAGCAATGGAAAAAGCCCGTCGCAACATGATAAATATTGCGTTGAATAACGGCACGTTGCAGCACCAAATTAAAGGTGCACATACGGGTTCTCGCGTTTTTATGCAGCCGGCTTCAGAGGGTACTGGTATTATTGCTGGGGGCGCAATGCGCGCTGTTCTGGAAGTAACAGGAGTTCATAATGTATTGGCAAAAACCTATGGTTCTACTAATCCGATCAATGTGGTTCGTGCAACTATCGACGCTCTTGGCAATATGAAATCTCCTGAAATGATCGCTGTCAAGCGTGGTAAATCCGTCGAAGAAATTCGAGGGTAAGTAACCATGGCTCATACTATTAAAATTACTCAAACTCGTAGTTCCATAGGTCGTTTACCAACACACAAGGCAACTTTGATTGGGTTGGGTTTGCGTTGCATTGGCCACACTGTAGAGCTTAAAGATACTCCTGCTATACGAGGAATGATAAATTTAGTTTCCTATATGATCAAAGTAGAGGATCAATAAGAGATGCGTTTAAATACTCTGTCTCCGGCTGAGGGTTCCCAACACCCCTCAAAGCGTCTATGCCGAGGTATTGGTTCTGGTTTGGGGAAAACCGGTGGCCGCGGTCATAAAGGTCAAAAATCTCGTTCTGGCGGAGGAGTAAGGCGTGGGTTTGAAGGTGGTCAGATGGCTCTGTACCGGCGTCTTCCAAAATTTGGTTTTACGTCGAATAAATCTATGGTGACCACAGAAGTCCGCCTGTCCGATTTGGCGCATATAGAAGGAGAAGTCGTAGATCTTAATGCGTTAAAAGTTTCTAACATCATTGGCAACAAAACTGTATTCGTCAAAATAATGCTATCAGGCAAGATCAAACGTGCAGTTATCGTGCGTGGCTTACGTGTAAGCAAAGGCGCCCGTATCTTAATCGAAGCAGCCGGTGGCAAAATTGAGGAATAAGTAGCAGATGGTTAAACAACCAAGATTAGATTTTTTTAATACCAAGAGCGGATTAGGTGAATTAAAAAGCAAACTTTTATTTGTTATCGGAGCGCTTATTATTTTCCGCATTGGCTCTTTTATTCCGATTCCTGGAATCGATGTTACTATAATTGCAAGGTTGCTAGAAGAGCAACGTGGCACTATCATTGAAATGTTCAACATGTTCTCTGGTGGGGCACTTAGTCGTGCTTCTATATTTGCGTTAGGAATCATGCCATATATTTCGTCATCGATCATCATTCAGTTACTTACTATAGTTCACCCGTCGTTAGCAGAAGTTAAAAAAGAGGGTGAATCAGGCAGACGTAAACTTAGTCAATACACGCGTTATGGCGCATTGTTATTGGCGGTATTTCAATCAATCGGCATTGCGACTGGTTTGCCAAATATGCCTGGAATGCAAAACCTGGTAATTAATCCAGGTTTTATATTTTACTTGACTGCGGTAGTAAGCTTAGTTTGCGGAACAATGTTCCTAATGTGGTTGGGTGAACAGATTACTGAACGAGGTATTGGCAACGGTATCTCCATCATTATATTCGCAGGTATCGTAGCAGGATTGCCGCCTGCTATTGGCCAGACTATAGAGCAAGCTCGACAAGGTAATATGCAATTTATTGTGTTACTATTAGCTGTAGTGTTTGTGTTTGCGGTAACATTTTTTGTAGTCTACGTTGAACGTGGACAACGACGCATCATCGTTCACTACGCCAAGCGTCAGCAAGGACGTCGCATTTATGCTACCCAGAGCACACATTTACCGCTTAAAGTTAACATGGCTGGGGTTATTCCGGCAATTTTTGCTTCCAGCATAATTTTGTTTCCGGCTACGATTGCATCCTGGTTCGGAGGTGGAACAGGTTGGAATTGGCTTTCTGTTTTTTCGTTTTATTTACAACCTGGTCAACCACTTTATGTGTTATTATACGCAATTGCAATCATATTTTTCTGTTTTTTTTATACAGGGTTAGTGTTTAACCCGCGAGAGACGGCAGATAACTTGAAGAAGTCCGGTGCTTTTGTACCAGGCATTCGTCCAGGAGAACAGACGGCAAAGTATATTGATAAAGTGATGATTCGTTTAACGTTTATCGGCGCTATGTACATGACCTTTATTTGCCTAATTCCTGAGTTCATGCGTGATGCAATGAAAGTGCCCTTTTATTTCGGAGGCACATCTTTATTGATCGTCGTTGTAGTGATCATGGACTTTATGGTTCAAGTGCAGACTCTATTAATATCAAGTCAATATGAATCCGTATTAAAGAAAGCACATCTGAAATATTATAACCGTTAATTAAAAAAACTTGAGAAGTTACAGAGAGTAAACATGAAAGTTCGCGCTTCTGTTAAGAAATTATGTCGCAACTGCAAAATTGTTAAGCGTAATGGTATCGTTCATGTGATTTGCAGTTCTGATTTTAAGCATAAACAACGCCAAGGATAATATTTTCAGCTTTTTCTTGCAAAATTGGTTGTAGATAGCTAAATTGACGAGCCAATTTTAGATATCTTTGCAATCTTGTTTAAGTATCCTGAAACGGGCTTTTCAGGATCATATTTTATTAAATTTTTTAGGAGTGAATAGTGGCCCGTATAGCAGGCATTAATATTCCTGATCACAAACATACCGGGATTGCGCTAACGTCAATTTATGGCATTGGCAAAACGCGTTCGCGCCACATCTGCGCGGCCACTGGTATTGCTGAAAATATTAAGCTTAGTGATCTGTCTGAAGAGCAAATTGATATATTGCGTGATGCAGTTGCCAAGTTTGTTGTTGAAGGTGATTTGCGTCGTAAAGTAACCTTGAGTATTAAGCGTTTAATGGATCTTGGTACTTATCGTGGTTTACGTCATCGTCGTGGTCTTACTGTCCGCGGTCAGCGGACAAAGACTAATGCCCGTACCCGCAAGGGTCCACGTAAACCGATAAAAAAATAGTCTGGGTGAGTAAATAATGGCGAAAATACCTACTCGTGCACGTAAACGAGTTAACAAACAAGTTGCAGATGGTATAGCACATATTCATGCATCTTTTAATAATACTATTGTAACTATCACCGATCGTCAGGGTAATGTGTTAGGCTGGGCGACAGCTGGTGATTCCGGTTTTCGAGGGTTTCGTAAGTCGACTCCTTTCGCTGCACAGGTGGCAGCAGAACGTTGTGCTGAAGCAGTAAAAGAATATGGAATTAAAAATCTTGAAGTTATGGTTAAAGGGCCAGGTCCGGGACGAGAATCTACTATCCGTGCGTTAAACGCGTCTGGTTTTCGCATTACGAACATTACTGATGTAACTCCTATCCCCCATAACGGTTGTCGGCCGCCTAAAAAACGTCGTGTATAACGTTGCCTTAGGTTATTTGGAGAATAAATGGCAAGATATTTGGGTCCTAAACTTAAACTAAGCCGTCGTGAGGGCACAGATTTATTCCATAAATCTGGTGTTCGCTCGATCGATTCTAAGTGCAAAATTGAGCAATTGCCCGGTCAGCACGGTACACGTAAACTGCGTCTGTCTGATTACGGCGTACAGTTACGCGAAAAACAAAAAGTTCGTCGTATTTACGGTGTGTTAGAACGTCAATTTCGAAACTACAACAAAGCAGCAGCCCGCCTGAAAGGTAATACTGGTGAAAACCTTTTGCAATTACTAGAAGGTCGTCTCGATAATATCGTTTACCGCATGGGCTTTGGTACTACTCGTGCTGAATCTCGTCAATTAATCAGTCACAAGGCTATAATGGTGAACGGCAATGTTGTCAACATTGCTTCTTATCAAGTAATTCCTAATGATGTTGTCAGTATCCGCGAAAAAGCACAAAAACAATCCCGTGTGCGTGCCTCATTAGAACTTAATGAGCAGCGTGAAAAGCCAACTTGGCTTGAAGTCAATGCTACTAAGTTCTCAGGAGTGCTCAAGCGTATTCCAAGACGTACTGATCTATCTCCGGATATTAATGAACACCTGATAGTTGAACTTTACTCTAAGTAAAGTTTAGTACTATAAGAGAGGAAACAATGCAGGGTTCTGTAATAGATTTTTTAAAACCACGCCTGGTAGATATTAAGCAAATTAGTTTAACTCATGCCAAAGTTACCCTTGAGCCATTAGAGCGTGGCTTTGGTCATACTCTAGGTAACGCACTTCGCCGTATTCTGCTTTCATCTATGCCGGGTTGTGCGGTGACTGAGGTTGAGATTGATGGTGTACTGCACGAGTACAGTACCAAAGAAGGTATACAGGAAGATATCCTAGAGATCTTGCTTAACCTGAAAGGGTTAGCAGTAAGATTACAAGGTAAAGACAAAATCTTTTTGACCCTAAATAAATTTGGTATTGGCCCTGTAACTGCAGCTGATATTAGCCATGATGTGAATGTCGAAATTATTAATCCGCAGCATGTTTTGTGCCATTTGACCGATAAAAACGCATCTATCAATATGCGTATTCAAGTTCAGCGTGGACGTGGATATGTTCCGGCTTCTGCACGAATGCACGTAGAGGAAGAACGCCCTATTGGCCGTCTGTTGTTAGACGCATGCTATAGTCCTGTAGAGCGTATTGCCTATAATGTTGAAGCTGCACGTGTTGAACAGCGTACCGACTTAGACAGACTTGTTATAGAAATGGAAACTAATGGTACTATCGATCCTGAAGAAGCTATTCGCCGTTCAGCAACTATTTTGGCTGAACAATTAGAAGCTTTTGTTGACTTGCGTGATATACGTCAGCCAGAAATAAAAGAGGTAAAACCGGAATTTGATCCGGTTTTACTTCGCCCTGTTGACGATCTTGAATTGACTGTCCGCTCTGCTAATTGCCTTAAGGCAGAAGCTATTCATTACATTGGTGATTTGGTACAGCGCACGGAGGTTGAATTGCTGAAAACGCCCAATCTTGGTAAAAAATCTCTTACCGAAATTAAAGATGTGTTAGCTTCCCGAGGTTTGTCTCTGGGTATGCGTCTGGAGAATTGGCCTCCGCTAATCATAGCAAATGAATAATTCGATCACATGTTAAAATTTTACTGAGAAGGATGAGGTTATGCGTCATCGTAAGAGTGGTCGTCAATTGAATCGTGATAGCAGTCATCGTCAAAGTATGTTACGTAACATGACTGGTTCTTTGGTTCGCCATGAAATCATCAAAACGACTTTATCAAGGGCTAAAGAACTTCAGCGATTTGTTGAACCTTTGATTACACTTTCTAAAATAAATAGTGTGGCAAATAGGCGTTTAGCATTTTCTCGCACTAGGGATAACAAAATTGTGTTAAAACTATTTAGCGATCTAGGCCAACGTTTTGCAAACCGTGCCGGTGGTTACACTCGTATTTTAAAGTGTGGTTTCCGTGCTGGCGATAACGCACCAATGGCATATATCGAACTTGTTGATCGCGCTGAAGTAATAACACTAAGAACGGAAGGAACTGCAGAGTAATATGTTTAGATTTTGTCCGCAATTGCTCTTTTATTAAACTTACTACTGTAACGAATAGCTAGATACTGCATCGAAGGTGCAATATCTATTATTTTGCTTCTTTCTACGAAAAGTCACATATCTTCTAAACCAAGTTTCTTAAGCCAGTGCACAAGATTTCTTGTGTCATAGATAGCTTGCTTTTGTCCATTTTGATTTTTAGTATACTTAATTATAATTAAGTAACGTTGACTATACTAATGTGTATAGTCATTTTTTATATATTTATTTGTAGGCGTGTTTTTCTCAATAATTATCACGAGTCAATACTGTTTGATCAACACAGCTTGTTATTGCCTATTTTCCTCTTGGATATAATAAATTACTATATGCATACACAGTATAATGCCTCCAGCAGTTTGGTAGATCTTAGTGTTAGTTTGGTCGTACTTTATAGTTGTGTCAACCTAGTACGCGAAAGATATGTGGTAAAGCAATTAACGGGTAAAGGGTATATGTTCTCTTAAGACTTGCTTAGTATCAATAATATCTTAACAAATCAAATGTTATTGACATCAATGTACTATACATGTAGTAGTATCATTACTGCAGTTTTATAGACATATTTTATAACAATAGTTTATTAAGTAAACATAGATGTTATAGAGTTGTGTTTTATCATTTTATAAAAAGTAAGATGAGAGGAACATTATATTACTATCAGCTATTTTGTATGTAATTTATAGTTGCTTTTTAATTAAAATTACTTTCTGCACTAAATTTATTGAGATTAATCAATTTAATAAGGTAATTACCTATAAATATCACAAGTGCTGTTCTAGTAATAAGCGCGATTTGAAGAATGGTGAGTAAGTATTATGTTCTAGCTTGGTAAAGCTACTTGTGCTGCCCTTGGACTGCGCCATAAATCTTTTATGATTTAACAATGGTGATTACACTATTTTAACTTCTTATGGTATAGTTATTTTGGTGCGTTGTAGTATTAAAGATTAGTTATGCTAGTAAAGCTTTATGGCGCTAGCTAACATTTACGATTGGTATGTCGATTGTTTTTGAGTTTCTCCAGGAGAAAAGGAAGAAGTTTTTTGTTAATCCCCTGATAAATTGAAATTGCCTCATCGCTTATAAGCCATCTAAAGATCTATAACGGATTAGTACTAAAAGTCTAATAGATGTTTTAGTAACGTCATAACATTAAACCTGGCTTAGGTTGTGTTACTGAAACCTTAGTATTGAAAGATAAGGTATTTTAATATGTTTTTACCTTAGCATTTGTATTTTGCTAAATATCGATTATAATCTCTGATTATAGCCATATTTTTTATAAATTTATAACTAATAGCTTAACTTAACCCCAGTAGTTTACGATATTTAGGGGTTAAAATTAAAGTCACGCATTTAGCATCGGATAAGCCGATAAATTTCTAGGATTGTACTTGTTTTGATTACGCGCTAAATATCAAACGTAAGACTTACTATTCTTAGTAATGTCATGAATAGGCAGTTACTGCAATAAATATCAAAATCTAGCCATGGATGTGCTAAAGCATTCCGATTTGAAGAATAATAATTATCGAAATTGTTGAGTTAATTTGATGTTAACAAAACCGACATCTAATTTAGAAATTTATCTTCATTTCAAAAAATAAATTTTGCTTAATAGCACTGAATTCAAATTTTATGCAAAAGTTAATGGCAATTTTTGTTAGGTTTATCCTGCCATTTGAGTTAGTTTTTTCAATTAGTGATTAATAACTGAATAAATAGTATTCATGTCTAAGCTTAAGCCTCGTCCATATTATGATGATTGGGAATTAATTTATTAATTTTATTTTAAATTTAGCCACCAATTATTTGGTCATTGCATGACTTAAAAGGAATTTAAGATTATTTATCACTCCTTAACTTGAGGAGTTAGTGGTAGCAAGCCTTGCACACATATTATTCCCAAGCGAGTCTGGCAATTTAGTTTAGTATTGTTTTTTTGGACAATAGAGGAAGTGCAGTAGCTACATTTCTGCTTTATCACATTAGTTGTTGTACTGGTGTTTGTGCTGATTGAAGGCTATATGAGTATTCTAATTTTTATTGTGATTACGGTAATCATGAGATAGATGTTTGCGCATATAGCTGTCACTCTGTACTTTGATGTCTTGACTGTCACATTTGTATTTTTGCAGTTTACTTATATATCGCTCTAAATGTATACGCAAGAGCAAAATTATTCGAAATTAGTCTTATTGCACGCCTTTACGTTAAACGAAATTGTATGTTGTTAAGTTTTTATAGTTCGGTACGTGTAAATACCGTATTAGCATGCACATGATGCTTAGGTGATTCCTGCGTAATACTGGTCTAAAAAAAGAACATTATGTGCTCTAACTAGTTTAGTCACAGGATTATTAGAGCTATCTGCTATTAAAGCTTGGTCTTTTTTGCTGCCTGTTCTCTGATTTTTAATAGGTTAAAAGAGCAACAAAGTTACAGTTTTTTTTGGAGAATACCTTTTAGTAAAATAAACATTAATATCATTAATTTTATTTGCAAAAGTCTTTTTAGATAAAAAGATTCTGTGCCTTTTCTAATTATGTTCATTGAGAACTGTGAAGTATCGTTGATATCTTTCTTCATTGTAAGTACCTGAAAATAACAGATACCAAGATCAATAGCTAAAAAATATATAGCTAGGTACCATAATATCGATATTATCGTGTTTATTGTTAAACATGGATGTTCATCCAATCACCAGTAATTTTTTATTATGCTATAAATTTTAAATAAAATCATAGAGAAAAATATTTAGAAATGCGAAAGAGTTTTATTCGGTAAAAAACAACTCAAAATGATTGTAGATAAAATATTAACACAATCATAGCATCTAAATGGACGTTAGGATAACTAACATAATTTTTTACTATGGCGCATGATATTCAGGAGTTAATATGTTTGCCTAGAGTTTGTAGGCTGTAGGCATTATAATGCTAATTAGCGCACAATATTGGGTTTAGTTTATGGCATTGTGTGCTGGTAGTGTTGATGCGTTAAATGGTATACCCTATTATTGCTAGTCGTTTTGCTTTTTGAAAGCACTAGTGTATTTATCTTGTTCATTGATGACAGAATTTACCTTCTCTCTAAAAATAACCGCAAACCTGGAGTTCAGTAAATATGATAATATGATCAGTAGGTTATTAATTAATCCTAGTTATAAGTTAAAATTTATTTATATTACGGCTAGAGAATCATGCTACTTATAATAAATTGAGTTTGGGTTTTTTACTACCGACTATACTGTATATGTTGTCGGCTCCCATTTCGTAACTTATTAAGGGTAATAAGAGTATATTGACTATGTTTATTTGATGACCGCCGATCGTTTATATGCGCTAAATCTCTATCATCATGCGCATGTTAAAATCTCAATTATCGTCTAGTTATTGTCCTATTTACATAGAAGCATAGCCGAATAGGAAAATAATCATAAGCGTAAAACTATCAATCTTAATTTTACTACTTTTTTACTAATTTTCAAAATGTATGTCGATAAGACATTAATAAATTAGGTTTTTATAGATAAGTTTTATCTATTTTAGCTAAAATACAAAGATGTATAGGTAATTTGCACTCTACGTGAGTTAAGTTGTTACTAGTACTTTTAGTTTAATTCAAAATACTTTAATAAAATTATAAGTGCATAAGATTGTTATAGATTATACTTATTTATGAGCCTTTTATTACAATATAACAGTGCTAAAGGATTTATGGATTTTCTGCTTTTCCTAGTTATTAAAACCAACGCGCTGATCTTATGCAAGATTGATAATAACTTTAATAAAGTTTTCATGATTTGTTAAAAAAAACTTACAGTTTAATATTTTTAATCAAGTATAAATCTGATTGCAACACATTTCAGAGGATGTAATCGACATTCTGGCAAAAACCTCGCTTAGTTTACTCTCTGTTATGAGAGAGTTGAATAATATAATTGGGGGCCATGCGTTAAAGGTAAAATAAACTATACCTAGTAGAACTAGAGAATGATCACTTGTAAAGTGCTAGAAAAACCAAAAAGATCTTAATTGCTAATTTTTGCTGCTGATCTAGCGTATAGCGTTTTTATCATCGGCTAGATCAATACTCCCTATAGAGAATGAAATTTTTAAAGTCATAGACATCCATTATATCAACACATTTATTTATCAGTATAACGTGATGCTTAGAGCATTGGTAGTGGACTAATTTTTGTTTGACTAATATTTTATTTGATGTCTTATAAATTGCTGCATTTATATCAGATGCACTGTTTTCAAATATGCTAGCTTGCTGGCATATTTGTATTACAGCATTTTTTTGCTATGAATCTGCGCTAATAATAGCGCTACGATGATTTAACATGATGTAGTATGCTATCAAACATGCACTCTCTTTTTTAATAATGTCTTAGAAACAAGAAAAGTTAATTTCCTAGCGTACGTTTAAGCCATGAACCATATATAAAAGGGTACAAGATATTAGCAACTTGCTTAGGTTTTAGAATAAGAGTCTCTCTACAATTGCTAGATCTTTCCCTGGTAAAATTATTTTTAGTAGGTGATAATAATTCGGTAACTCCTTCTAAATATATAGGATAATAGTTTCTAGAAGATTCATGTTATTGGTTTTTGCTTAAAACTTAAGAATCATACCTTCCTGTATGAATATCAAATGTTTTGACCGCTATACACGTACTGTGGAATAGATTAGAATATGAAAAATTATTTCAATATATTTAATTTTAACAAGATATTCAGTATGTATTGGGATCTTCGGCGCTGGATGCCCATATACGCTTGACTAATATGAGCCGGATAAAATATTTAGTCGTAACCATATTCAACGATTATGGTTACTTTCCGGGAAATTTACACAACCCTAGTTATCTATAGCTAGGGCTATTAATAATAAGTTACAAAAACGATTTTGAACATGGATTTTCAGTCGATCAGATCCACTTATCTGTGATGATGATTTTCTTTTGGTATAGCTTTACTGAGCTATTACGACATTATATTTTATCAAATAATATGTAAACTGATGAGTAAGTTAGATAAGATCGTTGTTAACTACTTGATAGTAAAATGCAATAACAAGCCGTGCTTCTTTTTTGTCTCAAATACGAAAGCACTCTTTTGTACCTTAAATAAGTGTTGCCCATGATATCTGGTTTGCAAAGATTATGAGTTCGCTAGCTTGGCAAATCACATCTTGTTGTCAGGATTAAACATTTGCTGAAAGACATTAGTAATAAAATTATCATGTATTCATAGTGCTTCTCATATCTTATATAATAATATTATTTGTAACCTTTCATCCTAATTCTCCCCCCCAGATTGTTGGGGTGAGTAGCAAAAAAAAAACTGACTAAATAAAGGCTGTAGAATCGCAATTCATGCGATGGTATCTTAAAAGGTAACTGCTGTCCATCGAATAAAATTATTTCAAATAAAGCTAAGGATTATAATCATCCAGGCTAATTTCCTCTTAGCTATTTATTTTCTTCAGCATTGGTCAGTGTAGTTATTTTGTGCCAGAGCGGATTTTTCTTCTACCTCGTGCTAGAGTTTAGTCACATTCAACTTAACAATACTTTATCTCCTAATATCATCGCTGTTGTTCCTTATGTGAATGCTACATTTTAGTAGTTATTATATAAAATAATAGTAGAAAATAGTTTCTTGCAGTGAATCTTTTTAGATTGAAGGGCGCCGTGGATTGCGCAATTAATAAAAATTAAAAACAATAATAACAGAGTTATCGTAATTAATAAATGCAATAATGTTAAGAGATAGAATCTGCACATTGTTTGCGGCTTGCAGCAGGGTTTTTAATTAAAGTTAGTTTGAACAGTAATTAAACCTGAGTAAGTCCAGCTAGATATGTTTAGTTATTAGGGTAACAAATAATACACGGCAGAAATGTTAGATGTATTGCCATTAAATAGGTTTTATAAATATTAACGTAGTTACATAATATGCGGTTTACTGATGCCGATCGCTATCGTGGCAGGTTATATAGTCGAGATTGTGTTTGGCATAAATTTCTCTGGCTCTGCACTACCTAGATTATCTGGTTCAAAGAATACGGTTATGCCTAATAACCACCAGAAATTGAATGTAATCACGGCCACATCATGGTGTTATCAATAGTCAGCATTGTTAGCGCACAACATGTGACGACGTGCATACCCATTCTTTTTGCTAATATAATTTTGTCGGTCACGTTAGCTTCCTTATTTACACACATCCTGAGCAGTAGTCATACTGCAAATTATAAGTAATTGTTTGAATATTCATGTATTTCTTGTGGAATAAATTTGAATAATACCAAAGATATTATGAAATAATTTTAGAGTAACATTTGATTTAGCATCCGTTTTAACCACAACAGCACTGCTTTGTGACTCGAGTAGTGAATTTACTTAGGTTATCGATTAGTTAATAATAGATTTTTAACTCAAATGCGATCTGTATCGTAGCTACAATTCATATATTCTGGTCCTAAGATGATTTGTAAATCGCTGTTGGGAATTCATACGTAACATATTAAAGAAGGTGATATTATCATATCGTAGTTCCAGATTTGTACTAGCGTGTAATGATTTAGCGCTTATCCACTTCACTTACTTATTACGGTATTCCCAAGGTGGTCTTAGACCATTTTTTATGCTGAAAAGGTAGTATATACTGATTATTGCCGTAGCTTATTAATTATTACTTCTAAGTTAACTATCTCTTTGCTTGGGGTGGGTCTATAAGTTCTCATTAATTGATATTAACAACACTAATAAGTGGAATGACTCTTAGCTTAAGACTTTAAAACTGATACTTGATTCGTGGAAGAGTGAGTGAAATATTATCGGCGGTACCTGATAATTTAGCACTCTCGTATCTTTAAGTTGTATGTTGTCGGTTTAGCATGCACGGAATATTTATTACCTATAAAGTAGGTGTTTATGCGCTTATAGACGTCATAAAAAAGTGCTGAATTTTTATTCATGAACAATTCATTAATAACTATAACATCTTTCTAACTCAACGTTGTGCAAGCAACAGTTTATGAATGTTGAAGTTCAGTCTGGGGTTTTGCTCTGGGTACATTCGGTGCTACTTCTATGTACACGATAAAGTTGCTATCGAAATTATAACTATAATATTATAATACTTATTTTGTAAGGATCTTTTTAAGATGCTTGATTAAAATAACCCCGATTTTACACGCCACTATTGCGATAGTGATCGTTAAAAGAATAATCATAGTGCGCAAGGAGGGTATTAAAGTTGTAGCGACCGATATGGACCAGCAGTATGAGAAGAGTTAATCATACATATCAATTTATTTAGGAGAATTTTAGCGTGTTATCATCTTGGATATGATAAACTTAATTTTCTTTTTTTATATGGTGATGATATAAATCACCATAAATTATAGTTTCCTAGTTATAAATTCGTTAAAGGTGATCGCTACATAAGTGGCGATGATCTGTTAATGTTTATAAAATAGGATATTAGAATTAAGTAAGTATGAGATTATCTCAGGAATAATTTTCAGAATAGCAAAAATATTACTATATTAACGAATATAAATTGACATTTTGTCATAAACAGTGACATTAATACTAGCTTAGAGCGAGTGTTAGGGTTATCGCTATCGTAACCTTGCGATAAGTATTATAGCCATCGTGCTGGTTTTTCTGTCTAGTCGCTTAGAAAGATTTTAGTAGTATACTAAAATTTGCTGTTAATATTTATGTATGATGCTCATCATTTCATATATTATACGTTATGGGCTACAGCATAAAACATTCACTAATAAAATTATAATTAAATAGCTACACTGATTCTTGGCCAATGTGATTTTTATGAAGATGAGTCTAAAGCCATTAACCTGATTTATTCAGCCATTAATTACTGAGTGAGATAAGAAAGTTTTATATCTATCGGCTAAGAAATTTTGTTAGAATTTTTATTCATACCTTAAATTAAGGTAAGGTATCAAGACCATAATGTTGTGTTTTTCTAACTGTAAGAAATTTATAGCCATTACGATGGTCCTATACAATACAATTACCGTAGCTAAAAATGTTAGTCAATTATACAGTCAGGACTATTATTGCTATTTATTTGCATAAATATACGAAATTTTTTTTCGTTTATTTAGACAGTATTTACTTGAGTTATTGGCTTTCATCCTATTTCTTGTAAAAAGGCGTTATCCATAATAAGTTACCTTCTTACTTTCTTTAGTGACCTGCCTGTTAATTGCAATAATGCTTTAGTCAATATCATCGATAAAAGATGCCGTAGAAAGTGATATACGTAACAGTGTGATGATAGTCTAACTGTCACTTTATAAAATGATTCAGTTATATCTATCCCTTGCATAAATATTTTTTAGATGATTCATGTTTAATCTTGAAGTATTAAATAATACTCCTGGCCAAGAAGTTTATTGTTTCGCTTGTATGGCTATTGTGGTACATGTAAAATAAGTTTTTCGATTATCAAAATTGCTTGAGTAGTATTGATAAACTATGCAATTAGTTGGATTTTGTTTATTCCGCACCAGTAATTTCGGTAATTTTTTTGCGTGCTACAAGCACGTGTACCCCGCTTGCTAATAGATTGCAAGTGGCAAATTTAATTTTGAATTTTGAGAAAATCATGTTAGTGATAAATGCTAAACTTCGCCAAGATCAAGGAAAAGGGGCTAGTCGCCGTATGCGCATGAAAAACAAGTTGCCAGCTATTGTTTACGGAGGTTTTAAATCTCCGATTGCAATCGAGCTTGATCATGATGTCGTTTTAAATATTCAGAAAAAAGAAGGTTTTTACAGAGATCATATCTCTTTGATTATAGAAGGTCAAGAAAGCGAAGTTAAGGTACAGGCGGTGCAGCGTCATCCATTTAAACCTAAACTGACTCATATCGACTTCGTGCGTGTCTGAGTATTCACTGTCGTAAAAAACGCAGCAAAATGTGATTTTTTTGTTTATGTAGACATGTTTGTTTATGCATGTTTTATCAGAAGTTTTTTCATAAATGGAGTAATCTCTAGCTATGCAATTAATCGCTGTGATCATTTATCTCACTACGTTTTGATTTATTTTGTATTTTATTTTGCTACATAAAGGTTTCGAATTTTATTCGTTAATATGCTTTTAATTTTAGTGTTAATCTTTTGCTGTTGTATCTATCATCGATTTTCCTTTTGTGAGACTAATGCAACTTTAATGACATAATCCATAAATTCTTTTATAATTACTTTAATTGCTAAGTTGTTTGTTAGGATAAATGCTTTCTTTCATGTTTCAATGACCGATTTAACCGTTGATGTGGTAAGGATTTAATAATATCCTTTCTCATATCTTAACGTTTTTGAAGGCTTTCACTGTGTTAATAGCATTTATTGCTGACTAGTTAATAGTCAGCTTCTCCTTTACAATTACAATATCAAGCCTTTCAATGACTAAATTTTCTGAAATTTTATGCAGAGATTTTTCTGAAGAGATATCTGTGTTGTTATCATTTCTAACTTTTATTTATTAGAGGTAACTTTTAGTATTTTGTGTTCCAGTGGAAGTAAACTCCTTTATTTATGACTCTGCTGACTGTTAGAGTCGCTGTTAATTTTACAAGCGTATAAGAGATGTTTGAATTTTGTTACTTCTGTTTGAACCATCTCTTCATAAGAAAAGAACATATTTATAGATAGGTTTAATTATTTTGATTTATTAATAATGAGTTAGTATTGATTAATAATCATATCAGCTATAATAAATATTAGTAAATATATTTATTATTCATCATCTGTAAATATAACTTTTATTTTAATTATTATTACACCATCACAGATGCAATTTTACTGATCATAGTTATTAATAATTTAAGTAAAAACTTATAGCTTATTTATACTTGAAGTAAGTATGACAAGTTTGAAGAAAATTATAATTACTTATGTATTTTAACTATAGTCACACATTAATTTTAGTATACACATTTTATGTGATAATTGGCATGTTTTATATAAGTAATACCATGTTAGTTATTTTGTTAACTACATAATCTTGAGAAGATTATCATTTATTTTCATGATATATTGTCGATAATTAATAGACTACAACGTATTAATTGCTTATGATAAATAATAACTCTTGAGTTAAGATAAGTATTTATATTATTAACTTAGGTTAGTGATAATATTTAATAGCTTTAACATTAATATTTTGTATAAAACTTAAATATATTGGTCGTTTTATCTTGATGTTGCTATGAAAAGCAAACCTATCTTGCCATGAGCATATATATAATTTAACAAAAATAAAATAAAAGTAATAATGGTGTAATTGATGTATTAGTATGTTTTTTGATCAGCAAGTTTGATTTTTCGCTAGTATTATCAGTGATTTAATTAAGTCAATATATCAAATAATTTATATATTAGTGACAATTAAGGTGTCACCTATCTTATTACCTATAGGTAAACGCGTATTTATATTAGAATAAATATTTTATTTGTTTTTGATGTTATGATTTATTAATCACTTACATTTATTATACTCTTTAATAAAGGGTAAGTTTAAAATTAGTTAATATTAAACTAATACTACACATCGTCTACCATCTTGTTAAGACTATGATTTTTAAAATGTTACTATATATTAAAGCATATTATAGCATAATATAGTGTTTTAGCAATATTTTTACTTAAAATGATTTATTAATGTTTGTACAACACCGTTACGTTAATAACTAATAAAATTATTAATTTCTATAATTTAATGATCTAAATTTTAAGTCGCTGTAATATTTCACTTTAGATAAATTTTCATGCCACTTGATAGTAAGCTCATATAGCAGTTTATTATAAATAATTTTGCTGTATTTATTACATAATCAAGCTACTATTTCAATTTATTAAAAATATACGCGTTAATCAATTGTGCATCGAAGTAGGTGGTGACTTTATTACTGATATATTTAGTTAGTTACCTTAATTATATCGCAATATAAGTATCCTATCTTTTCATACAGTCATATTCTCTTGAGGAATAGTTAAATTTTTGCATTTAATGACTTAAGGGTTGCATAAAGCTATATTAGCAGTATTTTACTTATAAACTTGCAATTAAATATTTATAAACTATACGTCCACTAGTAAACATATTATCTCCGGTTTGTATCAAGATATTTTTAATACAATAATTGCTTATCAGCGTATACGAGCTACTAAGATTTTCACCTGTGAATCCATACTCTTGGCAGCAATGATGAAGTTTATTAAATAAATTAGAGAGTTTGCTTATAAAGTGCCTATTAAGAAAATTTAAACAAATCTTCTTGCTTAGCTATTTTTTGTTTATTAAAATCAATGCGTGTCACAATATATTTACATGATAAATATCTGGGTGTAAATACTGCTGATGTTCACCTATTTTTTTAAATGCTGAGATAGTTGATAAATACCATGAATAATCACATACCTAATTCTAGGTAATTATATGAATTATTTGCATTTTATGCATTAAGGTCAAAATACCTTCTATTTTATGCTCTGTATATTTATTTTACCTTTATTTAGCATTAAAGATAAAATTAATTTTGTTAGTTGGTGCTGACTTTTTAAGTAAGATTAAAACATCTTGAATGTTATTAACAAGGTTACGTAGTTATAACTATATTTCTTTGTTTAATATCCGCACATTTTAACTATAGCAAAAGCTAACTTGATCTAATTGATCTTTTTATTGATGATTGTTATCTAATTAGTATTTATAAATAATAAAATTATTCTCAGTATTGTTTTAGATCTTTTAATACTGCAGAGTACCTTACTGAAATATGCTAATAAATATTCAAGTCTTTATTAAAATAAATACATTTCTTTGCTAGCAGGATTCATTTCGTCTTGACCTTAACTGTGGGTTGTATCGTTTAGGTAATTAAGATTATAACATACTAAAACTAGCTACCCACGTTGGGTTCGGTATTTATATATAATATTTCCTTTAATAATCTAATAAATAAATATATTTACTGTATTTAAATGCTAAACATCAAAATATTTATTGACTAATATGATACTCATACAGATGAGACTGAGATTATGCATGTCAGCGTTCAACCATAAATTGCTGGATAATTTATCCTTCTTGATCTGAAAATAGATCGCTATACTTATTATTATATTTAATTCCTAAATAGCTTAAACTAATAGTTATAAAGGAAGGTTTATAACTCTTAAATATAATTTAAATAAAAAGTTATTTTTTGAAAGGTTGTGGCTCTTTTGATATAGTACTTACTTAAAATTTTCGGTAATACACAAGTTGAGAGCTAAATACTTAAGTACATTGCTATGCGAGATTTTAATCTTTATCATGTTAATTACTGCTCATGGTATTGTAGCATCAATAGGTTTAATCTTCATCTTGTCATTAAACCTAGTATGGTTTAATAGATGCAGTTTAATATAACTAATAGACTGGTAAGTCTAGCGGCAGTTCTCTAGATACTGTAAGCATCGACCTTTATTATCATTCATACTTACGCGGTTATGATAAACTGTTAAGGGAGTTGTGCATCAGCTATAGCAGATACAAAATGGTAATAGCCAGTTGCTAGTTGCAGAATTAGACATATACATTCAAAAGCAACGAATACATGGACACATAAAATATGTTATTTTATCCTACTAACCTCCGTTTAAGAGAGTGATGCAGCCTCATCAGTATCTAGTTGTGGAGCTATCCTGAACACCTACCTAAATGCGGTATTGTTAGACATACTTTGTATGGGAACTTATATTTCTTCGTCTGTAATTAGTTTGTTAACACGATGCGCGATCTTGCTAAGCTTTACACTGATTGTTTTAAAGTGCTTTATATAGCTTGGTAACTGCGTTGTTGTTTTTCAACTATAATAGTTGTTCTATAAAGCAACCAAATGAAAAAACATTATATTAAGCCGTCAATGTAGGCTTGACATAGCGCTGTGGTACTATAAGAAGTTCAAAGCACAATTAGATCGGTGGTTACTATGCCAAATTAGCACCAGCTCTTTTATAAGAGGGCTGTCTTTGTAGGAGCCCTAAAACCCGCCAGCTAGAGTGCAGCAGAAGATATATATGCCCGCACACCATCTGTACTCTAAGTGAAAACCGTTATAAGTAGAGTATTAAAATCGCTATTAGGCACTACGGGAGACATAACTGAGATTTAATGACCAACAAATTAGCACGACTTTTACATAAACAGAGGTCAATTTAAATCGTTAATATTAGTTATTTACGAAAGATGCATAGTGCATTTGTCAGTGCTAATATATGCACATAACTAGGGGGACATGTGATCACAACCCTTGTGCTGTAATTACATTGAGAACGGAAAGCAGGCTTAAAATATAGATTAGTATATTATTTACTTTTTTTATGAGAGGTATTTATGCATCGTAGAGCAACTAAAGAAATAAAGAACTCAAGCATTTTGATGATGAATATTTCATGAGTCTGTAAGAATTGTGGGCCATGCATTAGTGGTCTAGCAGTACTCAAGGTCTGTCGCACTGCAATAATAGACAGTTATCGTTGAATAATCATGCTATCACCCATAAGTACTATAATGGTCTGTTACTGCTGGAACAAATTTATTACAATTAAGAAAAATTACTATTGCTTAATATATAAACTATTTATCCATCTTTTAATCTCTTGACGTTGCCTGCATTATTAATGATTATATCTATATTTCTATGTTTATGGATCTCTAGTAGGTAGACATTCATGATAACGACAGTTTATGATTAATAGATGGTTAATCTAAAACAAGAAATTCGCATTTGACTTGAATTAGTTAGGTCTACTTATAATGAGTTTTAATGTGATTAGTAGCTAGCGGCGGTTAATCACTTATCACTTGCCTAATTACCAGAAAACCGTTAGTTTCTTTTACTATTAAACTAATATCTGGTTTTCAACAAGATATTAGTTTAATAACTTTTTAGTGCACGAGTGCATTTCAAATGCTTTTCTGCCGTATGAAGTGAACGAAATCATAGACAAGATACAATTTTTGGTGCGCGAGAGGTGGTATGCCGGTTTGCGTTGTATAGTCGCAAATCAAAAATCTATTTTCCTTTGGAAGAGGTTAGTGTTTTTATGTTATACTTTTGTTTATGTATTTTCGGGAATAAATAAAAGAATTGCTAATAAAAACTTGAACGCGATAAATAAAG
This sequence comes from Sodalis endosymbiont of Henestaris halophilus, assembly GCF_900161835.1. Taxonomy (GTDB): domain Bacteria; phylum Pseudomonadota; class Gammaproteobacteria; order Enterobacterales; family Enterobacteriaceae. The sequence continues at coordinate 101,374 of NZ_LT897836.1, read as the reverse complement.
CTTTATTCACGATAATAGTAAGTATTTTGCGTATAAGCTGGACAGATATTCTAGCTTATATAGGTTATAGCGAGTACAGCAAACACACTAATGTTCACCGCATATCTAAGTACGTCGTCATTTACTCCATACCGTGACCACAGATGATAGGCCATAAAATTAGAACGCGCGCTGGGGCACTATTTATTTTGCACGCAACGTCTAAGCAATTGCTTGTTCTAGACGCGTGGCGGCTTACGTCTTCACAGATTTTCCGCTGGGTTTCTAGTATTTTTACCTCGTATTTGCTTACAAGAGGCTTCACAACAACATGTTAGGTTGGCGTACAATTTATTATACGTTGTTAAATTTACCGCTAAAATTTTTGGTAAGAAGTAAAGTTATTCCAAAAGATCCACGAACTGAAGTTGGCCTAGACCCTCGGCAGCCTATGATGTATGTGTTACCATATAACTCCAAGGCGGACCTGTTAACCTTACGTATACAATGTCTTAAACAAGGTTTTCCCGATCCACTGACGCCTCTACACATTGACGGCGTGATCCTTCCTCGCTATATTTTTATTCATGATGGGCTTCGTGTATTGTCATTTTGCGTTGAAAAATTACAATCAGTTTCACTGTTTCATAATTATCTTGATCTGCACCTCTTGAACCCTGAACTGGATGTGCAATTGGTGCCAGTATCAATTATGTTTGGCCGTTCACCCGGTAGAGAGGCGCAACCTTACCAAGTGTTATCGCAGTTACGACTGCTGATAAATATCAAAAAGTTTTTTGCGGTTTTATGGCTCGGACGCGATAGTGTCGTAAGGTTCTCACAGCCTTTATCATTGCGCTATATGGCTACCAAACACGGTGCGGACAAGTTTATCACTCAAAAACTAACCAGGGTAGCGCGCATTCATTTTGCTAGGTGGAGGCTAGCTGCGGCCGGACCGCGTTTACCTTTGCGCCGTAATTTGTTCAGTAAACTACTGACTTCTAAAGCCATAGAAAAAGCTGTGGAGGATGAGGCTCGCAGTAAGAAAATTTCTGTAGAAAAAGCCCAGCAAAATGCGCTAAAACTGATAGAGGAGATTGCCGCAGATTTTTCTTATGAAGCGATTCGACTTTCAGACCGAATACTGGGCTGGACCTGGAACCGGCTGTATCAAGGACTGGATGTACGTAACGCTGAGCGTGTTCGTCAATTAGCTGACGTGGGACACGAAATTGTCTATGTTCCCTGCCATCGCAGCCATATGGATTATCTTTTACTTTCCTATGTGCTTTATCATCAAGGACTGGTACCGCCGCATATCGCTGCCGGCATTAATCTCAATTTTTGGCCTGTTGGACCTATTTTTCGCCGCCTTGGAGCGTTTTTTATTCGTCGTTCCTTCAAAGGCAATAAGTTTTATACTACTATATTACGCGAATACCTCGGCGAATTATTCACTCGTGGTTATTCGGTAGAGTATTTTATCGAAGGGGGACGTTCCCGTACCGGGAGATTGTTAGAGCCGAAAACTGGCACTTTGACCATGACAATTCAGGCCATGTTACGCGGTGGTAGTCGTCCTATTACTCTGGTGCCGATTTATGTTGGCTATGAGCATGTGATAGAAGTAGGAACCTATGTAAAAGAATTGAATGGAGCTGACAAAAAGAAAGATGGATTTTGGCAAATGCTGTATGGATTGCGCAAATTACGTAACCTCGGTCAGGGTTACGTCAATTTTGGCGATCCGTTACACTTGTCTACCTGGTTATCGCAAAAAGTTCCTCAGTGGCGTAATTATATTGATCCAATTGATAAACATCGTCCCTGTTGGTTAGCACCGGCGGTGGATGACATTGCTGCCGCACTAATGGTGCGAATCAACAATGCTGCTGCGGCCAATGCCATTAATTTATGTTCGAGTGTTTTGCTGGCTTCGAGTGAACGCTTGCTTACTCGGCAGCAGTTGTTATCACAGTTAGCCTGCTATCTGGATCTTCTGCGCAATGTTCCTTATGCGCCGGATATCACGGTACCTGATTTAACGCCTGACGCGCTTTTGTCTCATGCGCTGGCCATGAATAAGTTTACTATTCAATATAACAGTATCGATGATATCATCTGCTTTTCACGAGAGCAGGCCGTGTTAATGACCTATTATCGCAATAATATTCAGCATATGTTAATTCTGCCTTCGTTGGTGGCGAACATTATTTGCGGTCGTCCGGGTATCGCGCGCGAACAACTACATCATCAAATTATGATATTGTATCCTCTCTTAAAAGCGGAGCTGTTTATGCGCTACAGTAAACAGGAAGTGCCGATGGTTATCGACCGTCTCATTACCGAACTAGGGCGCCAGGGATTGGTAAAAATGCAGGCAATGTTACTGTATCCGACGCTAGCTCGTTTTAATGCTTTGCGGCTCTTTGCCGCTAGCGTGAGCGAAACGTTACAGCGCTACGCAATTACATGTTTGTTATTACGCGCTGATCCGCAACTTAACCGTGCAAAACTGGAAAAAAAAAGTTGTATTATAGCGCAGAGGCTATCGATATTGCATGGCATCAACGCACCTGATTTTTTTGATAAAGCAGTATTTTCGACTCTAGTAACAACATTACATACTGAGAAATATATCATTGATTCTGGATGCGCTACCGATGAAAAAATCAGCGAACTCTGTGAGATTCTAAGTAAATTAATTACACCGTCCATTTTCTGCATTATAAAACGTAGCATTTTATTGGTAAAAGGTTCGCCTAATATACAGTAGTGCGGAAGCCTCGCGATAAGCTATTTTGCGTAAAAATACGGAAAATAAAAGTTAGAAGCACCAGGTGGCAATAAACTTAGAAAAATACCAATAAAAATCAACATCCCAACGAAATTGTTATTTAAAAACGCTCGAAAGCATGCTTGTCGTTCGCGATTTCTGATAAGTTTGTGCTGCCAGAGAAATGACCCCGCCGCACCTACTAAGGAAATATAGTAAATCACGCCAAGTGTGCCTTGCCAGCCGATCAGGCCAAGCAATACTAATGTTATTAGTTGCAGGAACCCGATGAGCAATTTATCGAAGCGACCAAAAAGAATAGCAGTGGATTTGATGCCAAGAAGTAGATCGTCGTCCCGATCTATCATGGCATATTGGGTATCGTAAGCCATAGTCCAGGTGATATTAGCCAAAAATAGCAGGCAGCATTTCAAATCTAAATGTTCACTCACCGCTGAAAATGCCATCGGAATAGACCATCCGAATGTCACTCCTAGCATCAGTTGCGGTAAATGTGTATACCGTTTCATAAACGGATAGACGCACGTCATCGCAATCGCGGCTGTTGATAGCGCTATAGTCATACTATTTAACATTAACACCAAAGATAAAGAAATCCCTACTAAAGCACCAAACAATAGCTTTGCCTCTTGTTCGCTAATTGCACCGCTAGGCAATGGGCGGTCTCGTGTACGTTTGACATACCTATCTATTTTGCGGTCCGCATAATCGTTAATCACGCATCCGGCAGCGCGCATAAAAAAAACACCTAAAGTAAACACTGTTAGCGTGCTCAGAGCAGGTATAGCCATACCTGCCAGCCACAGAGACCACAGCGTCGGCCACATCAATAGCAGAGAGCCAATAGGTTTATCAATCCGCATCAATCGGCAATATGCCTCACATTTATTCTGTATAGAACTGTGAATCAACTGATTACTCCTTCTGATTACGACATCTATTAGGTGCTGATATACAGCATGTAAATTAGGGTGCGCGCAGTCAACTAAGTGCGGTTCACGGCCATAAATCATACAGTTAACGGCTAAAGTAGCTTGTAATCCGGAAGTACTATAGTATAAGTACTGCCTGTTAGGCTCGCAATGCAAGTGGCTTTGAATTATTCGAGTAAGCTCAAATTTTGAAATTAACTCATATTAACGGTTTAAGCAATACGTTATTGAATTTACGTTAGATCTTATGATTAAAGATTTGATTGTAGTCCAAAAACTTCTGTTATTGACATACCACATATAGAATTAACTGGTTAATGCATATAACTGTGGATCGCATATATCACTGTTGTTGTATACCTATAATATTACACACTAATATTATGCTGTAGTTACACATTAAGGTTGTTTACTAATGTTGTTTGTTGCGTTTATATATAATATTAAATAGACAACTAAACAAACAAACCTAACCTACTGAATTTAAATAAAATAATTAAACTAGTGCTTAACCAGAATAATACTAATGATGATAAAACAATTCACATTAGTGTTCGTCAATGAGTGGCTAGATAATAAATTTCTTATTTGACCGAGTATTGCAACCAAGCATACTTAATCTTGCCACACCCACTAACATAAATCTTAAGCTAAAAACTATGAAAGAAAGATATACAACGTCTGAAACAGACCTTTAAATTTCAAATAAGTTTAAAATTACGAGGCTTTTGATGCGCCACTTCCTTAACTACTCTCAGTAATAAACAATTTTAGAACTTAATATCCAAACAGCATTGCTATGCGGTATTTTTAATCTATATCGATAAGATTAATCACTATTTATGGCATTTTTTGAGTTTATTAGACTGATGCTTGCAGAATTATAAAACATAATTTAGTGTACTAATCGTAGTTTGGTGCAAGCAATCTTTAACTTTAGCATCGACTCACCTTGGTGTTAGGAACATGACTTCCATCTTAATCTTTACCTAACGGGGTTAACATGTGCTGTTAATTTGTATGCTAGCAGGTGAAAGAACTAGTAATGCCTACTTAGCAGTAGCAAGTAAGGTACTTAAAACAAAGACAACTAATACATTAAAATATAATATATTATAAATATATGTCCTATGGTTAAAAGTTACACAGCCTAGTTAAGGCTAGTACGGTTATGTACCTGACATATAGATGAAAAGTGTTAAACTGATTTTATTGAGGGGGCTTGTGTTGGCTCGGCAGTAAATCAGTAGATGAATCGATGTTGCTTTTTCCCGTACTAGGAATTAACCGTTAAAGTGCTTCAGATAAGTTTAGTATCTGCGTGATTAGCTTTTTAGCGTGTTAATTGTTTTATAGCGACGAAGAAAATTACTATACTAGATTAAATGCCGCCTGGCAGGCAGTGTGACGCTATCAGATAACACATAGCATCAATTTCTAGCTAAGAGATACTCAAGGATAAGTAGCATTATGTAAATTGTCTTTACAGGAGTATAAAGATAACAGGTGGATTTTCTAGGATAGTTCGTATCTCATTATCGGAGCGGCATTTGCGATAACCTTTTATATCATGTGGTACTAATCCTATAAAATTATATTAATATAATTAAGGTTTAACATTAATCGCATTAGAGCGTCAGCTCCATAACTAACTAGGTGGTAACAAGTTTTAGTTAAATTTATATAAATCTATCAGTTAAAATTAAAGGTAATTCCCCACCCGGATAGGCCATTTAAAAATATTACTTCAACTAAAAGTTAATTTAATATTAGGTACATGCTAAAGCTATTATTCAATCGTGTAAGTAATAATTTTGGGGCCAGACCGTCTAGTCATGTAAATAGTATTTTTCTTTTAACTATTTGGTTACCGCAAAAACAAGAGATATTCAATTAAACTGTGCATTGATTTGGTTCGGTGTTACCATAAAGACATTTAACAAAATTAATAGATAAACTTTTAAATAAAGAAAGTAAAATTTGCAGTCTCTTTCTTTAGAAACGTTGTAAAAGTGGTATATCGATGGCAGAGTAATGCGATTATCTTAATCGCGCTGTTGCACGTAATTATTGCCAATATTAATTTACTTAATTAATTTCTATTGAATAATAGCTTAGTTTGTTGCCGCAGCTACTATACATCATTTATAAATGATCGCCGTATAACTAATTTAATCAATTGTAGCTTAATATATTTATTTAGTTACTTTTCCACATAAAACGGATATAAACATGTACGCACTACAAATTAAAATTAGACGATGAAGCCGTTTAGCTGCATCTTATTGCATTTATTTTGCGATAATTAGAAAATTATCCTTTAAAATGTTTTGTGGTATAGTTGGTCAGTAACTGTACTTTACAGTATAATTAAATATAAAAAAATCCTTTTTGGCTACTAAAAATTAGTTTAGCATCGAAGTTTACTTTAATTGCTGTAATTTGTAATTAATGTCGTGATGTTGTTTAACGGGTTTATTTATCTAGCTTGATACGATAATAAATTAGTGGTATTTGTGGATAAGTATTTTATAAGATGTGTTGCAGATTATGTATATGAAAGTTTAAGTAATCGTCATTAATATATTTTGTTGGTTTTGGTAACTTTACTCCATTTATATTTAATAGATTATTAATTATATATGCATTTGATGATAGCTATTTTCTTGGTTTATCTAGGTGTGAATGTGGTATACTAAATTATATATATTATTTTATATAAAGTTAGGATAACTTATAACTAATAAGGTTGTGTAGATTAATGAATTGCTATTTTACTACTTGATGTTGCAAAATTTTTGATTACACTTTATGTTAATCCTCAGTTTAGGTTTTCTGTTTAATATACTGTTTAAAATTGATTTAAATAATATGCAACGTAAAGTTGAATATTAATGTCTTACTCTGTGTTAATCGCTGACGTTAATACTACAATATTGGTAACTATACAAATATACGCGATGTTAATAAAATGCTTATCAAACATTATTAATAAATTATTTAGTAATTGTGTTATTTTAGCAATTTACATTTTCAAAATAGCGGTAACCATGTGTTGATATTTAACATAGTTAAATTATAGGTAATTTATTACAAGAACCAGTCTTTATTAAATTACTATTCGGTCAATTGTAGTTAGCTCATAGCAATAGCTATCATTTTATTTTAAATAATAAGTATAATAACGTTGCGGTATTGACTAATATGGCGTGCGCTTAAAATGCGTCTGAAATCGCAAGAGATTCAGCTTTTTGTCGTTGCTGAATAAGCTGTCAAATAGCACAAGTACTGCAGAAGTCATGTACTTTTATAAGAAATAATGCAGAGACAACTAATAATTTTCTTTTAACAAGCGCTACTTGCATTTTCATATTTTTATTTAGTAGGTTGAATTATTACTAAAATTTTGATGTTACTTTTAAGTAATGTGTATGCATATTAATATATGCTAATAATAATTTAAACTAGGGTAGTATCTTCTGATACAAGCAATATAGGCTCTATTGATCATTATTGTAGTAGTTTAACACTACACTGTATTGTTTTAATTCTATATATCCTTTAGTAATCGTTTACAGCAAACTTATACTTGTCTTGATTTTATGTATGTCTGTCTTACAGACAGTTCAATATAAGACTCTTTGATATGCGCAACTTACTGACAGTACAATGAAACTAAAAAAAACTAAGAAATTATTTTTATTTATTATTTATAGAATCTACTAAGATAGTAAAGAAACTATTTGTTTGCATATTGATAATTATTAGGCAGTAACAAAATATCTAAATTATGTTAACATGTATTATGTTACATGACGAATATTGTGGGAACATACTAATTCTATCTGCATTTTTGTTATTTGCCTAAATAACTAAAAGCTAAATTTCTTTCTCGTGACTTATCCGTTAATAGGTTTAAAGGTAATTAATAACATCGAAACTTGATTAATACTGTTGCAGTTATTAAGCGCGTTGCGACTATGATAAACTAATCTGATATTAGTTTACGAAAAGTTCATACGCTTTAATTGTTTTTGAACCCGTAAATCATTATTTAATATGCAGTTTATTTTAATTAGGATTGAACAGTAAAACTATTGTTAATTATAACTTCATTGCTGCAAGTTATAATTAACTAGTTTACATAGTAAAACAATTTGTTATCGGTGTAGCCACGACATTAAGTGCAAAAGTATTTAAAAGTACTAAATTTAGTCAGTAATTTATTTACACTTTGTATATGTTTATATATTTTACTGACTTTTGCTATTTTAAAATAATGCGTTTATACTTTAATATTAATCATGCAATTGCGATGAAATATCATTCAACAGTAAATATAAGAATATTTATGACTATATATTTATAATAATAGTTTTATTATAAATAATTTAATATAATAATATTACTTAAACTTATTTCTAAGTAGAATTGCCTATTGATCCTGGTAACAATGATATTTTTATCAAGCACGAAGTCTCAGCTGAGAAATTAAATTTTAAAAAAGTTATGTATTTACTACATTAAAAAATATAATGGATATTATAGTTGCAGCTGACTACTTTCATTTAGATTTTAATCGATGTATATTTTGTTTTAAACAACTATAATATCAAAATTAATAAGAAGATTGGTTTCTAATTTAGTTGATTAATGTGATTATCTGGATAATCATAGTAAATTAATAACACGGTTGTTTTGGATAATTTTATGGGTTTATCATATTGAATAATTTAGTTATTTTAAATAAGTTATTGTTGCGATTTTTACAAACTATTTTAAGTTTTGCGTATGTGCTAATATAAATAAACACAAACCTCCTACGTACGTTATGTTTAATGTAAAAGTCCTTAAGTATTTTACGTAAATATATGATATAAATTATTTGTGTTTAATTATATTAAACTATTCTTAATAGAAGTAGAATATATAAACAGTAACACAAAATATTTTCATACTTAAGTTAAATATTTATATATTTATGATAATACAATATAAGTATGATTACCTTTCACAAGAAAGGTATAGAAATATTTTATATTATTAAATAATATGCTAAATTTATTCATGAATTAAGACAAGGCTAAAGATTTACATCTTTAAATGAAATGTATAAACATGGTAACAATTGCAGCACCTAGATTATTTATAATTTATTATATTTATGTATTGCCGCTAAAATTAGCGAAAGATTTAGTATCTTTAATGATTACTTTAATAGTATTATTAAATAATTTCCTTGTTATTGCTTCACTTATTAAAAGTCTTAACTAAGAAGTTAAGCGGCCAGAAACTGGCCGAACTCTTAAAAGAAAAATTATCAGCAACGCCAAAGTTTGTAGCAATTGATTAATCCATTGGTAGAACTATCATGGGTATGAATTAAATTATTTTGCGTTAATTCCGGCAAAATACGATTAGCTAGTTGTTTACCTAATTCAACACCCCACTGATCGAAAGTATATATATTCAGAATAGCCCCTTGAGTAAAAATCTTGTGCTCGTACATTGCAATCAGAGCTCCAAGTATAAAAGGATTAATTTCGCGCAACAAAATAGAGTTGGTTGGTCGGTTGCCCTCAAACACTTTAAAAGGTGCTACATGTTTCATCTGATCTGACGATTTATTATTCGCTTTAAATTCTTGCTCTATTACTTCTCGTGATTTGCCAAAAGCTAGAGCCTCAGTCTGTGCAAAAAAATTAGATAACAACTTAGCGTGATGATCTGCAAGATGATTATGACTGATGGCGGGAGCGATAAAATCACAAGGAACGATTTTTGTCCCTTGGTGAATTAGCTGATAAAAAGCATGTTGTCCGTTGGTACCTGGTTCACCCCAAATAATAGGCCCGGTTTGGTAGCTAACAGGATGACCTTCACGATCTACATATTTCCCATTGGACTCCATATTTCCCTGTTGTAAATAGGCCGGGAATCGATGCATATATTGATCGTACGGTAAAACCGCTTCGGTTTCCATGCCATAAAAATTGTTATACCAAATGCCTATGAGTGCTAATAGCACTGGTAAATTTTTTTTCAAAGGCGTTTTAGCAAAGTGATGATCCATGGCATGTGCACCACTGAGCAATTTTTCAAAATTATTGAAACCGATCGACAAGGCAATAGATAAACCGATAGCAGACCACAGCGAATATCGGCCACCAACCCAGTCCCAAAATTGAAACATGTTTTTGGTATCAATGCCAAATTTTGCTACTGCTTTTGCGTTGGTTGACATCGCCGCAAAATGTCTGGCTATATGTTTTTTATATCCAGCAGTTTTTAAAAACCAATCGCGAGCGCTGTGGGCATTGGTCATAGTTTCTTGGGTGGTAAAGGTTTTGGACGCTACTAAGAATAAAGTAGTCTCTGGATCAACATTTTTTATTGTTTCTGCAAGATGAGTACCGTCAACGTTGGACACATAATGCATGTTAAGATGATTTTTATAAGGCCTTAGCGCTTCGGTTACCATATATGGACCAAGATCAGAACCACCAATACCGATATTAACAATATCAGTGATAGTGCGGCCGGTATAACCTTTCCATGAGCCGGTGATCACCCAGTCGCAAAATTGTTTCATTTTGGCTAGCACCGCATTAACATCCGGCATCACATCTTTGCCGTCCACGTTAATGGGTGTATTACTACGATTGCGCAGCGCCACATGCAGCACGGCTCGATTCTCGGTACGATTAATTTTTTCGCCATTGAACATGTCTGCAATAGCCTCCTTTAGGCCACACTCGTCTGCCAGCGCTAATAATCGTGTCAAGGTTTCTACAGAGATACGATTTTTAGAGTAATCCACTAGCATTTTTTCGTCAAATGTTGCAGAAAATGTAGAAAAACGTTCTGGTTCCTGCTCGAACAAATCGCGTATCTGTACGTTTTTTATTGAATTAAAATGTTTTTGCAGATCTTTCCAAGCTGCTGTATGATTAGGATTAATATTTTTCATAACAGTACTCTTATAACTAATTAAATGATTTTATATTTTCTATTGAGTTATTTAACTCAACGTAGAATGTACCTTTTCTTTAAAAACAGTTTGCTCCGTGCGCAAATTAGCATAATCTGCGTAAAATACCTGTGGTTAGTTTAACTGACTTATGTGGTTTTACTGTTACACATTATTGTGTAAAGATAATTGGACATATTTCTATAAAACAACAAGATGTCATGTAGGTATAATTGCTATTATCCGTTTTTGTTAATAAAATAACCAACGTATCTAATGCATAACTCCATAAGAGACACATCCGCTCAGAGAGGTGTTGTTGAGTTCAGTTTTCCTGTAATGATCTTCAGGAATAGCAACGTCAAGACGAGATCTAGGCAACATTGTTATGTTGCTTTTGATTACATATAGACAGAATAATCTGAAGGTGTTAACTAACAATTGTTCTCTCAAGTAGAACATCACGGATGGTTGATTTTTTGCAGACCTAGCCAATTTATACCCTTGTGCTGCTTTGTGTTCTGTACTTGACTAGGTGCCCCTAGTCTTAATTACTAATATCATCCATGGTATCTAACACAAGAAATTTTAAGGTATGTCAAACTAATTTCTGTCACTTACTACTGATTAGTAGGCTAATACAGACATACTTACTGTTTGCGGGGCGCAAACATAGTTAATACTACAGTTTCCCTTAATATTAGTAAATATCTAAGCACAATTGGTATTAATTGATAATTACTTGTTGCAAGCATGCAAGGGTATGAAAAGTACTCTTCGTCTGCCAAAATGTTTTCAATACCATCTTATTTACTGAAGATGGAATAAGAATTGCTGCTTAGTGCTGTGTAGCATCTCACCAAGCAATTAGTAAAAATCTTATAAGATATATTGTTCGCATTAGCTTACACTGCCACTGTAGTAGGACAATAAAACTATCTATTAAAATTATGGTGTTATGCTTATCTTTTAGTTTTTTACATGTACTCAAATTAACACATCAGTAATTACTGATGTGAGGATCTACATTAGCTAAGTTAATAATTTACTAACATTACACGAATGTAGATGTTGATAAAGCTATGGGAGCTAGTTCTTATATCATAAGTAATAAAGTGCAAATTTGTTTATCGCACATAAGAATAAAATCTTATAGAGCGTGTCCTATATAAGCTGAACAAATTGCATTTAGGGTTAGAAAAAATAAAAATACAATCTTGTAAGGAATATTTGTATACTTTTAATGTCGTATTTATTAATACTATTTTGTTAATCAAAAATTATGTTAATACTTAATATTATTCTGATATTAATTGGTTAATGTTTATCGTATTAGATACTGTCAATGGTACTATCTTGGTATTACCAAGATACTCTGTGCGTGTTATTAAACGCAATTTAATTACAAAAAGAGACGTCTGAAAAACTAATGTCGATGCTTATAGTTTAATACGCATCACTTTTATCGTAACCTCATACCCACAATATTAGTATGATCTGTATTTTGGGTTAGGTTTTTGATAAAAGGTTAACGATAACAGATGCTGACCACAGCATAAAATATTAAAATTAGCTAGTTGATTAAATTAATAATATGAGTTGTTAACAAATAATAATAACACAGATCAACGAGCTTCAGTGCGGAAATTTACTAATATCTGTATAGCAAAAAATAAGTTTATTTAATGGTATTGCTGGATTTTTATCATATAATTCACGGTGTCTATTAGCTTGGTAGCTACATTGTAGACTTTCTAATGTGATGCTTTACAAGAAAAACCAAAAGAAGAGTAACTCTACACCAGCCATAAATTCCAGATAGACCAGTTGTAGCGTTTTATGAGATTAAAGCGAAAGCATAAGCCATAGTTAAAAGTAGCTACTTATAATAACTGCCTTATGAAACAGCTCTTAAAAAACCTAAAGATAGAAATGGTGCTAAGATAGGTTTTAATAAACACATAGCCCACCAGAGGATAAATCTGTTATAATACGTATACAACAGCATATTACTTGCCATCAGTCGACTACTAGTAAAATGAAGTTTTAACGCCTAACATCAAATACCGTTATATAAATTAAAAAAATTATCAGGTAGAGTGGCTATTACTAATTTAGTTGACGACTGAATTGTGTTTATCATTATTAGAATTTAATTGACTAGATTAAATGCTGATGTTAGTGTTTACAACAAACATTAAGATTTTCGTTTACTCACTATCAAAACAAGGTAAAGTCAAAGGTAGAATTATGATTCTAGCACTAATAGCTTTTAAAAAAATATTATTTTACTTATCGTTACTTCATCATTTTTATAAACCATACATACTACATTGTATCATTCAAATAATTTTCGGTACATATCATTTTGATATTTTTTAGGGTAAAGTTTTCACCAGATTATGGCAATAACTGATGCTTTTAGTGCTTTCTGTCTGGCGTTAATATCTCTTACAATTTTTACTAGCTAGGCGGCACTACACTTCTTAGTACTAATAATACTATTAGAAGTTTATATGAACTTAGCTGCGTTAATGAGATTTTGACATCTTTGATTTTGGTACCGGAACCATAAGTAATCATCTCTTCTTGCATTTATGGTGACACACTGTGTATCGCCGATAATAGATGATATACTACACAAGTTTGACAACGGCGATATTATTTTAGGTTATAAATAAACGTGCGCTCGTAAAAGTGAATATATCGCAAAGATTATCATCAGTATATTTTGTTAGAATGGCTATTCTAACTGTTAGTGAAATAATTTTCAATGATCACATTATTCTTGACACTATATTAAATAGTATTATTAATATTACAGACCTAAACATTATATTTAGTCTGCCACTTTAATTGGTCTCTGCTTGCTTGTTATACAGGTAACTAACACAGTAATTGCTTTATTGCCATTGAATGTTTGATAAATTGCAAATGAAGAGTATACTTCTTTACTGATTGCCTACCGATATATTTGTTAAGTATTAAAGCGTTGCTTTATTAATTAACTTAGTAAATCAATTTAGTTATTTATAGCAGAACAGGTTATTATTAATAACCGGATATTCAAGTTGAATTTTATTATTCGGAACATGTTATTTAGTATTTAATTTAATATCAAAATATTTCTTTTATTTTAAATAAAAGAAATATCTGTTATTATATATTCATGTTAAATGAATATTTGGTAAGTTTTGTATTAAATTATAATTAAGGTTTATTTAAGTAGATAGTTTTCATCTCCGATCCTATTTTCATGCTTACCAGTTAGTTGCTTAACTATCACAACCAGTTTTAGTTTATAAGCTATTTAGTTACTGCGGCAATAATAATAAATTGCACACACTTAAGATTTGGCATCTACGCTTTAAAGTTATGGCTATGATAAAATAATTAGGATAGATCAAACTGCTAACTAGCATTAGCTTTATCAGCTATTGTATGGTCACCTGACCATATTAGATTTTATCTTCAATGTTTAAGCATAGCTTATGATTTTCTTTTTTTGAATCATATCAACCTACCTAATTTAATAGTTGCTAACAATTTATGAGTTAGTTAATGTTTTTATTGCGCATTATTAATGTAATATAAGAAGTACTATAAATTAGTGAAAGCTAATCGAATAGTTATATATCTCTCGATACTAACTCTGATAACGAGATGATTTATATACTTAATATTTACTAAACTTTTGATGTTTTTTAAAACATATCAAGAATATTTATTCTCCAAATAAAGGTAAAACTTACTTGGCCCAGAACCGCAATTAATGACAGGTAACATTATGGGTCTGTCTGTTCTAGAAGAGCAGACAGATTATTACTAGGTTCTAATGATTAGACATTTACCGGTAATATTATTTTTAGTTCTCGGCGTTTTTAGTTAGTTATTAGCTAACTACCCGGTAAGCGAGGCGTTTATTTTAATCGGCATAATTCACTAGAGTAGTATCTCCTAATAATTTAATCAATGCATGTTCCATACCGCAAGTATATTAAATGACTATTTTTGCATAAACAACAAGCTAAGATTATTAAAATTAGTTAAAGCAGCAGCATAGATCGTAGGTTTTTAGTAAATGTTACTTTTCTTTACTATTTTATTCTTTGTTGAATTTACATGTATAGTTACTCAAGAGTGCTTTTATTTACGGGTTTATGCATATTTTGCAGCTTTAGTGGCATTTATATTAACTATGAATTAGTTAGTACCAACCATATTCTATTATTAGTAATATTAGTATTTTTATTTTCCGGTATAAGAGATATGTTTAATTATCACGATCTAAACTACTTGTGTTTGCCTTGTGAATATTATTCACATTTATGTTGTTAAAAATAAAATCAAGCGTGGTTGTGCTCTGTCTTTATAAGTATCTTCCTACTGTTTTATTGCAAGCTATTTGAATGTATTTCAAGGGAAAACAAACTCAAACACTGAGTCTTATGATTAACAGCATAACTTTAATAATTAATTGTTAGAGATACTCTTGCTTAGAAGCCAATCGATAAATTTGATCACTTTCATTTAAGTTTGTTGTTAGATAAAGTACTTTCTTGCCTGATGATATGCGATTGCTTTTTACTGCGGCCGCTTTTATACAATGTTGCGGTATTGCACTGCTTTGTATTTTTATTAGTTGTATAGCCATATTGCGTTTTTTAACTGCATCTTAAGATATAAAACGTTAGTATAGCACTAAAATTCATGTAGATAGCTATTACATTGTTTTCGATATTGTGACATGAATATTGGTGTCAGTTATTTATTAAGTATTAAGTAAGTGTATGATGGGTGTATTAATTGCA
This sequence comes from Sodalis endosymbiont of Henestaris halophilus, assembly GCF_900161835.1. Taxonomy (GTDB): domain Bacteria; phylum Pseudomonadota; class Gammaproteobacteria; order Enterobacterales; family Enterobacteriaceae. Next base: position 85,882 of record NZ_LT897836.1, on the reverse strand, counting down.
TTTTTAGTATAACTGTTTATCTGGCTTTTTCTTTTACCACTATATATTTTCTCATGAATTTCATAGAAAATATTATTTTACCTACTCGGTGATGCTTTATCGTTCTGAACAAGTTCGCTAAAGATGAAAGCAAAAGTATGAAGCCGTATTTTAGAAAATATATTACCTAATTGTTTTCAGCCTTTAGTTTCTGTAACTTTACGTTTTATAAAATCGATCATGTTAAGGTTGATGTGATTCTTTTTTATTCTTTATCTTCTATAATAAGCACTTATACTATCTTATGAGAGAGTATATCTATTAAAGTAACCTGAATATATTCATATTATTGTTTCTTCTTCACTTATTATGCAGATGAGCGTTATAACTATGGTGTGTGACAAAAAAAACGTGAATATCATTGTACATCTAGTAATTTTCTTGACGATACGGTAGGATATCAGTCTGTAATATTCTTATTCAAGATTATTGAAGTAGTTCACTAATGTTGAACATCTTATCTTACTGTTTATGGAATAATAGCTCTTATTTCATGAAACTTTTATACCAACACAGCTTATTATTGCTATCATACTTTATAAATTACAGCAGGCTATAATAGTGCATATTTCTCTACCGTGACATTGTTCTTCGGTTTTATCAGGTTCTAAACTTGGAAGTTATATTTGTTATTTTATAATTTGAATTATCTGATAAAGAACCATAGCACACTATTTAGTATTACAGTTGATAGTTGACATAGTAAGTTTTCTTTTTTCTGATTGTGTAATAACACCACAATAAAGAGTCAACCATGTAGTTTCCTCCTATTCATCTAAAATTAAGTACTGTAAAGATTAGCGCTGAACTTATGAAAATTTATATTGACTATTTCACTAGATTATAAGAAACAGATACAGAACTATCGTTAAATAAGTCTGTATTTTCTTTATAGATATCGGAGATCACGTTGTCACCTCGACCTTTCTTGCTTTATAATTACTGTATTTCGGTGGGCAGTATAATATATTTAATTTGATAGTTGCTTTTGTTCTCGTATTTTAATTGTTGCTTATATATTGTTGTATATTGTATACACAGTCCTGCTAACTAATAACTTATTTAAAGTATATAAGTATATCTTATGATACAAGAAATGATGTGCTGACACCGCTGTGCGACGACGTTAGCATTTTAGGTTTTTATTACTTAATAAAACTTAATTCTTATGATGCGCTGAGCATCAGATTAATCGGCAGGTAACACCATTAATGTTAGTTGCTACGATAAGCAACAAAAATATAGTACAACAATGCGATTGGATATCGCACTCTAGTTTTATCGATTCATGATAACTTTTGCATTAATTTAATAGCAAAATGCCGTAACTTTTCTTATCTGAGAATTTATTCTTAATTATAATATAGCCTTCTGCATAAACCTGTATGCAGGTTATTTAAATTTTAATATTAAGCTTGAGAGCTTGTTACCAAGCTTAGTTAAGATAAAGTTTTTCATTTAGTATATAATGGCCGTCCAGTTGAGATTCATATCTCTTACCGTATCTTTATAAGTGTAAAGATTAGTCTAGTACCTTTTAATTTTTTTTTGAGTTTCAATACAGCAATTAATGTCTTGATCATTAGGTGGTTGTTGATAGTATGACACTATAATATAAATATTTTGATTTAAAAACTACAGCAAATTACTACTGGCTTTTGCTATAATGCTATTATAACGCGCAAGGATCTGGAGTTGGCGAAGTTATTTAGGGTATCGAAAAAACTATTTCTGACTAAATTTTGCAATTTAACGACTGCGGCTTACTCTTGTGCGTTATCTATTACGGTGTTGCTGCGTTTATTATCGTATTGGCGGATAATAAGCTCTATTGCTCTTTCGTGAATTAAGGCAATTTTTGCGACAAGGGCTACTGCATTAATGATGTTTGACAGTGTGAGATTCATTTGCTAATCGATGGCCTTGACGCAAGCACATTACTATATTACTGGTGTAATTCGGAATACTTGTGTAAAGCGGATATTATTGCCTTGATTCATATTGCGATTTGGGAATTATCTAAAATTTAGCGAGACGCTAGTAATGCAAAGAAACTATATAATTTGTGGTAACTCTTTTAGTGCAACACATAATACGACTAAACGTAAAAATAGAGGCTTATTCTTTGGTACGTTTAAAACGAGAATTGTATTATCAGCGGCCGTATTGATTACTGTTTTTGACGTTTTATATTTTATCGCGCATAACAGATCTAATGAGGAAGTAATTGTACTAACCAGTAATAATAACGTTGCTAACGAATTACCACCTAAACCGGAAGAACGTTGGTGTTATATCAAGGAGTTAAAAAATCTTCATATTAAGGTTCAAGGCACGATTGCACCAACGGTAGAAAGAGGGGTATACTTGCCAGTATCGCTAACTAATGAACAGCTAGTGTTGCTAGAACAACTGCAGTCAGATATGCGATATGATCTAACGGATTTTAATAAATTACCTTATAACGATCAAAGTAAAGTGATCGCGCAGTGAGATCAGTAAAAACTTGCCCCTCCTTCTTACGTCGCGCAATATTTATTAATCGACCTATGCAAGTTTTATGCCAAATACAGACGGCCATGGTTATCTCTCATCGAGCTGATGAGGTGAGCCAAATGTTGCCGATGGCACGTTAGAGTTCAAGTAAAGGCACTTATTCAACCGGTGTAGAAGCGCGTTGAACCAAGTGCTACCACCAATAAACTCCAAAAGGAGCAACTTTATTATTAATTGGTCAAGTGCGGTTCGTTTCAATCGATGTACCAGGCAGAGTCAGTACATGCTCAGCTGGCTTTTGCTGGCATAGAAAGTCGCATTACTACCTGCAGCATTTAGAAAAGTGTTTTGCTGGGTCCTTATTCTAGTCTTGCCGGGGCAGATGAGATGTTACAGATCGTGCACTACGCTGGAGTATCCGATTGCATCTTTGTGATAGGTATAGGTTGAAAAATTTAGCCCTACATAAAAATATGTAAATTATATCTATTGCGATTAATAAATAATCCTTTTTGTTTTTATAGAGTGATGATTTTATCAAAAAAGTTTTGTATAAGAATAATAGTAAGCGTACATCGCAATAGGCATATCATTATTAGTTATTATGAATCAGTTATGATAAATAGGGTTTATTCAAGTTATGTCTTTATGAATATATCTTGCAAATATATAGTTATATATCCAAAGATTGTTAATTATACTGTCTTTTGAATATTTATAAGTCTTATTAGTAGTGACCTATGTGAATTTTTTTATTTTATTAAAATTAGTTATTTTAAAATAAATAGTAATTTGATTACCGACGAAGGAGGTAACTGACTAAAATCAAAATTTAGTGATTTTAGAAAGTACTCAGCATTACGTTGATAAAATAGAATAAAATAGTTTGTTTTTGGGTAAAATTTGCATCTACACGAATTTTTACAAGCAATTACATAATACAAGAATAAACGTAAGGACCTTAAAGATGCTTAACAATATTTTACAGGCAAACTTATGTTATATTTTATAGATTATACAATCTATTATTGTATGTAGGCCAGTACAGCAGCTAATTTTGTTGTAGTTATCTCGTTGAGTAACTGCTTCTTGCCTTATGTAACGGGAAGAAGTGTTTGACCATGAATTAATGTTAAACATTTTGTTTATTGATACCATCTGCAAAAATATAGTGATATTTTGTTTCTTTTATTGTGTTATAAACATTTTGTTTATTAAAGTCAAGGCGTTGCATTCACAGCAGTCGAGTTATCTAGAAAATAAAATCAATTAGACTATTTATTATTTTATCGATGTATTAATCAATAATGATACTATATATAATATATGCAATAAAAGCGTTATTGCGCTAAATAATTAATAAAACAAGTAGTAAATATCTTTATCACATAATTGAGAATTATAAAAGTGACGAGAAGAAAGCCGTGAGTTTTCAGTGCTCTCTAATATTGTATCAAAATTGCGAGCCGATTAGTTAGATAATAAAGAGATTAGAGTCAATCGCCTAGCAGCGTCTATTTTTAAATAAATTATGTCTTTTCTCTTTGCTTAAAATAAGACTCAGCAGTTGCAATTAATGTTTAAATTTTAGTTAATGAGAAATAGGCAGCGCGCAAGATTAAAACTTTGAATCATTTATAACATTGTTGAAGCAATTATAACTAGTTCACTCAGAATAGTTAAAAAGCGATCGGGAGAGTGAAGTATTACGGAGTCGTATTTGCAAAATTTACAAAAATGGCAAACGATCTAGGTTAGAGTTTTCTGTGTGATCGTATAGCGAGATCTGCTCTTTCTAGGAAAGAATGCATAATTTTACCAAACACAGGATGTTAAAAAAAGAATTTTATTCTACTTATCGCTTTTGGTTTGTTATAGGGCTACGAACCGTTAGATCTCATCACTAATTTTTAAGAGCATTTGCTTATTTGTGTCGACATTAACGCACTGATTACCCTGAGCGTTTTGAACATTTTTCACAAAAAATTTACGTATGGCTTACTATTTAATATCTTGCAATTATAGGGATAAAATTGTGAACATAACTTCCCTCCTACGAGGGCTTTATCATAAGCCTCATTAAACATCCTAGCTGTTAAAACGAGATTAATCCGAACATATTAATACTTATTAATTCGCATATTTTGATGAAGCGTTTAATAGATAGTATTACCTATCACATTATTGTAATGTTAGTAGTAGGGTAAAACCATCTTTGTTGATTCAGGCTATTTTGTAGCATGTTTTATAAAATGTAAGCATGGAAGATACAGCGATATTAAAGGCAAAAATGCCTAGATATATCATGAACCTTTTACTGTGTTGTTTGCCTTTTGCTGTACCGCAGGTATTTAATATAACTGTTTCATGCTAGAAAACGATCTTGCTAATTATTACATTCATAATATGAATGGTAGCAATGGCCGTTGTCAGATTAGGCGTAAGAACGGTTCGTCGCGTTGTTAATGTTGAAAACGCAATACATGTTGTATCGTGCATGTTTTATTCTAATTAACCGTATTGTTAGTCTAATGTCGTCTTTTCATAAGATTTTGCCTCAATTCTCTGGTGATGATTTTAGTAAGAAATATACTGTGTTGTAGTCATTCGTCTTTTTAATTCTGGTTAAGCGAAGCCGTTTTGCGGTCTCAAATAATTTACGAAACTTGGCGTGCAATGGTGTGCGACAGCGCTAACCAGCACAGCAGAATCAGTATACTCATGGAGAAGGTTATCATTCCTAAATTGAACTGATCTTGTTGCGGCAGCATAGAGGATAAGACAGCAACGACACCTGAGCCAATATTTTGCAGGCCACCGACTAATGCGCCAGCGGTGCCAGCTAGGTAGGGATAAGGCTCCATCGCACCAGTAGTAGCGAGCGGAAACAGCATGCCGGCACCAAAAAAGAATAGGCCAGCAGGCAATAGAAGTGTCCAGGGGGACATAATGCCAAGCCAGGCAGGCACCCACATCATAATTCCTGCTAGCAGGCAACTTAGTACCGCGAGCCACATGAGAGCGCTGAACGTTCTGCTAGCTCTCCCTGCATACCAGGCGCCAAAAAATGTGCCAGGTAAGGGTAGAATAAATAATAAACTAACCTGTTGACCAGTCAGTCCCATATTTCCCAATATCACTCCGCTTGCGGCTTCGAAAGCAACAATTCCCGCAAGCCCGCCAATTAACATTAGCAGATAATAATTAAATACCTTTTGACTGAGCAGAGGCCAAAACGTAAGCTTTCGGTCTATATCTATTTGTAGAATTGGCCGAGTTTCTGGTAAATAAATCCAGACTAACATACTAACGCTGCAGCTTAGCAGTAGCAAAAATGCGAAGCATGCTCGCCAACTCAACCAGTCTACAAGCACATTGCCTATCAACGGAGCAAGTAGAGGACTAATTAAAATGCCCATATTGAGCAAGCCGTTAGCACGTCGCAGAGAAAATCCATCGCATATGTCGCGCGGCAGGGTACGCGCCATCACCCCGCCGACGCCAGTTCCGATACCCTGAATACCGCAAGCTAATATCATTAGCGATAGAGATTGACTAATCATTGCCAACAGTGTTCCTAGGCAAAAGATAGCCATACCGCTTAAAATAACTGGTCGCCGTCCTATTCGATCAGAGAGCGGACCATATATGAGCTGTGAGCCACCGTAGAGTAGAATATAAGCTGCCATTAGCCGCTGTATAGCCTCCTTGGGAACCATTAAATCATGGGCTATAAGGGGAATACCCGGTATGTAAATAGTTTGAGCCATTTGCCCAACGGCCACTAGAATAATTAATAGCATTAGCACGTCTAATGCCTGGGGGTTAGTCATAGATATTATTAATATAGCTAATTAATTCTGTGTGTTGCGTATCAATAGTGATATATTTAAAATAATGATTGGTTCTCAAGCATTCATACAATACACAGGACTATAAGTCCAGTAAAAATCACGGTGTTAAGATGTTAAATACTGTAATTTTTAGTGAAAGCTGGGGGCTAGATGCACCTCTTAATTTATATTCATAATGTAACAAAATAGATACATTAAAGAAATTAGCAGGCAATGGCAAGTCTACAGATTATTTTCTTAATTAAAGTTGCACGTCTGCTGCCATAGCAGCTTTAAGCATAATTTTTAGTCGTTTTGATCATGACAGATAATTGCATATAGCTCGGGAACATCCGGAAAGATTAAAGAGGAATTCAATATTATGGCTCAATGGATAACGGGTAAAGTAGTGCAGGTGAAATATTGGACTAATAGTCTTTTTAGTTTGATTGTGCATGCCCCAATAGATATCTTTACTGCTGGACAATTCGCCAAGTTAGGGTTAGAAATTAACGGCGAAAAAATTCAGCGCGCCTATTCCTACGTTAATGCGCCTAGAAATTATAATCTAGAATTTTATCTTGTTAATGTTCCGGAAGGAAAACTCAGCCCGCTGCTCCATGCGCTGCAGCCAGATGACAACCTAATGATAACAAAAGAAGCATCAGGATTTTTCGTGTTAGATGAAATTCCAATCTGTGAGCATTTATGGATGCTAGCTACTGGCACCGCTCTAGGTCCCTATTTATCAATCCTCGAACAAGGAGAAGGTCTCGAACGCTTTAAGCAGATTATTCTGGTACATGCAGCGCGTTTTTCCTATGATCTTAGCTATCTGCCACAGATGTTGAAGTTGCAGCAGCGTTATAATGGTAAACTACGCATTCAAACAGTGGTAAGTCGCGAGTCAGCTCTCGGATCGCTAACCGGTAGAGTTCCCGATCTAATCGCTGATGGCTCGTTGGAGGCGTCAGTAGATCTGCGTTTAAGCGCCGAGAACAGTCACGTTATGCTGTGTGGAAACCCCCAAATGGTGCGCGATACGCAGCAGATGCTCAAAAATATCCGCGGCATGCGCAAACATTTTAAGCGCAAGCCAGGCCATATAACCATCGAGCATTACTGGTAACTCTATGAGCTCAGTTATATTTTCATAAAACAAGATTTGGTTATACTTTACTGTAACGGTAGGCTTACAAGCGGCTATATATGATTTGTGCAATACGAGCATTATTGCTGTATGTGAGAAATAAACGTCATCTGTGCCTTTAGTAAGGATAAACAAAAAATTGTACGTTACCAGGAATCGAAGAATTATGGCGAGAAGATCAAAGCACCGTATTATAACTACTTTCTCGATAAAAAGTAGGCACCAAAAATCGTTTACGAGATCTCTATTATCTATATGACGGTTACTGATGTTCGATTTTAAGCAAAAGAGAATAAGTTTAGAATAAAATATGGTGTAGGTGTTCAATCTGTTAACTTACAAACATAACTCATGTTTTTTACGGCAATAAAAGTGCGGATTATATTTTATTAAACAATTGTAATAAAACCTATTTTCTCTAGTATAACTCGTTAAACTGTTAATAACACTTAGCTCTAAGTGATGCATGATAATTCGTAAAACAAAACAACCTTAGTGTGTTGTAATAAGGTAAGGCAAAATTTGATTTATGGCGGTTATTTTTATATTTTGTATTTCTTGAATGGAGAAATAATAATGCGACATCCGTTAGTCATAGGTAATTGGAAGCTTAATGGCAGCAAACATATGGTCAACGACTTCATCGTTGCGCTTCGCAATAAACTTAGCAGCGTTGTCGGTTGTGACGTGGTTATAGCCCCACCTGTTGCTTATCTCGATATGGCGAAACGCCATTTAGATGGTAGTTGTATCGCTTTGGGGGCACAGAACGTTGATACCCATTTTTCTGGGGCCTTTACCGGCGAAGTTTCTGCTGAAATGCTTAAAGATATCGGCGTGAAATACATTATCATCGGTCATTCCGACCGTCGAACCTTGCACAAAGAAAGTGATGATATTATCGCTGAAAAATTTTTTGTGTCAAAAACAGTAGGTCTGGTTCCGGTATTGTGTATCGGTGAGAGCAAAACGGAAAAAGAAGTTGGACAAACCGAAGATGTATGTGTTCATCAGATTGATGCAATATTGAATCGTATGGGCGCTAAGGCGTTCGAAAATACCGTTATAGCTTACGAGCCTATTTGGGCTATCGGAACTGGTAAATCCGCCACGCCAGCTGAAGCACAAGCGGTGCATAAATTTATTCGCGGTTATATTGCTAAACATGATGAGTCAATTGCTGAACAGGTGATTATTCAGTATGGTGGTTCAGTCAATACCATTAATGCTGCTGAACTATTCACTCAACCTGATATTGATGGTTTTCTAGTAGGCAGCGCATCGTTGATAGTTGATTCTTTCGTAATGATCGTTAAAATAGCATCATCATCAAAGTAGTACTGATGTTTACTTCCCGTAGATAGGTGGCAATTTTCTTAAAATAATTGGTATAACATATGTTTTTATCGCTAATTAAGCTGCTTAAAATTGCCACTACTGGATCCGTATCTCTTTACTACAGTTATGTTTAGTTACTACAAAGATAATGATAGTCTTGCTCTGAATTGCAAGCTGACTATCAATGTTATTAAGTTACATTAAATCTATATTAATCAAATTTACTAGATTTAATGATTGCAAATTAATTCTTGCCTTTTAATACATTAATCATTGATAGTGCTTATCATTTAAAGAATAAGAACATCTCTTTGTTGCCGTGCCCACTAGAGTTTGCGGGTGTATCGTATAGTCTGTAATCTAGATTATCGCATTATTTAATAAAATATTAACAAATACCTGCAGTTTGACTCGAACTTAATTGTAGATTATATAGATTATATTTCCAGGTTGCTAATATAGTTTTAGCGTCTGCTGGTAATGAACATTTTAGGCGGTATAATTAATACCCAGCTTAACCACGCTAGTTATTTATAAATTTTTCAGATCGTCGTTACTAATAGGAAAATAGTGGTCTGATAACTATCAGAATACTTTAATAAAAGTATAAAGAAGTTTTCTTAATTCGTTTATGTTTAATAATAATACTAACATGCGACTCTAATGTTACCTTTTACCATATTCCCGCTTGTATTCTGTTGATAACGGAAATCGTTTTTGACCGGCATTTATTTTATACCAACGTACTATTATATGATTAATCGTTTTCACTACAAGTATTAACTAAATTTTTATAAAATGTTGGTAAATTTACAATTAAGATTACAAAATATTTATATGTGGCGATACTTGCGGTCAAGAATATAAATAATTGTCCTAAATTACATTTAGGACATCTTTTTTATAATTTTTTTAGAATTCAAAATGTTTTGTATAAAGTGTTAAAATATATAGTCTCTAAAGTATAAGCAATAACTTATATGGCTACATATATACATAATATAATGTAAATTTACATCATATGAAAGTAAGCAGCTGAATAGCTGAACCATCGCCCTTTTAGTATCGAGGGTTATCTACCACTACTTAAATTAAAAAAGTTTTTTTGCCATTTCTAGGATATCTCTACGGAATGGTCTTTTCATATTTTCAATAGCGTCGACGATATCGTGATGTACTAACCGTTCATTTTGCACTCCAATGCAGCGGCCACCATAGCACTGCAATAGCAACTCAATAGAATATGCCCCCATGCGCGAGGCTAAAATACGATCATACGCAACTGGGCTGCCCCCCCTCTGAATATGGCCTAATACTGTGGCACGAGTTTCTCTTCCAGTTTCTTGTTCGATATATTGAGCTAGCTCAGCCACATTACAGATATGTTCAGTGATTGCTACAATAGCATGCTTTTTACCTTTAGCAATACCTGCCTTGATTTCGTATACCAAGTCTACCGGTTGAAATTCTATTTCAGGTAGAACGATGAACTCGCAGCCACCAGCGATGGCAGCTGCCATGGTCAGATCACCGCAATGACGCCCCATAACTTCCACGATAGAGATACGTTGATGTGACGTAGAGGTATCTCTTAAGCGGTCAATAGCCTCAACAATAGTTTCCAGTGCGGTAAAGTAACCAATGGTGTAATCTGTGCCCGCTACGTCATTATCAATCGTTCCAGGCAAACCAATGCAAGGGAAACCCATTTCGGTCAAGCGTTTGGCGCCCATATATGAGCCATCTCCACCTATTACTACTAGTGCATCTAGACCATTTTTATTCATATTTTCAACAGATATAGCACGAGTTTTTTCTTCTCGAAATGCAGGAAAACGTGCAGAACCGAGAAAGGTACCACCACGGTTAATCATATCCGAAACGCTGTAGCGGTCTAGTTTTATTATTTTTTCCTGGAAAAGGCCCAGGTAGCCATCATAAATCCCGTAAACATCTAGACCTTCAGCAAGTCCTGCTCGCACGACTCCTCGGATAGCCGCATTCATGCCTGGTGAATCACCGCCGCTTGTCAGTACACCAATTTTTTTAATCATAACCACCTCTAAACTTAAAATATTGCTTGTAGAGTACAATACTTTTGTTTATTAACGTTTTTCCACGAGCAATACATGCTGAAGTTTTTTTTAAAAGTATAATAAAATACCAAAATCGGATTGGTTTATGTAAAAATCTTTTACTCTCTATTTAGAAAATAAATACTAATTTTACGGTGTAAATCATACTGAAATGTATGAATTCTCTTTTGTTTAATGCGCTATAGCAGGTATCATACCGATATGTAAAGAATTTTGTTGTCAAGTATTTATTCGTAATCATTGGATTATTGCTTATCTCCTTTTTAGTGATTCCGCTATTGTGTGGCACTGTTAGATTGTTTACCTATTTGTCATATCTATCTTTATTTAAACTGTAATTAAACTAGATACTGTTTAATTTCATTTATCTTTTTATATAAGTTATATTAAATTGTATGCGCACAGTACATTAATAAGTTAGTATTAATTAATACGTAATAAATTACGCTATGATTTTAGAAACATATATTATCTATTAATTATAAGTTATTTTAGATGTCGTTCTGTATGTTTACATATTATATATATTTTACACTTAAAAAGATAAAGACTAGATTTATGGTAATTGTTATTCAATTTTAGGTATACTTATTTGCTGGTCATAGACATAGCAAATTATTTTCTTTATTTTGAAAATTTTTCGTTTGAAAGTAATGATATTTAATCAAGATATAAATTTTTCTACGTGAGTTTATTTATATATTAGCCATTTGTTTATCAATAGATTACTTATTATCGACTATATAAATTTATAGATACGGTTTGTTATTTAGTTGCTATCTTGATGTTTATAGTTAAAAATTTTAACTATTAAATAGTTCGTGCTTAATGCACGAATATTTCCGAGTATCAGCGATTTTGCTACATGCGATATTTTTTACTTCGATTGCTATCAAGATTAGTTTTAATAATCTATTTTATGTATTAGTATATGCGTTCTATAACGCGCATTTTTAGTGTTTACTTGCAACTGAAATATCATTCATGTTTAGTAATATGGTACATAAAACTATAGCAATGTGGCATGCGTGCCATAAGTCTATAATAAGAAATGTTTCTTATAACCTCTGACTGCGTTGCGTTTTGCATAATTTACGTAAGTTCCACATCTCAACATTGCAAGCGGCATACTGTATGTTGAGATGTGGTAAGCTTTTGATAAATAATAATACACACTAGATAAATTTATCTTGCTTGGGGTCTTTGGATAACAATAAAACTTTCGCAAGTATTTTACGAAAATATATGAGTAGATTACATCTACGTTCATCTCTTGGTAAGAGTAATTTCGTAAGTTTTTTTTATTATCCCTTCCCGCATAGTAATCCATGCTTTAACTCGTGCAATGGTCACGCTTGTTTTATCCTGAGTCATCCACAGTAGCGCTAATTTTAGTCTCAAATGTCTAGACGCAAACTAAAATTTGTTGTCTATTAGGTTGCAAAATTGTAGTTCTTTGAATAGTTATTATCTTTGACAACCCTTAAAGCTCTATTGAGCTAAAATTAACACATTGAAATAATGTATTCAAACGTACGATAGTTGATAAATTATCATGCCACCGGCTAGTACCGCAAAATAAATATAGTTTTGAATTGAATCATTAATTTTAGTTATATACCAGAAGTATTGATTTCTTGACAGCAAATAAAATCAATGAAAAGCTACTATTTATCTGGATAGGCGATAGCTCACTACCAGCGGAGGGCGTGTAATATTTAATAGTTAAAGTTGTTTATGTCAGGTTATTAGTGTTACTTCTATTTTAATAAAATAGCTTGTTTAATATAAAATCGGTAGTTATGAAGTATATGTTTTTAACACTGTATAAAATTTGGTAGGATTTTGACGTTACTTTGCTGAGTGAGCGTTTATTGTCATTAGTTTTTATTTCTGGATGTGGATAAGGATGCGTTGATGAGATCTAAGATACGACAGTTAAAGCTTGCGAAGCTGAAGATGTAGTGCGTTTTATAATCTTTATTAGGGATCACAGATACTGCGTGTGTTAAATTCTTTTCAGAATGCTAAAAGCAGTATGCACTCTTTTGTTTCCTGAAAATTTTCTCTACGTGGTGAGCAGATGTCCCTAAGGACAAGCTTTATAGACTAGTAAAACGAAAGAACTACTATAGCGGCATGTGGTATGTAATATTAGGTTAAGAAGTAATACATAGGAAAATACTACCGATTGCTTATGCAGTTTTAATAGTTGTATAAGTTTGTGCAATGATTTTATATTTCAAGAGATGTTATAGGAACGTTGTTTTTGTTCATGCCGCACACTATACTAGGCAAGATATAAAAAGAGATGTTCGTATATAACCTTTACGCGAAGGTTAAGTTAATCTGCGGCAGTGCTATCATCTGATATGTAATTCCTCCTTAATATAATAAGATGTTGTAGGTAGAGTTAGTAGAGTACTTGCATGTATTACTCTTCGTTGGCTGTTGGGGTATTATCAGAGTAATCCTTTTTATGGATGTTATCGCCACTAAACTGTAGATGCATTATACGTTTTTAAAATATGTAAAATGTGTCACATGTTTAGTATCAAGTCACATTAGAACTGCACTGATTTTATCAGTGGTAGTTTTGCTCCTGAAAACACCGTAATGTGTATAAGTTATCTAATATAACCATAATTTTGTTGGAGGTAGTAGTTTGGGGTGCCATTGATGAAAATATAATTCTACCTCATGTCGAAATTATGCGAGGATGTGGATGTGTTCACCAGTAATCTTAGTTCAATCACCATAGTTGTTGGTCACATGTTTTTAACGTTTTTCTTTCCTTAGAAAATATAAAGCAAGTTACTAATCTAGTTCTTTTGGTAGGCGGATCTCTTTCACTATAATAGTACATCGTGTGCAAAAGATATATGTTATTCTTAACATATAAGAATGGAATAATGCTTTGTAGTTAATGAGTACATGGTAGTGTTATAATAGGTAGCGTATATAAATACTCTAATTAATATTATGTGTGGTGTTGAAATTAGATTCACATCACAGAGCGTTTGTCGTATTTTATTAGTTCCGATGTTACCTATTTGCATGAGTGTTAATAAAATCATATCACAGAAGATATGATTTTATCTTTCATCTGCAATTGCCATGCAGATGTTTAGATTATGCTGTTTTTAATTTAAAGCATCATTTTTAATACGTGAGTTTTGTTCAAATAAAATAAATAAATCTAGACATTTGTTTGAATAGGTGATGCGTTAGACCTGCTCCGTACGTTTACATATTTATGTAGTGTGATAACTATATACAATAGCAATATATTGCAACTGATATTTATTTAATAGATTTTATCGTTCATTATTTTCTTGCTTGTTACTTACTAATGTTAAATATAATCGAAATGTTTACGATCTATCGCCACCTAAAGCACATAGTTAGACTCAAAAAAAACTAAATGCTCGCATGTCTGGTGACATATCACCAATTTGATTCTAGTACCACAAAATTGCTGACGTTAAGCGATGTTAATTTAGCAATAGCCATAATTCATTAACCGGTGATAACGGCGGTTTAGTAACTCTTCTGTATTGAGATCGTCAAGCTCGGCTAAATCTTTCATAATTTGCGTTTTAAGCGCAGCAGCAATTGTCTGTATGTCGCGATGTGCACCTCCTAGCGGCTCTGGTACTATACTGTCGATAAGCTTTAGTTCTTTTAGACGTGAGGCGATAATGCTCATGGCCTCAGCGGCGATAGGTGCTTTATCCACACTTTTCCATAAAATAGAGGCACATCCTTCTGGGGATATTACCGAATAGGTGCTGTATTCAAGCATGTTGACCTTGTCGCCGACGCCAATTGCTAGTGCGCCGCCGGAGCCACCCTCGCCTATCACAGTGCAAATGACCGGAATTCTTAAGCCAGACATTTCGCGCAGGTTTTTCGCGATAGCTTCGGATTGGCCGCGTTCTTCAGCGCCGACACCCGGGTAGGCGCCAGGCGTGTCAATGAAAGTAAGCAATGGCATATTAAACCGATCTGCCATATTCATCAGCCGAAGTGCTTTGCGATAACCTTCCGGTGCCGGCATCCCAAAGTTGCGACGAATTTTTTCTTTAATTTCTCGACCTTTCTGGTGGCCGATGATCATGACAGGTCTAGATTCTAAACGTGCTATGCCGCCTATAATTGCCTTATCGTCGGCATAAGCTCGATCGCCGGCTAATTCGTCAAAATTGGTAAAGATATATCGCACATAATCTAACGTATAGGGACGCATCGGATGCCTTGCTAACTGAGCGATTTGCCAAGCCCCTAAATCGGAGAAAATTTCCCGTGTTAGTTGCATGCTTTTTTCACGAAGTCGTTGTACTTCTTCATCGTGACGATTAACTGTAATTAGTGAGTCAATTTTCGCTTCCAGTTCTGCTATCGGTTGCTCAAAATCAAGAAAATTTAGACTCATATTATTCCTAATTAATTAAATTCTAGTTCCACTTGTTCATTACCTACAAGTGTGCGCAAATCGTTCATTAAACGATCTGTCGGTCTGACTCGTAAAGATGTCCCAAACTGCAAACGCTCTCGCGCATCTTGTCGTTTATAATAAAGATGCACTGGAACCCTACCTAATCTATGCGATTTTAACGATAAACAGAGGCGCTTTAGAAACTGGTTATCAATTTGCCTTTCGGTTAGCGAGATAGCAAGCCCGCTTGCATATTTTTCACGTGCTGTGTTAATATCCATTAATTTTTTTCCGATCATTATTAATATACCGTTGAAATTATCAAAACTAATTTGTCCCTGAGCGATAAGAATACGGTTTTTTTCGAGTAAATTCTGGTATTTTTTGAGCTCATCCGTGAACAAGATCACATCTAGTCGGCCGGAATGATCGTCTAGTGTACATACACCAATTTTATTACCTTTTTTAGTGATCATTACTCGAGCTGACAGCACTATCCCCGCCGCGATAACCATCGTGCCACGTTTAGTCGGATGCATATCCTTTAGGCGCACTCCGCCCACATAGTGTTCAATCTCACGCAGATATTGGTTAATAGGATGCCCTGTCAAATAAAGGCCTAGTGTTGCACGTTCTCTTTCCAATACCACCTTATCTGGCCAAGGTTCGATAGTACTGTATGTAGCTTTTGCTGTTTCCGGCTTCTTCGTTAACATACCAAACATATCGCTTTGACCAATTGCTTCTGCTTTGGCATGTTGATCGGCTGCTTTAAGCGCGTCATCGAGAGCATTCATCAGCGCTGCACGGTGTAGTCCTAGGCAATCGCAAGCACCAGACATAATTAGCTTTTCCAGCGCGCGGCGTTTGAGTTTTTTGATATCAGTGCGTGCACATAAATCAAACAGTCCACGAAAATGACCATCCTGATTACGTGCTTTGATAATTTCTTTAATAGGTCCTTCTCCTACGCCTTTGATGGCGCCGATGCCGTAAACTATCTCACCCTCTTCATTAACGTAAAAACGATACTTTCCATTATTAATATCTGGCGGTAGTACTTTTAAGCCCATGCGCAGACATTCGTCAACCAACAATACGACCTTTTCGAGGTTATCTATATCGGCAGTCATTACTGCTGCCATGAACTCAGCGGGATAATGGGCTTTTAACCATAGTGTTTGATATGATACTAACGCATAGGCGGCAGAGTGAGATTTATTAAAACCATAGCCAGCAAATTTCTCTACTAAATCAAATATTTTCATCGATAGTTCGGCATCAATGCCGATACTTTCCGCGCCTGCCTTAAATATTTTGCGTTGTTTGGCCATTTCTTCTGGTTTTTTTTTTCCCATTGCGCGACGTAGCATATCAGCGCCGCCTAAAGTATAGCCAGCCAGTATTTGAGCTATTTGCATAACTTGTTCTTGGTAAAGGATAATTCCGTAAGTTGATTCTAGAACAGGTTGTAGCGAGGAATGTTGCCACTTAATATCGGGATAAGAGATAGCTTCACGGCCGTGTTTGCGGTCTATAAAGTTATCGACCATACCTGATTGCAGCGGTCCGGGCCGGAATAGTGCTACTAAGGCAATCATATCTTCGAAACAATCTGGTTGCAAACGTTTAATTAGATCTTTCATGCCGCGTGATTCCAATTGGAATACCGAGGTGGTTTCGTAGCGTTGCAGTAGATTGAAGCTTTTCTTATCCTCTAGCGAAATAGCGGATATATCGATGGGGTCTAAATTTTGACTAGCGCGTCGGGCGTTAACCATTTCTAACGTCCAATTGATGATAGTCAGTGTGCGCAGACCGAGGAAGTCAAACTTTACTAAACCAGCATACTCCACATCGTTCTTATCAAACTGGGTAACCGGATGGTTGCCTTCTGGATCACAATAAATAGGCGCAAAATCTGTAATTTTAGTCGGGGCGATTACCACACCGCCAGCGTGTTTTCCTGCGTTGCGCGTGACCCCTTCCAGCTTGCGGGCCATATCAATCAGTGTTTTTACCTCTTTGTTATTATCATAGATAGCCTGCAATCTCGGTTCTACGATTAAAGCTTTTTCTAGTATCATGCCGGGATCAGACGGCACTAATTTGGAAATTTTATCTACAAAGCCGTAAGAATGGCCCTGTACTCTGCCAACATCACGGATGACTGCTTTAGCTGTCATGGTGCCAAAGGTTATAATTTGCGAAACCGCTTCACGGCCGTAGGTCTCGGCTACATGGTCAATCACCAGATCTCGTTTTTCCATGCAGAAGTCGATGTCCAAGTCTGGCATAGATACTCGTTCTGGATTTAGAAAACGTTCAAATAGTAGATCAAACGCGAGTGGGTCAAGGTCGGTGATTTTTAGCGCATAAGCTACTAGCGAACTAGCGCCGGAGCCACGTCCAGGACCGACCGGTATACCGTTGTCTTTAGACCACTGGATAAATTCCATTACTATTAGGAAGTAACCCGGGAACCCCATCTGGTTTATAACCTGGAGCTCAATATTCAGACGTTCGTCGTAGGTTAAGCGATTATTGTTCCGTATATCTACATCGGGAAACAGCACAGATAGTCGTTCTTCTAAGCCTGCGTGTGCGCATTTGACTAGATAATCCTCAGTAGACATTTCGCCGGTCGGGAAATGTGGTAGAAAATATTCCCCGAGGCGGATAGGCATATTGCAGCGCCGAGCGATTTCTACGCTATTAGCTAGAGCTTCCGGCAGGTCAACGAACAATTCGCACATTTCCTTCTCGCTGCGCATATATTGCTGCTGACTATAATTGCGTGGTCGTTTGGTGTCATCTAGGGTAAAGCCATCATGAATTGCTACTCGGATCTCGTGGGCATCGAAATCATCTGAGCTGATAAATCGCACATCGTTAGTTGCCACCACCGGCAAACCCCTGCACGTTGCCAGCTCCACTGCGGCGTGTAAGTAATTTTCTTCGTCTGTTCGACCAGTGCGGATAAGTTCTAGATAATAGCGATCCGGGAAATAGCGTTCGTAGAACGATACGCAATGTTTAGCCTGGTGTATATTTCCTCGAGTTAAATATTTGCCAACATCTCCTTTACGTGCTCCGGATAGCAGAATTAATCCCTCGTTATGTTGAATTAGCCAGTCGCGATCGATTACTGGCCCGACGTTGCTGTACCCCCTTTTGTAGGCATCTGAAATTAGCAGGGTTAGATTTTGGTATCCTGCATTATTAGTAGCTAGAATAGTCAATTCTGTTATTTCATCGCCTAGCATTTTGCTTTGCATAAAAAAATCTGCACCGATGATAGGCTTAATGCCATTGCTATGAGCACTGCAATAAAATTTAATTAGTCCGCATAAATTAGTAAAATCTGTAATAGCTAGTGCTGGCATATGTAGTGCCGCGGCTTTTTTTACTAACAGACTGACTTTTGCTAGGCCGTCGATCATAGAGTAGTCGCTGTGTACTCGTAGGTGAATAAAACGTGGTTCGCCCATAAAAATGTTACCTAATGTAAGGTTTTTGTACGACGATCGCGTCGTGCGATAATAACAGGTTAATGTTGATTGAAGTTGTTGCCAAACCAAATTTTTTTTTGATAATGTACAGTGGCGTCATGAAACGCTATTTTTTAGATTAAAGGCGGTAATATACTTTTATGTTTAACGGAACCATATTATGGTAAATGTAGGTGAAGAGCGATGATATTTTGGTCCCTTATGACGTTGATATAAAATAGAGGAGCTGTTACTTTTAGTAACTTAGCTATTTTAAAAATTTTCATGAACAAACATTGGCAACCACGCGTAGTGTAGTTGATGTCCACTAGAAAAATATCCATCGTCCAGTAATGTTCTTATGTGAAGTTCCTGATATGGTATTATCAACACCGTTGATAACTATCAACTACGAATATATTCAGTATGTTAGCATGAGTATCATATATTCTACTAAATTATTAACGATTAATCAGAGCTAGAACTGCTCGCGCTGCTTGCTCGTCAGCGTGGCATCGAATCTGCTGATGTAATTGGCAAAACGTAGACAGCATCGTCGCACGTTGTTCATTATCGTCAAGTAGCTCGAGGATGGCCGCTGCAAGCGCATCCGGTTGGCATGTTTCCTGCAATAATTCTTTAACCAGCTTACGCCCGGCTAGCAAATTTGGCAGTGACACCATTTGTGTTTTCACCAACCGCCTAGCCAGCGCAAATGTCAATGGCTTCATGCGGTAGCCTACCACCATTGGGCATTTCGCCAGCATACATTCAAGCGCAGCGGTGCCGGAGGCCAGCAGAGCCGCATCAGCGGCAGTCATGACCTGACGGGCCTGATTATCCAGAATTCTTACCGACAATGTTGGTGCTACTGCCATCTTAATGCGCTCAAACTCTGCCCGCCGGAATGAATTAACTAACGGCACGATAATTTCCAGTCCCGGGATATGCTGACTCACTTGCTCGGCGGCGCGCAAAAAATCCGCGCTTAGAATAGCTACCTCGCTTTGTCGGCTGCCTGGCATCAGTGCTAGGCAACGCGCGGTGACTGGAATGCCTAGTGCTTGACGTGCGGCGGCTTTATCTGGAGCAATAGGCATGGCGTCTGCTAGCGTATGGCCGATGAATTGGCAGGGAATATTGTAGCGGTCATAAAAAGCTTTTTCAAACGGCAGGAAAGTAAGTACGTTATCAGTAGCGCGCCCGATTTTGAATATTCTTTTTTTCCGCCAGGCCCATACGGAAGGGCTAACATAATGGATAGTACGAATGCCTCGACACTTGAGGCGTTTTTCTAGGGTTATTGTAAAATCCGGAGCGTCGATGCCGACAAAGACATCAGGTCGCATCATGGTAAAACGACGTGTCAAATCCCTACGGATGCGCAATAGCCGTGGTAGGCGTGCAAGTATCTCGAAGATACCCATTACAGCCAGTTCTTCCATGTCATACCAAGCTTCCATTCCGGCTGCCTGCATTTGCGGCCCGGCGACGCCGACAAATCGTATTTCTGGTATATGGTTACGTAGTGCGCTTATTAGCCCTGCGCCAAGAATATCGCCTGAGGTTTCTCCGGCGACCATACCTATAGTAATAGGATATATCGACATAATTAACGAATAATACCACGTTGTGACCGCGACAGGAAGTCCAGGAACGTATTGATTACCTGATGTTTTTGTGCCAGAGCTTCTAACTCTGGTTTCGCCTCGTCGAGAGTTTTGCCGCTGCGATAAAGAATTTTATAGGCGGCACGTATCGCGTGAAGGGCTGCACTATTAAAACCTCGACGCTTTAACCCTTCGATGTTCAAACCTAGTGGTGTCGCATGATTGCCTTGGGCGATAACAAAAGGCGGTACATCTTGGGAAACCCCGGAGCAACCTCCGATCATAACGTGGGCGCCAATGACACAAAATTGATGCACCGCGGTCATACCGCCTATTATGGCATAATCGTCTAACGCTACATGGCCTCCTAGTGTTGCATTATTAGCCATAATGCAGCGGTTGCCCACCTTGCAGTCATGAGCTACATGAGCATTTACCATCAGTAAATTATCGCTACCTACTCTAGTTACTTCCCCTCCTTGTATCGTGCCACGATGAATGGTTACACTTTCCCTAATTTTGTTACGGTGCCCAATTTCGACCCGCGTCGGCTCCCCTGCATATTTTAAATCTTGATTGACGTCGCCAAGAAATGCGAACGGATAAATATGATTGTCTTCACCTATTTGGGTAATTCCGTTCACTACTACGTGTGACTTTAGCACCGTTCGTGCGCCGATTTCGACTTGTGGTCCGATAACGCAAAAAGGACCGACATGTACGTCGGCGTGAATAATAGCGCTTTCTTCCACGATAGCACTAGGATGTATAAAGGCGGATTGATCAATCACTTATTTAGGCCTCCCGGCGCCTAGCGCACATCATTGATGCTTCGCAAGCCATTTCGCCATCAACTTTAGCAATACCTTTGAATCGTGCTACGCCGCTACGCTCTTTAATGAATTCAACTTCGAGGATCATCTGATCGCCGGGCTGAACCGGTCTTTTAAAACGAGCTTCATCAATAGCAGCAAAATAATAAAGTTCTCCCGGAGCTAGTTTCCCTGTACTTTTAAACGCCAAAATGCCGGTTGCTTGTGCCATAGCTTCCAGGATGAGTACGCCAGGGAAAATTGGTTTGCCAGGGAAATGACCTTGAAAAAATGGTTCATTAAAAGAAATATTTTTTATTGCCCGCAGAAACTTTCCTTTCTCGAAATCTAGCACTCCGTCTACCAGCAAAAACGGAAAGCGATGGGGCAAAAGTTCTAATATCTCTTCTATATGCAGAGTATGAGTGTCAGTAGTCAAAATACTCTTCCTGTTTTTAAAAAACGTGGCATCAACAACACGGCCTGCTTTAATCCTAGCAGGATAAAACAAGCAGGCCGCGAATATAATAATAGTTCGCTAAGCAAAAGTGCCTTGACAAGCATTCTCTTTTATTAAGCAGTAAAAGCGACTAGTTTTTTTTTAATTTTTGCTCAAGGGCTTTCATCCGCTTGTTCATATCCTTAATATGCATGACTAACGCGGCGGTTTTACGCCATTCTTTATTCGGCTGCAACGGGATCCCGGATGAGTATATTCCTGGTGCAGTTATTGCACGCATAACCATGCTCATACCGGTCACAGTGACTTTATCACAAATGGTTATATGGCCATTAATGACGCTGGCTCCGCCAATCATACAGTAGCGGCCTATGGTCAGGCTGCCAGCCATGATGACGCCGCTTGCGACTGCTGTATTGTCACCAATAACCACGTTATGTGCAATTTGACACTGATTGTCAATAATCACGCCATTGCCGATAGTGGTATCGTCCAGCGCGCCGCGATCGATGGTTGTGCAAGCGCCTATTTCAACTTGATCGCCAATGATGACGCGTCCTAGTTGTGGTATTTTAATCCAGTTGCTACGGTCTTTGACATAGCCAAAACCATCGGCACCAATGACGGTTCCAGAGTGGATTAGGCAACGATCACCGATGACAATGTCATGATAGACGGTAACATTTGCCCATAAGCACGTTCCTGCGCCAATATGGGTGTTTTTGCCGATAAAACAGCCTGGTCCGATTATTACATCATTCTCCAGCACAACTTTGGATTCCACAACAGTATTTGCACCTACCGCCACTCTTTGTCCCAGAGTTGCGTCCGAAGCAATGATTGCTCCAGTGTTAATATTCTCGGCAGGCTTTGGTGTAGTGTTCATTAGCTGCGCCATGCGAGCGTAAGTTAGGTAAGGATTACTAACTACCAGCGAAGCGCTTATGCAAAAATGCAAGCTGTCTTTGGTTAGAACTACCGCCGACGCCTGACAGGAAGATAGTTTTTCACGAAAACGGCTATCAGCAAGAAATGTAATCTGACCAGATTGCGCGTTGTCTATGGAGGCAATGCCGTTGATGATAATTTCTCCATCACCGTACAATTGTGCATCCAACTGTTGTGCTAAATCAGTCAGTCGAATTGAATACATGACTTATTTAACCTGTTTCATAACGTCATCAGTGATGTCTTTAGTGCTGTTAGCGTAAGCTACGGTAGTAGAGTCGATAACTATGTCATAGCCTTTCTCATTAGCCACAATTTTCACTGCGTCCTGAATACGGCTCAGAATTTTTTTACGTTCTTCATTATTGCGGCGCCGGTTGTCCTGCTCGAATGCTTGAGCTTTGTTAGAGAAGATATTGCGCTGATCCATAACTAGTTTCTCTAGTGAGCTGAGTTCGCTGGCTTTCATGGTGGAGCCATCCCGCTGCAGGAGTTGTATCTTAGCCTGTAGATCACGTTCCATAGATTGAAGTTCGTTTGCGCGATCCTTGAATTCATATTCAAGTTGTTGAATAATTGCGGCAAGCTGCGGAGAGTTCTGGAAAACGTTGGAAACGTTAACTACAGCGATTTTATCGGCAGCTTGAGCGAAGGCGGTGGTAAGAGTTAAACCCAAACCTGCGGCATATAACCACTTTTTCACTATCAACTCCTTACCAACTCATTATATTTTTACTGTTACGCAATATCTTGATCATACGTCAGTGTCTTTGTCTACTTGTTCTTTTCCTGCACATTACTCCATGTAATATTACCATGTTTTTCCAATATTAAACTGAAACTGCTCTGACTTATCTCTATCGTATTTTTTGACTTGTGGCGCGTAAGAGAACATCATCGGCCCGAGCGGCGACATCCATTGCATGGCGATACCGCTAGAAATACGAATATTACTAGGATCTCTGTAGTCTAAAATACCAGCAGCACGTGTTATGTTGGTGTTTTGCCAGGCGGTGTCCCACACTGTACCAGCGTCGACAAATAGTAAGGTGCGTACTGAATTAGAATATTTTTCGCTTAAGAATGGCGTTGGCACTATAAGCTCGGCGCTGGCAATGGCCATCGCGTTGCCGCCCACGGCATCGCTAGAGTTATCTACTAAACAATCCTTATAATGAGTATTGCTATGATTGCACTTATAATACGCTGCTTTTGGACCAATGGTATTGGCACTAAAACCGCGCACGGTATTAGAACCGCCGGCATAGAAATTGTCGTAGAACGGTACATTCTTGCTGTCCATACCATTGGCGTAGCCCGCGCGCCCGCGGTACTTTAATACCCAGTTGCCGCTTTTGCTAAGCGGAATGTAGTGGCTAAAGTCGAATGTAATTTTGTAATATTCGTTATCAGAACCGGGTATCGTCACTTTGCCGGTTAGGATAGCGCGTGAACCTGCGGTGGGGAAATATCGGCTGTTTAGATTGTTGTAGCTCCAACCAATAGAGAAAAACAAGTCATCGTCGCTTAAATAGGCATCGCTGTTTGCCTTTTTTGTGGTAACCACTTTTGGATTGATGCCGACGCTGTTCAAATAACGCCACATTGTCACCTGAGGCTTCATATTAGTCAGATCATTATGCACATAGTCCAGGCTAAAATTTAGCGAATTGTTTTCGCTAGTTGGGAAACTGAGTGTAGTGCCTACGCCGTAGCTGCGCAGGTCATAGTCCGATAAATTAGCATCATCAGCGTTAAAGTCATTATAGAAAATCTTTCCACCTAGACTAACGCCATCTATTGTGAGGTAGGGATCAATCATTGATAGTTCTATATAGGTTTGGTGGTAGTTTTTGGTGCCGTTAAAGCCTACGAAGTTACCGGTTCCTAACCAATTATCCTGCTGTATGCCGAACTGGAAAGTAACGCCGCTCTCTGTCCCGCAGCCGACACCGACATTTATATTTCCGGTATTGCGCTCCTCTACTTTATATACCACATCTACCTGATCTAGTGACCCGGGCACGAGTTGCGTTTTGGTATCCACAGTTTTAAAGTATCCTAGACGATTGAGGCGTTCTTTACCTTTCTCGACTAAATTCCTGCCAAGCCAGGCGCTTTCCATCTGGCGCATTTCACGACGCAGCACTGAATCCTTGGTTATATAGTTGCCTCCAAAGCAGATTTTACGTACGTAAAATCGTTTGCCCACGTCAACTCTAACATGCAATTTAACTGTATTATCAGCGTCATTGATTTCCTTCTGTGTCATCACTCGTGGGTAGGCATAGCCGTAACGACCCAGCAATTGCGTGATATCGTTCTCCATCTTGGTGACTTTAGCGCCGTTATACATTTTTCCTGGCTGTAATTTTGCCAACTGTTCTATTTCGGCTGAGTAACCGGCCATATTTCCGTTGACCACCGTACCAGATATTTTGTATTGTGTACCTTCAGTAATGTTTATAGTGATGTAAATACCTGTTTTATCTGGTGTTAAGCTAATCTGCGTGGAATCGATATTAAAGCGGGCATAACCGCGATCGAGATAAAAATTATGCAAGGTTTCAAGATCTTTTTTTAGCTTGTGTTTTTGGTATTTACGATTGGCAATCATATGCCACCATGGCACTTGATCTCGTAACTGGAAGCGTGAAATTAGTTCATTGATAGTGAAAGCATGGTTACCAACAATATTGATTTGTTGAATTTTGGCTGAAAAACCTTCGGTAAATACCAGTTTTAGATCGACGCAATTGCGCGTCAGTGACGTGACTACCGCTTTGACAGTGGCGTTATATTTGCCAATACTATTGTACAATTCCTGGATTATTTTTTTGATATTAAAAATCGCAGTATGATCAAGGAGTTCGCCGTTTCGTACGCCTTGATCCTCAAGGAGTTGCTTTAGGATCTCATCTCTTATCGCTCTATTACCAGAGAAAGTAATGTTTGCAATGATTGGGTGTTCCTTAACTTGTACGACCAGTGAATCTTTATCACGTAACACCTGTACATCCTCAAAGTATCCAGTAGCGAATAGAGCGCGGATAGTATTGCTAATATCTTTATCGTTTGCCTTCTCGCCGATACGGATCGGTATGCTGAGTAATGCTGTGCTGACGGCGACCCGTTGAAGTCCTTCTAAATGAATGTCCTTCACGACAAACTCGTCTGCACCGTATACGGTAGCACTGCTAATAAGCATCGCCGCTACGATCAACTTTTTTATCATCATTGTAGTTATGTTTTCTTCCGAAAATAATTTCAGGATATCATAACTTGCAGAAATCATTGAAAAGGGCTAACCCCATCAGCAGAACTATTAAAATAGAACCAACATGGTCACTAACATACTGTATTCGTTCAGATACTGGCTCTCCCTTAAGCTTTTCTATCACTAGAAAAAGCAAATGGCCACCATCCAACACTGGTAACGGGAACAAATTAATAATTCCTAAGTTGACGCTTATTAAGGCTAGAAACATCAGGTAATAAATTAAACCGCATTTCGCTGTCATCCCTGCCCCTTGTGCTATAGAAATAGGACCGCTTAAATTTTTTAGCTTAATATTTCCGGTTATCAATTTGCTTAACATATTGCCCGTAATCTTCATTAACTGCCAGGTTTTTTTGCTGGCCTGGGACAGAGCTGAGAGTGGACCGTATTGCCGCACGGTTTTGTATTCCGACGGCAATGGTATGATTTTTGGCACGATGCCTGCAAAACCTTCTATTTGCCCCTTCCCTACTGGTTTGCTGGCGGGCCGCAGGATTATATCGAGGGCGCTGCCAAGCCTTTCAATGCCTACCAGCAGTGGCTGATCAGGATGATTGCGGACTTCGGTAACAAAAAACTGCCAAGATTCAACTGGCTGGCCATCGACTTTAACGATCTTGTCTCCGGCTTGCAAACCAGCTTTCATTGCGGCCGAATCCGGTTGAACTTCAGTAAGTACCGGCTCTATGCGCGGACCAAGGGGAAGAATTCCCAATGCGATGATAGCGTCTTGCTTGTTTGGCTCACAATGCCAGCATCGCAAATCTAATTTTTTTTGCGTTCTTTGCGCGGAGCCGAATGGTGCAACGCCAAAGGTAGTTTCGTGATCTCCGATTTTATTTATAAGTTGCATACGAATTGAATCCCAGTCAGGAGTTTCGATACCGTCAACTGATTGAAGTTCCATGCCGGGATACAGTTTAGCCTGTGCCGCGATGGAATTAGGGGCGACTTCGCCAATTACCGGCCTGTTGATTGGTACACCAATCAAAAATACTAACCAATAGGCAAAAATAGCGAACAGAAAGTTGAATAATGGCCCGGCCGCAATAATAGCTGCGCGTTGTTCGACGGTCTTATGATTGTAAGCCTCGCAACGGCGTTCTGGAGCGACGGTGTTTACTCGTTCATCCAGCATTTTGATATACCCCCCCAGGGGAATGGTGGCTATCACATATTCTGTGCCACGTTTATAACGCCAGCGCCATAGTGCATGTCCAAAACCGATGGAAAAACGTTCTACTGTTACTCCGCAGCAGCGGGCTACCAAAAAATGGCCACACTCGTGCACTGTGATCAATAAGCCCAGCGCAACAATGAACGTAGCAAGACTCCATAAAAAGTACATCATAATAGCTTTTAGTCCCGACTTAGATAACGTAAAATACCAGCAGCATCAAACAGGCGAATACCGGCACTGCGGCAGTCAAACTATCTATGCGATCTAAAATTCCGCCATGGCCGGGTATTAAATGGCTGCTATCCTTAATGCCTGCCTCCCGTTTAAACATGCTTTCTGTTAAATCTCCTATTATTGACGCCAGCACTGCACCACTTGAGCAAATTATCAGAGTAATCGGTGTGGCTTCAAGGGGCGCGTATTTGTTGAAAAACCAGGCTATCACTGTTGAAGTAACTATACCGCCTATTATACCCTCCCAGGTCTTATTAGGAGATACTTTTGGTGCGAGTTTGTGACGGCCTAAGGCACGCCCAAACATATAGGAGCCGGAATCCACACTGCAAACTAGTACCATGACATAAAATAGCCACCATGCACCAGTAAAGTAGTTAATCTCATAATGGTACTGACGTAGCGTTAGCATGCCCCAAAAAAAAGGAAATATGGTCAAAATACCAAACGCTAGTCGCATATGCCGTGATTTGCGCCACAGTGTGGCAGAGCGTGGATAGTATGATACTAGCAGTAGCGCTGTCAGCCACCAGGCTAGTGAGACCCATAAAGTATATTTCACCTGCCAGGCAGTTATTAATGGTATATATGCCGGGACAGTTAGCATCATCAGAACTAACAGTAGGCCGCAAATTATGGCAAGATAGATGCGTTGCTTCTTGCAAGTTATTCCCGCAAGCCTCCCCCATTCCCAGGCGCTCAACATACACACTGCGAGGTTAACTAGAGAAAATCCAATTAGCCTCAACAAAAATAGTGTAACGATCACAATGAGTATCAGTATACCGGCAGTAATCAATCGATGTTTCAGCAAAATTACTCCTTATAATTCGTTGGCATCATAAGGTGTAATTCCACCAAAACGCCGTTCGCGTTGAGAAAAAGCATTGAGCGCACTTTCAAAAATAGTATCGTCGAAATCTGGCCATAATACGTCGGTGAAAAATAGCTCTGCATAGGCAATTTGCCACAATAAGAAATTACTAATGCGATGTTCACCTCCGGTGCGGATCACTAGATCAACTGGGGCCAGTTCGTTCATGCAAATTACCTGGCATAATGCGTCTTCATCTATTTGATCGGGATGCATTATACCCTCTTGCACCCGGGCGGCAAGTTTTCTGACCCCATGGATAATATCCCAACGGCCACCATAATTCGCGGCAATATTTAAAGTTAATCCGTCGTTATTGCAGGTCAACGCCTCTGAGAGGTGAATGAGCTCCTGTAACCGTATGCCAAAGCGCGAAGTATCTCCTATAATACGTAGCCGGATATTATGCTTGTGTAAACTTTTCACTTCGCTGCCTATCACTCGTACGAACAGCTTCATGAGTGCGGACACTTCTTGGCTGGGGCGATTCCAGTTTTCGCTGCTGAAAGCATACAGCGTCAACGCGTCAAAATGATGGTTGACGGCAAAACTTACTGCACGGTATACCGATTTAATGCCCGCCTGGTGTCCAAAGATATTTAATTGCCCTCGTTTTTTTGCCCAGCGGCCATTTCCATCCATAATAATAGCTACATGGCGTGGTGAGGAGGGCGGAAACTGTTTTCGCTGTTGCTGATTTTCCGACGACATTAGGCTCACGTATTTCCTCATTGTTAAAAATACCACGAATACTAAGTCTTATTAAAATGAAGGGGTACTCTAATGTACAAAAAGGCCGTGCACATATTCGTCTTATAGTTGATTAATCTGATCGACCTTTCTCAATGGAATAAATGTCGTAGATTATAGTATTTTTTCATTTATCGAACAAATAAACCTTCGCATCTCTTGTTCTTTGCGTCACTGCCGGTAATACCGGATGCTTTGGAGTGCCATTTTTCTCGCTTGGCTGTCAATGTATAATACTTCTTCCACGCTATTTGGTTCAGGCGAGTCGCCCTGTTCTAGCACCCGTCTGTTTACAGCGGCAATATCGGTAAAGCGGATATTGCCGCTTAAAAACGCCGCTACTGCGATTTCATTGGCTGCATTAAGTGTAGTCGTCGCGGCTTGGCCACGCTGACTAGCGTCGATTGCCAGCTGTAGGCAAGGGTAACGGTTTTTGTCCGGCTGCTCGAAACTAAGAGTACCTAGTCGTAAAAAATCTAGCGGTTTAACACCAGACGGCACCCGTTCTGGATAAGCCATCGCGTGCGCGATCGGTGTGCGCATGTCTGGCGATCCTAATTGTGCGAGCACGCTTCCGTCAGCATAGCGCACCATTGAGTGAATTATAGACTGGGGATGCAACAGTATTTCGATTTGTTCGGCTGTGGCATTGAACAACCAGCGCGCTTCGATATACTCTAATCCTTTGTTCATCATAGTAGCAGAATCCACTGATATTTTGCGCCCCATTGACCAATGTGGATGAGAGCAAGCCTGCTCCGGTGTCATCATTGCCAGCGCGGCCAGCTCTGTCTTGCGAAATGGCCCGCCTGAGCCGGTTAAAATAATGCTTGATACACCATGTTTTGTTAGAGACTCGTAACCTAACCCGTTCTGAAGTGGCTCAGGTAAACTTTGAAAAATTGCGTTGTGTTCACTGTCTACCGGTAGTAATCGGGCGCGATAGCGGTGTGCCTCGTTCATGAATAATCGGCCGCAAGTTACCAGCGATTCTTTATTGGCCAACAATACTCGCTTGCCGGCTCTTAGCGCTGCTAGCGTCGATGCCAGCCCAGCAACTCCCACAATAGTGGCCATCACCGTGTCTATTTCATCGATTGCCGCGAGCTCGCAAGCCGCATGAGCGCCTGCGAGCACAGCGGTCGTAGATCCCGCTTTGGCAAGATTATCTTTGAGCACGCGAGCCGCGGCGACGTTCGACATGCAGGCGTAATCAGGACTAAAAATTAGGCACTGCTCGGTCATTCGTGTCACGTTTTTATTGGCTACCAGTGCACGTACGGTGAATTGATCTGGATTATGCTTTATCACCGCTAACGTATTAGTACCCATGGAGCCGGTACTACCGAGAATCGTTAAATGCCGCATGAAATTACTTCTTATCGCATTTAAATTATAAAGGCAATATTCAGTTTAAAACGATGTATCCGTTTTGCCTATGATGCTTCAAACAAATAGATATAGCGACAAGTATCCTACTATGGAGATGTTCGACTCCTCCTAGAGTTTTTCATTCTCAGTTGGATTAAATTTCCATTAATTCCGCTTCTTTTTCTGCCAAGGCAATATCTATCTGGTTAATCGAGGCATTAGTCAATTTTTGAATTATATCTTGCGAATGTTGGTCTTCATCATCACCGATGGTTTTGTCTTTCAGCAATGCTTTTACTTTATCGTTAGCATAGCGACGCACATTGCGCACAGATACCCTACTTTGCTCTGCCGCGGCGCGCACTGTTTTTATTAGATCGCGTCGGCGTTCTTCTGTCAGAGGTGGCAGTGGCACGCGAATAACTACTCCGGCGGAATGGGGATTAAGTCCTAGATCTGAGGCCATAATGGCTTTTTCCACTGTTATTACCAGAGCACGGTCAAAAACGGTGATGGCCAAAGTGCGTGGATTTTCGGCGACAATATTGGCTAACTGGCGAAGCGGCGTCATAGTGCCGTAATATTCGATCTGAATATTATCAAGTAAGCTAGGAGAAGCGCGTCCCGTGCGGACTTTGCTGATATGGGTTTTAAACGCGTCGATGCATTTTGCCATGCGCATCTCGGCATCTTTACTTATTTCATTAATCACGTGACGAACCCTTACGACTTTAGTTATCTAAGAGGATAATGGCCGTTAGTGGCCAAGTTAGTTATCTATTATGTGCATTACTTAGTAATCAAGGTTCCTTCTTGATCACCCATTACAACCCGTCGCAGAGCACCAATCTTGTTTATATTAAACACACATATTGGCAGATTGTGATCCCGTGCCAAAATAAAAGAGGCTAGATCCATAATTTTCAATTCTTGCTCCAGCACATCATGATAGCTCAACTTATCATAAAATATAGCATCAGGATGTTGAACTGGATCGTCGGAAAATATGCCATCTACTTTTGTTGCTTTTAGCACGGCATCGGCTTCGATTTCAATACCGCGCAGACAGGCGGCGGAATCAGTGGTAAAGAAGGGATTGCCGGTGCCGGCGGCGAAAATCACCACGTGATTATTGCGTAGCAAGCTGATGGCTTTGGTCCAGCTATAGTTGTCACAAACGCCATTCAGAGGAATAGCTGACATCAAACGGGCGTTAACGTATGCGCGATGCAATGCGTCGCGTAGCGCCAGACCATTCATAGCGGTTGCTAACATACCTATATGATCTCCTGCCACGCGGTTCATGGTAGCCCGCGCCAGACATGCGCCGCGGAACAAATTGCCACCTCCTATTACAATACCTATTTGTATACCTAGCTTTATTAATTCTTTTACTTCTCGGACTATGCGATCGAGCATATTGGCGTCAATACCGAAATTTTCGGCACCTTGCAGGGCTTCACCGCTTAATTTGAGCAGAATACGCTGGTAAATAGGTTTTGCATTGTTTGCCATTCGATCTGTCCTTAAGAGTAATTTTATGTGTGATTTTAACCTAGTCCCGCGCCTAGTTTTGAGTACTGTACACTTTGTTTGACATTGTGTTAGTTTATTAAAACGGAACCGCCTTCAGGCGGTTCCTAATAATTTAATTTTAATTAAGTCTGTTTTTTATACTCAAGCTTTTTACTTGTATCCATCACGGTCAAGTCGGCGGCGAAATTCGCTTTAACTTTTGAATGCTTTTCACCCACTTCAAAACGAATAAAGTTATTAACTTTGGCACCGTGTTCGCCCAACAGCTGACCAACGGTTTTATTCGGATCCATTACGAAGTCCTGGCCAGTCAAGGAAATCTCATTAGTGAATTTGCGTATACGGCCTTCAACTATTTTTTCTACTATTTTACGTGGCTTGCCGGACTGCATGGCAATATCCATTTGGATTCGATGCTCACGAGCTACGACATCGGCTGGTATATCATCCGCGTTGACATATTCCGGTTTTCTGGCGGCGATGTGCATCGCGATGTGTTTCACTAATTCTACTTCCATTCCGTAAGCTAAAACTATAACGCCAATGCGAGTGCCGTGCAGATATGATCCGAGCATGTCACCTTTTAATACCCCCAGGCGGTTAATATTAATGTTTTCACCAATTTTAGCGATCAGCTCGATGCGTTTTTCTTCAAATTTAGCTTTTAACTCTTTAATATCAGAGATGTGTTCATTTAGTGCTGCTATGATAACCTCATCGCCAAAAGCTTTGAAGATGTCGTTTTTAGCAACGAAATCAGTTTCGCAATTTAGTTCAATTATAACGCCGTATTTTTTATCTTGTGCTATTTTTGTCAGAATAATGCCTTCAGCTGATACGCGCCCAGTTTTCTTGGCAGCTTTTGCCTGGCCTGACTTGCGCATATTGTCGATAGCCAGTTCTATATCGCCTCGCGTTTCAATAAGGGATTTTTTGCATTCCATAATGCCTGCGCCTGTACGTTCACGCAGTTCTTTAACCAGATCGGCGTTAATATATGCCATTATATATATGTTCCTAGTTATTCCGTGTGAGAAATAAATGAAAAGAGCCTGAAACACAGACTCTCTAACCAACACATTTAAAACTTAATTAGTAAAATCTTTTCTGAATGTATGCTTTATTATTCCGCCGCTACAAAGCTTTCTTCAATCTGCTGTGCTATATTTTGAGAAAAACTTTCTCGCAAGGTGGTCGCAACGGTGGTTAGGTACAGATTAATTGCGCGTGTGGCATCATCATTACCCGGAATAATAAAGTCTACGCCGTTAGGTTCGGAGTTAGTATCAACGATAGCGAAAACCGGAATGCCCAATTTTTTTGCTTCTTTGATAGAAATATATTCGTGTTGAGCATCGACAACAAATAGAGCGTCTGGTAGACCACCCATATCCTTGATACCGCCAAGGCTTTTTTCTAGTTTGTTTAATTCACGAGTACGCAATAGTGCTTCTTTTTTGGTTAGTTTTTCGAAAGTACCATCCTGAGACTGTGTTTCCAGGTCTTTTAAACGCTTGATAGACTGACGAACTGTTTTCCAGTTGGTCAACATACCACCTAGCCATCGATGATTGACGAAGAATTGATTGCAGCTTTTAGCCGCTTCTTTTATCGCTTCGTTTGCGGCGCGTTTGGTGCCGACAAATAAAATTTTGCCTTTACGCGAGGCAATTTTGTGCAACTCAGCTAGAGCTTCGTTGAACATAAATACCGTTTGTTCCAGGTTAATAATGTGAACTTTATTACGGGTACCGTAAATAAAAGGCTTCATTTTAGGGTTCCAGTAACGGGTTTGATGACCAAAATGAACACCCGCTTGGAGCATGTCACGCATGGAAATAGTTGCCATGATAAACCTCTAAGTAAATTTGGGGTTATGCTTCCACGTATCCCATACGACTAACTCCTACCTGACGGTTAAAGCACCCCGTTGCATGTGACGATACGTGTGTGTAATAACAGAATTAAATTTTGTTACGACAAACGGTGCGCAGCTTAAAAAACTAATGTCTACCACCAGCGCTTTTATACCATAAACTAAGCGAGAACTCCACAAAATATTTTGCGAATACTGTTGGGGAGGTGATAATTGAACAGTTTTTAGACGTACTAATACTATTAGTATAATTCTTTAATTCATCTTAATATTATTCCCAACTTTAGTGTTTGTTAATGGATCTTTATATGGCCATTTTTATTAAAACCTCAAATGATATCGCTAAAATGCGCGTTGTCGGTCGGCTGGCCGCCGAGGTGCTAGAAGTCATTAAGTATTATATTAAAACTGGCGTAAGCACTGGAGAATTAGATCGTTTGTGCCACCATCACATCACTGAAAAACAGCATGCCTTTTCCGCGGCACTTGGCTATCGAGGTTTTCCGAAATCGGTATGCATTTCGGTAAACGAGGTAGTATGCCACGGTATTCCGAGCGATGATAAAAAGCTTAAAGATGGTGATATTCTCAATATTGACGTCGCTGTTGTCAAAGACGGTTTTCATGGTGATACATCAAAGATGTTTTTTGTCGGTAAACCATCTATTCTTGGTAAACGTCTCTGTCGGGTGACCAAAGCAAGTCTTTATTTGGCTATCAGCATGATCAGGCCTGGTATTCGCTTGCGTCTTCTCGGTAAGGCGATTCAACAGTTCGTCGAAGCGGAAGGTTTTTCCGTAGTACGTGAATATTGTGGCCATGGCATCGGAGTAGGCTTTCATGAAGAGCCGCAGGTGTTAAATTATGATGCCGACGACGGCGGCGTTGTGTTGCGGACAGGCATGGTTTTTACTATTGAACCCATGGTTAACGCTGGGGACTACCGTATACGTATTATGAAAGACGGATGGACGGTAAAAACCAAGGATCATAGCTTGTCAGCACAGTATGAGCATACGGTTTTAGTAACCGAATATGGCTGTGAAATCATGACGCTGCGCACGGATGAAACATTATCGACGGTGATTCACCACCACGTAGGATAATGCCGTATACATGGTTAAATATATTTCGTTTGTTTCATGGAATACTACTTTAACTTTATAAAAGACTAGAATTTAAATATGTTATACTATTGGCTTTGTACTACATACAATTTCAACCCCTTTTTTTCTCAGTTCATCTAACTATAACACTCAAAAACGCCTGTCTATAAAAGAAAGGCTAACTGATTTACATTAACGAATCATCTTCTGTTCTTCATGCGAGAAAGTTAGCGAAATTATTTGACCTACTGGTAGATCCCACGGGGTAATGTATACCGAGTATCTCTCTTACGAGCTATTGTAGTATTTATGATGAATTTGTTAATGCGCATTCTATATATTGCTAGTATATAGTTACTGCCAGAAATAAAACGTGAAAGTTATCTGCATTAGCTACATTTTCTCTAACAGAGTTGGAATATTACGCTATGAGTAACATTTCGTAGTGTAACTAAAAATAAGCGTATTGCGTAAATATTTTTTTTACTACCGACCATGAGTACAGTCGGTATGTACTTATCTCTTGATTTATGTTTTTAGGTTTAGGATGCGGCAAAACCGTTGTTAGGCTTTTTAGCCTGTTTGAATATGATAAGAATGAACGAATACTGCTTTACAGGCAGTATGAAGTAAGTTTCGTGTTAAATATTTCTTGTTTTTTTTAAATGATGTGACTTTAACCAACTTTATTGCTTCCATCTCAGCTAACCTGGCATTTTAGTTAATGGTGTTATCCGACTGCTACGAACCATTGGTACTTATTAGTTTGTATACCACCCGCGTTGGAACCAAAATTTTTCCATTTGTAATCAGAACTATTTTAGTATTATTAAATTAGTTATCGCAATGACAGTTGCGATGTATTACCACAATTTTGTGTACATATACCGTGCAATTTTTTATTAACTGAAACGG
Organism: Sodalis endosymbiont of Henestaris halophilus; assembly: GCF_900161835.1. Classification (GTDB taxonomy): domain Bacteria; phylum Pseudomonadota; class Gammaproteobacteria; order Enterobacterales; family Enterobacteriaceae. The sequence goes on along the minus strand of NZ_LT897836.1, from coordinate 50,049 downwards.
GATAATAATAAAATATTGTCATCGGGATTTATCTGGGATGGCAGCGTGCGGCTGTCTGACTATTTTTTGCTATGTGCAATACCTCTATCCATACTACGGTATTTGAATATAAAAGCCTAGGTAATATTTCTGTCGTCACCTTAAGATGGTGTAATAATTTTTAGCTAACGGAGCTTTATTAGCCTAAATTACTGGTTACCTTTAGAGAGTTATTTATCAATTTAGACATTGCTCAGCCTGTAATGTACTCAGGAACAACAATATAAAAAAATGAAGGCGTTTGCTTGACAGCGAAGCTAAAGCCAAACTATAAAATTTGATATTTATAACGTTATAAATTTTATTAAGCTGATAGATAAGGATACTATAAAATGAAGTCATTACAGCAGGTTATTTATACCGCTTTTGAACAACGCGCCGCTATCAAACCAGAAACTGTTGATGATATTACCCGCGACGCGATTAACCAAGTAATGGCGCTGCTTGACAGTGGTGCACTGCGCATAGCGGAAAAAATCAATGGCGAGTGGTTTACCCATCAATGGCTAAAAAAAGCAGTACTACTCTCGTTTTGTATTACCAACAATACGCTAATCGAGGGCGGAGAAACGCGTTTCTTCGATAAAATACCAGTAAAGTTTGCCAGATGGGATAGCGATCGCTTTCAACGCGAGGGGGTACGTGTAGTGCCGCCGGCCATCGTGCGTTATGGAGCCTATATTGCCCACAATACGGTACTAATGCCCTCTTATGTCAATATAGGTGCCTATGTTGATGAAGGCACCATGGTAGATACTTGGGCCACAGTTGGCTCTTGTGCGCAAATTGGTAAAAATGTACATTTATCTGGCGGCGTAGGTATCGGCGGTATTCTAGAACCTTTGCAGGCCAACCCAACTATCATTGAGGATAACTGTTTTATTGGGGCCCGTTCTGAAATTGTTGAAGGTGTGATCGTAGAAGAAAACTCAGTTATTTCCATGGGAGTTTTTATTGGCCAAAGCACCAAGATTTTTGATCGCGCAACTGGTGAAGTAAGTTACGGCCGTGTGCCGGCCGGCTCGGTGGTGGTGTCTGGAAATTTACCCTCCAAAGACAGAAGTTATAGTCTCTATTGCGCGGTGATTGTAAAAAAAGTTGACTTTAAAACCCGCGGTAAGGTAAGTGTTAATGAGTTATTACGTATTATTAATTAAATATTATTGACAGCGGACGTGATCTTACTCATCAAAAGTGTTATGAGATTACATAAATTACATGTGAATGATGAGTGAAATAAAATTCATCTGCACGATCGGACTGCGATGCAAATATTAAAACATTAGACAACTTATCCAATTTAGAAGCTGGGTATTCAATAAAATTTCGACAGCGAAGAAGTATCTAAAATGACCTATGAAACAATAATACGGTTTGTTAAGTCGAGGCATCAGCACAGAAACTTTATATAGTCATGTTTTAAAACATACCCTAGGAACAAAAGCCTTGATAACAGTATTCCGTCCCAAAAAGAACTTGCGGCAATGCGCCGCATAGTTCAGAGTTTTTATATTTATTCAAAATGTTTAGCGTGTAATATCGCTAATAAATTATATTGCCTGCGGCTCTTATGATGGTTAAGTACTCCGCTTTACCATTCAGCAATAAATCAGCCTTTTCGACGCTGAATCAGCCATACGCCACATCAAATTCTAAAAGAAAATTTTCGTCAGCGCCCCTTGTGCTCTACTGCTTTAACCTCACGTGAAGGCAATATTAGCATAGCACTGACTTGATACTGCAGCTTATCTTTTTTTTACTTGTTAGAGTAAACACAACATAAAATTATGCAGCAGTGTCGTCCTCTTATCTGTTGTAGAGATAATAATCAGAAAATTATCTTGTTAGATATACGTCAATTCATGGCTTCCATGATATCATTTTCCCATTGAGTCACTTATCTGACGACTATGATCTAGTATAAAATACTTTATTTTATTAGTTAACAGTTAGTTACACCGTGTACTATATTAATAAATACACTTATTAACACCATTGTGTGCAACTATCATACACTTGCTGCTTTGAATGAAAGACCTTATATTAGTCTTGAACCTAGCAAACTCAACTTTTGCTTATGCAGCAATATGTAATTTAATAATGTTAAAGAACCAGCATAATTCAAATGTCAGTTGTTGCTAGTTATAGTTTTTAATTAATGATTAAAAATCAGCAGTTCTGTTGCTAATCGTATTCGATTACGTCAATTGGTAAAAGTATGGCATGAACTAGGAGTTCATCCGTAGTCAAAATTATTGATGTACATCGTGTTATTCACCTACGATGTAGGTAGTTTATATTATATAAAAAAGATTAAACTTTATGTAAAGCAATACATAAGCGCTGCTTTTAACTCCGAAAGCAATGATAAAAAATCCTCGTGCAATGTTAAGCGAGGTTGATCTCTAAAAGTGATCAATTTCAGAGAACAAAACAAACTTCCTGATCTGCGGGAAGTTATGCAACTACCAATCAGATAGATAGATATGCATACTATCAGTATTTGTTCTTTCTCTCCAAAGCTGTTTATCGCTAAAAAAATGGCATAACGTTGTTTTATATCAATATTGCTATATTTATGCTTACTGTATATGTCTATATTGCTTATTAGCTTAGTACTAAATTAGATTACAATAATCTGTGTCGATAATATTGCTCTTTGAGCAACGTTTGCCTTTGAAAGGCATGTTTTTTATCAATTTTGTCTCGCCAGTTTTGCGTTAAATTCTTCGCACTATTCATGCGGTACAATCTTATTAAGGAGTCGGTATTTACTTTACTAATATGATTGTTAAGGTTGCTTAACCTTTTGTTCTCAATAAAAGTTATTATAACTTTTTATAAAGCGTAAAATAAGTAAAGTAATTAATTAATTAGCATATTGCTTTTATATTATATCGTTAATTAAATTTTAAACGCATTATAATTTGTTTATAAACAAAATGTGGTTTTACGGCGATAGTTGTAACTTCAAGATGGTTTTGTTGCATTACCTATGATCACTCTCTTACTAATAACTTCATACAGTTTACCCCTCTACCTGCTAATGCATCGTATGACCGATGAAGCTTTCGCATCAGCAAAATGTCTTTTAAAATCTAACTGTAATCGGAGTAAATTAAATTTGCTCTATGCCTACATCAGTTAGGCTTATATTACCCATATAGTTACTAACTATATTAACATTGTAGTTAGTAGATTTACTCTGACTATTTTGGTTGCAAAGTCAGTGTCAGTTCAACTTTCGCCAAAGTATAATCCTGTGCCACCGTGCGGTTATAGCAGTAAATTGCATTACTGGTACTTTAAAGGCAATATGCTTGCCGGGGATAGCCTTTTGTCTTCTTGTTAGGTAACTTAGCTGTCATTTATTGCCAGTATACTACATAGCTCTTGTACAATTTACCCATGCTAGAGTAACGATTGAGTTCTTATTTTTTATCATGTTGCAGTGATATGCATTAAATTAATTTAAAGCGTAACAGTACAGTTCTAAAGTAACCACCATGATGTACTATGGACCAATATTACGCTTTTACAATCTCTGATGATGGGGAAATTAATCCTTGCTCGCTAGTGCTCTGAGTCTAGGTTGCTTTAGTTAATACCGCATGACCTTCTAAATTGCTATTTATTTCTTACTGGTTGATATTTATCAATTTTGTATGCATTATCTTTATTCAAAGATACGAAACCCGCTGCAAGTTGCAATTAGCAAAATTAATCTAAACAACCTACAGCGAGGATCTTTAATCTTATTGAATTAAAAAGTTCTAAAATGTATCTAATTAGTTTTAATCAGACTCACTGGACCTACCGTGCAGTATTACATACCACGGTTGCTTATATTCAGTTAGAATGTAATTATTATAGAGAGCTATCTTGATTAAGTATATTAACTCGTTAGGCTTTATGGATCTATTATTGCATGTATATATGCGTAGGATACGCCGCTAGCAGCGTATCCTTTATCAATTATTTTGCAACTGTGCACTGATTGTGCTTAATTATGGGATCCAGAATAATAGTAAAATAAAACCGGTTGAGCGCTATCAGAATTTTGATATCAATGTGTTACGCCACGCACGTAACACAAAGTTTGAATTAATTAACCAGACGATGGAAGCATTTATCTATGACCATATCATCCGTTTATTGCAGGCTAACTTTGTTTGCAGTATTGCAGGATATCTTGTTTATTAACAACTATACTATAAGTGTAGTTAAGCATTAACATTTTAATTTATCACACATATTTATCAGATCACAAATCTGGTGTTTTTCATTTTATGCCTTACACGAGATGAGGCGCCTAATATAAATTTCTGCGGGGGCTTGCATTCTATTAACGTAAGCGAATATAGCTACGCTAGCGCTGCCTGTAATCAGTTTAGGATTACGTAAATTGAACATTGGCACATTCGCTAATTGGATGAGTGCGACGTAGCTCCTTATGAAGAGGGAGGCTAAGCCTTTGGAGATACACAATAGCATTATTAAAGAGTGCCATTTTATCAGATGTTGCCACTAGGTCTTATTAGACCAAAAAAGCGCTAATTATTTCTGAGCGCTGAACGAATTTATTGTCAGCACTCTTGGTGCCGAAGCTATTAATACCATTATTATATCATTGTTAATGATTTCGCAGAAGTGCCAGTCATATGAAAAGTAATATCAGGATTTTAGAAAAAACAACGAGGTAGCGACCATGTTTATGGCTTCAATTGGTCGTTGCGCATCACTTATGATTTTCAGTATTCGTTTAAACTTTGTTATTAAAATATAGTTAACCTTAATTTGCATCGTGATCAGCCGTCATAATGCTTGACGTTAGACGTCGGGAGGGGCTTTCTCTGGCATCATCGCGGGCAACTTTAAGGAAAAATGTCATTCGCTCTTTATCCAGAGACACGGATTTTATCAACTCTGCATGATGAAGCTGAGATTATGTGTGGTTATGTAGATGTATTGCTTTAGGTCTTCATCATCCTAAAGCTGATGAAATTGCCTGGTAGTTCCTATCTTTTTTGCAATAAAATTGGGATGTAACTTTGATCGATGTTGTAAAAAAGTCGGTTTTATCGCTGCGATGGGGTGTTTCTCATTTATATAAAGTAAAATTAGGAGGATAAAACTTTGTTTTAATGATGTAATTGTTATTGATAGTTGATCTTTTAACCAGATCAATCTTATGCCTGCGGCAGAGTGCTATATGTTTTCCCCCTTTTAGGGAACTATTTGTTCTATTAACTATTATCGCACTAGCTACACAGCTTGTCAGTTTTATTGCAACTAGCAGTATAAAAATAAAAAAAAACTCTATCCCACCAGCAATTATCGCAAGATAAGCGCATGCGTACGTTAGTAACAAATATTTACAGGAGTTTGACATGCCAGTCATTCGCGTGGGATTTAGTTGTGAATTTATACCCATTAGCATACTAGGGGGAACAGTTGATTTATATTCCTGGGTTAACAGGGGTGTACAGTCACAAAATTCCAGGCTAGCGTTGCAGGTATTGATCTCACAATACGTTGCAAAATTATGATTAAAGATCATATAAGTATGCTTTGTTTCATTATCCGTTTGAACGATTGTTAGGGAAATAACGTCCCAAGCTGAAATGCAACTATGGTTTGGCGGTGTTACAAAGTTAAACAAACAGCTCTACCTACAAGCATCGGTTAGGTTAAAACGTCTGCTAACTACACAAGACGGGTAAAAAATTTTTTTTGTATCAGCAGTGGAGGTGATAACGCTATAGCAACCGTTTTGATAAGCGGATTATAGCAAATTCTATTTTGGTAATGCGATGAGGTTACTAATGCTTTTGGCACCTTCTTCTGTTTTTATAGTTTTGAAAAGTAAAGAGCTGTTTAGAACCATTTCTAAGTCTGTTTTTCCTAAAATTAACCCTCTTAGGTTTGTTATTTTGAATTATTGCGCATAGCCTACATTTTTATGCCTATCAGTATGTACCGCTTAGTGTATGTGGCTTTATTAGGCTCTATAAAACAATACTTACGAGAAAGAAGTCTACTAATCAATAAAACATTTGATTCCGCACGTTAATAACCAGTATATATTATGACTAGGTCAATTATAGAGTAAATTTTTTAATTTACCTGCGAATAATAAGTTTCGCACGCTTACTAGATAATTTAAGAATTTCTCCCGTTCAAATGTTAGTTATGATATCGCTAGTTCTTTTATTCATAGCCATTCTGGATAACCAATAAATGCTTCATCTTGACTTTGTGGATATAAATTACGGTATAGCTAATGATTTTATCATTAATTTAGTAGATTTCGATAACGGTATATGTTTTGTTATCAAACTGCGTTGAATTACTCTCGCTTGAGTATTGGACTTATTAGTCCATCAGTGCTATAAGTCGTAAAATTGCAATAAACATCACAAGGTTGTCACAGCTATGTGACTAGATATAAAAATTTGAGTGTATCGATTAACTAGAATAGTTGAGTAAGTTATTTTTATAAGAAAAGCTATAGCTTTTTGAATCTGTAATTATTTATTGTAATAAAAATTATTAGCAAATTTGACTACATTGCTTTTTAGTTCAAAAAAGAAGTTTATATCTAGTTAACAATAGGTCATTAGCTAATATTTATGGTGTTATTTTCATGTTAAGAAATTTAATATTGGTCGAAAATTAGCTTTATTTTAATTTCAAATTAATTAGTTAATGATATTACTGATGAAATCACTTATTAAATAAGTGACGGCTGGCGTTATAGCATTTAATGTGGTAGATAGTTTCAGTACGTTATAAGAGATGAACGCTACGGTGTTTCGATTGTCCTGAATAAAATCTACTGAAGGGGTAGTTAAAATTAGCACTTCACTATTAAGTATAGTGTACTAATTTTTAATTGTGCTGTACTACTTTTGATAATTATCAATAGAAAATCTGCTGTCATCTAGCAGTAGCGTTAGACTGCGTGCCTAAGTTCCATTGAAGCAAATCGTCGATTGTGTTTACTTCTGCTGAAGTTCTAATTACACACTATAGAAAATACATGTTTGCTTACCAACAATCTGATCTAACGTGTATGTTATTAGCACTGACCTTACTTTCCTTTTGCTCTATGATAATATTAAGCAGAGTGAGCCATCACGCACCGATAATGAATTGCGGCCGCCTATGATCATGGCTATGTAACTAAAATAGATCCCTTGTGCGTATAATGAGCTAGCTCAAATTTAAATATCAGATTGTAAAGAAATTCTCTCTGCAATGATCATGCAAGAGTATATGGTATGTTAAATACAACGTTGTTTGTAGTAGATGATGAGCAATATAGCTGTCGCACAAATTATAAATACTTATTCGATATACAACTATTTACTGGCTTTGCTGATTAATTACCGCTGCTATGTAAAAAACTACCACTTTTAATTAAGTGACCCACTATTAAGTTATCAGTTATTTTCTAGCAATTTATTACTGACCTGGATTACAAAATATCAATACCGGGTCAAAATGCGTTCAAACATGGGAATAGCAATATCACAACTTCTGAATAAGTTAAGATCGGCATCAATCTAACTCGTAAGCGCGTTTTTAGCCCCGCTCAATTGTAGCTTGCACAAACTCTTACGCAAGTACAAAAAAAATATCTGCATATCAAAATAATGGTTTTACTTTTTGTAGTCTTTGCTAGCAAGCAATTATGGCGCCTAAAGAATATTAACCCAGAAAAATCCTCCTACAAGTCAATCTGATGATTGATGGCGTCCTGCGTAACGCATAACTTGTTCATAGTTTTAGTGAAGAAATTTCAGCAACATTCCATTACGTGAAACACCTATAAGGTATTAAGTGGAAGGCATTGTTTGAACATAAATATTTTTGGGGATTGACTATTCATGATTATAGGCAAAAAAATTGCATTTTTGAAAAATTATAACTAAGTATCTTTTATAAAGCTGATTTAGTAAATCATACAATTTTATTTTCAAAATAGGCCGCAATGTAAAATAATCTTTGATTTGTTTAAATATATTTTATCCGCAGGATCGGTAGCAATAGTAAAGTATCGCTATGTCTTCGTCTCTTTGCTTATGCATCTAGGGTTAGTATTAGTTAACGGCATAATCATCCTGGTGAATAGGCTATTAGAGTATGGTTGTATCGTTCATGTTTATTATGTTACTTGAAGTCCTTTTCAGGTGTAAGTTACAGGAGCCAGTAATGGCGGAAGTAATAGTGACAGGATTTAGTCAGTATTTACTATAAAGGCTTTATCGCGTTTTCGTCATTTATTTATACTGCTCATCTGCAATTCATAGATGGAATTTATACACGGAAAATAGTAATAATAATGGGAATGCCAAATTTTTACTCTGTATTTATAATATTTCACGCTATTAATTTCAATGTAGAAATCTAGCAGAAATATAATAATTTAAGGTGTTAATATCTTTTTATGTGTATTTATTTATGAGTATAATTTAGTGAGTTTATATTAAACAAATACTACTCTATAAATTGGGAAGAAATTTACAAAAAATAAGTTGACTAAAGCCGCTATAGTTATATAATAATCCATAAGCGCGGGGTGGAGCAGTTTGGTAGCTCGTCGGGCTCATAACCCGAAGGTCGTCGGTTCAAATCCGGCTCCCGCAACCATACTTATCTAAGTATGTAATTTTATTACATTACTACTAGTAATGTACCAACTTTTCAATTACCAGTAAGAGTATTAATAGTCAATGATAAGAAAGTTAACTAGCATATAACTGTTACGTACTACTTGCTAGTACGTAGCAGTTATACTACTGTGAAGTAGTTTATTTTCTACCCATGTTTGCTCAAAGTCAATTAATTAAAGCCTCATGTAATGTACACTTGCTTCTCTAGCAATAGAGAAGGTTATCATAGTTTTGTCTAGATTAACGTATAATATTACACGATTATAATTTATGCTTGAATTTTTCAAATAAAATTTAGATTAGATTATATCTATTTGTTGTCATTCTACTGAATAATGAGATTATTACTAGATATAATAATTTTTGCATATTTAGCAATTTTTGATAAGTTTAAAGCAAATATTTAAAGCGTAAATCAGCAACTATGATTATCACTGCTTTTTATAAAAGCAATTTTCACTCAGACTAGTTTTCCTTTTTGTTTATTAATCTTATTTCGAATGTGAGTATTCGAATTAAATTTTTATCCGGACCAATTTAAGCCTTAAGCTGGCAACCATTTTGTTCTATAAAAACAAAGATAATACGATAGTTATCGTACTATAACCATGTTATTATCTCACGAACGTGAATTAGTTTTCCCAATTAGGCTTCAGTAATATCGGATTATCCGCTAAACACCTACTGCATTTTATCTTTTATGGTATAGGCAGGGATTAAATTACCGTTTAATGTATATAAACACAGGGTATAGAGGTGTGTTTTGTATCAAACACCACTGTCGGCAAAATCGTATTTATAAATCATATTTATATTGTTTCCGATCAATAACTATCATGCTTTGTGTGTTGTTAGTCGGTTATAACGATACTTGGCATTGCAGCAGCATAAATAATAGCACCACATTTATTATATAAATAGCGATACATCCCATTTTACTGCCGGAATAATAATTTCTACTTCTACCATTTCTGTATTTGCCTTGCTGTACGAGATAATACAGAAATTAATAACTTAAGTTCTGCTGCGACGAGCACGCCTAATATTAAGCGATAAAATACATTGATGCGTGCCATACATCTTCTAATATCGTTCTAATATGATACTGATGGAAATCTTTTATTATGAAATCGCTTTTAGCGGTTTTTTTACTTTAGTGATGATTATTACCTTTTGTAACCGGAAATTATCTATAGCAATAGCCATAAAGTAATTCCCATCACTTTGGTAAGCGCTTCAGACAAGCCTAAGAGGCTACTTAATTTTGTTTTCTAAAGCAATGATGGTTATCATACAACTAAGGAAAATATTATAACAAGCCTTAAATATTGGCTTGGTCTTATTTTGTATTGGTTATGAAATAACAATAAAGCATGATCCTGTGAGATCAATACCGAGATAAAAGTTTAATATAATTAGCTTTAGGGAAGATAAAAGACAGAGGGGATGTCCAAGTTAAGCAACATCATGATTCTTACCTAAATAAATTTACTTATAAAAACATTATTCTACACAGGGGATGCCACAATGACATCAGGATCTGCTGGTATTACGCAGAGAGATTTAACACAATAAGAATTAGATAAAAATATTCTGTCCAAGAAGGAGGACAGAATGTTGAGCAGCCATGCAAAAAACTAATTTAGATAAATAGTGTAAACTCTATGGTATGGATGCTATTAATCCTAGCCGTAGCATGTCATTAAACTTAGAATAGCAGCGATAGTGCGTTTTAATCGGTGGCAAGTCGTTCGATAAGGCCACTGCTTCGCAGGGTTTTAGTTTTAATAATGTGCTGCAATACCTTCTCTGTAGCGTATATAGATAAACGTGAGCGTGCACGTGTCACAGCAGTATAGAACAGCTCTCTCGTTAATACTGGTAATATTTTATTGGGTAACACTAAGGCTGTGTGATGGAATTCCGATCCCTGAGATTTATGTACCGTCATCGCGAACGCCGTTTCATGCTCAGGTAATCGTCTCAACGATATAGTTTTAACACCACCTACTGGTAGGGAGAAATGCACGCGTAGCGTCTGTTGACTGTCCCAAAGAAAGATACCGATATCACCGTTATACAGATCTAGTTCCGGTGCGTTGCGTAATATCATTACCGGACGCCCTGCGTACCAGTGTGCGGTATTATCGAGAGCGATCAGCCCCGAGTTGCTTAAAGCCCACTTAATACGTTCGTTAAGGCCAGCGATCCCGAATGGTCCTTCTCGCAGCGCACACAACAGTCGGAATCGGTTAAAGGATTCAAGAATTTTGTCCGGTGCATCGTGTTTGTGCACTTGCTGCAAATAGTCTTTATAGCCGTCAATGCAGTCGTTTAGCATACGCAGATATTCCTCTGCATCACGTAACTGCTTGTAGTTGATATCCCTCTCGATGCCGGCTTTAAGCAACTTTATCGCACCCTTGTAATCGCCAGTGTGTATAATATTTGCTAGTCGGTTAATACCGGAACTTTCATCAAAGCGGTAGTTATTACGGAGCAGGCATAAACTATCGGCGACTCCATAACCGCAGCATCCTGTATCATCTTCCGATAGCGTAAAGCCCGTTAGACGCGACAGCTCCGCGCGTCGCTCGGAGCTGTATCCACTCTCTGCGAACTGGCAGATATCGCTCAATACTGCTCCTGCCTCCACCGAGGATAACTGAAAACGATCCCCCAAAAATATCACTCGCGCTTGCGGCGGTAGCGCTGCAATCAAATTAGCCATCATCGTCAAATCAATCATTGACGCTTCATCAATAATCAAAATATCTACTTGTAGCTGATTGTCTTGATGATAAATCATCTTTTGGCTATTGGGCTGCGCTCCGAGCAAATGGTGCAGCGTTATTGCCTCAAGCGGCAGCAGTTGTTTCTGTTGTTCATTTAGCCCCAGTCGCTTTAAGGCCAAGCCAAGAGATTCGCTCAGGCGCGATGCTGCTTTACCCGTAGGGGCAGCCATAATCATGCGTAAGCGTTTGTTGTTGTTCAACTGCAGAAAAGCAGCCATCATCTTGGCTACAGTTGTGGTTTTACCAGTGCCAGGACCTCCAGATATCAGTGCGACTGGGCGTGTTATCGCGACTGCTGCCGCGATTTTTTGCCAATTGATTACTGTGCCGTCGCTAGGGAAATAACGTGTAAGGACCGAGGCGATGTTAGTTCCGTTATATTCTGCAGGTGGCGGTCGACGTTTGAAAAACTGTGCCACTTTGCATTCATAGCGCCACATGCGTTGTAAATATAATCTCTGCTTATCTAGTACTAGTGGCGTTGGATGCGAACCGGAGCTAACTGCCTTGGAATTTAGCAGTATCTTTTGCCATTCTTCAAGAGAAGGTCTACCGGCCCGCAACCAAGCCTGCTGCGCTAGTAACGGCATACGGCCGTTAAATAGTTGCGCAGGCATTAATCGTTCTAGGGGTAGGCAAACATGTCCTGAACTGGCATTAGCGCTAAGGCAGGCGCTAGCCAACATTAGTGTAGGGTCGGCTGATGTAGCTAGCATTCGGGCGAATTGGACGTCCAGTGGTCGAAATAAATGTAACTGTTGCGCTTCGGCAAGAATTTTTTCCATATACGAGCTACCTACGTTAGCCGGTAAATAATTTATCAAGTCCATCAATTAAGTCGATATCCGGTCGACAATGAAAAATACCGTTTCTTGGCATTGACGAGTTAATGCCGCGTAGAAACACATAATATACCTCGCCGAAATCGCGCTGGTAATTATAATCTATTATGCGGTGTCGCAAAAAACGATGCAGCGCTAAAGTATAAAGTTGGTACTGCAAGTCATAACGATGGGTAATTATGGCCTGTTCCATCGCCGATAAGGTATAGGCTGAATCATTTTCCCCTAGCCAGTTAGATTTATAGTCCAGAATGTAATACCGGCCCTGCCAGCGAAAAACTAGATCAATAAATCCTTTCAATATTCCCGTAAACTGCGGAAAATCTAACGATGGGCAACGTGCTGAAAGCGGATCATAGCGCTTGCAGAGTATATCAATATCACGCGCTTGTACTAAAGAGTGTATAAGCAGATAAAAAGATAGTTCAGTATGGCGGCTGTCGGGCGCAATGTTTGCTAGAGAAATCGATCTGTTATCCAGCGGCATAGCAAGAATGTTTTCTATCCATTGCGTTATTATTGGTAGCCAAACAGTATCGATGCCTTGTTGTGTTAATTTTTTGTTGAGCGACTGTGGGTCTAATGACTTGTTAAAATTTAAAGTTTCAAGCAGGCTATGCAAAAACCTTCCGGTTGACGTGCCTCTCGGAAAGTTATGCTGTGTCAGCGGTAGAATTTCCTTAGACTTACAATCCCTTGCTGCATCTCCGTCTAACCATAGCTGCAACTCTATCACCTCCGAGCTGTCGTGTTTTTGCAGATCAGAATAACTGGTGATTCGCCATGTATCTCGGGGTAGCGAAGGACATTTTCGGACGCTCAATGTGGGTGTTCGTGCAGGTATTGGCATAATAGTTTTTGCTGGGGTAGCGAGCAAATCTTCGTACAGTACAATATCACCGCTGGAACGAGAAGCTAGCGCCGCTAGCTTCTCTCGCAGGTCATAAGCATAACTATCCAGCCCTTGCTGAATAAGGTAACCTAATGCACTTAAATGAAGATTGCTGGCACCATTTTTTTTACGGTTGCTGCAGCATAGTGGTGCGATACCGATACTGCAATGGTAGATAGATCGCGTTAGTGCTACGTACAACAGACGTAAATCTTCCGATAGCCTCTCCTCTTCTGCCAGCCGTAAACTCTCTGGTGCCGCGTTGAGATCTAGCCAGGCACTGTACGTAATACGATCGTGAAATAGTGGTCGCTTTTGCGTGTGGAAATTGGCCGCGAACGGCAGGAACACTAGTGGAAATTCTAAACCTTTGGATTTATGCACCGTAATGATTTGTACTAGGTGGTGATCGCTTTCTAGCCGCACTTGTTGATTATTAATTTGTGGATTAGGGGATTGTACTTGAATTTCTAGCCAACGAATCAGTGCAAATTCGTTATCCAGTTGCGTCGAGGCTTCTTGCAGCAATTCTTCTAAATGTAGCACATCTGTAAGCCGACGTTGCCCCCCCTGGCTTGACAACAAGCTTTCCGCAATGCGATAATTTTTCATTATTTGACGCAACATTGGTTGTATTCCATTTTTTTGCCAGCGCTGGCGATAACAGGTAAACTCTTCGATCAATTGCTCCCATCGTTGATCGTCGTTATTTAGCGCATTTATTGTGGCTGCATTAAAGCTTAGCAGTGAGGTAGCCAGTGCGCGTCGCAGTGTAATATCTTGTTCCGGCATTAACACTGCTTGCAAAATCCATTGTAGTTCTCGTGCCTCTATCGTCTTAAAAACGCTATCTTTGTTAGAAAGATATACGGATGGGATCATAAGTGTCGCCAGTGCATCACGTACCAGAGCTGCTTCTTTGCGGTTGTGCACCAGTACCGTGATATCTGACGCTTGCAGTGTTTGACGCCCTTGGTGCTTTTCTAGCCACGCTTTTCCTTCCTGCGCTGCATAAAGCCAGTCACGAATGGTAGTAGCACACTGACGAGCCATGCATTTTTGGTACTCTCTTACTCCTACGCCGGCACCAGGTTGTAGCCATATGTGCATTGCTGATTGAGGTTGATTATTAACAACTAGTCGGAAATTGACGTTACCCTCGGCGGCTATTGCCGGTACAAAAGGAATATCGCTAAAAATAAATGGCTCTGGCAAGCTTTGAAATATGTGATTTACTGCATTGATCATTCCTGGTGTGGAACGCCAGTTGGTATCAAGGGTATAGTGACAATTAACTTCACTTCGGGCTAGCAGATAAGTAAAAATATCCGCGTTGCGAAACGCGTAAATGGCTTGTTTAGGGTCACCTATCAATATTAGACCGCAGTCTGATTGACCGCTGTAAATCCGGCGAAAAATGCGATATTGCTGTGGGTCGGTATCCTGAAACTCATCGATCATAACTACTGGATAGCGTATACGCACCGATTCTGACAGGTTTTCACCACTATTGACTAGCGCTTTTTCCAGGCTACTTAGCAAATCGTTGAATCCCATTTCCGCCTTGCTTTTTTTTTCCTTTTCTAGATCTTGACGCATTTCCACCAATGCCATACTGAAAATAAGTTCGCGCAGCGATAGTCTCTGTTGATAAAAGGCCTCTATCTTGACAAATAGTTCATGTTGTGGTGGTTCGTTGCCTATGGTTTTTTCTTTTAACACTGAGCTTGTGAACCGCATTAATTCATCTGGTACTTGATAATTTATGGTGTTTTCATTCGCCCAGCGATCGGTTTTTGCAAGCCAGGTTAGTATATTTTTATTGCTATAAACGCGCCGGTCTAGTTTATACTCGTAGAGTATCGTTTTTAGCGTTGATGATGCCGCGCGCCATTGTCTCTTAAGGTCATTAATGCTAGCTATTATGCGCTCATGACGAGCCAAGATAGACTCGGTTATATCTGGTGGATTAAGTATCATCGGTGGTTCACCCTGGAGATAAGGTAGCAATTCCTCCAACAATTTTTCAGGTCCTTCCCAGTACTGTAGTACGATTCGTGCAACGTCTATTGGCAACGGATAGCAATGGCGGCGCCAAAAATCAGCGATAAATTGCTGGTTCAAGGATGATTCATTTTCTAGCAATGTTTGATTAAATAGCATTCCTGACTCAACAGTGTTGTAATTAAGTATGTGCTGGCAGAAACCATGGATAGTATAAATCGCCGCTTCATCTATCTGCCGCTCGGCTGCTAGAAGATGCGATGCGGCCCATCGTAAATCTCTAAGTTGCGCGATTAGTGCCGCCATCAGTGGATCCGCGCTATTGCCTTCCAGGCAGGCCATCCTCAGTTGACGTATATTGTTACGGATACGGCCGCGCAGTTCCTTAGCGGTTGCCTTCGTAAAGGTTACCACCAATATTTCTTGTACATTCAATGGTCGTGAATACGCGGACTCGCCACCTAACCCAAGCATAAGTCGTAGATAAAGCATTGCCAAAGTATAGGTTTTTCCCGTTCCTGCTGCCGCTTCGATAAGACGACTACCATGCAGCGGTAATGTAAGAAGGTTAAGTTGTTCGGTAGTCATTAATGCAATCAATTTCCTTTTATTGTATCGGTAACATATGTTTCACAGAGTTGATTCATAAAAAAACAGATTCTATCCGTTAGAAGGTAATCAAAATAATTGTTACAGTTGCATTGCTGCCAAAAAATTGCGATAATTAAATTAATATACTTACTGATTGATATATCGTGCTAATAATAGTTGCTTAGCAAGGTTAGGGTCAATGTTTTCAAATGAGCAATCAGACGGTAGCGTTAATAAAAACGCACATTATTATGATGTAAATGGCCGGTAGAGAAATTCTCTTTTTCTTCTAAGGGCTAGAAAGCTTGTGCTACAGCAATGCTAGCAAATATTGCTTATATTGCTCTCAATTAGTTGTGTTTATAGTGTGCATATGCCGGACTACCTGATTAAAACAATCGATATAGCGATGTAAAGATATATAGATTAATTACGATTGTTGTACAACACAAACCCCGATTTTATTTCGATGACCGCCGGATATTAACAGTATAAATACAGCAATAATCTATATTGCTTCCTGAGTATTAAATTTCATGTAACTATATGATGTAAGAGTCTAGATCTGCAGAAACATATAACTATAAGTCATTATTTATTACGTCTTTTATCCGATTACAATTTAGCAAAATATAGATCTTGCAGTTATTAAGGTGTACTCGGTGCTGTAGATCAGCTTTTTAATAGTTGCTCATAGTAATGTTTCAACGGTAATTTCATCAGAGCGAGCTTTTGTTAAGTTTATTCTTATAATAACTGTGTGCAATTCACAGGTTTTTTTGTAGCTCACGGTACAGCTTTTGAGTCTAATTTGTGGATGGTAAATTGCGACCTCTGAAATGTATAGGTTTGTAGATGTAGGAAAAAACCAACACCGCCCCTCATAGGTTTAATTGCTTAGTTTCGCCAGTGTGAAGAGAGTAGAAAAATAATTATTTGATGCATATATAAAGCATAACGAATATAAAACTTGATTATATGTGCTATATACAGGCCGTAATATTAAAAATTTAATGTGTTCACCGCCTGCAGTTAGTTAATGAACATAAAATTTATCATGCTAATAATATATTGCATTGTCATCTCTATAGATCGTCTATTAAAGTCGCAGAGTGTTTAGAACAATGCGTAATATGGAGATGCAAGTTGTAATCTTAGCAATATGAATATTAATTGCGATAGTAGGTATCGTAAGCATGGTGATCAACTCCATATGTAGTTTACTGACTATATAAAGCACAAAACGATACAATAGATAATCTTATCGTGTAGCGTGTCTAGTCTGATAAGTCAGATGCGGTTACGCGGCTGCATGATAATTGGCGCAGAGAAGCATACCTTATGGCAGTTGTCAACCAGATAAGAGATATGCAGCAGATGTTACACTGTCAACTACAGCATGAAATCTATTAGTTATTTGATATAATTCATGGTAATCGCTGGGAAGCAGAAATTTTGGTCTGACATATAAGTTATTGAGTCAAGATAGTTGTTTTTAATACCTTGATGCTGTAACATCAATAGAACGACAAATATACAAGATAACCATTTTCTCCGTCCATGCTTATAATTTTTGTTAAAAAGATAAGGCTATAATAAAAAAGCTTACTATGCCAATTAATTATTAAAACAGATACGGGTGTATATGATGCATAACATTTGCAATACTTATATAATATTTGAATTTTATTGTATTGCTTGTTTAAATTATTTGGTAATACGTAACCGTTGCAACTCACATGGCAGTGATTACTAGCACGGAAATGAACGGCGCTGCGAAGTTCTGTGGTTGAAAATGCGATTCAATATAGATGTCATATATGCGTTATATCCTTAGATAAGATTCATTATTATAAATAACCGTTACTGTCAAATTAGCTAAATGATAATACTTGTATGAGTGTTGTAGCGCAATGTGCAAATTATCGTTGAGTTACAGCTCAAATTGTTGCTAGACATTCACGCCTCCGGGAATAAAGAATTCAAGGATTCAAAACCGGATCTATATCAATGCGCAGGTGCCGCTGCTTTTGTTCGCCTTTCTTTTAGCTATAGAACTAACGTATGATGTGCTACTATTTCATTTAGATCATAGAGATTATATGGTAGATTAGCCAGAGTAATTGTGCAGAGTGTTATTAACTTCCCATCAATCATCGGTATTTGAACACAGCCGCAAGCAAATTAACCTCTGTCTTTATCTGTACCCCCTAATAACATGTCATGCCGTTATCTTTTTGCCGCTAGTCTTTTAGCAGGGTGTATTATTGTAATAAGGTATGTCATTTGTTTCTACTCGCTTTTGCTTTTATTATGAAACTGCGGTATGCAAAATCAATGCAAAATTCAATCACGCGTTTAACTAGTGTTAATATTTTATCTAAGAAATTGGCCTTAGGCTTTTTTTTCGCGTTTTGCTACCCCAATCTGTGCCAAATTAAACATAAAAGGTGTAAGTAAATACTGTTCAGCAGCTGACGTAATCGCCTTAATATGTTGTTTATTTAATTGACGAATCAACCGTTGCAGATAAGGATCCTCGCCTTCGCCTGAAATATGCTGATTTCCCTGCCAAGCTTGGATAAGTTTCTCATTAGCTTTTTGTTGTTTTCCCTCCTCGTAGTTAATGCTCTTCGTTACTGGGTCGTAACAGTAACTTATCCATGCACTTCCCGATCTTGGTAGCAGCAGCAACGGCGATACCATACCTCGACAGTAGCCGGAAACCAGAGAGAGTAAAAACTCTTTTGCCCTATAAACGGGCAGGGGCGCGAAATGCCATTCTCCGTGCGTACCGATCATCCAGCTCTCTCCTTCGGCACCCATAGCGCAGTATGCGAGGTGCTCTAACCACAGTAGTAGTCCGTCTTGTGCCGATAGATTACCGGGACGCCAGCGGAGTAATCCATTATTTTGGACTTTTAGTAAACAACCGGAAAGTTTTATATTACCTAGCATTAAATCAATTTCAAGACTGTGAGTTTTCGGCAATTGCCGTATTATAACTTTCTCAGATAGCTCCTGCATCTCCTTGTACTGCTTGGCCCAATAAAGTTCGCCAAATACGCCATAAGGCAACAAACCAGCCGCTAGAACTTGGCAGAACAATCGCTGAGTGCTTTCTCCGTTAATAATGGTATTTACTAGTTTGTTATTTAGCTGATAGCGGTTTAAACTATCGATAACAAAAGGTTCGTATCTCGATATTTCAGGAGGCCTATAGTGTAAGGAAACTTTTAGGCGCTGTACAAACCAGGCACGAACCGGATGACGATAAAAAGACAGCAGCTTATCTAGCGTCAATACGTGGTAGGACTCCGCCGTCAATGGCACTATAAAATCCGGTTGTGGATTGCCCTCTCCGCTGGCTGCCGGTAACCACTCGCTAGCGAAGCTTTGAGTTTCGCTGCCTGGCATAAAGTTATCTGGTTCGAAAGGCATGCGGCTATGCCACTGCCATAGATGCTTGCGCACTCGGTTATTGCTACTTTCGGTATTGGCGTGTTCGTCGCCGGGCAGATAAAAGCTTTGTGCAATATAATCGCTTAGCTCGTTCACAAGCATTGACGGATAATGTGTCGTATTGTCCTGAATAGCACGTCCTATAAAACTAATATAGAACTTTTCCTGTGCAGACAATAGCGCTTCTAGAAACATATAACGATCATCATCACGTTGGCATCGATCGCCACAACGAGATTGCTGTGTCATTAAGTCAAACCCTACTTTTGGCTGCGTGCGCGGATAAACCCCATCATTCATGCCCAAAAGGCAAACCACTCGGAATGGAATAGAGCGCATTGGCATAAATGTACAAAAGTTGATGCTGACCGCAAGAAATCTTTGGTTGACATCCAAAGTTTGCTCCAGCCGCGCGGTCAACGCGTCCTGTAGCATCGTCACCAGCACGGGTTGATCATACCTTTCTTGCAAAGCACATTCCAAAATTTGCCGCCATTGATTTTCCAGCAGCGTTAACGCTGCTTCTGCTTTCGCATCGGGCGCGAAGAAGTCTTCTATCATTTCGTGGGCGTAGCCAAGCCAAGTTTCTGGGGAGTGAGACTGGGCCAGTCTGTCGCGCCATTTGCGTAGTTGGATCAACAGCTCAGCCAGTTGGCCGACTAGGCCAGCTATCAAACCGCTGGATTCACAATAAGGCAGAATACCTTGCCATTCGTCGCTTTCGTTATCCATGGCATAGCCTAGTAGCATGCGATTTAAGCCAAATTGCCAGGTGTTCTTGCCGGTGGCCGGCAGCATTAGTTCGCGCAGTGTATCGTCATCTAGCCCCCATCGAATTCCTGACTCAGTAACCCATTTGCGCAGTAGTTGCAGTTTTTCCTCATCAATGGCAAAGCGGTTTGCCAGTGCCGGCACCTCAAGCAATAGCAATACCTGCTCGGCAGTAAAACGGCTGCGTGGTAATTCTAGCAAGCTAAGAAACGCTAGCAAAACAGGATGGAGATGCTGAGTTCGTCTATCAAAAATTATAAAAGGCAGATACCGTTCATTTCCGTTATCGCCAAACACTGCCTGTATAGCCGGCGTATAATGTTCAATATTTGCTACCATGACCATTATATCGCGCGGGCTCAACGTCTGGTCTTCTGCCATCATTGCTAGCAGGCTGTCGTGTAATACTTCTACTTCCCGCTGCTCACTATGGCAGATATGCAGGCTTAAAGAGCGATCATTTAATTGTAGAGCTCGCTTGTCACCACTATGTTTGATCATCTTACTATTTTTTCCAATTACTGCGTGATTCTCAAGTGCTAGAATATCACGCTGAATCAGGCTCAAAAGTTTATCGCCAGTTGGCTCTACAAAAGCATCTACTTCAGTAATATCATCTAGTTGCGCTAGTAGGTAAAGATTATCACTACCCTGCTTGCCCCAGGAGCTTAGCAGAGGATTGCCTACTTGTTGTTCTCCGAACTCGTTTAACAGCGCTTTGGCCTGTTTCGGACAACAGAATAACGATAACTCTGTTTCTTGCTGATAGTGCCGTCGGTGGCGGCTTAACAGCCGCGCAAGAAAATCGCGGTCACGGATATTGCCCCAATAATAGCGGCAAGGATTTATGAGCAGCAGATAGATGTCGATATGATGACTTAAAGCCTGAAGCGTCTGCAGGAAGGTAAGCGTAAGCGCAGAGATGCCGCAAATAAATAGTCTATCGGGCAATCCAGATGGTTTATGCTGACTTTCTGTCAAGGTTTTGATAAAACACTGTTGAAAATTAGCGTGATGCCACATCGGCTTTCTTGCTTGTTCCGTTGCTACCATTAACGCCTGCCACAACTCGGCTTGCCAGAGCTGGTCTTCGCCAATACCGACAATCAATTCGCCCCGCTGCCAGCTTTCTAGCCAATCAGGGCGGTATAACATATACTTGTCAAACAGCTCCGCTACCTGGGTCGCGAATTGGAAACTTTTACGCTTATCATCATCCCGTAGATATTCGCTTATCGTCGTAAAATCTTGTTGTAGACACAGGCGCGGCAGTAGCTTCATCAGCCTCCAGGTCATAGCCTGTTTTGTAAATGAGCTTTCGTTAGGAATATAGGGAATCATGCGAGTAAACATTTGCCAAATAAAGCTGGTCGGCTGCAGAAATTTAATATTAGCCGCAATGCCGAAGTGTGCTGCAAATTTCATTTGCATCCACTGTGCCATACCAGTGTTTTGCACCAGAATTATTTCTGACTGGAAGGGATCTCGTATCGGGTTACTCGCGATTAATTGATTAGCAATGGTCTGAAGGGTATCCATTTTATTAGAATGATAAACAGTAAACATACACTCCGTACTCTGCGGTCTTTATTCTGTCTGAGATGGGGATCATTACAATGATGTGCTAACTATAATGCAATCTTTAGAAATTCAAGCCATCACGTAAGTATTTTTTACCAGATCTTGGCATAATGATTCGCTCAAGTTGATGAGATCATTGGTAGTCAAATTGTCATAGCGGTAGCTAGTTCGCAATCTGTGGGCAGGTCGTTTAATCAAAGTAAATCCGTCAGACCTGTGACTTACTATAGATCTAACGATATTCCGTTACGATTGGCATCGTACAACTTCTAGTCGTGGTTACGAAGTTGCATTGTCTCGTTGGAATTATCAAACTTGCATTTGTAGTCATCATGGTATTCTCCAGAGTTATGAGTATGAGATCATACACCAAGCTTGCTGTGCAATCCTTCATCTGCTCCTAACTTATGAATTTAACAGCGCCACGATCTGTATCGTGGCATAGACAACATTAATCCATAGAATCATATTTATGCGAAGCTATTATTTATTTCCTGCTGATGTGCATTCTATACCGCAACAGGTGCTGTGATTGACGGATGTGGATCGTAGCCTATTAGTTCAAAATCCTGAAAACGGTAATTAAATAGCGATGTTGGCCTATTCTTTATAAACAATTGCGGTAGTTCTCGCGGAACACGGGTCAACTGCAGGTCAGCCTGTTGTACATGGTTATTATAGAGATGAATATCTCCTCCGGTCCAGACGAAATCACCGACTTTTAAATCGCACTGTTGCGCTATCATGTGTATCAGCAGAGAGTAGCTAGCTATATTAAACGGTAGACCTAGGAAAATATCGCATGAACGTTGATAAAGTTGACATGATAAAGCACCGTTGGCTACATATAACTGAAATAGCGCATGGCATGGCGCTAGAGCCATTTTGTCTAGTTCTCCGACGTTCCAAGCAGAAACGATAATGCGGCGAGAATCTGGATCTTGGCTAATCTGGCGTACAACTTTGGCCAACTGATCTACCTCCCGTCCATCTCTGGTTCCCCACGCGCGCCATTGTCGGCCGTACATCGGCCCTAAATTTCCGTTTTCATCTGCCCACTGGTTCCATATGGAAACGTTGTTTTGCTGCAAATAGGCAATGTTAGTGTCGCCGTTAAGAAACCATAGCAACTCATATATAATTGACCGAAAATGGCATTGTTTAGTAGTTACTAAAGGAAAACCCAGGCTCAAATCGAAGCGCATTTGATGTCCGAATACCGACAGAGTGCCAGTACCTGTACGATCCACTTTAGGTGTTCCTTGAGTCCGCACCATGTGCATTAAATCTAAATACTGTTTCATAGTACTTCAAGAAATATGTTGCTTGGGATGGTGGCGGTATGCCCAAGTGATTATAATCACGCCAGCTAGAATCATAGGCAACGATAAAATTTGTCCCATGCTGATGATGCCGCTGAATAGGCCTATTTGGGCATCCGGCTCGCGGAAAAATTCCACTAGAATTCGAAAAATGCCATAGCAAATTAAGAATAAACTAGAAACGCTGCCGATATGCCGCGGTTTACGTATAAATAAATTGAGTATTATAAATAATATTACGCCTTCAAGCAGCATTTCGTATATTTGGGACGGATGACGAGGTAATGCGCCGTAGTGCTCGAACAACCCTTGCCATTGCGGATTGATCTGAATCAGAGCTACATCTTCTTCTTGAGATCTAGGAAACAGCATTGCCCAGGGTGTATCAAAGGTAACCCGGCCCCACAGCTCGCCATTAATAAAATTGCCTAACCGGCCAGCGCCTAAACCGAATGGTACCATGGGCGCTACAAAGTCGGCAACTTGAAAAAAATGGCGTCTGGTGCGATTGGCGAACCAGAACATCCCCACAATAACGCCTATTAAGCCGCCGTGAAATGACATGCCTCCCTCCCAGACCTTAAACAGGTATGAGGGATTATCGAGAAACAGAGGCAGATTATAAAATAGCACATAACCGATACGGCCACCTAAAAACAGCCCGATAAAACTAACATACAAAAGATTTTCTACTTCTTCTTTATGCCAACCGCTGCCGTGGCGATGTGCGCGTCGTACCGCCAGCCACATTGCAAATATAAATCCCACCAGGTACATTAAACCGTACCAGTGCAAGCAAACCGGGCCCAGGTGAAAAATTATTGCATTAAATTGAGGAAAAACTAGATAATTAGTCGTCATTTAAAGCCACACAATGTCGTCTTTTTTTATTATTTATCAGCCGAATGCCATGCCATCTGCTGTACATTTCATAAAATATCATCTCACGCGACGCGCGAAGTTAGTATATATGAACGCATAGTTGCGAGCTAGTGATAGTAAGGGAATATAAATTCTTATCTGTCTGTATATACATTACTTGCTTAGCTTCCGCCTAGACTGAGCTGCATCATGATTGCAGATACTAAATGTGAGACTTTGATGCTACTAGTGCATCAATATTAAACTAATGATCCGCGATTTGCGCTGCTCGGCTTTGCGTCGTATGTAGTTTTACATTGCGCAAAAGAATATTCGTAATCTTCTTTATATCCCCTTCCGTAAGGATACGTCCGTTAATACGTAGAGTTTAATCACCTATGTTTGCAGCAGTAACGCACTTATCAGATTGCCGGTTATTTTCCGCAAAGATGAAAACAAGCACTAGCCATGCACTTAATTCGTTTAGGTGATGATTTTCTGCAATAACGGCAATATAGGCAAGGATGCCATGGTTATAATACATCGCTGTTACCAAGTCATTAATGTGTTTTAACGATAACAAATAGTTGTGTCAGGTAGTTCGTACCGAATGACAGAAAACGACTGTCTCACCAACATCGGTGGCATAAATACTATATTGTTTTATATTCTGCTCTAATGTCTAGGCGCAGCCTGATGCCTCTTATCGTCAAAATAACACTTCTTTGACCTCTATTGCGGTCGCTGGAGATGTGTTTATTTCTCCTTCGAGGAATAGGAGATTGCAACGTAAAGTAAATTTTTTTTATTCTCGAAGAGGTGCTTATGTTCATGCTCAAAATCACATGCAAAATCACATAAATACATTCGTCATTTTTAATGACGCTTGCTTCTTTACATCATTTTTATTATTTAGGTGAGCTTGCGTTCTTAGTTGATAAATAACTAGTGTTTTTGCACTAACACCACTCCTTATTTCTTAACAGTTTACCGCGGTAGCATTTGTAGATACTAATTAGTAAACGTTTAATTAAGTAACAGCTATTAGATGTCTACTTCCTATTATGATCAGGTTCTTTCTGACATGTACTAAGATAGCAGTGTGAAAATTATTGTCGTGTAATTTATCAATTAGTAATATGAATTACGCGAGTTATTAAATTATATTACGAGGAATATCATCAAGCTAAAACGCAGTCGTTGTTTTTTTCGAAATAGCTTTCGCTAAGCAGCGCGCATTTCCTAGCCAAATGTTCAAATCACTTATTGAACTATTTATTTTCCCGCGTTCGTTATTTTTCGCTAATATATCGTGTTTTTGCCACGCATCATAGAGATGTCTATGGTCGTAACAACTTAAACTATCCTACATAATATCTTGTCTAGCTGGCAGTAAAATAATGCTGAAACTGTGAATTGGGCACTACATGAGTTAAGCGCCAGGGATCAGCTGCTTGTGTTCGAGGTCGCTATTTAGCAACAAAAAAGCTTTTTGCTAAAAAACTTGGTGAAGAATGCTTGCTGTTTTCCCAACCTAGTCCCTAAAACGATAGTCATTACTGTGCGGCAAACAGGGCGCGAATACGGGCGCATATTTGTTGTACTAGCTGAAATGAGGATGTGTAGTTGCAACCACGGTTAAATGCTGGTTAGTCACGTTCTTGACTATCTTTCCCCGAAACGATAACTTATTAATCACTCTTGTAGAATTTTTAGTGGTTCTGCTAATTTATTAGCAGAATGCTTAAGATCTTAGAGTTGTAATTGTCAACGCGCTAATTAAGGAGCTAAAATTTATTGTACACTGTGTAAGTGTGAGCGTTCGTTAAGTTAATCAACTTATACAGTCGTTAAAATAAGCCAATAATCTCTTGATTAAATGCCAGCATGATCGTTCGTGCTAGAGTTTTATTTGAATATAACTTTACTATCAGGTAACAAACAGCGTTAATTGTTATGGGCTAAATAAACTGAACCGACTTTGATCTTTACTGCTGGCAGGTTTTATTAACTAGTATGTTAAGTTAATTCAAAAACTTAATGTTATTATTATCTTCTTAACGATTACTAGTATACTTATGAGTATAATCTGCTTTATTTAGCCTTTTTTTCTTCTGTGTGTCGGCTTGAAACTCTGCTGCTGCAGTTTCATGAAGAAGCATGACTACGCTAGAAAACTCCTTCATAACCCGACGATAGACGTGCCGTTTAAAAGAAACGATTTGACGTACCGGATACCAAAAACTGACCCATCTCCAACCATCAAATTCAGGAATACCCTTGCTGTGTGTATTAATATCGGTATCCGCACATATAAGCTTCAATAGAAACCATTTTTGCTTCTGACCAATACATACCGGCTTGGTATCCCAGCGTATCATCTGATTGGGAAGCTTATAACGTATCCAGTTACGCGTCGAAGCTAGGATGCGTACATCTTTGCAGCGCAGACCGATCTCCTCGTGTAGCTCCCGGTACATGGCTTGTTCTGCGGTTTCGCTAGCATGTATGCCCCCTTGAGGAAATTGCCAGGAATGCTGCCTATATCTTTTAGCCCACAGCACTTGTTCGTTGTAATTACATATTACAATACCAACATTCTGGCGGTAGCCATTATCATCGATCACTAAATTACCTCGAACACTTCAATCTAAGATATTTTACATATTCGCTCTATACAAAATATACTACTGATTTTCACTAATTCTGGTAAAGAACACTCTTCGCGACGCTTCATTATGTCAAATTATAAATAAGACCGCGACGCCCAATCTTTACTTTATATACTGTCTTATAGGTGGTTTGTGTATAACTATAGATGAGATCGGCAATTTTTTGCAAAAAGCTCACTCAAACAAAACAAAATATAAAAGCAGATCATTAGATCTAAAACTCTTATGCTTATCAAGAATTATGCGTTGCCTATTTAGAGAATATATCTCATCATTTACCATAGATAACAAACAATTATCAGTGGTTTTGATAAAAAACGATGGATATCGCACATTAATTAATAAATAGGTTAAAACATCCTCAGATAAGTCTATATATAAATATTAATTGTAATTCACTAAGTTAGCGTCATATTATGCTGATAACCTAGTTAATAATTTAATTAATGTTGCCTGAAGTGAGCGTACCACGTTGATCAAATTTTACTTTGATCATGAAGCTTTTAAAAAAAAATTCTCGTGAAGCTTTTTTAAAAGCTATTAACATAATGTTATTATTTTGCTATGAAACCCAGCTTGTTCAGCTGGATGGGGTGCCGTCTAATTTTTTGTCTTTATTAAGTTCAGGACTAATAAATGAGTAACCTAATTCCATTTGCCCACCCGCCAGTTGATGAAAGGGTACTACTGTGCCGAGCTAATGCGCTAGCTGGTTATACTCTTGGCGAGTTGTCTGCCCAGTTTAGTCTGAGTATTCCTGCCGATCTTAAGCGTGATAAAGGGTGGATTGGTGTAATGTTAGAGCGTTATTTAGGGGTTAGCTTTGGCAATAAGCCAGAACAGGATTTTGCTGCAATCGGCGTAGAGCTGAAAACTATTCCAGTAAATAACGGAGGACGACCATTGGAAACTACCTTTGTCTGCATGGCGACGTTGACCGGCAATATCGGGGTCACTTGGAAAACTAGCTATGTACGTCATAAACTTACAAGGGTGCTTTGGATCCCCGTTGAGGGACAACGGACGATCCCCCTAAAACACCGCCGAATAGGCGCGCCATTCTTGTGGAGCCCGGATATGGAGGAAGAGTTGCAGCTGCGCCGGGATTGGGAAGAGTTAATGGACCTTATTGTGTTAGGCAAGGTCACACACATCACTGCTCGCTATGGTGAAGTACTACAGCTACGGCCAAAGGCCGCTAACAGTCAGGCAATGACTGCTGCTATCGATGAGTTTGGACAGAAGATCTTAACGTCACCGAGCGGTTTTTACCTAAAAAAAAACTTCACATCTCAAATATTGGCACGTTATTTTCTATAATGATCGTGTTTACTTTTGTTATCAGAATTAAAATTACGTACGGTTATTGTTTGCGTTTCTTTTATATTAATGCGTATAATTTTTGATTAACTTATTAATCCAGATGCATAGCTGACATGGGTGCCCAGATTATAATGTTTGATATTACTTGCAATCTGGATTCGATCATCATAGC
This sequence comes from Sodalis endosymbiont of Henestaris halophilus, assembly GCF_900161835.1. Lineage (GTDB taxonomy): Bacteria > Pseudomonadota > Gammaproteobacteria > Enterobacterales > Enterobacteriaceae. Next base: position 22,044 of record NZ_LT897836.1, on the reverse strand, counting down.
AATGATAATAATATTTTCGTCGTCTGAATGATAGATTAGCCTATCGATAGGCATTCATCAGTCAAAATACGATCTTTAATGTTTTTGATTTTGGTTAGCAAGACACTTAAATTTTGGAAAGCGCGATTATCGATGTGTGCCTAAAGAAATTCTATGTATTTTGTCATATTTCTTATTAGCGGTAGAAATATTAAATTTATTAAACAATAAACAACTGTGTCATGGCATGTCAATCCTTATGTTTAAATACCACTTAACGCCGTAAAAGCAAAAGATTGTGATAATTTGCATTGCGTCTTGGTCGTGAAGCAATTTTTTTTGACCATATCTTTAATGATATTTATAAATTTGTATATTGATAATAATTAAAGATGTAGTCTGTTAATAACAGTATGATTAGGCGTCGTGCTTCTTAGTGATTGTACTAGCTATTAAGTAAGATCGATCATAAATATTTTAATAAATTAATTAATAGTAATTCTAGAATATATAACTTTACTAGTTTTCAATATATTTTACCATACTTAATAAAATACCAGTACAATAAAATATCAACAGCAACTATGTATTGCAAATTATCTAATTACAGATCTATCGCGTTTTGTAACTCTCTTATTATCTTATTTTGTTGCTTTAGAAACTAAATTAGTTATAATTATGAAAACAGTGCAATCACGTCTTTATATTTATTAATTAATAAAGTACTACCTTTGATGTTTTTATTTTATTACCATGTTTATTAAGGTAGTTCGCATGTTCATCTTAAGTATCATAATGTTGAGTTGACAAGATAGCAAAACGCAAGCTCATTATCAACTATATCTAACTTTTATTAATAGTATTAGTTTAAATTTACTTAATAAATTTATTAAATGTGTGCCATGTATCTTCCAGGCCTACAACTCATGAACTACAGGAGAATCACATAGGTAGTTAGTTAAAATGTCTTAGTTAGTATTAAAGTGTTTTAATTCAGTACAGAGTGCTTAGTCATGTGCGTTGTAATAATTCAGAAGCCCTAAAATAGTAAAAGTTAAATTACTAAAATATCTACCAGATACTAAAAACAATCTGCGATTCTTAAATCCTTATTATTTTATTTATATTTGTTTCTTACTAACTGCTCAACATCAACTGCTTTGGCATATTAAATTATCTATTATGTTAACAAAAAACTATCGGTCAGCCACTGCTGGGAACACCGAAAGTCTTGAACATGCAAATTTATTCCAGAAACATTTTCTGCAATATAGACGTGTTAACTTCCCCTTAAGGTTATGTGGGGTATATGTAGTTGTCAAAAAAAATAACTAGTTACCACGCATTATCATGGTGTAAAACTATGAGTGATAAATATTTTATCAGCACTTATTAGGTTAATACACGTAATCTATATTTTATCTGCTATAGCGCCCTAGTATACTCAGGCAATAATTATCGAGTATAGCAAATTGCTATAGACGAGATTTAATGTATTAATACTGGCGGACTCTGACAGTATGCATTTTATACCTATCTGCTTCTTTATGTGAATACTATCGAGTAATTAAAGTACAATTTTGATATCCTTTTGTTAAAACTTTATTTGTATTGCTAATTAATGCTATTAATTTTCTATAACTTTTTATGAACTAGTTGTTTTGATTCGTTTATTGTTAAAATTTAGTGATACCAACAAGGGCTGATGATGTTGTAGTTACCATAATAACTTTATAATAAAAGTTTCTCAGTGGTAAGGGTTATGTGTGGCAACCTATTCCACCGCGGCATTCATTATGCCTTTGGCATTCTTGAAGGCTACTTTCATAGGGAAAGTATGGCAGTGGTTACTATGTAATATAATGCGTTATTATTTGATAGAAACACATCATTTATAGATATTTTCGGATTAAAGAAAGGGTTTCTTGATTTATGCACACTACAAATCACAATATAAGTCCTAACCGCCAGCTCCATGGACATATAAAGCGCTTTTAACAGTTAGCAACTAGTTGGGCGTGATGTCGATATTGCTAGTTCTTTTGATCCCCTTGCAAGCTAACCACTAGATCATCTTGATTTGCGAATCCGACGCTAGAATTAGAAATTTCTTTCACTAGACTGTGTTTTATTATGCGCTGATCATAATGTTGATAGATCCGTTAATGCTATTTCGAAATAGATACTGCTGTAAACATCAATATCAGGTACGGCGATACAACTGAGTGTTGCTCTATAAGTTTATTGATTATCAAAAATTCTTTAGTAAGTTATTTAATAATAGTGTTTTAATTTTCAGGATGTAATACTTTATTTTAAAATAAAGTATCTACTACGATTTCGTTTATAGCATTAAGTTTTACTATTTTAGTATTAATTGCAATTTTAGTAATGTTTTATTTTGCCGTTCTAAGAAGGAAGTGATTGCTTAGTAATTGATAACTGAACGGCTTATGTTTATGGATATGTTTGCCGTATTATAATTGTAGGCTAAGCTTAATTATCTGTATTGAGTACTAAATATAACGGTAAACACTTTGCTAATTAGGTTGACCTATAAAAATATGAAATGAGTATAACAGTTCAATTAAAGTAATTAATTGCAGTGTGCTATTGTTGTATAGATTGTATATATGTGCAAGCAGCAGAATTAGGATAATACAGATTATAACGGCTGCGTAATTAAAACTATACGCTTTCTTTATTGGGGCTAATGATAAAAATAATACTTTATGTTCTTGCTTTACAAGATATTTTACTTTGTTTATTAGGCTTTATTGGGTTTTTAGCGCGGTTGTAAAAGTCATATTTAGTCGAATATGGCATAGAGAGTTAAAAGAGAATTAAAGCCAACAGGCTTAATATACTGTTGTTGTGCGCACAGTTTAACCGTGTCTTTCAAATATGCACTTAGAGAGACATATAGTACTTGGCTTCTGACTTCTAGCTTTATTTTCTAAGTCATGCTATTAAAATTAAGGCTAAGATTTAAGAGATCTGGTTAGCAGAAATTTGATATACTTCTAATAAAGCTATTACTATTTTCTTACTAAGATCTTAGTAAGCATGAATTTTTGATGTAACGGTAGAGAATTATTAAAATATCTTCTGATAATCTATCAGAAGTCTGTCAAGACGACAGGTAACATTAATATAATACAAGAAAGATAAATTTAATTACATTTATCTTTTAAAACTATGAAGCTAACACAATAAATATTATATGTTACAGATAACAACTATATTAATAATATTTAAGCTGATTTAAAGTCTACCAGAAAGCTATAATCTCTTAGTAGGATTTCATTTGATCATTTTAATAGTGAAGCAACGTTTTATTTAAGTATGGTAAACAATATTTATTAAACATTAAAACATAATAGTAGCATGGATTATATTAGTTAAAGTTTTTAATAATTAAATTATTACATTTAGACATCAAATGTGTTCATATTAACAATAAGCACTTGATCAAGTTAGTTTGAAATTTAATTTATTTCGTTTTGCTCGTAATAAGTAATTAACTAAAACTAGGTTATAAATATACTAAGTAAAATGTAGTTAATAAATAATTACACTAACATCCTAACAATAAAGCCAGAGCACTAGCTTAGTATTCTACGGCTTCTTGGAAACTTATAGGTATTGATGAGTTATAATTATTTATTATATCATAATGTAACGGATAAAATTTTATGTTATATCAATTTTCTTTATGATGGACATGATATTAATCAATAGTATTTTACTAGATCATACCTACTATATCTACGTCGACTAATTGGCAACGTGTTGTTTTATCTATTCTTTAGATGAATATAAAGGTGCAAGATTTTCTTTGCTCTCGTGAGAGCACTCCCTAAAGCGTAGACGTCAGCATTGAGTTTAAGTATTTTGGAAATGTTTTCAATTAAATAAATTAAACGTAAAATTAATTTCTTTTGGTAAGTTAGATAAAGTTGATGGGAAGTAAACGATAATGCCATGCTTGGGATAATGCCGTAATTTTACCGCTATTTCCTGTTATAGTAACTTATTCGTTGAACGTGCGATAAAAGATGGTGAATTAAAGCATAGCAAAATATCACTATAGTCGGCATTTATTGAGTAATAATACCTTTAGATGTAGCTAAAAGGTGTTATACTACTGTTGACTATTCGGTGGTGGTTATGATTGATTATCTGGTATGTAGTATATTGATTTTATGTTAACCAACAGTGAGAATTATTGGTAATATTTTACCACGTAGTGAGTGTACTTATTAAGTAACGCAATTATGTGCATTGTTCCTATAATGAAATAGTTCGTATTTATTTAAGCCAACGGCTCTGATCCTATAAATTATAAGCGGATCAATTGATGATATATTATGTTATGCTAGATTAGATTCGTTAATATACTTCTATGCGGCTTCGCCGAAAAGATAGTTTCCTTGCATATTAAAGCATATTGAAAAGTGCAATATTGATGACCACATTTAAGAGATAATATAAATAACTTCATAATTTATCGTAACTTTTATTTTATCGCATCTGTCGTGTTATATTTTATTACGAAAAGTCAAGCTTAGTTACTGAATACGTGCTTATCTTAAGCGTCTGACGGTATCTATCGTTATTTTTCTTATCTTATCACGCATATACCCGTATTTTTTGCCTTATTGCCGGAAAGGGATATATGAAGCATATTCATCTGGTCCTTATCCTTGATAAGGACCATTTCTCGCGGCGTTAGCGTGCGGTGATTTATACTGTAGATTTGAGTAAATAATAACGTTATTTAGCTAATAAATCAACATATTTATGTTAGGTTAGGATTAACGCACGTCAACGTTACGGATAGCATAACGATATTTCAATATTCCACCATATTTTTGATATAACAAAAGATCTTCTATCAAAGTCGTTGCTATTTAGCTCTCTATGCTTTTGCGACTTCATGCATGCGTATTTATTTTAAAAATAAAGAGTAACTATCTTATCACTCTGATTAAATGTTTTTATGCATGTAATCAAAAATATGTTAGATAAACTTTTTGTCATTTAGCTGATCATTGTGATTTTTTATTTGTATTTTATTATGTTATCGCGAATATGTTTGTCATCTCGTTTTTAATTTTGCTGACCGGCTACCTTTATTGCCTTATAATAATACAATTTTTACCTCCTTAACTACAAACTTACTAATTGTACAGAACTTGCTTTTGATACCTAGCTTATCTCACGTAACGCTACCGCCTTTTGTTGCCTTCAGAATTATTTAGTATCGTTAGTCACATGCCTGATAAAAGTATCAGGCACTATATCAGCAATTTTTTCATATCAGGCTATATTTCATTAAAAGCTTTTCACTTGCAGCTGTTAATTAATATTTTAATGCGGCTATTGTAATGCTATATGCCATAATATATGTATTAATTGTCTTTAATTGATAACATGGTTATTAAGGCGAGGATATTTGTGATATATTGTGTATTTTATAAGTTTCTATGTCATATGCATCTTTTAACTTATTAATTTGCAGTAATAAAACTGGGGATAATTCTTACGTTTATGGTAAGAGGAAATATACAGCTACAGCAAAGATAATGTAGTATTATTTGCTAATACTAACAAGTTATTATAAAATAAGCAGTAAGTTACTTGAATTAGTTTTACGAAACTTCTGTCAGTCCTGACAACTAAGTTCTTATAAACTCTTTCTGCAATTGACTATTACATTTCTGCTGTATTTATGAAGAGATATACTAGAATTGCATCGTAATATTAAGGAAGGTATTTAAATGGGGATAAAATAGTTTGCTGCATCACCGATATTGCTGAAGCAATATCCAGCTCTTTTCTTAACAACACGTCGCGTTTAATATTAGTTGACTAATTAGTTAATTATTGGCTTTCAATATCTTGAAAGCATTTAACTGCCTAATTATTTTGTATTTTTATAAAGTTATTGCCCATGGCAGCCAAGTTGGGTATTTTAATGATTGTGCAATAGTATTAAATTAATTTATACTATTATATTGTTTTGTTTAAGTAGAATTATTTGTACAGCTACTTTTTAATATATAAAGTGACCTATGTAGTAAAACATCAAGACATTTAATATTTATTGTTTTATTACATAACGTTTTAAAATTTTACTATTTTCCGTGTTCCTTAGCTACCGTATGATAGTTTACGATATTAATATTTAAAACGTAATTTAAGTAAAAGGATACATAATTTAATCTTTTATTAGCATAAGACTGTTAATCGATTTATGATAGAAATGTCTTCTATCAAAAAAATTAATAAAAGTATAGTGTAATTATTGTTTTAAGCAGTAATTATATTATCTAATAATAATTATGAAAATTAATTAAACATCAGTATTTTACTCGTAATCTAATGACTATTAGTCCAGCATATTATTGAGTTTAATGAACTTGCTGATGATAATATTGTATCAATCATATTGAGTTTAGTAGGATATCCGTATTTATCTTGAGGTATGTTTACACGGTGTCATTTATCTGGTCGCTTCTTGTATATCGATAAAAGAGTAGGTCAGCGATGTATTGTGTGTTATTAATAACATTAATATGGCAGTAAAAGCGGGCAATCCTTATGGCGATAATTTCCTTCAGCGTCTCGTCGTTTAGTCATCTCTTATTAGACTTAGATTACCAATTCTCATGAACTGGTGGTTAGCTAAGCATTAAAAATAACATGTAATCTATTACCATGAACCGCACTAATAATTAGTAACAATGAGAAAATTCGTGCAACTAATGAATGTTAGTTAGCAGTGATGTGGTCCTGGTAATGTAATCTATTTATACTAAATATCTCGTGACGTGTTATGACATACCAGAGTTATCGCGATGTCTCGGGGCATTTAATAAATACAGTACATTTTTAGGTCGATTTTATTTCTAGGTCAAACAGGTCTTGAAGCGATTGACGACAGCGAATTTGTCGCGCTTTGCCTCTCTCAAATAATATTTCTGGCAGCAATGGTCGGCTATTGTAGTTCGAGGACATAGAAGCGCCATAAGCGCCGGTATCATGAAAAACCAGATAGTCTCCTACCTTAGTTAGCGGCAAACGACGCGGCGAGATAACACCGTTAGCAGTTTGGGTAAAAATATCGCCTGATTCGCATAATGGCCCTCCCACCACGGTATCGAGCAGCGGTTGCGTGCTGGGATCGCAGCCGTCTGCTGGTAGAAGCGAGATAGCGTGGTAGCTACCGTACATAGCTGGGCGCATTAAATCGTTAAATCCAGCGTCGACCAGTACGAAATGACGACTACCCATCTTTTTTACCGCTCTGACTTGAGTTACCAGTACTCCCGCTTCCGCTATTAAAAACCGCCCAGGTTCAGTTTCAAGTGTCACTGGATGGCCGAGGTGTTCACTAACTCGCTGCCGTGCAGCATCCCACATTTTAAAGTAATGATCGGTATCAATTGCTTCCTCTCCCCAACGGTAGGGTATTGATAATCCTCCGCCAGCCGAAATAATCGAAATGTCTAGTCCGCTGGTGATGACTTGTTGCACCATTGCATCGCAAACTTGCGCAAGATGAAAATAATCTACACCCGATCCTATATGCATATGCATTCCAATAAGATGCAGGTTGTAGTTACGAATAAGCTTTACAGCTTGTGGTAAGTCTTCATGCCAAATACCGTGTTTGCTATTTTCCCCTCCGGTATTGGTTTTTTTGCTATGGCCATGGCCAAAACCGGGATTGATCCGCAACCACACGTCGTGTCCCGGTGCGCGAGCACCAAGTTGCGCTAACATATCAGCCGAGCCGGCATTGACAGGTATACCTAGCTCAATAACCCTTTTGAGTGTCGGTTCATCCAACAAATCAGCGGTAAAAATAATTTTATTACTAGTAGTGCCCGGTTCAAAACCGGCTAGTAGCGATCTTTCAATTTCCCCGAGCGATACAGAATCTACTTTAACTCCTTGGCGGCGCATCATGCGCAGCAGATGAATATTGGAACAGGCTTTTTGAGCAAAACGGATCGTATCGAAACGGCATAATTGCGCAATGCGCGCGCTGATGATTTCCGCTTCGTAAACCCAGACAGGCCCGCCATACTGCTGATGCAACGGTAATAAGTTAGCAGCATTTAGGGCTCGTTCTGTAGAGTAAAGGTTGTGCGACATGGTTTTCCTCTTGAGTGATATTTCGGTCTTGGCAACGATGGCGTTGACTCAGGATATTTTTTTGTAATGTAATAGCGCTTATTAACAAAATATCTTTTGCGTTTCTGTATGGTTGTTCAAGGATAATTCTCCTTAAGATAAAATAAATCATGATGGCATTAAACTCAAAACAGATTGGTATCTTCACGCGGTTATGAATATAGAGAATCTGACTGAGGCTGCAATACTTATTCATACTTTTCGAGCCTACTATGAGCCATGAAAACTGACGGCTGGAATAGTTGTGGTAGCGTTACGACGCTGTTTAAAAGAATTAAAAGCTGCCTAAAAATCGACCCAGGTTCAGGTCCAGGGGGCAGGGATTGCGGATATTAAATACAGTACAGGGCGCTCTTAATTGTAGCATGAGTAGATCCTTAGCAGTTCGTGCGCCATTCGGGAATGTAGTTAGACGCAGTGTTTTGTTTTTACCATTTTCTAGTTACCTTTGTTAAAGTTGTTCTTAGTTTTCTTAGCAGCTTATGCAGAAATTAGTCTGAATATTATTTATGAGTCGCTGCTGTTATAGGAATTGCTTTCCGTGCAGCAAAAATTTATTTTGTGTGACGAAACACCCGATAGAATTATCACGAAACTTTTATGACTCTTAATGAAATTTGCTTGTTAACGCCCAATCACCTGCTAGGTGCCAAATTTATATTAAATGCCGGAGTATTTTCATGCTTTACTGCATTCTAGTCTTTCAGCTACTAACAGTTACTAACATTTACTTTTAGTAGGTATTTCAGAAGTTAGGGGTGTAAAGATGAGGAAGTATAGTGGGGAGATAACATGGGTTCTACTACGGTTTGCTCCATCGTGAGTGCCTATGGTTTGGGATTGCGATCATTAATTCCTTTAGCGGTACTAAATTATGTGGCCGGTGATATCCTCATCTGTTTCTTCAGTATCGTGGTCTAAATTAACTGTGAGCTTGATTCCTCAGCTATATCGTTACATCCCGCCTATCCTAACCATACGTTATGGAGGTGAAGTTAGCAGTTTTTCCAAACTGTGCCACCGAAGTACCCCTGAGCAGTTTTCTCGCGTAATGCAGAAGAGTTGTCAGTGAGCGGTAAGTTTGCGCGTTGGTTTATCTAGTCAAAGACTAGAGATAACATCTTTTTTGCCATTAGTGCAGTCTCTAAGTAGGTACTGTTGTGTATCTGTTGTCCGCCTCTTGATCGTGTGTAGACATACACGCATATTTGCGCATCATAGGCAGTTAATAGTCAATTTAGCGAATGAGCATAAGTTTCACCAGCTTGGGGGTAAAATTTAATTACCTTTACGCAACATTGTACGGTGATTACCACTCTTGCGATCATCAATAGTTCTTTATAGCAATGGGTATAGTTTATAGAACATTATTAGCGTTATATAGATTTTGTAGAGATAAATACTTGGTTAACATAGCTATAATTAATTAAATGATAAAAGAACTTCTTATCTTATTAATAATAAGATAACTCACGTCCGAAAAATTGACTATAAGATCCCTTGTAAGCTTCGGCAATAAGCTCATAATGTAAGTTAAGTAGTATCGTGATAGTAAAGGTTATCAGCGTCAGCAATTATATAAGCATGGCAAACTTAATAGAATTTCGTCACTATTAATGTCTTGTATGACAGTTATTATGCTGCAGTGTTGTTCGTTGTGCAAAAAAGACCTAGCATATCAATGCTTAGGTAAAATTATCGTTTGAAATAACATTGTTATACCGAGAATGTAATTCGCAACCTGCGTGGTTAAAATAGTATTGTTAGGGGTTAAAAGTTACTATAATTAGATGGTTGAATTCTTGTAGTATAAAGGTTACTGCCTCTTGCTTTTGTTAGTTAATGTTGGTTAGAAATAAAAAATTTTCGGAATCCTCAGCAATGTAAGGCTACACCGCCTAATGTATGTCAATTTATTATTCATTGCTCAATGTCTATTTAAATTAACTAATTACTATAGAAGTAATGCAATGTCCGCTGTAAGAAGTAAGGGTAATTTTAAGCATGATTATAAGGATTAGTCAATATATACAGCATAATCACGGTTACCTATGATTTATTAACAAGAAGTATATTTTCGTATTTTGATAGTTTATATGCCCTTATTAACTTTAGCGTTCATAAGATAGTTATTGATTGCGAAGATGACTTCTTGATAATTATTGATGAAGATTTTTATTTTTAATAAATAGGTAGTTGTATATCTTGTGCTTATTTTCGTGTCTTTCGTTATTGTTCCTGACATGTGTTTATTAAACAGAGTAAATCTTCGTTATATGTCCTGCTAATATGAATGCTGTTTTTTATGAAAAAAGTTCTATTTGGCGGTCACTAAATATATTGTACTTTTACATGCAAAGATAACTATTAGTTCTTTCAAACGGCATAGGTGTATGATAATTAGGTAATCTTTTGTCAACAATGTAGCTATCAAATTAATTACGTTATTTGGTCTCTGGTGCACTTTCATTTCTTCGTAAGTCTTGCCGAAGCTAGTGCCTCTGTCTAACACTTGTGTGTTATATTATTTACTAATGATAAAATTGATAATCACATAATCTCTCCTGCAGGTGTTCAGCCGTTTTATCTACGCCAGGAAAATTTATGTTTTGTAACAGTAAGAGTAAAGAGGACATGTGGAGAATCAGATTCTTAGTAAGAAAAAGAATATTACTCATGTTAGCAGAAGAGTAAACGTGCGGTAGCTACAAGTAGAATTTTAGCATAATAAATCTAGCTGCATATCCTTTTCTCTGTCTATTTTGACGTGATTTGTAAGAAAGATTATCTTTAGGATAATCGTGCTTGCTCGGTAGCTAGCCATTCTGCCGTATTATTTATTAAGGTCGGGCATTGCCTTTTCGAGAGGCACAATACACTCATCGAGAATATGCAAAACATTATCTGATATTTAACATTGATCAGGCTAATTCAGAGCTACTCAAAGAGTTATATCACACGGCGACATATAACATTTTTGTAAGACGTTCTAATTCGATATTGTGTTATTAAATATGCATGGGAACAGTAGTAGCAAAGACCATTCAATTGCTTCTCCGCTTTGTTTTACCTTCCATAATCAAATAAAACCGGCATATCTATAAATCAGATTATTTTAAAATAGCGGTGAGCAATTAGTATATGTTTCCTTCGCAGGTTGAGCACTTTGTTTTGGTGTCTCACTTGGCTTAGTTTGCGTAACTTCCAGAAGGTCTTCATGTTTGAGTATAATCAGCTAGCTCCAACGCCTTCATTAGGCGTTAAGTTGCCTCAACCCGTAATCTAATGTTGGCAAGTTGATATAAAATACCACGTAAACCCATTAGAATATTGTAACTTAAGAACATTGATATTTGTTGATGGTCAGTATAACTTTTATGTCCATCACAAATCACTGCTGGTACTTTATGATTGATCTCTTAAGGTTCGTTAATACCATTGTTTTCTGTATTTAGAAAAGAATTAATAAATATATAGGTACTAATGCAATTTAATGCGTCATTTTTGTTAAATGACGTTGCGGCAGTGTGCGGTAATAATAAGTGCTATTGTTTTTCGAGCAGAATAGTTTCTTGTCTGCAAACTTATCCGGATAACAATTTGTTTATTCTGTAAAAAATTATTTAGTGCTGCGTCGCAAAATCTAGTATGATTACTTATCACAATGTCTGTTTGTGTATATTTTTGCTTTAGGTCGCGTGGGGACGACCATTGCTCACAACTAATAGATACACATTTTCCAGCACAAGCCAATAAGAAGTCATTATTTTACTTTCTTTACACCGGCAATAGGTAACTAGCGATCTAGCAACCTATCGAACACTGCGTATTATGCTCGGAATGAACGTTGTTGATTAGTGAACAGACAAAACTTAAATACAATTGCACTCTCTAAGAAACACGGTGTCAAATTAGTGTTTTATTTATTCAATATCAATATTATTGTATTAAGTTATAATTACAATATTGCCTAACTAGTTCATAGTCTATTTGTTATAAACGATCAAGTATTACCTTTATACATAGCTTCTGATATAACTATTTGATCTGAATTGCAGTATTGTGGCGTAAACTTTATCTAGTATGTATCGCAGCTTATTCATCAGGATAATACCGCAAGATTTTCATACTAACGCTTGTGCTAAAACATCATTTGTTGTTGCTTATACAACTGTGTTGTAGTAGATTAATACAGTACTAATCAACACCGGTAACTGTCAAATATCAGTGAGTATCCCTATTTGTAGTTAATTGACAATGATTTTATGATTTATTTAGTCCTAAATATCACGCAATCATCTATATACAAAATAGGGCTATATTTTGTTATGCGATTCAGAGTTATTTACTGCAATTAATCATTCCTTCTTTAATTAGTTCCTGATTTATATTTATTTTAATTTTACGTTTACTTGGAATTATTGATAGTGTAGTGGTAATCTTCATTCATGAATAAATTTTAATGAAATGAATGCTTATATTTTTTACTTTTGCTCCTGCATTACTGTTTTACGTATTAAACACTCAGTTAATAGGTAACACATGTAAGAAAACGCGAGCGCAACAGTTACCACTATTTCATCAAGGGTAACATAGTAATCATGGCATGAGCTTTCACCGCTATAGAGGTGATTTCATATGCTTAATAAGTGATCGCGTCCTTGCTGTGCGACAGATTAAATTTTTACAATAGTTAAAATATTTTGCCTGTGCTAGTTTGCAGACACATTCGATAATATTCGTTTGTCGGTGACTAGGGAGTATGAATGTTTTGCTGTTAACAAGAAATAAGATTTCTCTGTCTCCGTATTATTAACTTCTCAATAAATAATGTACTAATTTTATTAGTACTTTAGTTATCAAAGTATTACTTTAGTTGTGTAAATCTAGGGATAATGAATATTAAGTTCTAGAGCGTAATTATACGTAGGCTGCCACAGGCTAACGCCGCATTAACTTAAAATAAATTATTTGACGGCTAGATTTTTTGCAGTTTTTTTAGTTTTAACGTAGTTAAATTAATCTTAATTAGTTTCTTTATGCCGTTGAGCAATCCAGATTAACAGTGTGGATCTGCTGACAAGCTATATACTTCTGATACGCTGTTGCATGATGTTCACATCATGCTTAAAATCACTTGCCTACCCAACTTTTTAAATATCTTATAGGCCATACTAATAGCTAACATTGAATAGTTGATACCGATTATATTGCTGATAAAATAGAATTATATCTGATAAGATGGAGTTAGGTATTAGGCTTTGTAAATATCATTAATCCAGAGCTTTCATTTATTAGAAACATATTTTTCCAATTCATGCATCACATTTCATGCTCCTCATGCGTCTTTTCATAGCCAAACTAGTGTCCGTGGACAATCTTTTTATTCGTATCTATATTATTAAAATATCCATGATATTAGTAGTTGATAGGTAGTTAATTTAGTTAATTTTATAGTATGTGTTTTCTCCCTTTACTAAAATAATACATTACTGCAATAGTTGAAAGAATTCACGTAAATAAAGTTTAGCACTGCTGCGACTGATACCAATGATGGCTTTATTACTGATAACTGCTACGGAGCATTGACAATGCTTTGTTCCTAATCCGGCGCATTAGTGGAAATTTTACCAACTTACTGCTAACAGTAAGCAACACTAATAGATGGGGTACAACTTCATAGAGGTTAATGTTGCGTATTGTAGTTATAAGCAATAATTTCTCGTTATAAATCATTAACGATCTTTTTATATCAAATTAAAACAGTCATCGCGGCCATAAATTTAGAGTTTATTTATAATTTAGCGCTTGTTAATAATGGTAAATCAGTAAGAAGATTGTCGTGGTTTAAGGCAGGTAAGGTTTCGTTTATCAGCCTGTAGGCGCCAATCACGCTGTATGTTCGCCTGTTTTATTACCGCTATAAGATGATCAGATAAGTATCTTCTGATAGTGATAAAGAAAATTTGCTCGGCAGGATGAACGTCATGTTTTTAATTAAAAAAAACAAAATATTACTTGTGTTAAATTGCCGCTCTATGCTTTGGTGAAACGCCAAAGCTAGCTGCTGTTTTATTAAAATTAACACAGCTATTAGCTACTACTTATAATCTTTTAAATTGCTAGTTTATAATAGTACGAAAATCGTCAATTACGACATCATTATTTTGTATATATATTTATTTATGGTTAGCGCTAGAAATTAAAATATAGGCTGGCTAGATGAGTAAAACGTGGTGTTTAGTAGCGTGGTTTCTTCTATGCGTATCTCTTTGCAGTTATTTATTGATGAGTATACTAATATCAAGAATAATGCTGATATTACAAGGTTAAGATATGTTAATACGCTTGCGTTTACTTACGATGCGGTTTTGTCTTATGAGACAAAACAATATAGCACAGATATTCTCGTGGTATTGCTGTTGCCTATTTATACTTGGTTATGATCATTGTTAGGTTATTTTACTTTTAATACAAGATTAGTTGCCGAAATATCTAATTAATACGGCATCATCTTCATATCAACATTGTGACGTTCGCTAATTGACGAATGAGTGCTAGCAGCAATTTAGCCGTGTAAGTAAAACGAGACATGTTTATTAAACAATCCATAATTATAGTAATTTAGTATTAATTATATGATACATGCAATCATTATATTGAGCTCGCGATCATGGTAGACAACGATTTATCCGTCGCCTAGTTATCCTGCTGATAGCGAATAGTATCATACAAATCTTAATGTTTTTACAGCGTGTTCGGAGCGTTTTAGTTTAGTGGGGCAGATAATATTTATAAATAATATCCACCGCATTAAAAATATTATAACCACCATAACCGGTTTATAACGGAATTATGTATGGTATAGAGCACTGCTTTGTAAAAGTGGATATCTTCTTTGTTAAGCTTATCACGATTTATATATGGTTGATTATGATATTTATCGTTTCGTCAATAATTTATGTATTACCGTATCGCATTTAGCGTTTGACTGCATATCCAAGTTAATTTTGTAACTAACTGATTATCTTGATATTCATCTTATAGTTTATCCTCTAAGATTGTTATAAATATCAAATCGACTAGTAACGTTGATTTCATGGATTGCATTACTTATCTGAGCGTTGGCATTGTTATTTTAATTATCTCCAGATTATTAGTTTAATCGCTAATGGTACTCAGTTCATCACGAACTAATCCCAGACACTTCAATAATTTTGTGATATGATACTCATGTACTATTTAATAAGTAGTAAAATATTTTATATCGATGAAAGGCTTGTAAGATTCTTGCGAAATTATCTATCGGAATGACCTGCGGAAAATTCAAGATAAAAGTTCGCTAACATGCGAAAGAATGGATCTATTTAAAGATCATGCTTTTAATATGAAGCATTTTTAAGAAAACACGACTAGTTGACTATTTAGGTTGTTGTATTGTTTAGTAGTTATCAGTAATGCATAAATTTTTCTTTTTTGTGCTTAGTAGCATAAGGATATAGTAGTACATGGTTTTCTAATGCCAAAATAGTTCAATATGAACGATAATGATGAGAGTCGCGAGACAGTGGAATAAAGAGTAATCTTATTTAAGAATTTAAAATTGAAGCAAAAACTGTATCACTTCCTAAGTGTAAGCTAAGTTTTATTAGTTATTAAATATCAATATTTGATACCCTTAGCGCATTTTCTTCAATAAATGCTCGTCGAGGTTCTACCGCATCACCCATTAGTGTGGTAAAGAGCTGATCAGCAGAGATCGCGTCTTTGACTGTAACGCGCAACATGCGGCGGTTATTGGGATTCATGGTGGTTTCCCACAGTTGTTCTGGATTCATCTCACCCAGACCTTTATAACGCTGCACTACCAGTCCACGACGCGACTCTTTCATCAACCAGTCTAATGCCTGTGCAAAGCGGGCGACCGGTTGACGGCGTTCACCACGCTCAATATAGGCATCAGCCTTAATAAGATTGCTGAGTTTTTCACCAAGAGTCGCCAATTTACGATACTCACCGCCGTTGATAAAATTGTAATCTAATAGATAATCAGTATCGACGCCATGCGTCTGTACACGCAGCAGCAACTCGAATAGCTGATTCTCTCTATTTTTCTGCACGTTGAAGTTATATTTGCTGCCATGCTTCTCGTTATCGTTCATTGTTTGCACTAGTGTTGAAATCCAGCTCGTGACCTTCTCTTGCTGATTTAATTGTGCTTTAAGCAGTGCTGGGTGATACATTAAATGATTAAGTAATGATCGTGGGAAGCGACATTCCATGTGACTAATCATTTTTTGTACGTCGTAATATTCAGTGACCAAATTCTTTAGTGTCTTTCCGGTCAGCGCTGGGGCATGGGAATTAGCGTACAGCGTAGCGCCATCTATTGCCAACGTTATCTGATACTGGTCCATGGCTTCGTCATCTTTAATATATTGCTCTTGCTTGCCTTTCTTCACTTTATAGAGCGGCGGCTGGGCTATAAACACGTGGCCGCGCTCAATAATTTCCGGCATCTGACGATAAAAAAAAGTTAATAACAGGGTGCGAATATGCGAGCCATCAATGTCAGCATCGGTCATAATAATAATATTGTGGTAGCGTAGCTTATCTGGATTATATTCGTCTCGTCCGATACCGCAGCCAAGGGCAGTTATTAGCGTGGCGACTTCTTGGGAAGAAAGCATTTTGTCAAAACGAGCTTTTTCAACGTTAAGGATTTTCCCTTTTAGAGGTAAAATCGCCTGATTTTTGCGGTTACGCCCTTGCTTGGCTGAACCGCCTGCTGAATCACCCTCTACCAGGTATAGCTCAGATAGAGCTGGGTCGCGTTCTTGACAATCCGCTAGTTTACCAGGCAAGCCTGCTAAATCCAGCGCCCCCTTACGACGCGTCATTTCGCGTGCCTTACGGGCAGCTTCACGGGCGCGGGCGGCATCTATAATTTTACCCACCACTATTTTAGCGTCGTTGGGATTTTCCTGTAGGTATTCTACCAGTCGTTCATTCACAAGTGACTCGACTGCGGATTTTACTTCTGAAGACACTAGTTTATCTTTAGTTTGAGAAGAAAACTTCGGATCTGGCACTTTTACTGAAACAACAGCGATAAGGCCTTCACGAGAGTCGTCGCCAATGGCGTTAACTTTAGCTTTCTTGCTGTAGCCTTCTGTATCCATATAAGAATTTAATGTACGAGTCATAGCAGCGCGGAAGCCTGCCATATGAGTACCGCCGTCACGCTGAGGTATATTGTTAGTAAAACAGTAAATATTTTCCTGGAATCCATCATTCCATTGTAGAGCTACTTCTACGCCGATACTATCTTTCTCAGTAGAAAAATAAAACACGTTCGGGTGAATAGGATTTTTGTTTTTGTTTAGATACTTCACGAAAGCCTTAATTCCACCTACATAATGAAAGTGATCTTCTCTTTCATTGCGCTTGTCCCGCAAAGAGATAGATACCCCAGAATTTAAGAAAGATAATTCACGTAGCCGCTTTGCCAGTATTTCGTATTGGAATTCGGTATTTTTGGTAAAGATGGTTAAGCTTGGCCAGAATCTTACGGTAGTGCCAGTATTATTTGTTTTTCCTACCACTGCTAGTGGCGATTGGGGTACGCCAGTATAATAGGTCTGCTGATGTACTTTGCCGTCGCGTTTTATTATTAGTTCGAGTTTTTCTGATAAAGCATTCACTACGGACACACCAACACCATGCAATCCACCTGATACTTTGTAGGAGTTATCGTCGAACTTCCCTCCTGCATGCAATACAGTCATTATAACTTCGGCGGCAGATACTCCTTCTTCGTGAATACCGGTTGGGATACCACGACCATCGTCTTGGACGGAAACTGAATTGTCTTCGTGGATTATAACCACGATTTCTTTACAGTGTCCGGCAAGAGCTTCATCTATAGCGTTATCTACAACCTCGAATACCATATGATGCAGCCCGGTACCATCATCGGTATTACCGATATACATTCCAGGGCGTTTACGAACCGCGTCTAGTCCTTTTAGTACTTTGATACTTGCGGAGTCATAATAATTCGACATCAACATTTTCAACTCATTTGAACATTTTAAAGTAAAAGATTTATTTTGCCTTAAATATCTTTTGTGTTTATCAACACATATCACGTATCGTTTGTCTATAATATCACGCATTTTATGCGTAAAATAAATAATTATGTTATAAAAATTCATTAAAATACATTCTTTAGTTTCCCCACTACATGTACCGCCTAAGTACAGATGAAAATATAGCAAAACTGGATTCAGAAGGCGGTAATATTTCGTAACTAGATTTTTGAGTTAAACGGCTTGATAAGGTTAAGATGCGCTAGCAATATCAGTCCCTGATTTCAAACGCGCAACTATTAATAATGAATGACTTTTATGAAAGGCAGAATTTTACTAGTTCAACAACCAACGCAGGTTGTTCTAGGTAGTAAAGATATATTATTATCAATAGATGAAGGAATGATCAGCGCTTGAATTTTGACATATAAGAAATGCTTGGTTATGAATAATCGTATGCATCCCTGTAACGCTGGTTTACCGTCCGACACCATTTACACTAAACCGAAAGTTAAATTTGGTAGCTAAAGATCAATCTATAGAGACGATTTTACGAAATTATGAATCGACATATGCACTACAGAGTTATTAATTAACATACATTTTAACTATGTAACCTTAGTTACAGACGCATTGGCATAACGACATAGGTAGCTGTTTGATTGGAGCTGTCTTCAATCTGCACGCTAGACATTCCATCAGTCAGCAGCAACCGTACTTCCTTGCATTTTAAAGTGTTTAGCACGTCGAGTATGTAGTTGATGTTAAAACTTATTTCCATCTCACTGCCCTGATATTTGACGTTAAGAATTTCTTCAGCCTCTTCCTGTTCTGTATTATTAGCATGGATTTTTAACTGGTTAGTACTGAGGTGAAGACGCGCGCCACGAAATTTTTCATTGGAGATAATTGCGGCTCGAGCAAAGGCCTGTTTGAGCATATTACAGTCCGCCTCAAGCTTTTTATTTGGATTTTTAGGAAATACACGGCGATATTCAGGGAAATGGCCGTCAACTAATTTAGAAGTAAAAATATAATCACCGATTATGGCCCGAATATTGTTGCTTCCTATTTGTATTTTGACAGTATTTTCTCCTACGCATAGCATGTGTTCGAGCTCGATCACGCTTTTGCGCGGTACAATTACGGAATGAGATGGCAATGCTTCGCTAAGAGACATGGTACAAACAGCTAGACGATGCCCATCAGTGGCCACTGTGCGCAGTTCTTTATTATTGGTTTCAAATAGCATACCGTTGAGGTAGTAACGCACATCTTGATGTGCCATAGAGAATTGAGTAGATTCAATTAATCGTTTTAAAATCGATTGCGATAAGGTGAATTCTACCTGACTTTGCCAATTATCTAAATTAGGAAAATCGGATGCGGGTAACGTGTAAAGTGAATAGCGGATGCGTCCGGAGCGAATCAGCATTTTTTTATCTTCTAACGTTATGGAAATTTCTGCTCCTGTTGGTAAATTGCGACAAATATCAAAAAACTTGCGTGCTGGAACTGTAGTAGCCCCCTGCTCATGAGCAGCGATCAGTTCAACCCGCGCGACCATTTCTATTTCTAAATCAGTGCCGGTTAACAATAAGTCATCTTTCCTCACCTGCAATAGCAGGTGACCAAGAATAGGTAAAGTCGGTCGTCTTCCTCCCAGTGGGCTACTGACCTGTTGCAGGGGTTTGAGCAGATGCTCACGTTCAACGCTAAATGTCATAGTCATAAAGATAATATTCTGATTAAATTAGAGAAATCTTCTTTAATGTCATAAACTTCTTCACGTAGTTGCTCTATTTTTCGGCAGGCGTGCAATGCCGTAGTATGATCGCGTCCACCGAACGCGTCGCCGATTTCGGTTAAGCTGTGGTTGGTTAATTCTTTAGATAATGCCATTGCCATTTGTCGTGGTCTGGCTACTGATCGGGAACGTCGCTTTGCGAGTAAATCAGCTACCTTGATTTTATAGTATTCCGCCACGGTTTTTTGGATATTATCAATGGTGACTAGCTTGTCTTGTATTGATAAAAGATCCCGCAATGCTTCTCGCACAAAATCAATGGTAATCGTTCGACTGGTTAGGTTGGCATTGGCAATAACGCGATTTAATGCTCCTTCAAGTTCTCGTACGTTAGAGCGTAAACGTTTGGCTATAAAAAAAGCTACTTCTCCGGGTAGGAGCATCGCGTTTTCATCGGCTTTTTTCATTAAAATTGCTACACGTGTCTCAAGCTCTGGTGGCTCAATCGCCACCGTCAGCCCCCAACCAAAGCGAGATTTTAACCGGTCTTCGACACCATTTATTTCTTTGGGATAACGATCAGAAGTTAAAATAATTTGCTGATTGCCTTCCAACAGTGCATTGAATGTATGAAAAAACTCCTCTTGCGAACGCTCTTTATTAGCGAAAAACTGAATGTCATCGATAAGCAGTGCATCTACCGACCGATAATAGCGTTTGAATTCTTCAATCGCATTATTTTGTAATGCCTTGACCATGTCCTGAACAAAACGCTCAGAATGCATATATACGACTTTAGCACTAGCCTTACTCGCAATGATACCATTGCCCACCGCATGTAGTAGATGAGTCTTGCCTAGCCCGGTGACGCCATAAAGAAATAGTGGATTATAGGCGCCGCCTGGATTATCGGCAACCTGACGTGCCGCAGCGCGCGCCAACTGGTTTGATTTACCTTCAACGAAATTGTTGAAGTTGTGTTTAGGATTTATATTAGAGCAATAAGATAGTACCGGCGGTAGCGGAGCGTTATCCCAACTAGGTCGTGGCCGGCAGGTCACTGTTTGTGACAGTGCGTCGCTGACGTGATAGCTCGCCGGCTGAATGACCGCAATTTGCTGCGGTTTGCTGCCTACCTCAAAACGCAATAACGGCGCATCAATGCCGCAGAAATCATTTAACAGTCCATTTATATTCTGTAGATACTTATCACGCACCCAATCCATCACAAACCGATTAGGGGCGTAAAGAGCTAGAGTATTATCACTCAGTTCCGCCTGTAGGGGGCGGATCCACATACAGAATTCTGTCGCAGGTAGCTCATCCTGTAGACGGGTAAGACATTGCTGCCAAATCGAAAGCGACACGGCGGACTCCAATCGAACAAAATTAATAAAAAAATAAAACTATATGATTTAGGATCAATTTTTAATTGACATAGGTTACGGTGATGTAACCGCCGAACCAGCTTAAACGGTTTTCCCGCCTAGGATCTTATCGGGAATTAGACATTACGGAATGTAGATCATAACTCAAACCGCGTCTTAGATCCTCTTCTTCCTACACAGTTTTCATCCTTTTTATACACAGGGATAACTGTGACACTTGGATGTGTACCTTGTATTTCATTATGTACTATCTAAATAAAAATTTAGCTTGATGAGAATCTATCAAGATTCATATTTTGATTTTTTTGATGGGGATCGCGGACATGTAATTTTGTCAAGAATATAATATGGCTTGTTCTGTAGTTGCGTTTTAATTCGAAATTCGTATAATTCTCATATTCATAAGTCCTACCTATTGTTCTGTTGGATTTGTATAATAGGGATTACCGTATAACTATATTTATTTAAGTGGGAATCAGCAATATCAATTGAACACTCTACTATATTACAATCTCTTCTTTGTTATAAACAGATTATTGAGGTGGTCGTTCTTTTATGTTGAGTGGCTAAATGTTTTATTTAAGTAATTATGAAAGTTTAGGTGTAAATAGCTATGAAACGTACTTTTCAACCT